>NZ_CAJGYX010000004.1:0-333813 GCF_904845955.1 Psychrobacter cibarius
TTTGCATAAGAGGGCCTATCATTAGATAATTTATTATTAAAGCTTAAATACACAACATTACTGTCAAAAGCTTTAATTCAAAAATTGGGATGAATTCATTACGCTACTTTAGCATAATTTACTTTTATTGCCTTTGAAAATAGCACGGTACTAGAGCCTGTTTTAACTAGAAGCACACACATATTCATACGTTCAAAGTATTTATCCATAGTGGCAGCGTTAACTGCACTCAATGCACCAAAAACGTGATTTATACTGTGTCATCCTATGCCATCTTTACATCGCTTCGATGATAACGACTGGTCAAAGGCGGCTTTAATTAAAATAAAAGCCACAAAAGCAGTTTATAATAGTGCATCGATGACAATGTCTATCGCCATACATGATGGCGATTTTTCTTTTTACCAGTTTTGAATTGTTTACTAAAACAGCTTTGGCTCTTTTACTCGCACAGATTTGACTAGCACACACTCCATTAGGACACATTGTATGACAGGTTCATTATTTATTATTACTGCCGCCTCAGGTACGGGCAAAACCTCACTGGTAAAGCAGCTACTTGCCACGACTAATGACTTAACCGTCAGCGTATCACACACCACGCGCACGCCACGTCCCGGCGAGATTGATGGTCATCATTATCATTTTACCGACATCGAAAAATTTGTGACTGCCATCGGTGAAAACAAGTTTTTAGAACATGCTGAGGTCTTTGGTAATTACTATGGCACCTCGGAGCAAAGCGTGCGGACGCAGTTAGAAGCAGGCGTCGATGTTATTTTAGAGATTGATTGGCAGGGCGCACTACAAGTCAAAAAAATCTT
Source organism: Psychrobacter cibarius (assembly GCF_904845955.1). Taxonomy (GTDB): domain Bacteria; phylum Pseudomonadota; class Gammaproteobacteria; order Pseudomonadales; family Moraxellaceae; genus Psychrobacter; species Psychrobacter cibarius_B. Next base: position 825 of record NZ_CAJGYX010000004.1, read on the forward strand.
TACTGACGCCATTATGATTTTTATTTTACCGCCAAGTATTGCCACTTTACGTCAGCGTCTATCGACGCGTGGGCAAGATACTATGGAGGTAATAGAGCAACGTCTGGCTGGCGCAGTGACTGAGATGGCGCAATATGTCCATTTTGATTTTGTGATTATTAATGACAATTTTGAGGTCGCTTTGACTGAGCTAAAAGCCATTATCGTGGCAGACAGGCAGACGCTTAAGCGTCAACAGCAGCGGTATCATCGCACCATCAGCAATTTACTTAGCAATAAAGTAGAAGAGTAAAGCAAGAGCGAAATACTACTGTCAACTCAGTCGATGAGCGCTTATTAATAGATACGTTAATAGACACGCAAAAAGCAACTACGCGGCTGGGCAAAAAATGCTATAATGTCTCGCTATCCCCCTTTATATTTTGATATTATTTTTATTGAGTGGCGGGCAAGCTCCGTGACTAATAAAAACAACCGAGGTAGCTACATATGGCACGAGTGACGATTGAAGATTGTTTGGATAATGTTGATAATCGCTTTGAACTGATTTTAGTGGCAAGCAAACGTGCACGTCAATTGGCTAAAGGTATCGCAGAACCATTGGTTGATGTGGATAATGACAAGCCTACGGTATTGGCATTGCGTGAAATCGCTGCTGGTAAAATCACTCGCGATATCCTAAATCAGCCAGAGCACAACTTTGCCACCAGTTCATTAGATTTGGCACTGTCAGGCGATCATGGTTTTTAAGACACTGTATTGTTAAGATACAGCATTGAAGATTTGTCGTATGAAGCCTATAAAGCTAACCACTGCCTTATAAGACAAATCCACACAGTGATGACATATTGACGAGAGACCACAGCATAGGCTGTGGTTTTTTGGTTGTAATGGCTGATTGCTGTGATATTGCTTTGACTGTTTTAGTCACCATTTATACCTGAAAACCTACCATTGAGTTAGAATTTCTAAATTTTTATAGCACCTGTTCGCTTAGCAGTTGACATTGAATGCGATTTACGATTAATTAGAGGATGGTCTACCTATTTTTATCTTTTTTCTCGAGATTTTTTATATTTATAGTATTCCAGCATTTATTCAGTCACCATTTACCCGATAGACAGTCAGGCAAACAGGTAATGGAAAATAGGATCGTTACTTTATGAGTCAAACCTTACCCAAACTCAGCCATCATTTAGTCGATGAGGCTCAATATAATTTACTGCGCTCAGTAGGTTACCTCACTGCTGCTGAACGCCGTGATATTATTGATGCCTGTGAGTTCGGTGATATTGCGCACATCAAAGATAAGCGTAAATCAGGAGAGCCTTATATCACCCACCCGATTGCGGTGGCCGAGATACTGGCAGGTTTTCGTTTGGATCGAGATACGATTATTGCAGCGATTTTGCATGATACGGTCGAAGACACCGAGGTGAGCGATGAGCAGATTGAGCAGCGCTATGGCAAAATAGTGGCGAGACTGGTCGACGGTGTGACTAAGCTAAAGTCGTCCTCACACAATAAACAGCAAAACAAAGCAGCCACCTTTCATAAAATTTTGACAGCCACCCTTGCCGACCCACGTGTATTGATTATTAAACTTGCTGACCGCTTACATAATATGTCGACACTGGATGCAGTACGCCCCGAAAAACAACGCACCACAGCACAAGAAACGTTGGATTTTTATGTGCCGTTTGCGCGGCTAATGGGTCTTAATGATATTGCCGATTATATCGAGGTGCTCTGTTACCGTAACCTTGATTCTGACATGTACAACAAACTGTCTGACAAGCTACTACAGCACGGGCTTGGGCGTAACTTTCAAAGAGAGGCCATCCATCGCTACTTGAGTATTGTCCTCAATAATTTGGGGTTGAATGGTCTGGTTAAAGTTTTAGACAATCGCGTGGTCATCTACCGTCAGTTTTTCCGCAATCGCGGTGAAATCAATGCTCTACTCCGTCATTATGCCTTTGAGATTGTCCTCGATAATGTCGAAGCCTGTGACAAGCTGGCCTATTACTTAATTAAAAAATACCAGATTGATGACTCTCATATCGCTGATAATATTCGTCGTCCGCTACCGGGTGGCAATCAATCACTCACGCTTATCTATGAGCGCGATAACGATGTCGTCAAAGTGACGATTTTGACCAAGCAAATGCAAAGCGCAGCGCGGCTTGGTGTCATTGGTGCAGAGCATGCCTCAGACGTTAGCCAATCGGTTATCCAAGCCTCATTACGCAATATGAAAGACTTGGTCGATGAAGACAGCTTAGATGAAAATAGCCCAGACTTTTCAGCGGCAGTCTCTACCATTAATGAGCTGATGGATTACCTACACTCCAGTAAAATCATCTGCTATAGTCCAAAGGGTCGCGCTTATGAGCTACCACAAGGCGCAACCGCACTAGACTTTGCTTACGCTGTCGGACCGATGGTCGGCAATGTAGCCGTTGGCGCCAATATCGATGGCAAAAAAGCCAAACTTGGCACAGTCGTTAAGAATGGGCAGCTGGTTGAAATAGAAGTCAATAGCCACTCAGAACCAAAAGCAGAATGGCTAGGATTTGTCGTGACCAATAAAGCGCGTGAAGAGATTTTGCGTTGGTTTAAAGACTTGTCTCCTGCTGATAAGCAACACCATGGTCAACAAGCCTTAGATCGGGCGCTAAAAACCTATCAAAAAAGTCTCGATGACTTAACCGATAGTGATTGGAAAAACCTCACTGAATGGCGTGGCTTGACCGAAAAATCCGAACTATTCGAGCAAATAAGCTCTGGTACGTTATTACCACAGCTGGTGGTAACTCGCTTGTTTAGCGATGAAGTTAATGATTTACAAGCACAAGAACACAGCGATGATATGACCCAACCACAGCAGCTGATAGTCAATGCGTCTGGGGTTGAGCTTGATTTTGCCAATTGTTGTCATCCTATTTATGGTGATCCTATCGTCGGTCACTTGTCCCGTCATGGTCTGGTTGTTCATCGACACAAGTGCTTTTCACTTGACGATATTCGTAAAGACAATCCTTATCAGGTTATACAACTGCGCTGGCGTAATGACAAGGCCGTAAAACAAGGTGACGCTGGCGAACATGACATAAAAAATACCGGAAAGATTCGCTTTCCAGCCTATTTAAAACTATCTATTGCCCTCAGCGACGAACAAATTACTGAAGTAATCTATCATTTACGCCAATTAAATATCGGGGTAGAAAAAGTAGACGTGCGCAGTAGTGACACCATCATCCATATCATCGTTCGCAGTCGCAATCATCTAGCTCAAGGCATTCGCGAGCTACGCTCCTTGCTAGGTTTCCCTAATATCATTAGGCTGTATCAGCTGTAGTGCTGGTAACAAGGTGTAGTGCGTATGGTGTAGTGCGCGTGATACATTGCCACCAACACCCACTCAATAGAACATTGAATAATGGATTTAGAAAATTTTAGAAAGACCTGAAATAATGATAAACTGTGTTTTTTGATTTTTAACAAATAAACATAGAGCGTGTCATCATTTGCACGGTGAAAACCAAAATGTAAATGATGAATAATGCGCCCTTACCTACTAAACCAGAAAAAGATAAAAAGGATATAATATGACTCGTCAAACCATTCAAACTGATAAAGCCCCTGCTGCCGTTGGTACTTATTCACAAGCCGTCAAAGTTGGTCACACCGTCTATATTTCAGGACAGTTGGGTTTTGACCCTGATACCATGGAATTAAAAGAAGGTTTTAAAGCACAGGCTGAGCAAGTGTTCGAAAACATCAAAGCCATCTGTGAAGCGGCTGGTGGCAGCTTAAATGACGTGGTTAAATTTAACGTGTCATTAACAGATTTGAGTGATTTTGCTGTTTTAAACGAAGTATTCGTTGCCAATTTGAGCGAGCCATATCCTGCTCGTGCAGCTGTCCAAGTAGCGGCGTTACCTAAAGGCGGTGTGGTCGAGATTGAGTCAATTTTATATATTGAGTAACTTAAGCCGTATCATCATGTATATGGTAAGGCTTAATACATAGACGTACTTAATTCTCAAGTCGTTACGTCAAAAAAGCCACTGCTAAAAGGTAAGGCCAGAGTAAGCCCAAATATCACTATTTGGGCTTACTGCTATTATTCTTACCAATATTACGATCTAGTTATCTAAAAGCTGGTTATCTAAAGTCCATTTACCTAAAAACTGTTTATCCAAAAACCATTTACCTGAAAACTAGGAACGCATTCTATGTTGGTACAAGTTGCTCTACCCGTGCCCCTTTATCGGGTATTTGACTATAGCGTACCAGCAGATATCAACGCCTTATCAAGCCCTTCTTTACCTCATATTGGCTGCCGTGTCGAAGTATCCTTTGGTCGTCAAACTTTAATCGGTATCGTCGTCGCTCATATTCCAGAAGCAAATAGCAGCGTGCCACTTAATAAGCTAAAACCTATCAATAAATGCTTGGATGCTGAGCCTATTTTAGAGACAAGTATGCTAAAGCTGGCACATTGGCTGGCGCGTTATTATCACTACCCGCTTGGTGACGTTTTAGCAGTCATGCTGCCAACGCTCGTTCGTCAAGGTAAGCCGCTGGATTTACTGATTACCCATTGGCGAATTTTGCCACAGGTAAGCGACACTGACTTTCGTGCCAACGCCAAAAAACAAAAACAACAATTTGATATGCTTAAGCTGCATGGCGAGCGCGGCGCGAGTGAAGATATTTTATTACTAGAGGGCATGGAGAGGAGTTTTTTAAAGGCGCTTGAAGACAAAGGTTTAATCGAGCGATATATTCAGCCCAAACAATCACCTGCGCCTGTTAAATTAGCAAAAATGCCCCTTGATCTCAATGACGAGCAACAACTCGCCGTTACCGCCATTATTGCGGCTCATGAAGCCAATCGCTACACGGGATTTTTATTAAATGGCATCACTGGTAGTGGCAAGACAGAAGTCTATCTGCAAGCAATGCAAGCCGTATTGGAAGCTGGCAAGCAGGTATTAATTTTGGTACCAGAGATTGGATTGACACCGCAAACGCGTGCGCGTTTCGCCAGTCGCTTTGCCGCTCACATTGTCTTATTGCATTCAGGTATGAATAACACCCATCGCTTACAAGGTTGGCAAGATTGCCGTACCGGTCACGCTCAAATCATTATTGGCACGCGCTCAGCGGTGCTATATCCTTTTGCAGATTTGGGCTTAATTGTCGTTGATGAAGCGCATGATGGTTCTTATAAGCAGCAAGATACCTTGCGCTATCATGCCGCTGACGTGGCACTTTATCGCGGACTACAAGCCAATATTCCTGTCGTACTGGGTACGGCGACGCCATCTCTTGAGCATCTAAAACTGGTCGATGACGGTAAGCTGGTGGAGTGCCAACTGCAAACTCGTCCCGGTAATGCGAAGCTTGCAACCATGCAGCTGATTGATGCGCGCCTGCAAAGTACTCATCAACAAACGACGGACGACGGCGCGCGCTATGATACTGGGCTGACCGATGCGCTTATTGGGGCAATACGGCAAACGCTAGAAGCGGGCGATCAAGTATTAATATTTTTAAACCGTCGCGGCTATGCACCAGTTTTGCTATGCGAAGCTTGCGGTTGGCAGGCAGATTGTCCACGCTGCGACGCGCATCTAACCGTTCATTATAACAGCCAGTCCCAACACAACGCTTATAGTAGCTCCTATCTAAAATGCCACCACTGCGACTGGCAAGCTTATATTCCAAAAGTTTGCCCTGATTGTGGCAGTCAAAATTTGGATGCCAAAGGGATGGGCACGACAAGGCTCAGCGAAAACCTGCATGCGATTTTTGCCAATCCGCAAACCAGCAAAGAGCTTTACCCCATTATCCAAATCGATCGCGATACCACCAGACGTAAAGACAGTTGGGAGAATATCTATCAGCGTATCAATCAAGGCAATCCTGCCATCTTGGTTGGCACGCAGATGGTCGCCAAAGGTCATCATTTCCCCAATGTTACGCTTGTCTGCTTGCCAAACGCCGATCGTGGTTTTTTATCCGCCGACTTTCGCTCGCCGGAACATACCGCGCAATTAATGATTCAAGTAGCAGGACGTGCCGGTCGCGGTGATAAATCTGGTCGTGTACTCATTCAAACGCTGCAACCAGATAATGAATTACTATTAAAACTGGTCAAAGATGGTTATTTGTCTTTTGCTCGCGAGCTATTGCAAGAGCGTAAAATGATGGGTTTACCGCCGCATAGTCATGCTGTCCTGATACGCTGTGAAGGTAAAACCCTTGCTGCCACGAGCCAAGCCCTTAAAGATGCCATTGCCATTCTACCAAATGGACATAATCTCGCCGTACTAGGACCTATCGATGCACCAATGAGCAAAAAGAATAGCCGTTACCACGTACAACTGCTACTTTTAGGCAAAAATCGACAACAATTACACCATGTATTAAACCAATGGTGGCAGCCCGTATTGACCTTGCCAAGTGCCAAGTACCTTAAACTCACTTTGGATATCGACCCTGTTGGTTGGTAGCCGCCAACGCCTAACCATCACTCTTTAAGCCCAATTACTCTTCTATAGCTCGCCGTCAATAAAGAACGTTATTCAAAATAGGAAATTCATCGTTTACTGCCTAGATACAGCAAGCGTTTATTAAATATGCTAAATTCTTTATATCTGGCTAGTTTGCGAACAGCAAGCCCAGCCTTATAAGCAATCAAATTTCCTCTTCTGTCATTCTGAGTGTTGTCATGAGTCAAAATAAATCAAACGCTGAACAAGGCAACCATTCTCATCAGAATGATACTGTTAATGTGGCTAACCATCTGCATAAAGATGATGAGAGCAACTACACTCATGACAATCAAGCCACTCACGATCACGATGAACACTTAGAGCAAACAACAGCCCCGCGAGATACCAAGGGCTATCAGCGCACCTTGCTGTTTAGCTTTATCATTATCACAGGCTATATGTTTATTGAAGCCATCGGTGGCTGGCTGACTGGCAGTTTGGCGCTATTATCTGATGCAGGTCACATGCTAAGTGATGCAATCGCACTTGGCGCGACGTTAATGGCATTTAAAATTGGAGAAAAAGCAGCCACTCATCAAAAGACGTTTGGTTATAAACGCTTTGAGATTTTAGTCGCAACAGTCAATGGTGCGACACTAGTCATTATTGCGCTAATGATTTTTTATGAGGCGATTAAGCGCTTCAATACACCGCCTGAAATTGCTACCCAAGGCATGCTTATCGTTGCTACTATCGGTATGTTGGTCAATATTCTGGTCGCTTGGCTGATGCATCGAGGCAGTCGCGGTGGAGATGCGCATGGTCACAGTCATGCTGGTAGTCACAAAGACAGTTATGAAGACACTCAAGGAAAAAATGCGAGTAAAGCACCGGTCAATCTTAATATGCAAAGTGCTTACCTGCATGTATTGAGTGACTTAATGGGTTCGGTTGCCGCTATTATTGCCGCGCTTTTGATGATGAGCTTCGGCTGGGTTTGGGCGGATGGGGCAGCCTCGGTGATTGTCGCGATACTGATATTATTTAGTGGTTACCGCGTTGTGCGTGATTCCGTACATATTTTGATGGAAGGCACGCCAGAAGGCATATCCTTGGTGGATGTAGAAAAAAAACTGCTTACCCATCCACAAGTACAAGAAGTTCATGATTTGCATGTTTGGAGTATTACCAGTGGTCTAAACGCCTTGTCTTGTCACGTCGTTGTCGATGGCGAGATGAGTATTCATGAATCCAGCATATTGATTGCCAATTTAGAACAAAGCTTGCTTGAGCTCGGCATCCATCATGCGACCATTCAGGTGGAAAGCGCATCACATCCGCAAACTGAGGCACATAGCGATGCGCTGGTCTGCGACATCTCAGAACAACAAACAGAGGGTAATAATCATATTGGTCACAATCATTAAGCATGAGGCATTGAAAATCAGACTTTGAAAGTCAGACATTAAACATTGAAAAGATCATTCTTCATTCAAATATCAATTTAAACGTCGTCTATGATTGATTAGCGACGTTTTATCAAGTGGTGGCAACCATAACGCCATATGCACCAAATGAGCCAAAGCGTTGTTATTGACCAAATACCCAACCCCAACGATAAGAATATGATTCGAATCCAAAAATCTCATGCGTCAGTCATGATAGGTGTCAAATAAGCGGGTGCCATATTTGACAAATGCAGCAACCAAAATCCAAATAACCGCGTCAGTCCTGCCCCGAAAATCCTTAAAATTATTTTGCTAAAAGTCTTCAATAATCCGCGCAACTTACTATCAGTGGACGAATCATCATGCATGAATATAACTTCTTATGCACCGACATAAACAGGCTTTATTTTAAATAAGCTGATATCACGCCAATTTTTAGCATTGTAATGGCATGTTAAAAATGATGGAAAATTTAGCCTCGCCGCCATATTTTTCATATAAATTCTGTATACTTAAAGCTGAAACACCCAATTTACCACTAATGGATTATTTTCTGCCATGTCGAGACGCTCAGCTCCTTTTGTTGCTCCAAGCTACATTGATGACCCTATCTCAGCAGAGGGTAAAAAGCATGCCAAAGCATTGTTATCGACGCTGCAAGAAGACATTGCTAGCTTTCGAGATGAGCAGTTTCCGCCTGATATTTTGCGTCAAATTCGTGATATGCCAATTTATGAAGGCAATATCGCCGAAGTCCAAGCCTATCAGCAGCGTTGGCATAATCTGCTTGAGCGCGCCATGGCGTTTTATCCTGCTGCCAATCTACCACCCGATCATCTGCCGCTACCAGCCAGCCTTGAGATACCGCAATTTATCTATCATGTTCAAAGGCTACATTTGACCAAGACCCGTGCAAAAGAATCCAAAAGCTTCGGTTCGGTCGGTGCGCTTACTGATAAGTGTGGTGACTATAGTGCTGATGAAATTGCGCGTATGAGTGCAGTATTTGATAATGATGATGAGGCGCGTTTGGTGGCGCATCGTGAATTTATTGATTTGCGCGCCTATGTATTTTGCCGTGATAGCAAGGGCGAGATGCTGGAGCCTGAACGCGTGCGTTTTTATCGAACGGGACTTATCGTCCATGCGCTGCCCGATTTCAAAATCGTAGACAGTCGCCAGACCCCGCGTAAGCGCCGTAACGATGCTTATAACAATCCACTTGCCGATAATGGTGTGTGGAAGATTTATCGTAAAAAATAACGTATGCTAAGATTTTTTATTTTTGCTATGCCCATATTGTAACGCTTATTTTATCATGACTGCTAAGGATTCCAGATGTTCGCTGCCGCCACCGGCTCACCAAATTTAATGTTACAAGCTACAATCTTCTTAGGAGCAGCCCTGCTCTTTGTACCCCTTGGTAAACGTTTTGGCATTGCGACGGTCTTAGGTTATCTCATTACAGGATTGATATTGGGGCCAAGTGGTCGAGACGTCGCAGGCGATGCTGAGAGCTTGTTGCACTTCTCTGAGTTTGGCGTGGTCATGCTGCTATTCATTATCGGGCTTGAGCTGCAACCCTCACGATTATGGGCACTGCGGCGTTCGATATTTGTCCTCGGTGGTTTGCAAGTTGGTCTGACTGGCACATTATTAATGGGGCTGTTACATCAAATTTTTGGCTTGCAGCTCGATACTGCTTTTATCGTCGGTTTTGGCCTTGCCTTGTCGTCCACAGCTTTTGTACTACAAATACTGACGGAAAAACAGCAGCTTTCTAGCACCCACGGTCGTGAAGCGTTCACGATTTTATTATTCCAAGATATTGCGGTTATCCCTTTGCTAGCCGTTATTCCTTTCCTATCAGGGGTGCGCGAACAAAGTTATGATTTGATTTATTTTGGCAAAGTTTTTGCGGTTTTTGCTGGACTGATTTTTGCTAGTCGTTATGTCGTTCGTCCCTTCTTTAAGTTTGTAGCCTCTAGTGGCGCATCAGAACTGCTGACCGCCGTTGCGCTATTTATCGTGATGGGTGTATCGATTTTGATGGGTCAAATTGGTTTATCGATGGCATTAGGTGCTTTTTTGACAGGGGTACTGCTCGCAGATTCTGAGTATCGCCATGAGTTAGAAGCCAGTATTGAGCCGTTTAAAGGATTGCTACTTGGCTTATTTTTTATGTCGGTCGGTATGCTGACTGATGTCAAACTTATCTTGGCAAAACCTATCTTTATCATCGGCTGTGCAATGGCATTGATGGCTATCAAATTTGGTGTCATTACCGCCATTGCAAAGATATCAGGCAATCGCTGGCCAACCAGTATCAGACTGGGTGTGACGCTCGCTCAAGGTGGTGAATTTGCTTTTGTTTTATTCAGTGTCGCTACTGCTCAAAATGTCTTACGACCTGAGCTTGCCAACACCTTGAACCTTATCGTTACTATCTCCATGGCGCTCACACCACTGGCATTTTTGTTACTTGAGAAAATCGGTGAGCCTTTATTTGCCAAAAGCAAACCCAGCCTGGAATACGATGCCATTCCCGATCATGAACATCAAGTCATTATTGCTGGCTTTGGGCGCGTCGGTCAGATTATCGGTCGTGTACTACGCATGCATAACATCGAATTTACCGCCATTGAACGCTCAGCAAATCGTGTCGATTTCGTTCGTAAATTTGGTAACCAAGTCTATTACGGCGACCCAAAAAACCCTGAGATATTGCGCGCGGCTGGTATCAAAAAAGCCCGTGTGTTTATTTTAGCCATCGATGATTTAGAGCGCTCTATCACCACGGCTCAATACTTGCGTAAAAACTATCCAGACTTGATTGTCTTGGCACGGGCACGTGACCGTCAGCATTATTATCGGTTACGTGAGGTCGGTGTGCGTCATATTTGGCGTGAGACTTACCTATCATCCTTGGATATGTCGCGTGAGTCGCTACAACTGCTTGGCATCTCACCAGAAAAAGCGCGCGAGACGGTGCAAACTTTCCGTGATTACGACGATGACTTGATTGAACGTCAGCAAGCGATCTATGATGATGAAGCCAGCATGATTGAATCCGCACAATCAGCGATGGCAGAGCTAGAAAGCTTGTTTGATGAAGACATTGATAAAGCCCGAAAAATGGACTTAACAGATTTTTATGACGCGCTAAAAAGTAAAGCAACACCCGTTGATAAAAAGGACGATGTTGCAACTGACTCTAACACCTAAATATTTATATATTTTAAAGCGTGTTTGATGATTCACAAATAGTCAGTGTCATCGTTAAATCATTAAACATGCCCTAATCAGGCATACAGCTTGCCGGTGCCAGTTTCTTATTTAGTGAACTCATACAGCTCCAAGTATCACTGTCTGGCACATGGTAAAAAACCAGTGTCTGCTGATTTAGGTAGCGGATAGGGAACTGAATATTTTGCATGGTCGCAATGACTGCACAATCCGTCTCTACTACGCCAGCGGCCTTTTTATCGATATCAATTCGTATCTGCTGAGTGCCTGTATCAATAGGCAAATGAATCGGACATTGCCCTGTCTGTTGATAAATCAGTGCTACACTATTTTGTGCCGTTTTGGCTGTATCATACGCATCGAACAGCACTTCATTGGCTTTTGGCTTGGCAATAATTGGTAAAAACTGTATCTTAATGACCATTAAAGCAAAGGCAAAAATACCAAACCCCAATCCTAGCCCAAATAGACTGACCCCACCTTCTCGGCGCAGATGCGCCTTTTGCGCTGCTTCATCACGCGGATAATCATCGATAGCATCTGCAATTTCACGTCGCGCCATGCGGTAATAATACGCATCCGTCCAACGTGCCACCATAAACGACCAAAATAACCAAATGAGCGCGGCAATACCTATGCGTGTCGCCATTTGGTAAGCATCAGGGATAAAAGACATCGCCAAAAATTCAAACGCAACCAATACCAGTGCCACATTGAGCTGGATAAACGACCAGCCTGCCACGCTATAGACAATCGCATCCATATAGCGTTTACGATAGAGGAGCCAAGGAAAGGTTACGAAAAATGCTGCCCAATGCCATTTTGGCGATAGATAACCTTGCGCATCGAACTGCTCAAAACGTTTCAGATAATAGTGCTGGCTACGATGACCGATGAACCATTTATCGAGTTGTGTACGCTTAGCAGGAGTCAGCTGTTCTTGGTAAAAAGGGGGTGGCGAATCCGTCTCGATAAATAGCATAGTGATGACCCCTATTAACGATGAAGAAAAATTTAAATCCATTACGCATGTTGTATGATAACGCCAAAACTGATGTGCAGAACAGTAAAACGACAGATAAATACCGTTAATTCAATGTAAAAGAAAGTCAAGGCAGCCGAATGCCAATCTATATGTGATACGTCAAACAAGATCAGCGCTTTCACTTTTTTATGCTGAATGAACGATAACAATATTAAAAAATTATTGTCCGTTCACAGCTGTATAGATTTAACTTATAATAAGCATACATCACCCATTTTATTAAGCCTTGTCAATCCTATGAGTCCACATCCTGATATTAATGATAACATCGATAGTACGAATACTACTGATGAGCAAAAAGTCCTCAGCACTAACACCGAAAGCAATACTAATACTGACATTGAAGCCAGTATTAGTAATGAGAGTAAGCCTGAAGAAAGCAAACATCTACGTATCGTCAATACTTTTATGAAACGACGTACGCACATGAATAAAAATGCCGAACTGGCACTAACCGCGCCAGAATTTGCTGAGTATCTGGTCAATAACAGTTTCGGTGATGGCAATCTTGATGGTATTGACAATCTACGAACGCTATTCGCTGATAGCCCTAACGGTAGTGAAGCACCGCTTACTTTAGAGATCGGTTTTGGACTGGGTGATTCGTTTATTGAAATGGCAGCAGCAGAACCTAGCCGCAATTTCGTCGGCGTCGAAGTGCACGAGCCAGGTATCGGTAAATGCGCCTATATGGCAGGTACTCAAAATTTGACTAATGTCAAAATCATCAACGGTGATGCCATCCAATTGCTCAAGCAACTACCAGAAAACCATATTGATCGCATCCAGCTTTACTTCCCTGACCCATGGCAAAAAAAGCGCCATCACAAACGCCGCTTCGTCAGTGCTGAACGCATGGCGATTGTGACTCGTAGTCTAAAGCAAGGCGGCTGGTTCCATACCGCAACCGACTGGGAGCATTATGCCTTTTGGATGGTTGAAGTTTTAGATGGTTTTACTGGTTTAACCACTCAAGCAGGCGCAGGTCACTTCACCGACCGCCCTGACTTTCGTCCAATGACCAAATTTGAGCGCCGCGGTATAAATAGTGGACATGGCGTTTGGGATTTAATCTATATCAAAGACTAGATTTGGCTCACTTATCTTCGGTGACTTCTGCATAGCGGCTAAATTATTTAGCCGCTTTTTTGTGCTTGCAAATTATCTAATGACAATATTATTTGATTTTTTTCAGCTACAACCCTTAATATACAAGCTACAAGTATTTTTATTAAAAATAATAAATTTTTTTTAATATGTGAAACATCGTCTATTTTCATAGAATTTTTAAATCAATAGCGCTATATATAGGGGTAAAAAATATATTGCAGCGCCACACTCACAGGTCACCTACCTACTCAAACATTGATAGTATAAGGGATTCATGAGTTCTCCCCATAAGCTGTGGATAACCCTGTGCATAAGTACGCACTTGACAACAATTTCCCTAGATAGCTCAAAGGATGAGGTAAAATCGTTCATTTTTTATACAATTTAAAAAACCTTTTAAATCAGTAAGTTATGACGTATTTTATAATACTGTAATTTATTTTCAATATATTTTTAAATTAAATTAATCCTCACCGATGTTTCACAAAAGCTAAATTTAGACGCTTTATTTCTTGTGGACAACTTTTAATGCTATTGACAAAGGGCGACATTATCCTATCCAAAATTAGGATATATTCAGCAACTAGATTACACAAGTTATCACTTATATACAATGCGACAGTTAGTGTCGTTTAGCATCATCTAACCTTCTATATGCTCCTTGGTTTTTGTTATAATCACCTTATCTAATCAACTGCACTTTAGAAAACAGTCAAGGCTCAACGAGCATAATGTTACCTATAAATTACATCTGTTGGCGCTGATTATGAACTTAATTTTACTTTTATCGTTATTTGATTTTACTGTATAGTAGAGTGATATATCTAATATTACTGTCTACATCATCGATACTCTACCCCATTCATCTTAGATAGACATTGAACGAACGCTGCCTATTATTTAGATAGCCATCAGCACTATTGATCCGTTAACCTTCGTAGCTACAAACATTTTATTTATCATACCAAATTTATAGTTTTAACCAATGATTGAAGACAAGGAATCCAGTATGGACGACAATAAAGCCAAAGCCCTTAAAGCAGCACTCGGTCAAATCGAAAAGCAGTTTGGTAAGAATACCATCATGCATTTAGGTGACGACTCAGCTATTATGGATGTCGATGTAGTATCAACAGGTTCGTTGGGTCTGGATATTGCACTTGGCATTGGTGGTCTACCAAAAGGCCGTATCGTAGAGATTTATGGCCCAGAAAGCTCAGGTAAAACGACCATGACGCTACAGGCGATTGCAGAATGTCAAAAACAAGGCGGCACCTGCGCCTTTATCGATGCTGAGCATGCGCTTGACCCTGTTTATGCGCGTAAGCTTGGTGTAAACACTGACGAGCTATTGCTTTCTCAGCCTGATAATGGTGAGCAAGCACTTGAAATTACCGACATGTTGGTGCGCTCTGGTGCTATCGATATGATCGTCATTGACTCAGTCGCCGCTCTAACGCCACGTGCGGAGATTGAAGGCGAGATGGGCGACTCACATATGGGTTTGCAAGCACGTCTTATGAGCCAAGCCCTACGTAAAATCACAGGTAACGCCAAACGCTCTAACTGTATGGTGGTATTTACCAATCAAATTCGTATGAAAATTGGTGTGATGTTTGGTAGCCCTGAGACCACGACTGGTGGTAACGCGCTCAAATTCTACGCCTCAGTGCGTATGGATATCCGCCGCATCGGTGCGGTCAAAAATGGTGATGAAATCATCGGTAACCAAACCCGTGTCAAAGTCATCAAAAACAAAATGGCACCTCCTTTCCGCCAAGCAGAGTTTGAAATTACTTATGGTGAAGGTACCAACCACTTAGCCGAAGTGATTGACTTGGGTGTTGAAATTGGAGCTGTTGGCAAAGCAGGCTCTTGGTATAGCTATGGCGACGAAAAAATTGGTCAAGGTAAAGCCAATTCTGTGCTGTTCTTAAAAGAAAACCCTGCGATTGCGCAAGAAATCGAAGCTAAAATCCGTGAAGAAAAGCTTGGATCAAAGAAAGAGACCAAAGCCGAAGGTAAAGCCAATGAAGCGTTGGTTTCTGAACCTGTACAATAACGGCGCAATGATTAATCGTTATCAATAATCATGACTTGTTATGAAAATTAAATTGTTATGAACATTAAAACCTTAGCTGAAATACTCGCTGAATCCGATGCCGATTCAGCGAGTAGTCCTACTATCAAATCAAAAAAACCGTCCAAATCTTCCAAACACTCTGAATCCTCCAAATTTTCTCAGCATTCCTATCAAGGCAATCCTAAAAAAACAACTAAGACGCGCAAACATTCAACTTACTATCATGAAGACCATTCATTATCTGACGATGCTGACTTTTCAGTAGAATCCGTTGAGGCTCACTCTTCTACCAATAAAAATTCTGCTCAAACCAAGAAACGTAAAAAGCGTTTTCACCCAGCGGCTAACTTTAGCCCTGAGCCTAGTGACGTGCCTGCTTATCAGCAACCAGAAGCGCAAAGTATCAAAGAGATGCTGGCTGAAGTTAAACAAAATATTCATGGTGAACCAGACGATAGTGCAGCTACTGATAATGAGTTTAACAAAGAATCACAGTATACAACCGATGCTGCGATTACCAACACTTCTGTGCATAGCACAGTCGACAGTCAGATGGATAACCTACCCGCTGCTCTTAAAGCCTATTTGCGCACGCCTGAACAACGACAAGCAGAAATAGATGAGATCAAAGCCGAAAGTCGTTTACGTTGGTTAGCTTTTTATTATTTATCGCGCCGTGAGTACGGCAAGGCTGAGCTTAAGCAAAAGCTTATTGATAAGGAGCAAGCCCCAGATAAAATTGATGCGCTACTCGATGAATTTGAGGAAAAAGGCTACCAAAGTGATTATCGCACGACGCTCATGCTCATTCGTGAAAGTATCCGTAAAGGTCGGGGACGTGGGCGTATCAAGCAAGAGTTTTATCGTAAAAAAATTACCATGCCCAGTAATATCGATGAGTTAATCGATATGGCAAATGCAGAGTCAGAAGAGTTTAGGGAGTTTGTAGATGATAGTGCAGATAATCTGGTGGATGGTGTCGATTGGCTCAAACTGGCGGTCACAGCGCGCACTAAGAAGTACGGCGATGACATACCCACTGAACAAAAAGACAAAGCAAAGCAGCTACGGTTTTTGCAATATCGAGGCTTTCAGAGCGATATCTGTTTTGCCGCGCTCAATTATACATTAGACACATTAGATGAGCGCTTTTAAGCCACCCTCACCTTTTTTTAAAAACACCCATCTGTACATAAGACAATATGACTTGAGCGATCTATTAATAATAGCCGAGTACTTTCCACCAAATCAAACCAGCACCGATCCAGATGACCAAATTGACCACACTCATAATCGCGCCAATACTCCACCACTCTCTTAACGTCACATAACCAGAGTTAAAAATGACTGGCGCAGTACCGGTTGCATAATGCGTAAGCGTCATCATGATGTTGCCCGCTGCGGCTAAGATCAGCGCATATAACATCGGCGGTGCGCCCAAGCTTAAACCCACCGCATAAAATGCTGCAAATAGTGCAGTAATATGAGCCGTGGTACTAGCAAAGAAGTAATGAATATATAAGTACACTAGGGTCAAAATAGTCACAGCGCCTATCCAGCCAAGCCCAGTCGTGCCAATCATCGATTCGATATTGCCAGAAAACCAGCTTATCAGTCCAAGCTTATTAAGATAAGCGGCCATCATAATAAGGGCGCCAAACCAAATAATGGTATCCCATGCTGACTTCTCTTTTAAAATATCGTCCCAAGTCAGTACCCCAGTCAATATTAAGGTCGTCAAACCAATAAATGCTGTGGTGGTAGCATCAACGCTATATTGCTCACCTAACATCAATGCGGGAATATTCGCCCACAATAACAGCATCAGAGCAAATACTCCGAGCATGATTTTTTCTTGGCTACTTATTTTTCCCATTTCTGCTAAATTTTCCTTGGCAAAACCTTTTGCATCGGGCGTGATTTTAACATCAGGTGGATAAATTATATAAATGACTAACGGCATCACAAGCAGACATAGCATGCCAGGTACAAACATCGCCACTGCCCAAGTGGTCCATGACAGCTGAATATCACCGCCCGTGGCTTTATTCACCAAATCTACAACCAGAGGGTTGGGCGCAGTAGCCGTGATAAACATTCCAGAGGTAATCGGGTTGGCATGATAGTTCACCATCGCCAAATATCGACCAATCTTATTTTGGGTGCCTTCCTCAGGTGTTGAGTGAAAGCTTTGCGCGATAGACTTCATAATAGGATGAATAATACCGCCGCCACGTGCCGTATTAGAGGGCGTAATGGGTGCTATCATCAATTCAGCCGCAGTCAAAGAATAAGCCACGCCGATGGTTTTTTTACCAAAAATAGAAATAAAATAATAGGCAATACGTCGACCCAAACCCGTTTTTATCAAGCCACGCGATATCATGACTGCAATACCAATTAGCCAAATCAACGGACTTGAGTAGCTTGATAGTGCATCGCTAATGGCTTGTGCTGGGCTATCACTAGTCACGCCTGTCAGTGCGACTAGGGTGACGGCAATGATAGCAATGGCACCAATGGGTAATACTTTGCCGATGATGGCGACAATAGTGGCGATGAATAACGCCAGCATGTGCCATGCTTCAGGCGTAACGCCAGTAGGCACTGGTATCACAAACCAAATGATCAAGCCGACCAAAATGGCAACCGCTGCTTGAATAGGCTTAAATGGCATGATTAACTATCCTTATAAATGCTTATACCATCACGCAGTCATATTATATAAAGGATCATCAAAGTAGCCACTGCGACAAAAGACTCAATGAATCATATGACCATCTTATAAGATTTATAGAATTATTTTTCTATTATTCACCATTTTTAACATATCTGTTTAGAACAAAGAGTAAATATTCAGTAATTGAGTACCAATAGTAGGGTTAAACTAACAGCCATAAAAAAGAGCACGTTGGATAACGTACTCTTTTTATAGTATTAACTTTTTGGCATTAACGATTGCAACTTTCTTTAAAAAATAAGTTTATTTTAACGCACCTAATCGACTAGATAATTGATTGATGATTTGATCAATCTCTTCATTGGCTTCAGATTCATTATCCAAATTGCCACTTGGTGTCAGCTGATTCATTACTTCTGGCAGCAATTCAGCAAGACCTTGACGGACTTCTACGTCATTAGCCCCAGTATGTGCTGCAACCTGCTGAATCTCATTTTCATCGAATAACTGACTGATATCATTTGGATCAAGGTTGTCATTGTCTTGTTGGTTACTCATCCAAGAACGTGCTTGGTTTTCATAACCCATACCTGTGATTTTCGATAATGCACCACTCAAGCCGCCATTGCGTTTGATCCAGCTTAGTACCATTGGCATAAGTGCAGCGATTAGCATACCTTTACCACCGAATCCAGATTTTCTCGTTTGACCACCCATGGCTTGACCACCCAATACGCTGCCTAAAATATCGCCCAAACCACCAGCACCAGCATTAGAATTGACGCCGCCACGTTGATTACCACCAGTGAGTCCACCGCCTGTTAACCCACCGAGGATATCATCTAAGCCAAAACCATTGTCTGGCTGACGATCATACTGGCGTAGATTATAGCCACCAGTTTGACTAGCACCGCCTAGCACGCTACCCAATATATCCCCAAGACCACCTGTACGACGTGGATCAATGCGTTGATTTACAGGATTACGCTGCGCATCTTCAGGATCCATCGCACGACGGGCCACCTGACTAACCAAATTCCCTAATAAGCTCATTCTCGATTCCTTTTTGTCATATTATTTATTATCTATAAACCGCTAAAAACTTCGCTGCTAATTTAATAGATTAAGTAACAACTCGATTTACTTATGCGATTCACAATTCTCTTGCAATATAACAAATCTATTTCGCTATCCAGATAGGTATTTTGTTATGACATGTAGGCGTTCGTAAATTCTTGAAAAAAATCCCCCATTGGACACTATAAAAAAATACTACCTTAACTCGTATTTTCGGTGTTTATGTTAGGCATATTGAACATTCGGCAATGGGACTGATAAGCACCATTTATGAATATTCAATACAATCTAGCCAAAACATTCAACTCTCGCCATTGTTCAGGGCTCACTTGATCTCGAAAGATGGTCACTGATAAAGAGCGCTGATAAGGCTCTATAACATTGAATTCAAAGCTTATCGCCCATCGATATCCAGAGACATTGATTAATTGTGCCTGCCATAGCTCATCACCGCGACCCGTACGGAGCAGTAGCTGCCAATATTGATCAATACGATGACTAAGTGGTGTTTGGCTCAGGTGCAGCAGTATGGGTCGTGATAATGTTAAATAAATAATCACCGCGGCGGTAACGATTAAAATAAGCACATATTGCCATAACAGTAAAGAAGCAAGCCATGCCAGTACAACCATGACGACGGTCAACCCACTATAAAGCAGCAAACGCAAATAGCTGGCAGGCCGAATAGCCGTATCAATACGCAACGAATTTGCCAAGGTCATATTTTATCACCAAAAAAAACGGCAGACCATTATATTACTTAGGCCTAGCTAAACCAGCTCTGGACAACCATTTTTTATATCTAAATCAGTTTTTAAGTCAAATCTTTGGTATGACGCCATGTCTTAATTTTATTGACTAGCGCCCATATTTCTTCATTTTCTGGACGATTTTGATTGGTGAAATAATCCAACAAATCAGGGTCTTCATGAGTCAGCATTTCTGCAAACGTCTGTTGTTCAGCAGGCTCTGCCGTTAAGTAAATTTCTTTAACATAAAGGTCAATATAAAAGTCTAACTCTTTTAATCCGCGGCGTGCTTGATAGATAATGCGACGCTGTTCATTGGTTGGTTCTGGCTGAATCGAGGTGGTCATAAAAGTACTCTCATTATTTTAAATTGGGATTAAGGATAATTATGCGCAGATAATTGACACCATAAGGCGACTGCTTGCTGCATCATCGCCACATTATGGGTGCGTATAATGCCAGCGCCTTGCTGTAGGGCAAAGATACCAGCTGCCGTACCTACCACATCACGTTCTTGCGCTTTAGTCGTTGCAACGGCTTCGACGCCACTCTTGCTCAATACTTCCGCTAAAAAACGCTTGCGTGAAATGCCAAACATCATCGGAAAACCAAGCGATTGTAGCCTGCCAAGCTGGCTTAATAGTGCGCAATGATGCTCATAATTTTTAGCAAAACCAAAGCCTGGGTCGATAATAATTTTCTCACGCTTAACACCGATTTTTGTTACTTCGTCAATACGCGATAATAGCTCAGCCCTTACGTCACTAATGACATCGTCATATTGTGCCAAATTATTCATCGTTGTTGGCTCGCCGCGCATGTGCATCAGCATGATGGGTATATCAAGCTCCGCCGCTAGTACTGCTGCACCTTCGCGTTTGAGTGCGCGTACATCATTCCAAATATCAGCACCAGCGTCAAAAGCTGCTTTCATAACCTCTGGATTACTGGTATCAATGGATAGCCAAGTGCTGTCACTACATTGCAGCCTAATGGCTTGAATAACTGGCACGACACGTTCTATCTCTTCATCCGTCGACACAACGTTGGCATTTGGACGAGTAGACTCACCGCCAATGTCGATAATAGTCGCACCTTCTTTTATCATCTGCTGGCAATGAGCAACTGCTTTATCTACCGCATTGAACTGTCCACCGTCTGAAAACGAATCGGGTGTGACATTAAGAATACCCATAATATGGGGCTGCGATAAATCTAGTGTTTTATCACGACTTGATATCTTATAGCTGGGTAAGGGCTGAAATAAGGACATAACCAAATTATCTCTCATTAAAACATTCTAATTATTGCAGACTGCTTGTTATGCACTGTGCTTGTTATGCGTTGTGCTTATGATACCAGTAAACTCTATTCTGTACTAAACCCTTCACAAAATATGGATAACAAAAAAGCCCTTTATGATAAAGGGCTTTTTCTATTGGATATGAAACAATTAACAATTACATCGCTGGTAACGGTGGCGGTGTTGAGTTGGTTGTTTTGATATCATTTTTCGATAAGTTGACTTCGTTGTGCTGATAAACTCTAGGTGGACGTGGGTCTTCACCTGCTAAGATATCTTGCAACTGATCACGGTCAATAGTTTCCCACTTCATTAGAGCATCTACCATCGCATGCATTTTTTCTTGATTGCCTTCAATCAATTCACGCGCGATATCATATTGCTCCTCTAACATACGGCGAACTTCTTCATCGACCTTTTGCTGCGTGGCTTCTGAAATCGTACGACTGCTAGAGCCAAAATAGCCTTGCGAGCTGTCTTCGTCTTCATAAACCATAATACCAAGTGCGTCAGACATACCGTACTTCGTCACCATGGCGCGAGCCATCTTGGTTGCACGTTCGAAGTCATTAGAAGCACCCGTCGACATTTGATTGATAAAGACTTCTTCAGCGATACGACCGCCGAACAAGATAGCAATATCGCTCAGCATTTTTGATTTATACATACTGGTTTGGTCATGCTCTGGCAACTGCCAAGTAACCCCAAGCGCAAAACCACGCGGCATGATCGTTACTTTATGCACAGGATCGGTACCTGGTAGTAGCTCAGCGACTAAGGCGTGACCTGCTTCATGATAAGCAGTAGCACGGCGCTCCTCTTCACGGATGACCATTGATTTACGCTCAGGACCCATATATAGCTTGTCTTTTGCATCTTCAAAGTCATTCATATCAACGCTGGTCTTGTTGCGACGTGCTGCAAACAATGCCGCTTCGTTGACAAGGTTGGCCAGCTGCGCACCACTGAAACCTGGTGTACCGCGAGCCAATGCATTGGCATCCACACCGATAGTATTCGGCAGCTTTCTCAAATGCACTTTAAGAATTTGCTCACGGCCTTTAATATCTGGTAATCCCACTTGTACCTGACGGTCAAAACGACCTGGACGCAATAGCGCTTTATCAAGCACATCCGCACGGTTGGTCGCTGCAATGACGATTACGCCTTCATTGCCTTCAAAACCATCCATTTCGACCAATAATTGGTTCAGTGTCTGCTCACGCTCATCATTACCGCCGCCCATACCAGAGCCACGATGACGACCGACCGCATCAATTTCATCAATAAAGATGATACAAGGCGCGCTCTTTTTAGCCTGTTCGAACATATCGCGTACACGTGAGGCACCGACACCGACAAACATCTCAACAAAATCAGAACCTGAGATTGAGAAGAACGGCACTTTAGCTTCACCAGCAATGGCTCTGGCTAACAAGGTTTTACCGGTACCTGGAGGACCTACCATTAAGATACCACGTGGAATCGTCGCACCAAGCTTGGTAAATTTATCAGGGTCGCGTAAAAACTCGACCACTTCAACCACTTCTTCTTTGGCCTCTTCACAACCAGCCACATCTTCAAAGTTCACCTTGATTTGGTCTTCAGTCAGCATTTTAGCTTTTGACTTACCAAAGCTCATAGGGCCGCCGCCTTTACCGCCAGCGCCGCCTTGCATGTTACGCATGAAGAATAAAAACAGACCAATAATCAATAGAATTGGGAAACTGGCTATCAGTAATTGCATCAAGACGCTTTGGCGTTTTGGGGCAGTCCCTTGGACTTCGACTTGGTTCTCACGCAGCAATGGCATGAGCTCGTCATCTGACACAGCTGGTCGAATGGTCTCAAAAGATGAACCATTTTTCTTTTCGCCGGTGATTTGCTCGCCATCGATTTCAACGCTGGCTACTTGGTTTTCTGACACGGCGGTCACAAACTCAGAGTAGTTAAGGCTATCCGGCTCGGATGATTGATCAAAGCCGCTAAACACCAGCACCAAAACGCCGATTACCACCAGCCACAATAAGGTATTTTTTACCATGTCGCTCACTAGTTATTCCCATCCCTTACTTATTGGTGTGTTTATTAAACACGTGACGTCTATAAACGTATCGCTCATTTTTTAGTAGATATATTCATAGCCAAAATTTATGAGTCAGACTCACACAACTCAAATGCTGCATGGGGACTGTTTCCACAAGTTATAAATATCAATGACCTATATATCTATCGTAGATGAGCACATCAGGCGCTTATTGTCAGACGACTTTGCCTAAAACATATGCTTGAAACAAAGTTAATATACCATGATATGTGGTGCTAACCTGCATAATTCAAGCAGGTTTCGCTATTATTCAGTTAACGATTGTAGCGGGTTCAATACGCTCATGAGACTATGTTATGGTGACACATTATCTCGCTTACAATGGCTGTGACATAACGACGTTATGATTATTTAATCGCTATCCAAAACATCTCTTTTGACCGTGGTCGTGATGCACCTGGCTTGATACTACGGATTTTACTAAAATCCTGCTGCATCTGCTTGCGTAATTCTTGTGTGCCTTCACCTTGAAACACTTTCATAATAAGTGCGCCACCTTCTGGTAAGGTTGCAAGCGCGAAGTCCACTGCCAGCTCGCATAAATACATCATACGTGGCTGATCGATTGCGCTGTTTCCTGCCGTATTTGGTGCCATATCGGACAGCACTACATCGACCTGTCTATCACCAACCTCTGCCATGATCGCATCAAACACTTCTGCTTCGCGAAAGTCGCCTTGAATAAAGGTCACATCAGGCAATGTATCCATCGGCAGAATATCAGAGGCAATCAAAATACCTTTTTCGCCTACTAGCTGACCTGCCACTTGAGACCAACTGCCTGGAGCACTGCCCAAATCTACAACCGTCATGCCTTTTTTAATAATATTGGTCTTTTCATTAATTTCTAATAACTTATAGGCGGCACGGGCACGATAGCCATCTTTTTGCGCTTTTTGCACATAATGATCGTCAATATGCTCTTTCATCCAAGCGCTACTACTCTTTGACAGTTTTTTATTTTCGATACGCGTGGCCAAAATACCTGCTCCTATTGCTTTGCAAAACATTCATACATATTACTGAAGTAGCTAAAAGATTTATGAAACACTTTCGATATGGGTTAAATTCATTCGAATATGCTATCAATCAAGATTTTTATACATTTGCAGTCTTAGACTGGCGAAATTCTATTGGTTAAAACACTGATTTATCAGACAGTAGCGTTTATAATGTGCCCAAACATTCAGTTTAACATTTTCACCACGTAAAATCGTGCAAAATCCTGCTGATCTCATGCAAGATGACCACAGATTATCTATAATGGTCGTCAACTGCTCTTAATAGCACTGTCTTTTATTTTTACCAACACCTAGGAATTCTATGCAACTCGATAACGCTACCATCAAACGCCTAAGAGGCATTGGTCACGACCTCAAACCTATCGTCATGATTGGCAATAAAGGTATTACCCCAACCATTACTGAAGAGATTGATCGCGCTCTATCAGATCATGAGCTCATCAAAGTAAAACTGCCTGCTGGCACAAAAGAAGAACGCGATGTCATCGGTGCTGAACTTGCCAAAGCGGCTAACGCGTCTTTGTTCATTCTATTGGTCGTATGGCATTGTTACTACGTAAAAATCCAAACGCCAACCCAAAATTGTCTAACTTAGCACGTCATGCATAATAATATGTGATGACCAGCTGGTTTGAGT
Source organism: Psychrobacter cibarius (assembly GCF_904845955.1). Lineage (GTDB taxonomy): Bacteria > Pseudomonadota > Gammaproteobacteria > Pseudomonadales > Moraxellaceae > Psychrobacter > Psychrobacter cibarius_B. Next base: position 25,841 of record NZ_CAJGYX010000004.1, read on the forward strand.
GATGGTATGGTATGCCATATCAACTCAAATCATAGCCAAATGGCGACGATAAATGTAAAAGCCGCGATGCATCTTGCTCGCGGCTTTTATGTTGTCTGCTCGTTTTAGATTTACTTAGCGTGTAATATTAGCTCGCTTAGTCGGTACAACTTTTCTTATGGTTACTTCTATATTTTTATTGTCGGGTCTTAACTTATGAATCAATCATTCAATCTCTGTGTGGCCACCGAAACCATAGTAAATGATGCGCAGCAACTGGGTGTAACAGTAGATGAGTTGCAACGCATCTGTATAAATGTGAGTGCTCAGGTCATTCAACAGCCATCACTCCACTTAAGGCTAACCTATCAACTCACCCTGCCCAACCAACTGCTAGCAAAGCAGCTAAACTGGTCAATGTGGCAGCAAGCACAAGTAAAATTCGATGATTACTTGTGGGAAGAGACTTGCCTTGAGTGTTTTATCGCTGGTCGTCTGATAAATGATGAAAATCTAACGGATGCCCAAAAGGCAACGCCCTATATCGAGATTAATGCCAATCCAGACGGTCGTTACGCGCTATATCAATTTGAGAGCTATCGTAATCCTGCGACCTTACCACCAACACCCTTATATGCAGCTGATGGACAAGCGCGCGCGTCTATTAATTGGATAAACAATGTAAAGCCAACATTAAGGTACGTTGAGAATCCTTTATTTAATGATCCATCAGTCGCAAATAAACCTCATCATTATGAGCGCAGCTTTGGGGTGTCGATGACCCAACTACCGAATCAGCAGTACGTCATCGCTAATACTGTGATTGAGCATATAAATCCTTGCGTTATTTTATGGTTTGGTGAGATTGCTTTATATTTTGCCCCAAACCACGCCTCCCTGCCTGACTTTCACAATCGTAGCCACTGGTCGAGATTTGAGCTTTAACTCTACTTTTAACTTAAGCATCACAACTCAAAGCGCAAAAAAAACCAGCAACGCTATAAAGAGCATTACTGGATTTGGAGAAAACTTTTAACTTAGGTTACATCTAACTGGCTACTATTTGTCAGCCATCGCGAGGTAAATACCGCGGTCTGATGCATCATCGACATATTGCGAATCACGCCATGTCGTATAGCTGTAAGTGCCACTGTATGGGCTAATGCTGTTTTGGCGGAAATCAGATACCCAATCGTTACCATCAAAGATCTGGATATGACCATGTGGACGGTTTGACGTACGATTATAGACAACGACGTCACCCACTTGTGGCTGCATATCATTACTGATCTTGGTAAAACCTGCTTGAGCAAGTGTGCCGCGAGAGGCATACTGATAAGCTGAAGGGTTAGGCGTAAATTCGTAACCTGCTGATTGTAGCGCTTTACGTACATAGCGAGCACAGTAGCCAGAGCTTCTAGACAGTGCTACTCGCGATGCACTTGCCGCTGCGATAGCAGGAGCAGAATTGCGATCAGGAGCGCGGCTTGATTGCTGCTGACGCTGCTCATAAGACAAACGACTGGTAAGCGAAGCAAGCTGGTATTCTTTTTGCTTGGCATGCGCACTTAAATTATCAATGGCTTGACTGATCTCATCATTGCTATATACATGAGCACCACTGTTAGTGCTATAGATATTGCGGCTAGAACCGTAGTTCGCAGAAGCAGAGATGTTAGTGATGGTATGACTCAAGGTATTATTTGGTTGAAAGGTTGTTTCGACAGCACCACTTGTCTGTGCTATACCCATTCCCAATACTGACAAAATTAATAAAGCTTGTTTCATAAATTTACTACCTATTGTTAATACAAGACCGCTCGTCATCCGTGACAAAGCATCAATTAGTTTAGAGGAGATGATCATTACAAAACATGATAAAATCCTTATTAAAACAGCCCGCTATTTCTTCTGTAGTGACTAATGCTGGTATTATCTGTTAATACCATATTCCGCTTAGTTCACTGTCTCGCAAATCGTTCAGTATCAATTGCTTTTAGCATGTCAATTATGAATATCGATTTTGTCACCTATTAGATGAGTCATCACGATGTCAAAAAAACAGCCAAATCGGCTTGCCCAACTTATCGACCATCAAGCTTTTGCTGGTAGCGCACTACCCCGAACGCTTGCTGACAATATGCGGCTATACATAGAAGCGACCAATGAGGTAAAAGAGCTATTGGTAGATTGTCTACCTGAAGAAATTCTTAATACCTGTTGGGTCGTAGGCCTCACCTCCGAGCAATTAATACTCAGTGTGGGCTCAATGACTGCTGCCAATCATATTCGCTATTTGCAGAGCGCTTATTTGCAAGTCTTAACAGAGCAGTCAATTACATTTAAACAACTCAAGCAAATTCGCGTCGTCGTAGCTAAAAATTCAGCTGATAATCATTCATCTAAACAACTATTAGCAGTATCAGCAACTTTGTCAAAATCTAGTAAAGCCAATGAAAATCAGGCTCTTAGCCAAAACACAAAGCGGACTATATCACAGGCCGCAGAGCATGTCACCACTGATGAAAATCTCAAAAAAGCACTTTTACGTCTGGCAAATCATTGAAATTATTAATGTTACTATGTAAAGTTGTGTAAACAAAATCGTAAAAATCAGCTGATAACGCTGCGATTTTGTAATGACGCAAACAAAAAAAATCACCTGCTAGCTCCGTTCACATTATGAACGTCACCAACAGATGATTGAAAAACTATCCACAGCTTTGATATTCTCTACTCTAGAGCAGAATTGTTAAAATAATCTAAACAATACATTCAAAAAAACGAATATTATTAGAATGTAATTACTGCCGGATTATGTAATATTGCGTAAATGTTTCGATACTTCGTGTATATTCCTGTATTCATCCTTCAACAGTCAAACCTTCGAGGGGTAAATACTGAATTGGGCACGTTACATTGTCATCAAAAGTTACAATTTCAAAATTATTATGGTCAGATAGTATCTCACGTACCAATAAATTGTTTAACGCGTGACCAGATTTATAAGCATTAAAGCGACCCAAAATCGGATAGCCAATCAGATATAAATCACCTAAAGCATCCAAAATTTTATGGCGAACGAACTCATCATTAAAACGCAAGCCTTCTTCGTTAAGAATATTTGCCTCATCAATAACGATAGCATTATCCATACTGCCTCCTAACGCCAAATTATTCTGACGTAAGGCTTCTATGTCTCGTAAAAACCCAAAAGTACGGGCTGAACTCAATTGCTCAATGAAGTTTTGCGTCGAAAACTGCAACTGTGCATGCTGAAAATCTTTGTCGATAGCAGGATGATCAAAATCAATCTCAAAATTCAGCTCAAACCCTTCATAAGGACGCAGTTCTGCCCATTTATCATCCACTTTTACTCTTACAGGTCTGACGATTTTTATAAACTTCTTTAAAGCGTCTTGCTCGCAGAATCCTGCGTCAAGCAGCAACGCTACAAAAGGAGCGGCACTACCATCCATAATCGGTATCTCTGAGGCCGATACACGGATTAAAAGGTTATCCACGCCAAGTCCTGCAATGGCACTAAGCAAATGCTCGACCGTCCCCACACGTGTGCCACCAAACACTAGGTTTGACGACATCATAGTGTCTTGCACCAAAAAAGCACTGGCTGGAATCGGCTGGCTGCCTTCGATATCAGAACGCTCGAAAACAATACCCGTATCAATAGGTTGCGGATGAAACTCTAAGTCAACAGGCTGACCACTATGGAGACCAATACCTGTAACAGCAATCGCAGTTTTTATGGTTCTTTGGTTCATGGCTGTCTTCTCACATATTTTGTTACAATTGCCATAGTGTATCATTACCCGCCCCTAGTTCGCCATAGTTAAAACTCGCTAATTTCCTTATCTCCTTGATTGATAACACTTATCGTCAATAAATTTTGATGGTTCTCATGTCTTATTGATCACATTGCCTCTGTTAAAACAGGGAAATAACAGCCAAATGTTACAATCATAAATTGTTTTATACGCCTATTTATTAATGATTATTTTCGCATCGAGAGGCGACTCTTATAAATAGAGCGCGCTCATAGCTGAATCAGTTTGCTAATATATGGACATTTTCTATAGGCACAAAAAAGCCAGCAACTTAGTACTGGCTTGTTTTGGATCTAAAAATCTGAAAATATTATTTATTTTGTTGACGTTTTAGATAGTCTTGAATGCTATTGGTTTTGGTTTTCGCCTGCTCTTGAGGCGCGCTTGAGCGAGTAGCACTAGCCGTTTCTTGATACATCTGAGCTTGCGATTGCTTCTGGCTGTTTAAAGCACTGGTATGCACGTTAGGGTCAACAGGCTGAGTGCTATTGACAGAAGGAACTGGTGCCTCGACTACTTCTGGCTCTTGTCCAGCGTTTTCATCTAAAGTCAGACCCGTTGCAATAACAGTGACATGTAAGTCATCACCCATTTTTTCATCAATCACTGAACCATAGAAAATATGTGCATCGTCAATATCTGTAATTTCTTCGACAATAACACTGATTTTGCTCATCTCATCTAATGAGAGTGATTCAGAAGAAATCACGTTAACCAACAGACCTTTTGCATTTTCTAAACGCAAGTCATCAAGTAAGGGTGATCTGATGGCTTTCTCAGTTGCTTGACGCGCACGATCATCGCCGCTAGCACGGCCAATACCCATCATCGCATGACCTTTGGCAGTCATAGCAGTGCGGATATCGTTAAAGTCGATATTGATCATACCTTCACTAGCGATAGTTTCAGCAATACCTTGAACCGCATGTAATAACACATCATCCGCTTTTTTGAAGGCATCTTGCATAGAGATATTGCCGTAGACACTCATCAACTTATCATTCGGAATCGTAATGATAGAATCAACGAAATTAGTCAATTGCTCAATACCAGCTTTAGCAGCCTTGATACGTTTGCCACCTTCAAACTTAAATGGCGTAGTGACGACGGCAACTGTCAACACTTCCATTTCTTTAGCAATACGAGCAACCACAGGCGCTGCACCCGTACCCGTACCACCGCCCATACCAGCAGTAATGAACACCATGTCTGAATGTTCGAGTAATGCACGGATGGCTTCTTCTTCGCTCTCTGCTGCTTCACGCCCAACTTCTGGGTTCGCCCCTGCGCCCAAACCGCGATTCGTTTTTGCGCCAAGTTGCAATTTATGCGGTGCAGTTAAACGATCAAGCGCTTGTTTATCCGTATTAGCACAGACGAACGTTACACCTCTAATCCCTTGTTGTACCATATGTTCAACCGCATTACCGCCACCACCACCAACACCGAATACAGTGAAGCTTGCTTGGCCGTTATTTTGAGGCTGGTTATCATCTGGCATGGTGTATTTTGACATAAAAAGGTTTCTCCAGTTGCAGATAGCGTGATGGTCGATACTTGGTAACACACTTATATGGCGCGCTATCGACTTACTATATATAATTGTATTTAAATAAAACAGGGCAATGGCTTAGATAATTGTGCTAGCCAAAATATGCCAGTATAGTACAGGGTGTTACTTTTCGTATTCTTGCCTATTATATAGCTGCATACTCATATGCTGCTTAATATAAGTATGTTTTGCTAACAGATTATAATATCTTTTTGAGTACACTAGCAAAACGCTGCCCTGCACTTTGAAAAACACCAGTGACTCGATTTTTTTGAATCGCTTCAGGCTCGCTTTTTTCACTACGGCGAAACTGCTCGCTTTGACTATATAATAGTGTACCAAATGCCGTTTGATAAGCACGATCATTCACTTGACTGTTTAGCTGCTTAAATGACTCATCATTATCAAAATGATTATGAGCACTAATAGCAGGATGAGTGTTGGTTAATACTACGGGCATTTTGAGCAATTTTTTGGTAAAGGGTATCATACCTTTAATCGCCGTACCGCCACCTGTGAGTACGATACCTTTGTCGATATAGCCGATGAGATCAGCCTCATGCAATTGACGAGCAACTTCCGTAAATATCTGCACATAGCGCGCTTCAATAATGCGGGCTAGATTATAGATACCAATATTAATCTCGTCACCTGTTCCTTGTGGTTTAAAGATAAAGAACGAGCTGGGATCGACACTATTGACATCGACAGTACCATGGGTTTTTTTCAGCTTTTCAGCTTCAATCATGGAGATACCAAAATCAGCTGAGATATCCATCGTCACTTCGTGGCTGCCTGTCGCGATACAATGGGTAAATATGAGCTTGTTTTCTTTATAAACGCAAATACTGGTCGTACTAGCACCAATATCTACCAAACAGACCCCTTGCTGGCGCTCGTCACTCATCAAACTATATTCAGCACTCGTCACTGCATCAAATACAATGTGGTCAATACCAACATCACAGCTTTGCAGTAATTTTTGGATATTCTGACGACTAGCAACGGGCATCATCATCATGTGATACATCACAGTAATATTATGCGCCATCATTTCGATCGCATCATCCACCATGAAATCTTGATCATCAACATAGATACCCTGCTGACAGCAATGCATTAGATAGTAGTCTGATGACAGATCGCGTGACTTGGCATTAGACAACGCCTGCACCATATCTTTGGCACGTACCGCCTCATCTTCTACACGTACCTCGCCTGCACTATTTTTGCTCGATAACTCCGGTGTCGCTAAGGTCAACCACACACTATGCACGCGGCAATTGGCAGTATCTTCTGCTTCTTGAATGGCTTGCTTAATAGCACCTTGTAGACGTTCACGGTGTTTTATTTGACCTTGGTAAAAATCGCTATTTTTGACTTGTCCCACGCCCAAAATACGGATGTCTTTTGCAGAGACAACGTTACCAATGACGACATAGACTGCCGTGGCACTTAGATGGACAACAACCAGATTTTCAGTATTTTTCATGGTACCAGACAAATTATCGCTAAACAGGAGACCAAATGACGTCTCCATTAGATCATTAAAAAAAGCGTTATCAACACGCTATGATGTTGTATATTCTGTGCTACAAACTACCAAAATAGCTCAAACTAAAATGCTAACCAGTTTTTGCTTATGCTATCTATTGTTATTCTGCTTCATCGATTCTTGGCTGTGCCATATCCCAAGCAATGGTAAAACCATTTTTATAGCGCAAATCTACAGACTGTATTTCGCCTCGACGCTCACTTAACTGATTGCCGAGCAGCTGACTTAAACTCAGCAGCTTTTGCGCAGTATTCTCGTTATCAACAATCACACGCAGTCCATTGTCAAAACGAATCAGCCAAGTCATTCTTGGTGACAGGATAATATCTTCGACTTGCATACCAAGTGGCGCATACCAGTCGTTAACTTGCTGCATCTGCTGCATGATAACTGGGGCTTGCGTTATCTCACCTTGTAAGGTGGCGAAGCGTTCTTGCGTCAGATCTTTACTATCAGCAGGGACAAAAACCGTACCTTTTGCATCCACCAAACGCTCTGTACCAAAATTAGCAACCGCCTGCTTAGGTAATGCGGTAACGACTATGCCCCGTTGCCAATCACGAGAAATGCTGACCTGATCAACCCAAGCCAGACCCGTCGTAATATCTCTTAACGCTTGCAAATCAGAGGTAAAAAAGCTGCTTACCTTTTGTTGATTCATAACCTGTTGCAATGCGCGATACTGGGTAACTGTTAAACCCTGATTATTCACATGGATAGAAGCTGGCGGTGCATCACGCAACGATTTTCCACCCATTATCAATATCAGTACGAGCAACCCTAGTACCAATACCATAAAAAAATATTTGAGCGAAGTCGGTACTTGGAACTTAGAGTTTGGGCGACGGGTTTTATCACTCATCAAGTCAGTTACCTCGTTGACAGTTTGAGCCATAACGACCTTTGTCCCTATATTTGCATAAAACTGATCATGCTATTTATAAATGTAACTCTGCATATTTTTGCAGAAGCCTATTAAGTTGACATATTATCAAAATATTTTACTAAAACGATTTATAGGATGACATTATGCTCATTTAAACGTAACATTTTTCTTAGTTTATGAATAACTTATGGGCTAAATTCATAGAAAACAGAAATATCACTAAAACAGACCTATAATTACAATATTAACGTATTTTATGGTTAAACAATAGCTTAACCCCTACTAGTGACAACGAATTTACACAAGTTTACATGACGCTGTGGTATAGCAGCTCTAGTGATACATTAACCCGTTCTCGTCTAGTAGTATTCTCAGGCTATAAGAAAAATTCAAATCTAATCATTCATAAGTTTTATCACTGGTTTATTAAGACAGCCTATCAATGACAACTGTCTCAATAAATATCAATAGCATTATGAACAATGCTAAAAAATGAGCAATGTTAAAAAGTAGCATTGCTAAATCACTGTTTAAGCAATAACTGCTATACCAGTCACTCTAATGTCTGCGCTAAAATATGCCAGCACAATGCATCAAAGTCCATGCCTCGAGCCTTGGCTGCCATCGGAACCAAGCTATGGCTGGTCATGCCTGGCACTGTATTGATTTCAAGCAACCAGAAGTGACCTGCTTCATCTTGCATAGCATCGATGCGTCCCCAGCCTTTAGCATCAACGGCACGGAACGCTGAAAGGCTCAGATCTTGTAAATGCTTTTCGTCAGCAGCGCTCAGACCACAGGGAATGTAGTAGCTGGTATCATTACGATTGTACTTGGCTTCAAAATCGTAGAAGTTGGTAATATCAGCAGGTTCAAGACGAATGACTGGATAGGCTTCATCGTCGATAATGACGATTGTGAACTCGCGACCGGTAATCCAGCGCTCAGCCATGACCGCGTCACCGCACTGTACTGCCGTTGCATAAGCCGCTGGCAACTCGTCCAGATTGTTGACCTTAGTCATACCAATACTGGAGCCTTCATGAACGGGCTTGATAATAAGTGGTAGACCTAGCATGTTGACCACTTGCTGCCAGTCAGTCTCAGCTGTTAACAATGAAAATGGCGCGGTTGCTAACCCACAACCCTGCCACAATTGCTTGGTACGAACCTTATCCATACCCAGCGCTGATGCCAGAATGCCTGAACCCGTCTGCGGAATATCAAACCATTGCAGCGCACCTTGCAACAAACCATCTTCGCCGCCGCGACCATGCAACACGTTAAACACACGGTCATACTCGCGTAACTCTGTGATGTCTTGATGCTTAGGATCGAAATGAGTGGCGTCAACGCCTTGGTTTTGTAGCGCCTGCAATACGGCAGCGCCACTGTCTAACGACACGCTGCGTTCATTGCTACTACCACCATAGACAACCGCCACTTTACCAAACTGTCTGGCATCTTTTGCATCACTGGTCGTCGTGTTTAGAGTGGCATCATTGCTCTCTAAATTATCTGAATTTTGAGTGCTGGTATTTTCTTTAGTATCAGTCGTCATGAAGATCGTTCCTAGAATTTTTTAGCTTACTTAATGTAAAGGTTATTGGCAGCCAAGTCGACAGCGATCTGCCCTACATTACCTGCACCTTGAGTAATGAGCATGTCATTGGCTTTTAATAAACGCTGCATGACAGGAGCTAAATTGTCCTTGTCAATAATCGTCGGTTCAACTTCACCGCGCAACCGAATACTACGTGCCAATGACTTGGTATCAGCGCCAGTAATTGGGCTTTCACCTGCTGAATATACGTCTAATAATAATAATTCGTCAACGCTGGAGAGTACTTCAACAAAATCATCGAAGCAATCTCGGGTACGACTATAACGGTGCGGCTGAAACATCATTACCAAACGACGTTCAGGGAAACTTTGACGCGCCGCTTTAATGGTGGCATCGACTTCTTTTGGGTGATGACCATAATCGTCAATCAATAAAACATTACCATCATCAAGATTGACAGAGGCATGCTGCTCAAAACGGCGACCAACGCCTTCAAATTTTTGCAGAGCGCGTTTGATCGCTTCGTCATCCACCCCTTCATCGGTCGCCATGGTGATAGCGGCAAGCGCATTGTAAACGTTGTGAGTACCAGGAATGTTGAGGGTCAAACGTAAAGGTTCACGGTCACGGCGCAGTACCGTGAAGTGAGTTTTCGTGCCTTCCGTCACCAAATCAACACCTTGCACATCATTAAAAGGCTCAAGACCAAAGGTCAGTACGGGACGACCAATATCATCAATCATGGCATACAATTCTGGATCATCACCGCACACCACGGCTAAGCCATAAAACGGCATGTTTTGTAAAAACTGAATATAAGCGGCTTTTAATTTATCAAAGCTATTCTCATACGTTTCCATATGGTCTTGATCGATATTGGTGACAATCGCGGCCATCGGATGTAACGATAAAAACGACGCATCAGACTCATCGGCTTCTGCCACCAAGAAACGACTGCTACCCAGTGCAGCATTTTTACCAGATGCATTCAGCTTACCGCCAATCACGTAGGTAGGATCGAGTTGCCCTTCTGCCATCATAGTAGTCAACAAACTGGTCGTGGTGGTTTTGCCGTGAGCACCAGCAACAGCGATACCGTGACGATAACGCATCAACTCGCCCAGCATATCGGCACGGCGTACCACTGGCAAACGTGCTTCTAATGCCGCTTTTACTTCAGGGTTGCTGCGATCAATCGCTGACGATACAACGATGACATCAGCATTGGCGATGTTCTTCGAATCATGACCGATCGCAATATCAATACCAATCTGTGCCAAACGTTTGGTCACTAAGCTCTCAGCAATATCAGAACCACTTACTTGATAACCTTGATTGTTCATTACCTCCGCGATACCGCACATCCCCGAGCCACCAATACCGACAAAATGCAAATGCTGAATACGGCGCATTTCTGGTATTTCAATCAAACGCTTAGGTAGAGCTTTCGCAGGGTTAGACATAGGGCTTCTCTTTATCAAAGGCTAATAAAATTTAGTGTATCAAAATAATTGGTAATAAAAACAGTCAGCTATAAGAATATAGGCTACAGCATTTGCCAGATAATATCAGCAACTTGCTTGCTCGCACTTCGATTGGCAAGGGCATGGCCTTTTTTGGCCATCGCTAGGCACTTCTCTCGATTAAGGGCAGCAAGCTCGTTGCTCAAACGCTGTGCTGTCAACTCAGACTGCGGTAACAAAATCGCCGCATCGTGTGAGGTTAAAGTGCGGGCATTAGCAGTCTGATGGTCATCTACCGCATGCGGCAGCGGTACAAAAATTGCGGCAATACCGACATTCTGGATTTCCGTAACCGTCAATGCGCCTGCTCGGCAAACAATAACATCTGCCCAATTATAAGCGGCGGCCATATCGTCGATAAAAGGCTGGACCACAAATTTGTGCATATTCAAATCTTGCTCATCGTAAGCCGCTTGTGTGGCAGCCTCATTGTTACGCCCGCATTGATGACGCACTTCAAAAGGCTGGTTGAGCAATGCCAGCGCTTTTGGCACAGTGTCGTTTAAGGCTTGTGCACCAAGTGAGCCACCCACCACCAACAATTTGAGCGGCGAGTTGTCATTAACATCATAACGCACCGTCGGTTCAGAGACACCAGTGATGGCATTGCGTACTGGGTTACCAACCGTTTCAAGCTTAGCATCCTGTACACTATTGGCAAAGGTATCCTCAAATGCTTGCAGCACCTTGGTTGCAATCTTGGATAGGTAGCGATTACTCATGCCTGCAATGGCATTTTGTTCATGGATAATCAGAGGCGTATTGGTCAGACGTGCAGCGATACCGCCAGGCGCTGTCACATAACCACCGAAACCGACAACTATGTCAATTTGATTACTACGAATCACCTTTATAACTGCCATCGTCGCTGACAATAAAGTCACTGGCAACTTCAATAAACGCCCGATTCCTTTACCGCGTAAACCCTGCATCTCAATCGCATGAAAAGGATAACCAGTCGGTGCAACCAAGCCATTTTCCATACCATTTGGCGTTCCTAGCCAATGAATAACCGCACCACGCTGAGTCAATTCCTCAGCCACTGCCAGCGCTGGGAACACATGCCCGCCAGTACCCGCGGCCATCATTAATATATGCGGTGCTTTCATGAACGCCTGCCTATCTTTTCTTTATTTATATGAAGGACTTATTATCCTATGATCATCTTAGTCATCAGCCAATAATGACCCTATAAAATCTCGCATAGTATAGTGTAAATCGTTGGCTGATATATAGCACTTTATGCACAGTCAATAACAAAAATCCAAGCCGCGAGCAATCACGACTTGGCTTTTATAAATACTATCGAAAAATCATAAAAGCATCGTTTATAAATGACGTTTTATCGCCTTTTCATGCGCTATGAAAAGATGCTGTTTATCAATCTATCTTAGCACACTGTTTTTTAAGTATTGTGCGCATAGCTTAGTGATAAATCACTCGATCCTTACAGCGTTGCGCAAACTGCTACTTTATTCTCAATGGCGATGATAAAATCGGTCGCAATATCTGTACCGCATTGATCATCAATCTCACGTACACACGTTGGGCTGGTGACATTAATCTCGGTAATACGACCGCCGATTAAATCGAGCCCGACGAACATGAGACCTTTTTCTTTAACAATAGGTGCCACGACTTCTGCCACTTGACGTTCGACATCGGTGAGCGGCATCGCAACACCGCTACCACCCGCCGCAAGATTACCACGGGTCTCGCCTTTGGTAGGAATACGCGCCAAGCTATAATCGACCACTTCACCATCAACGATCAACACGCGCTTATCACCTTCCTTAATCTCTGGTAAATAACGCTGTGCCATAATCGGCAAGGTTTCAAGCTCGGTTAAAACCTCAAGCGTGACACCGATATTTGGACTATCGGCAGTCAAACGGAAAATCCCCGTACCGCCCATACCATCTAATGGCTTAACAATGACGTCTTGCTGCTCAGCGATAAACTTGCGAATATGCGCCTGTTTACTGGTCACAATCGTTGGGCTCATATAATCGCTAAACCACGTGGCAAAGAGCTTTTCATTACAATCACGTATCGCTTGTGGGTCATTGACCACTAGTACACCTGCAGCTTTGGCATAATCAAGCATATAAGTGGCATAAATAAAACGCATGTCAAACGGCGGATCTTTACGCATCAACACCACGTCATAGTTGCTGATTGGCGCTGTCGCTTTATCCCCTAGTGTATAAAAATCTTTAGGATCACGCTTGACGGTCACTGACTGCGTATCAACCATCAGTTGCCCACGATCCAACCACAAATCATGGATCTGACAATAGCCAAGGCTGTGCCCACGGTCTTGTGCCGACCACATCATCGCAAGGGTCGTGTCTTTTTTATAATTAACTTGCTCGATAGGATCCATAATAACGAGTATGTTTAACGATTTTTTTTGATTTTCTTGGCTCATAATAAAGCTCACTTACGTTATATTATTAATGTAGAACAGCTTCGAACTCAGTGCCCAACTATACGCCGTACTGCGCGCGATAATGTTGCATCTTGGCAAGTTGGGTCGCATCTTTATGCTGACCGCTTTGTACGCCATGGTCATCTGCCAAATAACTGATTAAATCATCGATATCGACGAGCGCGCGCACTGGTACCTCTAATGTCGACGCCAACTCTTGAATGGCAGAATGCTCAGCCTGACCTTTTTCTTTACGGTCAAGGGCAACGATAATACCAGCAACGCTAGCGCCCGCTTGCTCTAAAATCTCAACCACTTCACGCATCGCCGTACCAGCGGTAATGACATCATCTAGTACCCAGACTGCTTTACCACTAACGTCAGCGCCTACTAAGTTGCCACCTTCGCCATGAGTTTTGGCTTCTTTACGATTATAGCCCCACTTAGCATTGATACCATGATGAATCCATAAGGCTTGCGCGGTTGCTGCCACAAAAGGAATACCTTTATACGCTGCCCCAAATATCACCAGCTCCTGCTCATCTGTACCGTTATGACTAGCAGCCATTTGCTCAGCCAAGGCATCAGCATAACCACACGCGAGCAACGACAACATCTCACCCGACGCCAGCAAGCCTGCATTAAAAAAATACGGACTGATGCGACCAGACTTGAGGACAAACTCGCCAAATTTGAGAACTTGATTGTCTAAAGCCAGTTGGATAAATTGATGTGAGGAGAAAGAAGGGTGTTGCGCATTAGGCATTGAGGCATTAAGCATGGAAGCGTTCCTATTGACAAAAAGAAGAGCAAAAAATTGGCGTTATTGTACGCACTATTGATCAGCTTGACCAACCATTGATGTCGTAATCCTGCATGTTAGGATAACGAGTCAATAGGCCACTGCGCGATGAGAGATTAAAATAACACTGACCGTCACCACTCACTTGCATCTCCCACCCTAAATGATACGCGGCAACAATAACATGTCCTGTGAAAATGCGTATTTGACGGTATGGATGACGCTGCGATGGCTCACAAATGATTTGACTCAGCAGATAACTGCGTATGTGCTGACAGATTTGCGCGGCGCTATAGCGGTGATTGATACTTTTGCGTGTCTCGCACTGCCTCAATGCATGAACAGCAACGCTACACGCCATAATGTCAGTAGCCAAACTGCCCTCACCTGTCTCAAATTGTTGCGGCTGCAACACCACCTGCCAATCTTCGGCGTAAACACTATTGAGCAACTCATCTGGGTTATACCGTTTGGTCAATACACGTAAAGAAGCCTGTGTGTTTTCAGCATTACTACTAACGCTCGTATCGGTGCTTACAGAAGAGCCATTCAGTATAAAACCGTAACGATGCAGTTTTGGATAAGCACGAAGCGCCTGCTGAATATCGGCCATGTCGAGCAAAGTCATACCATTTAATGATGATAATAATGGTTGCGCGCTGTGATTGTGATAAAAACTGTCTGGAAACTCGACAAGCTCTGCTGCCCGCAGTAATGACAGATGCTCGCCCAGTACTTCTGAAGCAATCAGCGACCATTTTGACAAGCTGTGTTCTTTAGGCTGGTAAAAACGCGCAGAGCGACCATAGAGTCGTTGCAATTGACCATTTAAGCGCCTAGCAGGTTCTGGAATATCGCTCAAGGGTCTGGCAGGATCAAGTGCCAAGCGACTCGGGTCAAAATTAGGATGTACAATCGCAGGTTGGGTACTATCTGGCAAAATAGACGACTGCTCAGCATTGCCTTCTGAAATTGTACCGCCTACTGCTGTAATATCAGCACTGGGTAAATGAGTGTCAGAAGTGGAAGGCTGGGTCATGAAATCTCCATAGGCTATAAAATATAAAACAATTCTAATTAAATCAAACTGGAATATTACTCTTGATATTGTTCTTGATGACGCAAAATATCACGGTAACCGACTTGCCAATCAGGATATGCCAACCAAGCTAATGGAATATTACTGTGCAAGCGTTTTCCCGTAACCGCTATTTTTTTATCGTCAAGAGCAGGAGGCGTTTCATTGATCTGCTGACTTAACCAAACGCCCAACTCAAAAGTCGTGACTGGCGCATAATCAGTAGCAATATAAAGGGGCTTGGGCGCATCGATAGTCAGTACGTTAGCGATGATAGCGACCAAATCGCGATCCATAATCCGATTACTCCAATGCGCGGCTGCCACTGCTTCCTTTTGTGGCTCGCGGGCTTTACGCAGACGCATGATACGCGCGCGGCCATAAATACCGCTTGGACGAATGATAATGGCTTTATCACCAAAGCCTTGTTGGAGTGTTTGTTCTGCTTGCAATATCACTTGCGAGGCTTCACGCTCTGGCGTCACAGGCGCGGTATTGTCATCAATCCATTCGCCATTATCTTGCCCATAAACACCCGTTGACGAAATAAAAACAATGCGTGAAAGGTTGGTGAGTTTGTCCGCAAGCGTTGCCAAATGCTGGCTAATTGCTAAGTAGCTATTATGATAGCCACTGGTCGAATAATCATCGGGGGTAACGATAATTGCTATCGCCGTAAAATCTCGCAGCTGCTCAGCCGTCAGAATCAATGCATCGGCTTGCATAAATTCAGCGTGATCATCCAAAGAGTACTGATGGCGCTCACCACGAGCCAAACCTGTGACATTCAAGCCGTCCTGTGCCAGCTGGTTGCTGACTGGCAAACCAATATCACCTTGACCAATAATCAATAAATTTTGCGTACTCATCATTTATCCTTTATTCGAACGCCATTTCTAATGACTGCTTATACATCTTTTTAATAACCTATACATCTTTTTAGTAATAAATGTTAAAAATAGCGCCTGTACGACAGCTGTACGTCTTCATTGGCATCAACACGATCTTGCCATTCGTAGTTGGCATTGATACGTAACGCTTGTTTTTTATCGATATCATACTGCAGCCCTAATGTCGATATCGGCTGCCAATAATGACCACGGACATTAGACTCATCGCTGCTGCCATGATACCAATATGGCAGTTGCAATTCAGCCTGCGCACGTAACTGATTGTTAATCTGATAACGACAGCCTGCATTCACGCCAGCACCAACGCGAAAGCCTTTATTGATACCGCGTCCTGCTTGCGCTGTGCCGGACAAAAAGGTATAGCATAGCTGCGGCGGCATCTCGCCTGTACCTGTGCGAGGCGTACCAAATGCCCACGACCAACCCGTCTCATAACCCAAACTGCCGACTAAATGATCGCTACCATCTTGCTGGGAGCCGTCGTTCACGCGTGTCGCCTCAATACTTGCGCCCCAGGTTTTACCTTTTTTGGCAGAATTGACCGGATTAAATGAGCGCCCACGAATTAATGTCACATTTTGCAAAACCACACTGTTTGGCTGATTGGCTTTGTCATTATCGGTGTCGTACAGGCGCAAAGTCGCAGATGCGCCTTCTAAGTCAAAAAACTGTGGGAATCCTGAGGGACGATCGAGAATATCATGATAGCCCGCTCGTAAGCCCAAATCGATATAGTTATTATCACCGCGCTGCCCTAGTCCCATATGAGCCAGTTGCAGCGGATGTCTGTCTATTGGATTGTTATCTGATACTGCTATATTAGGCTGCAATAACGTCTGTCCATCAGCTGACATGCTCGAAACCGTATTGAGTTGGGCAGATTTAACCTCATTAATCGTCTGTTTTGCGCTGTTGTGATAGCCGAATTGCTCGCGCTGCTCTTTAACCTTGTTTAACTGCGCTTGGCGTAAAGTGCTATCAGCAGGGGTATAGTTGGTGCTGGCAAGTAAGCCTTCATCATCAAGCAACTGCACGACATCTGAAGGAATAACCGCATAAGGCAGCTGACTCAATAAGTGCTGCTGCGGACGCACCACATCAATTAAGCGTAAAATCTCAGACGCACAGTTATCTGTGGTGAAGTAATACGGCAATTTTAAATCTTTGGTTTCCCAAACGTGCAACATAATCTGCTGCACTTCCGCTGGAGTCAAATCCAATTGATACGTCCATGCGTCACGTTCGTCTTCTTGCAGATACTTGGCCAGCCTTGCCGGATAAGGATCGATTTCTATTAAATTATCATAGCGACCAGTCATTGACTTGATGGCATACACCACAAAATTGTCTTTTGGATTACCACCAACCGTATAATTCAACGCAACCGCATGATGAATTTGGCTCGGATCAGCCACACTGGCTTTTGAGTCGATACGCAATAACGTATGAGCAAAGGCCGATAAAGGGTTGTCTAAATACTCTTGGGCAAACATGATAGATAGCTGCTCGGGAGCAATCTTCTGCATCCATTCATTCAACTCCGGACAGTCAACTTGTAGCGTCGTTTTATCAATGTTCAATATATCGGTCAACCATTGTACACGCGCTGGAAAACGGCATAATACCGAACTGTTGGCAGTATTTTTTTTTACAGTACGATTATTCGTTGTCGCTACCTCATTAGCGAGGGCGACGAGTAACGCATCAAGCTCGGCATTCGAGTCTTGCCGACCATTCCCACTTAAAAAAAAGTCGGCCTCATCAACCATGCTGGTGTCTTTTTTCTTACCAATCAAATTCTTTTGATCATCAAAGAAATATAATAAACGTCGCCATGTCGTATCTTGGGCTAAATTTTGTGTTGCTGCTTGTTCACGCCACTTGGCTAATAATTGCTCAGCGTTACTTTTTTCTAGCCCTTGGGTATCTTCTGGAGCGTCATTATTTGGCGTATTACTAACGATTGCAACAACTTGAGGCGTAGGCGCTAATGCCCCTGTCGTTACTAATGATGCTGGGGTTGGTAAAAAAGCTTGTGTTTGTGCAGAGAGTAGCAATCCTGCAATAGCAAGTGGTAAACGCGCTCGTTGACTCATAGTAGTTAGGGTACAATCTAAAGATAAAAAATTAGGCTTTAGAGACATGGGGTAAACCTCGCACGTTATTGTTCATACGCCGATAGCGTGATTGATGGCTGGTTGATAATGCTGATTGGATCGTCCACTGAAATAATCTCAAAAACCATATACGAGCTAGATCATTGAAATATCTTAGTCAAAGTGGCTGTTATCAAGGTAGCTATTATCAGAATGGCTATTGATTGATAAAAATGGCTAGCAACCAGCGGTCAATACCCACTTATTAATATCATGATAAAAGAGAATATTATGTCCATAACACCAATAACGATTAACGATGGCAGATTATCTGCAGCCACATACCTTGCATCACCAAACTGCAATCTGCGACCAAGAGATATGAGTATTGATACTATTGTTATTCATAATATCAGCCTACCGCCGAACGAGTTCGGAGCATCTGATGCTGACGGCATCCATTACGTTAAAGCATTATTTACCAATCAGCTAGACTGGGCGGCGCATCCCTATTTTCAAACGATTAAAGGCGCGGAGGTTTCGGCTCACTTATTTATCGAGCGTGATGGCACGATGACTCAGTTTGTCAATTTTAATGAGCGCGCGTGGCATGCTGGACGCTCTAGCTACTTGGGTCGCCCTGAATGTAATGATTATAGCATCGGTATTGAGCTTGAAGGGTCTGATTTTGTGTCCTTCACCGCCGAACAATATGAGGTACTTGCAAAAATAGTCTGTGCCATTTATGCCGCCTATCCCAAAACTCGTCGTCATCTGACAGGTCATAGCGATATTGCCCCTGGTCGCAAAACAGATCCTGGTGATTATTTTGAATGGGCAAAATTGCGTGAGATGGTCGCCAACATTCTTGAGGGTTAAGTCATATGGATAATTATTTTGTCAGTCCTGTTACAAGCTCTATTAACTGTACACAGCATATTCCACATCCAATCCATTTATCTCGATTATGAAAATGCTATAATCCGTCAGCTTTTTGATAGCAGCAACTTAGTAGACAACCATCAGTAAACAACCTTCATTAAACAAATTAGCACAATAGGTTCTCATGGCAAAAAGTCGGTTATTTCGTTCAACCATGGTGGTCAGTAGTATGACCATGCTGTCTCGTATCTTAGGTCTGGTACGCGATGTCGTATTGTTAGGCGTCTTTGGCGCTGGTGGTCTGATGGATGCCTTTTTAGTCGCCTTCAAAATCCCAAACTTTTTGCGGCGTTTATTTGCAGAAGGTGCCTTTAGTCAAGCCTTTGTCCCTGTACTGTCCGAATACAAAGAAAAATATAGTTTGCAGCAGGTACAAATCTTAGTCAGTCGTACTTCAGGCGCTCTGTTGTTAATTTTGTCGATGCTTACTGTGGTTGTTATTTTAATGGCACCGTGGGTCGTGACTTTATTCGCGCCTGGTTTTGCGGATCAACCAGGTAAGTTTGCTATTACCGCTGAATTACTGCGTCTGACCTTTCCTTATTTGCTATTTATTTCTATGACCGCCTTTGCCAGTGGCATTTTACAAAGCTACGGACGCTTTGCTGCGCCTGCTTTTGCACCCGTGTTATTGAACCTATGTATGATTGGTGGCGCGCTAATTTTTGCCCCTATGTTCGATGTTCCTATCATGGCGCTAGGCTACGCGGTCGCTATCGCAGGATTGTTGCAATTCTTACTACAGCTACCGCAGCTATGGCAACAAAAGCTGCTGGTCGCACCCAAGATCGATTTTCAGCATGAAGGCGTTCGCCGTATTTTAAAACTCATGCTGCCTGCAATCTTTGGCGTCTCTGTCACTCAGATTAATCTGCTGCTCAATACCATTTTTGCGTCATTGATGATTGGCGGCTCGGTCTCTTGGCTGTATGCCGCAGAGCGTATGAGTGAGCTGCCGTTAGGACTGATTGGCGTGGCAATCGGTACAGTCATTTTGCCCAGTTTATCAAAAAGTGAGGCGCAAAAAGACGATGTTAGTTTTAAAAAAACCATCGATTGGGCGGCACGCTTAATCATTTTAGTCGGTGTTCCGGCATCAGCAGCGTTGTTTATACTTGCCGATGTACTGATGCAAGCACTGTTTTTGCGCGGTGAATTTACCTTACGCGATGCGCAGATGAGTTCGCTCGCATTACGTAGTATGGCTGGTGGTATTTTAGGCTTTATGCTTATTAAAATCTTTGCCCCTGCTTTTTTTGCCCGTCAAGATACCAGAACACCCGTAAAAATCGGTATCATTTCTGTCTTTGCTAACATGATTTTTAGTGTCATTTTCATCGGTATATTTTATTTCTTAGAGATTCCACTACATGGCGGCTTGGCCTTAGCAACCACGGGCGCGGCCTTTGTTAACGCCGGCTTATTATATTACTTCTTACATAAACGTGATATTTTCCGCTTTGGCAGCCATTGGAAAAAACTATTCACCCAGTTTGCGATTGCGACTAGCGCTATGATTGGCGTACTTTATGTCATGCTGCCTTATTTCCCTAGCGATGATGCTCAATGGCGACGTATCGCCGCTTTGCTCATTATGTGTGCCGTGGGAGCACTGGTTTATGGCGTGGTATTACTAGCCACTGGTTTCCGTCCTCGCCAGCTAAAGCATGGTTAAGCAGCTTCACTTACGAAACCAAAACAAGCTTAGTAAGAGAATGGATAGTGAATGATGCGGATAGTTGCCATAATTAGCCATTAACGAATAAATGAAATCTGAGGGCTAATAATGATAACCAAACGAGTAACCTTACTACGCTTACCAACCATACTGACCGCTGGTGTCCTTAGCACTGGACTGCTTTTAAGTGCTTGTAGCGATAACGATAAGACAGCTAATAGTGCCGAAGATACGGCAGCCATCGCTGAAGGCAGCTCTGATGAAAGCATTGATGCTGAAAACGATACTACTAATCAAACATTAGCTGTGGAAAGTGAGCAGGCGGCTGACAGTGGTAACGATGAAACGGCGATTGATAGTGATAATATCAACCCAGTCACTTCTGCGACCAAGAAAAAGAGCCTCGTAACCAATACGACCCAAGCTGGCACACCAGAAGATACTGTCAAACGAGCATTAGATGGCTTGTATTATGGCGAGGTAAAGGAAGCCGTTAAATATTATAAAGTAGATATGGCAAACTTCGAAGAAGAGCTGGCTAAAACCCAGTATGCCTTTCAGCAAACCGTCGATGGCGTCACTATCACCGATACTCAATACAACGATGATAAAACCCGTGCCACCATCATTGGGGAGCTGATGCTAAAAGGACAAAGTGCGCCTGCACCGTTGACTTATGAGCTGCAGAAGATAGAAGGTCAATGGAAGATCCTAGGATAAGACGCCTTTCTGTCCTCATTTAAAATCACTTTAGCTTAAGTTATTTTAGCTTAAGTCACTCGAACTTGAGCTATCTTATCTTCAATAATGTTATTTGATACCAATCTCTATTTGATACCAATCAAAATTTAATATTAATCTGACGACACTGGCTTGCCAAGCATCACAACATCAGCGATAAAGCCTTGCATATCACACACTTTTGGCATATATCCCCATTGCTCAAAACCAAGCTTACGGAACAATCCTAAGCTTGGCTGATTATGCGCAAAAATAAGTGCGATCACATTATGAATGCCTAGGCTTGGCGCTTGTGTCAACATCCAGCAGGTCAATAAGCTGCCCAATCCTTGACCGTGATAATCCTGATGCAAGTAGATACTAATCTCAGTGCTGATATGATAAGCCGGTCGTGCATATAAATCGCTAAAGCTGCCCCATGCAACGATTGCTGCTGTCTCTGTTTTCGCTGCATTCTGCGTGGTCTTATGCATCGCTTTTACCACATAAATAGGACGCGTCGGACTGTTTATATGCTCATCAAACCAATCTGCACGCTCTTCACAACTCACTGGGGTAAGATTGGCAGTGGCTTGCTTACCTGCAATAGTTTGATTGTAAATCGCCAAAATCTTTGACAAGTCATCTCTACTTGCACGCTGCACGACAAACTCATCAGTGAGATAGTGTTCTAATAAAACAGTTGATACAGCATTCAAGGCAGCAACGGACATAAGGTCTCCGTAATTATTAATTAATAGTCTATGAGTGATAATTGTTGCAAGATGATCCATCTATACAGAGGGTCATTACAAAAGTATGTGGACAAACATCACGGTATTTTAAGATGACAGAGCGGATAGCGCCATACTTTTATTGTCAGTAGACTATAGGATGTTAGTGTGGTCATTTTACTTTATAATGGCTGATTTTAAACACATTGATTTTGGTACGGGTGTGTTTTTTATCTGGTTTTATCTATCATAGCTGAAAATTTATGAACACCTATTTTCTTGAGCAACTGATTGCCTCACCAAGTAATTTGACTGCAAATACTAGCCCAGTAGATTTAGCGCCCTGTGTGCTTACTATCGGTAACTTCGATGGTGTCCATCTTGGTCATCAAGCGATGCTTGAACAAGTCCGTGATATTGCCCATGCACAAAATCTTGGTTCTGCTGTCATGATATTTGAGCCACAGCCTCGTGAATTTTTTGCGCCAGCCACCGCGCCTGCTCGCCTCACCAATCTCGCTGAAAAACAAGCTTTGTTAGCAGAATATGGCGTTGAGACCTTGATTGTGGCAGGATTTGATGCAGAGTTTCGATCGCTATCCGCCCAAGCATTTGCCGATCTTTTAGCCCTGCGCTTAAATGTCAAAGCGTTGGTGTTAGGTGATGACTTCAAATTTGGTCATGACCGTACTGGTGACAGTCAGTTTTTACGGAATTATGGCTTAGATGTGACCAACCTACATACCGTCATCGATGATAGTGGTAAAGCGGCACGTATCAGCTCTACTCGCGTTCGAGACTTACTATTGGCTGGTGATATTGACGCTGCTAATGCGCTACTTGGTCGCGATTATGCGATTACAGGAATGGTCGTTGGTGGCGATAAAATAGGTCGCACCATGGACTTTCCTACTGCGAATATTGACCTACAGCGTTTAAAACCTGCCCTGCATGGTATCTTTGCTGTTGATGTCGTCAGCCTCGACGAGGATGGGCAAGTGATTGCTGATGGCTTATCGGCACTTGCTATAGATGGCAAATCAGGTATCTCAGGATTACGTTCCAATAGCCTCTTTGGGACAGCCAATATCGGCACTAGACCCTCTGTCGATAAACAACATGATTGGCGTTTGGAAGTGCATTTCCCAGAATTAAATGCCGATTTATATGGATTGACTTTACAGGTTCGATTTTTGCGTTATTTACATGGTGAACGACATTATGATGGCTTAGAAGCATTAAAAACAGGCATCCATAATGATGTAAAAGCATTAATTGAGTGGCGAGAGCAGCAGTCCAGTTAGATTGCTAGTAAGCTTAAATGCAGGCGTCGATATTTATAATTTATAAAAAAACCCACAGCGTTTATAACGTTAGTGGGTTTTTATTTAATAATTCGTTTTTTAATAGTTCTTTTTTCTAAGCATCTGGATGCATACGTACGTTTAAGTCATCGATGACCTCTACCCATTCCGCATCTTTTTCCCATTCTTCTTGTAGAAAAGCACGTTGATTGTCTGTCCAAATGCTCGCTTCTATCAACTTCTCTTCTTTATCCAACTGATTCTTTTCAATAAAACTATCAATCGCTGCATCTGAGCTATCAAGTCCCAACTGTGCAAATAATTCATTCATATTGTATTCTGGTTCACCCAACATATTTCTCTCCTTAAATGGTACGAGTGTCTTTGTGTTTATTATCTAAATTGATACATTTATTGTAGCAAGCTTTATTTTAATAGCTGTTAATCAACGTGTATCTAACGTTATCAATTGTATTTTGATAGGCAGACAAGACACAAAAAAGCCCTCTACATTAGAGGGCTTTTTTAACTAAGAACGAGTAATGCAAAACACTAACTTATGGTAGTAAATGAGCGACCGCATCACGCTCTTCGCTAAGCTCTTGCTCAGTCGCTGCCATTTTCTCTTTAGAGAAATCTGATGACACATCAACGCCATCTACGATAGACCAGTCGCCGTTAGTACATGTGCATGGGAATGAGTAGATCAAGCCTTTTGCGATACCGTATTCGCCGTTTGAATAAACGCCCATTGATACCCAATCATTCTCATCAGTACCCAATGCCCACGTACGTACGTGTGCAATGGCCGCGTTGGCAGCAGAAGCGGCAGATGATGCACCGCGTGCTTTAATGATTGCAGCGCCACGTTGTTGTACTTCTGGGATATAAGTCGCTTCGTACCATTCGCGATCAACCAAATCCAACGCAGGCTTACCGTTGACAGTAGCAGCAGTCAGATCAGGATACTGCGTTGATGAATGGTTACCCCAGATGATCATTTTTTTCACGTCATTTACTGTGCTGTCAGTTTTGCCAGCCAACTGTGCCATGGCACGGTTGTGATCTAGACGAGTCATCGCAGTGAAGTTACGTGGATCAAGATCTGGTGCATTACGCTGAGCGATAAGGGCGTTGGTGTTGGCAGGGTTACCGACAACCAATACTTTTACGTCACGGCTTGCAACGTCATTCAGCGCTTTACCTTGTGCTGAGAAAATCGCAGCGTTGGCTTCTAGCAAATCTTTACGTTCCATACCTGGACCACGAGGACGTGAACCGACTAGCAGAGCATAGTCAACATCTTTGAATGCAACGGTCGCATCATCAGTCTGCACAACACCTGCTAATAAAGGGAATGCACAATCTTCTAATTCCATGACCACACCCTTTAGGGCGTCAAGTGCTGGAGCGATTTCAAGCAATTGCAAAATAACTGGCTGATCTTTACCTAGCATCTCGCCAGATGCAATACGAAATAACATAGCATAGCTGATATTACCAGCTGCACCAGTGACGGCAACACGTAAAGGCTGTTTCATTGACATTGAATACTCCCTAATTATAGATTAGATAATTCATGATTCTGATTGATGGTTCTAATTGATGACTATCGTTGTAAATAGCGACTTACCTACTGAATATAGCAGTCATAAACCGAGAGCTAGTGTAGCACTTCGTTCAGCAAATCGTCTAGAGACAATAAGACGCCGACCACCGATTATATTGTTACATTTTATACGGGAGGATTTTTATACCTACTGTAAACCTATATGGATACAGCGCTAGAAAGCAATCAAAGGCAGCTGATAACAGCATTGAGAAGCGTTACATACAGTGATATAACACTTAAGATAAGCGAATATTATTAGGGCGTGTCCTCAATTCAAACAATAAACATTTAAATGGGCTAAAAAACTATTTTCCACCCGAAATGACAAACTTACTGCCACAATTATTCACAACATTATGACATGTGCCAAATTCGCTCCCTTCATAACAAATATGGATATCCGTCAATGTTGATTGACGACGACTACCCGCTTGGCAAATCAGATCAATACTGTTTGAGGACATACCGCTATTGAGTTGAGTCATTTGACTTATAAATCGAGATTTAGAAACCGTATAGCTATTACCTGTATTAAGCTCATTAGGCAGCTTTAATGCGCCAGCGTAATTGGTAATCTGGCGAAAATAACTACTGGCACTGAGTGGACTACATGCCCCATAACGCTGCCAAGCTTGGCTACGTACTGTCGTATCAGGCATGATACGGTTGACGACTTTTAACTGTAACGGTGTCAACCGTGGCTCACTACCACGTCCGCAGCGCTCACCATAGCCCATATCTAAACCTGATACTGTCAACGAATAACCTTCCAAGCATTGACGCATACGGGCACGCGTCGGCTGTATGCTACACAATGCTGGCGTCATCTCAATCATCAACACACGCTGTCCGTTCTTAACAGCGCTCGCGGCATGTACCGGCATCATCATAATGCCTTGCAACATCACTAATGCACCGATACTTAGCATCGTATTTAGTTTATCCATAGATGTATTGGTTATCGAGCTTGATTGGTTTAAATCTGGCGTTAGATTAGATGGCGAGCGCACCTGCATCTGCTGAATAGATGACTGATGCCTAACTTTGGATAACAGGGACAGATTGAAATATTTTTTGATCATAGGGGCTGAAGGCATCTAGCAATGATAAAAACATGGGCTATCGTTTAGCTCATAGTGTTCGACGTATGAACACTGATAAAACTAAGAATAGAGCTAACAAAAATGTGTGCAATGTGGGCGTCGATTGATAAGCACTTATTATAAGCACGTATAAAAGACACTAATTGATGTAATGGTAGCAAAACGTTTTTTTTAATCTATAGCAGAAACGTAAACATAAGCTAATGATAGCATCAATAGTACAAAAATATCGCAACGTTAGCATGTCATCATCAGCGAGGTTGGGCGTCGAATTAGACATCGCGTCAAGACAAAACTAGCTTTAATTGCACGATCAAAAGTGACATAAAGTGACATGAAAAAACCATTAATGATTGCTCACGAATGGTTTTTTTGGTTTATACATTAGGGCGTGTCTTCATTTCAAAAATGGTGATAAAAATGAGATAAATTGCCGTCAAACAAGGAAAATAGTGCAGATAATATCGGGATATTAACCAGCTATTTGACGATGTTTGGCAAGATTTAGCCATTTTTAGCCCATTTAGAGGACTATCGAGTGAATTGAAGACACGCCCTAGCATTTTAGAGCGCGGCAGGTATCGTGCCCATGCGCTGGCTAATAGGCTGACTACGACCTAATAGACTGCTATAAATGGTGGCATTTTCCATCACGTGCTTAACGTAATTACGGGTTTCAGGAAAGGCAATCGACTCGACGTACTGGTCGGCTGCGAGCGAACCATATACTGGTTGCCAACGCTTGGCATTGTTCGGTCCCGCATTATAACCAGCCGTTGCCAACACAGGTTGACGGTTTAATTTACCGAAAATATCACCCATATACCATGTGCCGTAACGAATATTGGTATCGCCACTATTGGCACGGCTGGCGCTATAGGTCTCACCTAAGTTACGAGCAATATATTTCGCCGTATCAGGCATGACTTGCATCAGTCCACTAGCCCCAACGTTTGAGCGTGCTGATGCAACAAAACGACTTTCTTGACGCATAATGCCATAAGCCCAAGCAGGATCGATACCAGCAGACTGACTATAACGTACGACTGCATCTTGATGCGGCATCGGATGTGATAACGCTAAGCTGTCTACTCTATCAGTATTATCAACGGCATAAATTGCTCGGTCGAGCCAGCCCATATCATAGGCTTGACGAGCAGCGGCAATAATCAAGTTATCATCACGCTTGTCGCGCGCTTGCTTTACCGCCCAGTTCCATTCACGATTGGCATAGGCACGGCTGGCGTCAGCATTATATAGAGCAAAAGCACGCGCAAAGTTGGCATCTTGCATGACACGTGCGCGATCAGCGGTACTGATATTTGGTAAGTTATTACCACCCAAACGACTGGCATCAAAGCGCTGACCCACTTTATCCTTTGCCATTAAGCCATAATAGTCATTATTTTTTGCCAAGTTTTGATACATTTTTTTAGCAGTATTACGCTTGTTAGCATCGCTTGATTGCTCGTAAGCGCGAGCCAGCCAATATTGCCACTGATCACTTTTTTGAGTTTCAGCCTCCATTTTTGAGATGGCTTCGACCACATCATCCCAGCGGCTAAAACGAATCGCTGCCATGGCATAATCTTCGGCTTCTTCAAAATTAAAATCTTCGTCTAGACTATTGCGGAACCAGTCAACCGCCTCAGCATTAAAACCATCATCCGTATTATGATTCATACGTTGCACCCCAAGGATGCGATACGCATAGCGACGAGTCTCGGCATTCAACAATTTAACTGAACGCTGATTGTCTTGCTTAACATCGAAATCTAACTGTAATGCAGCTTCGCGGTAAGACTTGTCAGCAACGCGTCCCATGGCATATAGATATAGGTATTGATTGTTTTGACTGGCAGGCTCTCGACTAAAACGGCTAAAAAAAGCAGACGGATTCAGTTGAATCTCACTCAATGCTGAATAAACAATGGGCGTTCCTAAACGTGATGACAATGCCATAATGTCACCCGTTTTGCCTTTACGTAGCATACGCTTGAGTCGCGCCGCGCGATCCTGATTGCTAATCAGCGCGTTATTATTCATCTCCATCGCGAGCTGGTCACACAAGGCTGGCTGCTTTTTGGTCGTCAGCCAAACCTCAGACTTGGCTGCCATAGCCCGCATAGTATCGCCACCATTATTGAAACCAAGCGCAACCGCACAGCGCTCACTGGCATCCGCATTGGTAATTAAATTCGCAACTTGGCGTACTGAGGCGTAATCATTGGAGCCTGCTTTAGTCTCAGCAAAATCCGCCACCAGCTTTACTGCCATTACCGTATTTGGATATTGACGCACAAACTGTGACACTGCCGCCGAACTTTGCGAATTAAGATCTAAATTCATCCGCCAATAAGTTGGATACATGGCAAACAAACCGCCGCTCATTGCTTGCTCATAATTGTATAAGGCACTGACATCACCGCGTTCTGCCGCAATTGCCGCTGCTGTAAATGAGCTCACACCATTGTCCGACTGATAGCCACTGTTTTGTTGATAGCTGCCTTCTTGCTGATAACTGTCCTCTTCGCCCCACGTCAGCTCAGCACAAGCCACCTGTGACAATCCTAGCGCACTCATTGCTGTCACCAAACTTAACGCACTGACTCGTAGCGTCCTTGCTTTCATTCGTTTTGCATCTTCATTTTGCTTAATAGATTCTCTATCCTTGATGCTATGAGCAACCTGCGGCTTTGTCATACTGACTCTCTTTGTAATGTGTCCAAATGATTTGGCTAAATAATATGTTTAGAATAACAATGCCAAAACGGCGTAAATCGCGATTTAATCAATCGCGCTAATATGGTCGAATTCATCATACTATACTCGTTGCACTTTCAACCATCACCTTTACCTTTTGTTAATAAATACGATAGCACGGTGTAACATAGAAGTGATAGCAAGCCATAATTTTTGCCAAACGCGTTACTAGTAGCAGTAAACAATTGATACTGTTATAAATAATTGATCATAACGACCAACAATTGACCCTGCTATTTTTCACATTGTCATAGGGTTGTGATAAAATACGCCACCTGTTAATCACCTATCATGCTATATTTTTAGTCAATCATGGACTTATCCTTATGAGTGTTACTGTATTTAATCCCCGCATCGATGACGCTGCTGTCGCTGAAACAACCGCTACTGCGCCTGCTGTCACTGCACTCAAAGAATCAAGTTCAGCCCAAGCACCTGTCAAAACAGCGACTAAGAAAGTCTTTGTTACCACGCAGGGCTGTCAGATGAATGTCTATGATTCTGGCAAAATGCTGGACGTGCTCGGTGATTCACACGGTATGGAAGTGACTCATGATATTGACGAAGCTGATGTATTGCTGATGAATACTTGCTCTATCCGAGAAAAAGCGCAAGAAAAGGTATTTTCAGAATTGGGTCGCTGGCGCAAACTAAAAGAAAAACGCCCTGACCTCGTCATTGGTGTCGGTGGTTGCGTGGCCTCTCAAGAAGGCGATAACATTCAAAAGCGCGCGCCTTACGTCGATATGGTATTTGGCCCACAGACACTACACCGTTTGCCAGAGCTGTATGATCAATCACATGAGCAGCGTGAGATTGCACCAAAAAATCGCATCGGCACAGTTGACGTATCCTTCCCAAGTATTGAAAAATTCGACTTTTTACCTGAGCCAAGAGTAGAAGGGTTTAAAGCGTTTGTCTCTATCATGGAAGGCTGTTCAAAGTATTGCTCATTTTGCGTCGTTCCTTATACCCGCGGTGAAGAATTATCGCGTCCACTCGATGATGTCTTGGCAGAGATTGATAGCTTAGCAGCGCAAGGCGTACGTGAAATCAATCTGTTGGGCCAAAACGTCAACGGCTATCGCGGTGAAAAAGACGATGGCAGCATTTGCCGTTTCGCTGAGCTGTTGCACTATGTCTCGCATGTCGATGGTGTCGAGCGTATTCGCTATACGACCAGCCATCCGCTAGAGTTCACTGATGACATCATTGATGCCTATGCACAATTGCCAGAGCTGGTATCACACTTGCACTTGCCTGTTCAAAGCGGCTCAAACGCTATCTTGGCAGCGATGAAGCGCAATCACACGATTGATGTCTATATCAATCAAATTAATAAGCTTAAAGCCATTCGCCCTGATATTCACTTGTCGAGTGACTTTATCATTGGCTTCCCTGGCGAGACTGATCAAGATTTCCAAGATACCTTAAATCTAGCAAAAGAATTAAATTTCGATCACTCCTACAGCTTTATTTACTCTAAACGTCCGGGCACGCCAGCCGCTGAGTTGCCAGATGACGTGAGTTTCAAAACTAAAAAAGAACGCTTGGCTGAATTTCAAAAAGTCATCATTGACTCAACGCTTGCCAAAACCCACGAGATGGTCGGAACCACGACTCGTGTGTTGGTGGAACAAGTTGCCAACCGCCATCCTGATTGCTTAATCGGCACAGCGGATAACACTCGTACGGTCATGTTCCCTTATGACGAAGACAAAATGGATGAGATGTTGGGTAAACTCGTGAGCGTACGTATTACTGATTTCGTCAGCCCGCACATGGTAAAAGGTGAGCTAATCGAAGTATTGGCGTAACTGTTAATTTTTAAGTCTGAGTAAAAATAAGAAAAAGCCGTTCACTATAAATAGTGAGCGGCTTTTTTTATTGATAAAGTGCGTTAGTTTTATCAAGCTCTCAAAGAGAGTGCAAACGATACTTAACTTTCGAAATGATTGCTATAAGGGCATATTAAGATATTGACTTATGAACACAATAAAAGTGCTATACACAAAAAGCTTCATTAAGATCTCGTTAATATACTCCTCATTATCTTTCAATGCCATTGGTTCTAACCCATAAGCTTGAAAACCAAAATTTTTATAGAAATTAATAGCAGGCTTATTATCATCAGCTACAGTAAGTAAAATTTGTTCCACATATTTTTTACTATACTCCATAACTTCCCTAAGCAATTGACTTGCTATGCCTTTTTCTCGGAATTCAGGTTCAATGAATACACTAGATAGATACGCTTTATGAGAAAACTTTATTCCAGTCTCTTGTGTGAAGGTGGCTAAACCTATGATTTTATTTTTATGATAGGCGCCAAATACAGTTGAACTTGATAAGCAATTTTCAAAAAAAATTGGTGGTTTTGCTACTTCTGCTACATATGTAGACCCAAATATTCTTGGAGATTTTTCTAGAGCTGAAAGTCTGATAGTTCTGAAATCGTTAAGCTCATTAACACTTAAAATTTTTATCTCAATATTTAACATACGATCATCTGCCCAATCATAAAATACCTAATAGATCAAACTAAGCTACCTGTCTCAGTGTGCAGGGTGAATTACTTTTGTCAAGCTCACGTAGAAAGCGCCGATAAAACGTAACCCATTAGATTCGTTTTTTAAACCACAAAACCATTTATTACTTCAACCAATAAAGCGGCTGCAATAATGATAAATATAACGCCGCAACCACGATTTAGCCACGCTAAACGATTGCCAACATCGAGCCAACTTGCCAGCTTTGTACCACCCAAGGTATAAACGATTTGCCAAATTGTTTCACTTAAAAACAACCCTATCGTTAATAAAACATATTGCGGCCATAACGGCGCACTAAAATTGATAAATTTGGGGAAGAAAGCGGCAAAAAATAAGATGGCTTTGGGGTTAGATAGCGATACCCATACACCTGTACGAAATAGGGTCGTATTACTTGGAAAAACTTTGACTGCCGCGCTAGAGAGCGAACGTGGCTGCGGTGTATTAGCCGTATCTTCACTACCAGAAACAGTATATTCAGCTGCGACTTCTTCACTCATTTCGCGAGCGTCTTTCATTAAGCTGCCATCGCCTGCATCGCGCCAAGAGCTAATACCCAGATAGATTAAATAAGCCGCACCCACTGCTTTAATGACTGTCAACAACCAAGGCGACTGGCGACTAATCACATCGAGTCCAAGTAGTGTCGATAGCAGCAAAATAAACAACCCAAGGCTCAGTCCTGCCAGCGTCCACAATGTGCGCTTTACGCCATAGTTCATGCCATACTGAAACGCGAGCAGCATATTGGGACCTGGGGTCGCTGAAATAAAAAACGTACTTGCAAAGAATACTGCAAACAGATGCCAAGACATCGACCAACCCCTACTTTGTTATTTATAAAAATTTATCGTAATAATGCCAAACTGCTAAAAAATAAACACCGCCATAACGACGGTGTATTTTATGCTCATTCATATCAAAAACAAACGGTCTGTCATCTAATAGACTAATTAACAGTACAGCTATCTAATAACTTCTGTAAAAAACTATCACAGCGCTCAATTTCACTCAGCTTAACGTATTCATCGGCTTTATGTGCTTGTTCAATACTACCGGGACCGCAAATGATCGTTGGAATGCCAGCATTGGTAAATTGCCCACCCTCAGTCGCATAAGCCACTTTATGACGCTCGTTATCGCCTGTCAGAGCGGCTATTAACGATTGCAATTCAGCACTGTCGTTATCAGTCATTGCCGGTACGCTTTCTTCTTGCATCAGCTCAATGCCGGTGTCGGCAGAACGTGCTTGCATCTGGGCATTTAATTCTGCCACTTTCGCTTGAATCGGTGCAAGAATATCCTCTTGCGTCATATGCGGCAGATTGCGATAATCGAAGGTAAACTCACATAGATTAGGCACAATATTGGTCGCAGTACCACCTTGAATCGTGCCTACAGACAATGTGGAATAAGGCACATCGAACAGCGCATCATTATCACTGCGATGACTAATCTCTTCCGCCAATCCATCGACATAACCAATCAAACGACTGGCATAGCTGATAGCATTGACACCTTGGGCGGTCAATGACGAATGCGCAGACTTACCATGGACGCGGCAACGATAAACGGCAATGCCCTTATGTGCCACAACCATCGTCATATTGGTTGGCTCACCAACGATACAATAATCAGGGGTGATACCACGCGCTTTCAAATCTGCCAGTATCAATGGCGCTCCCAAACAGCCCACTTCTTCATCGAATGACAATGCTAAATGCAGTGGACGACGTAACTGACCGCTATTTGATAATTGCACAGCGCGTGGTAATAACGTCAATGCACAAGCGATAAAGCCTTTCATATCACACGCACCGCGTCCGTATAGCTTATCGTCACGTATCGTCGCAGTGAATGGATCTGACGCCCAATCTTGACCATCAACTGGCACTACGTCAGTATGACCAGACAGCACCAGACCGTGATTGACTTCGTCAGCGTTTGCCCCTGCTGGCACAGTAACGAATAGATTGGCTTTGTTTTTGGCTTCATTAAAAGTCAAATCCACTGTTAAGCCTAATTTTTCGCAGTACGCTTTTACGTCTTCAATCAAGGCTAAATTTGAATGGCGACTGACCGTATCAAAAGCAATCAAGCGCTTTAGCCAATCGATAATATGCGCAGGGTAAGACGTATTTTTGAGCTGATTATTATTGTTCGAAGTCATGAAATATCCTTATCACGATATAATACCGATTTTAGAAATACGGTTAGCGATGTTAAATTTTCCAAGCCTACTAGATGTAGTACTCGCACTCGTTTTTCGCTACTGTAATTTCTGGAATGGTAAACATAGAAAGCGTTAGCGCCTTTGAAATGCGCGCTGTTGCAGCACCTTTACTTCTGCATCTAATCCAGCAATCGGACCTTGTACTAGTATGTTCGGAGCCACTTCTTGAATACTTAATGAATTGATCGGTGATGAGGATTTTACGCCCATCTCCTCCATCCATTCATCCAACTGTTTTGATGAGCTGACATAAACGATACGACCAAGCCCTGCCCACGCATGCGCGGCCGAACACATGGCACAATGCTCGCCCGAGGTATAAACCACAGCGTTAGCGCGCGCCTCCGCTGTTATATTTGCTGCTGCCCATTTAGCAACGGCAATCTCAGGATGATAAGTAGCATCGACAGAGTTGGCACGATTGCGATCTTCATGCAGCACATGACCGTCGCCGTCGACCAATACGCTACCAAATGGCTCATCGCCCGCCTCTAGCGCTTCAGTAGCAAGCTCAATAGAGCGGCGTAAATGAATCATATCATTGTCAGTTATCATCTCCATCTCCTTTTATCACTTCATACTAGGACGTGTTGAATATCAACTCATATCAAAGCATTTACGATAGCG
Organism: Psychrobacter cibarius; assembly: GCF_904845955.1. Taxonomy (GTDB): domain Bacteria; phylum Pseudomonadota; class Gammaproteobacteria; order Pseudomonadales; family Moraxellaceae; genus Psychrobacter; species Psychrobacter cibarius_B. Next base: position 60,331 of record NZ_CAJGYX010000004.1, read on the forward strand.
TCTTTATTATGAAGGACGGTTTTGATTCATCGCATCAACGACTGGCGGCATTGGCTTTGGTAATTTGCCTTCTGCCTGCAGCTCTTTGGTGGTTTTTGCATCGATAGCCAGTCCAGCAATCAGGGCAATATCTTTGACAGGTTTACGCGTGCGGGTGGCAAAGCTCACTGGCACCATGCGCGCAAACTCATAAATATGCAGATAAGACTCTTCGCCACCTTCAAAGTTTTCATCATCTTCTAAGCGAATACCACCGATTTTAGCCAAATCAGACAGCATCTCATTTTCGTCACCACTGAGACCACAGTCGGTAATCCCAAAACCCGTCATAAAACCATTTGCCCACTGTTTCAATGCCATCACGCGCTCGTACAAATCATGTTCATCATCTGGCACTAATGGCGTGTAAGAATAAGCATCGTCTTTGTCTTTAAGCTGAAAAACCGTGTCTTCCGCTTCTTCTGTTAACAGTGTCAATGCCTCATCAGGTAACGGCGCAAAACTGAGCTCCTCAAAGACCTTAGCCCATACTTGCTCATCAGGCGCATTACAGGCAGTCATCAGCCCTGTCATCAAGCCATGCACTTCGCTGATAGAGACGTCAGTCCAGTCATCAAAAGCAGTCAGCCATGTATTCCAGCCAGATATATTGTCATTCATAATAGAGGTCCTAGTGATTGATTATTGCTTAAAAAATATTGCTTAAAAAATAAAAACAGACGGATAAAATAGGTGTGAGACATCGCTTGATATTATCAATCAAACCATGGCTAATAAAAATAAACAAACAACGTCTAATATAGGTAATTACTTTGTTGATATAGATATTATGCGGTCACCTATGGCATTATTAAACGCAGAGAACAAAATTCATTCACGCTTACTTGTTAAGGATAAAAACTGACTATGTATGATCAACTTAGAATATTAGAAAAAATGATACTCGACATCAAAAAACAGTATCAGCTTGTCAGTGCTGAACTTAGCAGCCTCAAACAGCATCCTGTTAGCGACCCTCAAGAGCTTGCAGCATTAACGACCAAGCTCAACACTAGTCATAGCGAACGCGACGGTGCCAAAAAACAATTGCACGATCTCGACAAGCGCTACCAAAGCTTGGCTGAAGCGCATCATATGATAGGCGAAGAACAAGATAAATTGCAAAAACAGGTTAGCCAATTGCAACAACAAAACAGCCAGTTACAACAACAAAATAATGAATTAAAGGAGCAATATAGCGATATTAAACAGCAAAACAGTGAGCTGCAGAAAAAGAATCAATTGGCAGCGGAGCGTACACAAGTTGTATTAAAACGCTTAACCCACATCGATCAAGTAGAAGGCTGACCAGTGATGGCAATGAGCGATCATCACTGCTTGCTAATGAAACCGACAAAATCAAAACGGTAATATCTTATATTACTCATTTTACTGACCAAACATTGTAGGATTTATCATGACCGATGACCACAAAAACTCTATAGAGAAACAGCCGCAAAATGGCCAACAGCAGAATATTTCTTCTAAACCACAACCACTCGCTGCAACTGGTTCAAGTTCGTCGAGTGCTACTGTGAAAACCACTATCCCTGAACCACAAATTAAAAAGGTCGATATTGCAATTGCGGGTGTCACTTATCCTATTTATTGCCCAGTACACGAACAAGAAGAGCTGCTCTCAGCTGTCTCGTATATCAATAACCATGCACTAGATCTCAAACGAGATGCGCCAAGCCTCAGTCAAGAAAGTATCTTAGTACTGTGCTGCTTGAATTTGTATGAAAAAATACACACCAATCAAAGAAGCGATGAAGATCGACTACAGCAAGACAAACAATCTGAAGCGCTATTAAATAAAATTATGAAAGACGCACAGTCTGTTTTATAAGCGCATATTACGCGACGAAACAATAAGCGCTTCGCTCTGATGAGCCAAGCGCTTTTTTATGCCCAAGCCATAATCTAATTATTTATACGTCAGGGTTATAAACCTTACCTGCATAAAAATCTGCTTGATGCTCATAATTGCAAAAAAACAATGTTTGGTTTTCGCCAATGGCACTCTCACTATTTGCAGACAAGTTGGGCTTGGTTTCAAGGGCGCCGCGGTATTCAGCCAAGCTGTTGCCACAAAAATTGCACTGACGCGGTGTGATCACATCCCCTTTTTTTGGCATCATGCTTTTGGGCGCACGCGGGTACATAAATTTATAAAACCCCCACATTACTATCCAAATAACGATGATGATAATGATAACAGCAAACACGGCAGTGCTCCTTTGAATATGAGTAAGCGCTATGAATGATAAAAGCCGCTTGGCGGATTATTCAATACGTCTAGGCAGTATAACTTAACCAGCAATACTGACGATAGTGCTATGCTTTAGCGAGTTAATTGTCCATCCATTTATCATGATAATTTATCAATAAATGCCATAATACGTTGTAAAAAACTGGCCATAGCGAGCCAGTTTTTGTATTAAACAGAAAATAAAGTGAGCGATCTATATTAGTGAAACTATAGCTGCAACTCACTGATATCAGCGACGGTTAAAAACAATGCGCGTACTTGCTTAAGTAATGCTAAGCGGTTGTTTTTAAGGGCGGCGTCTTCACTGTTGACCATCACATTATCAAAAAATTGCGTCAACGGCTCATCTAAGCTGGCAAGCGTTTGCAATACTTGTGTGTAATCCGCTTGCTCTAGCAGCGGTTTAACCGCCGTCTGCGCTTGCAGCACACTTGCGTATAAGCTTTGCTCCGCAGGCTCAGACAATAGCGCTTCATCGACAGTATCAGCGACACTCACTTCTGACTTGGCTAATATATTGGCGACACGCTTGTTTGAATCAGCAAGCATCGAGGCTTGTGACAATTCGCTAAAGGCTTGTACCGCGCGAATACGCTGATCAAAATCAAGTGGCATATGCGGGTTCATCGCTTGCACTGCCTGAATGGTATCGACGCTCACGCCCTGTTCGGTATACATCGCACGATAGCGCGAGTTTAAGAATGCCATGACCTGAGTAAACGTATCACCCATTTTTTCAATCTTGCTGCCTTCAGCGTCACTATAGCCTTTGATTGCTTGTTCAACGAGCGCAACCAGATTAATTGGCAATTGCTTTTCGATCAAAATACGCAAGATACCGATGGCTGAACGACGTAGACTGAACGGATCTTTTGACCCTGTCGGCGCTTGGTCAATGGCAAAAATACCAACAAGCGTATCTAAACGGTCGGCTAATGCTAAGCAAATGCCAATTGGCGTCTGAGGCAGTACATCACCACTGAACTTGGGCAAATATTGCTCTTCTAAACTGGCAGCGACTGCTTCAGGCTCATTATTCAAACGCGCATAATAAGTGCCTGCAATGCCTTGCAACTCAGGATATTCAACGACCAATGAGCTTGCCAAATCGGCTTTTGACAAAATACCCGCACGCACCGTTTCATCGATATCAATCTGCTGACCCTGCTGTTGCATCAAGGCGGCAATGAAGGCGGCAAGCTTGGCAATACGCTCAGACTTCTCCCAAATCGTACCCAGCTTATCTTGGAAGACGCGAGTTTTGAGGCTTTCTGTCAACGCAAACAATGGCTGTTTTTGATCTTGTAAGAAGAAAAACTCGGCATCGGCCAAACGTGGACGCACGACTTTCTCATTACCTTCGATAATTTGATTGGGATCTTTTGACTCAATGTTGGTAATAAAAATAAAGTAAGGCTGCAACTTGCCTGCTTTATCAGTTAAGCAAAAATACTTCTGATCCGCTTGCATGGTAGAGATAAGCGCTTCTTGCGGTACCTGTAAAAAACGCGGCTCAAAGCTTGCTCGCAGTGCAATCGGGAAATCAACCAATGCGGTGACTTCATCCAACAAATCTTGCGGCACGATAGCATCAGCATTTACCTCATCTGCTAGCGCTTTGACTTGGTTTTTGATCAGCATTTGACGCTTATCAAAATCAGCCACGACTTTTAGACCGCCTAGTAATTCTTCGTAGTCATTGGCGTGCGCAATCTCATGATAATTAGGACTATGGAAGCGATGGCCACGTGTTTGCGTTCCCGTCTGATGGCCTTGGATAGTCGCATCAATGATAGTACTATCTTGCATCAATACTGCCCATTGTACTGGACGCACAAATTCATTGCGGCTGGCACCTGAACGCATACGCTTAGCAATCGGTAGATTGTCTAGTGCAGTCTGAAAAATGGCAGCTAACAGTTCAGTAGTTGCTTGACCATGAATGACTTGCTCATAACCGACATAATCACCTTTATCGGTGTTAATCGTTATCAGCTCACTGGCTTCAATACCTAAGCCTTTCGCAAAACCCATTGCCGCGCGTGTTGGATTACCTTCCGCATCAAACGCGGCTTTAATCGCAGGGCCGCGTTTTTGCTCACTGCGATCCGGCTGCTTATCGCTAATACCCTGAATCTGAAGTGCCAAACGACGCGGGGCAGCAAAGGCTTTGATACTATCGAAGCTGATTTCTGCTTCATTTAATTGTTCGGTGACACTCGCTTGTAGCGCATCACGTAGAGGTTTTAGGCTTTTTGGAGGTAGCTCTTCACACCCCAGTTCAAATAGAATAGTACTCATGGGAATCTCGGTTTATTAAGAATTTTTTATATATTTAAAAATTGAGTAGATTATAACAAAATCATGGTAATCAAAAATTGATCATATTATTGTGGAACACTATTTTTTATGTTTCGGAACCATTTATGATAGCTCATGAAAAGCTGCAAACTCTAGTCAAACAGCTTTACAACACCGTCAACGAATTGGAAAACATGTTTCCCGGTCGACACTTTACTCCAGACGGTCATTTAGTAGGTAGCTTAGGTGAATGCTTGGTAGCAGATGCTTACGAGCTAGAACTATTAGCTGCAAGTAACAAAGGCTACGACGCTATAACGAAAGACGGTTTGAAAGTTGAGATAAAAGCCACTCAATCTAAATCTGTTGCCTTTCGAAGTGAACCTGAACATGCAATTATTATTAAAATAATGCCAAATGGTACATTTGAAGAAATATATAATGGCTCAGGTTCGCTTGTATGGGAGCAATTTAAAAATAAAAAACGACCTAGTAACGGTCAGTTCCAAATCTCTATTACTAAACTTAAAGCACTCAATGCAATGGTATCTGAACATGATCGAGTACCTAAAATTAATATTTAGAACGAAAACTACTTATCTTCACCTTGTTCTTTTGGCAAATACTTATCGAGCGCCGCTTGACGATGCGCCTCATCTGCCAATGGAAAACCCAATTTTGCGCGTGCTTCAACGTAACCAATGGCAACCTTACGGGCAAGCGTACGCACACGTAGGATAAAACGCTGACGTTCGGTCACTGAAATCGCACCACGAGCATCGAGTAAATTAAAAGCATGTGAGGCTTTTAGTACCATCTCATAGGCAGGTAATGGCAAACCTTCGGCAACCAATTTATCTGCTTGCTGCTCATAAAAGTCAAACATCTGACCCATCATCGGCACATCAGCATGCTCAAAGTTATAAGTCGACTGCTCAACTTCGTTTTGATGAAAGACATCACCATAAGTGACGCGACCAAACTCACCATCTGCCCAGACCAAATCGTAAACGCTGTCAACACCCTGCACGTACATTGCTAAGCGCTCAAGTCCATAAGTGATTTCACCAGTCACTGGGAAGCACTCAAGACCGCCTACTTGCTGGAAGTACGTAAATTGCGTTACTTCCATACCGTTGAGCCAAATCTCCCAGCCTAGTCCCCACGCACCCAGCGTTGGCGACTCCCAGTTATCTTCAACAAAACGCACATCGTGCACCAATGGATCAATACCAATGGCTCTTAGCGAGTCCAAATACAACTCTTGGATATTGGGTGGATTTGGCTTAAGCACCACTTGGAACTGATAATAATGTTGCAAGCGGTTGGGGTTGTCACCGTAGCGACCATCGGTTGGACGACGTGACGGCTGCACATAGGCAGCATTCCAACGCTCAGGACCTAACGAGCGTAAAAATGTCGCGGTGTGAAAAGTACCCGCGCCGACTTCCATATCATAAGGCTGCAAAATAACGCAGCCCTTATCGGCCCAATAATTCTGTAGCGTTAGGATTAAATCCTGAAACGTCATCGGTTGAGGGGCTGTATTTTCTATCATCGGAGTTGTCGCTTGGGATGTCATAGTTTGGGTTTTCATAGTAAAGCCACTGTGGAATGGATATTTATAAATAAAGTTTTGATAGCACTCGTGTAGCCTATTCGGCAACGACTCTATTTGCCTGCTCACCTTACTAAAAATTGACTATTTTATCTATATTTACATCAATTAAATTTATGCTGCAGACCTAAACCAGTCGTTATAAGGCTCATTTATACTCAAACTGCTGCAATATAGGAGGCATAAAAGTAGCAGATAAAAAAATACCCAAATGCGCGAGCATCTGGGTAGGAGGAAAGGTATGTCTTTGGTATCCTGATGAGTCAGGCTTTTTGTTTTTTAGTCGAACTGCTATTCTCTTTTTTGTAAAAATCTATCTGAGCTAATCTCGATAGTGATGCTATCAAAACGATACTATTAAAATGGTATTACTATTAAGCGATTAAAAAGATACGAGCAAATATAAAATAACCTTACTCGTAAGACGCACTAATTGCTTTTGGCATGATTATCCATAAAATTATATAAATTAAGATGCCAGGTACTGCTGCACTCAAAGATGAGATAATCACGAATAACACTCTCACCCAAGTCGGTGACCAGCCAACGTATTCGGCAATGCCACCCATCACACCTGCTATCATGCGATTGTTCTGTGAGCGATGTAGTTTTGCTAGTTTAGCCAAATCAAATACCTCTCTATCATTTCTATTGTTATTTAAAATTCTGCTTTTTACTTTTTTTCTTCTATTTTTATGATTTTTTCCGATTGTAGTCAGGAAGCTGCTTAGCCTTCTTAACTTATGAATAAGTATAGCAACTATTTAATATTTATCTGTTGAACGTATAGACGTACTTTGTGAGTTTATGCTAACCAAGCTTGCCCTAATCTGTCATAAAACCTCATAAACTGCTGATTTTAAATAGTTATTTCAAAATGTTTCACGATTAGCTTTATTGCCGCCATATTACACATGTTGTTACAAATCCAATATTTAGCCATTTTCAGCACATAGATATTGTATAGATGGAACTTCAGAAATGGTGAGATACTCAAACAATTACAGTTAAATTAATAGCTTGGTCATATTTTTATCAGAAAAAAGTCGTATAAAAAAACACCCCTTTACAATAACCTACCTGTAAATCGCCTTAAACCTTTATAACATGCTGGTAAATAACAGATATTCCAGCAGTCTATCGATAACATTAGTGCGATGAAGCATGACTAAAAATTAAGGAAAGCTATGTACGAGTCAGGATTGATGATTGGACATTTTGAGCCACTACACTTAGGTCAAATGCGCAGTATATTGGCTGCGGCAGGACAAGCGAAAACCTTACATATTATCATCATGGCGCATCCAGCACCGCATCCAGACTTTGACATTACTTTGCAAGACAAAGCACGTTGGCTACAGATGGCGTGTGCTGATTTGCCATTTATCCAGATTCATACCACTCATGAGATTGAGCTGCCGCTACATGATAGCTTCGTCGATGTGACAATCGACATTCCCGCCAGCAATGCCAAACTACAACGTTTGACGACAGCGCTCGACTTACCAGCAGATACAGTCTTGTTTGTCGCAGAAAACCACCCATTAGCACAGAGTGATGTCTATGAGCGATTATCAATACCAGTCATCACGACCCCGCTACAGCCTGAGTTTGATTCTTATGCCATCGCTCGTAATCCAGTCGCGCATTGGTCAGCTATTCATCCCCAAGCGCGCGGCGACTATACCAAAACGGTGGCGATTGTCGGCGGTGAAAGTTCAGGTAAGACCACATTGGTGCATAAACTGGCCAATTATTATGGCGCCAGCTTTGCTTTAGAGATGGGACGCTTATATGTCGGTACAGATTTGGGTGGTAGTGAAGTCGGTCTACAATACAATGACTATGGTCCGATTGCCCTTCAGCATGCTCAAGCTATAAGAGATGCGGCGGCTAATGCGACCGCTCCTGTCACCATCGTTGATACCGATTTTGTGACCACTCAAGCATTTTGTGAAGAATATGAAGGTCGCAGCCATCCTTTTGTGGCGGCTTGTATCGATGAGTTTCGCTTAGATCATACCATTATGCTGGATAACAATACGCCGTGGATTGATGATGGCATGCGCTCATTGGGCACGCCTGAGGCACGTGGACGCTTTGAGCGACGTCTCGTCGATATTTTTGCTCATCATGATATCAAACCACACATGGTTGATCAGCCAGATTACGATGCGCGCTATCAGCAAGCGCTGCTGCTTATCGATCAGTATGTTTATGGCAGATAGACGAGACGGCGATAATAGCGATAATAATATGATATTAAAAAATCAGATAAGCACCCATTGTAGTTTTAATACTTTAAGGAAAAAGGCTTTATGCGTATTCAGCTATTAGATAATATTACTGGAAAATGGGCGATGCAATGGATTGTCACTTGGTTTATTTGCGGGGTGATAGCATTATCCGCAGGTTTTTGGCTCACGACAGAACACACCACGCTTGATATGTTTTATTTGGGCGTGTCTTTCGTTGGTTTGGTCTGTGTGGTTTCGCTATCATTTCGCAAAAACGTCATGGGCAACGGGTTGGGAATGGCAGCGACTGCGGGAGAAGTCGTCGTGCAGGCGACGTCTGGTGCAGTCGGTTTGATGCTCGCGCCACTCTTTAACTTTTTCACCCATGTCTACGGTATTTTTTATTGGTCAAAACATACCGATCCTGATGGCGACATGATACCAAAGGCGGCGAGCAAAGCGATTTGGTTGATTACCGCCGCCTTTATTATTATTGGTCTCGCACTTTTTCCCACGGTAAATGATTTACTCGCCAGCTATGGCTATGCAGTGGTTGAAGATGATAATAGTAAATTCCTAGGATTTATTTCCTTCTTTTGGATCAACGTCATTGCTTTTGTCCTCTCCATTACTGCACAAGCCGCGATGATTTTGCGCTATTCATTTAACTGGTGGTTATGGATTATCGTTAACTTTGTCTGGCTCATCGTCAATCTAATGTCAGGCAATTACATTATTGCCATTCAAACCATGATATATCAAATAAACGCTTTTATTGGTTTGTATGAATGGCAGCGCAGTGAACAAGGTTAACGGTTATCTTGTGTGACGCATAAGCACTGATATCTTAAAAGGATAAAATCGAAGAGCTCGCAGATATTGGTAAATATGTTGATAGCGCTATAGGTTTTGACTGTGCCGTCTATCAGATAATGTGGTGGACTGGCTCAATTAGTGCTACAACTGATAGGAGAGATTTTTCAATTCATCTACTAACATGGAGGTTAGTATGTCTCGTACTCAGCAAAAACGCCTGTCTAAACGCACACTTGAGCAATGGCTTAGTGAATATTCTGTCAGTCATCAAAACCTAGTCAATAAAAAAATCCATTGGCTATGCGTTCCCACGATATTTGTCAGCCTGTTAGGCATGGGCATGTCGCTATCAGTTTGGTTTACCTTGGTACTCAGCGCGTTGGTATTGTTATTTTATATGCGTCTATCCACGCCGTTATTCTTGGCGATGGGAATGTTTATTCTTATCTGTTTGTCAGTAATGGCATTATTACCATGGGGCTTTAAAGTTTGGGCGGCTATTTTTGTGGTTGCTTGGATTGGACAGTTCATCGGTCATAAAATTGAAGGCAAAAAACCCTCATTTTTTGAAGACTTACAATTCTTATTAATTGGTCCAGCATGGGTAGCTAATAGCTTGATGGGTCGTAAAAAAAGGCCAAGCCTAACTATTTATCCTTGATAGTATCTTTAAGCTTAGTATCTTTAAGCTCAGTACCGTTAGAATTAGTACCTAAAAAACCACTATCTAAAACTGATATCTTGACTCAAAAAAGCACCGCTCAACAATCCGTTAAGTGGTGCTTTTTATATTACGCTATCAAAGAACAAGTTATAAAAAATAAGCTCTCAAAAAAAATTATTGACTGTAATTAATTACTCTAACTTTCAGAACAATAATACTGTAAATATAGCGTCAAATAGCCACAGCAGAACCGTTTACTTCAAAATCGAACCATTCATTTTAGAATAGAGCCAACAGCATAAATTCAGCCTATTCGCCCGATAGTTAATACGTGACAAGCTTCTACGTAACGTACTGTAGAAGTTCTTCATTACGCGCCATCACCGATAGATACAGCACTGCTGTCCCGTCCTAAACGTTGAGTTGGGTTTTTCTGATCGACATTGATTTGATCGAAGAAGGGTATGAGCTCGCCGTTCGCCTTAAGAGCTGCAAGATTCCAGCGACCAAACAAAACGGCTGGCGCTGACTCGTTATTCGCTCTGTGCCAGTCCCGGTTATCTGAGCAGGATGGGATTACTTGAGACGCTAGCAGATTTGAGAAATCATGAGTTTTTACAATATGGTCTGGGCAAAAGAAGCAACCTATAGCTGACCGACGCAGAAGGCACAACCACACGACTCATGCCAAAATTAATGCCACTAATGGTGCGTTCTTGGTAGATATGGTCGTCAAAGGTCAGGGCATTACCTTTATACAAGGTCGATACCTGAATACAGTGTCGATATTTGATCACGCAAATAATATCACATGTCTATCACGTTGAATTATCGCTTATAGCCTACCGAATCCAGCAATCTTAGTTACTTATGCGCCTTACTCAGTGATAGCAGAAATGACACCAATCAATTTTTTGGTCTTATATCTTGCTTCTGCTAGTGCCATCTTATTCTGTGCTACTACGGTCAACACACACGGCTTACCGATATAGTCAGTTTTGACAAATAGCATGTTTCCAGCAGTGGCTTCGACGATAGTGATGTCGCACTTGCCCTGCTTCATTTGACTCGCGGATGAATCGCTCAGTGCTGATAGTGTGCTGCTCATCGCTGCAAACTTGTCCGTTTGATTGCTCAATTCGCTGCTTGAAAAGCAACTAATGGGAAAGCCATCTGTGGTGCATAAGCTAACCAATATGACTTCTCTATTGGCGTCACACAATGCTTTCATGTGGCTTAACAACGCTATTTTTGCTGGTGATTTTTCGTCTAATTTTTCTTTTAACATAGTCATATCTGGCATTAGTCTTGATTATTAAGGGTATTAAATAATGACAGCAGAGACACGGCGGACTCTCTATTTCTAGGATCTGTATGGAGCACAGGTGCCACCACGTTATGCTGCATCAACATCACTCTTATTTCTTGTCCCAGTGCTGAAAGGCTATCTTTGTCAGCATCCTCGCAATGAGTAATGCCAATGATACACGTGGTCTGATTTTTTTCTGGTGCAAAAAAGTGTAATAGCTTATCTAAATTGGCATAATCGGGTGTCTCGCCATATCTAATCAAAATGAGCAATCCCCATAGCGACTGATTGACAAACTCCCATAAAAAAGAAAACCGCTCTTGACCTGGCACACCGTAAATACCTAGCGCCATATTGTCAGACAGAGTGATGCGCCCATAATCGATGCCGACCGTCGTGTACTCTTTACCGATATCAATACTAGATTTTGCTTCTGTTTTGATGGGGCTTATCTCGCTTAATGTCTTGACCAACCGAGTTTTTCCAGCACCTACTTCACCAATGATTGCTAGCTTCTGATAATTCAATTTTTTACCTCATTCCTAAGAATTTTTTGATCGCACCATAAAATTTGTTAGGCTTTTTCTCATTTACGGTTTGCTCATGTATCGGTGCTGCCTCTGTGACACTCAATAAACCTAAACGATCAAACTCTCTGATAATCTGTGTGACTTGATGATGGCTGCCAAAATCACCACTGTCCGCTAGTGCATTAAACGAATAAGGCTTTTTAGTCAATTTGATACACAGGTTTATCATCATCTGCGGCTGGCTTTCATTGTTGAGATCAGGCCATGCCAGCAATCTTAAATCCTTACCTTCATAATACTTTTCAGGCACCGTATCAGATTTTTTTATATCAATAAACGGTTGAATACGTCTTTGTTGAGACTCATCAAAGCTGTTTAACACAGCGCTATTGTTCTCAATGAACGCATTAAAAAAGTTGCCTTGATCCACAAAATCAAACACGCTCACAGCCCAATTATTAAAGCTGCGTTTGATCACGCGCACATCCAAAAACACCCAAAGATCTTCATGTCTAGGATCAGAAGCTATCTTACTCATTAACTTGTCTACTTCAAGATAAGGGCCTTCTAGCACTTGCAGATACTGACCGTCACGGTAAGAGATGATACCCGTAATTTGCGATTTTGGATTATGCTTGCGAGAGACGCTAACAATGTCTGATAACCCAGTAGGCATTCGAATAGTACGATCACTGATAGGCACTCTACTGACGTATGCAATACACTTCATTTTGCCACCACTTGATAAAACGGCTCACGCTCGTTAAGTTGTTACCACTGTCTATAAAATAATAATTCGCTATGTACAGTACGTACATAACGAATTTGACCTTGTTGCCAGTCTTGTCTTATTTAAGGCGTGATAAGCAACAAGGAGAGTTTGATAAATCACTCATTTTTTGAACACGACCAACCGAATTATATTTCTAGTTTATTTTCTACGGCTTGTACCTTACGGCGGGCTAATGCAAGATTGGCTTTTGATTTATCAAGCACCAAATAAATAAACAAGTCTTCATGCTTGGCTGTAGGACGAATGATGTGCAATTGAGACTCCAAGGTGATCAACATATCTTCGATTTCACCTTTGATATCTAATGATTTCATCGTTGCTACTTTCGCCTTTACCACTTGCGAGTTACCTGCTGCTGCAAGTTCTAAGTCAACGCCGCCGCCAGCCATACCAAGTACCATGCCTGACATATAGTCGACGATACAGCCACCCATTGCACCATCAAGATTCATTAATTCTTGTAACGACTCATCGATATTTGACATACTTTTTCCTGTTTATCTGATTGTATTTAAATGAAGTCATTCCATCACAGAAATGCCTTCGTAGTTTCAAGCTATGAAGCTAAATTTAGCTTATTATTTACTCTTTTTATTATTAGTATATCTTAACGTACACTCAAAACTTATAAGATAATTATAACAATAAAATATCAATAACTAAGTATGTTTTTTGGTAAAAACGATATAGTCTATTTATAAACAAAGTCTACATACCGTAGCGGTGGTCATTATATTCCATATATTAGACTCGATGACGCTTGCCCCTAACCACTCATGAACAAAAAAACGACCGTTGAGTAGGAAAAAATAAAAACATCGAATAGTCATGCGGATTTAAAGCTTAAAACCCCCACTCTTGACACTAAAATGCCATTGATCATTAAGTCATTTCAAGCAAAAAAATAAGGAAAAACGATGCCAGATTTACTTATAAAAAATGCCCAATTACCCAATCATAAAAACTTGGTTAATATCAGTATAAACGGCGCTTATATTGAGAGCATTGACGACGTTGCAAAAAAAACTGAACATGATGATGCGCCAAGAGCACTTTACGATGCTAAAGGTTACTTTGTCTGTGCAGGATTCTATGAGAGCCACATTCACCTTGATAAAGCCTGCATCCTTGATCGCTGTACTATAGAGCAAGGTGATTTAAACGAGGCTGTTGAAGAAACAGGTAAGGCTAAAAAGGATTTTACGGAAGTAGATGTGTTTAATCGTGCTTCACGAGTGATTGAGATGGCGATTAAAAAAGGCACCGTTGGTCTGCGCACCTTTGTTGAAACAGATTCAAAAACAGAGATGCGTGCCTTTAATGCCATCAAAAAAGCCCGCGATACCTATGCATTTGCCATCGATATAGAGATTTGCGCCTTTGCGCAATCAGGATTGAGCAATGACCTGCATACTTATGAGCTACTAAAACTGGCATTGTCGCAAGGCGCTGATTTGGTTGGTGGATGTCCATACAAAGATGAGAATCCTCACAAGCATATTGAAATGCTGTTTGATTTGGCTGAGCAGTTTGACGTCGATGTTGATTTTCATCTGGATTTTGATCTGGATCCACAAGGCTCGAGCATTCCAAAATTGGTTGAAGAAACCATCAAGCGCCATTATCAAGGTCGCATATCTATTGGTCATGTGACTAAACTGTCGGCGATGGACAAAGACAAACGTATTGAAATGGCTGCGTTACTTAAATTCGCTGACATTACCTTGACCGTGTTACCAGCTACCGACATATTTTTGAATGGACGTGATTATGATACGCTCATTCCTAGAGGCATGGTCAACGCCAATGAGCTATTAGCAATGGGCATCAATACGACTATTTCTAGCAATAATATTTTAAATGCTTTCACGCCTTACGGTGATGCCTCACTGATTAGAATGGCAAATATGTATGCCAATATCACTCAATTAGCAAAAGATGAGCAGATAGCGGAGGTATTCGATATGATTAGCAAAAATGCAGCGAAGCTTTTGTCACGGCAAACGGAGATTAAAGTAGGAGCACCGGCTACCCTAGTCATATTAGAAGCGAAAGACGCGGTAGAAGCGATTAGAATCAATTCGCAAGCCATCGCAGGCTTTAAAAATGGCAAGCAAACCTTTTGCAATGAGGTCGCCCATATTTGCTTTTAATAACTTGAGTAACTTGAATACTCTTTAATTGAGCACATTCAGTCAATTGAAAGATACAGCCTATCAATGCGCCAGCACCTTTATCATGAAACATAGGCTTAAAACGATAAAAGCGTCACCCAACTATACATTGGATGACGCTTTTCATAACGGTTTTTTTACTATTTACTATAGCTTTAACATCATGGTTTAAATACTTTCATATGCAGACAAGCTTAGTCTAAGGTTTGCACACCGCCGCCATTCACAAATATGGTTTGACCACTGACCCACTCAGATAGCGGTGCGGCAAAATACAGCATAGCACCGGCGATATCATCGGCTTCACCCAAACGTTGAATCGGCGTATGCTCTAGCATTTTCTTTTCGATTTCTGGTGTTAGTACGGTTTTTAACGCATCAGTACGCGTGGCACCAGGGCCAACCGCATTGACGCGTACCTCAGGGCCAAAATCATGTGCCAAGTTCGCCACCATATGATTGACAGCCGCTTTTGATCCTGCATAACCACTCATGTTCGGGCTTTTATTGATACTCGACATCGAAGTGGTAAATACAATCGAGCCATAACCCGACGCTTTCATGTATGGCACGCATAATTGAGACAAGCGCCAGCCACTAAAAACATTCAACTCAAAGTCACGGCGAATATCATCGACCGATGCGGTGGCTGGGTTTTCACGACCACCGCCGCCGCCACCAGCATTATTGATTAAAATATTGACAGTGCCAAATTCAGCGACGACCTTGTCTACCATAGCGACCAAATCTTCATCTTTCAAGATATTACATTCGACTGCCAAGCCTTTTACACCATACACTTCGATATCCTTGACCGCAGCCTTTGCATCTTCTAGTTTTAAATCAGCAATAGCGATATTTGCCCCAGCTTGTGCTAGACGTAACGCCGTTGCTTTACCAATACCATTTGCACCACCCGTCACAATTGCGGTTTTTCCTGACAGATCAAATAATTCATTGAATGCTCTATGTTTGAATTCTTGCATAATTATTCCTTATTATCATCATTGTTTATAGATGGATTATTTGTTGTTATATTCGTTTAAACGATCTATATAATTATGCATGATTGAACTGAGCCTAATGTGTCAAATTGACCACCTTTTGTAACTTAGTTTCGGCGCTGCCACTTTTAGTAATCTATGTCGTTAATTCCGTCGATAGTAACTTGGCATGTCATCGAAATATTCTTAAGAAACAATGACAACCCTTAAAATCAGGACAAAAAAAAGCCTCACAATAAAGTGAGGCTTTGATGCTTTTTCAAGCCATATTTGGAGCGGGAAAAGAGATTCGAACTCTCGACCCCAACCTTGGCAAGGTTATGCTCTACCACTGAGCTATTCCCGCTGATTATCGAATTGTAGTGTTGTTAACAACAACTCCGTCTCGATAGGCTGGCTATTCTATCAGATATTCTAACCCTGTCAACCTCATTTTTAACGTTTATTTCCAATATTATGTCTTTAACTCGCTATTTATTGATGTAATTATCATAAATAATTGATTTAGCGATAATTATTTATTTTAAATAATATCAATTATTTTTCACAATAATGTTAGAAATCTAAAGCTCTGTCCTTGTAGGTAGTATCTCATTGCCTATGAGACTATTTTTTGACTGAGATTTATGCCGCCTATCAAGTTTATAGACGTTAGTAGCGAAAAATAGATTTGTTGGTGTCAACGTCCCTCTCACTTACAATCCTACGTTGTATTGTTACTTTTCATGCATTGGTTTTGCCTTAGTAACATTATTATACTTATGCCTAATGACAGTTCGGGTAAAATTTTACTGTTGAGGTCACGTAGCAAGCATAGGTAGAACATTAATAAAAAATTGCCTTACTTGCTGCTTTAACTCTTTATTCCACAAAAAAATTTAATACGAGTCATTTGAACGACAATTGTTTCAACGATAGTCGCTTTGCTATTAATAGCCGCTTTGATAACAGTCACTTTGTTATTAACCGCCACTTTGTTCTATTTTACTTTTTATCATTTACAGTGAGGATGTTTATTATGAAAAAATTACTGACCAGCACCGTGATGGCCGCTTCATTGTCGGCACTAGCCCTGACAGGCTGTACCAGCACCACCAGTACTGGGGCCGTTGGCGTTGACCGTCAGCAGCTATTACTGGTTTCTAATGAACAAGTTTTGCAGCTGTCTGCACAGAGTTATGCCAAAACGTTGCAAGAAGCAAAAGCGCGCGGCGTGCTAGATACCAATAAGGCTCAGCTTAATCGCTTAAAGAACATCGCTAATCGTTTGGTCGGTCAGGTCGGTGTCTACCGTCCAGATGCGGCGAAATGGCAATGGGAAGTGCATACGATCAAATCTAATGAGCTGAATGCCTTTGTGGTGCCGGGTGGCAAAATCATGTTTTACTCGGGTATCATTGACCGCCTGAATCTCACCGATGATGAGATTGCGGCCATTATGGGTCATGAGATGTCACATGCGCTGCGTGAGCACTCACGTGAACGTCTCTCACGCCAATATGCCACACAGACTGGTATCGGCGTGGCTGCTAGCATCTTTGGACTGTCACAAGGTCAAGCTGAACTAGCAAACGTTGCTGGGGATTTGGGGCTGAGCCGTCCACACAGTCGCACACAAGAAGCTGAAGCCGATCAGATTGGTCTAGAGTTAATGGCACGTGCTGGCTATAATCCGCAAGCAGCGGTTACCTTATGGCAAAAAATGCAAAGCGCGAGCCAAGGTGAGCCACCGCAGTTCTTAAGCACTCACCCGACCAGCAGCAATCGTATTGCTCAATTGCAATCGTTAATGCCTAAAGTGATGCCGCTTTATCAAAAAGCGCGCCGCTAACGAGATTGTTAGATTTCATGCTTTGAGTAAATGGCTGTTACTTATAAAAGCAGAGTACAGGTTATCAATTGTGCTCTGCTTTTTTATGCTGATAGCTAACAGATGCCGCTACTTGCCATGACTGGCTATTATTTATCGTCATTAAAGACAGTATGTCAAAAAGAATATCTTTCATAGCTATATTTTTTAAAAACAGGATTGCTCAAAAGTGTAATCGCTTACAGGCACACGCAACTTAATAGCAGGCTTTACCGCTAATAGCGTCTGCTATAATGGGCATTATTTGCAATTCACAAATTGCTAAGTATGATACCGCCAAGTACTATTAGGCAAAATATATGGAAAGATTATTATGAGTAAAACACCGACCACTGATGCTCTCAATGCTGAGCTACAAGCGTTGCAGCCGCAACATATAGAATTGTTGAATGAATCAATGAATCATTCTGGTTATTTTGATGGTAAAGAAAGCCATTTTAAGCTTACGATTGTTAGTGATGCTTTTGAAGGCAAAAGATTGGTCGCACGCCATCAGCTTGTATATGGACTGGCAAACTCCTTATTAACCTCGCAAGGCGGTCAAATCCATGCTTTAGCGATTCATGCTTACACCCCAATAGAATGGCAAGGTCAAAGCCCTGATAGTCCGTTATGTGCTGGACAAAACAAGGGCTAATAACGAACTATTGCGAAGATAGTATTTTCCATACCATAATTATATGTAACCAGTAAGCGCTGAAACTGCACCTTTAAAGGAAATAATATCTCATGAATCATCTACACATGCTCATGGCTGTATTGCTCATTGCCCTGTTTTTATATCAGAGCTATTTGGTATCAAGCTCAAACAAGCAAGCACCACGCGTGGTTAAAATCTCTTCGCACATTCTGTATGCCCTCATTATTGTGTCAGGGGCAGTCATGCTAATGCAGCTGATGAGTGCCAATGCACCCATACAATGGGTATTTGCAAAAGTAATCTTACTCGTTGCGGCTATCAGTGCCAGTATCAAAACGTTTAATAATAACGCCACATCTAGCCAAAGAAAAACCGGTATTCTTATTGCTGGAGCGGCATATGTGGGCATTGTGGTACTTGCCTTTGCTAAACCCGGCAACTTATTTTAATAAACATATCATATTTTAATTGCACAAATACTTATATTACTAGCATTGAAGATATTTAATAATTGCTATATTTTCAATATCTTAATCTCATTATTTTTGCTATCTTACATAAATCCAATCGCCTTAACCTAGCCTAATGGAGCCACTATGAAAACTCTTACTGCAGCGACACTACTGGCGACAGCTGGCATTTTTGGTCTCTCAGGCTGTGCCTCAACGGGCAATGTCACGCCACAATATGTGCCACCAAGTACGTATCAAAGTTATGATTGCCAAGCCCTTAGTCAAGAATATACCCGCGTCAATCGCTATGTCGACGCGGCGCGCAATGAGCAATCAACTTTATCCGCCTCAGGTGTCGGGGTTGGGGTTTCTGCAGGACGTTGGGGTATATCCCCTAATATTAGCTTTGGCGTTGGCAAAAGCAACAATACTAAGGCGCGCGATGCAAAATTATCACGGCTCTATGGCGAGCGTGATGCCATCATTCAATCCGCCCGCATTCAGCGTTGTAGCTTTGCTAATGGTGTTAAGATTTATGGCGAGTAATGCGTGATCGGTTATGTTTAATAGATTATATTTAATAAGTTAAGTTTGATAAGTAATATTTAACTGCTCAATTCTTTGATGACTTTAGATAGTATTTGTTATAAAAAAGCCAGCATGCAATAAGCATACTGGCTTTTTTATAATCATAATTCGTTAAAACTCAAGAATGTAAGCTTTGTACCCACTGAACAATTTGATCGCTAGGTAAAGCACCTGACTGCCGTGCTATCTCTCTACCATTTTTAAAAGCCACCATGGTTGGTAAACTGCGAATATTATAAGGTGCCGCCGCTTGCTCATATTTATCTGTTTGTATTTTGGCAAACACTACTTGTGGCAGTCGCGCCGCGGCGGCTTTGAACTGCGGTGCCATCATGAGACACGGCTGACACCAACTCGCCCAAAAATCAACGATGGTCAAGACCTCATTTTTTTGAATGACTTTACGAACCGTTTGGGCGTTTAGTTCATGAGGGCTACCCGTTAATAACGGCTGACCACATTTGCCACAATTTGGCGCAGCACTAAGTTTGGCCGCTGGTATGCGGTTGGTTGCCTGACAATGTGGGCAGACCAGATGAGAGTTTTGCTCACTCATTATAAGACTCCTATACAAGTAGCATGGGTGTTGGTCGATCAAAGTATCCAATACCCATGCTTGATTATGTATTTATGACAATAAATCTAGCGATTTTTTAACGCTTGCAGGTATTCATCCCAAGCATTTTATACAAAGGACAAAAGCGGAAGAGTCCTGTGAGTAAAGGCACTAAGCCAATCACGCCCCACCAGCTTTGAAAATACAAACCCAAGCCGATAATCACGACACCCGCGATAATACGTAGTAAACGCTCAGTACTGCCGATATTAATTTCCATGGTTCAATCCTTAAGTGTGAAGGCTCAATGGTAGAGGAGTAATATAGCCATGTGTTTACGGTAAAGACTGGCATTATGATGGCTTATACTCGTATTGTGCTTACGTAACGTTAGGCATGTTTATAATGTTTGCT
Organism: Psychrobacter cibarius; assembly: GCF_904845955.1. GTDB lineage: Bacteria > Pseudomonadota > Gammaproteobacteria > Pseudomonadales > Moraxellaceae > Psychrobacter > Psychrobacter cibarius_B. Next base: position 80,608 of record NZ_CAJGYX010000004.1, read on the forward strand.
TCTTCTGATGTCTGCTTATCCTGATATCTGTCTTATTGCCCAAGTACATTAATCGGTACTTTGAGATAACGGGTACCATTGTCTTCTGGCTCTGGGAAATGACCTGCATCGATGTTTACTTGTACCGATGGAATAATGAGACGCGGCATATCAAGAGTGGCATCGCGGCGCTCACGCATTTGCACAAACTCTGCTTCATTGATGCCATCTTTGACATGAATATTGCCCAGTTTTTGTGCAGCGACAGTCGTGGTTGGACAGTGCTGACGACCCTTGCTTGGATAATCATGGCACAGATATATTATCGTATCTTCAGGGAGCGCAAGGAGCTTCTTGATTGAGTGGTACAGCGTCTTGGCATCCCCACCTGGAAAGTCACAGCGAGCCGTCCCGACATCAGGAGCAAATAAAGTATCACCAACAAAGACCACGGTCTTTTCATCATCAGTCGCAATATAGGCCATATCTGCCGGCGTATGACCCGGTACATACATGACCGTAATAGTAATATTGCCAAGCGCCAAAGTATCGCCCTCATCCGTTAGAATATCGAACTGGCTGGCATCGGTGCGAAAACTGGTATCAAAGTTGAATATTTGCTTAAATATTTTTTGCACTTCGGTGATATGTTGACCGATTACCAACTGCCCGCCAAGTGTGTCTTTGACATGTATCGCGGCGGATATATGGTCAGCATGCGCATGAGTCTCTATGATGTAAATCAGCTCCCAACCATGCTCGCGGACGAACCCTATCACCTCATCGACGCTAGTAGTACTCGTGCGCCCTGACTTAGCATCAAAATCCAATACAGGATCGATGATGGCACAGACTTGTTGTTGAACGTCCGCGAGTACGTGAGTATAAGTTTCTGTGTCGCTATGTAAGAATGAATGAACTTGCATGGCTACCTCTTTGCTTTTAGATGAATATTTTATTTTTTGATAAATTGTTCAGTATAATATGCGCCGGCTTCAGCTTATCGTATTGACCGCCACATATTGATCAACGATGCATACCAATATAGCAACGATTTAACATTTTATCAATTTATATAATGTAAATAATGATAACTTGCTATCCGTGGCAATATCATTGATAATTAATCTTATCTTAGTTATTAATCCTAAATTTTTTATTATGTCTTATATAAGGAGCTTGCTCTGACTACTTCTACTTCAGCATTGAGCACCTCGACTACTAGCATTGATGATGCGTCATCTAGCGTAGCAGACTTTGCACCTAAAGACCTTGCTGAGCAAATGCAGCAAGCGTCCATGCAAGCCAGCCAACTATTAAAGTCGCTTTCACATCCGGATCGCTTATTACTCTTATGTCAGTTGACTCAAGGAGAATATTGCGTCAGCGAGCTCGAAAGCTTAGTCGGTGTTGGTCAGCCAAGCTTGTCACAGCAGCTTGGTATTTTACGCAAAGATGCGCTGGTGACGACCCGCCGCGAAGGCAAGCAAATTTATTATAGTATTGCCAGTGACGATGCCTTGGCGGTGTTACATTTATTGTATGAACGCTTTTGTGCCAAAACTGATAGCTAGTTTGTTGGCTTGCGTTTTTAGCATCACTTGTTAGCGTCATTTTTCAGCATAACTTTATGAATTTAGCGCTAGGCTGTATTTAACCTTTTATTTTATTCAATTTTTTCTACTATAGTCGGTTCAATATAGTTTAGATATAAGGAAGGCAAGCGAAAGTACTACAAATAGTAGACTAAGCGAGCCTGACACCGTACCTGATTTATATAGGATTGACTATATATTGTGATGACATATTGCTATGCCTTCTATCACCGCTCGTCTGATTCCTGTTTGGTTACGTCAATACCAGCTATCTGCCCTGCCAACTGACGTTGTTGCTGGGTTGGTGGTTGGGGTGCTCGTCATTCCGCAAAGCTTAGGTTATGCGGTATTGGCAGGATTGCCACCCGTCTATGGACTCTACGCGGCCATCGTTCCCGTGCTGGTCTATGCATGGATAGGATCGAGTAATGTGCAAGCAGTAGGGCCTGTCGCTATTACTGCGATTATGACAGCCAGCAGCCTACATCCTTATGCTACAGAGGGCTCTCAGCAGTATATATTGATGGCAAGTTTACTGTCATTGATGGTTGGTACAATGTTATGGCTAGCAGGGCGGCTCAAGCTGGGCTGGATTATGCAGTTTATCAGTCGCGGCGTTTCAGCAGGCTTTATCAGTGGTGCAGCCGTATTAATTTTTATCAGTCAGCTTAAATATCTGACCGCGATTCCTATTGCTGGAAATAACTTAATCGGTTATCTATCAAGCATGCAAATTTATGCACGCCAGCTACATCCGCTAACCTTAGTTATTGGCGTCATTGCTTTTGCACTGTTGGTGGCCAATCGCTACGGTAGCAAATGGCTATGGAAGTCTTGGTTATCAGTATCTTATGCCAAATGGGCTGAGCGACTATTTCCGCTTATTTTGCTCGGTATTGCAATTGTTTTGAGCATCAGCTTACACTGGACCACGAATGGCGTGGCCACGATTGGCAATATTCCACAAGGCTTACCAACCTTTACCCTGCCCTATGTACCAGACTTCGATGAAGCGCTGAATCTATTACCTAGCGCAGGTTTGATGGCATTGATTATCTTTGTCTCTAGCAGCTCTGTCGCCAGCAACTATGCACGCCTGCGCGGTGAGACTTTTAACGCCAATAGTGAGCTGACTGGACTGGGGCTTGCCAATATGGCGGGTGGGTTCTTTCAAAGCTTTACCGTCGCTGGCGGATTTTCGCGTACCGCCATCAATGCCGATTCAGGTGCTAAAACACCAGTCGCAAGTTTAGTAACCGTGCTGGTCATGATTGCTGCTTTAATCGCTTTTGGCAATGTACTCGCACCACTTCCCTATGCTTTATTGGGTGCAACCATCATGGCATCGATCATCGGTCTCATTGATATGGCAACCTTGAAGTCGGCATGGCAACGCGACCGTCTAGATGCAGCAAGCTTTTTGGCGGCATTCATCGGCGTATTGATATTTGGATTAAATACAGGCTTAGTAATTGGTTTGATGGTGTCATTTGCTAGCCTCATTTGGCAATCGAGTAAACCGCACGTCGCTGTGGTTGGTCAGCTAGCTGGCACAGGGCATTTTCGCAATATAAACCGTCACGATGTGGTGACCTTTAGCAACTTATTGATGCTGCGTATCGATGAGAGCTTATTTTTTGGCAATAGTGAATCCGTCCATCGTAGGGTCATACAAGCCACTCAGCAATATCCCGAAGCGCATGAGATTATTCTTATTATGTCAGCGGTCAATCACATTGACTTGACCGGACAAGAGATGCTTATCAGTCTTAATCAAGAGCTGTTGAACCAAAATAAACATTTAAACTTTAGCTTTATTAAAGGGCCAGTAATGGACATCATCGAGCATACTCCGGTCATTACCACCCTCTCAGGTCAAGTTTATTTAAGCACGATGGATGCGGTAAATGCGCTAAAAGATATCTAATCGGTCTGTGAGACATATGTTGCTCAATCAAGCATACTTATTATTATGCTGTGACAAAATATAGATATGATAAAAGCTGTGTTATGCTAAATTGGTATAAGCCCTTAAAAAATACAGCCTTTAGAAGAGATACCTAAAGTACAGCCTTTATAAAATGGCGCTTAGCTACAATACGATACCTCCAAACGTCTTTTAATATACGCGACCGAAGCTACTTATGACCGATAATTTAACTATTTATAAGCAAATTTATCCAAGCCAATGCACCAAGATTTCTGAGCTTGGCTACCGCTCCGTGCTCAATATTCGTCCTGATGCCGAGACAGAAACTCAGCCCAATAGCTGTGATTTTACCAGTGCGACGGCAAAAGCCAACCTTACTTATCATCATTTACCGTTTGATGATGAGCGCTTGAGCATGGCGACTGTCGAGCAGTTTGCGGCGTTTTATCGCTCTATGCCTAAACCAATATTGATGTTTTGCGGGACAGGTGCACGTGCTAAATTGTTGTATCAAAGCGCATTGATGCAAGGTTTGTTATAACCGTTACTATAAAAAAGCGATAGCGCTTACATACGTTCTCTTTAGAAAGTTGCCTATTAAGATTAGTCTAAGATTCTGTATTTTACGCCACACACTTTATTTAATATGAAAAATAAAAAGGAGCTCTTATGAGCCATCAAATTAGTATTACCGGACAAATCACCCCTGATCAAGTACCTATGATTGCTGAAAATGGTTTTAAAACCATTATTAACAACCGTCCAGATGGTGAAGAGCCGAATCAACCGACCAGCGCTGAGATTGAGGCCGCTGCTAAAAAAGCAGGTCTTGCTTATAAAGAAGTGTCTTTCGCTGGTAGTGAGCTTAATCAAAACCATGTCGAAGAATTTGCTGATTTCTTTAATCAAGCTGAACAGCCAATGCTGATCTTTTGCCGTACTGGCAACCGCTCAACAGGTATTTATGAAGCGGCAAAGCGTATGGATTTATTAGACGATTGATAGTGATTTAAATATAATCGCTACTGCTGAAAAAACGCCCGTCCAAATTTTGGATGGGCGTTTTTTATTGAAATTACTGAACTATAGACTGGTTAATTTTTAATATTGAGCACATAATAAAATACTACTTATACAGCTCACTAGGATTTTATGATGCAAAAACCGCTACTCATCATCGGCAATAAAAACTATTCGTCATGGTCATTGCGAGCTTGGCTACTACTCAAAGCTTTTAATATTGACTTCGATGAGCAACTGATTGAACTGTTTCATCCATCCGCGACACCCATTCTCAATGAGCATGCGCCAACAGGCAAAGTACCAGTTTTGGTCTATGCTCAAGATGATGAAAAAGTCACGGTCTGGGATACTTTAGCGATTGCCATTCATGCCAATGACTATCTGACAGAATTAGATCTTTGGACAGGATTGAAGAAGTCTGACGCTGAGACCAATACCAGCAACAGAATAAATAGCGCTTATTGCCAAAGCATCATCGCTGAGATGCACTCAGGGTTCATGGGCATTCGTAGTGAGATGCCGATGAACATCCGAGCGACGGCGAAGATACAACCAAGTAATGCCTGCTTAAATGATATCTCTCGGATAGAAGAGATTTTTGCAGATTGTTTAAAAAATCGCTCAACAGATAGTTATCTATTTGGTCATTTCACTGCCGCTGATGCTTTTTTCGCACCAGTTATTCTACGTTTGCAAACGTATGCCGATGCCTCTGATATAGTGTTGAAATCAACGACCAAACAGTATTGTGAGACGATGTTAAACAATCCTCATCTACAGGCTTGGCGAGAGGCAGCACTTGAAGAAACTCGCGTAATTAAAGAAGATGAAGCAGGTGAGATACTTTCGGTGGTTGGGGTGTTGGCTGACCAAAAGTGAATCATTGAAAACGAGCTTAATAATTATCTTTTAAAGGATATTCATTAGGCTCTATATAGCCTTTGTTTTTTTGATAATTAATACGATAAGTAGCGTTATGATATTTCTTGCCTTTCACAAATCCATTGAGTGTTATTTCTAAAGGATAAAACCCATTAACGGTTTTATGACTATCGATAGTAAAGGTAGTTTTGGTATTATCGCACTCTGACATATCGTCTTCGCATTTCCCAGCATTTTCGTTATTAAAATTAATACCTATCCAACTCTGTGTAATACCGCTGCCACTAGGTGTCAATATGACAAGACTATCACTGTAATAACCTTGATGCGTATCACCATGCTCATTTATAAAGCCCCACGTATTTGTCGCAAACTGTTCTAAATCCCAACCACTTAAACCAAGACCATTACTGCCTGCATTCATATAAGGATTGGCCGACTCAACTTGCCAGCCTTCACCTTTAGGCTTTAAAACAAACATACCGACTAAACCACTGTCAAAGCGAGTGTCGGTATACTCCAACGCTTCACCATCCTCGTTAAAACTAGCGTTACCTTTCATCACTATATATAAACGTTTACCTTTATCCGTCTCTATGACCTTTTGCCTATCAATATCGATGCAATAGCCCGTCATATAAGCCTCTCTAGTTAAACCATTGACGGAACCAGAAGGAGCAATCGCGCCATGACACCCTAATGCTTCATTATAAAGCGGATAGTACGGCTTGAGGATATCCATCACACTATCAGCAGCAGAGGTATTGGTGGCAAATCCTAATAGTCCAAAACTAAGATATAACCTTAACATGAGTATTGATCCATATAATTTGGCGTGCATCATACCTACTTCAATTGGCTCATTAAATGACTCTGATGATATCACTATAGGGGATAATCTTTGGGCTTTTGATACCCTTTTTTCGGCTCGTATTTTATTTTATAGACCTGATTGTTATAGGTCTTTTTTTCTGAACCGTTATAGTTATACTTATGACCACTGATTGTAATCTCTAGCGGGTAAAAACCATTTATCAGCGTCGTTTTATCGATATTGAGCTTGGCTTTCAATAATGTGCAATATTCTACCTTTCTATCTTTACTACAGCCAGATGGTGCTATAGGATTGTTTTCTGTAGTTGCTTTCGCAGCTATATGACTATATATCACTTTTTTTGACTTAGGGTCTGGTGTCATTAATATGTATTCAGAAAAAGATTGAATGTAGTGCGAATCACTATGAATATTAATAAATCCCCAAATATCAGGGGCAACTCGTATCAGCTTCCAGTCTTTTAGTCCTGCACCAGAAGCGCCTGCATTCATCACTGGATTAGCGTATTCCACCTCCCAACCGGAACCTTGTGGCTTTAAGACAAACATACCAACCAGTCCAGTATCGGCATGAGATCCAGAATCATTTCCACCTTCTTTATTAAATGATACCTCTCCAATGACGACCACATATAAACGCTTGCCTTGCTTGGTTTTTACCTTTAATTGTCTATCAATTTTAATACAGTAACCACTTTTTAGGTAAACGTCCTCATCAATTCTAGAACCGTTATTAGCCATAATACCTTGACACTGCTTTATCTCATTATAGATGGGATAGTATTCATTCAGAATCTCATTGACGGTTTGCCCTGCATAAGCATTGGTTACACTAAATATAAACGATATAAAAACCAGACATTTAACCCAATGATTATTTTTGCGAATTGCATATTTATTTTTCACTATTAATGTTCTCATAAAATATTAACGAACATAAGTTAATTTATAAATTTTTACAAGTAGTATATCAGCACCCATAAAAAACCACCTCAAAAGAGGTGGCTTGTTAGAATAAATTTAGCGTGAAATAACTTACTGCATAACCAAGTATTCAAACGCTGATAATGCCGCTTTGCTACCCTCACCCATCGCAATATTAATCTGCTTAAATGGCACAGTAGTCACGTCACCACAAGCAAAGATACCTTTGCGATCAGTACGGCAGCGCTCATCAATCTCAATCTCGCCAAAACGGTTCAAATCAACAAAGCCTTTAACAAACGCAGAGTTCGGTACTAGACCAATCTGTACAAACACCCCTGCCAAGTCACGCTCATGAGTATCACCTGTGCTGCGATCTTGATAAACGATCGAAGTCACTTTACCATCAGTCGCTTTAATTTCTTGCGTCGCTGCGCCAGTGATAAATTCGATATTGGCTTTTTCTTTGGCTTTGTTAATTAATACCTGATCCGCTTTTAAATCATCCGCGAACTCAAGCACGGTCACATGCTTCACGATACCAGCAAGATCTAATGCCGCTTCGATACCAGAGTTACCACCACCGACGACAGCAATTTCTTTACCCTTAAAGAACGGGCCGTCACAGTGAGCACAGAAAGCCACGCCTTTACCGATATTTTCTTCTTCACCCGGAACACCAAGCTTACGCCACTGAGCACCCGTCGCTAAGATAATACTGCGTGTCTCAAACGTCTCACCCGTGTTTAGATGAATGCGATAGTTTTCATCTTCTGTCTCACTGATTTCTTTGACGCTGACGTGCTCTTTTAAAGTAATATCGTATTCGCGTAAATGTTTTTCAAAGTTCGCTGATAGCTCAGTACCCGTGGTTAAAGGCACAGAAATCAAGTTTTCGATATCCTGCGTGTCTTTCACCTGTCCACCGATACGATCAGCAACCATCGTCACTTTTAAGCCTTTACGAGCGGTATAAATTGCAGCGGCAACGCCAGCTGGACCTGCACCAATAATCGTCACATCTTGCTGCTCTAACTGCTCAGCATCGTCATCAGCTTCTGCTAACAAGTCAGGAAACTGCTCTTGCAACTTTCCAATCAATTTAGCCGTGTCGATGAGACCATTGGCAAACGGTTTACCATTTAAGAATACCGCTGGTACACCTTGGATGTTATTAGCATCAACCTGCTCTTGGAATAGAGCACCATCAATCATCTCGTTGCTAATACCATCGTTCAATAGTGCAAACTGGTTGAGCGCTTGCACCACTTCTGGGCAACTATGGCAAGATAGCGACACGTAAGTTTGAAACTGTAGTGGCTTATTAAAACGCTTAATCAGCTTTTGAATACTTTCATCCAATTTTAGCGTATGACCACCGGCTTGCAAAATAGCCAAAATCAGCGAGGTAAATTCATGACCACCGGGGATACCACTAAAAACAATACCCGTATCAGTCAATGCACCATCGACATGACTGACTACTTTAAAGCTAATTGGACTTGGTAAGCTATCATCAGCTGCTGTTGCATCAAAATTGATTTTATCTGTGGTGCCAGCGATTTTAGTCAAAAAATCAATCAACTCAGCACGCTTACTATGTTCGCCACTACCCAATACGAAGGTAATTGGACGAGTCATTTTTTCACTGTAACTTTTGATGGCATCTAATAAACTTTTATCTATCATGTTTGTTCCTCATCATTACTGGATATGTAACGGCAACTGTCATGTTGCTCGTTCAAATATAGACTATTTGGTATTAATAATTTTATCTAAAATATTGTAGGCCATAAGTTTATGCCCTTTGATGTCTCTATTATCATAGGTTCTGAGGGTTTCGGCAAGCTGAGAAACTCAAACCTTATGTTTTATAAAACCAATCATTAATTATTATTTCAAATTAAATTTCAATACACATCTAAATTATTCTCGTGGTAACAAGGCTGTTTTTTCGCTACAATCAAATGAGGTTAATAGGAAAAACTCTTATTTCCCTCGTTGCAGATTGTCTTTTATGCAAGTTTATCAAAGAAGCTTTCTGCTACTATTAGGTCTTATCCATATTGAGCTAAATAGTGTTTTGGCTTAATAAAATCAAGTCTCAAAATCATAGCAATTCATCAAAACAATCTTACGACCATGCGCGGATGCTTACTACAAGCTTGCGCTTCATAACAAGGATGACAACATGAGAAAGACTGATACATGGCAAGATAACAAAGACATTATTGCTGAGCTTAAGCTAAAAGACAGTCATTTTGCGACGATCTTTGATGAGCATACCCAGCTAGATCAGCAGATTAATCAGCTGGATAAAAACTTGGTGACACACACCAGTCGCGATGAAGAAATTGAACTGATGAAACGACGAAAACTGCATTTAAAAGATGAGATTTATAAGATAATTGATAAGACTAAACTACAATCTCATGCTTAGCGCTTCACTTATTATCACGATGCATGAATAAAAACACTTATTGATAAATAACATAAAAAGACCCCATCAACTTATGCTGATGGGGTCTTCATTTATAATGCTGATTTAACTCAAAGTAGGATATACAGCACTACAAATATCTAAAGTATTGAGCCAGTTCGTTAAATCAAGAGTTAGATTTTACCAACAAGATCAAGACTTGGTTTTAATGTTTCTTGACCAGCTTCCCAAGCGGCAGGGCAAACTTCGCCATCGTTTTCACGAACATATTGAGCTGCTTTCACTTTACGTAGCATGTCTTTTGCACTACGGCCAATACCACCAGCATGAATCTCAGCAACTTGAATCAAGCCGTCTGGATCAACTAGGAATGTACCGCGTTCAGCCAAACCTGCTTCTTCGATCATGACGTTAAAGCCACGAGTGATACGGCCAGTAGGATCGCCGATCATTGGGTACTGTACTTTACCGATCGCTTCTGAAGAATCATGCCATGCTTTATGCGTGAAATGAGTATCCGTAGATACTGAGTATACTTCTACGCCCAAACCTTTAAGCTCGTCGTAATGAGCCGCCATGTCTTCAAGTTCAGTTGGGCAAACAAAGGTAAAGTCAGCTGGGTAGAATAAAAAGATTGCCCAGTTGCCTTTTACATCTTCTGAAGTGATGGTTTTGAATTCACCATTAACGTACGCATCAGCTGAAAATTCTGGGATTTCTTGATTAATAATAGACGCCATGATTGGCTCCTTTATAGTTGATTGATAGTTAAGTTGATTGAAATTTCTTGGTATGATTGTTTCTATTAAGCCTTTACTGCTTTGGGCTACCTGACAAACTATACGCGAATTCTATCGTTAATCCAGTTAAAAGTTTTTAATGTGATGTTTTGTTTTATTAAACTTGTTAAACTATTCTCTCTACTTTTTATCATCAGTGCATTATGCATCAGCCACTATAGAGCATGCGTCAGTCACTATACAGCCGTTAGGTTACGATAAGATGACATCGAGTTTGGATATCGAATTGGTACACCCAATGAATCAGCATAATATATCACGTTAAAAACCCATTAATAGAGAGGTTTTATGATTACTTTACGTCAACTTGAGTTTGCTTTAGCCGTGGCCAAGCACCGTCACTTCAAACGTGCAGCAGAAGACTGTAATATCTCACAATCGGCACTGAGCTTGGGTATTGCCGAGTTAGAAAAGCAACTGGATACGCAGATTTTTGAGCGTAATAATAAGCAGGTATTGATTACCCCTATCGGTGAAGACATTTTAACGCGGGCGCAGCGAGTTTTTTCTGAAGTCAACGATTTGACCACACGCGCCCATAGCCATCAATCACCGCTGGCGTATCCGATGACTGTCGGTATCATTCCAACGATTGCGCCTTATCTACTGCCAAAAGTATTGCCTGCCCTGCGAGCCAATTATCCAGAATTTCGTATGACCATCGTTGAGCAACAAACGGAGCGTTTGCTAGAGCAAGTGCGTTACGGTCATATTGATACGGCTATTATTGCGCTGCCTTATGCAGTCGATGGTTTGCACAGCTTTGAGTTTTGGAGCGAGGATTTCTTTGCCGTATTCCCAAAAGATGATGTGCATGCCAAGCTTGAAACCGTCAACGCGGATGAGCTGGCTACCGCCAATCTTATGCTGCTCGGCGAAGGGCATTGCTTGACCGATCGAACCCTGTCTGTCTGTCATTTTGACCGTGCACAGATGAAATCAAGCTTTTCAGATGCTAGCTTAAACACCCTGATTCAAATGGCACTTGCCAATATGGGAACGACATTGGTGCCAGAAATGGCATTGGATCAGCTGCATCTGCAGAACCAAAATGCCGTCGCGATACCACTCGCTGAGCAAGGACCGCATCGTCATATTGCCTTTGTCACCCGTTTGAACTACGCTCGCGTCGATGATGTCAATTTATTGGGTAAAGTGTTTAAGCAAGCCTTTGAAGATGCTGCTAATAAATAATAATCTGTTGGTTGTAAATTGCTAGCAGTTATCAAACGAAGGTTAACGATGGACGATTTGTCGCAACTAAATACTGAGCTTGGTACGATTTTTACGCTGCATTTATCCGCTATGAGTAGCCATATCACGCTAGAGCAAGTGAGCATACTTTGGCAGAATATCGCCATACGATATAACGAGCCACAGCGTGCTTATCATACCTTGCAACATATTCAGCAGTTGTTTGGGCAGTTTGAGCAAATCAAACATCTCTTTCATGAGCCGCACATTATCGCCTTGGCCATATATTATCATGATGTGATATATGAGCCAACGCGCTCAGATAACGAGCTTAAAAGTGCAGAATATGCAGTAGAGTCATTAACTGGTTATTTAAATGCGGAGCAATGCCAACATATCTACGCGTTGATTATGATGACGGCTAGTCATCAAGTTGAAAAATGGTCAAACGAAACTAAAGAGAGAGAAAAATACAGCGATGCCGCTTATTTACTAGATATGGACTTAAGTATTTTAGGGTCATCTTGGTCGGTGTATGAACAGTATGCTCACGCTGTACGCCAAGAGTATGCGCATGTCTCAGATGACGATTATCGCGTCGGACGCATAGCAGTATTAAAAGAATTACTGGCGCATCCAACGCTTTATCTGACAGATTATTACTATGAACGGTTAGAAAAACAGGCGCGAAAAAATATTGAGCACGAAATTACGCTTTTACACGCATCTTAATAAACAGCTCACTGCCCTGCCGTGCAGGATGTGAATTATAGCTTGGCTCCATGATTTCAATATCAAAATGCTGCTCAAAACGCTGCTGATATTCAGCTTTTGTGCCGCCAAACGGTGGTTCTTCCCGTCCAAAGTCTTTATCAAAGAGCAAACCAATCAGCTTACCATTCGGTTTTAGTAACGCTGCCATCTGCTGCACATACTCGTCACGGCGTGATGGATTTATCGCACAAAAAAACGTCTGCTCAAGCACCCAATCAAACTGATACTGCTCAAGCGATAACTCAAAAAAGTCGGCACAGATTAAATGCTCAACTGGAAAGTCAGGATAACGCTCAGCAAACGCTGCAATCGGCGCTGGGGCAAAATCAACCAAGGTGACATTGGTAAACCCTGCTCATGTAGATAACCTACCTCGTAAGCATTACCCGCACCCGGCACCAGAATCGCTTGCTCTTTGGCAGATTCGGGCAGTTGGTCAATATAGGCTTTGAGCGGTGGTGACACCTGCCCCATGTCCCAACCGATGCTATCTTGCTCATAACGCTGCTGCCAAAATTCCGCTTGATTGACGTTCTCCATATGACATCCTGTAGACAAACTTATTATTTAAACGACACGGTTTATATCGTTATGTCTTATCATATCAGGCTTATTAGAGCGTGTCTCATTTTAAAGATGGTGTTAAAAATGAGGACATGACGATTATGGATATTATTTAAATGAATCGTTTAATCTAATTTTCCCGTCTTCCCTGCCAGCATATCGTGCCAATACTGATAATCAGGCATTGCAGTTGCCACCATTTGCCAAAAGGCACGGCTATGATTGGCATGGTGCAAATGACACAGCTCATGGACGATGACGTATTCGGTGCACGCAATAGGATAAGCAGGCAGATACACAGACAACCAAATTCGGCGCGCACGCGTGTTACAACTGCCCCAGCGCGTATGCATTTTTTTTAGGCGTATCTCATTGGCTGTCGCACCGACAATCGGTTGCCACTTTGCAAATAATGCAGGTATCGCTTCGGCGAGATGTTGCCGATAATAGGCAAGTTTTTCATCATGGTTTAAAGTGAATGGTTGCTCTTTACCCCACAATAGCAAAGTACTATCAGCAGTTAAAGCTTGCGCTAAAGCAAGTTGTTGCCGTTTATACTGCTCTAATACTTGGCCATGATTAGCGATTGCCCATGGCACGCGTTTCATCACAGCCTGCGCAGCTTGGGCTGGTCTAATAAATAGTGGTACAGATACCAGTAATTGATGTGGCTTTAAGCGGAAATTGATATTTTTGACCCGCTTTTTGCTGATATGTAGCTCAATACCTGCTTGCGCCAAACAATGTTTAGCGCTGTCTAATAAAATAGACTGATATGCTGGCGGTACATTCATGCTCAGAGCGCTTGCAGATGATTATCAAAGGACATCATATGATATTTACTGTTGATAAAAATACGCTCACCTTGATCTATAGTAGCAAGTTCAGCAGTTGCCAAGCTATTAACAGTTAACACCGTTAACTGACCTTGACCATCACTAACGATAAAACCTGATCGCTCATCATGATTGGCTGTATTATTAGTGCTTTGCCGCAAAAACATTGCTGCCCCTGCACAATCTGGTAGGCTAACGTCATTTATCAAGGTGCGAGTGTTTAAATCATAAATCACTGCACAACCGCCAATTGGTGTGGTTACGCACAGTAGGTTACGCGCACTATCGACCGCTACACTAGCGATATACTGATGAAAGCGCTGCCATTGATCATTGGGCATAATGAGCGCTTTAAAATCAGCATCACCGCGCTTATGGGTCAATACTAACGGCACATTGATATGCTTTTCGCCTTGAAATTGAATCCCTATCATCACCGTTCCATCATCATGCATGGCTAGGTGACGCACGCTCATTTGATTGTGCTCAGGCATAATTTGTTCAAGTAAAGCACCAGTATGACGATTAACGTAAACCAATGAAGGACGCATGCTGTCTAGGTTTAGCTCTTCACGCGACGCTTGCTCAGTTTTGATACCGCCGTTAGCGATCACTAATGTCTCGCTATCAGGATGCATAATCAGCTCGTGCGGACCGATACCATGCGAGTTGTACTCTGCTATTTTCTTATAATTATCGTAAGCATCGTAGATACCGATTTTACCATCCAAACTTATGGTGTCATTCTCGGTCACATACAGCAATTCACCGTCTAGGCTATAACAAGCGTGTCCATAAAAATGACGGTTGTTTGCAGCGTTAATGGCAAATTTCACGTGTCCAGTTGCTGTGTCTAATACCCAAAAATTTTCGCTCGGACGACGCCCCATCACCACGACATCTCTATTTTTACTATCGATACACGCATTTTTAATATCAGCGACGGGCTGAACAACAATATCATGGACACGTTCAGGCATGGTCGTTTGCCAAACGATTTGTCGATCAGCATCAATACCGACCACACCAAAATCATTGTCAGCACGCTGATCATCATTTGCTAAGGCGCTATTTTTTGGCATAGACGCCACGCCGCTAACCCAACAAATGGGTCGCGTTAGTACGGTGGTGGTATGTGCCGCGCTAAAGTCAGCGACACTATGATGGTTGGTATTATTCTTATCATCTAGCGATAAATGATAAGCGTGTTGCCATGCAGTAGCGGCTTGCTGACAAGCGTAACTAAACCGTGCTAGCTGGGGTGTTGGTGTAGAGGTTAACGACTGCAACTGCGAACGTATGCCTACGACATAATCCTGCAAGCGGGCATCAGGCTGACGCTGCTTGCGATAACGATGATGAATACCGACAAGCGCTACGGTACCCATTATAGTAGAAAGCATCGTCAATGCTGATGTTGCTAACAGCTCATTATTAGACTGCTTATCTTCTGGCTGCGGCTGTGATTTTTTTGCTGTCTTAGTATCGATAGAGTGCATTTTTTAATCGCCATCAGTACTGTTAAAGCCCACACGGATACCCAGCGTCGGAATCAATTGGCGCTTAATAATACGTGTAATAGTCGTGAGGTGATCAAACAGCTCTTGTTGAGTCGCTTTATCGGCGGTCCCTAAGTCTTCTGGCATTTGCGCTAATAATGTAGTGGCATCAGCAAGCGCGGTCGATAAGTTATCCGCGACTTCATTTTCATTATTGCTGCCCAAAATAGCGGTCAAAACGGGATCCGTCATTACTTCATTCAATGTCGCCAATTTAGCATTGATAATGGCACGGCTTTGCTCTGCGGTAGCGGCTGGCAAATGACCTTTTGCCTTTCCTGTTAAGCCTAACGGTTGATCGATGGCATTAGACTTCATGGTCTCAACCAACGAGAGTAAAGAATTAAACCATTGATTCAACCCTTGATCGCTGTCAGCCGTTTTATCAATGGCTAATAGATTAGTGGCATTTTGCTGCCAGTTTTTCTCAATATCTTTTAGGCGCGCGCTCAAAGCACTGCTTGCACTCATCACATAAGCACATTGAGCAGCATCCAGACTGTCATTGGCATATAACGCTTCTTCTAGTCCTGGCACCCCTTGCACGATGGCGCTCTCGTTAGCCAATTGCTCGGCGGTGAGCTTAGGATTGGCAGCGATTAGATCGGCAACGCCACTGTGTACCAGACCGCGCTCATCAGGATAGTAATTGATATATAAATTACTCATGCTGGCGGTCGCTGGGCCAAAGTTAATCATCTCAGCGCCTGCCCATGCTTGTGCCAGCACTAGCCATTGATCACGCAGTGCTTGCAGCTCATCACCGCTGACTGGTGCTTGCTGACAATACTTTTGTGCCAAATCATGCAATAAATCACTCTGTTTTGCGGCATCCGCATAGGCTGGAAT
Source organism: Psychrobacter cibarius (assembly GCF_904845955.1). GTDB lineage: Bacteria > Pseudomonadota > Gammaproteobacteria > Pseudomonadales > Moraxellaceae > Psychrobacter > Psychrobacter cibarius_B. The sequence continues at coordinate 96,791 of NZ_CAJGYX010000004.1, forward strand.
GACAATGTCATTTGCCACATGGGTCAAATAGGTCTTTTCGGTCTCGGCACTAATATCGACAGCAGTAATTTTATCTCCACTACTATCTTTTTCTGCAGCGCTGGTAGATGCCGCATTGTCTTGCGCAACTTTTTGGCTATCTGCTTCTGGCGCTTTATTGTCATCAGCCGGTTTAACACAGCTGATCAGCAAGCCTGCGCTTAAGGCCGATAAGGCCATCGCTAAAGCATGGTTTATTTTCATAAATTTCTCAATGTTATTATTAATAATGGTTTAAATTCTAATCTTTACAAGCTTTAATCTCTAGTGTCTGATTGGGCGGATAACCTTATCAACACTTTCTTATTTTCTCAGTTATTACTCAGTCATTTAGCATAGGTAAATGACATTATCTCTATAATGACTGTAAGAACGCATTCAATTCAGAACGACCTTGTTTGTCGAGTTTGAGTACTTTTTGCTGTTGCTTTTGGGCTTCACCGCCGTGCCATAGCACCGCTTCCATCAACGTACGGGCGCGACCATCATGCAAAAATGTTGCTTGTGGATCAACCGTTTGCGCCAGACCAATGCCCCATAAAGCAGGCGTACGCCATTCATAAGAATTCGCTAAAAACTCAACTTGGATATTTTTTGCGGGTAATTTCCCAGCAATCGTGCGATCGGCAAGATCATCACCCATGTCATGTAATAGCAAATCCGTATAAGGATAAATCACTTGTCCATGCTGCTCAATATGGTCATCGTCGGTTTTTGGCAACTGATATCTTGGCGTATGGCAACTTTGGCAACCCATATCATAAAAGCGTTTTTTGCCTGCTAATACTAGCTGATCGTCAGCATCACGCCGATGCGGTACCGCCAAATTGCGTGTATAAAACTCCACAAACTTAGCCACTTCATCATTGACTTCAACGGGCGGCTTGCCATTGCCTTGCTCATCAGCCCCAGTTGTCGCATTCATACAAGCCGTCTGTGTCGGCATACAGGATTCATGAGGACGTATATTTGAGGTCAAGCCCATGTCTTCATTAAAAGCACTTTGGTTTTGAGTAATCAGCTTAGTTTGCCCAGCTTTCCAGCCAAAGCGTCCAAGGGCATGCTTGCCAGTCTGTGGATCCATGACCCAATTGAACTTGCCACTGATATCGCCATTCGTACTGTTTTTATTATCAACCGCTTGTTTTTTAATCGCTTCATCCGGTATTTGCTCAAGTAATCCAAGCCCAATCATCGGTAAAGCCACTCGCGGCGACACCATCAAATCATCATCAAATGCACCATAACCCGGTTTGGTTAAATTAAAGGTCGGCGCGCGCAATGTTTCGATATGACCATCCGCAAAAGTAACGAGCTTGTCTGTCCACTGCACCGCAATTCTGGCTTCAGCAGGCACACCTTGAACACCTCGATCTTGTAACTGACCACCATACATAGGGTGAACGACTTTTTCGATAAGTGAGTTTTGCAGTTACTGACGCTGCTCATCGGAGGTCGCTGGCATCGCAAGGCGAATAAGCAAGCTATCGGCATCGTCATCACTGGTCATAGGCGCATGACCGCGACCGTCCTTGACATGGCACGACTGACAGGCAGCAACATTGAACAATGCGCCCAGACCATCGCGGCTGTCAGTGCTCGCAGGGGCAATCACCCACGGCTGACGAAAAAACGCATTACCAATAAAAAAATGCCCTTTTCGTGATGCCGTCAAGTTTGATGAAGGTTTAGAGTAACTCTCAGCGCTGCTAATACTGATTCCTGTATCACCACCTTGCTTGACCTCTTGCGGATCAAAGCTTGCCAATTGCTGCATTGGTACGCCAGCGAGCGTTTCAATGGTTTGGAGGCGTTCAGGTGTTAGCGTTGGGTTGTCACCATTATTAATGGCAGATTTTTCGTTTTCAGAAATATCATCAGACACACTGTCCGTCGGCTGACAAGCACTAAGGGATAGCACACACAGAATACCAAGCGTTGGCTTTAACAGGGTGGTTTTGCTGACAAAAGACGCATAAAAAGAGGTAGGGATTTTGGCTTTAAAGATATTTGTGGTGTTCATCGTGGTGTTCATAAAGAGTACCTTAGTTCTAATCTAGAACCATTAAAATCGCATGCTATAAAGTGTTTCACTTCTAGTCGATAAGGTACAGCGATGTACTGACCTATCAGGCTATTTTAATATGGTAAAAAAAACACGCTGCCAACGGTAGTCGACAACGTGTGTATTATACCTAAATTATTTTTCCATGAAAATAATTCTCATTAGCTTATAACGACTTGTCAGGCATTATCGCTCAATACTATGTCAATCAATGCTATGCTTGCTGTTAAGCCAGTAGATTAATGAGCAATTAAAACTGCGAACCTGCGTCAGCATCTAAATTGTCAATACCGACCGCTTTTGCCGCATTTTCGATACCAGCTGTCAGCTCTTGTAGGCTAGTGATACTATTTTCAATCCAGCTACGACGGGTATTTTGCTCTTCAGCTGAAATACCTTGTTTGCTTACTTGACCAGCGGTGGCAATCATTTGATCAACTTTGATGCCTTCTTTTTCACCTTTTTCAACAATCACATTAAAGGCGGCTTCTACCTTAGCAAAGTCAGTCGCCAATTTATCAGCAGCTTCTTTGTTGTTCGTATCGACTAGATAGTTTTTAACACCATAACCACCGACGCTCTTACCAGCGACTGTCTTATAGTTGCCGTTAAAGACATTTTGGATACCACGGGCATTGTTGGCATAGCTTAGATGGGTCAAATCACTGAAGCATTCGTGCTCATCTTCAGTAGAGCCCGTTACAAACGCAACCTGTATACGCTCAGAAGCAAGCTCACCCAATGCTAAGCTGCCCATTTGATACATGATTTGGCGTAGACCATTATCGTATTTGCGAGCCATCAGGTCGCTACGTAAGGTATTCTCACTCTCAGGCTGCCACTCAGCTTCCATTGCAGTCAAATCATCAACCAATAATTGAGTCGCTGCTTTTAAGAACGCGCCACGACGCTCACATATACCAGCATCTGCATTGACCGTCTCACCACTGGTACATTGACCCGCTTCAGTTACATAGTCAGTCACTGGACGATTGCCTGCACCCTCGCCAACACCGTTGTTATCTTGTCCCCATAGCATAAACTCAATCGCATGGTAGCCGGTCGTCACATTGGCTTCACTGCCACCAATCTCATTCATTTCTGCTAATAGCTCAGGAGTGATAGTACTGGTATCTTGTTTGATACTACCGACCGTAATGCTATCGCTATTGATGATATTGTCTTGGCTATTGTATTCACCTTCATAGCCATCACTAACGTAATCAATCAGCGCTTCATCAAGTGGCCAAGCATTTACCTGTCCTTCCCAACCATCGATACTACCGAGAGCTCGTTTATCATTGGCTGTCACAAAGCCTTCATCAAAACGGAAGATCTCAGTTTGCGAATACGGCTGGCGCGCGGCTTTATACGCCGCTTTTGCCGCATCAAGGTTTGCTTGGGTTGGTGTTGTCACATATGTCTCTACTGCCGTTTGCAGGGCTTTAGCAGTATCAAGCGAATCTTTATACGCCGCATGCGCCATGTTGGCATAGCTGATCATAAGTCTATCGGTATAAGCTTGATCAACCGCTGATAGTTTCGTCGTATCTGCAGCGGTTGTGTCTTGCACCGCTGTTTGCGTATCGGCGGTAGAGTCTGTGTCTTCCTTGGCTTGCTTGGTACAACCCGACACCATTAACAACCCTGCAAGCGCAGCAGCTAAAGTAGTTGGTAAAATCTTACGGCTCGTTACTGTGGTAATCGTCATACATATCCTCAAAAAGTATCGCAAAAGAAAAATGGGCTTTGAATAAAGAGCATTAGGGCATATCCTCATTTTAAATAATGCTGATGAAAATGAGATAAATGACAGTCAAACGAGAAAAACAGTGCCCATAATATCAAAATATCGACCAGAATTTGACATTATTAGACAAAGTTTAGCTATTTTTAGTCCATTTAGAAAAGCCTCAAATGAACTGACAACCTACCCTAGTATCGCCACAATAACAAAGCTTTGTAAATTATAGTGTTATTGATAATCATTATCAATATTTAATTAATATTAATATTACCATTTAGCTAACGATTGTTTTATAAATGAAAGCATCAGAAATATTCTAAATTGATTTAAAACTAACGGAATTCTCATACCTAAAATCATTTTAAATTTGAAATCTAAATATCAGGCATAAAAAAAGGCCAGTTTATCACTGACCTTTTTTAACACTATAATGACAGCTAAACCATCGTATGAATTAACGTACGTTGTTTGGCGCATTGATGGTTAATTCAACACGGCGGTTTTGCTGACGACCATACTCGGTGCTGTTATCCGCAACTGGACGAGACTCACCATAAGCGACGACATTGATACGGCTAGAAGCCACACCGCGTGCGCTTAAATAGTTGGCTACTGCATAAGCACGATCGCGTGACAGTTTCATGTTATAAGCATCAGAACCTTTGCTATCAGTATGACCAGCAACCGTTATCGTGTTTTGGTTATATTCATTTAGCGTTGATGCAAGCTTATCAAGCGTTGGTCTAAATGATGGGTTTAAAGACGCATCATCAAATGAGAACGTGATGTTGCCTGGCATTACTAGGTCAATATTACCGTTCGCATTTGGCGTAACGGTTACACCTGTACCAGCCATTTGCTGCTCAAGCTGCTTGGCTTGACGCTCCATGTAGTAACCAACACCAGCACCCAAAGCTGCGCCAATCGCGGCATCACGACCTGTGTTATCACCACCTGTTGCTTTTGAAATTGCGCCGCCGCCTAAAGCACCTGCCAATGTCCCAATGGCAGTTTTGTTCAAGCGTTGTTGTCCAGTGTTTGGATCAGTAGCACAACCGCTAAGAGCTAGACCTGACGCTACTGCTGCAATCATTAATGTATTACGCATAATATTTCCTCTTAAGTTTAAAAAATTATAGACAAACAAAGTGTGCTTTTTATAAATATTTTCTGTTAATTCCATCTACATGCTTAATATACACTCGTCATTATTATGGCAATTACAATCTAATCATGTGTAATATTTTGTCACACCTGTGTATGAGAAGTGCAGAATGATTTAATGAGACTTTCACAGTGATTGGATACGTTTGTGTTCTCACTTTTAACTATCCATTAGCGCAAGGTGTTATCACAAGTCACGTTTACACTCGTACACTCTGAACCGTTTCTGCTAAAATTGTGCAATAAAACTGGCAATGAATCATTTATATACTAATAAGACTGACCGAAAAGGATTTAGCATGCGATTGACATCTACTATTCGAAAAATACACGAACGCAACCCTAAATTAGGCAAAGCCGTTTCACTTGCGACAGCGACTGGGGTTATTGCAGCCAACAGCTTCGGTGGTAGTATTCCCTTATGGTTAATGGGTGTCGGCAAAGTCATCACTGGTGCTCCTATCGCAGACAAAGCGGTCATCAAAATCGCGACTTATTGGATCAGTAGCAACAGTGCCTTGATCGATGACATGTTGCCACGTAAAGATTGGCGCATCAGCTTACCCGATGACGTTCACATCAATGGCAAATATTTGCTGGTCAGCAATCATCAGTCTTGGGTCGATACCAGTATCGTGCAGTACATTAGTGAAAAACGCTTGCCATTGACACGGTTTTTTACCAAATTTGAACTGATTTACATTCCGATTGTGGGTCAAGCCTTTTACTTTTTAGACTTCCCAATGATGCGTCGGCATTCTAAAGAAGCCGTCGCTAAAAACCCTGCTCTACAAGGCAAAGACATCGAAGAAGCCAAACGCGCCTGTGCCCTGCTAAAAGACAAACCTTTTACTTTGTTAAATTACTTAGAAGGCACGCGTTTCACCAAAGCCAAACATGCAAAGCAACAGTCTCCTTATACTCATTTATTGAAGCCACGGGCAGGCGGCCTATCTTTAGCCATTAACGCGCTAGGCGAAGACATCGATGGCATGCTAGATATGACCATCGTTTATCCTGATGGTGTGCCAAGTTATAGTGATTTGTGGAAAGGCAACATCAAGCGTTTGGGCGTCGATGTGCGTTATATTGAGATGCCTGATGCATTATTTAACGGTATTAAAAATGGTGGTTACGAAAATGATGACGCGGTAAAATCACAAATGTTTGATTGGGTAGAGAAAATTTGGCAGCAAAAAGATCAGCGTATTACCGATATGTTGGCTGAGTTTGAAACAAACCCTAAAGCTCCGAATGCTTAGAGACATCGTTAACAGAGCAACGGCATACAACAGTGAATTACTTTAATTTGTTTTAAAACTACGATTGAGCGCTGTTGTTTTAAACTTGAATGCTAAATGCCGATTCGTAAATGCTGACTGTAAATCCCAACTCGTAAATGATAATGCGTAATTATAATGAAAGATGGGTTGTTTTTTGGCTCTATTCATTGATAATGTGAATAGTCATGAGCCCATGACTTTTTGACCGTTAGTGACTTGATAGCCCTGTACTATTTGAGCCGCTTATTTTTCGTGCTATTTATCATTTATAAGGTTTGACTGTGCCCGCTTCCTCTTCTACTAGCCTGCCTCTTGACTCAGTGCCTGTATCCAATCAGCCGCCTGATAATACGCTGCCACCGCCAAACCGACCAACGCCAAATCGCTTAAAACTCACTTACGATATCCTGATGATTATTGCCATCAGTATCGATCTATTATTGATTAGTATTGATGCTATCTTGATGAGTAGCTTTAGTAGCAATGCCGCAGGATGGCTCAGTATTAGCGATGCTCTCAACTGGTATCAAAATACCTTACATGAGCCTTTACGTACCGCTGGTGGGTTTTTTACCCTATTTTTGATCTTTGAGCTACTGCTACGTTGGTCGATTGCGATAAAACAAAACGTCTACTATCGCTGGTTCTTTTTTCCTTTTGTCCATTGGTATGAGGTATTGGGGTGCTTTCCGCAGCTGCGTGCCTTACGTTTATTCCGAGCAGTCATCATTGGGCGACGCTTATACCAGCTTGGTTACCAAGTGCTGCCGCAGCCATGGATCAATCGGATTAGGTTCTATATCGACTTATTATTAGAAGAGCTGTCAGACCGCGTCATATTGACGACTATTCAAAACTTTCGGCAGCAACTGACCGATCCTAAAACGCATAAATCTTTTATTGAATCAACGATAACTCGTAATCGTAACGAGATTGAGGCAGCGGTGCTGTCGATACTGCGCACAGAGCTAGCACCAAAACTACAGGAGTTGACGGCATCATCAGGTGGCGGCAGTATATTAGCCAGCGAGATGGGCAATGCTATTGAAGAGGGTTTGGCCAATACGCCTGAGCTGCGTCGCTACCTACGCATGATACCGATTGCCGGTAGCTTGATTGAATCACAGTTGCAACACATCGGTCACAATATAGGTGAAAACGTCGTTTACGCACTCAATAAACGCCTTCTAGACCCTGAACGCCTCGATTCATTGATGGTAGCAATTGCCAATGGCATTGCCAGTATCGATACGGATAATACTGCGTTAGATACCTTGATTTCGAGTATCATTGATGACAGTTTGACAGAATTTGAAGCGCAGGTAAAAGTGCAGCAGTGGAAGCATCAAGAGATGCTTCATCTATAATCCATACTGCTAATAGCACGCCCTACCTAAAAAACATTAGGCTTGGCAAGCAAATGAATGGTATGACTCGATAATAAAAACAACACCGTGAATACAGTGACAGAATTATCTCTTGAGGATTTATATATGACAGTTTCAGACAACGACAGCCAAGGCTCGAGCGCCGCGCCAGCATTACCAGCATTGGCATTTTATGGCAAGATGCTGACTTTTTCACGTTTGCAATTTAGCACAGATGATTTAGGTGCGATAGACGCCCAGCTTGCCGCAACGCTTAGTAATAAGTCTAGCAACATCCCCATCCTCATTGATAGCGAGGTCGAACAAGATCTATCAGCATTGGTAGAGCTTTTATGGTCGTGGGGCTTACAGCCTATCGGCGTCGTGACCGGCACGCTAGATGCGCAAGCCCGTGAGCAGCGATTGGCTATCTTCCCTGCTGATGGCAAACGTATTGAGCGCATCTTACCCAGCAAGAAAGCTGCAACTCAAATAAGTAAAGCTCCCGATGATAAGCATACAGAATCAGCCAGCATCAATTCAGACAGCACCAATTCAGACAGCACCAATGATACTGCAGCCATCAGCGAGTCAAACACAGAAACAACGATAGCAACCACCACAGCAGAGACATTGGTGAGCGCTGAGCATATTACCAGCCTAATTTACGATCAAATGCTACGTTCAGGACAAAGCCTGAATCACGTGGGCGGTGATTTGATTTTGACCAATAGTGTCAATAGCGGGGCGGAAGCGATTACCGATAACAGCTTGCACGTTTACGGTCGTGCCCAAGGACGCTTGGTTGCTGGCGCTACCGGTGACAAAGATGCTCGTATTTTTTGTCAAGTTTTTAATCCTTCTTTGGTGTCAGTAGCGGGAACTTATTGCTTACGAGACAACTTACCTGAGCACGTGATTGACAAATCTGTACAAGTAAGATTTGTAGAAGGTGAAGGCTTAGTATTTACGGTAATGGATGACGCTTAAATCTTTTGCCGTTAACAACAATAGATGCGTCCGTGATTTTTATAAATGTAGACAGGCTAAGCCGATTTTCATTATACATGACGCTTATCAAAGAACGTTTATTAGAAAATCCAAACAGTAGACGTTTAGACAGCGCACTTAATATTATAGTAAGTTTATTTAACAAAACTGTTCTATGATGAATCGCTAGCTCTGCCACTATCTACACTACTCGTTAGCGTCTATTTTATTATTCACAATAGGCAATATTGACCAGCAAATTCTAGGTAGCAACGCTTTGTGATCCATATATAAGCTGTTTTTCTGCTTTACTATGGACGTGCTATAAATTTTTGTTTATTTATGCTAGGCTACCTTCGCAGGTAGTGTATATATAGCATGTGAATAATGTGCAATTGCGCTATTTTTTTATATAAAAGATATCCCATTGATTCATAGGAGTGTGCCATTGTGGCGAAGATAGTTGTAATCACTTCAGGTAAAGGCGGTGTGGGCAAAACCACAACAAGTGCCTCTTTTGCCGCAGGTTTAGCATTGCGTGGCTATAAGACAGTCGTTATCGATTTTGATGTAGGTCTACGTAATCTAGACTTAATCATGGGTTGTGAAAACCGAATTGTTTATGATTTTGTTGATGTCATCACTGGTAGCGCACGCTTGTCGCAAGCACTGGTCAAAGACAAACAGCTTGAAAACTTGTATATCCTACCCGCCAGTCAAACGCGTGATAAAGACGCCCTGACAGACGAAGGGGTGGCAGAGGTTATGTCTGAGCTGTCTAAACAGTTCGACTATATTATCTGTGATTCACCAGCTGGTATTGAGCGCGGTGCACAACTCGCCATGTATCATGCTGATGAAGCGATCATCGTCACCAACCCTGAGATTTCCTCAGTGCGTGACTCAGACCGTATTATCGGTATCTTGCAAAGCCAGACCAAAAAGGTTGAAGAAAACCAAGGCTCTGTACGTGAGCATTTGATTATTACTCGTTATAATGCCGAGCGCGCAGCAGCCAACGAGATGATGGACATTGATACCATTTCAAATGATATCCTAAAAGTTCCGTTACTTGGGGTTGTTCCTGAAAGTCACTCAGTGCTTGAAGCATCTAACCATGGTGAGCCTGTCATTCATTATACCGATTCAGTTGCTGGTCAATGTTATGATGACATCGTCGCCCGCTTTTTAGGTGAAGAACGCCCACTACGTCATATTGACGTGAAGAAAAAGAGTCTATTACAGCGCTGGTTTGGAGGTCAATGATGACGAAGAAAAAAGGATTTTGGAGTAGCCTATTTGGTACTGACGACAGTGGTAGCGCAGGTAGCGCTAATATGGCTACTGAGCGTCTTAAGGTTATCGTCGCGAGCGAAAATCGCTTAAACAACCGCTTAACAGCTGATCGTATCGAAAAAATGAAACGTGAGATTTTAGAAGTGGTCAACAAATATGTCAATGGCGTACAGATTGATGATGTGAATATCAATCATCGTTCTGAGGACAGCCTAGACGTATTAGAGATGAATATCAGTCTACCTGAACACAAAAAATAAGCGCTGTCTTATAAAAACAAAAAAGCCCTAAGTATCATAACTTAGGGCTTTTTTATATTGCATGAAATAGTAGGTTTACCTATAGCAGCCTACGATTATTTTGATACCATTATTTTATACGCGCTATCAAATTGTCTTTTTTGACAAACTGATGATATAGAGCAGCACCGATATGAATAAGTGTAAAGGCAATAATGGTCGGCCAAATAATATCAGTATGCAGGTCATTATAAAAGCGTGCCAACCCTCTATCTGGTGTGACAAATACAGGGATTTGAAACAAGCCAAAAACATCGACGGGGCGTCCACCATAAACGGACATCAGCAAACCAGCTATTGGCATTGCAATTAATAAGGCATATAAGCCAAAATGCGACAGTTTAGAGGCTAATAACTGCCACTTTGGCATCGGTACAGGTGGCGGCGCCTTAATAAATACACGATTAAGCACCCGTGCTATCATCCAACATAACAAACTAATACCAAACGCTTTATGCAACCCAATATAAAGATTGTTATCCAGATTATCGTACAACAGAATCATTATCCACGTAACCAACAGTAAAACTGCACTGATCCAGTGAAATATCCGGCTGCTGACTGGCCACTTTGACATATTTGAATTGGTACTATTCATGAGCTGTCCTATTACCCTCATCACTAATTATCTATCATCAATGTTATAGACAAAACAGCCACTCATTCAACGATTAGCAATCATCAAAATAATTGGTAACCCTATTTCTCTGATAGTGAAAAATAACCCTGATATAAGCGAGAAGCTAACTGTCTAAATCGACCAATTGATGCGCAATTTTGTCTAAGTCGGGCACCAAATAAGCCTTATCATCAATCATAACCGTTTGGAAAAGATAGGATAGCATAACGTTTTCATCAAAAGGTAGGGCTGTTTTGTCGCTGTCTATATTATCGGCATGCTTAGGGCTGTTAAATTGCTCAGGAACGTCAATATCTTTGACCTCAGAAATACGCACTTGTCGCTGGTGCAGCTCGCCTGCCGTTTGTAAAGCTAAGCGATGATCGGCAGTATTGCCCTCTAATACAATCATGGTATCTGGCATTTGATCCTGTGGTAGCAGATGACATACTACTACCTTTTGCTGCTGCCATTCATAGGTTGCCGTGCGCTCATTATAATCATCCACACTCAAAATCAGACTGCTTGGAATAAGCCAGTCAGGTTGGTCAAATGCTGGCACAATAGTGACATCAAGCATACCGTTATTCGTGGTCAGTAAACTCACTGCCTCAAACGAATGTTTCAAAATTTGTTTCATACATCGCTCACAATCAGTTAATGCAAAGAGGCTACTACTAATCTTTCATCAATATAATCTGTTAGTTTTTGTGCTAAATCTGCTGGACTGCCAATAAAACCACAATACCCTGAATCAATAATCGCCTGAGGTTGACTTGGGCAAGCGCTTAAGCTGGGATCTTGCACCCACAATTGACTGTTGTTTTCTTGAATAAGATCCAGATACTGCGAACCATCATTACCCATGCCAGAAAATATAATATTGATAAGCTCGCTACCATAAACGTCGCTGGTGTTTTTGAGAATCTGACCAATCGCGGGCTTATACTCACCCTCCCAAGCTTGCTCTAGCAATATGACTCGACTGGTAGAGTCACAAACAATCTGTTTATCAATAGGAGCTATAAGACACTGGCCTGCTCTTAAACGCTGCGAAGAAGTAATTACCTGACAATGCCAGTCATTATGGCGATTCAGGATGCGTGGCAGTGTGCCAATCATCGTTTTATTAAAATGGTGCGCCAGCAAAATACACACCGGTAGCGTCGCCGACAAGTTATCCAAAAATTCTTTTATAGCACTCGGCCCACCCATAGAAGCACCCAAAAATACTACGTAGCGCCAGTCTGCATCAGCATTATCAGGTTTGTGCACGGGTGCATCCATTAAAACGGGTAATGCCAGCATATGTGCCAGCTTACGCTTTAATTTGCGCTGCCATTTGGCATATTGCGGCGCTTCATTTAGATAAGGTGCTTGACTAAAACCCACCAACACTGCAGCAGGTTTAGATGCCGTGGTCGCGGCTACCACACTGTCGTCGTAATCACTATCTATTAGCCAGATGTCAATCGAGGTATCAGAGCGCCCCTGTTTTTCTTGCAGTTGCGCCCGTGACATACAGCCAACAAGGCTAAAACCACAACTGCGTACAGTATCTGAAAAGGCCATACGCTGATGATGGTCTTCTGCCACTACCATCACCTTAATATCATCCTTGTTTTTTCCTCTTAGCGCCAAAACACGTGCATTATCCTTCATAAGTTAAGCTGACCTTTTGACCCAGTATGTGCTGGATTTTATTAAGTAGCTCTTGTTCTTGGAATGGCTTACCCATGTAATCATTCACACCAATTTCCAGTGCACGCTCACGATGCTTTTCACCTGTACGTGATGTGATCATGATGATTGGGATATGTTGTAAGCGCTTGCTGTGTCTCACTTGAGTAGCCACCTCGAAACCATCCATACGTGGCATCTCAATGTCGAGCAATATCATGTCTGGTATCATGTCTTGTAATATCTCAATCGCATCGATACCATCTTTTGCCACGGCCACAGTAAACCCTTGGCGTTCTAAGAAACGTGACGTCACTTTACGTACGGTAACAGAGTCATCCACCACTAAAATAGTAGACTTAAACTCTAAACGACTCCGTTTAGCATCAGCAGATTGCGAGATATTTTTGACCAACTGCGCATTACGCATCAAAGCAATCAGGTCTAAAATAAGCATTACTGAACCATCGCCCATGATAGTCGCTGCTGAAATACCTGGTAGATTCGATAACTGTTGTCCTAGAGGTTTGACCACGACTTCAATACGTGACCCTGCAATCTGATCAACCTGCAATGCAATATTTTGTCCGCTACGATTCTTGATGATAATAAGTGGCAAACTGGTATTGGTATTAACGACCAGCTCATTCAGCTCATTGCCTGACAAAATCTCATTTAAATAACGCACTCGATAATCAACATCTTCAAAGTTTAATGTTGCATCGCCTGACTGGTAATAGTCATAAAGCTTTTCTGGATTAATCCGTACCACACGCTCAATCTGTACCAAAGGTATCGCATAATAGCGATCCGCGGCACGCACAACCAATGCATCAGATACCGCAACCGTCAGTGGTAAGCGCATCGTAAAGCGTGAGCCTTTACCCAGCTCTGAAACAACTGATACAGCGCCACCTAATTGACGAATCTCGCTGATGACCACGTCCATGCCCACGCCACGTCCAGAAATCTGCGTTACTTGCTTACTGGTACTCAGTCCAGCATGGAAAATATACTGCATGATATCAAGATCAGTTAGGCTATTATCATTTGCATCAATCAAGCCTTGAGAAATGGCTTTGTTACGAACGGCTTCTACATCAATGCCGCGACCGTCATCTATTAACTGAATGACAATCTCACTACCTTCTCGATTTACCTCAAGAGTAATGCGACCACTACGCTCTTTACCTGCTTTTAAACGCGTTGAGGTATTTTCGATACCATGATCGACGGCGTTACGGAGCATATGTTCAAGCGGTGAAGTGATGCGCTCTAGAATGGTTCTATCCATCTCATCATCGGCATTGATGATCGTTAATTCGACAGATTTATTCAGCTCATTGGCAGTTTGTCGTACGATACGCTCAAGACGTGGCGTTAAGCGCGTAAACGGCACCATACGTGAATTCATAAGCCCATCTTGTAACTCGGTCTGTGTACGAGACAGCTGTAACAAAAGGCTTTCACTGTCTCGTGTTTTTTCTAATAAGGTATGATGAATATCAATCAAATCAGAGGCTGACTCTGCCAAAGATTTGGATATCTGATTTAAAGAAGAATATTGATCCATCTCTAGAGGGTCAAACCCTTCATGATTAATCAGCTCATCGTCTATCTGCGACAAGATCTGCGCCTCAAGCTCGATTTCCATTCGACGTAACTGATCAGCCAAGCGCTGTACCGTAATACCCATATCTTCGATACTATTGGTCAAGCTACTCATGCCCATATCGATACGAGCACGGTTGATGGCTGACTCACCAGACAAGTTAATCATATGCTCGATCAAACCACCTGAGATACGAATCATCTCATTATTATTGGCACTCTGATCTTCCTCACCCGTACTGCTGAGCATAGAAGGCATCTCGCTAATATCTTTTGCCAGATACTGTGAGTCTTGCTGTTCTCTAGCAATAAAGAGCGCTTCATGCTGCGATTGTAGGGATTCTTTAGGGATTTGCTTTAAGCTGTCAGGATTTTTACTAAATTGCTGCAATGCCTCAATCAATAGCGCAGGCGTCGGTGGATTGACATGTTGTCTAAGGATAGAGATCGCATCAGCAAGCCAGTCATGACTGGCAACCAGCAACTCCAATACTTTTTTGGTAGCAGGACGACGATTATCTACAAAATCTGTATAAACCGATTCCATTTCATGTGCCAGATCAGCGATACCAGCTGCGGTGACCATTCGTGCGCCACCTTTGATGGTATGCAAATCACGCTGCAATGCCTGTAATGCTGTCGTATTATTGGTATCTTTTAAGAACAGTTGCAGATACTTATTACGATTGGTGAGCTCTTCAGCTTCTTCTAAAAACACCGACAATATATCAGGATCTGGCAAACCATTCGCCCATGACTGTTTAATCATCATGTCTAGGCTCAAGGTATCAGATACGTCAGCACTGAGGTGAGCGTTGTTAGCCACCCTACTTTGTATTTCAGGTTCGAAGTGGGTTTTCGGTATAGGTATGATTAGCTCTACCGTTTCTGGCAAGGCTTGGGCTTTTACAAACTGTTGTAGTTGCTCAATCAGCGCTGAGGCAAAAAATGATTTTTTATGATTTACGATATGCAGTACTTGCAACGACATTGTGTCTTGCACTATTTGCATTATTTCAAGCCATTGTGCTGTCGGTATTCTTCTATTTTCTACGAATGCTTCATAGACACTTTCAGCTTCATGGGTCAGATCACCAATACTACGAATACCTGCCATTCGCGCACCACCTTTGATAGTGTGCAGATGGCGCTGTAAAACTTTTAGCGCATTTATATTGCTGATATCAGTACGCCACTTATTAAAACTCTCATCCAGCGCGGCATCAAGCTCTTGAGCTTCTTCTAAAAATATCTCTAATAGCTCAGCATCAGTATCAATAGATTCAAGCTGTAGCTCAGGTGCTGCAACGGCTCTCACGACAAAGACACTCTCATCACCATTGCTATCATCGTCTTGGTAAATACGTTGTAGATCTTCAATAACTTGTTGGTCAATCTTCAATGACGTGCTACCAGCCAATGCGTCGAACAAACCAACCAATTGAGCATGACCAGCGTGTAAAACCGCTTGGGTATCGATCTTTCTTGCTGTATCAATATTATCTTTCAAATAGGCATAAGCGTGACCCAACTCATTGAGAATATAGGTGAATTTTGGAAACGCTTCTGCTTTATTGGCTAAGTAAGCTATTTGCGATATTTGCTGCGATATATAGCCCTGAACATGTGCTGTCTCAGAATGATTAAGTGCGTCATCTAACTCCCACTCAGCATCCAACAGTTCATCAATATTACTGTCTAACAACTGCTCTATCGTTGGCTTGTTATCAGCCGTGACCTTATCATCGCTAATGACGTATTGCTCACCAAGCATGGCTTGCAATGAGGCTATGTCTTGCTGACTTTGTGCATCTTCGATCGATATATTTTGCGGCTGAACGTTTTGCTTGTAGTTGTTTAAATAACCGTCCATTAGCGTAGCAGACTTCGCCAATGCTTCTAGATGTTGAGCATTCATGGCAGTATCTTGCTGCTGCAGTAGCTCTAAGCTATGCTCTATCGTTGCGCTAACCTCGCTGATCGCTGCTAAAGCACTAGAACCTGAAGCCCCTCGCAAGGTATGGAATGCGCGTACAATCTCATCCGTTACTTCAATATAAAACTGATCTTGATGCTCATCAACGAATTGGTCAATATCTTGCAATAGTCCTTCTGCTTCGTCGATAAAAATCTCACAAAACATTTTTTCTTCTTCGCTTTGCGGTGCTAAATAAATAGGCGCTTCTGCTATCATTTCATTGACAGAATTAATCGTCTGCAGCGTGGTATCTATCGCTGTATTAAGATTATCTTGGGTAGGGCTATGCTCATCAATAGCAGGCGATAGTGCTGACGCTTGGATGGTCTCATCCTCAGAACTATTTGATGCTTGCTCATACAAGGCAGAATAGCTAAATTCGTCCCCTTGCTGTTTGCTATAAGCATTGGCGCATGCGATCCATAAAGGCACCATCGCTGGATAATTTTGGCTGTCATTTTCAAATACTGTTAGCATCGTAGGATAGGCAGCTAGCACATCAGCAATAAGCTGACGCATATCTGCTGAGACAGTCACACTATGATCCAAAATGCGATTAAGCATATTTTCTATAGCCCAAGCCAGCTCAGCCGTATAATTTGCACCGACCATACGACCGGAACCTTTTAAGGTATGGAACCCACGACGAATATCTACCAATCCGCTTAAGTCAGCTGGCAATAATCGCCAATCTTCATATAAAGGTACAATCTCAGCCAATACTTCATCAGCTTCTTCTAAGAATATCTCTTTAATATCAGGATCGGCATCATGAGCATCTGCCGCTAGCTGCTCGGTTTCTTGCATAAAGGGTTTTAGTATCGCTGGAATATCAATGGCAGATAAGGAAGCAACAGCAGTGCTCTTTGTACTATCAGCAGTTGTCTCGCTTGACTCATTGCTCATGTCGAGAGCACTTAGCAATTCAGCATCATCATCAAATGGTTGAGATAGTGCTGAGTCTGAATCAGCAGTGACAGCATCTAATATGGTCAGCCCAGCATTGATAGGTTGCTGTGTCATGAGGTTATGGCTTTGTAGAATAGTGACAGCAGGATCAAAGCTTGGAGATTGTTGTACTTCAAAATCTACCACTAATGCTGGTAGACGTTTTGCCGTATTCATCACCAGACTTACAACTTCATCTGTGACAGGCAGCGTTTTATCTAACAGGCGATTGAGCAGATTTTCGATCGACCATGCCATCTCGCTGATGCTAAAAGCCCCAACCATACGTCCTGAGCCTTTTAAAGTATGGAACCCTCTACGCACTTCAGTGAGTGGGGTTAAATCCTTTGAATCTTGCTGCCAGATAGGTAGAAAGTCTTCTAAATCAGCAATGACTTCCGTCACCTCTTCGATAAAGATGTCACGAATCTCTGCGTCCATCTCAAAATTATCAGGCTTAACTTGCTCACGAGCACGCGTTAATGGTTCACTCTCGGTACTATCATCATCAGCCGTATCTTGCCCTACCACACGCTCATTATCTACATCAGTCAAAGCTTGGTTAGCAACATCATTTTGACTATTAGCAGGAGCAATCTCGCCACTATCATCGTAACGCAATACGTTGGTCGCTACGGATTTTTGGGTAAGGAAAGTGTCTTTAATGGTCTCTGGCGATGCAATATAATGAGTCAGAAGTTGGGCGGCAGTCGCAGTATACTCATTTGCCCGCATTAATAGCTGCGGGTCAAAAACCTGCTGCGCAAGGTAGTCAAGCAACAATTCAATAGACGTTAGTCCTTCAGCCAATGCCTGAGTCACATCCCAACTGAGTACGTCAATCTCATGAATGGTCAATTGTGTAAATAGACTTGCCATATCATTCATGGTTTGACGAATTGATGGCAATCCCATGTCGGCAAAAGCATCGCCAATATCGGTAAAATCAGCAGCAATGGGCAGTAAGTCAGTGTCTTGACGCTGTACATATTCATGGAAGCTTTGTTTGACATCTTCTACCGCGATGCGCAGCTCACGTAAACTTCCACCAACAGAAGCCGTCGCAGGACTTTCTTCCGACTGCGTGTCAATATCTTCAAACGTTGCAGACAATGTCGTAAAAGAAGCGGCATCCCCTATCTTGAGAGATATCGTCTGTTCAGTATGATAGATAGCGTTATATAGCTCTTGAAGCTGACGCTCAATCTGCCATTGTTCTTGCGCAAATCCTGTTTCTGATGATAGAGCCTGCTCTATGTCTGTAACGATTGCATGTATTTGCGACACGTAATAAGTCCAACCTCGACCTTCGAGTTGACTTTGTATTTTCTGTAAAGGAACGAGAAGCGTGTCTGGCTTATCCAAAGTAAAGATAAGTGTCTCAAGCTCACTGAGTATACGTGGTAAAAAACGTGATCCCGTTGACGACGTTTGCGACAAATCATTTAGGAGTAACTGAGTACGCTTGCTACTTTGAGCAAGGTTATTTAGTTCGATATACACCTTTATGGTTAAGCTTCGAATAACGCTTGATGATAACTCAGCTTGCTGAGTGCGAGACTCTATTACTTGATCCAGCTGACTTAGCAATGACGCATAATGCTCAGGTAATGGGGTATCATTATGAGCAAGGTCATTTAGCAACAGTTCCGTTAAGTACCAAAGGCGTTGTAAGTCATCATGTTGAGTGGTCTGCCATAAGTATTGGCTGACTCTTTCTAGTGTAGTCAATAAGGACGGTTGATTGGTATTGGCACTCAATAACGCTTGTACTTGCTGTCGCCAAACCAGTAATAATTGTTGATAGTGATAATCAGCTAAATGCGTCGCCGTTCTATTCGCCGGCATCATCACTTCGATGCTATTAATACCATCGATAATATGATCATCGATAGCATGATTATTTAGATTCTTATGCTGAGTATTCGCCAAGCTGACCGAGATATCTGGCGCTACCCCCAGTTTCGCTAGTGCTTGAGTAAGCTCGTCAGCAGCATTATCAATTAAAACGGTGTTGTGATTACCCATACCTGCGTATTGATTCAACTCACGCTGTAGCAAGCGATGAGAAAACTGACCAATGCGGCGGTCGTTAGCAGAAATACGATCGCGACTGCTAAGGTCTGCCAGCAAGCTCAGTTTATTGGCAAGATCTGCTAACAAATTAAGGCGAATCATCGTTAGCGCGCCGCCAACCTGATGATAATGTTGCACCATCTGCTCGTAATCAGTGCTATCAGCGTCTAACTGCCAGCCATCAGATATCTGTGATAATTGCTGATTAAACAGTGGTAATAACCACTCAAGCGTCACTATGTCATTGGGCTGGTTTTTCATAGGGTTATCCTAACTTGTCTAGGCACTAATCTAGGCATTAATTTTTTGCCACACATTAACCTGTGGGTGCGCAATACGGCGCATATTTGAAGGACGCCAAAACAACGCCTCACCTGGAGCCAATATAATATATCCACCTAACACACACTGCTCTGATAGCCTTGCCAAAATATCACGCTGATCAAACTTGCGAAAATATAGCAGCATATTTTGACAGATAATGACATGCTGAAGGTGCGAAGTGGGTGGCTTTTGCTCAATAATATTGTGTAAAGCGAAGCTAACATAGCGTCGTAATGTTGGCGCAATCTGCCAGTCGGTCTGAGTGCCAGTCATCGCCTTTTTTGCGGTAGACACCTTATAAAAATGCGATTGACTGATATCACACTTAGCTCGCAATGGCTGAACGAACTGCTGGCACAGGTCTGGAATTAACGACTGCTGCCGCTTATCATACTGCCCTAATCGTGCTTTCGTAATGGCTTGTTGGCTAACATCCGTACCCAATATCGTATAATTAATCAATTGTTCAGAAGCCAAGCTCATCGCCAATGACCATGTTTCTTGTCCACTGGCACAACCAACACTCCAAATGCGAAATAAATCATTAGCATCATTGTTGTGACCACGATCAGTACTAGTAGCAGTAAGCTGCTGGCGCTGATGCTGTAATGCACACTTTGTGACAAAATCGATAGAAGGCATATGGCGAAAAAAACGACTTTCGTGAATCAGTACTTTATCCAATAACTGCTGGCGTATTTCATCGTTTTTTGGTAGTTGACACCACAGCTTTTCAACTGTCAATCCATGTGATAATGCCGTGTGTTCAATCGCATTTATCAACCATTGCAGCTGGACATTGGGTAGAACGAAACCAATCTCTTGTTCTATATATCGCTGCCACTGCTGCACATCAAAACTGTCTGCCTGCAGCAAACCCTTAATCAACGAGGGCTTGACTGCTTTGATTAGATTGCTGTCTGGTTGAGTAAAATTATTCACGTCACCTGCTATAGTCACTGCTGCAAATCATCGTATCTGCACAGCATATTATTAACACATTAATTTAAAGACGGTCAGTGGTCTAACACCTACTTGACGTTAACACTTGTCATTACACACTTGCTGATAACGCTTCTTCGGTGTCCAACATCTCGTTTTCTAGTAGCTCATCATCGTTCGACACTTTAAAACCAGTGACTGACTCTTGCAATGCTGCAGCCATTTCGCTCAGCTCACCAATAGAGCGCGCGGTTGCCATTGTGCCAGAAGAGGTCTGTGAGGTAATATCTTGAATAATATTCATCGTATGCGAGATGTGACCAGCAGATTCTGCCTGCTGCAAAGCGGCGTTTGAGATGTTTTGAATCAAGTCAGCCAAGGTATTAGAAACGCTCTGCACTTCTTCTAGGGCTTCACCAGCATCTTTTGCCAAGCGTGCACCGCGCACAACTTCAGAGGTCGTCGATTCCATTGACATAACGGCTTCGTTGGTATCTGCCTGAATGGTTTTCACCAAGGTTTCAATCTGTTTGGTAGCGTTAGCTGAACGCTCAGCAAGA
This sequence comes from Psychrobacter cibarius, assembly GCF_904845955.1. Lineage (GTDB taxonomy): Bacteria > Pseudomonadota > Gammaproteobacteria > Pseudomonadales > Moraxellaceae > Psychrobacter > Psychrobacter cibarius_B. Next base: position 117,779 of record NZ_CAJGYX010000004.1, read on the forward strand.
CGTTGGACTTCATCAGCAACGACCGCAAAGCCTCGACCGGCCTCACCTGCCATCGATGCCTGAATAGCAGCATTCAATGCCAAAACGTTGGTCTGGTCAGCAATATCATTAATCAAACCAACGATATCACCAATTTCTTGCGAAGACTCACCAAGACGCTTGATACGTTTTGAGGTCTCTTGAATCTGATCACGAATCACGTTCATACCCTCAATAGAGCGCTGTACAACTTCCGCTCCATTATGAGAGATAGCTACTGAGCGCTGAGCAACAGTCGCTGATTCTGAAGCGTTGTTCGAAACTTGGTCAATCGATACTGTCATCTCATTAATAGCCGCTGATACACCAGCAATTTCTTGTGCTTGGTGCTCAGATGCTTCAGCAAGTTCGACTGCATTCATCTGTGTTTGGTCTGAAGACTGCGAAACGCGGTCAGCCGTGTTGTTAATAACCAAAACCAATTGACGTAATTGGTCAATCGCAAAGTTCACTGAGTCAGCAATTGCCCCAGTAAAATCTTCTGATACGGTGGCATTAACCGTCAAATCACCTTCTGCTAAATCACCCAATTCATCAAGTAAACGTAGAATAGCAATCTGGTTACGTTCGTTTTCTTCTTGAATTTGACGCGCTCGCTCAGATTCCGCTTCTGCTTCCTGACGACGACGCAAGGTTTCTTTTTCAATGAGTAGGCGCTCTGATCCCCCACGCTGCTTCAGTAACTGATACAGAGCAAAGAGGATGCCTAATACCCCTACGACAAATATAATCGCTGGTAAAGTAACGGATTGATTAAAATCAGCCAAGTACTGACTTACTGACGATAACGAATTGACCAGCCAAATCAGGCAGGCCACACTTATTAGCACAAAAAACCCTAACAATAACTTCCACTTGCTATTAGCGTCCTTGCCATCTGTTGTATTGTTCGTACCAGCTACAGGTTTCTTTATAACATCACTCATCGTACGTATTCCTTTCACACAATCATCAAAGTCTCATCGTGACTGACTTTGACAATCTTATTGTTATAAAAACAACAGTGATTAGCAAAGCCTGTATGAATACTGACACCCAACCGTATCATGTCATTCGCTATTATTTCGTCATCGTTATAGCAGCCAGATAGCTGTTATCGACTGCTATATTGCAGCATCGGTATACTGCAGGTCTTGTGCGAGCAGGCTTGGCATAAAAACATACCAATCTTGCTCATTTTTAAAGAACTTACCGTGATTATAAGGAGCAAAGGGCGAATTAGGCTCTATAGCTTCTGCACGGTATTGATCATGCGTAAATTGTTCAATCCCAATAACTTGATCCACTAACAGTCCTGAAAAGAGATTGTCATGTTCAATAACAATGACTTTTCGTTGGCTCATTTGCGTTAAACGACTAGGAACCTGTAGAAACTGAGACAAATCGGTGATTGGCAATAGGCGTCCGCGAATATTGGCGATGCCTAGCATCCAAGGCTTCACTAGAGGCAAGCTGGTATACTCTGGCATGGCCAATACTTCTGATACTTGACCCATCGGTGCAACTAACCGCTGTCCGCCAATCTCGAATACCACACCTTGCCAGTCATACTCTTGTCCACCGCGGCGACCACTTTTGCGCGCGCGTGCCAAGTCTGCTAAACGCAGAAGCTCAATAAACCCTCTGGAAGCCACAATCTACTCCATTACTTTACGGATGATATTAACCAATCCATTTTCATCAACGGGCTTTGCCATATACTCTTTAGCGCCTTGGCGTTTTCCCCAAACTCGATCGGTTTCCTGATTTTTGGTACTGATCATAATCACTGGAATATGCGCGGTGGTTTTACCTCGAGTAATTTTGCGAGTGGCCTGAAAACCGTTCATCTCAGGCATAACCACGTCCATTAAAATGACATCTGGTAAGTGATCAATGGCCATCTGGCAACCTTGCTCACCATTTATGGCTTCTAACACTTTAAAATTATGTCTGGCAAGCATGTCGCGAAATTTCGCCATCTCAGATGGTGAGTCGTCAATGACTAAAACTGTAGTCATAGGAATTTCCTTTATTTTCGAAAGTATCCATAAGGATATGTTGTTATATTATTGAGACAATCCGACTGAAAGTAGCACGCCAACCATAAATGGCAGGGCAACTCTCTTAACAGTTTCGATTAAATATTGAGCCGTTATTAGTAATATTTTATCAATACTAAATCTCTTAACCGTAATGCCTAGCCTAATTTATCTGACTCTATATAAAGCATAGCAATGCATAAATCATACCAACTTGTAAGACGATATTTAACGATATATCTACAAGCGGACTTATATATATTAGCGGTACTGATTAATTGCCTCGAACAGCTCATCTTTACTAAATGGCTTGGTCAGATACTCATCTGAACCCACAATACGACCACGCGCTTTGTCAAATAAGCCATCTTTAGACGACAACATAATCACAGGTTTGCTGGCATAATCAGGGTTGTTTTTTATTAGCGCACAAGTCTGATAGCCATCCAAACGCGGCATCATGATGTCGACAAAAATAATATCTGGATTGTTATCGACAATTTTTGCTAAAGCATCAAAACCATCAATGGCGGTCACAACTTCGCAACCCGCTTTTTGTAATAAAGTCTCTGCGGTACGGCGAATGGTTTTTGAATCATCAATCACCATTACTTTTAAACCATCAAAATTATTTTCCATTATCAGTGTCCTATAAACGACTATTTATTAGACCTCTTGCAAAAGTAGCAAAGAGATTTAATATAAGAAACACATCCACAACTGGCTAGGAACCATGCCAAACATAGATAAACTACTCAAAAAAAATGATGCAGGCTTTAAACGCTATACAGGCATTCATAAAGCGACCTTCCATGAAATGCTGGATGCTATGCAGCAATGTGAAGCACAAAAGACTAAATCAGGTAGACCAAGCGTGCTTAGTCTTGAAGAACAAATACTACTAGCACTTACTTATTGGCGTGAGTATCGAACGCTGTACCACATCAGTATGGACTTTGGCATTCATGAGTCGTCTGCCAGTCGTATCTTTCGTAAAGTAGAAGATGTTCTTATTGATTCAGGCAAGTTTGAACTGCCTAAAAAGCTGCCTAGTAGAGCCGATGACGATATGAATTGGACAGTCGTCATCGTCGATGCCACTGAAACCCCAATTGAGCGTCCAAAAAAACCAAAGAGAGTACTACAGCGGCAAGAAGAAACAACACACCTTAAAAGCGCAAGTGATCGTCCACTGGAAAACAGGCTTAATATTAGATATTCAAACGTCCAAAGGGTCAGTGCACGATTTTAAGCTGTATAAAGATACTTGTCCTGACTGGCTTCCTTGTGACACTAAACTATTAGCCGATAGTGGCTATCAGGGCATTGCAAAGTTACATGAACAAAGCTTCACCCCCTTTAAAAAGCCACGTGGTGGTCAGCTGTTAGCGCTCTGCAAACAAGCCAATCACTATCTGGCTAAGTTTCGTATTATGGTTGAGCACAAAATAGGCTTAATCAAGTTGTTCAAAATCGTGGCTCATAAGTATCGCAACCGTCGTCAGCGTTATGATCTTAGAATGAAGCTATTCGCCAGTGTTGTTAATTTCGAGCTTGGTTTATGACTTTTGCAAGAGGTCTATTCTTAATACCATCCATCAATGCAAAAATTTAACGGTTATTTCAACCTGTCATATCATTCATTATTGGACTGATATGAGACGCTAAATTTGCATTACCATATGTTATGACAGTCAACATATCAGCTGCCAGTATCCGCCTGTCAACCAGAGCGTCAACATGGGCTACTATACGCACTTTCTAATTAATAAGCTTACTAAATTGCGCCAAATCTATGGCTTTTTAGACGACTTATTTTGCTTTTATTATCGTCCACTGCAACCGTATTTGGTCTAAAACAAGGTAAAGTACCTTTTATTACTGATGACCATGACGATAAAAGAGGTAAGCCCGAAGTAGAAGAACCATCAACCTTATGATATTTCTGCATTATATAGAAACGCTTGACACATTGCTGAATAATTTTCTTTTGTGATAAAAATGTATCATTGTATTTTGTTATGTTTGTTTTAGCACAGTTATCGACTAATTTCCAGTTATGAGTGAGCCAATATTCGAACTGGTCAGTAATATAAAAATTTGTTCAAACTTGCTGTCATTCCTACCTTAGCTAATGACTGGATTTAATAGCCTTAATGCCAGCTGCTTATTAAGTTTTCTGCACTTATTTCACCCAGTTGCAATTCACTATATAATAAAACGATGACTACTATGGTGACTGCTATGACGGCTTCTAAATTTTTAAAAAATAGCACCTATCTACTGAGTGCTTTTCTTCTTGCTGCCTGTCAGCCATCACCGCCTACCAATGAGCCTGTGACTGCAGAAAACAGTGAGACTGTAGATACCCCTATTGTCATTACCGACGATAGTGTGACCATGACGCCAGATCATATATTGAGCATAAAACCTTCACGTTATCAGCCCAGTCTTGGTTTACAAGGTAAGATCGAACCTATCAAACAGACTAAGCTTATCGCTGCATACCCCATTAACGTCGAAGAAATACAAGTTACTGAGGGTCAATGGGTAGAAAAAGATATGCCGCTGCTTATTGTTCGACGCGTGCAATCAGAAAGCAAAACAGCAGATGCATCCAACCCAGCCAAGGCACAATCTTCGGCATCGAACAGCGTTGCCCCAGATTCTGAGATGACGAACGATGCGGTTGATGTAAAGCAAACACACTCACAAAAAACAGACGCTAGCTCAAAACTAAATCAGCCTACAGCAGAAAATGGTGCAACAACCACTAAAAACGACCCAATTGCTAACAAAGAAGAGGCAGCAGCAAACACCACAGTGGGCGCTCCTAAAAACGCCGTCGGCAACCTTAAAAACAATGACCAAACCAGCGCCAATAGCACGGCGAGCTCAAAACCGCAGCAGAGTCAGTATAACTTGGTCACTGTGCGTGCCAGTTTTTCTGGCCGTGTAAAAAACTTATATGCCAAAGCAGATCAAAGACTAGAGGCGCGCACGCCTTTATTACAGCTTAGCGATGAAACTAAATTACACTTTATCGCGACCCTACCTATCCAAGCAGAACCGCAACTTTCGGTTGGTCAGACTGTCAATTTTACAGCTGAAGGTATGTCGGAACAGTTCACAGGACAAGTCAGTAAACTGACCGCGACCAGCCAGCCGAAAAAGCTGTTGGTCTATGTTAACGTCATTGACAATGAAGCAAGTCGAGACAAATTATTGCCAGATATGAAAGTCACGGGGCGGGTTAATTATGGTCAAATAGATGTGGGCACTATCGTACCTAAGCGCGCGTTGCACGATGTTGACTTGACAGAATTACAAACGTCACCATATAAGCCTCTGTCACCGTTGACTGCTAACGTGTGGATTATTGGACAGGATCAGCGCCTGACACGCCAGCCTATTGAAGTAGTCGAATATGACCCTATCACAAAGCAGTATTTAATTGCGGGCATTAGCAACGACAGTTTGATTTGTTTGGCTGATTTACCGGCTGATGCTAAAGGTAAAAAAGTCAATGTCTCATAGCTATGCATGCTGACAGTTACATTGTGTAGAAACATTAACAAAGCCTCTCTTGTTTTGTAACTGCCTAATTAGGCAATATGACCGTATAATATATAGCATTAACCGAGTATTCTGAATCATTGGTATTAAATGACTCAATATCTTGAAAGTTTGAGAAATCTTAGAAAGTTTGAGAACCTAGAGGCTTAATCGTTTAACTGTTTGAGATCCTAAAATCAGCGATGTATTTATCGCGATACAAAATATCAAAACAGATGAAACGTTTGGCCAACCATAACAACAACTAGAGGATAACCCATGAGCAAGCAGATTTTATTAATCGAAGATGATCCTGATCTAGCTGAGTTAATCAGCGATTACCTGACCATGAATTATTATGACGTCCATCATGCAGGGCTTGGTCAAGAAGGGCTTGATTTATTGGATGCTAAAGAACGTGACATTGATTTGGTCGTGCTTGACTTAATGCTGCCTGACATGGATGGTATGCAAGTGTGTCAAAAAATTCGCGGCAATAAAAACAACATGACCAATAAAGTGCCAATTATCATGTTGACCGCGAAAGGTGATACCACCGATCGCGTGCTAGGTCTTGAGATGGGTGCTGACGATTATATATCTAAGCCTTTTGAGCCACGTGAGCTTCTCGCTCGAATCCGTGCTGTTATTCGCCGTCATGAGCAGCCCAATCAAGCAGATAGCCAGTCTGACAGTTTGACCTTTGGTCGTTTGAGTGTCTTTCCTGACAGCCATGAAGTGACCATCGACGATGAGCCTGTTCGTTTAACGACGCATCAGTTTCAATTATTGCATTACTTTGCCACCCATTCTGGTAAAGTACTGAATCGCGAGCAACTGTGGCAAGCCATGCCCAATGATGACAGCTCAGATAATATCGATCGCGCCATTGATGTTCATATCTCGCGCCTGCGTGCTTTAATTGAAGACAACCCACGCCAGCCAAAACGTATTATTACGGTACGCGGTGTTGGTTATCAATTTGCCACTGATCAGGTTTGATCACAAAAGCGGCAAATTAATCGATAAAAACCATACTTTTGATTTGTTTATGCAAATTAGAAGTATGAGTCGATATAAACGGCTGATAGTAGAGATGGTTTAATGCAGCAGTTGGGATTTCGTTCGGTATTTGCCAAATTATTTGCCAGTGTCATGCTGGCACTTATTTTATTTGCAGTGGCGATGGTGCTGTTGACGCAACTTGTACACGATAAAGATGCAAGTATTCGATCAGAAGTATTGGCTACCCAGATTTTAGGACAAATAGACCCTTTCTTGCATGAGCTGAATATCTCTGTTAGTGAGGACAATCGCTTGCAAGCGCGCTTTATGCTAGCAGTGGTCAAAAAGAGCTTTGATATCTTTGATGAGTCATTACAGGCAAAGATGGGCTTGTATGACAGCGAAGGTCGATTGCTAATGCAAACGGATAACAGCGATTTGCCATTGGAGTTGCCCGCACCGCCCTCTTTATTTTCACGCGTTTTTCCCTCTCTCGCAGACACCTCCCCTACCAAGCAAGCTCAGGTTTATAGCAGCACCGGCTATACGCTTTTGTATGAATCACGCTTACCGCCTAAAAAACCAGTACTCTCTTCTGCGCTGAATTTATTTACTGGCACACTACTACTATTACTGATTATGGCAGGTGTCCTATGGTGGATTGCTCGTACCATCACTTGGCGCATCAATCAGATGAGCCAGCAGATGGCGCAACTGGGTGATGGTGATTTTACCGTACGGGTGAATGCTCGTGGTAACGATGAGATCGCCTCACTAGCGCGTGGATTTAACCAAGCAGCACAAAAAATTGAACACCTTATCGATGCCAATAACCTGCTCTTAGCACATGCTTCTCACGAGCTACGTACCCCCATTACTCGTATCCGCTTACAGATTGAGATGATGGATATGCTCGCAGGAGCGCTACCATCTGATACCAAAGCAAAGTTTGATAAACGTGCGCAAGCGATTAACCGTGATTTGTCAGGGCTCAATGATTTGGTAGAGAGTATCCTACTGGTGAGTCGTTTAGACGCCGGTCATGCCTTGCAGCAAGTTGAAAGCTTAGACTTATACGATCTGGTGAATCAAGAGCGGCAACATTATCCTGAAGCGACGCTCATTGGTGAACATATTGTGATCGAGGGTCAATCATCGATGTTGACCCATTTGATTCGTAACTTGTTAACCAATGCCATGCTACACGGCAAGCCACCCGTGACGGTACTATTGTATGGTGTGCAAACTATTGATGAAGCAGATACCATACCTGATTACCTGCTACAAACGATACTCTGCAGTAGCTTTGCCGATTATAATAGCTCTGATTTTGACTCCTATCACGAACCAATCGAGGTTAATGAAGACAATACGAATAATCATATTGCGCATAGTCATACACACTCAAACGATTCTTCTCATAGTACTGGTAAAGTTAAATCTGAAGCAACGGATGCTATTATCGTGTTGCCAGCACCACCGATATATAGAAACGGAGAAAATATTGCGGTTGAGCATGATCTCAATTCCGATATTGATACCGATACCGATACCAATGTAAATATAGAGACTAAAATAGATAAGGCTGATATTAATACCAACAGCGACATTGATTCTATTGAGACCTGTGCAACCTTAACAGAATCTACTGATGTGGATAGTGTTCAAACTGACTCAAGCACTTCGACAAATGCAGTCAACAGTAACGATACCGTTGGAAGCACCAGCGCATCCTCATTGATTGCTAATTATCATAACTTTACCAATGATTTGACTGACAAAATTAAAAAGATGGTTTGGAAAGCAGTTCCTGACAATGAAGAGCCGTCTGCAGTTATCAATGACGCTAAGAGTACTGCCTTGAATGATGCAATTCCTAAATCCAAAGGTGCCATAATAAATAAAGGTGGCAATACACGCGACAAGGGTGATGCTCAAAATAACACTCAAAATCCTACAGAAATACTCAGTACGCCACGTAAAGAAGGGTTGTTTGCCAAGCATCTAAAAAAGGCCAAGACCGATCCTGTACGCCCATTACCGAAATATGCAGTATTAGCAGTGATTGATGAAGGCACGGGTATTCCAGAAGACAAACGTGAAGAAGTATTTAGCCCATTTGTGCGGTTGCAACAAAAAAATAAAGGTTCTGGACTAGGCTTATCGCTAGTATCACAAATCGTTACCGCCCATCAAGGGCGCATCATTACTGATACGTTGAATGGACATACCAGGTTTTTAGTTGTCATACCAGTCAAGCACGACCCACATTATCACCAGCATGACTAGGGCGTTTCTTCAATTCACTCTATTAACCTTTAAATGGGCTAAAAATGGCTAATTTTTGCCAAACATCGTCAAATAGCGTATCAATGTCTCGATATTATTTGCGCTATTTTCCTTATTCGACGGCAATTTATCTCATTTTCATCACCATTTTTAAAATAAGGACACGACCTAGTCAGCGATGCTATAGTCGATTCAATTTAAAAGTAGTACAAGGCAACCGAGTGTAGATGTATATTTAATACTTCAAGCGAGGTTAACGCAGTAATACTTTTAAATTGAATCGACTATATAAGGTGCTATGAACAGACACTTCATTCTACTCGATCGTCGCGACTCATATTCTACAAAACCCCTCTTACTAATAGCTATTAATCATAAGCCTGTCACGGATGTTCATATCCAAAGTGCTCGATAATATGCTATATTAGCGCCCCTTATTATACGGTTATTAACGGTTGTTTCTTAATTGGCTTCTTACATTGTTAAAGAGGCCCGACAGCGCGTTTGTGACTATTAAAAAAATTATTGAATTTTGAGCCCTCCATGAATGACATGATTGTCTTAAACAATGTGACCAAGAGTTTTTTAAGCGACCGATCAATCAAAGACAAAGATGGCAAACCACATTGGTTTACTGCCGTTGAACCGACCTCGTTATCTGTCCAGCAAGGCGAAATCTTTGGCCTAATGGGATACTCGGGTGCAGGTAAGTCTACTTTGCTACGCCTAATCAATATTCTTGAGCGTCCAGATGCTGGTCAAGTCATCGTCGATGGCACCGACCTGACCACATTGTCTGCCAGTGAATTGCGTATCGCTCGGCATAATATTGGTATGATTTTTCAGCAATTTAATCTGATGTCCAATCGTACTGTTTTTGACAACGTGGCCTTTAATTTAACCGTTTCAGGATATCCGAGCCGCGACATTCATAAACGAGTGATGGATTGCCTAGAGATTGTTGATCTAACAGACCGCGCTGGTCACTACCCTGCGCAGCTGTCAGGCGGACAAAAACAGCGTGTCGGTATTGCCCGAGCGATTGCCCCCAGTCCTAAAGTATTATTGGCTGATGAGCCAACCAGTGCGCTTGATCCTGCGACGACCCGCAGCTTGTTGACTTGTCTACGCAATATCAACGAACAACTTGGCGTCACCATTGTGATTGTGACTCATGAGATGAGTGTCATCCGTAGGCTTTGTGATCGCGCCGCATTACTGCATCAAGGTCAACTCTTGGAAGTTGCAGATGTTAGAGACGGTCTGATTCAGGCGACCACCCCGATTGGCAAAGGCTTAGTGCACGAAGACTAATGAGGCAGGAGAAATAAATATGTTAACTGGTAGTGAATTGTCCGCCTCGATAGACAAGCTGTTTGCCCTGCGCAAAGAGATTGTGAACGCGTTTATTGATACATTTATTATGCTTGGCATCTCAACGACGGTGGCGATTGTCATCGGTGGGTTGTTTGGCATATTTTTGTTTTTATCCAGTGATCGACAGTTTTTGCAAAACAAAACATTGTATGGTCTGCTTGGTGGTATCACCAACTTTATGCGCGCTTTCCCATTTGTCATTTTGATGATTGCCATGAGCCCATTTACTAAGGCTATCGTTGGCACGGGTATTGGACCGATTGCGGCCTCATTGGTACTCGCCATTGCAGGTTCGTTTTATTTTGCCCGTTTGGTCGAGCAAAACTTACGTGAAGTGCCACGCGGTATCATTGAGGCGACCGAGTCTATGGGCGCACGTCCTTTGACCATTATTAAAGTCTTACTCAATGAAGCACGCTCAGGACTGGTATTGTCCGTGACGATTCTCTGTATCAGCCTGCTCTCTTATTCAGCAGCGGCAGGTATGATTGGCGGCGGTGGTCTGGGGGATTTAGCCATTCGTTATGGCTACTATCGTTATCAAACGGAGGTGATGATTTTTATCGTTATTGTCCTATCAATAATGGTCGTCTCCATTCAAGCATCGGGTAATTGGTTGGCTAACCGTTTGGATAAACGATAGAAAAAAGACTTAGACAAAGTCAGTTAACGCTAATATGAATAATACTCAGGGTTTAATGCCGATTCATCCTAAGCAAAATGCTTGACTTTGTTACTGAGACCCTTTAATTTTGATACTAACTTAACAGTCGTTAACTTAGCAGCATTACTATCCCTAATGTTGCTTTTTTAATGGCCAGCGTTTGCCCTCCATCCCATCCATCCCTCTTATTAAGGAAGTTCCATGAAATTAACAGATATCAGCCGTCAGTTAGCGACTGCATTTGCTGCCGTTGGCGTATCAAGCCTAGTCTTGGTTGGTTGCAACAACTCATCAGCACCAGAAGCGACTAAAGAGCCTGTTACGGAAGGCTCAACAGCAGAGACTGCCGCTAGCGATATCGATCCTGAGCATACCAAAATTGTCATCGGTACCACCGAAGGTGACTTCGCCGATATGGTGCGCAACCAAGTGAAAAGCTCACTGGAAGCGCAAGGTTACGAAGTTGAGCTGGTTGCTTTTACTGACTATGTACGCCCAAACCTTGCCTTGGCTGAAGGTGATTTGGACATCAACATCTTCCAGCATAAGCCTTATCTTGATACCTTTAAAAAAGAAAACAATCTTGATCTAGTAGAAGTTTTCCAAGTACCTACTGCCCCACTTGGCATTTACTCAGGTAAAAAGACCACACTTGATGATGTCTATAAAGGCATGAGAGTCTCTGCACCAAATGATCCAAGTAACTTTGCTCGTGCGCTGGTGATGATGGATGATCTTGGCTGGATCACGCTAAAAGACAATATTGACCCACTAACGGCATCAAAAACTGACATCGCTGATAACAGCAAATACGATATTGAAATCATTGAGTTAGAAGCCGCTCAATTGCCACGTGCTCGTGATGAAGTCGACTTTGCAGTTATCAATGGCAACTATGCCACGGATGCTGGTATCAAGCTGACTGAAGCGCTATTTCAAGAGCCTAGCTTTGCTTACGTCAACTGGTCAGCCATCAAATCAGCCGATGCTGGCAAAAAATGGGTCGAAGATGTGACCAATGCATATAACTCGGAAGCCTTTAAAAAGTATGCTCATGAAACTTTCCCTGGTTATAAGTACCCAAAAATCTGGGGCTCTGATCACAGTGCGCACACGGATACCGCAACAAAACCTGCACCTGTAGAAGCTGCTGCTCAATAAGCTCTTAAGCCAAAAGCACTTAAATATCGTCTTCGTCCCGATTGTAAACGCCCATTGCTAGATAGTGATGGGCGTTTTTTATGGACTCGATTTTACGATTTTTATTTTTTAACCGCTCGCTGCTGTCTATCAGTTACTAAAAATGACGTTACAGCCTGTTTGTCCTTTGTAGGAAAGCGTCACGTGCCCTTTTACTTGCTGCCAATTTTTTCTATAGTGGGTAGGTCAAATAGAGAGGGTGATCAGAATATTGATGATTCGATGCTCTATCAATAAATACATAAATAACAAGGATAATAAGATGCGTGCTAAAACTTATAATATTCGTACCGCTGGACAAGCAAATATTCCTGTCCTAGGGCTTGGCACATGGCAATCGACCGGTCAAGATTGTGTTGATGTCGTCAGTCAAGCGTTGAAAATGGGTTACGAGCACATTGATACCGCTCAAGCTTATGGTAATGAAAAAGAAGTGGGTCAAGGTATCAAACAATCAGGGGTATCTCGTGATAAGTTCTTTTTGACCACAAAGATTTTTCCTGATGATATGAAGTTTGAGCCTGAGAAATTGATTGCCGCCGCCAAACGCTCTTTAGCAGACTTAGATACTGATTATGTTGATTTGCTACTATTGCACTGGCCAGATGACCGTGTTCCTTTATCCGAAACTATTCCTGCCTTGTGCGAGCTACAGAAACAAGGTTTGACGCGCCATATCGGCGTCTCTAACTTTAATATTGCTAATATCATTGAAGCTGAGAAATATGCTGATGTGCCGATTGTGGTCAATCAGGTTGAGTTTCATCCGTTCATCAAGCAAAAAACTTTGCAGACTTTTTTGAACAATCACCACATTCTACTCGAAGCTTATTCACCACTTGCACGCGGGGATGTATTCGATAATGAGATTATTAAAGAAATCGCTGACAAACATAATGTCACGCCAGCACAGATATCATTGGCTTGGATTCTGTCAGACAAGCATCGTATCGCTATTCCGAAAACGTCTAACCCTGATCATTTGCAAGGCAACTTAGACGCTATAAAAGTACAATTAAGTACGGATGATATTGAGAAAATCAGCAGCTTAGCACGTGCTGATGGGCGCAAAATTAAGCATCCAGATTACTCGCCTGAATGGGATGACTAATTTCTCGTAAAAAACCACCAAAACTTATTAGTACTAAAATTCATGTAAAAAAAGAGCCGCTAATAATATATTAGCGGCTCTTTTACTATGGTATGGACGACTATATAACTACTGCTGTAGAGTATCCGTCTCATGCACCTTTTCAGCAGGATTATATTGCTCAGAAGGAGGCACTACACCGCTTCGGTTGTTTTCTTTCATTGATTTGGCCACTTCTGGCGGCATGTAGTTTTCATCATGCTTCGCCAAGACTTCTCCAGCGACAAAAGTGTCACCCTGCATCTTACCTGTCGCGACGACGCCTGAGTTTTCAGCAAATAAATCTGGCAAAATACCTTGATAAGTCACTGGTACTGTCGATTGAAAGTCCGTAATGGCAAACTCAACGTTTAGTGGATTGTCTTCTGCGCGCTGGACACTACCCGCGACGACCATACCGCCTGCTCGAATACGCTTATCTTGTGGTGCTTCACCTTGTGCAATCGCGGTAGCATCAAAGTAGTAATCGGTCTGTTGCCCAATGGCATAAAGAACCAATACCACGGCTATCGCCGCCCCTGCAAGCGTAAACATAACCCACATCAGTTTTTTGCGACGAACTGCGTTCATACCACTACCTCATTGATGAGTCACTGTTTTATAAACTATAGTCAATGCCATACAAATATATAAAACAGAAAAATTTGAAGAAACTACCATTAGAAAAACGTTCTAAAAATGTCTTTCTAATCGTACTCTTCTAATGGCTATATGGTAGCATTTTTCGGACAAATCAATAAGCCCAATAACCTCTGTGGCAGTCACCTCTTTATCAAGTGCTAAGTTGCAGATTGAGTGGCTAAAAATTAACGGCTAACGCTAGATAAGACGAACCTACTAGCTAATTATGCTGCTTGGTGACAGGCATGGTTGTTTTAGCCGTACGCTGTGCTTGCCGCGCTTGCTGAATGGTCAACTGTTTGATTAAAGCCTGTCGTTGTCTCCGACTATAAATAACAAACGCCAGCATCATGCCAACGGTAATTGCCCAGCACGACCAAACGAACACGCCATGCTTACCCATGGCAAGAAATTCAGATACGCTATAAAAGTAAGGCTGCATAATATTTTCCTAGCCGTGATTTTTTTTGGCGACAGTCATTATCGTCATTTAGCTTGCCCGCGAATGTATTCTTTGACCCATGCTTTGCCTTGATCACGATACAAGATAAGGGTATTGGTACGATAAATCGCTAATGTTGCCACTAATAAATAACTACCAATAATCATCAGTAATAATGGCATCCACATATCTGCTGACATCTTGGGCGCGGCGGTCAAAGTAAAGGTCGAGCCTTGATGTAAGGTGTTCCACCACTGTACTGAATACTTGATAATGGGTAGATTTACTGCGCCAACAATAGACAAAATGGCCGCGGCTTTACCACGATTGGCAGTATGCTCAAACGCGGCAAATAACGCCATCACCCCCGCATACAGAAACGCCAAAATAAGCATAGAGGTCAAACGTGCATCCCAAACCCAGTAAGTACCCCAAGTGGGTTTCGCCCAAATAGAGCCCGTGATTAAGCTAATCACACAGAGCAAGAATCCTAGCGGAGCAAGCGCCTGTGCAACCAGACTGGCGGTCTTAATTTTCCAAACCAAAAAAATGACCCCGAGCACTGCTAAGGCAAAATAGATGGAAATGGCGATACTGGCAGCGGGTACGTGAATAAAGATAATGCGGTAGCTATTACCTTGTAGGTAATCAGGCGGCGCAAAAGCGAGACCCCAGACACTACCGATCAACAGGCAAATACTGGCTAATATCGCCAGCCACTTGACCCAAGGCGAAAAAATGCGAAAAAACTGCTTGGTACCCACAGTGGTCAAAAAGCCTTGCCAGATGCGCTGCCACAGGCTAGGAGATGAGACGTTATTCAGGTTGGGCATGGGAATAAACCTATTGGCACAGCGTATTGGTTGTAACCGATATAGCGCATCATGGGCGCGACTACCTGCTAACCTGCTGGCGTTAAACACTGGGTAGAATCTACAAGTGATTGTTTGCTTAGTTAACTGACTATTATAGCAAAATTGCCAGTTTTCAACATGCTGTTAATACAAAGGTTTTTTATAGCCTTTTTTATTACAAACTCTCAATACAGAGAGTTGTACATAAATTATGTCGTTTCTAATTCAGCCACGCCATTTTTAACGTCATGGCAATCACCCATGGCATCACCAAAACCGAGATAATACTGCCTGCTAATAATAAAGCCAGTATCGGTAAACCATTGAGACCAGTGGCAAATAAATCAACCGCTCCTGTGGCAAAAATCAATACAGGCAACTGCATCGGTAAGGCAATCAAAGGCACTAGCACCGCCCCATTCTTTAATGACAGCGTCAAACTACTCGCGACCGCTGACAGCATCAACAACATCGGACTGCCGGTCACAATAGAAGCCATCAATATCCACGCCTCAAACCAACTAAGCTGAAACAAAGGCACGGCAAGTAAACTAAGCGCTGCCACAATACCACTACTAAAAATCCAATGGATAACCAAACGAATCAACACCCATAAGGGCAATGACGCTTTGGCAACGACCAATTGCGCCAGCGTGCCATTATCAAGGGCAGGCTTAAACAAACCATCGACCCCCATGACCAGTGACAACAGAGCGGCAATCCACACCGCCGACACGCCAAGGCGTTGCAATAGCGCAGGCTCGCTACCCACTGCTAGCGGAAATAAGGTGATAATGACCAAAAATAGCACTAGCGGATAAAGCCACTGCACGGCGCCTTGCTGTTTGACTTGCCACTCGCGCCGCCATAACTGTATAAAGCTGATACCGCGCACCGCAGCTAAGTCAGCATTTGAGCTTTTATTCACTGTTTGTACTGGACCGTCTGTTTCTATCATTTATTTGCTCTTCTACGGATGCTTGGGACACTTATACTGAGAGTATGCAAACTAGTATTCAAACCATATAATCGGACAAATCGAGCACTTGATTGGCAACACCAACGGCCTGATGACTGGTCATTAATATAGCGCCGCCTTCATGGGCAAAATCGTGCAATCTGTCTTCCATTCGCGCTACCAAATCGACATCAAGGGCAGTAAAAGGCTCATCAAGTAGCCATAATGGTGTCACCTCAGGGGTCAATAAATATAACCTTGCAAGGGTAATACGGCGGGTTTGCCCTGCAGATAAATGGCTTGAGCTAATCGTCTCAAATCCTTGTAATCCGACCCAAGCCAAGGCGTCATCAATATCAGTAACGCTTGGGCTAATCCCATATAAATTCAGCAAAAAGGTCAGGTTTTGTGCGACCGTTAGATTTGGATGTATACCCAACTGGTGCGACACGTACAAAGGCTGAATAGGTAAATTCGCTGCTCCTTGATAATAAACCTCACCGCTTAACACTGGCAATAACCCAGCCAGCTGCATCAGTAAAGTGGTCTTACCAGTACCATTGGCACCAATTAAATGGCAAATGCTACCAGCTGCCAGATTGAGTACAACCCCTTCACATAGAGGGATTTCGCCGCGCTGAACGGTCAGCTCATCAAGCGCAAGTAAGGCGGTATTCAGAGCTGTCATCAAAACCTCTCATTATTTATTAAGCGGCAATCAATATTCATCACAAACACAGATGACGTTCATGGCATAATACTTTATGCTTACCCCAACCACACAGTATAACAAATTGTCGATTATTATGACCTCAAAACCTATGCAGACTTCAAAAGATAACCAAAATTTAGATATGCCAGCGCTAACCATAGATGGCTTAATCGAGGCACAAGTTGCCTTTATGCAGCAATGGCTACGCACACAAGCTGAACCGCTGTCTATGCAGGCATGGCAATGGTTTGCTGCACAGCCATTAAATAAATATGTCAGCGCCGATAATTTGCAACAGCTGATTAATGACTGGCTACTCAATCAACCGATGACTGATGTGATACGTAAAGATATTCGCGATATCTTGCATACGATTATTTATCATCCAGTCAATGATAACGTGCCGTTGTCTGAGCTGGTGGATGACACTCAAGTTCAGACCCTTGCCAACTATGTTGGTAGCCACGATCAGCAACGCAATATCTTGATTCATACCCTGGTCGGCAACGAGACTTTTGCCGATTTGCTAACCCAAACGCTCTATCATGCCATTAATGACTTTATGGAAACCACGCTGGATAAAGCAGGCGCTGCTGGTAAACTCATGAAATTTGGGCGCAGCTCTTTTGAAAAAGCGACCAATAGAAACCTTGACGAAAAACTGCAGGCGTATTTGCATCGTAATATTAAAGACTTAGCACGCCGCGCAGAAGCCAATGCGCAAGAGCATTTATCAAATGAAGAAGTCGCGCGATTATTAATCACTGGTTGGGCACGAATCAAAGACCAGCCTGTCAGTCATCTACAGACTTATCTGCGTGATGAACCTGACAACAGCAGTATCGATCATATCGAAGCCAGCATTCAGCAAAGCTATAACCGCCTGCGCCAGTCACCTTACTTACACAGCCTTGTGGCAGCGAGCATCGATACTTGGTATGGTAATCATCAGTCAGATACTATTGCGACGGTAGTTTCGAGTCTTCATATTGATGAGCAAGCCATGACTCAATTGAGTACAGCGCTATTACCTGTGATGCACGATGCCATTGAAAGCAAGTGGTTGACGGCACATACTCGTGAAATGTTACAAGCGTTTTATGAGCAACCGAATATCAAAAAAGGCTTAGCATTTAATACCTAGTCGTTTACTGTCTTGATGTATTTGTCTCAGTTTCCCATATCATTCATTTATTTGACAGCACCATACTTATGAGTCAACGTAACACACTCAGCTTGTGGCAAAAACTCAAACAGTTACTGACTGGTTCAGCAGCGCAGGCTGATGAAGTTGATATGATACAAACAGAGCCTCATGACATATATAGTAGTGATACAGATGATGAGGATAATAGTGACGCTCATGATGATACCAAAATCGATTCTGAATCTGATGTCAAAAATAATAGCGAACACTCAGAAACTGACGCCTTTAACTCGAGTGCCAGTCAACACGAAACTAGCGACACGCCCATTATCGATTTTCTGAAACAGTACTTTAATGATAAGCAATGGCACTATACTCACTATCGACCCAAAAGCAGTGGCAACAAAAACAATGACCGTCAGCAATCGCATCACTTATCGCTTAGAATGCGCAATAAAAATCTCGATTGCGGCTATTTGTTTCGCGTGCAAGAAAACAACAAGCTGCTGGCCGTCTATGGAATTTTGCTATTTTTAATACCAGAGAGTCATCAAAGCACGGCGATACTACTGATTACTCAAATAAATTATGACTTGCTAATCGGCAATCTAGAAATGGATGTCAATGATGGCGAAATACGCTACAAACACGCTATCGATGTCGAAGCGGTAGGCATCGGTAATGATGTTATCGAGCATTTATTGCAAAGTGTCATCGCGATGACCACGGTCGCGAATGAGATATTTAGTGATTTGATCGATAATCAAAACCCTGCGGAAGACTTACCGACATTGCTGACCGAGCTACGTCAACAATCAGATTCTAGAACCTTCTTTTTGCCAACGCAATTTGTGCAGTAATGAACTGACTACCATAGCTATCCGTAGCTTTTACAATGTCTCATCAGCACCTTATTGTTAAAGCGCTTAAACCTATTTATTCTTAACATACTTTTCAAAAAAGACATCCTCTAACACTATGCTAAAAATTGCTTACTCTGATATTTTTCGATATTCCGTGCCTGAAAAACACCGCTTTCCCATGCAAAAATACACCATGATTCCTGAGCGGCTATTGGCTGAAGGCACTATCAGTACCGACAACTTTTTTGCCCCTGCATGTTTGAGCGAAGATGAAATTTTGACCACGCATACTGCGGACTACTGGTATCAGCTGAAAACCCAAACGCTACCACGAAAGGAAGCGCGAGCCATTGGCTTTGAAATGACACCAGAGCTGGTAGAACGTGGGCGTTATATTGCTCATGCCACTTATGAATGTGCATTATATGCGCAGCAATATGGCGCGGCGATGAATGTCGCAGGTGGCACGCATCATGCGTTTGCTGATCATGGCGAAGGGTTTTGCGTGTTTAATGATGTTTGTATCGCGAGTAATTTATTATTAAATCGCGGACAAGCGCAAAAGATTTTAGTGGTCGATTTAGACGTCCATCAGGGCAATGGCAATGCCAGTATTATGGCAGGTGAGCCACGCGTTTTTGTGTTTAGCATGCATGGCGCAAAAAACTATCCATTTCGAAAGCAAGTATCAGATTTGGATATTGAGCTAGACAATGATACTGGCGATGTGGAATATTTGCAGTTACTAGAAGCGACATTACCACGTTTGATTAACGACGTTGCGCCAGATATGATATTTTATCAATCCGCTGTCGATGTGCTGGCAACTGATAAATTAGGAAAGTTAGGGCTGACGATAGAGGGTTGTAAGGCGCGTGATGAATATGTATTACGCCAAGCAAAAGCCGCTAAAATTCCTATCGCTATCGTGATGGGTGGTGGCTATTCAGAAGATATCGACGATGTGGTTGAAGCGCACTGTAATACCTTTCGTTTGGCGCAACAGATATTTTTTAATGAAATAATAAAATAACGCGCGCATAGAGTAGTATCTAAAAAGCCAGCTGCCTCGCGAGCTATCTTATAAAAATGCCATAACTCCCTGCCAGCCGACACGAATACCAAGCACGGTAAGTATCAATAAAATAAGCTGACGAAAGCGTGCTTGTGGTAAATAACGACGTAAGCGGATACCAACTAAAAGCGCGGCAATAGATAAAATACTGAGCAAAGTAATCAGCTGCCATTCACCACTGCTGAGCGCCATAATAGGCTCACGTAATACAATTATTTGAGCAATTTTACCCAGAAAATAGCACATATTTCCGACTTTAGCGATGGTATTTTTATCATCGCTGGCAGACAGTAGATACATCATCAATATGGTCGACATGGCATTGGTCGAGCCACCAATCACCCCTGCACTAAAGCCAACGATGATTAACACAGGCTTGGTAGCAGGTAGACGGAGTTGCTTACCAAGCAAGCTGCTTATGACATAAAAACCAATGACCGCTGCCAATAGTAATAAAATATAGGCGCTATCGACCCATAGTAAGAGCTTCGCGCCTAGAATACTACCGAGTAAGCTGGTCAATGCCAGTAACCAATAGCGCCTGCCGTAATAGATGAAATTTTGCCAGATTGTGCGCCCGCCACCCGCGAGCCAAGTCATGGCATTAAGCAATAATGACGGAAAAATGACCAACACAATAGCATGTGGTTACGGATAGATACTAGCAAGCGCAGTGGTCGTCACCAACGTCACACCTAGCCCACTAATACCGTGTAGCAACGATGCCAGCGCAAAGATTACCATCAATAACAACGTCTGGGTGCTATCACTATCCATCATATTAGCCATAAACATTAAGACCTAATATCTGGATTAATAGTGACATAACTAGGCATTGTGACCATTGTGGCGTTGCCATATTGTCTCACCAATGATGCCAGCCAACTGCTCGGCAATCTTATCTTTGCTCGCCTTCTCAAGTGTGACGCTATCGTGCTCATAACGCTCTGAGAAAAATACCTGCATGGCATTGTCATCGCTGGCAAAACCAATGTCTGCTCGTGAAACATCATTACACGCGATCAAATCTAAATCTTTAGACACCAGTTTTCCACGAGCATAGCGCTCGATATCTTGCGTTTCTGCTGCAAAACCAACGACAAACAGCACTGGATGCGCAAGCGAAATCGTCGCTAGAATATCAGGGTTTTTGACCAAACTCAGCGTCATAGCATCTTGGGTTTTTTTAATTTTTTGCGGGGCAGCTTCTTCAGTACGATAATCAGCGACAGCAGCCGTGGCGATAAAGATATCCGCCATTACATTTTGATTCTCGCTATGAGCATGCTCCTCATCATCAATCTCATGGCTGTGGTTATGACTGTGGCTATGATCATCGCCGCAATCACACTCGCCATGATGTTCATGTTGATGGCTATGATCGTGATCGTGAGAATGGTCGTGCTCATCTTCAGGCACATATTGTAGCGCACTGTGCGTACCATCTACGCACTGCTGGGCTGCTATCAGCATCTCTTTAGCCGACAACACATCAATGCGCGTGACATTCAGCGGTGTCGGCAGTGCCACTTTGCCGCCCGCAATCAAGATAACGTCTGCACCAGCAGCCACGCACGCACGTGCTAATGCAAATCCCATCTTGCCAGTAGAGTGATTGGACAAGTAACGCACCGGATCGATAGCTTCTACCGTCGGTCCTGCAGTAATTACCACTCGTTTACCTGCCAATAATTGCGGCGTGTTTTGCATGGCGTTAAATAATAACACCTCTGCCAATAGCTGCTCAGGTTCAGGCAAACGCCCTGCTCCCACATCACCGCAGGCTTGCTCACCGCTAGCAGGCGCAATAATTTGATAATTCATATCACGCAGCGTTTGCACATTTAAATTCACCGCAGGGTGCGCCCACATCTGCTGATTCATGGCTGGCGCAATGATGACTGGTGCCGCCGTTGCCAGACACACTGTGGTTAGTAAGTCATCTGCCATGCCCATCGCGAGACGCGCAAGCGTATTGGCAGAGGCTGGCGCAATGATGATTAAGTCCGCCCATTTCGCTAATTCGATATGCCCCATCCCCGCTTCTGCTTGCTCATCGAGTAATGAGATATGCACCTCATTGCCAGTCAAAGCTTGCAGGGTCAGTGGCGTAATGAAGGCTTGTGCGCCTGTGGTCATAATGACACGCACATCAAAGCCTGCCTTGATTAATAGGCGGGCAAAGATAGCAGATTTATAAGCGGCGATACCGCCAGTGATAGCAAGCACAATATTGGACATAAGCATGGCATCAATAAAAAGTTGAAAGATAAAATTGCGCTTATAGTAACAATTATGAGATAAGTTGGGTAAGAATTTCCGTATTTACTCAATATATCTGGCAGCAATCCATTCTCAAGGAGTGACGATGGCGATTAAAGACTGGCATGAAGATGATAGACCACGTGAAAAACTACTAAAATTTGGGGCAGCGCATTTATCTGATGCCGAGATATTAGCGATATTTCTGCGCACAGGTACGCAGTCACAGTCAGCTATCGAATTGGCGCGTCATTTGATCGAGCAATTTGGTAGCTTGGCAGAATTATTGGCAGCGCCGCAAGAGACTGTACTGGCTTGTCATGGTATTGGTCCTGCTAAATACGCGCAGATATTGGCCTCACTTGAGATGGGCACGCGTTATTTGGACAGTCAGCTTAAAACTGGTCACGCACTTGGGCGCTCGCAAATGGTCAAAGACTATATCAGCACTCAGCTGCGCGGGGAGCATCGCGAAGTCTTTGCGGTACTTTGCTTAGACAATGCGTTAAATCTCATTAATTTTGAGATACTGTTTACTGGCGGCATCTCCTCTTGCTCCGTCTGCATTAAACACGTTCTGCGTCATGCTTTGAGTCACGCCGCCAGCCAACTCATCGTCGCACACAATCATCCACATACCGATGCGACCCCTTCAACGGCAGACAACTTATTAACTTACGAGCTAAAGAAAGCCTGCGATTTAATCGATTTATCCTTGGTAGACCATATCATTGTTGGACGCAATGAGACATTATCTTATGCCGAAAGCTGCTTAGCGCCCTTTGGATAACTGATTACGACTGTTATTTTTGCCTATATGAGAAAATCTTGATACATATAATCGACACAGCGTAGCATTTTAGCTATTGATAGTTATCGGCAACTGTTTCATATTGATGGCTAAATTTGTCTTTTATTTGTCTGTCACTGGTTAGGTAGTTATCAAAGCCACTTTTGTAAAATGCTCAACAAATTAAAATTAATCATAAAATATGCTACAAAATCCATAACGGCTCATTGGTTTAATTTGGTCACCAGACCCTTAAACATCAGCAAAAATAACAACAAGATTTATTCAAATACTTTAATACACACACATTTTTCGCGCTTTTGGTTTAGCGTTATAAAAGGAGACAGTCATGGCAATTGGCTTATTTATTTTGGCAATCATTATTCAATTAGCCATGGTTTTGGCCATATTTTTATTGTCCCTATCACGAGTCACAGGCAGTATCGTTGCCCTAGTTACCGTCCTTGTCACCGCCTTTATCAGTCCTTGGTCGCTCATTTTGGGCATACCAATCGCTTTACTTTGCATCGTTTTGCTCGTCGCCCCTATTCGTCAGTCACTGATTACCAGACCTGTTTACAAGACTTTGGGCGGGGCAATGCCGAGCATGAGCGATACCGAGCGCGAAGCACTCGATGCGGGTACCAGCTGGTGGGAAAAAGAGCTATTCATGGGTGCAC
Organism: Psychrobacter cibarius; assembly: GCF_904845955.1. Classification (GTDB taxonomy): domain Bacteria; phylum Pseudomonadota; class Gammaproteobacteria; order Pseudomonadales; family Moraxellaceae; genus Psychrobacter; species Psychrobacter cibarius_B. The sequence continues at coordinate 141,483 of NZ_CAJGYX010000004.1, forward strand.
CTGACTGGGATACTTTTGCTCAATATCCCTATCCAGAGCTGTCGGCAGAAGAGCAAAGCTTTATTGATAATGAAGTAGAAGTACTATGTGCCATGCTTGATGAATGGAAAATTCAGCATGAAGACAAAGAGCTGTCGCCTGAAGCGTGGCAATTTATCAAAGCCAATGGATTTTTAGGCTTAATCATTCCAAAAGAGTTTGGCGGTTTAGATTTTAGCTCTTATGCACAAAGCCGTATCATGAGCAAAATCGCTTCACGCTCGCCAACCGCTGCGGTTACCTGTATGGTGCCAAACTCGCTCGGCCCTGGTGAGCTGTTGATGCATTACGGTACAGACGAACAAAAACAGCGTTGGCTACCCGGTCTTGCCAAAGGTGACGAGGTACCTTGCTTTGGTTTGACGGGCCCAGAAGCAGGCTCCGATGCTGGTGCGATTCCAGATACAGGGGTGGTTTGTTATGGTACGCACGAGGGCGAGCAAGTGCTCGGTTTGCGTATGAACTTTTCTAAGCGCTGGATTACCCTCGCACCTATCGCCACGGTCGTGGGGTTAGCATTCAAGATGCACGATCCTGAAGGTTTGCTTGGCAATCCTGATAAGACCGATTACGGTATCACTTGTGCGCTTGTGCCTGCCAGCCATGAAGGCGTTATCATAGGACCACGCCATAATCCAATTGGCTCACCATTTATGAATGGTACAGTCGATGGTAAAGACGTCTTTATTCCACTAGATTACATCATCGGCGGCGTCGAAAATGCAGGTCGCGGTTGGCGTATGCTGATGGAGTGCTTGGGCGTTGGTCGCGGCATCTCTTTACCAGCTTTATCAACCTCAGCCAGTGAAATGACATATCTGTCTGTCGGTGCTTTTGCCAAAGTACGCGAACAGTTTAAAATCTCTGTTGGCAAGTTTGAAGGCGTCCAAGACGCCACCAGCCGCATGGCCAGTAACACTTATATGCTAGAGGCATTTCGTCACCTCGTCACCTGCGGTCTGAACCAAGGCGGCACACCATCAGTGATGACGGCAATGGCAAAATACTATGCGACTGAAACCATGCGCAGTGTGGTCAATGACGGTATGGATGTGGTTGGTGGTCGCGCGGTACAGATGGGTCCACGTAACTTTTTGGCCACACCTTATCAGGCAATTCCAGTATCTATCACGGTTGAAGGCGCAAATATCTTGACGCGTTCACTCATGATATTTGGTCAAGGCGCGATGCGTTGCCATCCTTATCTCTTTGATGAGCTGCAATTGCTGCAAAGCGAAGATAAAGAAGGCGCACTCAAACAGTTCGACACACTGTTTTTTAAACATTTGGGTTATACCTTTAATCGCGGCGCAAAAGCATTTGTCGCAGGTTATGTCGGTGGCAGTAATCATGCACCAAGCTTCGCGGACAGCTTTACTCGTCCCTACTACAAATACATCAACCGCCTGAGCGCAAGTTTTGCCTTAACGGCTGATATGGCGTTAGGGTTGCTCGCTGGTGACTTAAAACGCAAAGAGATGCTGTCTGGACGCTTAGCTGATATTCATAGCCATTTATTCATTAGCACTGCTATTTTGCAGTTTTATGAGCATGGTACTAAATCAGCTTCCGAACGCTTGCATGCTGAGGTTGCCTTACAAAATAGCTTATATACCATTCAAGAAGCTTTTGAAGCCTTTTTTGCAAACTTCCCTAATCGCATGGCGGCCAGTTTGGTCAGTTTTGTGACTTTTCCTAGCGGCTCTATCTTTACGCCGCCAAGCGATGAGCTCAAACGCAAGTTGGGCGATGCTTTTATGGATGACTTTGAAGCCAACCCGTTCCGTGATTATCTCAAAACCATGGTCTATTATAATACTGAAGCCGATGATGTCACTGGACGTATGGAACACGCTTATCAAACGCTACTGAGCATCGAGCCATTATGGCAGAGGTTTAAAAAGGCTGAACACAAAGACAGTTTTGAAGGGCTTACTTTTGAAGATCATGTGGTATATGCCAGCCAAAACGGCGATATTACCGAAGAAGAAGCTGAAGTGCTTATTCAGTACAACGCCATACGCTTTGACTCATTATTGACCGATGTGTTTGATAAACATTTATTGCATGCCCAAGAGCGCACCAATCCACACAGCCTCGATAATGCCGTACAGCAATTAACGGACTATGCACAACTGAAAAATGACGCGCAAGCCAGAAAGGGCATTGCGACAAACATGACAGCTGAAAATGATATCGACTCTAATGATTTGGCTACGCCCGTCAGTACAGACAAACCAACTGGCGATGCCAATCCCAATCATGGTTATGAGAGTGACGGTGACGTAGAAATGGTCAAAGAGCAAGATACCGTTGAGGAGGTACGTGCACAGACCGACTTTGATGAGTCTGAGCCTGAGGTGGAAGCACTAGATCATCGCCACCGTGATGCAGAGTCACACTTAAGTGAACGCATGAGTAACAACCATCGTCTGAATCAACATAATGCTGACGACCTAGAGCCTTCTGAAATATCTGAAGATGCAGAAAATGTGAAGGATGATATAGACAAACCTGCCGCTACTGATCCTAAATGGCAGGATGGTCTACGCCGTGATGAAAGTGACAAAGTTTAAAATAAAAAGCTTTGATAATTCTTAAAATGACAAGCTTTGAAACAATAGGCTTTGAAATAACAAGGCACAAAAGAATCAGGCTTAAAATATTTAAAAAACAATAGCTTTTAAGGCTGCTAGGAGCCTTGCACGATACATTCTGACCATTCACTTAGAAAAGACTGCCCCATTTGAGCAGTCTTTTTTTAGTTGTGAATCGCCATTTTTAACCATTGAGGCGTGTTTGATGATTCAACCATGACACTGACAGAGACTGTTTTTTAGGCAGCTCAACATTAAAAATAGTCAGCTTAGTCATTCTAAGCGTCTACTTTTAACAATGAAATGGCAAAAAACAGCCCTGTCTCCCTCTCTTAATATTGGAAATAATACTAAATTCCCCCAGCTCCATATAAAAAAATATGTTATAAAACTAATTCAGGCATGAGTATTATCCTCATTTTATGCTTTGTCTGGAACAGTTTTAGCGATCAGCAGTATCTATTTTTGAATGTTCAACATGCGCTAATATTGGTCAATGTGCCTTGTTATTTACCTACTTTACTCGCGAAAAATTCGGCGTAGACAACTTAACTATTGATTTATATTACCTTAGTCATAAAAAAACGTTGCAGTATCCTTAACAATTATTTTATATTGTGCCCCGAAAACGTGACACTAAGTGGAAGTTGAAAGAATTTAATAGACGTAGCAAGAGCGGTGATAATAATGGCAACAATCACATTGATGTGAGCAGCCTATCTATTCGCTACTGGGGCACGTACACAAAGGATATAAGTTATGTGGAAAAATATGGGACTGACCGGCAAGATTATTGTCGCTATGGTACTCGGTATCATACTGGGATTGTTTATAAACTATTCAGGACTGAACGCTGAAGGCGGTTTCATTCATACGTACATTACCAATGGCTTCCTCGCCATTGTCGGCAAGCTATTTGTCAACTCGCTCAAAATGCTAGTCGTGCCTTTGGTGCTGATCTCACTGATTTGCGGTGTTTGCGGTATTGGGGATATTCGTTTGCTTGGTCGCATCGGCACCAAGACATTTCTTATTTATATGATGACAACAGCTCTGGCTATCGCAACAGCGATTGGGCTTGGCGTGCTATTTGGTATCGGTAAAGGCATGAATATCGAAACCGAAGCGGCATTTGAAGCAGCTTCAGCACCACCACTGCTAGATGTGTTCTCTAATATTATCCCATCAAACCCCATCAGCGCGATGGCAAATGGTGATATGTTATCGATTATTTTCTTTGCTATTTTGATCGGTGTTAGTATCTTGATGGTGGGTAAACCTGCCAAAGGCTTAGTGCAGAGCTTAGAATTAATCAATGAAGTCATCTTAAAAATGGTGACCATCATTATGAATCTTGCACCTTATGGTGTATTTGCGCTATTGACCAAAGCAATGGCAGAGCTGGGTTTAGACTTGATTTGGTCACTGCTCGGCTATGTGGCGGTATTGGTCGGCTCATTGGCATTCCATTTCTTTGTCACCATGATGATTGTACTCAAAGTCTCTTCGGGCTTATCCATCAAAACCTTTTTGGCAAAAATGCGTGAAGTTCAGATTTTTGCTTTTAGTACGTCAAGCTCGAACGCGACGATTCCTATTACCTTGCGTACGGTCACCAAGCGCATGGGTGTCAATAACTCAGTTGCTTCATTTACTGTTCCGTTTGGTGCGACCATCAACATGGATGGTACCGCCATCATGCAAGGTACGGCGACCATTTTCATTGCCAATATTTATGGCATTGACTTGGGCGTGACTGAGTATCTGACTGTCATTCTAATGTCCGTTTTGGCTTCCGTCGGTACCGCTGGTGTACCGGGTGTTGGTCTGATTATGCTATCAATGGTATTTGCCCAAGTCGGTCTACCTATCGAAGGCATCGGTCTTATCTTAGGTGTGGATCGTATCCTTGATATGTTACGTACCGCAGTGAACGTCGGTGGCGATGCTGCTGTGACGGCTATTGTGGCAAAATCAGAAGGCAAAATGGATTTGGCTATTTATAACGATCCTAACGCTGGCGCAAAAGACGTGTTTGATGGTCACATTGATGAAGACAATGAGCGTGAATTCTCTGAAGTCTTTAGTGATGGGATCATGGGCAGTGAGTACGATGATATCGATCGTCGCCGCTAGGCATTGAATAGATTTTGATAATTTATTCACGATACATAAAAAACCTCAGTCATATTGGCTGAGGTTTTTTTGCTTTACTAAATACATTCACTTAATGAAAAGCAATCAACCAAAAACGTATTTGGTTACCATCGCCAAGCATACCACTACAATCATCGGACGAATCAGCTTACTACCGCCCTTGACCACCATATGAGAGCCAAAATACGCGCCTATCGTTTGTCCCACCATCATGGCAAGCCCTACTTTCCACAACACATTACCGCCCAAAATAAAGAATATTAACGAGCCAATATTGGTCGATAAATTCAATACCTTTGCTGCGCCTGTTGCTTCGATAATTTGCCGACCGCGCAACGCCACGTTGCCGAGCGCGAAAAACATCCCTGTGCCTGGTCCAATATAACCATCATAAAAACCAATTAGCGGTGCAACCACTTTTTGCCATTTGCCTTCTGAGATACGCGGCGCAGCTTCTACTTCGCCAAGTCGAGGCGCAAACAGGGTATAAATCCCGATAGCCGCAATCAAAAACGGAATCAGTGTCTCAAGCAGATCCGGCGGCGACATCTGTACAGCAATAGTGCCGAGAACAGAACCGATAAAAGCGCCAACAATAGCTACTTTGATACGTTGCGGTTTGACCACTCCTTTTCTAATCATCGTAATAGAGGCTGCTAGCGCACCTGAAGCAGCTTGTAGCTTATTGGTACCGAGCGTTAGCACTGGTGGGATATTGGCGAGTAACATGGCGGGGATGGTCAATAAACCGCCACCACCAGCGATAGCATCAATAAAGCCTGCCAACGCTGCCACAGCGGTAAGCATTAATATAACCTCTAACGAAAGCGATAAGTCCATGACGCTGACCTGTAAATTTTATGATGGAAAATGAGGAAGTCCTAAAAACTGGCTTTAAGAACAGGAAATAAAATATTAGTAGCAATGTTGCTATCAACTTTGCTATTCATTAGCTGATAGTACTGCTGATATGTATTAAAGCTGTGACAGAACATCACAAAATGCCAATCATTATAAAGATAAAACGCTAAAAAAAGCCAAAAACGTAAAAAAGTCTGCTAGATTTGTCTAACGGCTTAATAAGTATCTAAAATAAGCAGCGATTGATTAAAAGTATGTAACGACTTATAAGGCTTTTGTCTGCTCTATCGACTTTATAATATCGCTATTATTAATGTGACAGGCGGCACTTATAACTTTTGGTTGACGTATTTTGTTGTCTATATCAATAAGAGTATGAGAAACTGTTGCTGTCTATCATGTCTTTATGAGTCGTGTCATAGATATTTGAGGTTATTGGATTAATTTGTAATTCGTGTTTAGCAAATGAGGATGATATGGCAATACGCAGGATTAAAGCATTTTTTGAATTTGAGGCAGCGGGCGGTATCGTCCTAGCATTGGCTGCCATTGCTGCAATGATTATTGCCAACTCCCCTCTTAATGTGTGGTATGAGGGCTTTATTCACGCACCCGTTGCCATTCAAATCGGTGAGTTCGCTATCGCTAAAGACGCTCATCACTGGATCAATGACGGTTTGATGGCGATTTTCTTTTTCTTAGTGGGACTTGAGCTCAAACGTGAAGTGTTGATCGGTGAGCTGTCTAACGTTAAGCAAATCATCCTGCCAGCTGGTGCGGCGCTCGGTGGCATGATTATGCCAGCGATTGTCTATCTGCTCTTTAACTATAACGAGCCTGAGTTTTGGAAAGGATGGGCGATTCCAGCCGCGACCGATATTGCTTTTGCCCTAGGTATTTTGAGCTTATTAGGCAACCGCGTTCCCAACTCTTTAAAAGTATTTTTAGTATCGATTGCTATCTTCGATGATATTGGCGCCATTTTAATCATCGCTTTATTTTATACCAGTGATTTGTCATTAGAGTCATTGGCAGTGGCAGGTCTATGTCTACCCTTCTTATACCTTCTTAATCGTCGCAACGTCACCAGCATCACGCCTTATCTGCTGATCGGTGTGATCATGTGGATTGCGGTACTCAAATCCGGCATCCATGCCACCTTGGCTGGCGTGGTCTTAGCACTATTTATTCCTATGTTTGACCGTACTGATCCTGAGCACTCACCACTAGAAGAGCTAGAGCACGATTTACATAACACCGTTGCCTTCGGTATCTTGCCATTATTCGCATTTGCCAACTCAGGCATATCCCTCAAAGGTGCAGGCTTCGCTGAGCTGTTCCATTCAGTACCGCTTGGTATTGCGGCCGGTCTATTCATCGGTAAGCAAATTGGTGTAATGGTTATGTGCTGGTTAATCTTTAAGCTTGGTATCTCAACCATGCCAAGGGGCATGAATTATAAGCAGATTTACGGTGCAGCCTTACTCTGTGGTGTTGGTTTTACCATGAGTCTGTTCATCGGCGGTCTGGCATTTGCTGGTGAAACAGCCTTATTTGATGAGCGCTTAGGTATTATTATGGGCTCAATCGTCTCTGGTATCGCAGGTTATCTCATGCTCAAAGTCAGCTTGAAAGACAATGTAAGCGGCACCTCAGTCGATCTGACTCGCCCTCATTAATAAGAAGATAAGCCACTTAGAGGCGATTTAGCTTATCGGTGGCTTATTATTTTATAGTTCACGTACTTTGGCAGCCGAGCATGGTTCATTAAAAGTATTTTGCATTAACTATATCAGCACTTGCATCAGTAGCCATAGAAGAGATAATCATGCGACAGTTTGTACTGCGGCCTTCATTAAGCTTGGCGCTCCTTGGTAGCATTGTTTTACTATCAAGCTGTGCCACGCTCTCTAAGCAGGAGTGCCTTGTTGGTAACTGGCAGGCTATTGGCTACAACGATGGCGTGGCAGGTTACCCATCAGATCGCCTTGCATCACATGCCAAAGCCTGTGCCAAGGCCAGTGTTGCCCCCAACTATCTGGCATGGGAGCGCGGTCGCCAGCTGGGGCTTAAGCAATACTGCACGACCAGTAATGCTTACAATGTCGGTCGGCGCGGACGTCAGCTCAATAATGTCTGCCCCTTAACCTTGGCGAACACACTGCAAACTGCCAATCAAAAAGGCTTAGACTATTACGCCTTAGACAGTCAGTTAGACAAAGACAAGCGCCTCATAGAAACCTACCAAGAAGAATTTGATAAGCTAGAAAGTGGGGCGATGCTAAACTTTGCTAATGAAAAAGAAGCACGCGCGCGCCTACTGTCATTAGCCGACGAGCTGCGTAAAGCCAAACGCCGTATAAACACCACGCAAAGACAATTAGAAGCTCTAAACCAGTCAAATAGCTATTAATACTATTGGCCTTGTGAAATGATCTAATAGGAAAATATTTGGTAAGAAAGCATTTGGTAAAAAGGCATTTAATAAATATGGATTCAATCAACATAACTGATACACAGACGGCTGATACTTTGAATCACCAACAATCCTCAATAAAACCTTATCAGCGTCACGGACGGACGACCGCGATTGATGACCATAGTGACTTGCAAGTCTTAAAGCGAATTAGACGTTATTTGCTACCAAAAGGTTTTGTTATCTCGCAAGATTTATTAAATAAAATAGTCGCAGGCTACGATATTGGCGATTCACTGGCAGATACATTGGCCGCTGACGGCATTCGTTTTGCAAAGCCCCTACAGCAATTTATTATCAGCGACAACAGCAATAACTTCGACGCTGACCTCGTAAACAACTCTGCATTTAACGCCTTGGCTGAACAATTTAGCCACCATCCCGATTGGTTCGATCCCAAGCTTGCCCAAATCGGTGCGATTGCCTATCGACGCTATCCGCTGATGCTGATTTGGCTATTACGTAATGTCGCCTTGATGGCAGGCTACAGCATTCCTGCCCTCTCCCTGCCGCTCATTCAGACAGGCGCATTGATGCACGATGCCTTGCCCCGCCTGATGCGTACGTATGCCTATATCTTAGCCGTCTCTGAACACCCCCCATTACATAAGTCGAATACAAACGCCCATAATCAACGTCAGTCTATCGAGCAAGTATTGGCGATTGGCTCAGAAGGTTGGCGGCAATCAATCAAGGTGCGGCAAATTCATACCCTAGTACGGCAAAACTTGCTCAAAGGTAAAGGCAATGCTGCTAAAGGCGTCATACCAAATGCCGACCAACATCACAACCCAGATGGCAGCTGGAATACTAATTATTGGGGTCTTCCTATCAATCAAACCGATATGATTGCTACTCATTTGCAGTTTTCATTGTTGATTATGCGCGGGTTACGGCTGCTTGGCGCACGCATCAGCACTGAAGAAGCGGCAGGGAGAGGGCAGGAATTCTGCATCTATGGAATCTTGCCAGTTATTGGATGGGGGTTGACTTAGATCGCCTGCCAAAAGATGAAACCGCCTGTTGGGAATGGCTCTATACTTATTTATCAATTCAGCAACTTGATTTTAAAATGGGGCAACCATTAGCCAAGGCTCTGCATGATTTGCCACGTCAGCTGATGGGCGAAGACAATCGGCGGGGGCGTTTCGTTGAGATGGTTAATGCTAGCGTGACCCGTACCTTGGTCGGCGATGATATTGGCGATGGGCTGGATTTGCCAAAATCAAAAATCCGCTTTGGTGTCTTATCATCGGTGCCGATTCTCTTTGCGCTCGATACGGCACGCCAACACAATCAAACGATAGCCGAAAAACTAGAAGCCTTCCGCGCCAAACGCCAAGATAATATGAACTGGTGGCTAAAGAAAAATGACGAATATTATAAGTAAGCAATTATAAATAAAGCATAGTAGATAAAAGAAACGAATAATGATTAGACGTCAGCCACCTTACGGATTAATTTCGCGTATTTTGGATACGATAATACCACTCAAGCTGGCGATCAAAGCCTGTTTCTAACAAGCTGGCAATGACTCGTCCTGTCAGACCCCAAACCGTTTCACCATCCACTTGCCAGCTAGGCGTGAGAATGGTCGCGATCTTATCTTGCATTGCATATTCTACCGCATACTCGACAGTAGGCTGAGTCAGCAAGGTTTCAAAATCTGCCCAAAAAATGCGCGAGATTTCGCCAAGCTCAGGGACTAATAATAAATCGGGCGCAATCAGCGCCACAATAGGACGCACACTCATACCACTTTTAGAGGTTTGAATGGGCAATTGACCAATTAGCTGGACTTTATTAGGTGGTAGTGCCGTCTCTTCGCAGGCTTCACGCAAAGCGGTGACGACATTATTACCGTCGCCTGCGTCATGTTTACCACCAACGCAAGAGACCTCGCCAGCATGGCTGTTCATGTGCGCAGCGCGGCGTGTCAGTAGCAGTTTTGGATGGCGTTCATGAGTAATGGCAACCAATACCGAGGCATCGGCAATGGGTGTTTGATACAAGCTATCTAGAATGCGAGTGCTACGAGAAGTGCTAGCATCATACAGCGCAGGACTGGTGACGTCATTTAAGGTCTCATGCTGCACCCGTTCCGCCAACGTTCTAATAGTGGGATAACGAATAAAGTCCGGCACAGCGACTGAAAACTCATCAAAACGTAGCGACTGCGGGGGAAGTAACATGATTATTGCCCTATATTTTTATTAGAATTAAGCATCGGATTGTGGAGCTTATCTCTCGCAATGTGTACAAAGCTTGCGCCAGTGTTATTGCTACGCATATCGCATCTACATGCTGGCCTCTATTCATTCATCGTCATGCTTGGCGACGTAAAGTGGCATTTTTTAATACCCCCTACTCTGATAGATGCGCTCGCTTTGCTGGTTGCCCTTACTTAGAACAACACCAGTCGCGGAAGCCATTACTCTCGTTATAGGTAAAGCTATCATTCAATAGTTAGCGTGAGTCTAGCCTAGCGCAATCTTATCGTGACTGCATATACTTTATGTGACTGTCCTGCTCTGCCTGCTGATACATTCATTAATAGCAACCGTAGCCGTAAGCAGTTGCGCAAACCTGTGTGCTTGTTATTATCACTGCCAGTGTGATGAGAATTTGTGTTATCTTAGGATTAACAGCTATGATCACATAACATCTGATAAGCTAAAGTCATACTATTTTATAAAATAAGAATCATAATTCTTCAAAGAACGACAATCCTTTTTCTCATTTCTATTTATCATGTAGATTTATCATTAAATAAGGCAGTTAATATGCGCTATTGTTTACAATGCGGTCATGAAGCGGAACGCAAAATACCAGCCACGGATAATATCCCACGCTTGGTATGCCCCAATTGCCACTATATTCACTATGAAAATCCAAAAGTGATTTGTGGCTCACTCGTTGTGCATAAGCATCGGGTACTGCTATGTCGCCGCGCGATCGAGCCACAGTATGGCTTATGGACACTGCCAGCTGGCTTTATGGAAAATGGCGAAACCATGGCAGAAGGGGCCGCTCGTGAAAGCTTTGAAGAAGCAGAAGCGGTCGTCATCAATCCGCATTTATATTGCTTATATGATATTCCTGATATCGGGCAAATTTATAGTATCTATATCACTGAGCTAAAAGACGGCGCTTATGGCATCGGCTCTGAAAGTCTTGATTGTGCGTTATTTACCGAAGAAGACATTCCATGGGACAAACTTGCCTTTGAAGCGGTACGTCGCACCCTAAAAAGCTACTTTGCTGACCGCAAGCAATACGATAACCATGAAAACTTCCCTATTCATCAAGATATCATCGGTAAAGACCAAGCGATCAAGCGCTACTAGCCCTAAACATATAAAGAATAGAGTTATAAAAAATAACCTTATAAAAAATCGACTGCTTTACAAAAGTGGTTGGTAAAAACCATTGATAAGTCTTATGCTAAGTTTTGAATATAGCCACTTATCAATGGTTTTTTATTGTCTGAAGTTAATCGTTTAAGCCGACTTGCGAGAATATTATGCTGACTTTATTGCAACGCTCTTTACCGCTACTACCACTGACCATCGCCATGACCCTAACCACTATAAGTATCACCAGCCATGCGGATGACACACGGTTAACCGCCAAACAATCCGACCCACAAACGCTTGGCTGGATGCAAGGTTTTCCGCCGCCTGCTGATAAACTGATTACTCAACCCTCCTCTAATTTTTTTAGTTTTCCCAAGCTGCGTTGGACGGTCTGTCATATCCGTGAATTGATGCCCACCACTGACGTCAGTCGCGGTATCGGTGCGCCTTCCAAGCTCAGCTATGCGTTAGATAAAAACATCGATGCCATCACCTTTATGCCTACTAACAGTAAGCGCCCGATGACTTGGAAGCAATCACTGGATGCCAATTATACTGACGGCATTATGGTCATGCATCATGGCAAGGTGGTATACGAGCGCCAAAACGGCTGCCTCAATGAGCTGGGCAATCATGCGGCGATGTCGATGACCAAATCCATGACTGGGCTGCTAGCAGAAATCCTTGTCACCGAAGGTAAGCTTGATGATAAGGCATTAGTCGCATCTATCATTCCAGAGCTCAAAAACAGTGGCTTTGGGGATGCAACCGTCCGCCAAGTGATGGATATGACCACCGCCCTCGATTATAGCGAAGACTATGCTGACCCTAATGCCGATATCTGGCAGTATTCAGAAGCAGCAAGCCCACTACCGAAACCAAAAGGCTATAGCGGACCTAATGGTTATTTTGAGTATCTGCAAACGGTTAAGAAAAAGGGTCAACATGGGGCAGAATTTAACTATCGCACCATCAATAGTGATGCGCTTGGCTGGATTATCTCGCGTACCACTGGCAAAGCGGTCAATGAGCTACTCTCAGAACGCATCTGGCAAAAAATCGGTGCTGAACAAAGTGCTTATATGACTGTCGATGCTAAAGGTACACCATTCGCTGGCGGCGGTATCAGCGCAAGCCTGCATGACATGGCACGCATTGGTAGCTTGATGCTCAATAAAGGCGAGATTAATGGCGAACGTTTATTCCCAGCTGCAGTCGTTGATAATATCGAAGCCGGCGGTGATAAAAACGCTTTTGCAAAAGCAGGCTATAAACAGCTAACCAACGGCAGCTACAAAAGCATGTGGTGGTTATTTAACAATCCCACGCCTATCTATGCGGCACGCGGCGTCCACGGTCAAACCATTTATGTCGATCCCGCAGCCGATATGGTTATCGTCCGCTTTGCGTCATACCCAGATGCCAGCAATAGCAAGATTGACCCAACCTCACTACCCGCTTATAAAGCGCTGGCAAATTATTTAATTAAAAAGTAAGCATTTAAGAAATAGCGCTTTAAAAAACTAACCCAAAATAAAACCGCCGCTTTCATTTTTAGTGAAAGCGGCGGTTTTTTATAGCAATTAAGTCAATAGACTTTAAGTGAACTAGCTTTTAATTTTACACACTTTAAAGGCAAGCTCTTGTACCGCTGCTTCTTTATCATAAGGCGCAAGTACCGCACGTACATGCTGTTGCCCTTGCAGGTATTGCTTAGCAACACGCTGCAAGTCAGCAACCGTCACAGCCAATATTGCCGCACGCATTTTACGTTGCCAATCGACACCGCGATGATGCAGATTAGCAAAGCAGGCTTTGACCGCTTCACCTGCTGGAGAGCCTGGTTTATCCATACCTGAGATAATACCTAAGATGGCTTCTTCTAACTGCTCATCGGTTTGTGGCTCATTTAATAACCATTCGATACTGGCATCGAAATGCGCAAAGGTCTCAGCACACTGCGGATCGCGGTAGCTAAAGAACTTAAAGGCGCAAGCATTGGCATCGTAACCTGCACCGCCACCATAAGCACCGCCGCGCTCACGGATGGCACTATGCAAGTAACCATTACGTAAGTAAGGCGCTAATACCATCAAGGCAGCGGTATCAGGATGGTCGGCTGCTGGCACGGTATATGCGCTAGCATTATGATAGACGTTGGTCGGAACTAGCCACGCCAAATCTTCAACATCGAGCGCCACACCACTTTCTAGTGCTTTGACCGCGTCTGTCTCGCCATTTAACGCCGCATCAAGTTGCAACTCGGCAAACTCGCTTGGGATTTCGTCTTCAATACCCGCATCAGAGTTTGTGATTTTTTCAGCAATCTTTGGCGCTTGGCTGTCTTTCCAGCTATCAACAATCAAATTGCTCAAGCGTTCGGTTTGCTCGGCTTCACAAATGATAACCGCATGCTTAGGTAAACTGATTAAACGTTGATGTAAATCCATCAGACTGGTTGCCAATTTATCCCACTGCGCATCATCAGTACTGGCATGAGTTAAGAAGTCTTTTAGCGCGTTTAGTGCTGGCAGACCGCTGCGCACATATTCTAACTGCGCTTGGCGGCTCATGCCGCGACTGGCAGTTTGCATCGCATACGAATGTCCAGAACCGGCAAGGTTTGATTGCCAACCTGCTTGACGCTGCTGCAAGATTTCTTTGATACGGTCATGCTCACTAAAGACACTATGCTCCATGACTTCTTTTAGCAAATCAATCGCTTCAGGTTTACGATTTAGCGCACGCGTTGCTACGACAAAGTAACTACTAATCGCTTGGCTGTCATCGATATTGGTACGCTGACTGATACGCGCCGTCACCCCTGATGAATGCGCCGCTTGCTTGGCTTGCATCTCATGAGCGCTTAACGAATCAGTACCAAGCTCAGATAGTAAGCTTAAGTAAATAGGCAACAATGGATGATTGATTACCTCATTAACGGGTAGCTCGCTGGTGTCCTGATTACCAATCGCATCGGTCAACGGCACAATCACTTGATAATAATACAAGCCATTAGTGCCCGCTTCATATTCAAATAAGGTGCTGTCTTGCCCGCTTAAATTCACTTGTTTTTGCGTGCCTTGTTTAAAGCTGATATCGGTCGGGACATCTTCTAAGCCAACTTTTGGCAATAGGCTTAAATCATCAGGTGCTGCTTGGCGCACTGCCAAATCTAATGCTTGTTGCTTTAAGATAGCTTTATCATCAGCGGTCAAATCCATCGCAATGGTATCAAGACGGGTTTGCTCAGCTGCTGCAAGGCGGGCAGTTTTTTCGCTGTCAGGCGTCATAGTGACACGGACACGATGCTGATTATCGAGTAAATGAGTCTTGATTAAATTCGGTAACCACTGCGCATCTTTTACTTGTTCACGTAGCCACTGCAAATGCTCGTCAACTTCCCAGACGTCGATAGGGTTGCCATCATGAATCGCCGTACTAAAGCCTTCTAGCATGAGATTCAAACCATACGGCATGCTATCACCACCGATATGGCGCTGATCAATCTCAATTTGATGCAAAATGGTTTCAATGGTTTCATCATCAATCGGCTTGCTCGCGACCTCTTTAAGCAAATCAATAATGCCCTGCTCTACCGCTTCGGCATGCTCAGGGTTTGAACCGCGCAGACCGGTATAAAAGACCATTTCATAATGACTGTCGTCGAGTCCCAATAGCGGACTTGGCGCTTTACCAAGTGGATGGCTGTCCAAATACGCACGCAATGGCGAACCAGCATGCTCAACCAATACCCCTTCTAATAGACGTAACGCCAAACGCTGCTTTGGATCAGTAATTGATGGTAATAACCACGCCACCACGTGATGCGTTTGGTCAGGACCGGCTTCATCAGCAGTATAAGTATCAACCGCGCTAATCGGTGCAGACAGACGCTGTTCTGGACGCGAGACGTGTTTTTTGCCTGCTTCAAATTGAATCAAGGCATCTTCATGGATTTTCGCCTGCGTCTCAGCGACCGGAATATTACCAAAGCTCATAATCACGCTGTTTGATGGGTGATAATGGCTTTGATGAAATTCAACCAGCTCATGATGGGTCAAGTCAGGAATATCAGCAGGATCGCCGCCCGAATTATAATGATAGGTTGTCGTTGGGAACAAATGATGGGCGACCGTATGATATAACTGGTCAATCTCGCCGCTCATTGCGCCTTTCATTTCATTAAAAACGATACCCTTAAATTGCGGCTTGTCATTTTCGTCTAACTCGACGCGAATACCTTCTTGGGCAAAATCCAGCGGATGAATATTCGGAAAAAAGGACGCATCCAGATAAACGGCTAGCAAATTAAAGTAGTCGTTTTTATTTTGCGTCGCATACGGATACGCCGTCCAATCAGCAGCAGTCATCGCATTCATAAAAGTATTTAATGAACGTTTAATCATTGAGAAAAACGGGTCACGTACAGGGAATTTCTCAGAGCCACACAAAGCCACGTGCTCTAGAATATGCGCTTCGCCTTTTGAATCCATTGGCTGAGTGCGAAAGCCGACCAAAAAGGCATTTTCATCACTCGGATGCGCCAAATGGTAATGCATCGCCCCAGTCTTAACATGCTGACTGATCAGCACATCCATCGATAGCGCCTCAATGTGGCGATGCTCAATCAGCTCAAACGCTGGATGTAGCGTTAAATCCGCAGTAAATGGCGTGTCAGTCATAGTTATCCTTATCAATGATAATGTATATCGTGCCCTGATTTTCAGGGCTCATAAAATGGTGTCTATAGCGCTAATAGATGGGGCTTACCTATGGATAAGTCAAGCTAGCCATATGGTAATAACGGCTCACTGGGTAAGATTTATCAATGAATATTTTAAAAGTAGTATTAAGGCAATATCCATAATCAAATAATGGTTTTAACCCTTAACAAAGGTAGCCAGCACTGCTACTATAAAGTTAACTACTATTTTAGGAGCCCCTGATGAGCTACCAACATATTTTACTGGTCACCGACTTATTGTCCGATGCTGACGAGGTTGCCCTAAAAGCCAAACGTATCCTTGCAGGCTCGCCTGAGGCTAGGTTATCTGTCTTACATATTGTTGAAGATGATATGGTGCGCTTCGGCTTTGAGCTGGTGCCTGCGTCTAGTTTATCAGGCGATTTCGATGGCGAACACTGGCAAGAAGCACGCACTAAATTGACGCAATTCTTAGAACGCAATGAGCTAAACGCGGTCAATTCTGAGGTCACTGCTGCTATCTCTAACAGTAAAGGCATCGTCAATTATTGCCGCGAAAAAGAAGTCGATTTACTGATTATCGGTCGCCATGAGCGCCGCGGTATCGCCGCTTGGTTAGTCAAGGCAACTACCGACAGTATCTTGCCAAACGTACCTTGCGACAGTCTCGTGGTAAAACTTGATCAGCCCGTACCAAAATAACGAGATAAGCAAGCAAGGCGCTAAAAAAGCTACTGTTAAGCGTAACAAATATCCTTATAAGATATAGACAAAGATAGCTTAGCAGCACTTAACAGCGCTCGGTAGGAGTGCTATAGTAAATACTATCTGACACGAGGAAGACGCTATGAGTTACGAACATATTTTATTGGTCACCGACCTAATGTCCGATGCTGATGTGGTCGCCCAAAAGGCCAAACGCATCGTTGAGAATCGTCCTAACGCCAAGCTATCGGTGCTTCATATCGTTAAAGATACTATGGTTGGCTTCGGCTATGAGCTGGTGCCTGCCTCAAGCTTATATGATGAAATTGACGATGAACGCTGCCAAGAAGCGCGCGCCAAATTGGCACAGTTTTTGGACCGTAACGATTTACATGCGGTAAACTCTGAAGTGACCACCGCCATCTCTAACAGTGAAGGTATCGTCAACTATTGCCATAAGCATGATGTTGATCTATTGGTCATCGGTCGTCACGAACGTCATGGTATCGCCGCTTGGCTCAGTGGCGCGACGGCAGATAACATCTTGCCCAATGTCCCTTGCGACAGCTTAGTGGTGAGACTGGACAAACCGGTTAATAAATAAGTTTAAGAATACACTTAACGTAATTCCTAAGTTATTTGAAACTATTAAAATAGCTCATTAACAAAAGCGCATTGTATGACATTGCGCTTTTTTATTATTCATTAAAACAGTAAATATTCTCACTAGAATCTCTACATTTACCATTAAAATCAATCTTCTATCAAAATATCAATAAAGCTTTGCCAAATAGGGCTTTGATGGCGGGCTTTGTGCCAAACTAGCCACCACGTACGTGATAAGTCTATACCCGCTACTTTTACCTGCACCAATTTTCCTGCTGCCAGCTCCGCCTCAATGACATGCTGCGATAAACAACCAAGCCCAATATCGGCGCTGACCATATGTTTAATGGCTTCTGATTGCTGAATCGCCATCACAATCTCGGCATGCGGCAGATATTGCAATAATTGCTCATCGATAATTTGCCGCGTACCCGAACCCGCCTCTCGTACCAACAGCGGGAGTATTGCCAATTGTTCTGCACTCAGCTCATAACATTTTCCTTTCTCGTTATACTTCATGTCTGTCAGCCACTTACTATGACGCTTAGCAAAGACCATCAAGGTATCGGTCCGCCAAGCGCGCTGCTCAATCACCTTCATATCTGTCGGGCGCGGCATGCCTTCGACCAAAGCAATATCAATGTTTAATTGCTCAACCTCGCCGACTACCTCTTGGGTATTGGCAATATACATATCGATATGAGCATCCGGTAGCGCTGCATATAGCTTGGCAAGCAGCGGCGGCAGCACATAATTGCCGATAGTGGTACTGGCACCAATATGAATCTGCCCCGCTTGGTGCTTATGATAATGCTCTAGCGTTAAAGCCTGCCCCAAGATGGCTTGCGCCTGTATATAAATAGGATGGGCGTTTGGATGCTGATTGAGCCTGCGCCCGACGCGCTCAAATAGCGGCATCTGCAACCTTGACTCCAGCTCAGTGAGCGCGCTGCTGACCGCCGACTGCGACAAATGCAACTCTTCACTGGCTCGGCTGGTGCTGCCAGTTTGATAAATACTGACAAACACCGATAGCTGCTTAAGGGTAATCTTCGGCAGCATCTGTATGGGTTTTTTCATAATGGCTCTGACATCCTATGCTGCCTATAAATTTCCAAAAGCCTAAACTCTAAGAATCGTTTCTTAACCTAAAAAATCGATAGTTTATATCTTATTAATCTGTTTTTATTATAAATCGACATGACTTATACTGTCTATTCATAAGCTTATGCTTATTTCGATTATAGATGATAAATAATAGGTGCGTACGACATGAACGCTTTAGCACAAAACATGCATAACTACTTTCCGCATAACCGCCCTATTTTGGGGCTGATTGTCGTGCTGATTGGTAGCTTGTTTTGCTTGTGGCTGAATATGAGCTTAGATACGTGGTCGGACGGGCGTATTATTGGGCTGTCATCGTTAACCCTAGCAATCTTGCTTGGGATGATATTGGGTAATACGCTATATCCAAATTTTTCTGAACAACTTAGCGATGGCGTTAACTTTGCCAAAGGTCAAATATTACGCCTTGCTATTATTTTTTATGGCTTTAAGCTGACTTTAACCCAAGTTGCTAGTGTCGGTATGCCAGCGGTAATGACGGATGCGCTGGTATTAACCTCAACGTTTTTACTCACCTATTGGCTTGGCACCAGATGGCTCAAAGTCGATAAGCAGACGACGTTATTAATTGGTGCTGGCGCCAGTATCTGCGGCGCAGCAGCGGTGATTGCCGCAGAGCCGGTCGTCAAAGCTGAAGCCCATAAAGTCACTATTGCTGTCGCCACCGTGGTGGTCTTTGGTACGATTGCCATGCTGCTCTATCCGTTTTTATATCAGCTTGGCTGGCTGCAACCGTGGCTAAACGCCCAGCAATACGGCATTTATACGGGTTCAACCATTCATGAAGTCGCGCAAGTGGTGGTCGCTGGTAATGCTGTTAGTACCGAGGTTGGGAATACGGCAGTCGTCACTAAAATGATACGGGTGATGATGCTCGCGCCTTTTTTACTGATTTTATCGTTTGCTTTAACCACAGGTAGTAGCAAAAATGGCGAAAAACTGTCATTGATGAAGCGTGTACAACAAGTCAAAGTGCCATGGTTTGCCTTTGTCTTTATTTTGGTAGTGTTATTACATACTTGGGTGCCAATGGCGGCAAGCTTTGAGCGTAGCATGGTCATGCTCGATGATGTGTTGCTTACCATGGCAATGTTTGCGCTAGGCTTAACCACACACCTAAGCGCCATTAAACAAGCAGGTGTTAAACCGCTTATCTTAGGCGCAATGATGTTTGCTTGGCTTATCATTGGCGGTGGACTGATTAATATCGGCATTGCTGCACTCTAATTACTTCACTCTAAAACAGTTACTGACTAAACACCAAACTCTTAACACCAAACCAAAAATGCCTACGACTATCACCATAGTCGTAGGCATTTTTGTTCTAAGATTTTGCTTAACGCCTTATTATTAAGGCATTTATCATAAGCGATAAATATAAACAACAGACGAAAAAAAACGAACCCGAAGGTTCGTTTTTTGTTCATCTTGCTCTAGTTGTCTATAAAGACAAATTAGATAGCAACGATGTTATGAGCTTGTGGACCTTTTTGACCTTGAGTTACAGTGAACTCAACTTCTTGGCCTTCAGCTAAAGTTTTGAAGCCTGAACCAGTGATTTCGCTGTAATGAGCAAAAACGTCTGCGCCAGTTTCTGGAGCGATAAAACCAAAGCCTTTAGCTTCGTTGAACCACTTAACTGTACCTTTTTGAACGTCTGACATAATATAATCCTACTTTTAAATTTATTAATGGCCTAGTGACCGATAACGCTTGCAAATAGCTACTGAACGATAAATATTAAAACGAAGGATTATAACTAATACTACGAGGTAATGATTTGGTGCAGAACTGCTCTTAAGCTTGGACGTATTATAGGGGGAACATCCTGATTTCGCAAGTCTTATCTTAGCTTTCATGTAACCAAAGCCCATTTATTACGATTTTGACCTGAAAATCAATGTATTTTAGGCATTTGGCAAACGGAACAAATAGACCGCTACCCCAGTACAGACCACGGCTACCAGCCATGCCATCCATATCATATCGGCGGGAATATTAAAAAATAACATCGTTGTTGAAATAGTCATCATTATTGTCGCTAACCACTTGGCATAGAGTGGCACGGCATGATTATTTTCCCAATCGCGGACAAATTTCCCAAAGTATTTATGATTAATCAACCAAAAATGAAAGCGTCGCGAACTACGTGCCCAGCAACCTGCTGCCAGTAATATAAAAGGCGCAGTCGGCATGACTGGCAGCAATACACCGATAATCCCTAATACAAAAAATAGCCAGCCCAGTATGACAAACGTCCAACGCACCGTTGGGCTGTTATGCTGATTGGTTTTGGGTCGATAATAAAAGGCTTTTTTGTGTTGGCTCATAAAAATACTGTCATTGAATGATATGGAGTGGCTAATATTCGATAAAGGTTAGACAGCTATATTCTTAAACCAGATAATCATTTATAGAACTGCCTACCTATATAGGTAGCTAAGCATGCAATATCACTCCAAATGGTACAAGGCTATTTTTACGAGGTTTTTGCTATTAATTAGTTATTAATAGTATAACAGGCATAAAATAACTGCCCATAGTCTAAGCTAGAGCGGTTCTTCCGTACTAAATAGTTTAAGAGTCAAAAGCTAACTGCTAAATTTGAGATTTATTCGATGGCATCTTACTCAATATCTGCTTATTTAAGATAGCCTTTCCAGTTGTCCACAATCACCTTAGGAAAACAAAACGTTCTTGGGGCAACGGTAATTGCTATCGGTACTAAAATCTGTTTAGTGACACCACCAATGCGAGCGCAGCTCTCTACATCAGGCACATTGTAATAGATAATTCGTAGAGTATTCTCAGGACATAAATCCGCACACCGAAAGGATTTAACGACTTCAGTCCCATGATGGTAGCCAATAATCCACTGCTGCTCGCCTTCGGTTGGTGCGGGTTCTTTTTGCTGAACAGCGCGAATAAGATCGGCATCTGTTAAGGTGTCTTCATTGGTCGGTAAAGAGACGCAAGCGCTTAGGCTTAATAACAAGGCGCTTAAAGTGAAGGCTTTGGCAGTAGATGTCATTTTCATGTTGAGCGTCCTTGTTTAAAACAGCTGATATCCATCTCTATCGGGCTTTGGCGAGTGAACTTGAGCGTGATTGGTACGGTGTCGTCAATAGCAAGGTTGCTTAGAGGCGCGCGTTGTCCGACGGTGAGATGGTTCATGGTGTTCCTTACGTTAGCGTATTATTCCTTTAAAGATAATAGACTAATTACTGGCATTAAAAAACCGCTCACAGTGAAAGATGGAGCGGTTTCTTTAGATATGTTAAAAATCTATTCTTAATTTACGAATTCTGGATTCGATCTATCGCTCTTTTAACTGTGTTAAAACTTTGTTTTTCATTAGAAATAACTGTAGGGAAATCAAAGTAACTTGCTTCCAAATTGAACTGATTCCATACCGTAAGTAAATACTCTTTGAACTTTACCGTGCGATCATATCTGTCTGAGATATAAAACGATTCAGCTTTTTTTATCATAGGTTGGATTAGATCGTCATTGAATATTGGTGTATCAAAAACCATTGCATCAAGATACGCAAAGTGACCCCTGCCGTCAAATCCGTACAGTTAAACTTGGGAGATTTTAGTTACGCCGCTTGACGATAATAGTCAAACCACACCTGTCTTGGCGATTTATAGCCTAAACCCTTTTGAATTCTCGTTTGGTTGTAGTACAACTCGATATATCTAATGATATCGGTAATAGCGGCAAATCTGGTCTTATAGTCCTGATGATATACCAGCTCATTCTTTAATACACCCCAGAAGCTCTCTATGGGTGCGTTGTCATAACAATTACCTTTGCCACTCATTGAGCCTATAAACTGATGCTGTTTAATAATCTTATGATACGCATGGCTACAATACTGACTGCCTCTGTCAGAGTGAACAATTAGTCCCTTGCTTGGTCTCTTATTCTTAATTGCCATGTTCAATGCTTTGCAAACTAAGTCAGCGGTCATACGTTTGTTGATGGCATAGCCAACCAGCTCTTTGGTATACAAGTCTTTAACGCCTGCTAAGTACAGCCAGCCCTCGGTTGTCCAGATATAGGTGATATCACTGACCCATGCTTCGTTAGGGCGGTTGACGTCAAACTGCTGATCGAGCACGTTGTCATAGACCAGCTTGTTGTGGTTTGAGTCGGTAGTAACTTTAAAACGCTTATGACGACGGCATTTGATACCGTGTTCTTCCTTGATGCTTCTGACCATGTATGGGCTGATATCATATCCTTGCTCATTTAGATGCGCATGCAGACGCTCAAAGCCGTAGCGCTCCTTTGTTTCACTGTGTGCCGCTTTGATTAGTAGCTCAGACTGGTTACGATGTATCTGCTGAGCGCTGATGTCACGACCCAGCCAGTCGTAGTAACTTGAGGGTCTAATATGTAGTACACGGCACATGCTACTGATGCGAAAGAGTTGCTGGTTGTCTTTAACAAAGGCGTACTTTACTAGCTGTGTTTGGCGAAGTACGCCGTCGCCTTTTTTAGAATTTCGCGCTCCTCTTCGGCAACTTTCAGCTGTCGCTTGAGGCGCTTATTCTCTTCTAGCACGGCCATTAGCTGTGGGTCATATTGCTCAGTCCCTGCAAGCTTGCCTTGAGTGGCTTTGTTTTGCCAGTTAGATAGCGTTTGCATGGCTATGCCAAGCTGCTTTGCAGTCGCTGAAACATTACCCTTATTGTCTGCTATCTTCTTAATAGCTTCGGCTTTAAATTCATCGCTGTAGGTTCTTACTTTCTTGACCATGGTAAACTCCTCTTTGAGTCGTTAGTTTACCAAGTTTAATTGTACGGTTTCTTCAGCATAGCTCATGATGCTTCAAATAGCTTATCAGCTTCGAGTCTATGTCCTGTGTCATCCAAATACCAGACAATATCTTCTTCTACAATGCGA
Source organism: Psychrobacter cibarius (assembly GCF_904845955.1). Classification (GTDB taxonomy): domain Bacteria; phylum Pseudomonadota; class Gammaproteobacteria; order Pseudomonadales; family Moraxellaceae; genus Psychrobacter; species Psychrobacter cibarius_B. The sequence continues at coordinate 165,030 of NZ_CAJGYX010000004.1, forward strand.
TCATAAAAATCTGACTTTTCTTCATCAAATTTTATTCGACAAATAAAGTAACTATCATCGTTACTAACCATTTCAAATGGGAAAGCTACACCATAAAATGTTAATATCATTCTAATCCTCGCAACTCTTCCATCTGCGCCGTCATCGCCGTCAACTGCCCTTCTAGCTCAGCTAGTTTCGCCTTTTCAGCATCGACCACTTCCGCAGGGGCTTTACTGACGAAGCCTTCATTACCTAGCTTACGGGCGATGCCTTCTGCTTGACCTTTCAACTTATCATATGACTTACCCAAACGCGCCAACTCAGCCGTTGGATCAATCAGACCTTTCATCGGTACGAGTACACGTAGCTGACCGACCATGCTTGATGACGATAGCGGCACCTCATCGCCTTCTTTGACGATCTCTAGGCTCTCAACTTTGGCAAGCGCTTTAAACTGATTTTTGATACGTGATAGACGCACATCTTCATCAGCAGAGATATTTTGTAGGAGTACTGGCAAGCGTACCGCATTACCGAGTTTCATCTCACCGCGGATATTACGCACGCTCGCGATTAGCTCTTGTAGCCACGCCATATCGGCTTCGACTTGCTCACTGATTTGGGCATCATCCGTTTGTGGATAGTCAGCAACGACGATGCTATCGGTATTTTTACGATTCAATAGCGGTGCGACCGTCTGCCAGATTTGCTCGGTCAGATACGGCATGATTGGATGGCTAAAGCGTAGCGCCGTCTCTAGCACGTGCAGCAATACATAACGAATTTGCGCTTTACGCTCGTCAGATACCGAGTCGTCATTTAGACTGGCTTTGGCAAGCTCAACGTACCAATCACAGTACTCATTCCAGATGAACTCATAGATATCTTGGCTGACCATATCGAGACGATACTGGGCGAAATGCTGATGGATATCGGCAATGGTAGAGTTCAGACGACTCATGATCCATTTTTCTGGTAATTCCCATACATCAGGATTCGCCACTTGGTCAATAGGCTTGGCACTGCCTTCGCTATCGACGCAGTTCATGAGTACAAAACGACTGGCGTTCCAAATTTTATTACAGAAGTTACGATAGCCTTCGACACGCTTTAGATCAAAGTTGATATCGCGACCGGTACTGGCAAGCGAGGTAAAAGTAAAGCGCAGTGCATCGGTACCAAAGGCTGGGATGCCTTCTGGGAACTCTTTACGCGTTTGTTTTTCAATTTTGGCCGCGTCTTTTGGATTCATCATATTGCTGGTGCGTTTTTCTACCAGCGCTTCTAGATCGATACCATCGATTAGGTCAATCGGATCTAAGACGTTACCTTTTGATTTAGACATTTTTTGACCATTGCCATCACGGACCAGACCATGCACATAGACGGTCTTAAACGGTACTTGCGGCGTGCCGTCTTCGTTTTTCACGAAGTGCATGGTCATCATGATCATGCGGGCCACCCAAAAGAAGATAATGTCAAAACCTGTCACGAGCACGCTGGTTGGGTGGAAGGTGTCCATCACGCGTGGATCAGCGTTGACGTCTGCCCAGTCAAGCGTACTGAACGTCCATAGACCAGAGCTGAACCATGTATCGAGTACGTCATCATCTTGGCGCAAAATCACATCATCGCCGAGACTGTATTTACTACGGACTTCAGCTTCGTCACGGGCGACATAAACTTCACCAGTCGCATCGTCATACCACGCAGGGATACGATGTCCCCACCATAACTGACGGCTGATACACCAGTCTTGCAGATCGGTCATCCACGACATATACATGTTTTTGTACTGAGCAGGGACGAACTCGATGCTGCCGTCTTCTACCGCGTCAATCGCAGGCTTGGCCAGCTCTTTGACCGCGACATACCACTGATCGGTCAACCACGGCTCAACGATCGTACCGCCACGCTCAGCTCGCGGAGCTTTTAGCGCATAGTCTTCGATATCTTCTAGCCAGCCTTGCTCACCTGCTTGCTCAACGAGGAACTTACGAGCGGCAAAACGCTCAAGTCCAGCATACTCGCTAGGTGTGGTTTCTAATTCTGGCTCACGCGTTTGCAAGTCAGGATAAACTTCCATCGCTGCTAAGATGTTGGCGCGCTCATCGAGGATATTAATCAATGGCAAGCTATGACGACGACCCAACTCATAATCGTTGAAATCGTGCGCTGGGGTGATTTTTACGCAGCCCGTACCGAAGTCTTTTTCGACATAATCATCAGCGACGATAGGTACGACACGACCCGTAATTGGCAAGGTAATGGTTTTACCGACCAGATGCGCGTAACGCTCATCGCTAGGATTGACTGCGACAGCGGTATCACCAAGGAGTGTTTCAGGACGTGTGGTGGCTACCACCAGATAATTTTTGCCATCTTGAGTCAGCAGCTCTGTATCCGTGAAATGATAGCGGAAATGCCACAAGCTGCCTTTTTCATCATGGTTTTCAACTTCTAAATCAGACAGCGCGGTTTGGAACTTAGGATCCCAGTTGACCAAACGCTTACCACGATAGATAAGACCATCATCGAACAGACGAACGAACACTTCTTTTACCGCGTTAGACAGCCCATCATCCATGGTAAAGCGCTCACGCGACCAATCAACCGAGCTGCCCAAACGGCGTATTTGGCTGGTGATATTGCCGCCCGACTCTTCCTTCCACTCCCACACTTTATCGACGAAGTCTTCACGCGTCATATCACGGCGCTTAATACCTTGCGCCTCCAAACGACGCTCAACGACCATTTGGGTCGCGATACCGGCATGATCCGTACCCGGTTGCCACAGCGTATTGTCACCATCCATGCGGTGATAACGCGTGAGCGCATCCATAATCGCATTGTTAAAGCCATGACCCATGTGCAGCGAGCCTGTGACATTCGGTGGTGGCAACGCGATAGAAAAAGACTCGTCTTTATCAAACGTCGGCTTAAAATAACCGCTTTCTTCCCAGCCTTGATACATGCCTGCTTCAACTTCTGCAGGATTGTAAGCATTCTCTAACTGGCTTAGGGCCGCTTGAATAGATGTAGTGAGGTTGTGGTTACTCATAATGGCATTATCTTTTATTGATTGAATGTGATTAAAGCGAATATAAAAATTAGGAAAATCATGAATAGAGTGATTTTAACGCAGATAGGCAGATTTTGTTAGATGCTAAGGCAATTTATCAGACTTGCAGAGTGGCATTGCTCCATTAATAAGCGCAAAAGCCCATAAACGTCCTCAATCGAATGAGATCCAACAAAATAAGTGCTAGTGATGTTATAAAATATGGGTCATGCTATGAGGTATATTCTATAACATCACTAGCATATAAATGGCGTCTTTATCCTAAAATCATGATCTTATAAACAGCGAGCCGACCGTGTCCAAAGATACCGAGCACACCTACAACAATAGCAGCCACTCTCAAGCTGATGAATCTGACGCTAATGAAATAGACGATAAGCGCTTGATTGATGATAGCGCTTATCAACCATCTGTTGCTGAAGGTAAAGACGTTAGCAAGACTGCGATGCCAGATGATACCGAGGCGACAGAAAGTTTAGAAGACGAAGATTTCTCTGAAGATATGAGCGAAGCAGATAAAGAAACCATCAAAAAAGTCGCCAATGATGATAACTTGAGTCAAGCAAAAAGCTATGCCAGTATCTTGGTTGAGCAAGTGATGGATGCCAAAGAAACCTTTGAGCGCTCACTTGGCTCGCTATTTACCAGTGCCTTTACCGCTGGGCTTGAGATTGGCATTAGCTTCTTTATGATTTTATCGGCTTTTGCGCTGTTGAGTGGCGTACTACCAAGCCAATACGCAATCGTGCTCGCCTCCCTACTTTACCCAATTGGCTTTATCATCGTTGTCATTGGTCAGTCGCTATTATTCACCGAACAAACCTCATTATTAAGCCTACCTGTGCTTAATAAGATTGAACCGCTGCATAAATTACTACGCCTTTGGGGTATTGTCATCGCTGGCAACATCGTTGGCGGCTGTTTGTTTGCCGCATTGATGATAGGTTTGGGTTTAAATATGCAGCTGTTTAGCGTGAGCGACATCGACACTTATGCCGAACACATTTTAGGGTTTAGGTGGTGGGTCATATTTGGTAGTGCCATCTTGGCAGGCTGGATGATGGGAGTCACCGCTTGGCTTGTGACCTCAGCACGCGACACCCTTAGCCGCATCGTTTTGGTAACGCTTATTACTGGCAGTATTGGTTTTTTAGGATTGCACCACAGTATCGTGGGCAACATTGAGATTTTCTCTGCCTTGCTATATGGCAATACCGTCAGCTTGGGGCGTTATTTACTGTTTTTAGTAGTGATATTGCTGGGCAATACCGTCGGCGGCGTGGTGTTTGTGGCGGTACTCAAAAACCGTACCTTCTTATTTCAAATCGAAAAAGTAAAAGAACAAACGGCTAGTGAACAAGCGGAAGCTAGAAGCAGTATAAATACCCGCCGACCTTGACTTGATTGATATTGGTTAATGCTAAATGCTATAAATAGATAATTCACCTATTACCCATAACAAGGTTCAATATTTAAACCTGTTATGGGTTTTCAGCATCTACAGCATACGCGCTGCCAACACGCTATTTTCTATTTCAGATTTTCTCAGCTTATCGTGTTGAGCGCTAAATATACGCACCAAAATCCCCGCGCTTAAGAACATCACCAAGGTATAAATGGCTGGCATCATCGACATGTCGTAGTTAGACAATAGTGTCAATGCCATAAATATCGACAAGGTGCTATTCTGCAAACCGACTTCTAGCGTCACCGAGGTTCTTTGCGCCCAGTTGAGACCGAACCATTTACTACTATAATAACCGAGCGCCATGGTTGAAAGGTTTAATAATACCGATACGGGACCCGTAGCGATAAAGGCGTCGACAATGATATCGCGTTGCACATAGCCCAAAAACAGCACTAAAAACGTTAAAAATATCACCCCAAATCGAGACACATAGACTTGTGAGCGATCGGCAACGGTTGGTGCATAGCGTTTATCAGCATACCGACACTAATAGGCACTATCGTCAGCACCACCAAAGTCAGCATCGTTTTTACTACTGGTAACTCAAACTCACTACCGCTGCCCATAAAATAAATCAATGAAAAGCTCAGCACAATGGGAATGGTAAAGACGGTAATCACGCTCGCAATCGCAGTCATCGTCACCGACAGCGCCACATCGCCTTTAGCCAAATAGGTAAATAAGTTTGAGGTAGTGCCACCCGGACACAATACGAGGAGCATAACCCCGACGGCATACTCTGGGCGTAATGGCATGATATTGGCTAAGGCAAAGCCAATGATAGGTAACAGTATCAACTGATTGGTCAAGCCTATGCCGACTGCCTTTGGATATTTTAAAACCCGTTTAAAATCGTTGGTGACGAGGGTCAGACCCATGCCCCATCATGATTAAAAACAGACAAATAGGAATGATAACTGAATTGACTAACGTGACTATGGCAAGACCTTCCATAACTACATCCTTGTAGATAAGAGCTGTTTATAGATTCATTTTATAGATGAATTTTTAGACCGATTATGCTGATTAAATGACGCCTGATTAGCAATCCTTGCTGAGGCGTGTCCTCATAATCAATAGCCGTTAAACACCGATAATCAATTAAAAAACAGCAAAAAATAAGACATGGTAAAAGCAAGTATATAGGGGTAAAGTCTGCCTTATCTATTTTATTCAACTACTCACCAGTCAGTATCCAAACGTAGGATATCCGCCATATAAAAGTATAGAAAAACTTTAAGGTATACCGTTATTTATATTTTTAGGCTGAGAACGAGCAGATTTGTCGCTAAGAAAGGAATCAATCACACCCGCCACCATCACCACCACTGTCACCACAAGAGTCATTGCTGCTATATCCGCTATGATTACTGTTGTTGATGTCATCTCCAGAAGATGAGCTGGAAGTACGCTTTGAAAGCTTTGTACGACTAGACCAGAGCATCACTTTAAACACACCATAAAACATCAGTAGCCCAAAAACAATCTGTAAAAGTAGCAGGAAGCCCCAGAAGAAAAGTTCAAGCATAATATAGTCGACTCTCTATAATTTCTTGTTAGACATTGATAGCAACGCAAGGATAACTAAGATAAGTGCTTATTTTGGGGATAAGAAAGAACATAAGATTAAGAATATATCTTAAATTGGCAGGACTTTAGTGACGGTCAGTACTGATAACTGCCGTACCATAGGCAATAGCTTCGACCATGCTGCCCAATTGATTGATATTGCTAACTTCTAGACGTAAGCCGTAGATATGGTTATAGCCTTTGGCTTGTGCTTCGGTACGCATACGTACAAGAGCCTCGCGGCGGGCACGGTCGAGTAAGGTCTCGTAAGTGGTCAAGTTTTTGCCAAAAATGCTCAACAGCCTAGCGATAATCATTTTGAAATAATCTTGGGCAATAACCACGCTACCAAGTACCAGCTCACCTTCAGTATTGGCAACAAGTTTCGGCACATAAAAGCGCTCACTTGAGACCATAATATGGCTTAATTCTTGCTCTGCAACGCTTAACTGCGCGAGATGTTGGCGCTCATGACGCGACCCAAAAAACCAACCAGCAGCGAATAGTAAAATAAACGGTGCGTAATTGATAAGCATTTGGGTAAGGGAATTATTCATGGCACGTCTCTTGTCATAAACTTATCAGAAAAAAATATCGATGCTTTAAGATTTGGTTAGCTAACCAAAAGGGTTGAAACGTGGCAAGTCATCGGTCGCTGTCGGTGCAGAATTTTGTAGATTTGGCTGTTGACCAGACTGATGATGATGAGAGTCGCTTGGTGGGGTTTGATAGACTTGCTGCGGCATCGGTATGGCTTTAACCGCGGTACCATAGACAAACAGCTCAGAAGCGCCTTGGGCAATGCTAGAGGTCGAAAACCGCAGACCTACCACGGCATCAGCACCCAAGGCTTCTGCCTTGATGACCATACGATCGATCGCTTCTTGGCGTGACTCTTCTAACAGCTCGGTGTAGGCCGTCAGCTCACCACCAACGATATTTTTTAGCCCAGCAAACAAGTCTTTGCCGACGTGTTTTGAGCGTACTGTACTGCCGTACACCACATCTAAACGCTCGGTGATCTGATAGTTGGGCAAATGCTCAAGATTGGAGAGTTGCACAGTCATAATACGACCTTATCGGTGACGTTATATAGACAGCGTCAACTTGGATATAGACCAAACCACGCTGTCCGTATATTGATAAAAAAGGCTAATCGTTGGTATGGAACAATAAAAATAATTCAGTCAAATTGCCTTCGATGCTATTGGCCATTTGTGCCAGCTTGTCTTCATCTTTACGCATCTCTGCAAGCTCTGGATCTTCATCATCGATACCGCTTAGCAAAATCATTGGTAAGGTCAAGACAGCCACATCTTCAGCCGTTTCTTCATCTTCAAACCAATCGCTGGCTTCATCGCCATACATCGCATCAACAAAGCCAATGGACCAAGCAACGATATCTGATTCATCTGAAAAATCGACAGCCACTTCTTCATCACCCGCATCTTCACCAAACGGTAGCTCAATAGGCGTCTCATTTTTTAGCTCAGCGATAATAGAATCGCGCCAGCGCTGAATACCGTCGATGACGTTTTCTGGAATTTCACTAACATGACCTTCAAACAGTGCATCCAGCCAATTCGGTAATGGACGCCCAATGACTGTCGCTGTCAAAAAACCATGCGCGGCGACACTATCAAGCACAAACGGGCTCTCTTGATTGTCCAAATAGTCTAATAATTCATCGAAGCTTAGTTGGTTACTCATGATGTAATTGTCCTTGAAAGATAGAGTGCGGCAGTCGCCATAAACGATCGGTTAAGTGCAGAATAGTGGATAATTTGAAGGTAAAAATGGTTTCGGTAAAGCACCCAAACCATCTTTATAAAATAAGAATCATTGCATAGAGCGGGTTGCTAGCAACCGTCAAAAAGTAACGATTGCGATATCATTAGCATTACACTGTCAGCTAATATGCCGTTATTAAAAGGCTTTAGTCGGCTTAAATGACTGAGCACTTTCACATTAGGCTATGACTTAAGTTTAAAAACTAAAGATCGTCATCATCCCAATCATCGCCATCTTCATCGAAATTGTCTATATCGTCTAGATCATCCTTTAGCTCTTTGGCCAAACGCTTTTCTTCTAGCAGATTATCGATCAGTCGACGCTTCTCAAGACTACTTAAGCGCGTACGCACGCTCGTCTCGGCCTCTTCCACCATCTTTGCATCATCATCGTCGACAAAATCATCATCAAAATCGTCGTCAATATCAGCGTCACTCATGACAAACTCCTATCATTTTTAGCAAGGGTATTAAGAATACATTAATATATATATGCCTTATAAAGTCCCTACTTCACGTTGTCAATGCTTTTTATTATTACTGCCCTATTTTTAGGCTATATAAACATAACGACAGAGACAATATCTCAGACAATTGTATAGTAATAAGCGAATATAAGCAGCATTAAATAGCCGACTCATCTGCGCTTTCAATCATCAATACCGCATTGCGCACATCTGCTAAGCGTTGAATCATCGAATCGTTGCCACCATCGAACACCGCGCATTCACGCTCATAAACCGTGGTTGGGCGCATGATACTCTGCACCTGCACATGGTGGCTGATTTGCTTAAGACCTGCATTGGGCAACAAAATCAGCATCTGCTCTTTTTTGCCGACGCTGTGTAATAATTGCGTCATTGCTTGCGCCTGTGCATCATCGCTGACACCTGCTTTAGCAGGTAGTGCAAAGCGACTTAGCTCAATGTGCTTGTCATGGATGATTTTGTTGAGCATCAAATACAGCTTGCCAAGCATTACACCTGCTAACGCCACTTTGGCATGGCTATTGTCCGCCTTTAACAACACGCTAGCACCCGTGTCATCGAAACGTGGCTCGTTCATCGCGCTGACACCCAACAACAATGGCTGCTTAAGTAACTCGGTCACCGCTTGGTTTAATAGCTGCGTACATAATGCCAAATAAGGTAAACGCTGAGCCGGTGCCAGACGCTCAAGCATATTGAACTCGTCATGGAATACAATCTGCACTCTCACACTGTCAAATGAGCGGGTGGCAGACAACCGAGAGGCGCTACCAGATTTAGAAGCGCGGCTTATCTCATCTTGGGCAGCACCATTTGCTGCATCATGCTCCGCTCGCTCTTCAGTCGTACTATCGATAGGCTGACTATCAGAACCAGTGGTATCAGTCGCCGCTTGATTTTGTTGCGTTCTTAAATACTGGTTTACTTCACTATGTACATCCAATTTGTGTGCATTGGCTGGCTGACCGTCCGTCGCACTCTCTACAGAATGCTCCGAAGTTTCTCTATCCGTATCTGTGGCACGGCGTTCAAACTCCCGATCATAACTGCGCTGATCGATTTGCATATACTGCTCACGATGCAAATCTTGAATATCGCGGCTAAGCGCGTTAATTTGCTCTTTGGTTGGGCGAGCAAGATAACCATAAACCAGCCAAAGCAACAAATGCAGCAGCATCGTACCGATGACGAACGGCCATTGCATAGCGATAATCTCGCCTTTGCTAATATCTTTTAACGTCAACGACACACTGCCAATCACCGAATCGCCATTGGTGGCAATCTGCCGAATGGTATCACCTTGCTGCATGGGCGCATTGCCAACAGGCACCAAAATGTCGTCGTTATTGTCTTTAATCAATATGCGCGTCACGTCTTGCTCGCTGGTATAGCGATTGGCAATTACACTTAAGCTGACACGGTCTTTATTTTCTAAAGACAACCTTGCTTCATCAATCAGCTGGGCGACCATCTGCTCGCCTTTTAACGCACGACTTTTGCTCAGCTGTTGATCGGTGCTGATGACCAATAACAACGTCTGCAAACAAAAACTAACCAGAAGAATAATGGCAAACAACCCTTGCCGCGGCGCTAAATACGTCATGATATGGTAAACTTTTTTGGATAAGAGAAATTAAAAAAAACAAGGCTATCCCTCATTTTTTGGCGAATTTAAAAAAACTATAATAGTGCGTATCTTAACAAGTATGTATTGAATTTAAGTACCATAACCCGACACCTCTGTTGTTGCCTAAAATAGCATTTACAACAAGATTTGGTTACTTAAAAACTGCTGTCTCAAATACTAATACTCAGGATAATCTACGGCACATTTGGTAAGCGGCGACTGAGAGCATTATTGTGAATATCATCATGAATACAGACCGCTTATCTTATCTACTATATCACCATAATAAGTCTTATAGCGTTAGTAGATTTATAAATTTATCATAATAATCACATTCAATTTCAAATGATTTTTCAACGATTGCTGCCATCTTTAATCGACGGTGATACTTTGCGCGTCATCTATAGGCGCTGCCGAGTAAAGCTGCTATTATTCCCAATCTTATATGAGCATACAAGGGACCATTGAGCCATGCCACACAATACATCTTACTCGTTACCAAAAGACAGCAAAGCATGGCAACAAGCCGTTGACTCTATTGCGTCACTGTTACCAGATAACACGAACTTACAAGATTTTGATGCGCTACAGTCCCTGCCAGTTTTTGCTCTTATTGTTGTGCTACCGACCAAAATATCGACGCTTGATATCCACCAGTATGTGCAATCATGGGTCGATGAACAGCCAAGCTGGCATTTGGTCACCGTCGCTGAAGATACTGATGCCAGTTTTGTCAATATTACCGTTTCTGATACAGAGCCAACAGCAGCAAACGCACAGCGCTTGCCTTTTACCCAAGCACAAGTATTCCGATATTTGTTGGTACCAGTCACTGATACGCTCATGCATCCTGGCAAAAAGACCGCAGCAGCTCACATCATTGATGATCAGCTGACCACGCGCTTGCGTCATGACTTGACCGAAGCTTATAACGATAGTCATCAAGCGAGCAGTGCTGAACGCTTGGATATTGTCGATTGCCATATTTTATCAGTCGGTCATATGCTACGTACCCACAAGCTTGCCTGCTTTGATATGGATTCCACCTTAATCGAGCAAGAAGTCATCGTTGAGTTGGCAAAAACAGCGGGCATCGGCGAAGAAGTCGAAGCAATTACGGAAGCGGCAATGCGCGGTGAGATGGATTTTGATGAATCTTTTGCCCAGCGTGTGGCGTTACTAAAAGGCATCTCGACCGATGTGCTGGATGATATCTGCAGCCGCCTAACACTATCAATGGGCGCTCGCACTACCATCAGTGCACTAAAAGCCTTGGGCTACCATACCGTACTGGTATCAGGTGGTTTTACCTACTTTGCGCGCTATATCGCTGAGCAATTAGGCATTGACGAAGTTCACGCCAACGCCCTAGATATCGACGAAGGGGAAGTCACTGGTCACGTACAGCTGCCCATCGTCAATGGTGCCAAAAAAGCAGCTATCGTTGAGCATACTGCTGAACGTTTAGGCATCGAGATGTCACAAGTAGTCTGTATCGGTGACGGTGCCAATGATTTACCGATGATGGCCATTGCAGACCTAGGCGTCGCCTATCATGCTAAGCCCATTGTCCAAGCACGTGCTGATGCCGCCATCAATGTCACAGGGCTTGAAGGCATATTTTATGCCCTTGGTTATCCAGCACTTGCGCCTGCTGAGTAACGACTACACTCGCAACACCATACCATGGAGCTAGGTTAGTGTTTTTAACATTAATCTGGCTTTTATGTCTTATTACATTGCTACATTCAATTTTCGCATCACTGTCCTAGCATACTTAGCGGCATCGCATTAACTTTCACTGTGTTTTTCAATAAAAAAAGGATTGTCCATGACGGCATCACCATCACCGCGGCAAAATGAGCCGTCAGCGCCACAACCACTGGATAAGAGCAGCATTGCTGCATCCTCCGATAGTCCAAAGCAACTATTTGGGGTTTATATCAGAGGAATGGCGATGGGGGCAGCGGATATCGTACCGGGTGTCTCTGGCGGCACCATTGCGCTGATTGCCGGTATTTATGAGCGCTTAATTAACGCCCTGAGTAGCATCGGCCCCAATCTCTGGCAGATATTTCGACAGGAAGGCGGAATCAAAGGTTTGGTTGCAGTGTGGCGACAAGTTGATGCCACTTTTTTGTTATTTTTGTTATTGGGAATCGCCACCAGTTTTGCTACTTTAGCCGGTATTATCAAGCATCTATTAGATAATCAGCCGTTATTTATTTGGTCGTTCTTTTTTGGACTGGTTGTCGCAACGGTATTTATATTATTGAGTGAGATTCAGCGTTGGAATATAGGGCGAGCAGCACTATTCGTGACTGGTCTTGTTGCCGCTGTAGTCATTAGCAGCTTACCATTACTTACGACCACACCAAGCTTGCCTTATTTGTTTTTTGCTGGCGCAGTCGCTATTTGTGCCATGATACTGCCCGGTATATCTGGATCTTTTATCTTATTACTATTAGGTGCTTATGACGCAGTATTAGAAGCCGTACATAGCCTTAACTTTACGATAATCTTCACAGTCATTGCGGGTATGGCGACGGGATTATTATTATTTACTCGCGCACTTAAATGGCTATTGTCTCGCTACTATCAGGCAACTTTGGCCTTGCTCACAGGTTTTATCGCAGGCTCGCTTGTGAAAGTATGGCCATGGAAAGTAGATGCGTTAGGCGCGCTTAACAGTAACGCGATAAACAACGTGATGCCATGGCAATATCCTACTGGTCCACATTGGCTAACCACTGTAGGACTGATGCTGTTAGGCGCGATTTTAGTCTCACTATTGTCTTGGTGGGGCACTCGTAGCAATCGCGCTTAACCCTACCTTAAATCTGCATCATTCTCTTTTTAAAACCTAAAAACCCTCCTATACACTCTTAATAATAAGCGCCCATCCTTGCGGCGCTTATGCTTAAACCTTGCCATACAAAACCATCAAAATGTGCTAAAAAACCAAACGTCAACGGTTGTCGCAAAGTCGCCTGTCCCCTCTTTAGCTTTGTTCCCGAAACTTTCATAATGACCCTATTGGAGTTCACCTTATGAATAGCGAGATGAATGATGTTACTGACTATATTTTCGGTTATTGGTATAGAAACGTGGAGCACGGCGGCACTGCTTGGTTATAGCTTGCTGGCAGGCTTGATTTTGGCGCTTGCCTTATCCTCACAGCGCTGGCTGCTCTGGTATCTATTTGGTGGTATGGCATATTGGCTAGCGGTTGAGGCGATTCAAAGCATTGTGGCGGCTCGTCCTATGCTATCAGAGCTGTCAGAATGGCACAGCTATATCATCGCCATGGGTATCAGTTGGTTGCCTTTAGCGGGCTGGGTGCTGTATCGGGCACTACGTTACGAGGATGTCAGTCAATCCGTTCAGCAGCAGCGTCAATTGCAAGCGGCACGCTATATCGAGCACACGCCTGTTTATGATGACGACTATCAACCGCGCTTCCACTGATAGAGTCGCGCTTATATCAACGAGCGACGCTGTTAGGTTGGCTCATTTTCTACTTACGGTCCTTTCACTTGCCTTGTATATAACCTGTATTACATTATCTTTATCCGACTGTATCTCGTCCAAAAATTACGATTAGCCTGCCGTCAAATTCGCTCAATCTAGCATAGGTAGTGCGAGCATTCATTTTCGTTGCTATTCTGTTTTCTACTGTCATTTTTATAAATATTAACAACTGGTTTTAATCAAGATGACGTCATTGGATGTTACAAGATACTTAACGCTCTCTACGTAACTCCTAAAGAATAGCAACCTCTCTATCGTTTATAATCTAGTTATATATTTGTCACAAAAATTGTTATAAAGTACGCATTATTTTGCGTCTCATTCTTTAGGAGTTCGATTATGTTTACTGTTCCTGTATTAGATATTAAATCTGATCCGTTAGATGTGCTATTGGCTGTGATTGGCTATCGTTTGTCCATGCTTGCTGATAGTGATAACGAAGATGTGAAAGCACTATTCGCTGATCGCAATGTTACGATTGAGCTTGCCAGCACTGAAGCGGATATCGCCCGTTATTTTGTCTTTGATAATGGGAGCTTCAGCCAATACAGTGGTCATGCTAAAAAAGCAGACCTCACCATCAATTTCAAGGATTCGATGACAGGTGTTAAGCTTTTGACCAAAGGCAATCTTCCTGCCTTTATGACTGCTGTACAAGAAGGTAACCTCAGCATCGAAGGCGATTACAGCCTAATGATGTGGTTCAATAAGCTTGCTAAGCATATCGTGCCAGCTGTTCCAGAAGAATGTAAACCTTATATCCAAAAAGCCAAGCCTTATGCTTATAAAGCACAAAAACTTGCCAACCATTGGATTGGGGTTGCTAAGCACAAACTTGGCAAATAATGACGTAAATAGAGCGACGTAAATAAAGAAAACAGATCACGACTATTTAGCGCTCAGTTACTTTACTCTTTCGCAGTGTTCTGATTTTCTAAAAAGGTTGCGGTATACTATATCGCAGCCTTTTTTATTACCTAAAATTTTATGGCTTTACACACAACTCTTTTAACCACTATTCTCTTCAAAATGATTGTTTCAAAAACTATTATAAAAGGAATTATATGATGGCAGGATTACTTAACATCTCAGAGCCTAATGCCAGTAGCCCCACTGACACGTTCAATAATAAAAATAACAGCCACAGCGGCTTGAACAATGACTTTTTAAACAACTTAACAACGGATGCCACCGCCAGCCAACAAATGACCCGTAAGCATAGCCGCGAAGAAATCGCCGAACTGTTTGATTTGCCTTTAATGGATTTGTTGTTGCAAGCGCAAACGATACATCGGGCGCACTTCACTGCCAATGAAGTACAAATCAGTACTTTGTTGTCGATCAAAACAGGTAACTGCCCCGAAGATTGTGGCTACTGCTCGCAATCAGGTCACCACCGCGACACGACTAAATTACAAGCAGAGAAGCGCATAGAAGTCGATAAAGTCATTGCTGCGGCCAAACGTGCCAAAGCCAGTGGCTCGTCACGCTTTTGTATGGGTGCAGCATGGAAACATCCAAGTGCCAAAGACATGCCCTATGTGGTTGAGCTGATCAAAGAAGTCAAGGCCTTGGGACTTGAAACCTGTATGACCCTTGGTATGCTAGATAGCAATCAAGCGACGCAACTGGCGGATGCTGGACTCGATTATTACAATCATAATCTAGATACCTCACGTCGTTATTATGAGCAAGTCGTCAGCACGCGTAGCTATGACGAGCGCTTAGATACGATAGACAACGTGCGTAACTCAGGCATCAATGTCTGTAGTGGCAATATCGTCGGTATGGGTGAAAGCCGTGACGACCGTATCGATTGGGTACATGAGCTGCTAAAAATGCCCAAAGCACCAGAGTCAATTCCGGTCAACTTGCTTGTTCCCATTAAAGGCACACCGATTGGCGACAAAGTATTGGCAGAAGGTCAACTGTCAGTGATTGAGTGGATTCGTACTATTGCCGTAGCACGTATTTGCTGCCCGACCAGCTATGTGCGTTTGTCTGCTGGTCGTGAGAGCTTGTCCGACTCTGAGCAAGCCTTGGCCTTTATGGCAGGTGCCAACTCATTCTTTTATGGCGATAAACTGCTGACTACTGGCAATGCAAGCCAATCAGGCGATGACAGACTCATGCGTGAGCTTGGTCTAACAAAGCAATTTGCCGCGCCAAGAGCGCCCAAAGTATTGCCTGTGATGGATGCGATGAGTGGTCATCAATCGCAAGTGATGATGGCAGAGTAGCGTTTTTTATCGCTACCATTATTGGATCATCTGCGCTAAGCTTGCCGACATTATTGATGATAAAATATTAAATCGTAAGAGAGAATGTGATGGCAGATTATTTCAATTGGATTAAAGCGGCACATATTATATCGATGGTCTGCTGGTTTGCGGCGATATTTTATTTGCCACGCTTATTTGTCTATCATGCGATGAGTGACGACAGCATCAGCCACGAACGCTTTGCTATTATGGAGCGCAAGCTATATCGCGGTATTATGACGCCATCGATGATAGCCACATGGGTCTTCGGTCTATGGATGTTGGGGCTAGGCTGGGAGGTATATAAAACCCAAGGCTGGTTACACGTCAAGCTATTATTAGTGGTGCTACTCTCTGGCTATCACGGTGCTTGTGGATTTTATCGTAAAAAGCTAATGGATAATCCGCATTATAAGACGCATAAATTTTGGCGCTGGTTTAACGAAGTACCAGTGTTTGCTTTGGTCATTATCGTCATCTTAGTAGTAGTAAAGCCCTTCTAAAATCCAGTAAACAGGCTAGTAACTGATTTTTAGATCTGAACACCTCTAAACTAAAAGCGTCCGTTACTTTAATAAGTAACGGACGCTTTTTTTAGGACATCATAAATATGACACCTTAAACACTAGGGCGCATGATTTGATAGACATTACTCAAATCATAAACACGGTAACGCGCAGGTTCGCGGCGGTTTTCGCCCGCATAGCTGAGGATCAGTGCTTGCTTTGCGCGCTCATCAACCCAGCCAACAAACAGTCCACTATGCTCAACTCCATTGTAGCCATGATTGATATAATAGAGCCAGTCCCCAACTTCAATCTCGCCACTATTGGCATACGGACCTTGACCATAAGTACCTTTATGAATGGTATCGCGTGTTACCCCAGCGCGTTTAAACACGGCATTGAGATAGTCCCAGCAGCCACCTTGAATGATCGCGCGCTCGTTCAGCGCCATCTTGCGGGCGGTGCTAACCACTTCACGTGCGGCCAAACTACTCTGCATCTCCGCACTGCTCAGTAACGGTAAATACTCGCTATCGACATTATCATAATTACCCGATAAAAAAGCGGGCATCACTGCTGGTGCTTGACGCGCTACTTCAGGATAACGATAGGATGTCTGAATCACTGGTGGAGTACTGGCAGTATTTGAGCGATAAGTTCCTGCACGTTGAATGGTAGAACGCCTGCTGACTTTCGCAGAGGGCACGGCTGAGTACGATGGTGTATAGCGAGCACTAAAATCAGATTGCACAGATTTTTGGGCGATCAGCGCACTCATACTATCGGCATGGGCCTGACCTACTAAGCCAACAGTAAACAATAAAAGACTGCACGACGCGGTGACCGACGACGACATAGACAATGACACAGGCAAACGCGGCATGACCAACTCCTTGTCAATAAAATATAAATGACAACATAAACCATAATAATAGGATGTTCTAATCTTACTTATAAACCATTTAGACATGACGCTGCAAGCATTATTCGGCTCAAATGACCGATAAAAGGTATAAAAATGCAGACTAATGGTTAGATAAGAAGAGCACGTAGAAAAACGATGGAGAGCTGGCGCTAAATAAAAAGGAAATAGAATAAGCAGTGTTTAGATTAAATACTGCGTAGATAGAGTACTGAGCAGATAAAATATTATCTGAGATAGAAGATTGCTGAAATAAAATACTGCTCAGAGAAAGCCACTTAGGTTTTTTATAGCCCAATCCAGTAGATAATCGGCTGAGAAATAAGCTAATCGTTACTCATTTTGATATTCACATGGCGCTTGCCCAATGCTTGGCCCTGCAAAATAGCTTTGGCAGCGGTTGCCTCTTGGATACTATCAAAGCCGCTAATATGGTATTTGCGTATATCATCACAATCAACAATCTGTAACTGCTCACCAATAAGCATAATTTTATCACCGTCGGTCAACTGAATATGCTGACGCTTACCTTGATTGTCATGCACCAGCTCACCCGCACGCAGCCACAAGATGCCGCTGCTGATAACGCCAGCCATGGCTTTTTTCTGTTGTTGGCGTTTTCGATTAAAGATAAAGCTACCAATAATCAGTAGCGCCAATGCTCCTATAGCCAAGCGCTCAGGCAGCAGACTCATTGCCAAAGCAACCGCCACTGCCCCAACCAATAATGCTGAGCCAAACCAAAACATGCCATCATCAGTCGTTTTGGGCTGATCTTGTAGCGTGATTTTGGCACCATCGTCGGTCAGCTTGAGCATGCATGACTACCTGTTACAGAGTAATAAGAAAGTAAAAGTTTAATTAAAATACGATGAGCAAGTAATCATCAATAGGACTACCAACCCAAGGCTGTTTTTTGCATGGCAATCAGCTCAGCGATGCCTTTTTCGGCAAGAATCAGCATATCGTCGGCTTGAGCACGAGTAAATGGCTTTTCTTCCGCTGTTCCTTGTAGCTCAATAAATTCGCCTTTTTGGGTCATAACCACATTCAAATCGGTATCACAGCTGGCATCTTCTTCGTAGTTTAAATCTAGATACGCTTTACCGTCTTTCATACCAACAGAGACCGCAGCGACCAAACCAATCAGTGGATCTGCCTTGAGTTTTTTGCTTTTTTGGATACTCTCTAATGCATCGATAAGCGCAATAGCAGCCCCCGTCACACTAGCAGTACGAGTACCGCCATCAGCTTGCAAAACATCACAATCAAGATAAATCGTATTTTCACCCAGCTTACTCAGGTCAATCATCGCTCGTAAGCTACGACCAATCAAACGCTGGATTTCTTGGGTACGACCTGATTGTTACCGCGTGCCGCTTCACGTTGGTTACGGGTATTGGTCGCGCGTGGCAACATACCATATTCAGCAGTGATCCAGCCTTTGCCTTTACCTTTCAACCAGCGAGGTACGCCAGACTCGACGCTAGCAGTACATAGTACTTTGGTATCACCAAAGCTGACTAACACTGACCCTTCGGCATGCTTAGTATAATGGCGCTCAAAGCTGATCGAGCGAAGTTGGTCAAGCTCACGATTGTCAATACGCATAAAAATCCCTAGTACAATGTTTTAAAGGCGGTGTCATAAAATGGGGTGTCTGTCATTATGTGGCTAACCACCATTTATCTAGCAAACTATTAACAAGCTAAAATAAATAATGATTGGATGCCATAGCAGACGTAAATATTGAGATATCCTAACGTGGCAGCGGCGCAATAGCAAGATTCGTTCGAGCTATTGCGCCGCTACTTGAGCCAGTCATTGGCTTAACCAAGAAATAGCACCAACTTTATTCTAACCCTTCCATCTTACGCAATTCTTTACGCAGGATTTTACCCACGTTTGATTTTGGTAATTCATCGACGAACTGTATGTGACGCGGACGCTTGTAACCAGTCAGTTGCTTTTTACCAAAATCAAGCAACTCTTGCTCAGTCACATCGCCTTTTTTGACCACAAACAACTTTGGTTCTTCACCGCGGTCATCGTTTGGAATACCGATAGCGCCGCATTCTACCACAGCTGGATGCTCGCTCATGGCTTCTTCAATTTCGTTCGGATAAACGTTAAAACCAGAGACCAAAATCATGTCTTTTTTGCGGTCAACGATTTTAATAAAGCCTTTTTCATCCATGATACCGATATCGCCAGTTTTCAGAAAGCCATTGGCAGTAAACGTTTCAGCCGTTTCTTCTGGACGATTTTGATAACCTATCATCACCTGCGGACCTTTGACACAAATCTCGCCGCGATCACCCAATGCGACTTCATTTTCATCATCATCGATTAGGATTATATCGGTGCTAGAGGCAGGGATACCAATTTTACCCGTGAATTCAGCAATCGTCATCGGGTTAAAAGCAGCCACTGGTGAGGTTTCTGACAAACCATAACCTTCCACGATAGGCAGACCAGTGATTTTATGCCACTCTTTTGCCACGCTTGGCAAGACAGACATACCGCCACCGATAGACGCTTTTAGGTTAGAGAAATCTAAGTCTGCAAAGCCGTCTTTGTGTACTAGACCGTTAAACAAAGTATTCACCGCAGGGATAAAGGCGGGTTTGTATTTGGCCATCTCTTTAATCAAACCATCAAGATCACGAGGGTTTGGGATAAGCAAGCCTGCATAACCTCGGTACATGCCATACATGCCGCAGACCATAAATGAAAATACATGATATAGCGGTAGTGCCGTCAGGATGACATCATTGGCATCAACATCATCATCAAATGCACTATCCATAAGCGCACTAATCTGTAGCATATTGGCGACTAAGTTACCGTGCGACAGCATTGCACCTTTGGCAACCCCTGTCGTACCGCCAGTATATTGCAATAATGCCACGTCGCTTAAATTCAAATCAGGGCGCTTATATTTGCTGGCTGATACTGCATTTAAAGCGTGCTTAAAATTCACGCTGTTTGGCAGACTATAAGCCGGAATCATTTTTTTGACATGGCGCGCAACGAGGTTAACGACGGCTCCTTTCACTGTTCCTAGCATATCGCCAATCTTACAAACAATGACATGCTCAACCTGACCTTTGTCTTCCGCCTCTTGATAAGTGTTCGCAAAGTTCTCAACGATGAATAAAGCTTTGGTGCCACTATCATGCAGCTGATGCGATAACTCTCGGCTGGTATATAAAGGGTTGACGTTGACCAACACCATACCTGCACGGATGATCCCCAAAGCAACCACTGGATATTGCAGGAGGTTGGGCATCATCACCCCAACTTTATCACCTGTTACCAAGCCTAATGATTGTAAGTAACTGGCAATTTGGCGACTGTATAAATCCAATTCCTTAAAACTGATCGATGCACCCATACAAATATAGGCCGTTTTTTTCCCATAACGGCTAAAGTTACGCTCAAACACATCAAGTAAAGAGGTATTGTCATCAGGCATATCGATAGTCGCATCAATGCCATAACGCTCATAAGTTTTCAACCATGGGCTGTCACTATCTATCGTCGGCATAGTAGGAAATACGCTGTCTTTATTCATTGCAGCGTTATCGTTTGTGGTCTCTTTATTGATACTGTCGGTCATAATTTCCCCTAAATGTTACCGTTAAAAACGTAGAATAATCTAATGAAAACACCATTATTTTTTGTGATTGATCAATGACAGCAGAAGCTTGTGAATAAAAAACGTGGTAACAAAAAAGGTTTGTCATTCACAAGCTTTGTCAATCAAAGCGCAACGTTAAGTCCTTAATAAATAGCACAATAACTCGGCATTGACGAATTAAAAACCCCTTTATCCCTGATAGTTTTATCAGAGATATAGCGCAAAACTAACGTCATCTCGTCGATAAATAGACAAATATGTCGGTAAGCACTATAGCAGTTTTGCTAAAAATTCTCTATCTCTACCTGACTGGGTCATAGCGACAAAAAAAGCAATAAATACAAAAAATGATAAGGCAGCATACCAGCAACCTTACCATTTTTGGATCACGACACCCAGTATCACAACCACCACTATCACGACGACTTAGCATCCTGATAGTTTCTTTCAGATTTAGTTCGTAGCGTTAGTTTGTAGCGTTAATTTTTATCATTAGTATCGTGGTGACTTATCATGATGACTTTACGAGTGCCTAACAAACAGTAGCAGACACTCATAAAAATACTCTGGCGCTGAAGGCTAGCTGATTAACCGTGGTTCTTTTCTTCCAGCACACGCAAATCTTTGTGCAAAATCTTACCGACATTTGACTTTGGCAGCTCATCGATGAACTCAACATAACGAGGACGCTTATAACCAGTTAAATTCTCTTTGCTATAAGCAAGCACTTCTTCTTTAGTCAAACTGTCATCACTACGCACAACATAAATCTTTGGCACTTCGCCGCTCTTTTCATCTTCGATACCGATGACACCGCACTCCAAAATCTTTGGATGACCTGACATCACATCTTCGACTTCGTTTGGATAGACGTTAAAGCCAGATACCAAAATCATATTCTTTTTACGATCAACGATTTTAAAGTAGCCTTCTTCATCCATCACGCCGATATCACCCGTACGGAAATAACCGTCAGACGTCATGACTTCAGCGGTAGCATCATCACGTTTCCAGTAGCCTTTCATAACCTGTGGACCACGAACACAAATCTCGCCGCGCTCACCCAGTGCGACCTCATTGCCTTCTTCATCCAAGATAGCCATGTCTGTCGCTGGCATCGGTAGACCGATGTTACCTGAGAATTCACCCGTACCTTCTGGGTTTGCTGACGCCACAGGAGACGTCTCTGACAGACCATAGCCTTGTACGATTACATTACCAGTAATTTTTTGCCATTTGTCAGCGGTGTCTTTTAATACTGCCATGCCGCCACCCATCGACATCTCAAGCTTGCTATGATCTAAAGCTTTGAATGGATCACTATTTGCCAACGCATTAAACAGCGTATTAACTGCTGGGAAAAACGCTGGTGGATAATCTTTGTAAGCTTTGATTAAGCTTGCGCCATCACGTGGGTTTGGTACCAGTAACCCGATACAGCCGCGATATAAGCCAAACATACCACAAACGGTAAACGAGAAGATATGATATAGCGGCAAGGCGGTCATGATAACTGGCTGCTCATCCATACCTTCAAACTTATCAAAAGCATCGCCAAGATAGGTATCACATTGAATCAGGTTGGCGACTAAATTACCATGCGTGAGCATTGCGCCTTTAGCGACACCGGTCGTACCACCGGTATATTGCAAAACGGCAATGTCATCAAGGCAGATGTTATCTGGACGTTTGTAATTTTTGGCTGAAAAGCGATTCAGCGCCGTTTTGAAGTTGGTGCTGGTTTTAAGGTTATAGTCAGGTACAAGCTTCTTCACGTGACGCACGACCATATTGACGATAAAGCCTTTTAATGGACTCATCAAATCGCCCATCGACGTCACGACGACATGGTCAACCAAGTCTTTACCAATGTCTTCATAGGTTTTGGCGAAGTTTTCTAAAATAAATAATGCTTTGGTATCAGAGTCTGTTAGTTGATGCTCAAGCTCTTTTGAGGTGTAAAGCGGGTTAACGTTAACCAAGGTCATGCCAGCACGCAGCACACCCAATACCGCAACAGGTAGTTGCAAGATATTTGGCATCATAACGCCGACTTTATCGCCTTTTTTTAACCCAAGTGATTGCAAGTAGGCAGCAATTTGTTTGCTATAACGATCTAAATCTTCGTAGGAGAGTTTTGCATCCATACAGACAAACGCTGTCTTACCAGCGTGCTTCGTAAAATTCTGCTCAAATATATCGATTAAAGAAGTATTAGCGGCTGGCATCTCAATGTCGTATTGAATACCAAGCTTTTCATAAGTTTTGACCCATACTTTATCGTTACGACGAATTAGGTTACTGTGATTTTCCATAATCTTTTCTCTCCTAGTAATAGTACGCTACCGTCAACCCATGCGAATCACAGTGTGATAAAAATATAACAGCTCAGAGCGCAGGCTTGTCATCGTAATGGCAGGCTTGGCTGTGAGGCAATCATATGGTGATGAGCAAACAATATAGCGGTAAATAGCCCTCTGTTCATTAACATACACACTTTATACAGACTACTCAATATAAAAGATTGCTACTTGAGTTCGCAAACTGTCTTGACGGTCAATAATGTCATAGTTATCAAAACCTTAATAGCAATAATCGATAATCTTTCAGCAATTTATTAGCGAACATTTATTCATTAATACTCTTTATAGTGTTTTATCGTTAACTATTTTTTACCTTTACTATCAAGGGCAGTAGCAAGCTCTGTTAAGGTCACAAAGTTACGCTGTGTACTCTCTTTATCATTATCCAGCACGTCACGACCTGTCGTCTATTCTGACTTATGCCTTTTTAATTTTGCCAATATCCTTTACGATAGCGCTATCCTATTTGTACGCTTGCACCAATTATTTATACCTATTAAAACTGATAAGTGAACCCTATTTTATGTCCGATGTTATTGATCATACGATTGACCCTATTATTCCCAATGAACCGATGGATACTCGCTCAGTCGCAGAGTTCACTGAGCAGGCCTATCTCAACTATGCGATGTACGTCATCATGGATCGGGCGTTGCCCAATATCGCTGATGGCCTAAAGCCTGTACAGCGCCGTATTGTCTATGCGATGAGCGAACTGGGGCTGAAATCCTCTGCCAAGGCGAAAAAGTCGGCGCGTACGGTCGGTGACGTGCTGGGTAAATATCATCCGCATGGTGATAGCGCCTGTTATGAAGCCATGGTACTAATGGCACAGCCGTTTAGTTATCGCTATCCGCTCATCACGGGTCAAGGTAACTGGGGTAGCCCTGATGATCCCAAATCCTTTGCCGCGATGCGTTATACCGAAGCCAAAATGTCCGCTTACGCCAATACCTTGCTTGCAGAATTAGGACAAGGCACGGTTGATTGGCAAGATAACTTCGATGGCACCATGCAAGAGCCAACCACCCTACCTGCCCGCCTGCCCAATATTTTATTAAATGGTACGACTGGTATTGCGGTTGGTATGGCAACCGATATCCCGCCGCATAACCTTAATGAAGTGGTACGCGCGGCTATTCGTCTGCTAAAAAATCCTGAGCTATCGGTTAAACAATTAACCCAATCGATACCAGCGCCTGACTTGCCAACGCCAGCTGAAATCATTACCCGTAAAAAAGACTTGCAGGCGATGTATGAGAGCGGTCGCGGCAGCTATAAAATGCGCGCCACCTTTCACATTGACCCAAAAGAAAAAAATCTCGTCATCATCGATGCGCTTCCTTACCAAGTCTCAGGCAATAAGATTCAAGAGCAAATCGCTAAGCTGATGACGGATAAGAAACTACCGTGGATTACTGATATTCACGATGAATCAGACCATGAAAACGCTTGCCGTATCGTCTTAGAGCTAAAATCTACCCGCGTCGATGTGCAGCGCGTCATGAGTCATTTGTTTGCCAGTACTGATCTTGAAAGCAATTACCGCGTCAATATGAATATGATTGGCCTAAATGGTAAACCGCAGGTCAAAAACCTAAAAGAAATCCTTGATGAATGGCTAATCTGTCGCCGTTCAGTGGTCACCCGTCGTCTGCAATATCGCCTCGATAAAATCGACAAGCGCTTACATATCCTCGCAGGCTTGCTGATTGCTTATCTTAATATTGATGAAGTCATTCGCATCATTCGCGAAGAGGACGATCCAAAATTATCGTTAATGCAAGATTACGACCTCACTGAGATTCAAGCCAATGCTATTTTGGATATTCGTCTGCGTCAGCTAGCAAAGTTAGAGGAAATTGAGCTGCGCCGCGAGCAAGATGAGTTGGCTGCCGAACGCGCGATCATTCAAGAGTATTTGGACAATCCAGACAGTCTGACCAATCTGATGATTGAAGAACTCACAGCTGATATGAAAGAACATGGCAATGAGCGCGTATCACCACTAGCAGAGCGCGAAGAAGCGCAAGCATTAAAAGAGTCTGATCTCGTACCGAGCGAGCCAATCACTGCCATCCTATCAAAGGCAGGTTGGATTCGTGCTGCCAAAGGTCATGATGTTGACGCTGCTGGCATGAGCTATCGATCAGGTGACAGCTATCAAGCGCACGTGCGCGGTAAATCCAATGAGAAAATCTACGTGCTTGATAGCACTGGACGCAGCTATAGTATTGATGCGCACAATCTCGCATCGGCTCGTGGTCAAGGCGATCCTCTGACCAGTGTGTTAAAACCACCAGCAGGTGCTAGCTTTGAGCAGCTATTAACCGGTGCTGACAATCAGCGCATCATCCTCGCTAGCTCCGCAGGTTATGGTTTTATCAACACCATCGGTAATCTTGATAGTAATCAAAAAGCAGGTAAAAACATCATTAACCTAGCGGCTGATAGTCGATTGCTCCCTGTTGCGCGTATCGATGCGCCAGTAGATACGACTGCCAATGCTGATGGTGACAATACCAATGCAAAGGTAGCGCCTGACCATATCGCCGTCGTGACCAATGCTGGATATTTACTGATATTTGCCCTCGATGATTTGCCTGAACAGGCACGCGGTAAAGGCAATAAACTTATCAAGTTAAAAGACGGCGAAGAGGTACTTACTATCACGCCACTCAGTCAGCAGGACAGCCTTGTCATTACCGCTGGTAAGCGTCATGTGACACTCAAGCCAAATGATTTGGCTAACTATACGGGAGTTCGAGGCAATCGTGGTGGACAGTTGCCAAGAGGCTTTCAGAATGTGACGAGCGTTGAGGTTGCGGATTAAGTTTTTTGAATACTGAAGCAAAAGCTTAGCTATAGCTACTACTTCACCTAAAGCTTTAAATAAATAAAATATATGAAAAAGAAGGTAGAGATGCACGAGCAAATACCTAATAATTATAATCAAGAGCGATTTTATTCAGTGCATGGCAGAATAGGCCGCATTCGCTTCTTAGCGTATAACCTATTACTTAATATCATGCTCATACCTTTAGTTTTAATTGCTGGCGGGCTGCTTGAGATTAGCTCTTACTTATTTAGTGATGACAGCAAAATTACTGATGCTTTAAGTTTTTTGATTGTTATTTTGGCTTTTTTAGTGTATCTCTACATCTTACTCATACCTAGCAAGCGCAGGCTTAATGATTTAAATATATCAGGTTGGGTATCTCTTTTGTGGTTCATTCCGGTAGTTAATCTAATACTGTTACTATGCCTTGCATTTGTTAAAGGAGATATTAACGTTAACGATTATGGTACACCTTCTGAACCATCTTCGTTATTAACTAAAATTATAGCGGTGTTAATGCCTATTATAGCCATCTTTATGATTATATTCATTTTTTTATCTGCATCAATTGCTATGCATGTCTATCAGTTGGATTTTTTCTAACGACTAAGTCAGCATACTTTATCGCTGCCCAAACATACCTTATTCTCACCAAAAAGCCGACTATATAATTTGTATCGACGGCTTTTTCACACTAGCTAAAACGATACAAACGTTAATAGCAATCTACTTCAAGTGTGGTCTTAGTGCGTAGGGTGCACTCCACACACCGATGAGATTAATAACGTTAAAAAATAGAAAACTGGACGCAGTTTACGACTTTAATTATTAGTGACTATATGAAAGCTTTAGCAATAATTGTATCTTTTTTATTTTTATTCTGCGCAATAGTAGTAATTTTGGTGACTCCAACTTTTGGAGAATTGTATAAAAGTTTTGGTGTTGATATACCAGTCTTCACTAAGGTCGTGTTAAGTACTCATAAATACTGGTTAGGGTTAGCCTTGATCCCAATACCCTTGGTTTATTTGTTGGAACCGTCAAAAAGATGGCAAGCTACCACTCAATATTTTCTCTTAGCTTTGGCTATTCTTCTTATTCCTTTGACCATTATTGCTCTTTATCTACCTATTTTTGAAATGGGTAGCGTCGTTGGTTAAATTGCATTAGTAAATATAAATGATGCCTTTATCATATAGAGTTGACGGCCTGGCGTAGGCTGAACTTCAGGTTTCCATTACATAAATAAAACCCGAAAGGTGCATGGAAGGCACGCTTTAACTTTCGAAAGCCGACACGCTATATACAGCTACGACTACTACCGCATTGACCATATGCTGCTGCGAAAGCTGCATATGTAAGACCAACACCTAAAGCTTGAATAGGTAGAGTGACGATATCTACTGCCATGGCAACTGGTAGTAGAACCGCGCTAAACTTATTAGCGTTACTGCCTGTCTCCCACTTATAATTCAACTGGATATTTAAGGGCTGCTTGAGCTTATAATTGACGTCATTAATGTTTTGTACTGCAGAAGCTACCGTCAGCTCAACGTTTACTGCACGCTGACAAATTAAATTTTTTTGCTCAGTAACAATGGCTGTCTTACATTCAAATCCAAAACTTTCTAACTTTGATTGCTCGTTAATCTTTAGGGCACTAATCGGCTTAGCATATAGCAAGCCAACAGTTGTAGGTACGTTTTTAATTTGATTTGATTCATCATTTTCTACATCTAGAATAAGCTCATTGGAACCAGCTTGAGTTTTTTGTTGAATATTACGATTGGTATATGAAGATTGAGTGTCGATGTATAACGAGCCTAAATCCACTTGAGCGAAAATTCTTTTAAACAGATCAGATTGCGTATTAGCAGAGACTACAGGCTCTACCAAAAAACTATAATTTTTACCAGCTAGAATCATAGCATCTTCGTATCCTTGTATAGGTTTATTAGGATATCCCACTGCAATGACGCTCTCAGATAAAACGTTTTTTGTATGCTCCTTTTTATTATCGTTTTTGGCATAATCTGTAAGACCGATAGTCGCACAACTATTTAATACGATTGATGAACCTAAAAGCGTTACTAGTAATAAAGACAATTTTTTCATATGTATAATCCGTTTAAGTTATTCAAATAGCGAACGCCTCAGATGATAATACACAACATATGTAGAATTACAACACTCAACCTTTACGATCTATAAATATAAGATATTGAAAACAACTAAAAAGCCGCCTATACACACGGTATAGACGGCTTTTTTACGTTAATCAGAATAGAGAACTTATCTAAGGCTTATTGGATTCAGCATCTTTAAAAATCGCTGACAAAAAGCTCTTAATCTGAGCACTTGTCATTAGATAGGGATTATAGTCAGAACCTGCTGAGAAGCTTTTGAGGGCATATTCTTCATCTTCAGCGCTTGATGTTAGATGCTTCACTAAAAACCCATTCCATTGACGCGACTCTATTTCCTCTATATTAACAATATTGGGAAAAATGGTTGAATGCTCGTCAAGTATTTTTTCTAAGGCAATATTGATAGCGGGCCTTGTCCCTTGAAAACTTTGAACGAAATAACCTTCACTAATGACTAAAGCTGAAGCTATATTGTTTTCTTCAAAATACCTTCGCCAATACTCAAGTGCACGAGTCAGCTCGATTCCCGAATCTAGGTCGACATTTTTGGCGATATATATCATGTTGATAAGAATATGCTCGCCATTTATTTTTTTGCTTTCTGGAGTATGGCTTGTCGCTATAGTCATGAGAAACCTTATTTATAAAAACCTGATCTAATTTAAGATAAAGTATAATCAATAAAATTTTTTTTCTTAGTGGTTTTTTGTCATCTAGCATCATTGTATTTCTAGAAATAACCATTGGAATTTTAATGAAATAGGACGCCTATACTTCTCAGAGTACAATTGTACTATAAAAATTGGTACAATGACTGCGATATCATTATTCTAATAGTTAACAAGCCTAATCTATATATTCCTATAGCACGGTCTCAACCCTAACATACGACTAACCCACGCTTACTCATAGCTCAGACGTTGCAAACATCACTTACTCTTACTAAAAAGCCGTCTATACACACGGTATAGACGGCTTTTTTACGCTCATTAAAACGACCAAGGCATCAAATCAATACCGACCCATCTCAACCGTTGTCTCAGCAAGCACACTATCGCCTTGCCAAGCCTGCACATCTACCGTATACAGATGATTTTTACCACCTGAACAAGGTGGTTTATACGCCCCTCCCGCTTCCCCTGCACGGCTACGATATTCCGCGATCATCTCAATCCCGACTGACACTTCATAAGTGTGCCCAAACACACGTGGAATCTCAGCACTCGTAGCACCTTCTGGTAGGGCAAACTCTACAATGCCATGTCCACCATGTTGCATACGTTTATTGCTCACATCGTTATAAACGAAAACCAAGCTCTCCGCGCCCATCGGTATGTTTGAGACCGTCATGCTCGGCGTGGCTGGATTTTTGCCATCATAGTTTAGACACTGCTGCCCTTCAGGTATTTTTCTGCCATTCCAAGCAGCATCGTTAAACTTAATATCCATTGCAAAGGCATTGGCAGATAGTGCCAATGTTGCCAGTGCCGTCAAAGCGGTGACTGATTTTAAGGTAAAAAGTTTCATACTAGCTCCTTTAAGTAGCGGATACACTGATAAAAACCGTTCATCATTTTGTTAGCTGATATTGATCGTTAATCCTAACCTTATAATAAATAGCCACTCTTAAGTTAATTATATCGTTTAGGGTTTTTGTTAACCTTTGGAATAAGCATTAATAAATCGCACCGCCAGCAAAGCGAATACCGCAGCAGTAGCCAAATTTGCATCATCGCAGGTTACTTTATAGGTATTTATCTCTTTGGGTGTGTTGTAGTAGTATCTAAATCATTGGTATTGAAACGACTAAAAAAACAATAGGATCATCATGTTTATCGAAGACAAAATCGCCAAAGAAAGTATGACTATCAAGACTCCGACACCCAAGATCATCTTTTTTGACATCGATGATACCTTGAGCCGCAATGGCATCATTGCCGAACACAACAAAGCGACCCTTGAGGAGCTTGCAGATACTGATATTAAGCTGGTGATTTCAACGGGACGCTCCAAAGCCATATTGCCAGCAGATATTTTAGCCTTGCTCGAAGCTGATGTCTTAGATGCGATTATTTGTATGAATGGGCAGTATAGTTTTGATAAAAAGGGTCGGATTAGCCACTATCCGTTGTCCGCTGAACAAACGGATACAATCGTGCGTCTGTGCCAGCAGAGCGAGTTGATTCATAAGTTTGACTCTGCCACCCATATCGCTTGGTCAGGTGAAAATGAGCGCTTGCGCGAGTTTAATGCCATCACGCCAAACTCTATCGTTGATCCTGAATATCATAAAGGGAATATCGTCTATCAATGCTCAGTATTTTTTAACAATCAACAAGAGAAAATGCAAGACGTCGATTTTGCCCAGTACGATTTAAAGCTCGTCCATTGGCATCAGATCGGCGCAGATATCTTACCGATAGAGGCATCCAAGGCGCGAGGCATTAAAGACGTCTGTCAATACTATGGGGTAGATGCCAGTGAGTGTATGGCGTTCGGTGATGGAATGAATGATTTAGAGATGTTTGACTTGGTCGGCTATGCGGTGGCGATGGGTGATGCCAAGCAAGAATTGATTGCGCGTGCAGACTTCGTCACGGGTACGATTGAGGAGCGCGGTATTCAGTTGGTGCTTGAGCAATTTCATATTGCGTCTTAAAAGATAGTGTTAAGCTTTTCATTTTCGTAGTGTAAGTGCTAATCCAAGGAATCTCAATCCAAGTCACGGGTTAGCACACACGCCACAGCCTAGCTACATTTATTGATAAGTTAAATTTTGATTTTATTAATATAAGGCTGTAAGACACTTTTAAACTGAATCATTTTCTCAATACATTCTTCAATGACAATATACCAATCATCTTTGTCAGTTTGCCATCCACCTGACTCAATATCGCAATCAATGACGCAAGCACGGTATTTTTCGAGACTAAGCCAGTTGATATTATAATTCAAACTACTTTCTATCTCTGCTCTATTCTCATAGAGCTGATTAAAGATACTAACATTATCTTCTCCTGACCCTTTACCTCTATAGTCAATCCACAATAAAACTGGAACAACCCATATCATAAAATAGTTTAGGTAGATTATTCTCCATCCAACCTTGGCGTAGAAACTTTGCTTGCGCCCATTTCTTTTCGATAGGATTTAGATCAGGACTGTAGGGTGGTAAGAATAGAAGCCTGTGACCGTACCTATTCAGCAGTCTTTGAACTCGTTTGTGAAAGCTGGCGTTATCCATAACAATTACACATTTGGTTCTAAGACTAGGGATTAGGGTGTATTTACACCAGTCGTAGAATATAGTTAAGTCGTTATAAAATCGATACAACCTATATCATGAAATAGTTTAGGCAGATTATTCTCCATCCAACCTTGGCGTAAAAACTTTGCTTGCGCCCATTTCTTTTCGATAGGATTGAGATCAGGACTGTAGGGTGGCAGCCATAGAATGCGATGGCCATGCCTGTTCAGTAATCTCTGAATACGCTTATTTTTATGAAACCGAGCATTATCCATGACAATCACGCATTTAGTCTTGAGACTTGGAATAAGCGTGAACTTGCACCAGTCATAAAATATATGGCTGTTGATATTCTGTTCAAAGTAATCAAGCGCAAACAGTACTTTCTCATAGAGAGCACCGATGACGTTGGTACGTTTTTTTGCTTGCCAGTTGTAGCTATCAATACAAGGGGTTCCAATCGGTGCATAGCCATAAGGTCTGATAGTTTCAGCCTCAAAGCCACTTTCATCCATATATACTATGGGATAACCTTGCTGCATAAAGCTACTAAGCCTACTCTGATACTGAGCTCTCTTTATCAGACATGCTTTTGGATGCTCCAGTGTCTTTTTTGACTGATGCCAAGACGCTTTAGAGCATTGAAGATGCCCGTTTTACTACAATTTAATCGACGAGCTCTTTCGTAGTTATAATCATCAGGGAATCTTCTTACGTCTTCAATCAATGCGTCATCAGGTATTTTAGTCGGTGCTTTATTTCTGGTTGTTTTAGGGGCTAAATTCTGCTGCCAGCTGTGAATGGTGCTGGTGCTAAGTCCATAAAACAGGGAAGCTTCACGTATGGTCATACCATTAGCGATGCTAGAAAGTACCTGCTTGCGATAGTCTATTGAATAAGTCATCGTTTATTTCATTAAATGCAATTGTTAATAGGATTGTATCGGTTTTATTTGGATTAGACTATATATCGCCATTAATATTTTTATCAAAGTAATCAAGCGCAAACAGCATCTTTTCATATAAAGCACCGATGACGTTGGTACGCTTTTTTGCTTGCCAGTTGTAGCGATCAATGCAAGGTTTTCCTATTGGTGTATAGCCGTAAGGGCGAATAGTTTCAGCTTCAAAGCCGCTTTCATCCATATAAATAATGGGATAGCCTTGCTTCATAAAATGATCAAGCTTACTTTGATACGCCGCTCTTTTGATCGGACATGCTTTTGGATGTTCTAAGGTCTTTTTTTTGACTGATGCCAAGACGCTTTAAGGCCGACTCAATGCCTGACTTACTGCAACCTAAACGCTGTGCTCGCTCGTACATATAATCGTCTGGATACTGCTTAACATCTTTCAGTAATGCTTCATTTGATATTTTAGTCGGTGCTTTATTTCTAGTCGTTTTAGGAACTAAGCTCTGCTGCCAGCTGTGAATAGAGCTTGTGCTAAGCTCGTAAAAAGCAGCAGCTTCTCGAATGGTCATGCCGTCTTTAATGCTACGCAGTACTTGTTTGCGAAAGTCGATTGAATAGGTCATCGTTTATTTCACTAAATGAATTGATTATAAACATTGTATCGGTTTTATCTAAGATTAACTATATCAATATACAATTTGATAGAAACACTATTTTTCTTTAACCAAAAAGTATAGCCGACGCCTCTTAATCCAGAACTAGTTCCAATCCAGTTATATTGAGAAGGCGATATATTTTGAAATAATGGATCTTTAGTTTTAAACTCATTAAGAAGAAGAGACCAAAAATCACGTCTTAGCTTATGTCGCTCTGTATTTTCTTGCTTAACACTACCAATTCGCTTTAATTCTTCGCTTGGTTCTACAATTGTTATAAATAAAGGTGCTGGTAAGCTATCACCAATTTTAATTCCCTCAACTTGAATCAAATAAAAACTAGATTCTTTATTTTCATTTAGCCAACTTACAGCCTGAATATGTTCCTGCCTAGCAGTAGCTACAATCCATATAGCGACTTTGGCATCAAATGCTGCTAAATAAGTGATTAATTTGCCAAGATGATCATGATCACTTTTCTCTAACTGATTTTCGATAATAATCATATTACCAGCTGAATCTTCTCCGATAATGTCTACAGAAAAAGTACCTGTAGACTTTTCTGTTTCTACATTTAGTATTTCAAAATCAATCACTTCGTTTAAAGCTTCTATATTCTGGCTTAACCAAGTAGTAAAGTCATAAGCCTCATGCCGCCATATTTCTCTTAGAGCAACTCTTTCAATTCTGCCGACCATAACAACCTCAATCTATGTTTTATATAATTTTAATTATTGAAAATAACCACTTAATTCTGCATGACTAACCCATAAACCCAACTACCAATTTTATAAAATCCGATCACGATCAAAATAAGCACCACCGCTGCCAGCACATAGGCCAACCAAACAGGCACATTACTCAACCAGCTAATCGTAAATGCCAAACCTATGTACGTCTCAACCGGCCAATTAACGATAGGTGTCGGCGAGCCAGCGTTAAACATGGTCATAAAGGCAATTATGCCAAGCACAGCAGTAATCAGTCCAGCGCGTTTACGATTATTCATCTTTTGCCTCTTTTAATTCGAACCATTTAATTAACATTCGATTATTTTTATTTTATCTATACTCTTTGCATCTTATAAAAACCATGTTTTAAACTCATGGCTTAAGAGTAAAGCAACTCTCATCATAGCATGATTATTTACGCTTATTATCTTACTCAAAGACAGCAGTAAACCTCATATTTGTGATTTTATAGATTCTTCAGCCATGCATCAGCGCCACTTTTAACAATATTATGAAGAACGAACTTCTTCCTTGCCCTTTAAATTCTTAACAATCATAGCCATAATAGTTTCACAACTGGCTCGATACCTTATATTCAGCACTTAGTATTTATATTCAGCACTTAGTATTTATATTCAGCACTTAGTATTTAGCCCTTAGCTTCCATTATCTATCTTTTAACTTTTTACTCATTTGCATCATTCTTATTTAGGAGAGATATTTTGACTCATTTATCATCGCCCCACAACATTGCTCGTAGCGCTCGTATACTACCAAAAGCACTATTAGCCGTGGCTGTTGGGCTAGCACTTGCTAGCTGTAGCAAGTCAGACAATACAGCGGCTGATGGTACAGCGGCGAGTGCTGAAACGCTCAATCTGTATAACTGGTCAGAGTATATGCCGCAAGAAATCCTTGACGGCTTTACTGAAGAGACAGGCATTCGGGTCAATTACACCACCTTTGATTCTAACGAAGCTATGTACGCCAAGCTTAAATTGCTCGATGACTCTAGCCAATATGACTTAGCCATCCCATCAACATATTATGTCGAAAAAATGGCCAAAGAAGGCTTGCTGCAAGAGCTCGATAAATCTAAATTAAGCAACTTTAAGAATCTTGATACGTCTTTTACCAATACCAAGGTTGATCCAGAGAACAAATATTCGATTCCTTATATGTGGGGCAGCACCGGTCTTGCCATTAATGGTGACAAGGTCGATCCTGCAACTGTAAATAGCTGGAACGATTTATGGCGTCCTGAGTATAAAGGGCAAGTGATGCTGATGAACGATATGCGCGAAGTGTTTGGCATGGCGCTATTGACCCTTGGGCATTCAGGTAATAGTAAAAATCCTGACGAAATCAAAGCCGCTTATGAGAAGCTCACGACCTTGATGCCAAATGTGAAGACCTTTAACTCGGATGCCTCGCGTATGCCTTATATGGAAGGCGAAACCACGGTTGGTATGAGTTGGAATGGCGAGGCAATTATCGCCAATAACGAAGGCTTGACCAGCTTGGTTTATAAATATCCAACTGAAGGCGCTATCTTGTGGATGGATAATTTTGTGATTCCGAAAAACGCCAAACAAGTCGATGCAGCCCATAAGTTTATTGACTACTTGCTGCGTCCTGAGAACTCTAAAATCGTCAGCGAAGAGATTGGTTATGCGTCGCCTAATATGGCTGCGCGTGAGATGATGCCAGAAGAGGTGAGAAACAATCCAACCATCTATCCGAGCAAAGACGTACTGGCAAAAGCTGAGTTCCAAGAAGATGTGGGCGATGAAGCATTGCAAGTTTATCAGCAGTATTGGGATAAGCTAAAAACTGGTCGTTAATCACTGTTTGTTGATAGCTGTTTTTTATAGCCATTTTTAATAACTTTTTTAACAACTGTTACCGCAAAAAAAACGCTGACTTGGGAGAGTCAGCGTTTTTTATTTATTCTTCATTTGGCTGTTATTTAGCTTTTATAGTCGGTTCAATATAATTTGGATACAAGGAAGGCGAGCGAAATTATTAACAATAGTAGACTAATCGAGCCTGACACCGTATCTGATTTATATAGGATTTACTATATTTATAAGTGCAAATCAGTTTCACTACCTTTATGCTCAATACGGCGCTGTTCGCGGCGCTGATAGCGTAGACCAGAGGCAGCAAACCATTGCGGTTTGGTGGTTTGTAATAAATCACTAAGTCGCTGCAACTGTACTTGTAAGGTTTGGGTCAGCCAAAAATAGCCTTGCCATTCAAAGCCTAAGTTTTCTACACTTGGATATTCTGATACGGCGATGCGCGTAATCGGTCGAAATACTTCATCATTTGGACTACGTAATACAGCCGCCATATGCTGCATCGCTTGCGTCAATTCGTGCTGATAATGAATAAGCAAAATATGGTTTTCATCATCAATCTCAATATTAGCCAAACGCGGTGCCGCACTTAACAGCAAATCAATGGTACCAATGATATTACGATGGGTACGCTGAATGGTTTCTAGTGTTTCCTTTTCAATACCAGATTCGCTCACTGTGGCGGCGATATGCGGGCGCACAGCAAGCAAACGCTTATTAATTTTTTGTAATGCTTTCACCAAAGACTTATTGACGGGTGTATCTGGTATAGAACTGTTCGATGGATAAATAATACTGGCCGAACTGGTCGCCTTACTATATTTAAACGGCTTGGGCACTAAGACATCCGCATCAATATGATTGCCAACCCCTGCATACAAATTGCTGCAGGTTTCAAGATTACTGGCCAACAAAAACCGCCACATCAACGTCGATTTAAGCGGTAAAATTAACGTAGCGGCCACCGCTACTCCTGCACCAAGCAAAATATTGAACGCGCGATATAAGCCATCTTGAGTAATATTGCTGTGGTCAGGACTCGACACAATCATCAGCATGGTAATACCTGTCAGCAGACCGATATAGCCCAATTGCTTGACCGCCACATAACCGATGATGCCACTGATATTGCCAATCAGCCCATAATACAACCACAGCCAGCCACCGATATCTTTAATCAGCCATAAGAAGCTAAGCCCAACTACTACCCCAAGCAAAGTACCCAATATCCGCTCTTTAGCCTTGGTATAAATCGCTCCTTGATATTGCAACAAACCCAAAATCACAAACACGGTAATGGTCGTCCACTCACCATGCGGCAAGTGCGTAAACTCATTTAACAAGAGCGCAATAAGTACAGCCAGACCCAAACGTATGGCATGCAAAACATCTGCATGCTGATAACGGGCATAAGGCTCTACAAACGGGGCGGTAAATCGTTGCCAAAAAGTCGGTTTCACGCAGGGTATCTCTTATAAGTGAAGGAAGAAAAAATCGGTTAAATTCTAGCTACTGGCTTAACTATTAATAAAGCGATGATAAAGTCATGATCAAAAAATAACGCCTTTTACCTATTAAAAGATAAAAGACGCTGAAGGTCAAAACATGCTAGCACATAACGACAAAAAAACACCCTAACAACATAGCATTTGGCTATTGGTAATGCTGAAAGGTGCTGACAAATACTTGCCAGCACCTCCTATATTTACAAGTGTAAATCGGACTCGCCCCCCTGCTCTTTCATTCTACGCTGTTCACGCCTTTGATAGCGCAGACCAGAAGCGGCATACCACTGCGGTTTGGTCGTTTGTAGCAGATCACTTAACTGTTGCAGTTGTGCTTGCAACGTTTGCGTCAACCAAAAATATCCTTGCCACTCAAACGTTGCATACTGTACGCTAGGATATTCTGATAGCGCAATGCGCGTAATAGGTCGAAAAGTCTGATCGCTTGGACTGCGTAATACTGCCGCGATATGCTGCATGGCTTGGGTGAGCTCGTGTTGATAGTGAATCAGTAGCGTATGATTATCGTCATCGATATCGATATTCGCCAAACGCGGTGCTGCACTGAGTAACAAATCGATGGTACCGATGATATTGCGATGGGTACGCTGAATCGTTTCTATCGTCTCTTTATGAATGCCGGACTCGCTTGCTGTTGCAGCGATATGTGGACGTACTGCGAGTAGTCGCTTGTTTATTTGCTGCAGCGATTTTATCAACGCTTTATTAACAGGCATATCTGCAGTAGCGCTACTTTGAGGATAAAACAAGCTAGCTGAGCTTGTCGCCCTAGTATAGACAAGCGACTTGGGAGCCACTATTTCAGCATCGATATGATGTCCGACACCAGCATAAAGAGTACTACAGGCTTCTAAATTATTTGCCAATAAAAATCGCCACATCAACGTCGACTTTAGAGGTAAGACCACTGTCACCATGACCGCAATACCTGTACCGATTAAGATATTGAGTGCACGATAGACACCATCTTGCGCCATATTAACTTGATTCAAATTAGAAACGATCATCAGCATAGTAATGCCAGTGAGTAACCCAGTATACCCTAGCCGCCTGACCGAAAAATAACCAATAATCCCACTAATTATACCAATAAGTAGGTATTCTATCCCTAACCAAGCACCCGTCCCTTTATTGAACCATAAGATTGCAAATGCCACGACAATACCCAAAACCGTGCCTAGTACTCGCTCTTTGGCTTTGGTATAAATAGCGCCTTGATACTGTAGCAATCCCAAAATAATGAAGACGGTAATCGTCGTCCATTCTCCGTGTGGAAAACGGCTTATTTGATTGGCTAACAGCGCAAGTACGATGGCTGCACCGATACGTATGGCGTGCAAGATATCAGCATGCTGATAGCGCGCATAAGGTTCAATGAATGGTGCAGTAAATCGTTGCCAAATTTTTGGTTTCACGCACAGGTACTCTTATTAATTGAAGAATATATAGTCAATGAAAAGTAATATCGAACCATCATGTACTGCTGATATCAAAAAAAACGTCTCTTACCTGTTAAAAGGCAAAAGACGTTTGAGATCGAAATAGAGTGTTCAATAATTGGATGTAAACCAAACCCATTATACCTCTAAGAAGTCCAAAATACCTTCAGCGGCTTCACGACCTTCCCAAATCGCGGTCACGACCAAATCAGAACCGCGTACCATATCACCACCAGCAAATATCTTGGGGTTTTTGGTTTGGAATTTAAAGGTTTGCTTTTCCGCTGCCAGCACGCGACCAGAGCTGTCCATTGCCACTTGCTGAGACTCAAACCAGTCAGCAGGGCTAGGACGGAAGCCAAAAGCCATAATTACGGCATCACATGGGATAATTTCTTCTGAATTAGGAATCGGCTCAGGACGCTGACGACCACGGTTGTCTGGCGCACCCAAGTGAGTCGTGACGACTTTCACGCCATTCACTTTACCATTCAAGCCAATAATTTCTGTCGGTTGACGATTGAATAGAAACTCAACGCCTTCCTCGCGAGCATTGACCACTTCGCGGCGCGAACCTGGCATGTTCTCTTCGTCACGGCGATAGGCACAAACTACTTGCTCAGCGCCTTGGCGGATACTGGTACGGTTACAATCCATCGCAGTATCGCCACCACCTAGTACTACCACTCTTTTGCCTTTAAAGTCGATATATTCTTCAGGATTTTTTTCCCAATCGTTACAGCGATTGACGTTGGCAATCAGGTAATCTAGCGCATCATGAACACCGACAAGCTCTTCACCAGCAAAACCGCCACGCATATAAGTGTAAGTACCCATGCCCATAAATACCGCATCGTATTCGCTTAAGAGTTCATCAATACTAATATCAGTACCGATTTCTGTCTCAAGACGAAATTCCATGCCCATGCCTTCAAAGATGACACGGCGGTTACGCATGACGTCCTTTTCCATTTTGAATTCTGGAATACCAAAAGTCAGTAAACCACCAATTTCAGGACGCTTATCAAACACAACTGGTTTTACGCCGTTTCTAACGAGTATATCCGCACAGCCCAAACCTGCTGGCCCTGCACCGATGATCGCGACTTTTTTGTCTGTCCAAACCACATCAGACATATCCGGACGCCAGCCAA
Source organism: Psychrobacter cibarius (assembly GCF_904845955.1). GTDB lineage: Bacteria > Pseudomonadota > Gammaproteobacteria > Pseudomonadales > Moraxellaceae > Psychrobacter > Psychrobacter cibarius_B. The sequence continues at coordinate 204,776 of NZ_CAJGYX010000004.1, forward strand.
GTGCAAAGGCAGTATCGTTGATGTACTTTTCGACATTACCAATGGTCACAGCGCCAAAACCATCATTTAAGGTACAAGCGCCTTCACATAAGCGATCTTGTGGACAGACGCGGCCGCAGACCTCAGGCAACGTATTGGTGCGGTGACACAATTCAGCCGCTTGAAATATCTGCCCTTCGGTGGCCAATTTGAGCCAGTTAGGAATGTAGTTATGTACAGGGCATTTCCATTCACAGTAAGGGTTACCACACTCCAGACAGCGGTGCGACTGCTGCGCAACGGCTTCACTCTCAAACGGTTTATAAATTTCAACAAATTCCGTTGAGCGCGTGGCGATGTCTTTTTTGGTCGGCTCAAGCCGTGGTACATCTAAAAACTGAAAACTATTTTCTAAGCGTTTTGCCATGGTATTGTCTCTTTAATATGAGGCTTTTTATATCAAGCTTTTTTAAAGTGGGCGGTGACAGTCAACGATGTCTCATTTATCGCAAAATTAAGAACTTTATATCGTGACCGTCACTTACCTGCTGAAAACCTCTGAGTTAAAAGGTTTTTAAAAGCGGAACATTGGATAATCCAAGCAAAGCTACTGTGGGTCAGCCATGGTGGTCTTGAGAAGGCTCGCAATGTTTGCCGCTTTAGGCTTCACCAAATAAAACTTACGAACATAATGCTCAAAGTCAGCCAATATCGTCTGACCCCACGCGCTGCCTGTTTTATTAACATGCGCTTCAATCACTTGCTGCAAATGAATACGATGCTCTTCGGTTTGCTCACTTGAGATACGATTAAGATCGATCAGCTCATGGTTACAACGGTCAAAGAAATCGCCTTCCATATCGAGCACATAAGCGAAGCCACCTGTCATACCAGCGCCAAAGTTGAGACCCGTACGTCCAAGAATAGTGACAATACCACCTGTCATATATTCACAACAATGATCGCCTGTGCCTTCGATGACTGCGTGCGCGCCAGAGTTACGCACTCCAAAGCGCTCGCCAGCAGTACCAGCTGCATATAGTTTGCCGCCCGTTGCGCCATATAAGCAGGTATTACCAATGATGGCGGTCTCTTGCGCCGTAAAGCTTGAGTCTTTTGGTGGATAAATAACAATCTCACCGCCAGCCATACCTTTGCCGACATAATCATTGGCATCGCCTTCTAGCTCAATATTTAGACCACCTGCATTCCAGACGCCTAAACTTTGCCCAGCAGTACCAGTCAGATGCAGTTTAATTGGCATATCACTCATGCCAAGGTTGCCCCATACTTGCGCAATTTCACCAGAGATACGCGCACCGATAGAGCGATCACAGTTACCGACATAATAGCTATAATCGCCGCCATTACCTTGACGAATATTGAGCAGCATATCACTAATCATCTGTTCAGCGAGTAAGCCTTTATCAAATGGCTCATTACGCTCAACCTGACAGGTTTGGGCTTTACCACTACTGGCCGGATGGCTAAATAATAATGGCGTTAAATCCAAATGACGCTGCTTATCCGTGTTACCTTCTAATACTTCAAGCAAGTCAGTCCGTCCGACCAACTCTTCCATACTACGCACACCAAGGGCGGCAAGCCATTCGCGCGTTTCAGTTGCTACAAATTTAAAGAAGTTAATGAGCATCTCTGCTTCACCAATGAAATGCTCGTCACGTAGCTTGGCTTTTTGCGTCGCAACCCCAGTCGGGCAATTATTAAGATGGCAAATGCGTAGGTATTTACAACCAACGGCTATCATCGGCGTGGTACCAAAGCCAAAGCTTTCTGCCCCAAGGATAGCGGCTTTTACCACATCAAGTCCTGTCTTTAGACCACCATCAGTTTGAATACGAACTTTATGACGCAAGCCATTTACTCGTAGTGATTGGTGGGTCTCAGCAAGTCCTAGCTCCCATGGTGACCCTGCATGATGGATAGACGATAGCGGAGAGGCTGCTGTGCCGCCATCATAGCCTGAAATGGTGATTAAATCGGCATAGGCTTTTGCCACACCAGTCGCGATAGTACCAACGCCCGGACGTGAGACCAATTTCACCGATACCAAGGCATCTGGATTGACTTGTTTTAAGTCAAAAATCAGCTGTGCTAAATCTTCGATAGAATAGATATCATGATGCGGTGGCGGTGAAATCAACGTCACACCCGGTACAGAATAACGTAAGCGCGCAATCAAAGCATTGACCTTACCACCCGGCAGCTGACCTCCCTCACCCGGCTTGGCACCCTGTGCAACCTTGATTTGCATCACTTCTGCTGAACGCAAATACGCTGGGGTGACGCCAAAACGACCCGAGGCAATTTGTTTGATCTTTGAGTTGCGCAGCGTGCCATAACGTACTGGATCTTCGCCGCCCTCACCAGAGTTTGAACGTCCACCGATGGTATTCATCGCCATGGCAATCGCTTCATGGGCTTCCGGTGACAATGCTCCTAACGACATGCCTGCCGAGTCAAAGCGCGTCAGAATAGCTGAGATATCCTCTACGTCATTCACATCGATAGAGTTATCTGTTTTTAATTGCAATAAATCACGCAAGGTCGCCACAGGACGGCTATTCACTAAGTTGGCATAATTACGATAATTGTCGTAATCACCCGTGCGTACAGCTGTATGCAGGCTATTAATCACGTCTGGGTTAAAGGCATGATATTCTTTGTTGAAGACAAACTTCAGTAAGCCACCTTGATCGAGTGGCGCGCGGCGCTTGAAAGCATTCGCCGCTAGCTGTGCTTGATCGGCAGCTAAGTCAGCAAAGGTCGCACCTTTAATACGACTCTGTACACCTTTGAAACACAGGCTCACCACCTCTTCAGAGAGACCCACTGCTTCAAATAACTGCGCGCCGCGATAAGAGACAATGGTCGAGATGCCCATTTTTGATAAGATTTTTAGCAAGCCTTTATCCAAGCCTTTACGGAAATTAACCCGCGCTTGAATCGGATCGCCAAGCAGCTCGCCAGTCGCTACTAAGTCATCAATAACATCATAAGCCAAATATGGATAGACGCAGGTCGCACCAAAACCAATCAATACTGCCACTTGATGCGAGTCGCGCGCCAAACCAGTCTCAATGATTAAATTAGCATCAGTACGAATACCTTGACCAATCAAATAATGATGCACCGCACCCGTTACCATGATGGCGTTGGCTGGTACTTTATCGGCATCGATATCTTTATCAGACAAGACAATCAAAGTGTGACCAGCTCGGATGCTGTTAGCCACTTGCTCGCAGATAGCCATGATGGCTTCTGATAACTCAAGGGTGCGATCATAGTTTAAATCAATACGCGCCATTTTAAAGGCTAGATCACCCAAGGTCTCAAGCTGCTGCATCTTGCTAGCTGACAGTACAGGCGACGATAAGATAATACGGTGTGCATCTCGCGCTGATGGCGCAAACACGTTAGTTTCAGCACCGAGGCAGGTCTGCAATGACATCACGATAGATTCACGCAATGGATCAATCGGTGGATTGGTCACCTGTGCGAACTGCTGACGGAAGAAATCACTGACATGGCGGATTTGCTGCGACAGCACTGCCATAGGCGTATCATCACCCATTGAACCGACGGGCTCTTGACCATTTTCGGCGTTGGGGCGGATAATTTCAGTACGCTCTTCATTGGTGATGTGATACATTTTTTGCAGTGTTTTTAGCTCATTACCACGGCATGTTTGCGCTGCTAATTCTTCTTCTAAACGCTCATCATCACGGATACGGGTTGCTTCTTCACGCAGCCATTTACGGTACGGATGGGCTTTTTTAAGTAACGTCGCAATCGCTTTAGTATCTAAAATTTGACCCGTTAAAGTATCAATAACGAGCATTTGACCAGGGCCAACGCGTCCTTTTGCCAATACATCTTTTGGCGAGTAATCCCACACACCAACTTCAGAGGCAACGGTGATATAGCCGTTTTTAGTCGTCACCCAACGCGATGGGCGCAGACCGTTACGATCAAGCATACAGACCGCATAGCGTCCATCTTGAATCACCAAACCTGCTGGACCATCCCACGCTTCCATGTGCTGCGAATAAAACTCATAAAAGGCGCGCAAATCCATATCCATGCTATCGACATTCTGCCAAGCAGGTGGCACGAGAATCGACATCGCATGGAATAGATTCATACCACCTGACATGAGGACTTCAAGCATATTATCTAAGCTTGATGAGTCAGAGCCCGTACTGTTCACCAGTGGCGTCAACTCATTCAAATTGGGCAGTTTTTCTGATTTTAGTTTTGGCGTCCGTGCCTCAGACCAGTTGCGATTGCCTGTGATGGTGTTCAACTCGCCATTGTGGGCAAGATAACGAAACGGCTGCGCCAAAGGCCAACGCGGCAAGGTATTGGTGGAGAAACGCTGATGGAATACCACGATATGCGATGCCAAACGCGCATCTTGTAGATCCAAGAAAAATGCTGGCAAGTCTGATGGCATCACCAAACCTTTATAGATAATCGTCTGGCAGCTTAATGAGCACACATAAAACAGCTCATCATTAGCTAAGCGCTGCTCTGCTTTTTTGCGTGCGACAAACAGTTTACGATTAAAGTCATCCGCTGCCAAATCATCGGGGGCGTTGACAAACACTTGCTTAAAATCAGGTAAAGTCTCACGGCCAATGTCACCGACGATGCTCAAATCAAGCGGCACATCACGCCAGCCAGCAACCTCTAATCCTTGGGCGACAATCTCATCGCTCAGCACTTGCTGGCTATCAAAAGCTTTTGTCTCATCTAAATTGACAAAGATCATACCAACGGCAAAGTTGTCAGTAATCGCGAACCCTTGCTCAGCAGCAATACCTCTAAAAAACTCAATAGGCGTCGCCAGTAGTAGACCACAGCCATCACCCGTTCTACCATCAGCAGCAACACCGCCGCGATGGGTCATACAGCTTAGACTATGAATAGCAGTTTTTACCAAATCATGGCTGGCTTGTCCCTCAATATGAGCGATCAAACCAAAACCACAGTTATCAGAAAAGTCATCTGGCGTGGCCAGGTGGGTTTGCGAGGAAATCATTGACATGGCTAGTCCTTTTAGGTGAACGGGCAATTTATGCATCCAATGCAGATCATAAAATGAAGACCGTAAGCAGAACGGGCTAATAATTAATATTCGTATATCCGAATTAATAAATGGTGTGACGCTCATAGACATCATACTTTGAGACTAAGGTGAAAGCTCTGGCACTCCCAGTCATTGAATGATGTTTCAATAGATCATTAACATATTAAAAGATAGTAAACGGTAGCCCTTGGCAATGACATACAGCCCTGTATACCCGTTACCTAATCATCAATAACGCAATGTCGCTATCTTGAGTGTCACTTGTTATCACACCATGCCTAGCAATCCAGACTGATTGACTACGCATGTAATAACCGTGCATTTGATTAATTTTGAATATCTGACGCTCTGTAATCAAGCGCTTCATTCACTCTAAAGAGAGCGATAATAAGAGAGGTTGCGTCACTCGCGATAGCTTAATTATAGATAGCAAGTGACAACGCTTGAGACAAAAAATTTTAGTAACGTATCTTTTAAATGATAGAAGTTTACCAATTCATTGTTAAAAAACAATTTTTACGATAACTATACAGAACGTCGCCCACAGTTATATTAATTAATGACGGACAAAAAATCTAGTCTTTTCTATCGATTCACCCACCATATTTTGTAAGAGAACTTATTACTATTGGTTATAGGATGATTAAATGTTCTATGCAAATTTTGATACATAGTATCTGTGGCAAGGCTTAATTGAGATACTTAATTAAGATCAACTTCTTTTGGAAATGTATTTTTAGCACTAATTATATGCTTTATGATGCTCCACAAAAAAACCCACTAACCAGCTTGTCAGTGGGTTTTTGTCAATCATAGTGGTAACGAGGTTATCATAGCTATCAACGATATGGTCAAAGGACAAACACACTCTAATTACTTTTGTCTTCTATCAGTGTTTTTATGCTGTCGTTATTGCTCTTAGGAGGATTGGTATTCTTGCTAGGAGCGTTTGCGCCAGAATTTGTGCTACTGGTACTATTTGGCGGCTTTGGCGTTGCGACTACTGGGGGTTTTTTAGTGGTATTTTCAGTGCCTGATGTCACTGGTTTTTTATTCTCTGATTCAGACTTAGTTCCACTACCTTCATTTTTAGGCGTGGTGACAGAGGAGACTTCCTCTTCATTGCCAACAATACGCTCTTCAGTGACCGATAAAGTATCGGAGGTATCCGCTGACTGACGGATACTTTCATTGTCGCCATTACTGGCAGTTTCTTGACTGCTACGACCAGCATTGTCCCCATAATCCGTTTCTGGCAGTGGCTGGCGCACTGGCACTTCGCGCTTAGTCGGTTTTAGATCAACAGAACGTGTACGTCTGGTGCTCAAATCTTTAACCGGATCAGGGCGTTCATAATTATCGATGATACCGACATAACGATTGATCTCTTCTGGCAACACACGCACATTGGCTGGCAACTTAAAGTCTATCAGTTTTGCCGCGCCAACCGCTTCTTGTGGACTACTCATGAGCCCATAAGTTAACATATAGCGGACTTGATTTTCATCGTCAAGATAACGGAAATAAGCAAATTTATTACGGTCTGCGCGGCCTTCTAGATAACTGACAATCACATCGTTTTCGGCGACATTCATCACCTGCACTGTCCACTTACCTTTATTCGCCAACAAATAACGTTTGTCTTTAAACTCAGCAGGATAATTGCGCAAATCACGTACCGTCGTATCAAAACTAATGGGCTGCACGTCGGTATCAAGCTCGTGTAACGACTCTATTTTTAAGGGCTGCTCAAGCTCAGCACTCAATGGTTGCGGTGCTGATATGGGGGCATTTTCAATTTTGGCACCCATCGCTGGCGTTTGACTAAACATCCAAATCAGAGCCGTAACCACACCCAGCAGCAAGGTCATTATCAGCCAAATCAACGCTTGACGGCGATATGACTGGCTAGCGGTACGCGGCGTCGATCTTGAAGCTGCCATGGGAGTATCCTTGGTGAAAATAAAGTTGACCGCATTCAAGAGATGCGCAGTAAGTAGAATGGCGGCGAGCCAGTCTGCTTTAAACCGTTGAGTTCAGTGAGTATTCACGAGCACTAAAGCTTTAAGACATTATACGCGGTGTTGTGACAATACCTCGTGCAAAAGATCTTCATCGAAATCATTGGTCAATACGGCCTGACCTAGTGATTTTAACAAAATCAGGCGGATTTGTCCGTGTTTCACTTTTTTATCATGTCCCATCAAGCTCAGCGCCGTTTGTGTATCAATGCGTGGCGGGGTGATAGGCAAATTTGCTAAGGTTAAAATACGCTTAATACGAGCAACGTCTTCGACCGTTAACCAACCCATTTTCTGTGATAACTCTGCGGCTTGTACCATGCCAGCAGCGACTGCCTCACCGTGTAGCCAATTGCCATAGCCTTCATGTGTTTCAATGACATGACCAAAAGTATGACCGAAGTTTAACAATGCTCGCACGCCTGACTCTCTTTCATCTTGCGCGACGACATCCGCTTTATACTGACAGCAGCGTTTTACGGCATCACCAAGTACCGCTAAATCCAAATCCATCATCGCTGGCAGATTGACTTCCAGCCAATCTAAGAACGTGACATCCATAATGAGTGCATATTTAATAACCTCAGCCAACCCGGCTGACAACTCGCGCGCTGGCAAAGTCTTGAGCGTACTCATATCAGCAAGGACCATTTGCGGCTGCCAAAAAGCGCCAATCATGTTTTTGCCTTGAGGATGATTGATGCCCGTCTTACCACCAACGCTCGAATCCACTTGTGACAGTAGCGTGGTTGGAATCTGGATAAAATTTACACCGCGCATAAAGCTTGCAGCAGCAAAGCCCGTCATATCACCAATAACGCCACCACCTAGAGCAATAAGCGTAACGTCACGATTAAAATGCGCTGCCATCAATACATCGTAAATTTGATTGATACTGTTCTGATGCTTATATTGCTCACCATCTGGCAATACGCAAACACGCACAGTGAACTGCTCTGTTAACTCTTTTTCTAAAGCGTTTAGGTATAAAGGCGCAACAGTATCATTAGTGACAATCAATACTTGGCGACCACGAATATAAGGTGTGATCAGCTTTGCCATACTGTTGTGATCTATCGCTGTTTTTTCAGTAATGACGATTGGATAGTCATGGCTTTGCGTATGAACCGTTAAACCGTCATGAAACAGTGGCGTTGCCATTAAACACTCCCTAAGCATTTTGAATGAGATAAAAGTAGCTGAGCTTAACTAGGGCGCGTCCTGATTTTTATCGCCATTTTTAAATGAGGACACGCCTTGATAAAGTTTATCATTATGGTTAATTTTCTTTATCTTCTGGTGCTATAGCAGTCGAGTCAGTAAATGACTCTAGTTGCTGTAAGAGCTGATTGACCATATGACGGGGATAAGTATGACCAGTTGGCATAATAATATGAGCAACTTGGCGATATAAGGGATCACGGGTACTATATAAATCCTGCAAGATTTTTCTAGGATTTGGCTGCTGTAACAGTGGTCGTGATTTGTCTTTAGCCGTGCGAGCCATTTGCACATCAACTGGCGCATTCAAATAAACCACGATACCGCGCTGATGCAAAAACGCTCTGTTTTCAGCACACATCACAGCGCCACCACCTGTCGCTAAGACGATTTGGTCTTTTTGAGTCAACTCATCGATAGCGCGCGTTTCACGCTCACGGAAGCCCGCCTCGCCTTCTTTAGCGAATATCCAAGCTATGTCAGCCCCTGTCTGCGATTCAATGTACCAATCGCTGTCTACAAAGGTGCGCCCCAACTGCTTAGCCAGCAATTTACCGATGGTTGTCTTCCCTGCTCCCATCGGCCCTACTAAAAATACCGACGGCAATTCCTCCACCATAATACTTACTCAGCTAAATTAGCTATGATACAACGTCATTGATATTCTGGCTAGTAATGAGCGTTGATTATTGTTAGTAAAATTCAATCAATATGAAAATTTTCCCATAAAAAAAGCAAGCGTTGAGGCTTGCTTCTTTTGAGCGAAAACCAATCAATAAATGATTAATCTATGCGGCTAATACCATCATTGATCAATTTTGGCGTGATAAATATCAATAACTCTTCTTTCGAATTACTACGCACGTCTTTACGGAAAGCGCGACCAATATAAGGTAGGTCTCCTAAGAACGGTACTTTATCGACACCATTGCTGGTACGATTCTTAAAGACACCACCCAACACAACCGTTTGACCATCTTCAACAATAACATTGGTCGAAATAGAGTCTTCAGCAATAGCAACCTGATTATTAATAATGGTCGGCGTACCGTTAGTGATTAACAATTGCAAACCGATTTTGCCATCTGGGGTGATATTTGGTGTGGCCTCTAAACTCAATGCTGCTTCTTTGAAGCTAGTAGTGGTTGCTCCACTGGCAGACGCTTCTTGATAAGGAATCTGCGTCCCTGAAGAAACTTTCGCCGTTTGCTTGTCTGCTGTCAGAATCTTCGGCGTAGAAATCACTTCACCGCGATTATCCGCTTGCAGTGCTGACAATTCAAGATCAAGCATTACATCTGACATACTAAGCAAGCCAAAGGCAATGCTACCAGCAGGGTTGGCAACCCCTAAATCGACGTTTAAGTTATCAGGACGAGTAATATCGTATGAAGGATAAGAAACCGTTTGACCATTTACCGTCGTCGTTTCTACATCAAAGTCTTTTAAATCCCATAGCGTTTGATTACTACCACCGACCAATAAATTACGGTTGTTAGCAGCACCATTTGACAAGATACCCCAACGAACCCCAATCTCTTTACTAAAGCTATCAGTGGCACTCACAATACGCGCTTCAATCATGACCTGACGGACTGGAATATCAATTTTACCAATCAACTTATGGATATTCTCGATACTGTCAGCCACATCTTTAATAATTAAAGTATTGGTACGCTCATCTACCGTTACCGTTCCACGATTAGACAATAAGGTATTGTTATCAGCAGCATTTGCATTGCTGCCACCTGATGAGCCACTGCCTTGAGAAATAAGTGTCAAAACATCTGGCGCTTTTGCATAGCTAAGACGAATATATTCTGTGCGTAATGGCGCAAAAGACTCAACTGCTTGCTGTGCTTCAAGCTCACGTGCTTCTTGCTCAGCAAGCTCGGTGGAAGGCGCAACCAAAATGACATTGCCATTTTCACGCTTACCAAGATTTTTACTCTTTAAAATAATATCTAGCGCTTGATCCCATGGGACATTAATCAAACGTAAGGTGATATTGCCCGCGACTGAATCACTAGCCACAATATTCATTTCTGTGAACTGCGCTAGGATATCTAAGACACTGCGAATTTCAACGTCTTGAAACTCCATAGATAGCGCTTCACCACTATAGACTTTTTCTTCAAGTGTTGGCTCACGTAGTAGCTCAGGTTTTCTGATATTAATATTCAGCTGATTTCCTGATTGATAAGCCTGATACTCATAATCTTCTTTGACATTAATAGTAATTACACCATTTTGACCTTGGTTTTTAGTATCAATACTATCAACCAGACCACTATTAATATTCAAACGGCGCAATAAATTTCTTGGCACGGTGCTACCCGTTAAGCGTACCACTAACTTGTTGCCTTGACGTTGGACATCAACTGGAATGGCTTCATTGGTAAGTGCGATGCTAACGTTGCCACCACCATCATTTCCTGCGGCAAAATTGACGGCACTCAAACCATCATAGCTATATTGCTTACTCACTTGCGATGCAGCAAGTTGTGGGCTTAATAATGGGTTAACTCTGACCACCATGGTATCAGCAGGCACTTGATTTTTAACCACCGTTTTACTGGCTATATTGACTGCCGGTGCACTACTGGTTTCTACAATCGGTGTAACCACTGCTGTCGTCGTGATCGCATTATTGTCATTGAGTACGTCTTGGATAGGATCATTGGTCATTACTGGACGGTTAGGATCGGTAATGGTCAATAGTAAATCGTTACCTTCAATCGATGTCGTATAGTTACCTGCCTGTTTTAGCTCAACAATCAGGCGCGTAGTACTGTCACTATTCAACGTCGTGACCTTATCAATCATACCAATATTGTATTCATTAAAGCGACTAGCAAGTCCATTCTGCACTTTTTCAAAATCTAGTACCAAACGGCTAGGGTTATCAAGCTGATAGGCGGCAGGTAACACTGGTAAACCGTCAAATCCCAAACGCATTTGCGTCACTGCTGGTGCAGTTTGTACCACAGAAACTTCGTTAATGCGCTGTGCGGCATGGGCACTATTACTCACTGCTACCATGCTGATTGCCAATGCTGAAATGGCAAAAGCAGAAGATACGCGGTTGCTCATCATCGTTACCTTGTTATTGCGTACTGTCATTATTTATTCCTCAAAAAATCTGCCGACTTAGCTTATGGGTGAAACCAACGACTGGGGTTTTTCAACAAACCCAGCGCGGCTGTCTGGCACAATTTCAATCAAGTTAATCTGGGTCGGCGTGATTTCAACAATACGGCCGTCATTTAGTCCAAGATAATCACCTACTTTAACACTCGCGACTGAACCATCAGGGCGTTGTACCAACGCATATCGCTGACCTTCAGGTGAAATTACGACACCACGAAAAATCAGTTGCGATAGCTCATATTGCTCAAGAGGTTCTTTCACTCTGGTAATGTCAGGACGCACACCATCGATGGAGGTGGTAGGACCTTGGACATTGACTAAACTCGGTGGTAAGAATGGACTGCGCTGTGCGCTGGCACTATAAACAAAGTCTTCTACTAGCTCAGCTTTGGGCGGTGGTTCAATAGGTTGAGCTGGCTGATTACGGATATCGGTCATAGATTGCTCTGCCATACCAATGCGATCCGCACACCCTGTTATGGACAATACAGCCATGCTTAAAACCAATAGCGTAGGCAGTTTTTGAATATTCATTAGTTGCCTCCTGCATTATCAGTGGTCGCAGCGTCAGTGACAGCAACCGTTTCATCACCCTCAGGGTCAGCTTCTTTTGAACGATAGGTTTTGGTTTGTAATACCAAATTAAGCTCCGGTAAAACATCCAATGTCGGCTGCGGATTGCTGACCTCAAAATCATGCATAGTAATGATTCGTGGTAAGGCGGCAAGACCACTAATAAAGCTACCAAACTGATGATATTCGCCCAAAGCAGCAATGCGGATAGGTTGCTCAATAAAAAATTCGTTTTCAATCTCAGGCTCTACTGAAATGTCTTGAAAACGTATATTGCTGCCGACACCCGTCATGTTAATGCCCTCTACCAGCTCTGATACACGAGTATCTTTTGGTAGCTGATCGAGTAAGGTATTGAACTCAGCTTCCATTTGGACAACTTGCTCTTGGTAAGCTTTTAAATGACGCGCGCGTGATTCTTTTTCACGATAGCTATCAAGTAACGTTTGTTGCTGGCTCTCAGCAGCATTGATCTCGTCGATCTTACTACTAATCGGTAAAGCCCACGCCAACGCTGCGATGAGCGTAATGATAAGCCCTATTACCGTTACCTTTACAGGTAATGGCCAGCTGCCGTAGTTTTCAGAGTCTAACGACTCAAAACTGCGGCGAAATTCCTGTAAATCAAACTGTTGCTTTGGTTTTAATGCTGTTTTTTTGGTTTTAATCAGGCTTTTTTTACGGTTAAGCTTCATAACTCACCTCCAGGTACAGTGGTACCGTCAGCACCTTCTACAGGAACGGCTGTTTCCGACTGTACTTTGGTCGTGATCACAAACTGTACATAACTGTCTTCAGGATAAATAGGACGCGGCTGTTCACCAGCGGTGACCGTATTATTAAGCACTGGTGCAGATTCATAAGCACTGATATTTTGTTGGATATTACTAACGGCTGAATCACCCATCCATTTACTATCATCAAGATTACGAATCAAACTTGATACAATATTAGGATTATCAGCTCGACCTGTCAGCGTCAAAACATCGCCTTCACGCTTGAGATTATTCAAATAGAGTGCCGGCGGGATGGCTTTAGCAAGATCATCCCATAAACGAACAGGCACAGGACGTCGACCCTGCAAGTCTTGAATGACTTGCATACGTGAAATAATATCCTCACGGCGCTGCTCCAGACTATCAATTTCAGTCAAAGCCGTATCTAGAAGCGCATTTTCTTTTTCAATCAATGCGTTTGCATCAAGTTGTTCATCAAGCTCGTTGTTAAAGTAGCTCCATGAAGCAAATGCAGCCAATAAAGTGAGCAAAGTCACTGCCACTACTAACGTGAGAAATTCTTTATTGCGACGCTCGCGCTCTTCTTGGCGCCAAGGTAATAGGTTAATACGAGCCATTAGTCGAAGCTCCTTAACGCAAGACCGCATGCAGCCATTAAACTTGGTGCATCAATGGCCAGTTGCTCATTATCGATATTTGGTGCAATAGTCATATTGGTAAAAGGGTTGGCAATACTGACAGTCACCCCAAGTTTTTGCTGTGCCATGCCAGCAAGACCAGAAATAGAGCTACTACCACCAGCAAGGATCACATGATCGATACTACTGTATTGGCTTGAAGAAAAATAAAATTGCAATGAGCGAGTAATTTGTTGAATAGCATTTTCGATAAAAGGCGTCAGCACATCAAGATAGTAGTCATCTGGTAAGGTACGCTCACGCTTACTAACAGCCGCTTCTTCAGCAGATAGTCCATAACGGTTTTGTATCGCTTCTGTTAACTGAACACCACCAAATAATTGTTCACGGCTATAGATAAACTCACCGTTCTTAGCGATATATAAAGTCGTTTGATTGTGACCAATATCTATCAAAGCCACTAACTCAGGGGCATTTGGTAAGTTATTTACCATGAGTCCAAAAGCACGCTCTATCGCATGGGATTCAATATCCATGACCTTCGTTTGAAGACCACCAAAGGTTAAGGCATCAACTCTTTGGTCAACATTCTCCGAGCGTGATGCGGCAAGTAAGACTTGCACCATGTCATCACTTGCTAAAGAAGGCCCTAAAACTTCAAAGTCTAGGTTGACGTCTTCTAATGGATAAGGTATGTATTGATCAGCATCTAGACGTATCTGCGCTTCACGCTCAACGTCGCTTAGCGCAGCATCCATATCAATAATTTTAGTGATTACTGCTGACCCTGACACGGCAGTTGCAGCACTACTACCAGCGACATGACAACGTTTAGCTAAGTTAGCAATAATATGACCAACCGCTTCAGTATCTACAAGAAGTTTATCGACGACTATACCTTCTGGTAGTCTTTCAGTACCATAAGATTTTAGATGAAACATGCCCTGTTGGCGCTGTATGTCAACCAACTTTACTGAAGTGGCACAGATATCCACACCAATTAAATTCTGACTTTTGGAAGTAAATAGCCTCACAAACTCTATACCTTATATTAAGTATACAATCTGATAGTTATTTGTAATAATCCAGTACTATACTTTACTTAACAGATAGATTCAAGCATTTAAACAGGTTATTAAGGTCAACTTACACATTTATTATGACCTGCTGATTTTGTTCAAGGTATAATGTTTTATCTGTTGCAAATTTTAATTGATAAGTCTTCTTATGACCAAAAAAAATGCTACCGCCCGTCTCATTCACTTTTTGGTGGGGCTTGTTATTGCCTGCTTGGCATTGGCAGTTATCTTAGCACTTGCTGTGCCCATTGGTTTTTATGGGATGGCGATGTATTTATCGCCTACCCTGCCTAGCATTCAAGAGATTAAAACAGCAAATTTAGAGATGCCATTACAGATATATAGTAGTGATGACAAACTCATTGGCCAATATGGTAACCGTTTATCCTTACCCGTTACTTTTGAAGATATTCCTGAAAATTTGACTCATGCTTTTTTAGCAGCAGAAGATGCGTCCTTTTTTCAGCACAGCGGTATTAGTATTAAGGGTCTTGGTCGCGCGGTGACAGAAGTAGTAACTGATGACGACAGCCAAACGGGTGGCTCTACCATTACTATGCAGGTTGCCAAAAACTACTTCTTAAGTCCAGAGCGTACCTTAAATCGCAAATTGGTCGAGCTATTTTTAGCACGTAAAATAGAAGATGAGCTCAGTAAAAATGATATCTTGACGCTTTATGTCAACAAAATCTATCTAGGCGAAGGCGCTTATGGTATCCGCGCGGCGGCCAAAAAATACTATAGTAAATCCCTAGAAAACCTCACTATTGCTGAAACAGCAATGTTGGCAGGCCTGCCAAAAGCCCCTTCTAAATACAATCCTGTTGCCAATCCCAGTCGCGCGCTGACTCGCCGCAACTGGATCATTGGACGCATGCACGAATTAGGCTATATCAGCAAAGCACAACGCGACGAAGCGATCAGCTCACCAGTAGGCATTAACCTCTATAAAGAGAAGCTCGACGTCAATATGCCGTATTTGGCAGAAATGACACGCTCTACCTTAGTTGATCGCTATGGTGAGCAAGTGATGCATAGTGGATGGCGGGTACGTCTTACCGTTGATAGCAAGGCACAGACAGATGCGGAAGCGGCGGTACTGACCGGTTTGGTGGATTACGAACATCGTCATGGTTGGCGCGGGGCTGAAGCAAATGATGAACCTCTAGAAAATTTCCGCCGCTATAGCAATATGACTCCTGCCAAAGTCACCAAAGTGAATGCTCGCAGTTTTGAGGCGACAATGCCTTCTGGTGAGAATGTGACCGTTGGTTGGTCTGGGATGAGCTGGGCACGCAAGTATATTTCTGCCAATCGTATCGGTTACTTTCCTGACAACGCCCGCCAAATTGTCAATAAAAACGATATCATTCGTTTGATACCGACCGCGAATGGTAATTGGCAGTTGGGACAAATTCCCAAACTACAAGGAAGTCTGGTCTCCTTGAATCCAGAAACTGGCGCTGTTAATGCATTGGTCGGTGGCTTTGACTTTAATCACAGTAAATTCAATCGTGCTCTACAAGGCTGGCGTCAACCAGGCTCAACCATTAAACCGCTTGTCTATACTGCTGCTCTAGAAAAAGGCTATCGCCCAGATAGCATTGTTTCGGATCGACCGATTCAAGTGGGTGACTGGAAACCGAAAAATTCTGATCAACGTTTTTTAGGCGAAATCACTTTACGCCGTGGACTGTATTTATCTCGTAACTTAGTCTCTATTCGTCTCTTACAAGCCATTGGTATCTCTGATACGCGCGACCTATTAGATGAATTCGGACTTGATAAAGAAAAGCTACCGACGACTTTGTCGTTAGCGTTAGGTGCAGGACAAGCAACACCGTTACAAATGGCAACAGCCTATGCCACGTTTGCGAATGGTGGTCACCGTGTACAGCCGTATTTTATCGAACAAATTTATAATTATAATAATAACCTCCTCTTTCAGGCAAACCCACGCCAAGCGTGTGCCACCTGCTTCAATGAAAAACTTGAAGACCTCAATAGAAATCTCATCGAAGATTATAAGAAGTCAATTGAAAATGAAGACAGTGCTATCGATGATGAAGTGACGGTTAAAGAACAAAATTTAGAGAACAGTGATAATAGTGAACAAAACGGTAAAGCGCTAAATCTAAAGGTTTATGATGCTAGTCCACAGGCCGATCGCTTAAAAGCGCCAGCGGTTCAATATGCAGTGGCTAAGCAAGCACCTCGAATCTTACAACCCAGAGTCGCTTTTGAGATGGCAGATATCTTACGTGATGTCGTACAGCGTGGTACGGCAGTACGAGCCAAGGCTTTAGGTCGTGATGATATTGGTGGCAAGACCGGTACCACCAATGAAGCAAAAGATGCTTGGTTTGCAGGTTTTCATCCTACCAATGCAACTGTCGTATGGATGGGTTTTGATCAACCATCAACCATGGGTCGTCGCGAATATGGTGGTGTGGCAGCCCTACCTGTTTGGATGGATTTTATGAAAGCCCAACTTAAAGACACGCCTCATCAGTGGGTGTCTATCAATAACCGCGCCAAATCGAAAAAGCAAAAACAAAGAATTATAGAAATGACTGATGATGGTATTCTGGCCGATGATGAAGATACGGATAGCAGCGAATCAGAAAAACCAGTTAAGACGCAGACTCAACAGCGTAAATCACCACCAGCTGAGCCTGTTGAAGTACAAACTAGCTCTCAAGCAGCCAAACCTAGTAACAGTCGTAGTAATGATAGTGTGCCGCAAAACCCTTTATCGGTAACACCCGTTGAGCTCATGCCACCGATACCAGAGTAGACAACCATTAATAATATAAACTTATGACTTAAAAAAAGGCTTATTTGGCACTCGCTAAATAAGCCTTTTTTATACTCAATACTTTGCTCAATACCACTCTATTAAAGGACAGTCATCAGTCAACTAGGACACGTCTTCATTTCAAAAATGGTAATAAAAATGAGATAAATTTTTAATAACTATTTTTAGAACTCAACCATACCAGCACGTAGCTGCTCAATCAGCTCTAAAAACTGCTGACGCCATTCTCGTATTGTCGTCTCATCTGGCAGCCATTGATTCGACAAGGTCACAACGTTAACAATAAGATCAGGCGAGGCAGTATTGCTTGGTGTTTGATCTACGATAGTATCTGGTGGCACGGCGTACAAACAACGCTGATACGCACGCTCTATATTGGCCAAAAAACCCTGCTGCTGTAACTGCTGTAATCGCTGAATCTCAGGTGATACTTGGGTACGCTCGCTCAATGCTTGCTCAATATCTGACAATGTTGGTGCGCTCATGTTTAAACTATAAAAATAACCTAGCTCTTGGGTAAATGCGAGAAAGGCACCGTATAGATGAAAAATAGCAGTTTCACAATGGGCTTGGTATAGCTGCTTATCATCGGTACTTCCCGCTGCTTGGCAGGATAGACGACAGAAATACAGTTTTTGATTGGTTCGATCTGCTTGATATTTGGCAACGCGGGTTTTACCTACCATTTGCGACTTATCCTTATATGAAGTGTAAATTAGGGCATATTTTCCAGTGTACTATTTTTTTAGATAACAGTACCATGCATTTCTCACTTTATTGCACACACAAAAAAGCCAGCAACTTAGGCTGGCTTTTTATCAAATTAACAATAAATCAAAGACGCTTAATACTATTAATTATCCTGATTAAGCTCTTGGGCAAAGGCTTCATCAAAGCTTGCAAAGTCTTTACTATCCGTGCTCGCTGACATATCAAATGCTGCATTGTCAAACCCTGCTTTAAGATCTTTATCTAGCAGTTTTTGCTCCGCTTTCTCTTTGCGTGCTTTATGATAAGCAAGACCAGTACCAGCAGGAATCAAGCGACCAACAACGACGTTTTCTTTCAGACCACGTAGCTCATCCACTTTACCAGTCACGGCAGCCGCAGTTAGTACACGGGTCGTCTCCTGAAACGATGCTGCTGAGATAAAGCTTTCTGTTGCCAGACTTGCTTTGGTGATACCTAGTAATTGACGTTCAAACTGTACTGGGAATTTATCTTCCGCTTCCAGCTTCGCATTCAATGCTTTGATATCAGAGTACTCTGCTTGATCGCCTTTGAAGTGGTTTGAATCGCCGCCATCAGTGATTTCAACTTTACGCAGCATCTGACGAATAATCACTTCGATGTGCTTATCGTTGATTTTTACACCCTGCAAGCGATAAACATCCTGTACTTCGTTAACAATGTAATCAGCAAGTGCAGTCTGACCTTTCAAACGTAAGATATCATGTGGATTCTGTGGACCATCAGCGATCACTTCACCACGTGCTACCGTTTCGTTTTCAAAGACGTTGATTTGACGCCATTTCGGGATTAGCTCTTCATGAATCTCACCATCTTCATTGGTGATGATGAAGCGGTTTTTACCTTTAGTCTCTTTACCAAAGCTAACCACACCTGTCATTTCTGCCATGATGGCATGATCTTTTGGACGACGTGCTTCGAACAAGTCAGCAACACGTGGTAGACCACCGGTAATATCTTTGGTACCTGAAGAGGCTTGTGGTACACGACCCAAAATCGAACCGGCTGCTACTTTTTCACCATCGCTGACGCGAATGATGGTTTCAGCTGGTAAGAAGTAAACCACTTCTTTACCTTCATCAGTGTTCAAGATAATCGCAGGACGTAAGTCTTTTGCTGAACTTGAACGGTCACGAGTAGCAAGAATCTCAAATGAGCTCATACCCGTCGCATCATCAACTTTTACGGTAGCAGTTAAGCCATCAGTAATCTCACTGAAGCGTGCTGTACCAGCAAATTCTGTGATAATAGGATGCGTGTGCGGATCCCATTTAGCGATGGTTTGACCAGCATCAACCTGATCTTCGTGTTTCACAAGCACGCTAGAACCATAAGGCACTTTATAGCGCTCACGCTCACGACCAAGCTCATCGGTCAAGGCGATTTCAGCTGAACGCGATACGATGACTAAGTGACCATCGGTATGTTGAACCGTTTTCATGTTTTCGAAATGCGCTTGACCAGCACTACGAACTGAGATGCTGTTATCCACTGATGCTGAGCTTGCTGCCCCGCCCACGTGGAATGTACGCATCGTTAACTGAGTACCTGGTTCACCGATAGACTGTGCAGCCATAACACCGACTGATTCGCCGATATTCACTTTATGACCACGAGCCAAATCACGACCATAACACTGTGAACAAACACCATGCTCAACATTACAAGTAATAACTGAGCGTACCCAGATATCATCAATCGCATTGTTATCAAGCACGTTTACCCAATGCTCATCGATCAAAGTACCTGCTGGAATCAATACCTTATCGGCATCATCGTTATAAGTCACATCACGAGCCGTCACACGACCTAGTACTAGCTCGCCTAACTTCTCAATGATTTCACCACCTTGAATATGTGGTTTCATGAGCAAGCCTTGCTCAGTACCACAGTCATCACTGGTAATAACCAAATCTTGTGCCACATCAACCAAACGACGCGTCAAGTAACCTGAGTTAGCCGTTTTAAGTGCCGTATCCGCAAGACCTTTACGTGCACCATGCGTTGAAATAAAGTACTGAAGTACGGTCAAGCCTTCACGGAAGTTTGCTTTAATTGGCGTTTCGATAATTGAACCATCTGGCTTAGCCATCAAACCACGCATACCAGCCAACTGACGAATCTGAGCAGCACTACCACGAGCACCAGAATCTGACATGATAAAGATAGAGTTGAATGACTTCTGCTCTTCTTCCTCACCTTTGGCGTTCATGATTTTATCTGTTGCCAAGTTGTCCATCATCGCTTTAGCGACTTTGTCATTGGTACGTGACCAGATATCAACCACTTTGTTATAGCGCTCACCAGCGGTCACAAAACCTTGCTCGAATTGATCTTCGATTTCGCGAACTTCGCCTTCTGCCACTTCAATGATTTGCTTTTTCAGTGGTGGAATGACCATGTCATCAATACCGATAGACACACCAGACAATGTCGCTTGGGCAAAACCAAGATACATCAATTGGTCAGCAAACATGACACTTTCTTTAACGCCAACTTTACGGTAGCAAGAGTTGATCAAACGAGAGATGTTTTTCTTCGTCATCTCTTGGTTACATTCATCAAAAGACATACCTTTAGGCATGATGTTCCAGATCAATAAACGACCTGCAACCGTTTCTTTTAAGCTGATTTCTTTAGTCTCATTGCCATCTTCATCAATATGCGTCTCGGTGACACGCACTTTGATCTTAGCGTTTACATGCAAATCGTTTGAACCAATCGCACGCAATGCTTCATTAACGGTGGCAAAAATCATACCCTCGCCTTTGGCATTGATAGACGAGCGACTGATGTAGTACAAGCCCAATACAACATCTTGCGACGGTACGATAATTGGATCACCGTTGGCAGGCGACAAGATGTTGTTGGTAGACATCATTAAGGCACGTGATTCAAGCTGTGCTTCTAGTGTCAATGGCACGTGAACGGCCATTTGGTCACCATCAAAATCGGCGTTAAACGCGGTACAAACGAGCGGATGCAATTGGATTGCTTTACCTTCGATTAGTACTGGCTCAAATGCTTGCAAGCCCAAACGGTGAAGCGTTGGTGCACGGTTAAGAAGCACTGGATGCTCACGGATAACCATGGCCAGCATATCCCACACTTGCGGCTCTTCACGCTCTACCATCTTTTTGGCAGCTTTAATTGTCGTGGCTAAACCATGAGACAATAATTTGTTATAAGTAAATGGTTTGAATAATTCAAGTGCCATTTTCTTTGGTAAACCGCACTGATGTAGACGTAGCGTCGGACCAACAACGATCACCGAACGACCAGAATAATCGACACGCTTACCAAGTAAGTTCTGACGGAAACGACCTTGCTTACCTTTGATCATATCTGCCAAAGATTTCAATGGACGCTTGTTACTACCAGTGATCGCACGACCGCGACGACCGTTATCAAGCAAGGCATCCACTGATTCTTGCAACATACGCTTTTCGTTACGTACGATGATATCAGGGGCGCTCAGCTCAAGCAGACGCTTTAGACGGTTATTACGGTTGATCACGCGGCGATATAGATCGTTTAGATCTGAAGTCGCAAAACGGCCACCCTCTAGTGGTACTAGCGGACGCAAATCTGGTGGTAGTACTGGCAAGATATTCATCACCATCCACTCAGGCTTGTTATTAGAGTCACGGAAGGCTTCTAATAATTTAAGACGCTTAGACATCTTTTTAAGCTTGGTTTCAGAACCAGTTTGCGGAATTGCTTCGCGCAAATCATCGATTTCAAGATCTAAATCGATATCTTTCAATAGGTCTTGAACCGCTTCAGCACCCATTTTGGCAGTGAATTCATCGCCAAATTCTTCAAGGGCTTTATAATAGTCTTCATCATCAAGCAGTTGATACTTCTCTAGAGAAGTCAAACCTGGCTCAGTAACAATATAGCTTTCAAAATATAGAACGCGCTCGATATCACGTAGCGTCATGTCTAGCAATAGACCGATGCGGCTTGGTAATGACTTTAAGAACCAAATATGCGCCACTGGACTGGCTAGGTCAATATGACCCATACGATCACGACGTACTTTCGCAGTCGTCACTTCTACGCCACATTTTTCACAGATAACGCCTTGGAACTTACGGCGCTTATATTTACCACATAAACATTCAAAGTCTTTTACTGGACCAAAGATTTTGGCACAAAATAGACCATCACGCTCAGGCTTAAACGTACGATAGTTAATAGTTTCAGGCTTTTTCACTTCGCCATGTGACCATGACTTGATGACGTCAGGTGAGGCTAAAGTAATTTGAATGCTATCAAACTCTTGATTACCGTTGCCGGTAGGGCTTTGCATGATATCGAGTAAATCTTTCAAGTTGCTTCTCCGTTATCTTTATAATCATCTGATAGCGTATTATTGACGCAAATAAGATGAATGAAGGCAATGAATAGGGTTGAGACAAATCACTAAAAGCAGCAGCGATGCGCATACTGCTTTTAGGTTGACCACTAAGGATAATAATCAACTGAGACCATGTTAACGATAGTCTCAATCAGCCGTGCTTAATGGGTTTGTTTTAACTCAATATTAATACCCAATGATTTGATTTCTTTGGTCAGTACGTTAAACGATTCAGGCATACCTGGATCCATATACTGCTCACCATCAACGATGTTTTTGTACATACGCGTACGGCCTTCAACGTCATCCGACTTCACAGTCAGCATCTCTTGTAGCGTATAAGTCGCGCCGTAAGCTTCTAGTGCCCAGACTTCCATCTCACCGAAGCGCTGACCACCAAACTGAGCTTTACCACCGAGTGGCTGCTGCGTCACTAATGAGTAAGAACCTGTTGAACGCGCATGCATTTTGTCATCAACCAAATGGTTAAGTTTGAGCATATACATATAACCAACGGTTACTTTACGGTCAAACTTCTGACCAGTACGACCATCATACAACGTCTGCTGACCATCACGGTCCATACCAGCAAGCTCTAGCAGGTCTTTAACTTGGCTTTCTCTTGCGCCGTCAAATACTGCTGTGCCCATTGGTACACCAGCGCGCAAGTTATCTGCTAGCGCCATGATGTCATCATCACTCAAGCTATCAAGATCAACTTGCTCACCGCCGACTTGGTTATAGATTTTGTCTAAGAAGTCACGTAAATCTTTGATCGCTGCTTGCGATTTGAGCATACCATCGATCTTCTCGCCCAAGCCTTTCGCTGCCATACCCAAATGCGTCTCTAAAACCTGACCGATGTTCATACGAGATGGTACACCAAGCGGGTTCAAGACGATGTCAACGGTATTACCATTTTCATCATAAGGCATATCTTCAACTGGCATAATGCGCGATACCACACCTTTGTTACCATGACGACCCGCCATTTTATCACCAGGCTGAATACGACGCTTAACCGCTAGATATACCTTAACGATTTTTTGTACGCCATGTTGTAAGTCATCACCAGCGGTTAATTTGCGTTTTTTCTCAGCAAACTTCACATCGATATCTTTTTGCTTATCAACCAAGTACTCAGCGATTTGCGTTAGACGCTCAGAGATTTCTTCTTCAACTGGTTGGATATCCAGTAAGGTCTCAAGGCTCATATCTTTCATATCAGCCAATGCCATCACTGTACCAGCTTTTAGACCAGAACCACCGCTGACTTTTTGACCATCTAACAGATTACCAATACGACCACGAGCCGCTTCTTCAAAGATACGTAGCTCTTCTTTTAAATCTTTACGATAGCTATCAAGCTGTGATTTTTCAATCGCTCTTGCACGTGCATCTTTTTCAACGCCGTCACGAGTAAAGACTTGAACGTCAATAACCGTACCTTTGCTTGACGTTGGTACACGTAGTGACGTGTCTTTAACATCAGCCGCTTTTTCACCAAAGATAGCCCGGAGCAATTTCTCTTCTGGCGTTAGTTGCGTTTCACCTTTTGGCGTCACTTTACCAACTAGAATATCACCAGCATCCACTTCAGCACCGATATAGACGATACCTGCTTCATCGAGGCTTGATAGAGCAGCTTCACCAACGTTTGGAATATCCGCAGTGATCTCTTCGGTTCCAAGCTTGGTATCACGTGCCACACAAGTCAATTCTTGGATATGAATGGTCGTGAAACGATCTTCTTTAACCACTTTTTCAGACAGCAAGATTGAATCTTCGAAGTTGTAACCATTCCACGGCATAAATGCGATGCGAATGTTCTGACCCAATGCAAGCTCACCAAGATCCGTTGACGGACCATCAGCCAAGATATCGCCTACAGCAATAGCATCACCTTGGTTGACGATAATACGTTGGTTGATACAAGTATTTTGGTTAGAACGCGTGTATTTAACGAGGTTGTAGATATCAATACCAGCTTCACCAGCAATCATCTCATCTTCATTGACACGAACCACAACACGTGAGGCATCAACGTCTTCGATCACACCGCCACGCTTAGCAATAACACAAACGCCAGAGTCACGAGCAACGTGACGCTCCATGCCCGTACCGACTAACGGCTTATCAGCACGTAGCGTAGGAACTGCCTGACGCTGCATGTTCGAGCCCATAAGCGCTCGGTTAGCATCATCATGCTCTAAGAATGGAATTAGACCTGCTGCTACCGATACTACCTGACTTGGCGACACATCCATATGCGTCACTTTTTCTGGCGGCATACGCACGAATTCACCATAGCTACGCACACTAACCATTTCATCAGATAACGCGCCTTCTGCGGTTACTGGTGAATCAGCCTGTGCAATGACCGTACCAACTTCTTCAATTGCTGATAGATACTCAATAACGTCTGTTACTTTACCATCAACCACACGGCGATAAGGCGTTTCTAAGAAGCCAAAGCTGTTGGTTTTAGCAAAGGTCGCTAATGAGTTAATAAGACCAATGTTTGGACCTTCAGGAGTCTCAATCGGGCATACACGGCCATAATGGGTATCATGTACGTCACGTACTTCAAAGCCTGCACGTTCACGGGTCAGACCACCGGGTCCTAGAGCTGAGACACGGCGTTTATGGGTAACTTCAGACAATGGGTTGTTCTGATCCATAAACTGCGATAACTGGCTTGAACCAAAGAACTCTTTAACCGCAGCAGCAACAGGCTTTGAGTTAATCAAATCTTGTGGTGACAAGTTATCAGATTCCGCTGAGCTTAAACGCTCTTTGACCGCACGCTCTACACGTACTAAACCGACACGGAATTGGTTTTCTGCCATCTCGCCTACTGAACGAATACGGCGGTTACCTAAATGGTCAATATCATCGACTTCGCCGCGACCATTACGAATCTCAATCAGCTCTTTTAGGACATTAACGATATCGGCATTGGTCAATACGCTACGAGCGCGTTGGATGTCTGGATCATCAGTATTATCAAACTCTAACCCTAAACGACGGTTAAATTTCATACGACCGACGTTCGATAAGTCATAACGATCAGCGTTAAAGAACATGCTGTCAAATAGTTTTTCAGCGGTCTCAACCGTTGGTGGCTCACCTGGACGCATGACTTTATAGATTTCAATCAATGCTTCTTCACGGCTTGACGTACTATCAGCACGCAAAGTGTCGGCAATATAACTGCCTTGATCGATATCATTGGTGAATAGAATGCTGAACTCTTTGATAGACTCGCTGGCTTCAAATGCGCTTAATTTAACCAATAACTCATGGTCAATTAGAGTATTCGCTTTAGCGATAACTTCGTCATTCACCACGATATCTTCAGCTAAAATACGCTCATAGAGATGCTCATCAGGTATCGCAGTCTTCGTCATACCTGCTTCTTCAAGCTGACGAATACGGCGTGCATTAATACGCTTGCCCTGCTCTACGATGACATCACCTTCTGGTGATACGATGTCGAACTGAGCCATCTCACCGCGCAAGCGATCAGCAACCAGATCAATCTCGAACTGCTCTTCACCTTTATAAACGGCTACTTTATCAAAGAACAAATCTAAAATTTCAGACGTTGTCAAACCAAGCGCACGTAGAATAATTGAAGCCAATAGCTTACGACGACGGTCAATACGAGCAAAGACCAAGTCTTTGGCATCAAATTCAAAATCTAACCATGAACCACGGTAAGGAATGATACGCGCGTTATATAGCACCTTACCACTTGAATGCGACTTACCTTTATCATGGTCAAAGAACACGCCAGGTGAGCGATGTAATTGAGAGACGATAACACGCTCAGTACCATTGATGATAAAAGTACCGTTAGCTGTCATCAAAGGCATCTCGCCCATATAGACGCTTTGCTCACGGATATCTTTAATAGCCGCTTTGCTGTCTTTGTCTTTGCTGTCTTTGTCTTTGATGATCAGACGGATTTTGACGCGCATCGGCGCAGCAAACGTTGAGCCACGCAAGATACACTCACGCTCGTCAAATTCAGGCGTACCTAAATAGTACTCAACGAATTGTAGCTCTGCATTACCAGAGTGACTCTCAATTGGGAAAATAGAGGAATACGCAGCTTGCAAACCAGTATTCTCACGAGCTTTTGGCTTTTTGTGCTCTTGCAAAAATTGCTCGTAAGAATCTACTTGAATAGACAGTAAATAGGGAATGTCCATCACAGTGGGCAATTCAGCAAAACTTTTGCGAATACGCTTTTTTTCAGTATAAGAATATGCCATCGAGAGTCCTTACAGTAAACGTGGAAACAAATTAAAAGCGTGGCCAGCGTGCATAAATACGATGCAAACTTGGCGACGTAAACGATAATATAAAACAGGTAATCGTGTTCAGTTGATATCTTTTGTCAATTACTACTTCTGCTATCAGTGCTTACTTAGCACCCTTACTTTCATTTTATGATCGGTATCTAAGTCAGTCTATATGACCACTCAGACGACCAAATTCAATATCACATCATCTAAAACATATTACTTTTTAGGCAAAACTTACTCATAGAGGTAAGAAAAAATGACTCGTTCAAGGGTATTTCTAAGTTATCTGCTATCAAAACTGATTGTATTTAGTCATTTTTCTTTCAAAAAACCGGCTCTTTCAAAACCAACAATTCTATCAAAACTAATATCGTCGCTGATATGTACCGTCTATAAGCCTAACTACTGACAGTAATACTCTGCGAAACGGACAACCTAAACTTAATAGCTTTTCAGAATTAATAATAATCGGGGTAACTATAACTTTTAGAATCAGTATAAACTATAGTGTTAATGGGAAAGCATGCAGACACAAAAAAATGCCAAACATCTATGGACGTTTAGCTTAAATTAACTGATTTCAAAAACTGGCATGTGTGCTTGCATGTATATCGTCTGTCCTTTTGATGGGTATCCACCGTGATGTTGCATACGACTGTTGGCAGACACAAAAGGTCAAGCTACGAATTATAGTAAAAAAAAGCTGGCAATGCAAGGCATTACCAGCTTTTTTTGTACAACACTAAGATAAGCGAAGCTTATTTTAGTTCAACAGTTGCACCAGCTTCTTCAAGTTTCTTTTTCAACTCTTCAGCTTCAGCTTTGTTAACGCCTTCTTTGATTGGAGCTGGAGCGCTTTCAACCAAATCTTTCGCTTCTTTCAAGCCAAGACCAGTAGCTTCACGTACGGCTTTAATTACGCCAACTTTCTTCTCGCCAAAGCTGGCAAGAACTACGTCAAACTCGTCTTTTTCTTCAGCAGCAGCAGCAGCAGGGCCAGCAGCAGCAGGTGCAGCAGCAACAGCAGCTGTTACGCCGAATTTTTCTTCCATAGCGCTGATTAATTCAACGATATCCATTACTGACATTTCAGCGATTGCGTTTAACACGTCATCTTTAGATAGTGCCATGAGAACTCTCCGTTATCTGATAAAAATTAATTGATTTTAAAATCGCTTGGATTGCTTGCCAAATTTTCAAATAGGGTTGGCAATAAAGTGCAATCGGCGATGTCAAAGTTACGTTAAAACAAGCAATTATGCCGCTTCTTTTGCGTCTTTGATTGCTGCTACCGTGCGAACAAGCTTACTAGGAACAGCGTTCATAGTTTGAACAAGCTTGGTAACTGGTGCATTCATAGTAGCCATCAAGATAGAGAGTGCTTCGTCGCGAGTTGGTAGCTTCGATACGCGCTCTAGCTCTTCTGGACCATAAACAACACCACCAACTGATACCAATTTGGTCTCTAAAGCTTTGTGATCTTTACTGAACTCGAAAACAACTCGAGCAGCAGATCCCAAATCTTCCATAGAGAAAGCCAAAAGTAATGGACCAGTCATACGGTCTGACATGCTCTCAAACTTAGTGCCTTCAAACGCACGTTTTGCTAGGGTATTTTTTACCACTTTCAAAACGACGCCTTTTTCACGGGCTTGTTCGCGCAGCTTAGTAAGCTTTGCAACACCAATACCATGATATTCGGCAGCTACTGCTGAGTAAGCATTAGCAGCAACTTCAGACACTTCAGCCATAACTTGTTGTTTTTGCTCTAGCGTTAATGCCATAAGTTGACTCCTTTAATCTTATCAATCAGCTGAATATTTAATCATTTAAACCTAAGCTTTTAAGCATTGGCATTCAATAATTAAACGAATCGCTTAGACCGACTTGATACGACACGTTATCAGCATATTTATTCATAATAAATTTACTCATAACGACTGATTACGGCACCGTTATCAGAATGACATCAAGTGATAGATTGAACTATCGGCTCTTATCAACAACTGGGTGGGTCACCGTCTGCGTAGGACAACTAAGATTTTCATCTTTCGTCGATTAACAAAAGCAGCTCGTTGTTATTACTAATGATCCGAAAACAATTAATAAAAACGTAAAACCGCTTTCTACCTACGGTCTTAGACAGCATAGCGTTTGCTACGCTGACCTAATTCTTTAAAATATTTTTGCAGCCTTCATTTAAAATCGTCAAATAAAGGCACATATCTAATTATTTTGCTGTGCGATATGGAACTGGATCAATACTTAGACCAGGACCCATCGTGCTAGACAAAGTAATTTTCTTAATGAAAGTACCTTTAGAAGTAGCAGGCTTAGCACGTCTTAAATCTGCAATCAGTGCTTCAGCATTCTGGATTACTTGCTCAGCAGTAAAACCAACTTGACCGATAGTCGTGTGGATGATACCTGCTTTGTCTACACGATACTGTGCTTGACCGGCTTTAGCGTTAGTAACCGCTTCAGCAACGTTAGGCGTAACCGTACCGACTTTAGGGTTAGGCATTAGACCACGTGGACCTAGGATAGTACCTAGTTGACCAACAACACGCATTGCATCAGGAGCAGCAATAACGATATCAAAGTCCATGTTACCGGCTTTGATTGATTCTGCTAGGTCTTCAAAACCAACGATATCTGCACCAGCTTCTTTGGCGGCTTCAGCAGCAGCACCTTGAGCAAATACAGCAACGCGTTTGGTTTTACCAGTACCAGCAGGTAGGTTGGTAGCGCCACGAACCACTTGATCAGATTTACGTGGGTCAACACCCAAGTTAATCGCAATATCAATTGACTCTTTGAATTTAAGAGGTGGTAAATCGTTTAGGATTTGAACCGCTTCTTCAACTGTATACTGCTTTTCATGTACGATACGGCTTTGAATTTCTTTTTGACGTTTGGTTAGCTTGCTCATTTACACACCCTCCACGGTAATACCCATTGAACGTGCAGTACCAGCGATGGTACGAACAGCAGCATCAAGATCAGCAGCAGTTAAATCTGCATCTTTGGTCTTAACGATGTCTTCTAGTTGTGCACGGTCAACTTTACCGACTTTAGCGGTATTTGGTGTACCAGAACCTTTAGCGATACCAGCAGCCTTACGTAGTAAGTATGCAGCTGGTGGTGACTTCATGATGAAAGTAAAAGACTTATCGCTATATACAGTGATCTCAGTAGGAATCGGTAGACCCGGCTCTTGATTTGAGGTCGCAGCGTTAAATTCTTTACAGAACGCCATGATGTTCACGCCTTTTTGACCCAATGCTGGACCAATCGGTGGTGAAGGATTTGCTTTGCCTGCAGGGACTTGTAGTTTGATGTAACCATCAATCTTCTTAGCCATGATTTTCTCCTAAATGGGTAATAGCGCCAAATCAATGTGGTATAAACCTTATTGACTAACAGCTCCCCGGTTGATGAACTTTTTTGCTGATTTAGTCTAGCTTTTCAACTTTACTAAATTCAAGCTCGACCTGAGTCGGTCGATTAAATACGTTTACCGTTAAATGTAGTTTAGACTTCTCGTAATCCACCTTTTCTACCAACCCTTTAAAGTCAGTAAATGGACCATCGATAACCAACAGCTCTTCGCCCGGCTCAAATAGAGTCTTAGGACGTGGGTCAGTTTCAGTTTGATTCAAACGGTTTAAAATACGATCCGCTTCTACTTGCGTAATTGGCGCTGGTGTTTCAGGTGTGCCACCGATGAAACCCATAATACGTGGGCACTCTTTAACGATGTGCCAAGTATTGTCGTTCATTTCCATCTGGATCAATACATAACCCGGAAAGAACTTACGCTCACTCTTACGCTTTTTGCCGTCTTTCATTTCGACGACTTCTTCAGTAGGAACCAATACGTCACCGAATGATTCAGCAAAGTCACTACGATTAATACGATCAGTTAATGAACGCTGTACTTGCTTTTCATATCCTGAAAACGCTTGGACAATATACCAACGCATATCACGCTCCTGATCATTATAAGTAAATTTTGGGGTAAGACTCACTAATACGTGCGACTAACCAATAAAGATGCCAACGAACCAATTGAAAAAGTTATCTAATAACCAAACCAGAAAACCAACAATGGCAATCATGACAATGACCTGCCAGGTATATTGAAACGTTTCATCCTTACCTGGCCATGTCACTCGGCGCAATTCAACAGCAGCGTCTTTCAATAATATTTTAAAAGCGCGGCCTTGATGCGTTAATGCCAAGCATACTAAGGCGAATACAATAAGGGCAACGATAATACCAATACGTACCCAGACATCATTGGCAGGTTGCCAATAGCCAGGTAAGTACTGATTAACTAACGTCGCCCCGATTAATACTGCTGCGGCAAGTAGCCACAATATCACATCTTTTATTGAGCCTGTTTTAGCCACTTCAACAGCAGTTGTTTGATTGCCCGCTGAGATGTGCTTACCTTTAGACAGCATTCCACCAGCACCCGCCTTGGCATCAGATAACTTAGTCTCGAGGTTATCTTGATCATTGCTCATAAAGAACTCGCTTCGGAGATGGTGAGGTATAACAAAGATGTGATAAGAAGATGGCAGGCGATGTAGGACTCGAACCTACAACCCTCGGTTTTGGAGACCGATGCTCTACCAATTGAGCCAATCGCCTATGGGTGTAAAGGACAGCATTATACAATATTTGATATAAAATGCAAGCCTTTAGCGGTAAAATTATTATTTTTACCTAGTTTTGCTCTTATTTGAATGTGCTACTAAATCATCATTACTTTAACAAAATGAAAATGTAAGCGGCTAATAAGAAGCAGCGTTAATATAGCAAGCTCCGCTTAGAATTACAATAGATTGGAAAGTATATTATAAACGTTATAGGTATAACTGGCTAATCATGTTGCTAAGACAACGAAAGGTTTGATCATACTACTGAAGAATAACCATATTTCCTGATCATTTGATCTAAAAAAAGCCACCCTTAAACAAGGATGGCTTTTTTATGACTAACTCACAATCTCATTACTGAGAATGACAGATTAGTTTAGTACGTTAGCAACAACACCAGCACCTACAGTACGGCCGCCTTCACGAATAGCGAAGCGAAGACCTTTGTCCATAGCGATTGGGTGGATAAGCTCTACGCCCATCTCAACGTTATCACCAGGCATTACCATTTCAGTACCGTCTTGTAATTGGATTGCGCCAGTTACGTCAGTAGTACGGAAGTAGAACTGTGGACGATAGCCGTTTAGGAATGGTGTGTGACGACCACCCTCTTCTTTGCTCAATACATATACTTCAGCGTCAAACTTGGTGTGAGGCGTGATTGAACCTGGCTTAGCAAGTACTTGGCCACGTTGTACGTCTTCACGCTTAGTACCACGTAGTAGTACGCCACAGTTTTCGCCTGCACGACCTTCGTCAAGCAGTTTACGGAACATCTCTACACCAGTACAGGTGGTTTTTTGAGTGTCACGGATACCGACGATTTCGATTTCGTCGCCTACGCGTACGATACCAGATTCAACACGACCTGTTACTACAGTACCACGGCCTGAGATTGAGAATACGTCTTCGATTGGCATTAGGAATGCTTTGTCAACGTCACGCTCTGGCTCTGGGATGTAGGTGTCAAGAACGTTAAGAAGTTCTACAACCGCTGGTTGGCCGTATTTTTCTTGTGAGCCTTTTAGGGCTTCAGTCGCTGAACCATGGATGATTGGGGTATCATCACCTGGGAAGTCGTAGTCATTAAGAAGTTCACGAACTTCCATTTCTACAAGTTCTAGCAATTCTTCGTCATCAACAACATCACATTTGTTCATGAATACGATGATGTACGGTACGCCAACCTGACGTGAAAGCAGGATGTGCTCACGGGTTTGTGGCATTGGGCCGTCAGTTGCTGATACGACTAGGATTGCGCCGTCCATTTGAGCGGCACCAGTGATCATGTTTTTAACATAATCGGCGTGACCTGGGCAATCAACGTGAGCGTAGTGACGTGCTGGGGTGTCATATTCTACGTGTGAGGTGTTAATGGTGATGCCACGTGCTTTTTCTTCTGGTGCTGAGTCAATAGACGCGTAGTCTTTGGCTTCGCCACCTGAAGTGATTGCTGCTACCGTTGCGATGGCAGCTGTTAGGGTTGTTTTACCGTGGTCAACGTGTCCGATTGTACCGACGTTGACGTGTGGCTTTACGCGTTCAAACTTGGCCTTTGCCATGGGTATTTCCTCTTTTTTTGGGGTCAAATGCTAAGCTCGTATAAATACGATAACAAAGACGATCTTGACCACATTAAGATAATTGTTAAAAGGGTACACATACTAATGTGCAGATATTATAAGAAAATCACCGCCAATAACAAGTCTTTTAACCAATTATTGGCGTATTCTTCTATGACAACATAGAGATAATAGCTACATTGTCATATTTAATAGACGATTACTTACTCGTCATCATCTTTACTGTTGAATTTAGAGATGATGTCAGCAGCAACTGATTTTGGAATTTCAGCGTACTTTTGGAATTCCATTGAATAAGTAGCACGGCCTTGTGACATTGAGCGCATTTGTGTGGCATAACCAAACATTTCTGCTAATGGTACTTCGGCACGGATCTGCTTAGTACCGCCAGGTAGGTCTTCCATACCCTGTACTAAACCACGACGACGGTTAAGATCGCCCATGATATCGCCCATATAATCTTCAGGCGTTTCAACTTCAACTTTCATAATTGGTTCAAGTAGCGCTGGATCCGCTGCCATGAAGCCTTTTCTGAATGCCATAGAACCAGCCATCTTAAATGATAGCTCATCCGAGTCGACGTCATGGTAAGAACCGTCATACAAGGTCGCTTTTACGCCAACCACTGGATAACCAGCAAGTACGCCATTTTTCATGCGTTCTCGGATACCTTTATCAACAGCACCATGGAATTCTTTCGGTACAGTACCACCAACAACTTCTTCAGCGAATTCATATTCAACTGCGCCCGCTGGATCAAGTGGCTCAAGACGTAACCAAACGTGACCGAATTTACCACGACCACCAGTCTGACGTACGAATTTGCCTTCTTGCTCAACCGTGTTACGGATCGTTTCACGATAAGCAACCTGCGGCGCACCGATGTTCGCTTCAACGTTAAACTCACGCTTCATACGATCAACAAGAATCTCTAGATGCAGCTCACCCATACCACTGATGATTGTCTGACCAGACTCTTCGTCAGTATGTACACGGAACGATGGATCTTCTTTCGCCAAACGACCCAAAGCGATTGACATTCTTTCTTGGTCAGCTTTGGTCTTAGGTTCAACCGCTAGGCTGATAACTGGATCGGGGAATTCCATACGCTCAAGCGTGATAACATTTTGCTCATCACATAGCGTATCACCAGTCGTTACATCTTTCATGCCGACCAATGCAGCGATATCACCAGTACGGATTTCTTGCAACTCTTCTTGAGAGTTAGCCATCATCTGTACGATACGACCAACGCGCTCACGCTTCATTTTAACTGGGTTATAAACACTGCTGCCTTGCGTTAAAACACCTGAATAAACACGAACGAAGGTTAAGTTACCAACGAATTTGTCATTCATGATTTTAAATGCTAAAGCTGAGAATGGCGCTTCATCTGACGCTTCACGAGTGCCTTCAGTTTCATCTTTGTCATCAAGGATACCTTTAATAGCAGGTACATCCATTGGTGCTGGAAGATACTGAATAACCGCATCCAACATCTTTTGTACACCTTTGTTTTTAAAGGCAGTACCACAAAGTAATGGAATGATTTGGTTATCAATAGTCAATTGACGAATAGCAGTGTTGATCTGCTCTACAGACAACTCGCCATTTTCTAGATACTCATTCATCAATTCTTCTGTTGCTTCAGCCGCATTTTCTACAAGAATCTCACGATACTCTTCTGCTTTTTCTTGTAGTTCAGCTGGGATTTCGCGCTCTTCAAACTCCATACCTTGAGATGCTTCATCCCAATAAAGAGCTTTCATCGTAACTAGATCAATAACGCCTTCGAAATCATCTTCTTTACCAATTGGAATAACCAATGGCACAGGATTACCGCCTAGACGAGTTTTGATCTGCTCAATAACACGATAGAAATCAGCGCCAACGCGATCCATTTTGTTTACAAATGCAAGACGTGGAACTTTATATTTATTTGCCTGACGCCATACGGTCTCAGACTGTGGCTGAACGCCGCCTACTGCACAGTAAACCATGCAAGCGCCATCAAGTACACGCATAGAACGTTCAACTTCGATCGTGAAGTCAACGTGACCTGGGGTGTCAATGATGTTGATACGATGTTCGTCAAACTGTTTTGCCATACCTGACCAAAAACAAGTCGTCGCCGCTGAGGTAATAGTAATACCGCGCTCTTGTTCTTGCTCCATCCAGTCCATAGTGGCTGCGCCATCATGTACTTCACCAAGTTTGTGACTAACACCGGTATAAAATAAAACACGCTCAGTAGTGGTTGTCTTACCAGCATCGATGTGCGCTGAGATACCAATGTTGCGATAGCGTTTTAGGGGAGTTTTACGAGCCATAGTGTTTTCCTAGGAAAAGTCGTGTATATAATAATGTATTGTGTCTCTACCTCATACTCTATGACAAAGCGGTCAGCTTCATATTACTTACTGATTATTGAGCCTAATACGGACAAAAAAAGAGCAAATACTAAGAATAGTGCGGCATCAGATTTGGGATGCTCTCTTGTGACAAGCATACTTAATTAAGAGAGACATCTTGATAGATGTCCGCCATCTCGTTGTTGATAGTTAAAAACTATTTACAACAAAATAAATGATGGCGGCAATCAATAGAATAAATAACAATGTAAGATTAGCTGACTTCAGCCAGCTAATCTAAAGCTACTACTAATAAACAGGAGCTTAGAAGCGGTAATGAGAGAACGCTTTGTTAGCATCTGCCATGCGGTGAACTTCGTCACGCTTTTTCATAGCAGCGCCTTTGCCATCAGCAGCATCATTCAATTCGCCAGCCAAACGCAAAGCCATTGATTTTTCAGAACGCTTAGCAGCAGCTTCCGCTAACCAACGCATAGCCAAGGCAGTACGACGGGAGGGGCGTACTTCCATTGGTACTTGGTAGGTTGCACCACCAACGCGGCGAGCTTTCACTTCTACCATTGGGCGTACATTTTCTAAAACTTCTTCGAAGAAAGATACTGGATCTTCGATTTTACGTTTTTCGCTTACTGTTTCAAGTGCACCATAAACGATACGCTCAGCAGTAGATTTTTTACCATGACTCATTACATGGTTGATGAATTTTGCAACAGTTTGGCTACCAAACTTAGGATCCGGTAGGATCTCACGGGTAGCAACGACGCGACGTCTTGGCATAATAAATATCCTTTTCTTCAGGAGTGTCTGACATTCACAATCTCGCACCAATTAATATTGGATGGCGTTATATCGAGTTGTCAGTCAGCCTTACTGCACGGCGGTATGTTTTAACAGTGAATTACTAATTTAATAATACTGTCAACACCAGACCCATGCACAGTTAATGTTTGGTATAAAAAAGCTTAGCTAATAACGATTAGTTATTAAACTTTAGGCTTCTTAGCACCATATTTAGAGCGACCTTGCTTACGGTCTTTTACGCCTGCGCAATCTAATGCACCACGAACGGTGTGATAACGTACACCTGGTAGATCTTTTACACGACCACCACGGATAAGAACAACACTGTGCTCTTGTAAGTTATGACCTTCGCCGCCGATGTAGCTTGATACTTCATAGCCTGAAGTCAAACGTACACGACATACTTTACGCATGGCTGAGTTAGGTTTTTTAGGGGTAGTAGTATATACGCGAGTACATACACCACGACGTTGTGGGCACGCTTCCAACGCAGGAACTTTTGACTTTTCCTTGATGGTTTTGCGACCTTTACGAATCAATTGGTTAGTTGTTGCCATGAGGCATCCTTCTCCCGTTTGGTATAAAACAAAAAAATGGGGAAACGCACCATCCATCTGACTTTAACGACAGATTTTGGTACACCCATTTTTAGGACAGTGTATTATAAAGAGTTGTTGCTGCTATTTCAACCACTTATGCGTGATTGCACTTTACAACATTTGATAGATATGCATTCACCCTACTACTATAACACTTTATCTATTTTTAGTTAAAAATCAGCTAAAAAGTAGATTGTCATACAGTATATCGAAAGTAGCGTCACGAACGATTTAAATAAGATGTTTGACTATAAATAAATAGCAATTTATAAATACTAAATGGCGATAGTATCTTGTTTTTCAAGATAAAAAAGATACTATCGCCAAAATTAGTAGTAGATATTCAGCTCATAATCCTTCTATGATATAAGCTGGCTTAAGAAAGAAGGTACTTAAGTCTGATTATTTAGATGCTCTTATTTGCTTTTCTTGTTAGCCGTCTTGTTTGATTTGCTGTCAGAGGATTTATTCTGACTACCTTGCTTGTCATTGTTGTCATTGTTGTCATTATCGTCTTTCTGCGTTTCTTTCACGACCTTTTCATTAGCTTCTTGACGGTTGTTTTTATCTTCAGCAGTGTCTTTCTTGCTATCAGTATCCTTGCTTGACTCTTTCTCAGCATCTTGCTGCTTGTCATTGTCAGCTGTTTTGTTTACCTTAGCTTCATTACCGCTATCATCAGTGATTGCACGATTGGCAAGTTTGGCTTCTGGGGCAAAAGTCGCTTGAGCCACGCCAATCACTTCATCAATGAGCTGGCTGTTGTAGCGCATACCAACGATAACAGCGGTAACTGGTAAGAATTTGCGTATCCATGTTAAATTGATTTTATCCAAGTCTATACCGACCTGACTGGCAATACTGTCAACTTGTTCTGCATAAAAGTTGACGTTTTTATCCTTTAGACCTAGGTTTTTTAGCTCATTGTGTAGACCACTGCTTTGGGCATTATCCAATAAACCTTTACCAATGCCAATACCTGCTAGCAATGCTTGTTTTTCTTGCATCTTGCTCAGATCAGCATTTGCTAGCAGCTCATAAGCCATCTTGACGCCTTGCTTACCTGTGAGGGGTTTATTGTAGACAGCACCCAACTGATAGACGGTACGTAATGATACCAATAAAAGCCATAGCGTATCAGCCAGCAAACCAGGAAGCCCAGCCAAACCTGTTAAGCCCCCTATCGTTGCCAATGCACGGTTTTGATTGGCGATATCAGTGGCTAATGCATAACGCTCTTCATCATCCAAGCTTGCGATATTAGCGAAACGATGCTCATTAGGTAAATCAATCTGACTCCAGTTAGAAGCAAGATTTGCCACTTGTGCAAAAGCGCTATCGACCGTCGACTGAAAAAAACTGTTTGGCACTACTTTTTTGGCATATTTACCGTAAGTGGCAAAACGTGGCCCTAATAATTGCTGAGTGGCTTTTAACGTTTGCTCACGGAATAAATCCTGCTGATAGTCTTCATCGCCTAAGTTGACTGCTTTGTATTGACGCGGTTTTCCCGTCTTAGCATTCATGCTATCAATCATAGCGCCCACGCGCTCTAGATTGTTGCGAGTAAAAGAGCCAACGGTAGTGATACCTTTAGAGAGAGTGCTGCGCTTCGCCATCGTGATGTCCTTAATGTGATGAGTAATTTTGTTTTATTGTAAGAGATTTATAATAATAGATGTGCCATTCTAGTCAATCACTATAATCGATGTCAGTGCGAACAATGTTATCGCAATCACAAATTTTGTATCCAAAAGTATCACTTGATGTATGATTGATACCATCTTATAAGCTGTCTTCAAGCAAATAGTCTTTTTAGATGGATTTAGACAGCAAGCGCGATTTTGTCGTTATTTTGCACTTGTACAAAGATTTTGGACGCTCGATACGTTATCATGTGCCATAACTCACAGTACACTTGTACTTCTATTTATAAGTAGTCCGTTACTTATAGATAATAAGTTACCAAGCATATAGTTTTACTATGATCATCACAATGATTGTAAAATGAGACTTCGACGCTCAATACACCCTAATATTAAATAATAGAAATACATACTTAAAAACGATTATTAAAAGTAATTGTGAAAAATCGTTACTCATAAGGAATAGAATATGCGCCGCGTTGTTATCACTGGAGCAGGGATTGTCTCTTGTATCGGACATGATTTAGCCACGGTCACTGCCGCTTTAAAGCAAGGGCAGTCTGGCATTACATTTAATGAGGCTTATGCTGAGCATGGGTTTAAATCACACGTTAGCGGCAGTATCGACCAGTCGACGCTTGATACCAGTGGTATCGATCGTAAGTTGAAGCGGTTTTTTAGTGATGCCAGTCTATACGCTTATGTTAGTGCTTTAAACGCCATTGAGCAGTCTGGTTTGTCGCTTGAAACCATCAATAATAATCCACGCGTGGGCGTGGTCGCAAGCTCTGGCGGCGCATCGACAGAGAATATTGTCAATGCTATAGATGCCATGCGGGATAAAGGTCTGCGCGGTGTCGGCGCGATGGCTGTGCCAAAAACGATGGGCAGCTCAGTATCAGCGGCGCTTGCTACCGGTCTAAAAATCCAAGGCGTCTCCTACTCTTTAACCTCTGCTTGTGCCACCTCAACCCATTGTATCGGTCATGCGGCTGAACTTATTCAGTTAGGCAAAGCAGATGTGATACTCGCGGGTGGTAGTGAAGCGGAACATTGGACACAGTCTTGTATGTTTGATGCGATGGGTGCAGTCAGTACGCAGTATAATGAGACACCGCAGCGCGCCTCAAGAGCTTATGATAAAGATCGTGATGGCTTTGTGATTGCTGCTGGTGGTGCGATGGTAGTGGTTGAAAGTCTAGAGCATGCCCAAGCACGTGGTGCCAATATACTGGCTGAAATCGTCGGTTATGGTGCCAGCTCTGATGGCGCTGAAATGGTTGCGCCAAGTGGTGAAGGTGCCGTGCGCTGTATGCAGCAAGCACTGGCCGAAGCTGGTTTGCAAACTGTCGACTATATCAATAGCCACGGTACTAGTACGCCACTTGGTGACATCACTGAGCTTAAAGCCATTGCTAAAGCATTTGGCGATGATATCAGTCAAGTACCTGCGATCAGCTCTACTAAATCTATGACAGGTCATAGCCTTGGTGCCGTTGGTGCGCAAGAATTAATCTATTGCTTATTGATGCTAGAAGAAGGCTTCA
Source organism: Psychrobacter cibarius (assembly GCF_904845955.1). Lineage (GTDB taxonomy): Bacteria > Pseudomonadota > Gammaproteobacteria > Pseudomonadales > Moraxellaceae > Psychrobacter > Psychrobacter cibarius_B. The sequence goes on from NZ_CAJGYX010000004.1 coordinate 244,746, forward strand.
TTGCGCCCAGTATCAATGTTGATAATTTAGACCCTGCGGCTGAAGGCTTTGATATTGTCACCGAAATGCGTGAAGCCAAGCTTGAGACGCTAATGAGCAACAGCTTTGGCTTTGGCGGTACTAATGCCACATTAATCATTAAAAAGTTTGACGCCTAACTATGCTCGCAGCACATCCTCTCAAAACTGAGCAGATAATGTCTGACCCATCGCCAGCTACTAAACCTAGCTGGCGTTTTGGTGACCTATCGGCTGCAGAACTTATGCCGCTGCTACAGCAGTATTTAATCGCACAAGATACTGAGGCAAACTGGCAATTGGTTTGGCTCAACAATGATGGTCAACCAGTGATTGGCTTATTGCCAAAAGTAAGCTGGTCTGTTTATGATTGCGCTGAAAACACGCCAGATTCGAACGAACAAGCAGCCCTTTATCAAGTCACAAAAACCTATCGTGACGCCGTTCACAATGATATCACTCATATGAGTTATAGCGACTGGCAAGATGAATTAATCAGTTATAGTCAAACTTATGAGACTGATAATGAGAACTCAGAATCAGTAAGCGATTTAAATGAAAAACCAAGTTATCATCATGGTTTGATAGGTTTTATTGGTTATGATATTGCGGCTCATGAGCTAAGCCCAGCCGCCAAAATTGAGCGAGCAGCACAGCCTTGTGCCGTATTAGGACATTACGATATTTACCTAACACCTGATGGAAATAATGGCAACATGGGTTGGGAATTAAAGATAAATGCAATTGCTAACGACTCTGATAATCAGCAAAAAAATAAAATGATCACGGCACTTGTCTCTTATTTAGATATAGTAGATAAAAAGCTGGCTGATGACTGTCTCAATAAAACGCAACTGACAGCATCATCAACGCCTGCTCCTTTAGTATTAAAGTCACGATGGCGCAAACAAGACTATCAACAATCATTTAAGCAAACCCAAAACTATCTACAGCAAGGCGACTGTTATCAAATCAACCTAACCCAAGAATGGCAAGGTTTTTTTGATCATAACCCCAGCGATAATGGCGCTTTACCGATGCTGATTGATTATTTACCTGCTTTACATCGTAATACCCGAGCACCTTTTGCTGGATACTTAGCGGTTAATCCCTTTAACTGTGAAATCAAAAATAATACGTCCCAGCATCCGTTTGAATTATTGAGCTGCTCGCCTGAGTTGTTCTTTACATTTACCAAGGATATCGATACTGGCAAGCACCATATCATCACTAAGCCCATCAAAGGGACGATGCCGCGCAGCACCAATATTCAACAAGACCATGCTTATAAACAGCAACTGACTGATAGTGAAAAGGATCGCGCCGAAAATGTGATGATTGTCGATTTATTGCGTAATGACTTGGGTAAATATGCCAAGATAGGTAGCGTAAAAGTGCCGCAGTTATTCGCGATTGAGAGTTTTAGCAATGTGCACCATATGGTCAGCACCATTACCGCAGAATTACAGACGGACACTCACCCACTTGCCGTTTTGTTTGGTAGTTTGCCTGCTGGCTCAATTACTGGCACACCAAAAAAGCGAGCGGTTGAAATTATATCTGAGCTAGAAACTACACCGCGCGGTGCTTATTGCGGCACATTGGGCTATATGAACTTTGATGGTAGTGGTCAATGGAATGTACTCATTCGTACGCTGCAAGCTAACACTTCATCACATAATGAGTTGGATAAAAAAAGACATATTAGCTTATGGGCAGGCGGTGGTATCACTGTCGCCTCTGATTGCGATGCTGAATACCAAGAATGTTTGGATAAAGTCGGTAATCTATTAAGCGTTTTAACTCAAGAAAATACCCACAAATATCCTTAAGGTTGTTCTAAAAGTACGACCAAAGAAATCCATAAAAAAGCCTGCGCAACACAATGTTGGCAGGCTTTTTTATCAATATAAGCATCGTCATTCAATTATTAACTGTCAAAATCGCGAACCAGATATTAATCAGTAATAATTTCAGCCTCTTTCTGCAACGTCTGTAAAGCATCTATCAAACGGCTGTTTTGCTCTGCTGTACCGGTAGTAATACGCAAATACTCATTGATGCGTGGCTTGTCAAAATGACGGACGATGATGCCTTGCTCACGTAACGCATTCGCTACCATATTGGCATTACCGCCTTTAGGACGGGCAAAAACAAAGTTGGCATGCGATGGCAACACATCAAAACCTAACACTGTCAGCTCTGCTGTCAGAGAGTGGCGTAAGTCGATGACTTGCTGGCAGGTCTGGGTAAAATGTTCGACATCCAATACACTGGCAGTCGCCCCTACTTGCGCCAGCTTATCCAGTGGATAGCTATTAAAGCTGTTTTTCATACGGGTTAAGGCTTCAATCAATGAGGCATTACCAAAAGCCATACCAACGCGTAATCCAGCAAGCGAACGTGACTTTGAAAAAGTTTGGGTCACAAGAATGTTGTCAAACTCATTGATTAAGCTCACTGCTGAAATTTCTGCATCTGAACTGCCGTCAACTGCCCGTGCAAAATCAATATAAGCCTCATCAATCACAATCACTGAGTTTGAGTGCTCACTAGCCAGCTTGCGAATATCGGCAAGCGATAACAGCAGTCCAGTTGGGGCATTTGGATTGGCAATGATGATGCCGCTACAAGGCTGGCGATAGGCATCAGGATCAATACTAAAATCTTCTTCCAAGGCGATTTGTACCAGCTCGATACCAAAGGTCTGCGCATAGACTGGATAGAAACTATAGCTGATATCGGGTGCTAAAACAGGTCGCTCTTTTAGGAAAAAGCTGGCAAATACTAGTGCCAATACTTCATCAGAGCCATTGCCAACAAACACTTGGTTGATATCAATATCATAAAGTTGTGCCAATGCGGCACGCAAATCATCAGACTCAGGCGCTGGATATAAACGCAGATCAGCCGCTTGCTGCTCTAGAACCTTTGCGATTGCCTCGCCTACTTTCGGTGACGGCGGGAATGGGTTTTCATTAGTATTTAATTTGCATAAATTTTCATGCTGAGGCTGCTCACCAGGAACGTAAGGTGACAAATTACGCGCTTTAGATGACCAAAGTCTGGTGTCTATCTTTAACTCACTCATAAGTTATCCTACTATTAGCCACATAAATTATTAAATATAAATCTCAAAATTACAATTCAAAAGCAATCATTAAGCCACGTTACTGATAACGATAACGGGCTGAGCGCGCATGGGCTTCTAAGTCCTCACGTTGCGCTAAAATATCTGCGGTCTCAGCCAATGGCTTACTACCGGCTTCAGTACAATAAATAATAGAGGATTTCTTTTGGAAATCATAAACACCAAGCGGTGAAGAGAAACGCGCAGTGCCAGAGGTTGGCAACACGTGATTGGGTCCTGCGCAGTAGTCACCAATCGCCTCAGGCGTGTGACGTCCCATGAAAATAGCACCTGCATGACGAATATCGTTGAGTAGCACATCAGGATGATCAACTGACAACTCTAAATGTTCTGGGGCAACCCGATTAATCACCGCCATACCTTCAACGCGGTCTTTGACTAAAATAAGTGCGCCACGATTTTTTAGCGAATCGCGGGCGATATCGGCTTTTGGCAACTCTGCCAGCGCTTTTTCAATTTCAGCCGCTACGTCTGCAAGCTGCTGTTCACTGGTCGTGACAAAGATAGCTTGAGCGATACGGTCATGTTCAGCTTGTGACAATAAATCCATCGCCAACCAATCGGCGCGATCTTGCGCCTCGCCCTCTGCATAGACCAATACTTCAGAGGGACCAGCGATCATATCAATCCCAACTTGACCAAATACTGCGCGCTTGGCGGCAGCAACATATTTATTACCAGGGCCAGTGATTTTATCCACCGCTGGAATCGTTTCGGTACCGTAAGCCAAGGCAGCAACCGCTTGCGCACCGCCGATGGTAAAGACACGGTCGACTTGTGCCAAATGTGCGGCGGCTAGCACCAATGGATTGAGCACGCCTTTTGGCGCTGGCACCACCATGATGACCTCTTTAACACCCGCCACTTTGGCAGGAATGGCATTCATCAATACAGAAGATGGATAAGAGGCCAAACCACCAGGGACATAGATGCCTACTCGATCAAGTGCAGTGACTTTTTGACCCAAGCGATTACCAAGCTCATCTTCATACTGCCAAGTCTCTTGTACTTGGCGCTCATGAAAGGTCTGCACACGCGTTGCTGCGGTGGTCAATGCGGATTTCACTGTATCATCAAGATTCGCAAACGCTTCAGCAAGCGCCTCTTTAGACAGCTCTAGCTCTTGCATTGTCGTCGCTGGATGCTGATCGAATTGCTGGGTTAACGCCAGTACGACGCGATCGCCATCATGCCGAACTTGCGCGATAATATCATCAACGGTCTTTAACAAATCGGCATCATTGACGGTTTCAAAGGCAAGTAACTCTGTCAATTGACTGTCAAAATCGGCATCTTGGGTACTTAGTTGGCGCATGACTTAATCCTATATCTGAGCATAAAAGACTGCTGAAAATTAGCGATGTAAAAATGAGGGGTATTGAGTATTAATAATAATTATGATGGCTGATATACCAGTTTTTATATATTTAGTTTGTTCAGATTATACTAACCTCATACTTTCTGGCAAGCAAATACAACAAAACCAGTTTAGCACGCTATATCTATCTTATAGCGCTAAACTGGTTTAAAAATTTGTATGACAATGCTTAAGATTACCAATGATTAGTATCGTTTGATAAAGCATTGATTCATTAGGAATTAATTTATGAAGCGCTGGCAATACTGTTTTTGAAGCTATCTAAAATCGGCTCAAGTAACGCAAATTTACGCTTGTAGCTCACTTGATTGACGATAAGGCGTGAGGACACATCGCAAATATGATCGCGTGCTTCAAGACCGTTGGCGCGCAACGTATTACCTGTATCAACCACATCGACGATCAAATCACCCAATCCGACCAACGGCGCAAGCTCCATAGAGCCATACAGTTTAATCACATCCACTTGCTGACCTTGGCTGGCAAAGTAAGCACGGGCAACATTGACGTATTTGGTCGCAATACGTAGGCGACGATTGGGTAGCGGCGCATCTTTCACGCCAGCTGTCATCAACTTACACTGAGCAATTTGCAAATCAAGTAATTCATAGACATGGTTGGCACCATGCTCAAGCAACACATCTTTACCCGCCACTCCAAAGTCAGCCGCGCCATGCTCAACGTAGGTTGGCACATCACTGGCACGCAAAATCAATACACGCACGTTGGGGTTTGAGGTTGGAAAAATAAGTTTGCGTGAGGCTTCAGGATCTTCTAATAACTCAACACCAGCTGCGCGTAGCAGTGGCATGGTCTCTTCTAGAATACGACCTTTTGATAAGGCCAGTGTTAAGCCTGAAAACTCATCATTTACTTCATTTAACAAACCATCATTTGGTAGGCTATTGCTTGCTTCAGTCATAATGACATCGTGTCCATGTGCAGTTAACACCCCCGCTGAAGGGGGCTTTTAGTGGTAGGTTACTAATAGTGGTAGATTGCTAAGCCATTCATATCAACGCCAATCGTATCAATCATTGAGGTCATGGATTTGATAAGAAAATCGATATTAGTCATTAGTATTGATACGTTCGATATTGACCCCAAGCGCACGCAGCTTTTCTTCGACATGCTCATAACCACGATCGATATGATAAATGCGGTCGATTAAACTTTCACCTTCAGCAGTTGCCGCTGCCATCACCAATGACATAGACGCACGTAAATCAGTCGCCATCACAGGGGCAGCGGTGAAGTTTTCGACGCCTTTTACTACGGCCGTATGACCATCTACTTGGATAGAAGCGCCTAGACGATTAAGCTCAGGGACATGCATATAGCGGTTTTCAAAGATATTTTCGATAAAGGTACTCGTACCATCCGCCAGACACGCAATAGCCATGACCTGCGCTTGCATATCGGTTGGGAAACCTGGATGCGGCTGAGTACGGATATCAACCGCTTTAGGGCGACCTTTCATCTGCGCACGAATCCAACCATCACCAGTGGTAATAATGGCACCCATGTCTTCGAATTTTTCTAATACAGGTGTTAGTAATAGCGCAGAGGTGTTTTTAGTCAACACATCGCCACGCGTCATGAGTGCGCCAGCAAGGTATGAGCCTGTTTCGATACGATCCGGTACCACCGAATACTCACAACCGTGTAAGCGCTCAACGCCTTCGATGGTCATAATCGAAGTGCCGATACCGCTGATTTTAGCGCCCATCGCGACCAACATATTGGCCAAATCAACGACTTCTGGCTCAAGGGCACAATTACCTAAGACGGTCGTACCTTTGGCAAGTGCGGCTGCCATAATGACGTTTTCAGTACCGCCAACGGTAATCATATCAAAAGAGTAGTTACAGCCAATCAGCTTACCGCCTTTTGGCGCTTGTGCTTTTACGTAACCATTTTCGACACTAATGTCAGCACCCATCGCCTCAAAGGCTTTTAGGTGTTGGTCAACAGGACGTGAACCAATGGCACAACCGCCGGGCAATGACACTTCTGCCTCACCAAAACGTGCTAGCAATGGTCCAAGCACTAAAATTGAGGCGCGCATGGTCTTTACTAAATCATACGGTGCATAGAAATTATCGATATTTTTGGTATCGCAGGTGACAGTATCGTCCTGCTTTTGGATTTTGATACCCATGCCACCGATCAATTCAATCAACGTCCGCACATCTTGTAACGATGGCACATTGTGCAATGTCGTTGGCGTCTCGGCCAATATCATAGCGGCAAGTAACGGCAAAGCAGCATTTTTGGCGCCTGAGATAGTAACTTCCCCTGCGATACAACTACTACCAGTGATTAAAAATTGATCCATAGAAGTGACAACCTAACGATGAGTATTAAAATAGTGAAAATCAGACCAATCACACCTAGCCAATATAATAGCCAGTCTAATAAGCCCAATCATATGTATAACGGTCTAGCCTTTGGATTGAACGTCCCATTCAGCAGGCGTCAGCGCTTGAATATTGAGCGCATGAATATCGCCACTGGCGATCTTATCATTGACTAATGCATAAATCGCCTGCTGACGTTGCACGGCACGCTTACCTTCAAAGCTTGCATCAACCACGCGTACATCAAACTTATTACCTTGATTAGCAGCTTGAATAAAAGCGTCTGGGAAGTGAGTCTGTAAAAATGCAATCAAATCGTCAGCGTTCATGCTCATAGAATATTCTGCCTTAAAGTGTCAGATAGGGTATAGATTTAAAGTGACGACATTATAACAAGAGTTTAAGCATCTTACAGTACTGTCTTACGCAACTGCACCTAACTTCTGATTGCCGTCCATTATTTGAGCATTTTATCCAAGTACGTCAGTACTTGCGCGCGTACATCATTGACCCAACGTAGCGGCGGTGCCATCGCACCAATACTGGTCGCATGACTGGCACCTTTTATTTCACCGTTTTCCACAGTGACGCCCGCCTCTTGCAACGCTTTGGTCATTTTAATCGTATTGGTCGCATACACCACTTTGTCTTTTTCGGCAGTCAACAATAAATACGGGGGCTGCTCGCCTTTGATTTGACGGTCTGGCATAACGTCGTCTGGCGTAGCATCAGCAGCAAAGGCGGTGGCGCTATCAAATTTACGGAAGTCATAACTATAAGGACCAGCAATACCCACGACCGCGGTAATATCTTTTGGCTTAATACCATAAGGCGCTAAAAAATCTTCATTGGCGACCGCTGCAACTGCGTTAAATGCACCAGCAGAATGTCCAATTACCGCCAAGCGTTTAGGATCAGCATGTAAGCTCGGAGCATTATTGATACTCCAAGCAATCGCTTGCGCCGTATCTTTGACATAATCAGGGTACACATGCTCAGGCGCTTTACGATAATTAATTACGGCGGTGACATAACCTGCTTGCGCCAAACTCTGACCAACAAATGCGTACTGTTCTTTACTGCCACTCTCCCATGAGCCACCGTGGACAAACACCACCATCGGATAGCTATCATTAATCACACAATCATTGATAGCGCTTTGGGCTTTCATCGCTTGTGCTAATGGCTTGGGATAATAAATATCCAAATCTTGATCGGGCTCATCACCATAGAGAATGTTTTTGCTGACGCCAACGCCGCCACTAGCAGTAATGCCATTGACGATAGCCAGTGGCGATAAGGCTTGCGCATTCTGGGTGGCTAGGGCAACGCTACCCAGTGCTAAGGCGGCGACACCTGTGAATTTTAGAATGCCTACTTTGCTAGCAGTATTACTAATCATGCTTTCATTATTTATTTTTTGACGGCTTTTATTATATTCTAAGCGCTTGTTTGCATCCTTCATTGCCAGTATCCCTATTATATTTATACATGGATCAAAATTAACAGCACTGCGACAGCCGTTTTATAAAATAAGCATTAATACTAGACCTCTTGCAAAAGTAGTTTCAAGACTCAAAGACTATAACTGAACCCTAAATATTTAAAAGATATGCCAAATATAGCCAAACTACTTGAACAGAGCGATGCAGGTTTTAAACGTTATACTGGCATCCACAAAGCCACTTTTGAGAAAATGCTAGAAGCCATGCAAGAGCATGAAGCTTCCAAGACCAAATCAGGTCGTCCAAGTGAACTTAGCTTAGAGGCGCAGATTTTACTCGCACTGACCTATTGGCGTGAATACCGAACCCTTTATCATATTGGTGTGGACTTCAACGTTCATGAGTCCTCTGCCAGTCGCATTGTCAGAAGAGTAGAAGACATCCTTATCCACTCAGGCAGATTTGATTTGCCACGAAAACTGCCACACGGTAAGCCTGAGGATATCAATTGGTCAGCAGTCATCATTGATGCCACCGAAACGCCCATTGAACGGCCAAAAAAAACCAAAAACAGTACTACAGTGGAAAAAAGAAACAACATACCTTAAAAGCGCAAGTCATCGTACATTGGCAAACAGGACTGATATTGGATGTGCAAACCTGCAACGGTTCAGTACATGACTTTAGTCTTTATAAACAAACTTGTCCTGATTGGCTGCCTAAAAACACCAGCTATCTAGCAGACAGCGGTTATCAAGGTATAGCCAAGCTACACGATCAGACCTTTATCCCCTTTAAGAAACCAAAAGGCGGTGAGTTGCTAGCGCTTTGCAAACAGGCCAATCAATATTTGGCAAAATGTCGTATTCTGGTTGAGCATAAAATAGGGCTGATTAAGCTATTCAAAATTGTGGCTGAACGCTACCGTAATCGACGTCAACGTTATGATTTAAGAATGAAGCTGTTCGCAGGACTGGTAAATCTTGAGCTTAATATCTGACTTTTGCAAGAGGTCTACTGTCTCGTCTATTCTTCGCTTTTTATATCTTACTGGCTGGCTCAGAAGTTCTCGTGTTTTTCCTGTTAACAGTGTTTAGGTTTCTTGTCATTAAACACGGTTTAAACTAACGGGGCAAATAGCTTACCCTACAAGCTATTTAGCCACTGTTTTTTTGTTTCATTGATAAATAACAGCTGTGTTTTAGAACACTTTTTACTGATCTTGATACAGGTCAATATAGGGGCTTGATGACGGTTGCTCAACGGTTGTGCCATCTTCGGTCACGACGATAGGAGTCGATGTGCCAACGGACGCTGGCGCTTCAGAATTATTAACGCTAGCAGCATCCACAACGACTGGCGCTGAAGCAGGATTTACCAAGTTATTTTCAGACATAATGTCGTCTTTACTTATCTTTACGCCCCTGTCATCAACGACGGTCGTCAGCAGCACCAGCTCAGTCACACCAACGGTGCTATTGGCGATATCGATTAGGTGACTCTGCTGAGTCGGTGTCATACGTCCCATAATATAAACCACACCATCATTGGTCACGGCTTTGATCTGTGAGGCTTTGACACCATCACTCGCGGCTACTTTTGCCAGCAGCTTTGAGGTGATATAGCCATCATGAACCGTCGAGCTATAGCCTTTAGACGCGCTGACGTTTAGCTCATTATAGACATGACGCACATCTGGCATAGAGCTGACAACTTTTTCGACTTCTACTTTGATGGCCTCAGTCGGTACTTCGCCTGTCAATAACACTTCACTATTAAAGCTATCAATACCCATACGGCTGGTTTGTTGCAGGTCTTCTTTTAACCCATAAACATTGATTTTGACAGTATGTTCAATACTGCGATCCAGTAGTCGCTGCGGAATGGTACGCTCTGTCATCGGCACACCATACGTACCTTCTGTACTGTTGGTCAAATAATTGGTGGTACAGCCCGTAGTGACGATGCTGGTCATTAGCATGACGCCTATCGCGGTGCGGCGTGATGAGCCAAAAATAGCAGTGCGCAAATGCATCCGTGTCATGATTTACCTCTTAGAACATGAGTGTGACGATCGTATAAAGTCAATTGATTGAGCCAGTTTTAATCTAATAACATTTGTTTTGACAACTGTTAATTCAGTTAATAACAACTTAACAACTTAACAACTTAACAACTTAACAACTTAACAACTTAACAACTTAGCTACTTTACTTAATTTTTACTATCAGCGGTTAGGTTTTTGGTAACGCTCACTCGATGATAAGTACTTACTACCTTCTAGTTGGATTGCTTTTATATCCTATTATCACGTATCTGCTATAAAAGCACCTTTGAGCCATTGTGGCTGATTTGCTATGTTTTGACCACTGGTCTTAATATGAGTACCTACCGTATCATAAGCGATGATATCGAACCGGCAGTCATAATCCTCATACTCAGGATGCTGTTGCAAAAAATATTGCGCCGTTTTAATCACTTTACGTTGTTTGCTTGCCGTCACGCTCAGTGCAGCACCACCAAAACCTGAACGCTGCCGTTGACGCACTTCGATAAATACCAATGTTGACCATGCTGAACCTGTCTCCAGCATAATCAAATCCAGCTCACCCACTTTGGGCTGCTGCCAATTTTGGGCAATCAAAATCAATCCTTGCGATTGTAAAAACTCACACGCCTGCTGCTCGAACAGACTGCCTTGGCGCTGCCTTGGTGAAGTGAGGTTCAAAGGTTTATGACTGGACATAAGGTCGATGGGTCTGGTTAACATTTCATAATTATCATAGCACATCATGCTAAACTAGCCACTTTCGCGTGCAGATGCTGGTATGGTGTTTTATGCTTTGCTTAAGTTCTATTTTTGACCAGTTTTGTCAGTCAGCGCGCCACATTATATTTTCATTTCCGCTTTTAATACTCCGAGGTTTTCATGTCCAGCCCTACCGCGATGCCAGCTTGTCTATATATCGTTGCCACGCCGATTGGCAATTTAAGCGATATGACGCCGCATGCCATTGATGTTTTAAAGCAAGTCGCCATCATTGCCTGTGAAGACACCCGTACCTCAGGTAAGCTATTGTCGCATTTTGGCATTGATACCAAAGGCAGTAAAGCCGACGACGCAAAAGAGTCAGAAGCTCCCAACACTAAAAATAATACCGATAATAACGTGACAGACGCTGATACCGCGACCAAGCAAAAAGGTCATAACAAGCTTTGGGCATATCATGAGCACAATAGTGCCATGCAAACACCCAAAATTATCGAGATGATCGAGCAAGGTCATTCGGTTGCTTTGATAAGTGATGCCGGTACGCCACTCATCAGTGATCCAGGTTATCAACTGGTACAGGCCGCTCATGCCGCAGGCGTTAGAGTCTCTCCTATCATTGGTGCCTCTGCTGCCATTGCCGCACTGTCAGTCGCAGGATTGCCCTCAGACCGCTTTAGCTTTATTGGGTTTTTACCCGCCAAAACCCACGGTCGCCAAAAACAGCTTACGGCTCTAAACTCACGTACCGAAACGCTGATATTTTATGAAGCGCCGCATCGTATTATCGCCAGTTTAGAAGACATGGCGGCGGTATTTGGCGCAGATCGTGAAGTGACGTTTTGCCGTGAATTGACTAAGACCTTTGAGACTGTCCATAAAAGTACCCTTGGCGATTTGGTGGAATTTGTCAAAGCTGATGACAATCAACAGCGCGGTGAGATAGTCGTGGTCGTCGCTGGCGTGAATGTGGCGCAGGATGCGGATGACATCAGTATTCATGATAAATTATTGCAGCGCTTGCTTGAGGACTTATCGGTTAAAAAAGCCGCTGCATTGGGCGCTGATATCACGGGCGTAAAAAAGAATGCGCTATATCAGCGTCTGCTTGAGCTACAAGCTGACTAATTTTGACTATAAAAAATAGGCATTTATAACTTAATTGAGGAGAAGTGAGCAATGTACAATGTAATGGCGATAGGCAACGCATTGGTTGACCATGAATATGTATTGTCAGATGCGGCGCTAGAAGAGACTGATTTGACCAAAGGCAATATGACGCTGGCCGGTATCGACGAGCAACAGCAATTGTTGGCGTATTTTAAGCTGGCAGAAATTGCACCATCAAAGCAGGCTGGTGGTGGCTCAGCGGCCAATACGATGTATACCTTTGCCAGTTTAGGCGGCAAGCCATTTTATGCGTGCCGCGTCGGTGACGATCAACAAGGCGAGTTTTATCTAAAAGACTTACATGAAGCAGGTGTTGCAACTTCAGAGAAATCTATCCATGCAGGCGGAGTAACGGGTTCATGTGTGGTCGCAGTGACTGAAGATGGCGAGCGCACCATGCAAACTTATCTCGGTACTTCAAGCGAAATCACCGCAGAAAATGTCGATTTTGATGCGCTGACACAAGCTGACTGGCTATATATAGAAGGCTACTTGGCCATGACTGAGAGTATTCAGCCTGCCATGACTCAGTTGCGTCAACAAGCAGGGATTCATTCTGCAAAAATTGCCGTAAGTTTTGCTGATCCTGCCGTGGTGAAGTTTGCCAAAGACAGTTTACTCAATATGCTGGGCAATAAAGTGGCAGTGATATTCTGTAATAGTGAGGAAGCCAAGCTCTTTACAGACAAAAAACAAGTCAAGGCAGCCGCACGCGCACTGCTTGAGTATTGCCAGACGGCAGTCGTCACTGATGGTGCCAATGGTGCAACGATCGCCCATAAAGCTGACGACAAATCAGAAATTGAGATTTATGAAGTTGCTACACCAATCGTTACTAATGTCATTGATACCAACGGTGCCGGTGATAATTACGCAGGAGCATTTTTATACGCGTTGTCACAGCACTATAGCTTGCCTGAATGTGGTCGTCTTGCCAGCGAAGTAGCGGCGCAGGTGATTCAACAGTTTGGACCACGATTGGCCTCACAAGATTATAGAGATATTGCAAAGCGTGTACTATCTGCTTAACTTATAAAAATCTGTCATTGCCGATAACAAAAAAAGCCCATATCAATTGATATGGGCTTTTTTGTTATTAATTATGAGACAAATTATTCAGTTCACATTGCTCAGCTCACATGGCTCAGTTCAATAAAAAGCGTTTAATACTAAGCCGAGGCTAATGCTTGCGCAAGATCCGCTTTGATATCTTCGATGTGCTCGATACCAATTGATAGACGTACCATATCAGTGCTTACACCTGCATTTTCGAGCTCTTGCTCATTGAGCTGACGATGGGTGGTCGTCGCTGGATGACAGGCTAGTGATTTGGCATCACCGATATTGACCAAACGAGTAATCAGCTGCAGCGCATCGATAAAGCGAGCACCAGCTTCCAAGCCACCTTTTACTCCAAAGGTCAAAATAGCAGAAGGCGTGCCTTTCATGTATTTTTTGGCAAGCTCATGCTCAGGATGATCTGGCAAACCTGCATATTTCACCCAAGCAACCTTGTCATGGTCACGCAGATATTCCGCAACGGCTTGCGCGTTCTGTACATGGCGCTCCATACGTAGACTCAATGTCTCCATACCCTGCAAAATACCAAAAGCATTGAGCGGGCTAAGTGCCGCGCCAGTATTACGCAGCGGTGCCACACGAGCACGAGCGATAAAGGCTGCTGCACCGACATCTTTGACAAAGTTCACACCGTGATAACTATGATCTGGCGTGTTCAATAAGGGAAAACGCTCAGGATAGTCGCCCCATGCGAATTTACCACTATCGACAATCGCCCCACCAATTGAGGTACCTGTACCACTCATATATTTGGTCAATGAATGAATCACGATATCCGCACCAAACTCAAAAGGACGACATAACGCAGGCGTGGCAACCGTACTATCAATCACCACTGGCACACCATATTCATGTGCGATATCACTCAGCGCTTGAATATCAACGATGTTACCTAATGGATTACCGATACTTTCTGCAAAGACCATCTTAGTCTTATCATCGATCAAATCACGAATCGCCTCAGGATTTTTGTGATCAAAGAAGCGGACTTCGATACCTTGACGCGGCAATGCATGGGCAAACAAATTATAAGTACCGCCGTACAAGGTCGACACAGCAACGATATTATCACCCGCTTCACAGATGGTTTGAATCGCATAAGTAATGGCTGCCATGCCAGATGCTACTGCAAGGGCACCGATACCGCCTTCGAGTGCCGCGACGCGTTCCTCCAACACGGCATTGGTCGGGTTCATAATACGGGTATAAATATTGCCTGCAACTTTTAGATCAAACAAATCAGCACCATGCTGAGTGTTATCAAAGGCGTACGAGCTGGTGTGATAAATCGGCACTGCGACCGCTTTGGTCGTTGGCTCAACGCTATAACCGGCGTGAATCGCCAAGGTCTCAAGACGTTGAGGCGTCTCTGATTTTTGGGCTGTTTGCTGGGCTGCTTGTTCGTCACTCATCATATATTCCTTTATTTCGATAAAAGTTATTAATCAATAAATGACTAATCAACAAATTATTAATCAACAATATGTCACTGAAAATTCAACTAAAAAACAATCTACCAAATCATAGCAATAAAAAAAGCCAAGTTCATCAAAACTTGGCTTTTTAATTAAAATAACTCTTCAGACATTACTTAACGCTTTGGCTTTTACTGAGATTTCTATTTATAGTAAGCGTTTTCTGTACGGGTATGATCGGTCTCATCAATCACTTGCGTCAACTCTGGTATTTGCTGCTTAAGTTGTACTTCAACGCCTTGACGTAAGGTCATGTCAACGGCTGAACAGCCTTGGCAACCACCACCAAACTTCAATACCGCAGTCAGCCCAACGCCTTCTTCATCAATCAGCTCAAGCAACTGTACGTCGCCACCATGCGCCGCCAAGCCGGGATTAATCTCTGACTGCAATACGTAGTTGATACGTTCTTCGACACTGGCATCCGCACCCACTTTAGGCACTTTAGAATTTGGCGCACGGAAGGTCAGCTGACCACCAAAACGGTCTTTATTATAGTCAATCACCGCATCCTCTAAATAAGGAACAGACGCCGCTTCGATAAAGGCAGAAAAGCTTTCATACGTAAAACGCAGGTCAGCGCTATCCTCTTCACCCGGTTGGTTATAAGCCATACAGCACTCTGCACGCGGCGTACCTGAATGCTCAACGAAAATACGCACGCCGATACCATCGGTATCCTGCTTGGATAACAAATCTGCTAAGTAGCTTTGGGCTGACTCAGTAATAGTAATATTGCTCTTTGCTACAGTTTGCTCAGTATCTAGCGCTGATTCATAGTCTGCTGACTGGTCTAGTTGGCTCTCAGCTTGGTTGTGCTCACTCATAATATGTCCTATGCGTTATGACACAAACGCTATATCTGTCATGGCTACTGTGTCGTGAATTTAAAATTAGGTAGCGGGTATAAGTTATGCGGGTTATCAATCATTACGGTCTGTTGTCTTAAAATGCGGACTGCCGTTGTTATAACATTTTGCTCAATTTATAGCAGCTATTATAACGTACTCAGACGACAATTCCGACTGCGCTACTGTGAATTAAACCAAAATGCTCACAAATGACTGCTATCGGTTTTATTAATGCTTTATTAACAATGACGAAATAGAGACGACAAATAGCGCTTATCTAATGATTGATATATCCCCTACTATATAAAGACAGCTACCGTGATTATCAAGCACCTAGAACACTAACTAACCACCTACTTTCTTCCGAATGCTACGGCATGTCTAACACTGTGTGAGACCATACAACCAAAGCACTTATCATGCTTGCTATTTTCTAGCGCTAGTTTTAGATCTATTTACAAGGTAAAGTGTGTTGTCCTAAATATCTTTTTATAGGTTTACTTATTGATCATTATATTAGGCATTCTTGTTGCCCTTATTATAGTCGTCGCGCTTTTAGTACCGGAGGGTGTTGACTATACCAAAGCTGTAAAAGAAATTATGTCCCGCTATATCAAAATTCATGTAGCGTTGGTATTTTTTCGCAATCCATTACTCCAGTTGATATTCTTTTATATTGACTATAGAGATCGCTTAGATATCGAAGAAAAGAGGATGTTCAAACGCTATTTTATAACGCAATTTTTTAGCATCTTTATATTTATTACTATAATTTTCATTGTTAAACATTACATTTAAGCTAGCAGAAATTTCATATTTTAGTTGAATCAATCTTATGATGACACAAACACTGAATCTAGTAACGACCAAAGACGACGAACAAGCAGCCGTTTGGAAGATTGTGGATAATACAAAAGACGAAACAAAGAGCGATACCCCTACCACCAATACACTTGCCATAAAAGCGCAAAACATATTTTTGACGCACGGCACGTTTTCGGACAAACAAACCTGTTTGAAAATCGCTGAGTATCTAGCTCGCCTCGGTCATCATTGCTACATCATGGAATGGCGCGGTCATGGCGCAAGCTCAATACCCAAAGAAAAATTCAACTTTGAAACGGTTGCAACCTATGACTATGAAGCGACTTTTCGCTACCTTTTTGAGGAATTAAAACTCGATAATCTACATTGCGTCACCCATAGCGGCGGCGGGGTTGGCTTAACGATGTTTTTGATCCAGCATCCCTGCTATATCGATAAGATTAATAGCGCCAGCATGTTTGCCTGCCAAGCTTATGGCGCTGCAATAAATCCGATAAATCATACTAAAATTCTTGTAGCAAAATTATTCACGCGGCTGGTTGGCTATATCCCTGCTAAAAAAATCAAGCTAGGGCCTTTTAATGAAAGCTATCATATGATGAGCCAGTGGTACGACTGGAATCTACAAAAAAACTTTAACAGCAGTTTTCTTAAGCAACGTACATTTAAGACAGCCAGCATGGATACATTCGCCGCTAATGATGCACCTTTAGACTACCGGCAACAGATGCCAAAAATCACGATACCTATCTATGCTATCAGCGCAAAAGGCGACAATTTCATTTCCCCTACTCGTGGTTGTCAGCTGTTTTTTGAACCCTTTAAAAACCCTGCCAATATTTTTCGAGAATACTCGCTCAGCCATGGAGATTTGGACGATTATACGCACAGCCGCATTATGATCAGTCGTCACGCCGCCCACGAAATTTGGCCAACAGTTACCGCGTGGATTGAGCAGCATGCCCGTTAAAATAGCGGTGCGGTTGTAGCCTAACTACAACATGGTACGGACTATAACCAAAAACCGCACACCTCTAAACATCTTTATACTTGTCAGCGAGTGATGGGCTGTGTCAGTATTGGCGTCATTACTTTTTACTCAATAAATTTTAACCAATGAAATATCCGTAGTAGGAAAGTGGCGTATATGAGCGAATCATCAGAGCAAAGTTCAGCTAAAGATAATAAACACTATCGTTATTTGGTTTTTATCGGGCGTTTCCAGCCCTTCCATCGTGGACATAAGGCGGTCATCGACGAAGCATTGAAGCGTGCTGATAATGTCATTATGTTGATCGGCTCTGCTAACTTACCGCGTAGTTTACGCAATCCCTTTAGTGTCGCTGAGCGTGCTGCCATGATTAAAGGCGCGTATTCAGCAGCAGAAGCAGCACGTATTCACTGCGTTGCTCTAGATGATGCACTCTACAACGACACGCGCTGGCTACAGTACGTGCAAGCAGGCGTGAAGTCTGTTACTGGTGATTTGCAAACTGATATCGGCTTGATTGGTCATTCCAAAGACAGCTCCTCATATTATTTATCGCTATTCCCCAACTGGGCGTCCGTCTCTGTACCGAGCTATCACAATCTATCCGCCACCCCAATTCGCGATAGCTATCTAATGGGCGCGACCCCGACTCCTGAACGCACGCCTGAATCGACGCGCAAGGTTCTGAACGATTTCAAAAAGACAGACGAATATCAAAATCTACACGAAGAAGCGGACTTTATTGATAAATATAAAAGACAGTGGGAATCAGCGCCTTATCCACCAACCTTTATGACAGCAGATGCTCTGATTGTCCAGTCGGGACATATTCTATTGGTTGAGCGCCGCAGCATGCCAGGGCGCGGACTGTGGGCATTACCAGGCGGATTTTTAAATCCAAAAGAGACCTTATTCGATGCCTGTATCCGTGAGCTACGTGAGGAGACTCGCCTAAAAGTCCCTGAGCCAGTATTGCGCGGCTCTTGTCATAGTCAGCATACCTTTGATGACCCATATCGCTCAGCACGTGGTCGGACGATTACCCAAGCCTTTTATTTTCAACTTAAAAATGACCCAAAAGGCTTGCCAAAAGTAAAAGGCGGCGACGATGCAGCCACGGCTTTTTGGTTACCACTCGCTGAGCTTGACGCTACCATGATGTTTGAAGACCATTATGCAATTATTACTAAAATGGTCGGTTTGTAGGATTTTATCAGGCGATTATCCGATTTTTCATTAACACTTTTCCACGCCCAAGCTGATAGACAGCAAGGGCTAACCGCCGTAACTGTTCTTTCATTAACGCAGCTACGGCATCTCAAAGCAGAGGAGTTCTGTGATGTATACCAGCAATTTAAACAATTTAATTCTAAATAGCGACAGCTACAAAACCTCACATTGGGTGCAATACCCAAAAGGTAGTGAGTATCTGTCCAGCTACATTGAGGCGCGTAAAGGTGACTACGATGTGGTGTTCTTTGGCTTGCAAGCCTTTATTAAAGAATATCTAAGCACGCCAATCACTCATCAAGACATTGATGAAGCCGAAATGGTCATTCAAGCACATGGTTTAACCTTTAACCGTGCTGGCTGGGAGCGTTTGGTTGATAAACATGGCGGTTATTTACCACTACGTATCGAAGCCATCCCTGAAGGCAACATCGTACCCGTGTCCAATGTGGTCTGCCAAGTTATCAACACTGATCCTGAGTTTTATTGGCTACCAAGCTATATCGAGACTGCCTTGCTTCGTGCCATCTGGTATCCATCAACCGTCGCTAGTGTCTCGCATTATTGCAAAGGCATCATTCGTCAAGCGTTAGAAAAATCAGCGGACAATACCGAATCACTCACTTTTCGTTTGCACGATTTCGGCTCGCGCGGGGCATCTAGTCAAGAGTCTGTCGCGCTCGGCAGCTTAGCGCATTTGGTGAACTTTGCTGGTACCGATTCGATGACAGCGTTGGTGGCTGCTAGTCGCTGGTATCACATGGATAAGGACATGCCCGCGTTTTCTATTCCTGCCGCTGAGCATAGCACCATGACCGCGTGGGGTCGTGATGGCGAAACCGCTGCTTTTACCAATATGATTGAGCAGTTTGGCGGCGCTGGTAAAAGCTTCTCAGTGGTCTCTGACAGCTATGACTTATGGAACGCCATCGATAATATTTGGGGCGGCAGCCTAAAAGACGACGTCAAAAATATGGGCGGGACTTTGGTTATCCGACCCGATAGTGGTGAGCCTGCCAAAGTGGTTCGCGAAGCCTTAGAGCGCTTGGCAGTAAAATTTGGAACGACAATTAATAGTAAAGGCTATAAAGTGCTGCCTGATTATGTACGTGTCATCCAAGGGGATGGCATCAGCCCACAAAGCTTAACTAAGATCATTGATGTGGTCATGAAAGCAGGCTTTAGCGCAGATAATGTGACCTTTGGTATGGGCGGTGGTCTATTACAACAAGTCAACCGCGACACCATGAGCTGGGCGATGAAAGCCAGTGCTATCTCTATCGATGGCACATGGACAGACATCTATAAAGACCCGATTACCAGCCGCTCTAAACGCTCAAAGAAGGGACGTTTGGCGCTGGTCAAAAACAGCAATGGACAGCTAAAAACCATCAAGGCTGAAGACCTATCTGCAGACGCAGATAACCTACTGCGTGATATTTATGTCGATGGTAAATTATTAATTGAAGACAATCTCACCACTATTCGGGAGCGTGCAGGATGGTAGCAATATGATAAATAGCAATAAAATCGCCTCGGTGGCAAGAGATGTACTGCTTGCACCTATTTATCTTTATCAAGGGCGCAAAATTAAGCGTGATACGGTACGGCTACCTGAGCCAAATGGTGAAAGGCACGGGCAAGTTCAATTAAATGACGCGATTGAGTCGCCAAAAGATGCGCACAAGCGAACATTAAACCTAATGGTCGTTGGCGATTCGGCGGCGGCTGGCGTCGGTAGTGAGACGCAGCAAGAAGCGCTTGTCGGTAACTTAATTCCTGTTTTGACGCAGCAGTCCGCTATCCACAACCAGTTTGATACGCTGAACTGGTCATTGCAAGCAACGACGGGGCATACCAGCTTCGATATCTTGCGTAGGCTTTATGTTCTACCCGCGCCTAGCCAGCCTGTTGATGTGATGGTGCTAAGTGTCGGCGTCAACGACACCACCTCTAAAGTCTCGGTGGATAAATGGCAACAGCAAATTGAAAGTATTATCGCTATCGCTCAGCGTAAATTTGGCGTGCGAGAGTTGATTTTTTTAAGCCTGCCGCCGATGGCACAGATGCCTGCGATACCTGCCCCGCTAAGTAACTTTGTAGGTGCCAAAGCCTCTATCCTTGATAACACGTTGCAGCAAGTTTGCGCCGCTCATGATAGTGTCACCTACATGGCCACTGACTTTCCACGAATGATAGCAGAGCATTCGAACGGTACTCCAATCGATATCAAAGTGATGTTTGCCAGTGACGGTTTTCATCCTAGTAGCCTCATGTATGGCTATTGGGCGCAGCAATTGTCAGAGTTGATTATACAGTTACTGAACCCTTCCGATGCTGAGTTGACTGATTAAAACCATTTAGCCGTTACTTCTAAAAATCTAAACAAAAAAAACCGCTGAATAGTCAGCGGTTTTTTTATGTTCTTAATACTATAGCTGTGCATGTTTGAGAAAACACATGCTCAAAATAATATCACGCAATAGGTGTGAATTATTCTGCAGCGTCAGTATCAGCAGCTTTCTTACGGCCACCAAATGCACCAAAGCGTTTGTTGAAGCTAGCAACACGGCCTTCAGTAGAAGTTTTGCGTTGTTCGCCAGTATAGAATGGATGCGACGCACTTGAGATATCAAGTGGGTAGTATGGATATTCTGTACCTTCATATTCACGAGTCGCTTTAGTCTTAACCGTTGAACGAGTTAAGAAAAACACGTCAGCGTTAGTATCATGGAATAAAACTTCTTGGTAATTAGGATGGATATCTTTACGCATAATAAACTCTCTATGTCCGATGTATGTATAGCACTCTTGAACACCATCTTAGACGATGTGTCAAACAAGTCATGACATACGTAACTGAGGCACTAAGGACATTGATAAGTATGGCAGCTGCGTCACTGGCTTATTCCAGCACCCAACACCATTCCTCTGCTCACTTAGCCTTTCCCCAGCGGGAAAATCAAAACGCGATTTTAACGGTTTTTACCGCTAGACGCAAGCAGCAGTTGTGAGTGACATATGTGATAAGTTGTCACCGAAACCTCTATTTTATTGAGAGGCATACGCTATGTTAGTATAATATTAAATTAGTTAAAACAACCAATAAATAATTTAAGTTTAGATTTATTTAATAATTTATTTTTGATATTCATCATTTGTTAATGATGATGGATACCGTCTGATGTCGCCTCATTAATCAAGCACCCACTATTTATAAACACTCAATAAGGACAATATAATGATAAATACTGTTATGAAGAATAGCGCAAAAGCCCTGCTTATCAGCTCAGCACTGGCACTCACCACTGTTGCAGGTGCGGCATTGCCTAATCAATGGCAATTAGACGACTCGCACACCCGTGTGGGATTTTCTGTCAATCACTTAGGATTTTCGACCACCATGGGTCATTTTAACGACGTCAAAGGGGTCATTAATTACGACGTCAAATCACCCAGTAAAACCAATATGAGCTTCACCATTGCAACCGATAGCATTGACACCAATTGGGATGCACGTGATGAGCATTTAAAAAAGGCTGAATTTTTTAACGTCGCCAAATATCCAACCATGATCTTTAAATCAACCAGCGTAAAATTTATAAATCCGCAACAAGCCAAGGTCACAGGTAACTTTACTATGCTGGGTCAAACCAAACCACTAACGCTGGATGTGACTTTGAATAAAATCGCCAACAGCCCTCTTACCAAAGAGCCAGTTATTGGCTTCCGTGCAACGGGTAATATTGATCGCGCAGCCTATGGTATGACAGCTTTCGCAGATGGCATTACCACCAATGTCCCGATCCAAATCGATGGTGAGTTGATAGAGAAAAAAGCGCAAACCAACAAAAAATCTAAATAAGTCTAATTTTTAGCCAAGCACAAATCGCTACATACTCTAAAAAAAGCAGCCATCATAAAGGCTGCTTTTTTGACAATAATGAATCAACTCACTCGACATTTATATATATTCAATAAATCGCATAAATACTTCCCATTTGCTTGTTAACCTCAGTTTTTATTGTTATATTCATATATACGGATTTACGAATATAAAACATAAAGCTGAGGGAGCAGAAAGATGGATACAGTACAGGTAGAATTTGCCGAGATAAATAAAGACTGGGATAAAAACATCGCTGATTATCACTTTGATATTTATCACTTATCTGGTTGGATTGCTGCGTCAGCTATTGTCGATAAAGGCACTCCTCAAGGAGTGATTGCCACTTATAACAATAAAAAAATCTTTTTACCTCTCATTATAAGAGAAATCGACTCAGAGCATTGGGATGCTACCTCTACTTATGGTTACGGCGGTCCTGTCATGGATAAGTCTCTCACTGATGCCGAATTAGACATAATTTTGGCAGAAGTAAGGGGTTTTCTCTTAGCAAAAGGCTGTGTGTCTTTATTCATGAGACTGCATCCAATCATCAATAAAGAGTGGCTACCAACGGTCGGCAAAGCACTCACTCATGGATTGACATTGATGTCTGACTTGAGTAAATCTGAAGAAGAGCACTGGAGCGAGACTCAGAATCGTCATCGCAGAGGTATCAAAAAAGCCTTAAAAATGGATGTCGTGACAAAAATTGAGCGTTTAACCAGAGAGAATGCAGTGATGTTTTCCAATATTTACAAAGAAACGATGGCGCAGGTGAAGGCAGATCAGTACTACTTCTTTGATGATGATTACTTTTTTAATTTGCTCGAAAATTTGCAAGACAGAATACTACTGATAACTGCCTATCAGGATAATAAAGCGATTGGTTCCTCTATCTACACAATCTGCAAAGAATCGGGGATTATGCAGTTTCATCTCGGAGGCACGCTCAACGCCTATACTCATCTACAACCTTCCAAACTCATTACCCATGTTGCTCGTGATTGGGGTCGAACCAATCATTATAAATTACTGCATCTTGGCGGCGGCGTAGGCTCTAATCTAGATTCTTTATACGAGTATAAAAAAGGGTTTAGCTCACAAGAGTTATTATTCAAAACTTATAGACTCGTCGTTAATCCAGAAAAATACGCAGCATTAGTCGCTGATAGCTGGTTCACCGAAAATGATTTACGCTCTGACTTTTTCCCTCTATATAGAAAAGAGCCTACTAAAGAAACTATCTTGGAGACTGAACAAGCTGAAGCTTTGGCAGATATTTGATCGCGTTATTTTACGATTCTAATCAGTCAAGCCAATAAAAAAGCAGCCATTACGATGGCTGCTTTTTTGATGCTAATTGTCTTTCATTTCGGTAGACAATGGGCTTACTTTACTTGGTTTTGACGATATGCCAAACGCCCAGTTTATTGTCGCCATCTTTATCGCCGACCTTTGTATCATTGGCATAGAAATACAACGGTTTACCATTTACCGCCCATTGATACTTGCCATCTTCGCGCTGAAACGCTGCAAACTGCCCTGATGCTTTGGCATTACTCGGTGCCATAAATGCTGGCCAAGCAATTAGACAGGCACTCCCACACTCTGATTTGTTCATCCCATCTTTGTCAAAGGTATATAAGGTCATGTGATTGCTTGCATCGACTAACATGCCGTTTTTACTCGCGACTGGCGCGGTATTTTTATTGGTGGCTTGTACATCATGCATGCCAGAATCATCATTGCCGAATACATTGTTTAACGTAGTACAACCAGTAAGCGTTAAAACACCAGTGAGAGCCGATAATATAAGCATACGTTTCATAATAACTTCCTTGTCATTTTGATTGTGATTATGATTGTCATCATAAATTTCTATTTGGATTTTTCTCATCGTCAGACTATTTAAGCAGCAAAAAAACCTATCGCTGACTTCAAGCAGTTTTAATATAGCATATGCAACAGCGCAGTCGTTTCTATCCATATATAAATTTACAAAAGCTTATGTATTTGCAAATTGGGTAAACTGGCATAGCCATTCATTGACAAAACTCACCTATCTACTTACGTATTTGCCGTCATATTGGTTGTCATTTTTCGTAGAATACCCTATACAGCTTAAGAATTACTACACAATGACAAATATGACCCTTGCGGCTTCATATGCATATTGAACTTGACGTCCTTTGCACGCATATCAATAGTTATAAACGGCTTAGAACAACATCCATTAGGACAAAAATTTTAAAATAAAACATTTAACAAATACACCGAGCATGACCTGCTGTAACTGCTATTAAGGATATAACAACGACAATGACTCACTCTTTCATTAAAAACCCAGTGAAAAACCAAGCGCACTCTGCCAAACGCGTCGGTATTCTTGGTGGTGGTACGGCAGGAGCAACCATTGCTATTCGCCTTGCGGCATTGGGGCTTGAAACTTATGTATTTGAAAAAAACAAATCGCTGATTGATGGTCCACCGATGTGTCACTTGCATGCTGGCGGCAATCTATACCGCGAAATTCCTGATGAAGATTGTGTGGCTCTCCTCAAACAATGTATCGATATATTGCGCCTTTATCCTTATACCATCGATGTTCGCCCAACAGTATTTGCCGTGCCAACCCGCGATGAAGGCTTGCCAGAAGATTTGCTACCACGTCTTGATATCTTGACTGATGCGTATCGTAAGCTTATCGCTGAAGATGCTAATAACAAAGTGTTGGGCGAACCTGAAAACTATTATCAGCTTTATAGCCATGAGCAACTCATTGCGCTGTCAGAACGTGAGCAAGTCGCAGTGCCGCGGTCGGTTGATGAATGGATGATACCAGTAGCTAAGTATTTGGACTTAAATAAAGTCAAGTTTCCACTGATTGTCGTGCAAGAGTATGGCTGGAATATTTTTCGCTTGGCGGCCTCTGCGCAATTGGCATTAGCAGATTATGAGCATGCCCACGTCTTTACAGATACGCAGGTTAAGCAAGTCATGCCTGTTGATTGTGAAAATTGCTCAAACGCAGACCATCATGTTACTAAATGGCGTATTGATTATCAACAAGCTGCCAGCTCTGAAACTCAGCTTACAACCGAATCTGAGACCAAAAATACAACCGAATCTATCGAAGTGGATTATTTAATCAACGCTTGCGGTTTTCGTACGGGCGTCATCGACGATATGGTCGGGGTCAAAGTCACGCGTATGGTCGAGTTTAAATCGTCTTATATTACCCACTGGGATGATACTGGCGGACAGATACCAGAGATTATCGTTTATGGCAGTCGCGGCACACCTGAAGGCATGGCACAACTCACGCCTTACCCCGGTGGTTATTTTCAAATACATGGCATGAGCAAATTTATCACGCTATTCGATGATGGCTTGGTCGCCTCTAGCAAAGACAGCGCCCAACCTAAGCTGCCGCCACAGTATGTGCACTACATCGAAGATGGCTGGGATAAAGCACCGTTACAAGCGCGTAGTCAGCAAGCGATTGATTATGTGGCTGAGTTTGTACCGACCTTCCATAGCGCGCGTACGGTCGGTAATGCGCTATATGGTGGGCAACAAATACCTGGTGAGGACGATACGCTGCGAGTGGCTGATGTAAGCTTGTACTCTAATATTCGCTATGCACGTGCAGAAAACGTCAAAGCATCCTCGACTTTGATTGCTGCCGATCAAATCGTTGATGAATTGACTGAACTTGGCTTAATCGATCATGACACGCCAGCCAACCGCAATCGTTATGCTCATAATTGGGCGTATTTGACAAAACACGATAGCATGGCGATTGATAAAGTCGCGCGTACACTGGCTGAGCAACGAGGCTTTCCATTAGCAATGGCTGATGTGAATCACGGTATTGGCGAGACAACTTTAAAGGGTTTCAACACGGCTAATGATGCAAGTGCTACTGAGATATAAAAAGCGTTCTATTAAAAATTGAACAAAAAAAGGAGAGAATGGCTAACGATCAGCCCTTCTCTCTTTTTTTATAGATAAAAACATTTATAGATCAAAGCATTTATAAATAAGAATATGTACTCTTAATTACCAGCCATTTTTTCGGTATCGACTGCATCGTCTATTTTTACGACTGTTTTTAATAGCTCAATGGCTTCATTAATCGTGTTACATACTACCAAACGCTCCAGATCTTCTTGTTTCATAAAACCTTGGTCAGCCGTATATTTTAAGTGCTCGATCATACGATCATAGAAACCATTGATATTCAGAATAATCATCGGTTTTTCATGTTGATATAGCTGACGCCACGTAGCGATTTCCATAATTTCTTCTAAGGTACCAAGCCCGCCCGGCAAGGTAATAAAAGCATCCGCGTACTCTGCCATCACGGTTTTACGGGTGTGCATGGTATCGGTTAAATGCAGACGAGTCAGCTGCTCATGAGCAATTTCGTGCTTGAGCATAAAGGTTGGAATCACACCGACCGCTTGCGCACCGCCTTGAATCACCTCATCTGCAACGGCACCCATCAGCCCGATGCTCGCGCCGCCGTAGACCAAACCCATGCCATTGTCGGCAAGCGCACTACCCAACTCGCGGGCTGCCTGCTCGTAGACTTCATTATTGCCCAAACGCGAACCACAATAAACCGCTACCAACGGCATCGTTAACGTTGATTTATCCACTGCTTTTTCAATATTGGTAATGTCCTGACTGGTAATGACTTCATAAGTGTCATTGTTAATTTTCATTTGCATATAGCTTCCTTAATTTTTATATCGATTGTTTTTGTTAAATACTCGTTAAAACCCTAATGGATAATACCACCCAAGATAAATAGCATAGAACTTGAAAGTCACAATTGAACGCCTTGCTTGCCAGCATTTATCTTAACATAAGCGATGCTATCAGGTGGCTATCAGCTAATTTAAGCGGTTTATCACTACGTAATGACTACATTTTAAGAGCAGATTGTTGATAAATAATTGCAAATAAATAACCACTCCACACCGCATAGAACCCTAACAATATGAAGGTTAAAGCATGGAAAATAAACAGTATCAGACGGATATTTATTCACTGAGTATCATGACTGAGCGCAATCAGGCATTGGCAGCGACTGTCTATCGCCCTAAAAATGAGGTAAAAAAAGCGGTTATGCTCGCGCCAGCAACGGGTATCAAGCGCCAGTTTTATCACAATTTTGCCACTCACTTAGCAGAAAATGGCTTTGGTGTACTAACCTTTGACAATGAAGGCATCGGTAAATCGCTGTCGTCTGCATTGGCTAAATGCGATGCATCGCTGATTAGCTGGGGTCGCCATGATATGCCAGCCGTCCTTGATGCGTTGCAAGATGAATTTTCCAACGCCACTTATCATTTAATTGGTCATAGCGCTGGCGGTCAGCTGATTGGTTTGATGCCAAATTATAGTGCGCTCGCTTCAGTGTTCAATGTCGCCTGCTCATCAGGTCGTATTAAAAATATGAGCATGCCCTATAAACTCAAAGCGATGGGTTTTATGGATGCCTTTATTCCACTCGCCAACTTGACGTTAGGGTACACGCCGTCAGATAAAATTGGTATGGGCGAACCGCTACCACGGGGCGTGTCTCGGCAGTGGCGCGAATGGTGTAATGGCGCAGGCTATATCAAAACAGCCTTTGGCAAAAGTATACAAACGCACTTTTACAATGACATTACTATGCCATCATTATGGCTGGGGTTTAGTGATGATGACATTGCCAATAGCAAAAATATGGATGATATGATTCGTGTTTTTACTAAAATGCCAGTCGAAAAGCACTTTTTAGATCCCAAAAACTTTGGTCTAAACAGCATCGGTCATATGCGCTATTTTAGTAGCAGAACCAACGCTAAAGCACCGCAGCTTTGGCAAATGGCGGTTGATTGGCTAAAGAATCAATAGACTTCAGAGCCTATTTAACTACGGATTCGTCTATTGATTCTTTCATGTTTTCTGCCTTGATGCGTTTGGTCAATGCAGAATAAAGCGACGGCTGCATATTATGGATATTACCCAGCATCCATTTTACGTAGCTGATGGGCACGTCTTTAATCAGCGTGCCTTTATGTTTGCCAAAGGGCATTTTGCTCACTGGATTGGCTTTATTGGCGATAGCATGGACAGCAGCAAAATCCGTCGGTGCAATGGCTAGGCGCTCACAACACGCCTGATAAAGCAGATAACACATACGTGCATCACCCAGCGCATCATGAGCGGCAATCGTCATCCTGCTTGCTTCTTCTTTGCCTAATAATTGCTCGATACATTTGGACTGACCATAAGCACTCCACTCTGGAAAAGCCACACGCGCCAGCCGAACCGTACATATCAACTTAGTAGACGGACTGCCAATAACCCGCCAATCAAAGCGGACGTTATGACCAATCAAATACTGCGGCAACTCAAACGCCTCTAAATCAAAGCGCTCAAGACCAGCGACATCCTCATCAGTAATACCATGAATTCTAATGACAACTGGTGATATCGAACGACCACTATTAAAGTACTTCATCCACTCAAAGCCCGTCATCGCATTAATAGTCGCCACTTGAATCGGACGCGGATCACGACCTTGGTCGGTTTCGGTATCGATAATCAGCGCAGTATTAGTCATAAAAGTTCAGCCATGGATAACAATAATAGATAACAACATTGGTATTTTATGTAACGTTTTAAAAATACGTAAACTTTAAAAGAAACGTTATGTTTATGGGGATAAAAACTAGAGATAACAATGGCATACAAAGAATAGATAACTTCACTTATATAATATCAATTGAAGTCCATTTAAAAAACTGAAGAGAGATAGATGCCAGCAGATGACAGTAATCCACAATTAAAGCCACAGAAAAAGCCAACCTTTTTAAATCGTGTACTCAGTGTGCTCATTAAAGCGGCTGTATTGTTGATGCTATTATTTGTATTTGATAGGCTCTTACCCAGTATCAGCCAACAAACTCAGTCATTTGTGATGGCAAAATGGCAACAGCTCAGTTTATTACAGCAGGAACTACCGACGGAAAACAGCTTACCCAGTCCACTTCCAGAGCAACATCTAACAGATACATGGGGCGCTGCACGCAGTCAAGGTCGCAGTCATGAAGGTATCGATATCTTTGCCGCACGAGGCACACCAATACGAGCCACGACACAAGGCATCGTCAGCAAAGTTGGTGAAAATACGTTAGGCGGTCGTGTGGTGGTGGTGGTTGGACCAGGCGGCGCAGGGCATTATTATGCGCATTTAGAAGATTATGCAGATATTAGTCCAAACGACTGGGTTAATGCCGGCGATATCATCGGCTACGTCGGCGACAGTGGCAATGCAAAAGGTACGCCGCCACATGTACATTACGGTATTTATATCAGCGGCAGTGCAGTGAACCCCTATCCACTTTTACAAAAAGATTAGGGTACCGCAGCTGATCTAATGTGGGCAGCTGGAAATACCATACTGAACGTCGAGCCTACCCCTTCTACTGATTCAATTTGTAAGTTAGCCTCATGCTGATATAAAACGTGTTTAACGATTGCCAAACCTAGCCCTGTGCCGCCAGTCGCCCGACTACGACCTTTATCAATACGATAAAAACGCTCCGTCAACCGTGCGATATGCTCAGGTGCAATACCAATACCGTTGTCTTCGACGGCAAATCGGCAACCTTCTGACGTTTTTGTCCAGCTAATGGCGATATTACCGCCCTTGGGCGTGTATTTGATGGCATTAATCACCAGATTAGAAAGCGCGCTATTTAGATACATCTCTGAGCCATACAGTCCGTCATAAGTGTCTATCTGCAAGTGAATGGTATGCCCATATTCTTGATTGTACGCTTGCGCATCATCATAAACATGGGTCAGCAGCTTGGTCATATCAATATAGCTGAGCTCATGGGTTTCTTCGATTTCGATGCGAGATAACAGCAATAAGTCATTCACAATTCTATTCATACGCGCAGTCTGTTGGCTCATCAGCTCAAACCCGCGCTTCCAATGCGGCGGCATATCTGGCTGATCCGAAAAATTTTCTAGATAGCCCATCATGACGGTCAACGGTGTGCGTAACTCATGCGAGACATTCGCCACAAAATCGCGGCGCATCTCCTCCAAATGATGCAAGCGCGTCACATCATAAATAATGAGCAGCTTCTCATCGCCAAAAGGCGTGAGCTCACACTTTAGATAACGCTTGGGCGCGCGCCACGAGACAATGTGTACACCATCCTGAGCACCATCGTTAGGGTTGGTCGTCGCCTGATAATACTGACGAAATTCAGGCGCACTAATAAAGTCAAAAATGCACTTACCTTTATCTGACAACTGTAACAACATTAAATCTTCGGCGGCCTGATTCCACCATTCAAGCCCATCATCGTCATTGAGCAAAACCACCGCATCACGCAATGCGCGTAGTGCGCTTCTAATTTTTTTGAGTTGATCCGTTGTATTCTGCTGAGTTGCTAGCAGTGACTTATTTTGTTGGTCGCCTTGAGCCGATATTAGGGTGTTCATCCATCATCCTTATCACTATTCGCCGTTTTTCACTGTGCTACGATTGACATACTGCTTTTATAGCGAATAAAAACCGTCTGTTAAATTGGTTCAATAAAGCTAGAAAATCGATAGCCTGTCCCACGCACTGTCTGTATCAACGTATCACATTGATGCGGTCGTAGTAATGTCCGCAAACGTTTGATATGCACATCAATGGTTCTATCTTCAATATATACATTACCGCCCCATACTTGGTCTAGCAGCTGCGTCCGCGTATAGGCACGCTCTGGATGACTCATAAAAAATGCCAGTAATCGATATTCCGTAGGCCCGACATCAACCACTTTACCAGCCGCTGTCACCCGCTGACTTTTGGGATCAAGGCTCAGATTGCCGATTTCGATAGATTTATCACTACTGAGCGCGTTACTACGCCGCAGTACTGCTTTGATTCTGGATATTAACTCACGTGTCGAAAAAGGCTTGGTCATATAATCATCAGCCCCAGCGTCAAGGCCATGCACCTTGCTGTCCTCTTCACTTTTAGCCGTCAGCATAATGACTGGTATCTCAGCGAGTAGCTCATCATTTTTGAGCAATCGGCAAAAATCAATGCCACTTTTATCACCGGGCAGCATCCAATCTAGCAAAATCAGCGCAGGGCGGTGATCGACCACTTGTTGGTGCGCCTCAGATACATCCGCTGCCTGCAGACTATCAAATCCCGCCATCTCTAGCGTCATGACGATCATTTCACGAATCGCAGGTTCATCTTCAACAATCAAAATTTGCTCATTATACATACGGCATTCTCAGTGTTAGAGGACAACATTTGGCTGACAAAAAAGGCGATAAATGCTCGCCTGCTGCTCTCTATTAAACGGGGTAATTATGACAGTTTAATGACATTCAACTTTTAAGCGGTTCATAGGTCTCGTGACGGCTAATGCTTAGTTTACTCAATTCACTTCTAACAAGAAATTCAATGGCCCATCATTGACGCTCGACACTTGCATATTAGCGCCAAACTGACCAGTTGCCACGTTTGAATGTTGCGTGTTGGCATAGGCGACCAATTGCGCAAACAATGCTTGAGCCGCATCAGGTGCCATCGCACCACCAAAGTCAGGGCGACGACCCTTGTCTGTTTTTGCCATTAGCGTAAACTGTGATACCAATAATAGTCTGCCACCAACTTGCTGGACATTTTTATCCAGTTTGCCGTACTTGGCAGGATCATCATCATTGTCAAAAATACGATAGGTGAGGATTTTATCCACCATGCGCTGGGCGCTTGTTAGGTCGTCATCAGGCCCCAAACCAATATAAGCCAATATGCCTTGCTCAATCGTACCAACACACTGCGCATCGACAGTGACACTAGCATGGCGTACGCGCTGTATAAGTGCTTTCATTTACGGATTCCTTACCAATTATGCCCATACAATAATACGCCGTCCATGATAAAATACGGCCATTCTCTTGCTTATTAATTATTACATCACACCCTATTTTGGTAGCCTCATTATGAATGTATTCACTACTTTACAACAGCTTGTCCCGCAGCAGCAACTGAGTAAAGTTGCTGGGCGTCTAGCCGCTAGTCGCCACCCTTATGTTAAACGCACGTTTATCCGTAGCTTTGCTAAAGCCTATAACGTCAGCTTGGACGAGTATGAGCGCCAAAGTCTCAACGCCTATGAGAGCTTTAATGACTTTTTTACCCGTGAGCTAAAAGAAGACGCGCGCCCTATCGACATGAC
The DNA here is from genome assembly GCF_904845955.1 of Psychrobacter cibarius. Taxonomy (GTDB): domain Bacteria; phylum Pseudomonadota; class Gammaproteobacteria; order Pseudomonadales; family Moraxellaceae; genus Psychrobacter; species Psychrobacter cibarius_B. The sequence continues at coordinate 277,643 of NZ_CAJGYX010000004.1, forward strand.
GCCTCATGGTATCGTCAGTCCTGCCGATGGTATTATCTCGCAGTTGGGTCAAATTGACGACCATAAATTGCTCCAAGCAAAAGGTCGCTATTATGACGTTGGTCAACTGCTTGCTGACAGTGAAGATGGGCGCTATTTTGCGGATGGCAGTTTTGCGACAGTTTATCTTGCGCCCAGTAACTATCACCGTGTACATATGCCCTTCGCCGGTACTCTGACCAAAACCCGTTATGTACCGGGTACGCTGTTTTCGGTCAACAATACTACGGCAGCAAATGTGCCAGACTTATTTGCGCGTAATGAACGCTTGGTTTGTCTGTTTGATACAGCATATGGTAAAGCAGCGGTGGTGATGGTTGGGGCAATGATTGTCGCTGGTATCGAAACGGTGGCGACTGGCAAAATTGCCCGCACTGACGATATTCAAGAAGCTGAGCACAATATGAGCTTTGAGAAAGGCGATGAGCTGGGTCGTTTTTATTTAGGCTCAACCGCTATTGTGATACTGCCAAAAGGCGCAAAAGCCGATTGGCAAGACAGTATGAAAGCCGATAGTGTGGTAAAAATGGGACAGTTATTGGGTGTCGCTAACACTCAATAGGCAAGCGATTTAACGACTCAAAAAAGCTCAGTTCAGCATCCTAATCTATGTTGAACTGAGCTTTTTATTATGGGTAATTATCTTATCGCAACGTACTAGCTTAATAATAAAAGTAGTTAATAAAAAAAGTAGTTAATAACGAAAGTGTTTGAGAATAGGATAAGCAAATAAGATATTTTCTTCTTGCGTGCCGCGTCCGATATTGTGAATAATCAGCGGTGTACCATCCGCAGCGACTTTATCAGAGACGATACCTGTATGCGGCAAATTGCCATTCGGTAGTCGCCACGTCACCACATCCCCTGCTTGAAAACTGGCTTTATCAGTCGTCGATAATGTCTTTGCGTGACGCGCAAAAAACACTTCAAGATTGGGCACTCGGCGATGGTCGATATTCTTATCGGTTGATTTGAGCCCCCAAGTCTTTGGATAAGCCGACCAATTTGACTTCATATCATGGTTGACTAATTGCTGTAGATCTATATTTTGCAAGCGATAAGCACGGACGATAACATCGGTACAGACGCCAGTTTCTATCGGCACATCGCCACGCGGAAAATCCAACTTGCGGTAAGCAGGATCATAGCTAGTGGTAATGCCGATCTGTTTTTTGGCATCGTGCGCCAGTTTATCACCATTACTAATAGGTGCGGCGGCCTGCGTTAGTTGCGCCAAAGTTAATAGGCTAACAAAGACGAGCGATTTAGCAAAAACCTTATAAGTGCCAGTAATTCTCATTTAACAATCTCTCTATATAATGGATTTAACCGCTCATTGAGCTAACTATAAATGCTTTACTAGTTGAAAAAGATAAATATTTGCAAACATGTAAACGGCAAAATGATGGCTTTACTTAAGCATCAACCAACCACCCTTGCCGAGTCGCATAGTCGATATTTTTTGATAGCCAATCATGAATGGGAGGAAAGCTGTCTTTGATAAAAGCAAGTGCCGCAGCCACTTGCGAGCACGTGACGTTAGCATCAATCCACGTTTTTCCATTGGTATTTAAATTCAATAAAAAAGGCAATAAGCGATCAACCACTCTGATCAGCTGGGTTTCTTTACTACTACCCGTCTCCTGCTCTTCCCAAATTTCATTTAAATCCATGATGCCATTGCCACGCTCACGTTGTAACCTGGCAATACCAGCACGTTCTTCAATGTGCGCCTCGCTACGACTGTTTGCGAATAAAAACGTATCTCCAGCGTCAATCTCACCCAAGTCATGTACCAACGCCATCTTGAGTAGTTTTTCATGATTGACATCTAGCTCAAACTGTTCAGCGATAGACCAGCACGCCATGGCTAAATGCCATGAGTGTTCGGCAGAGTTTTCTTTGCGTGTGGTATGCGTCACATAGCTACGACGATTGATACGTTTAAGCGCATCAAGCTCTAATAAGAAATGAGTGACATGATCTATATCAATGTTTGAGGCAAGCGTTGGGTTGGTTAATAAAAGGGGTTTTGTTGATGGCATAAATTTTCTCTTAATTCTTCTACGAAGATATAGCGCTTCATTTTACCTTTACGCATAAGCAATTATTATACATTTTATGAGCGCTATAAAAGCGCATGCCAACCTATAGCTAATTAACACCACTATAAAAAATAGCGCTTATGTGAGTAAGCGCTATCGGTTCTATTTTGAACAAAAGAACTATTTAATCAAGTTACTGATGGTTTTAAACGCAGGGTCTTGACTACTACGGCATAACTCAAACAGAATGGTTTCAACCGTGGTAATCACGCCACCAGCACGGCGAATACGGCGTATTGCTTGCTTTTTATCATATGGAAAGCGTGAGCCTACCGCATCACCAATGATGACGGGCTGCATACCATTATCTAGCAAATCAAGCGCTGTTTGTAGTACACAGACATGTGTCTCTACGCCAAATAGCAAAACAATACTTCGATTTTGCTGCGCTAAATAATGCCACGAATCATCATTATCACAAGCGCTAAAAGTGACCTTTTCAAAGCTTTTGGCGTTATCGCCTTCTAATACCTCGCGTATTTCAGGTAGCGTATCGCCGAGCCCTTTTTTATACTGTTCATTGAGCATGATAGGAATATTCAGTGCTTGTAAACCTTTAATAAGCGTCACTATTTTTTTGACGATGTTTTCATGGTCATAAATATGCGGTGTTAAGCGTTCTTGAACATCGATTATCATCGCTTGGGTATTTTCGCGAGCGATTCGATAGGTACGGTCGGTAATCATAGTAGACATGGCACACTCCTTGTACGGCTGACTTTATTGTTAAAGGCTATGTTAATTTTATCATTGATATTGTCTTTATTAGCCTTACTCTTATTTAGTCATAGTTTGCTGAGGGCGTCAATGGAGATAGTCTCTAATAATGATTAATAACAATTCATCACGTTTGATTCATACTGCTTGATATAGTTTCTTAATGAAGAGTAGCCAATAACTATATATTATGACGCCTAGCATTACGTAATAAAGACTGTTTTTGAGTCATAACCATGACCACACCGAGAACAACGCCAAAACACAAGGTTAAAAGATAATACACCATATAGTAGATATTTTATAAAAGTGGTACAGTAGTTTTAAAACAAGCGAAAAGTAAAAAGATTATGACTTATTCAGCAGACTTCCGTGCTCAAGTGATTAAAAGTGTCGAACAACAAGATATGAGTATCAGACAAGCTTGTGCATTTTATGACATTAGTAAGGCCACGCTACAGAATTGGCTCAAAGATCCTAGTATTAAACTCACTCGCAATAAACCACCCAGTAAAATACCTAACGAAGCTTTATTAAAAGATGTTGAACAGCATCCAGACGATTACATGTACGAGAGAGCACAGCGTTTTGGCTGTAGTAAGTCGGGCATCGAGGCCGCTTTAAAACGTCTTGGTATCAGTCAAAAAAAAGACCTTAGAGCATCCAAAAGCTTGCCCATTAAACAGAGCTAAATATCTAAGTAAACTGGGCGACTACATCGCTCAAGGCTATTCAATTGTATACATGGATGAGAGTGGCTTCGAGGCTGAGACCATCCGCTCTCATGGCTATGCACCTATTGGTACCCCTTGCATCGATAGCTATAACTGGCAAGGTAAAAAACGCACCAATGTTATTGGTGCCTTATATGAAAAAGCGTTATTTGCACTTGATTACTTCGAAAAGAATATCAATGGCGACATATTCTACAACTGGTGCAAAAACACGCTAATACCAAGTCTTAAAATAAAATGCGTAATCGTCATGGATAACGCCAGCTTTCATAAACGCGTTCAGAGATTACTCAACAGGCATGGTCATCGCTTGTTATTTCTACCGCCTTACAGCCCTGATTTAAACCCTATTGAAAAAAAATGGGCACAGGCTAAGTTTCTACGACAAGGGTGGATGGAGAATAATTTACCTAAGCTGTTTCATGATATGGGTTGTACCAATTTTATTCTGGATTGACTATATAAATGAGCGTGTTTATAAATGCAAAGAACATGCTGGTTAAAGTAATGATTAATATCGCAGCGATAGTACCGCCGAATAGCTCTCGATGTTTTTTATTAAAAATCTTAAAGACCACCAACGGTATCGCGATACCAAACAAGCCAAATGTAGCACCCCAAACACCTGCCATATCCATATCAAAATATAGCACCCCTAAAACATTAGCGCAAATACCACATATAAAAAACGCAATCGTAAAACGTATAGGACCCAATACTTTTTCCAAAATATAACCTGTCGCAAAAAGCATCCCCAGACTCATTACTAAATGCATAATCCCTGCGTGTACAAAAAGCGATGTTACTACTCGCCAATACTTACCAGCTTGCAGCGCGTCCATCGTCAACCCACCCACACTATTTACCTGTCTAGATAGAGGGTCAATGATATCCATACCCATGAATACGGTCAGTATAAATGCACCTATACAGGTCAGTATTAACACCAACGTCGCAGGTCGCTCTTTATTACTTCTAAACCAAACTACTAGGCTTTTTGATACATCACTGACTGGTGCTCGTTTTTTTACGGGCTTTTGTTTTTGTATATGTTTTCGCTTTTGTATATGTTTTTGCGTACTTTTCTTTTCTTGACTATCAAACTCTGCTGCGAGAACGAGCAACAAGCACAGCACCATACCAATAAAAAACGAACCAAATCCCCAAACAAAATCACGAACTAAGCTATCAGCAAGTAATCCTGTTTCTGGCTTCAATATCAAGGGTGGCAAATTAGATTGCCTATTAGCCGTAGAAATCGTGTGTAAGTAAGCATTTCTGCTATTTGATGATTTAAGTTTCTTAAAGTAGCTGATAGTAGAGAGGTCGTTGGCTTCGTACTTATGGCGCGAGTCGTTAATAAATGCTGAATATTGACTGTCTTTAATACTTTGGTCTGCACGATTATCGTATTTCGTGTGGTAGCTAGAACCTAGCCAAATATTCTCAGCGGCTATAAATGGCGTCGCAATGTAATAATCAATATGCAATGTTGAGTCAAAATTTCGTCCACTGATTACTTGTGTTTCTATATAAGAAACGCTCTCTAATTTGAGTGGCTCAAAATCATTTACTCTGAAATACTTTTGCTTTGGATAATGACGAATATCATTCAAGCTATTTACTTCAATGACCTCGTAAGCCGCTTTAGACAAATAGTTTTGGCTGAGAACGAGCGGTATCACTAATGCTGGAACCATCGTTATAAAAAAGTAGCCTGAACTACTACGCTTAACCCACTTTAAAGTTAGAAGCTCATACCTCGGCCACATCCAAATACTAACGACTAAAACAGATAAAAGGAGAGGAATACCAAAATCCCAGTAGCCCTCTTTTAAAGGTAGAACATCTAGATAAATATCAAGCAACCAGCGTAAAGCCCCAAAAAGCAGAATAGTCAGGATACTAAGACCTAAATATGGCAAGAATATTTGCTTTAGTTTTATTATGATCGATTCTTTAGCGCTTAGGCTTTGTGTTCGCTTCTGTTTATCCCTTTTGCTTACTCTTTTTTTGTTTCTGCTTCTATTTTTATCTTTATACCTATACTGGCTTTGCTTATTATTATCCATGCCCTATCACCACAAATCTAGCGTAACTTAAACTGTTGAAATGCTTTTTTATCAATCGTTGCTTTTAAGACTAATAGTAAGCAAATAAACATGCCAATGATAAAAAATCTAAAGAATTTTGCTAACTCTTTATCTGCTTTTTCGTTAAGTGTGCTCAACTGAGATACAAGTATTATTGGGTCATTAATATGTTGCTGACCTGACAATCTAATCGCTTCTAAATAACCATACTTAGTATCTGAGTTTTGTAATTTTTCAAAATAATCAGCAGTAGATATCTCTTCATTTGCATATTGTTGTCTAGAAATCTTTTTAAAATTTTCTATTTGTTGAACTTTCTCTTTTTCTTCAAGATCATTATCAATAACCTTAGTAAAAGCCTGTCCCCACCAGATATCTTTATCTCCATAAAAAGGAGTGGCAAAATATAAGTATATTTTTAACTCTTGTCTAGATTTCCCCATCTCCCTAGTATTGAAGTAAGAAACAACCCCTTGTTTCTCAATACTTTTATTATCAAATTGGAAGTATTTTTGTTTTGGATATAATTTAATATCACTTATATTACTTATATCAATAATGTCATATGCTGCTTCATATAAGTAAGCTTGACTGATTGATATAGGCGGAAATAAAGCAAGTATAGTTAAGTCGTTATAAAATCGATACAGCCTATATCATGAAATAGTTTAGGCAGATTATTCTCCATCCAACCTTGGCGTAAAAACTTTGCTTGTGCCCACTTCTTTTCAATGGGGTTGAGATCAGGACTGTAGGGTGGCAGCCATAGAATGCGATGGCCATGCCTGTTCAGTAATCTCTGAATACGCTTATTTTTATGAAACCGAGCATTATCCATGACAATCACGCATTTAGTCTTGAGACTTGGAATAAGCGTGAACTTGCACCAGTCATAAAATATATGGCTGTTGATATTCTGTTCAAAGTAATCAAGCGCAAACAGTACTTTCTCATAGAGAGCACCGATGACGTTGGTACGTTTTTTTGCTTGCCAGTTGTAGCTATCAATACAAGGGGTTCCAATCGGTGCATAGCCATAAGGTCTGATAGTTTCAGCCTCAAAGCCACTTTCATCCATATATACTATGGGATAACCTTGCTGCATAAAGCTACTAAGCCTACTCTGATACTGAGCTCTCTTTATCAGACATGCTTTTGGATGCTCCAGTGTCTTTTTTTTGACTGATGCCAAGACGCTTTAGAGCATTGAAGATGCCCGTTTTACTACAATTTAATCGACGAGCTCTTTCGTAGTTATAATCATCAGGGAATCTTCTTACGTCTTCAATCAATGCGTCATCAGGTATTTTAGTCGGTGCTTTATTTCTGGTTGTTTTAGGGGCTAAATTCTGCTGCCAGCTGTGAATGGTGCTGGTGCTAAGTCCATAAAACAGGGAAGCTTCACGTATGGTCATACCATTAGCGATGCTAGAAAGTACCTGCTTGCGATAGTCTATTGAATAAGTCATCGTTTATTTCATTAAATGCAATTGTTAATAGGATTGTATCGGTTTTATTTGGATTAGACTATATCATCACCAAGTAAAATACATTAGCGCTATTATCATCAAATAATTCAAATCGTAGCAGTCTAATCCTTGATCGCATTATGACAAGCACTAAAATAACACTGATAATTATTGGGATAATTAAGTTCCAGACCGTATCTTTTAGAGGCCATATCCCTAGACAGATGTCTAAAATCCATCTTATGATGTTGTAGAATAAAATGGCGCCAATACTAAAACCTAAAAAAGGAAGGAAAACATAGCGCATTTTTAACTTAAACACCTCTAAATCTAAGCGCCTCTTATCTGACGATTTATGATGTGCCATTTATACTCTACCTTTCATTACTATGACTTAAACCAAAAAAAAGCGCCTCCAACATTAAGTGAGAGACGCTCATTTTACAAGGCATTAGTACAAGTTTAATCAACAAATATCAGCTTTATTAATATTTACTGCTATTTGGAGATTAGATAAAAATTACACACGCTCAATAATCGTCGCGATACCTTGACCAAGACCGATACACATGGTCGCTAGACCGATTTCAGTATCTGATTGCTCCATGGCGTTTAGCAAAGTAACCGTGATACGAGCACCAGAACAACCAAGTGGATGGCCAAGTGCAATCGCGCCACCATTGATGTTGACGATGTCTTGCTTATCCGTCAAATTCAATGCTTTAAGTACTGATAAGCCTTGCGCTGCAAATGCTTCGTTTAGCTCGATGGTTTGCATATCATCGATGCTCATGCCAGCGCGCTTCAATGCTTTTTGCGTGGCAGGTACTGGACCATAGCCCATGATAGCGGCGTCACAACCAGCAATTGCCATGCTACGAATACGAGCGCGAGGTTTAAGACCTAGCTCTTTAGCTTTTTGCGCGCTCATGACTAGCATCGCTGATGCGCCATCAGATAATGCAGATGAGGTAGCAGCAGTCACGGTACCGCCTACTGGATCAAAGGCTGGACGTAGCTTTTGCATTTGCTCCATCGTGGCATCTGGACGAATCACTTCATCAACGGTACATAGTTGCAAGCGACCTGCTTCGTCATGACCTTCGATGCCGATGATTTCATTGTCAAAACGACCTTCGGTAGTCGCAGCCCATGCACGGCGATGCGACTCAAGACCAAAGGCATCTTGCTCTTCGCGAGTGATGTTATTCATACGACCAAGCATTTCAGCGGTCAAGCCCATCATGTTTGAGGCTTTTGCATAATGCTTTGACGCTTCAGGATTGAGATCAACACCATGCATCATGCCGACGTGACCCATATGCTCAACACCACCGATAATGAAAACATCACCTTGGTTGGTCATGATCTGAGCCGCAGCAGTATGTAGCGCCTGCATAGATGAACCGCATAGACGATTAACGGTTTGACCGCCAGCAGTCTTTGGAATACCCGCTAGCAGGCCAATGTTACGACCGATGTTCAAGCCTTGCTCTAGGGTCTGATTGACACAGCCCCAGATGATGTCTTCGACGTCACGTGGGTCAAAGTCATTACGCTCAACCAATGCACGGACCAACTCAGCAGACATGCTATCAGCGCGGACATGACGGAACATACCGTTTTTGGTTTTACCCATCGCTGAGCGTACGCCATCTACGATGACCACGTCTTTTGGACTTAAGATTGTCATACTATACTTCCTTTTCAGTTTTTATTGTCAGTGTAGTCAGTCCGCTTTAGTGCTATTACCTCGTCAATCTCACTTGAAGTACAATACGTACCTCTGCGCTCGATTTCCTTGTACTAGCATTAAGTGAAGCCAACTATAATCGTACGTGTGCTATTAAAGATTTGTTATTAAAAAATAGTGCCATTAAATATAAATAGATTAATAGCTCTCACCCTCAAACAGCACACGTACGGCACTTCATCCTAGTAATGACTGCCTATTACGCGGTGGCGTAAAAGGTCTCGCCTGCTGTTGCCATGTCGCGAATCTTTTGCGGGGCTTCATAAGCTTTGCCAAGGTATGCGTATTTTTCACACAGTGCCAAGTAGTTATCTAGACCCATTTGGTCGATATAACGGCAAGGTCCACCGCGGAATGGCGGGAAACCAACGCCCATAATCATCGCCATATCCGCTTCTGACGGCGTGCTGACGATGTTGTCTTCTAGGCAACGGACAGTTTCATTACAGAAAGCCAGCATAGTGCGGTCAATAATCGCTTGATCTTCAAACGTTTGCTTGTCACTATCAGTCGTGGTTTTTAATAGCTCATAAGTGGCTTCATCAGCTACTTTCTTTGGCTTGCCGCGTTTGTCCATTTCATACTTATAGAAACCAACGCCGTTTTTCTGACCTAAGCGTTTGTTTTCATATAAAAGCTCGATCGCGCCTTTATAATCAGGCTTCATGCGGTCAGGGAAACCTTCAGCCATGACTTCTGCACCATGTACGCCCGTATCCAAACCAACCACATCGATTAGATAAGCAGGACCCATCGGCCAGCCAAATTTTTCCATGACTTTATCGACATGAGCAAAATCAGCACCTTGCTTAAGGAGCAAGTCAAAGGCACCAAAGTATGGGAACAACACACGGTTGACTAAGAAACCTGGGCAATCGTTAACGACAACAGGCACTTTGCCCATTTTAGAGGCTAGCGCAACAGTGGTCGCAATCGCTTCTTCAGAGGATTTCTCACCGCGGATAACTTCAACCAATGGCATACGGTGTACTGGGTTAAAGAAATGCATACCAACGAAGTTTTCTGGACGCTCAAGTGCTTCAGCCAGATAAGTAATAGAGATAGTCGACGTATTTGATGCTAGGATACAATCATCTTTTACCAAGCCTTCAACTTCTTTAAGAACCGCACGCTTCACATTTGGATTTTCTACCACTGCTTCGATAACGATATCAGTTTCAGCAAAATCGCCATAATTCAAAGTAGGACGGATACGGCTTAAGGTTTCGCCCATTTTTGCTGGGGTCATTTTGCCGCGATCAACCATTTTACCAAGTAACTTGCTGGCTTCGCCCATACCAAGGTCTAATTGCTCAGACTTGATGTCTTTCATGATGATTGGCAAGCCTTTGCTGGCTGCTTGATAAGCAATACCGCCGCCCATGATGCCTGCGCCTAATACGGCCGCTTCATTGATTTCATGTGCTTTTTTGCTGTGCTGTTTGGCTAGCTTCTTAACCAACTGATCGCTTAAGAATAAACCAACCAAGCTTTCTGCTTGTGGCGTTTTCGCCGCTTTTGCAAAACCAGCGGCTTCTACTTCGATGGCTTTATCACGTGGTAAATTAACGTGTTTTTCCATTGCAGCGATAGCCAGTGCTGGCGCAGGGTACTGCTTAGGATTGGCCTTGGCAAAGATCATACCTTTGGCACTGTTAAACGCCATTGCTTGCTCAAGCTGATTTAATTTAACTGGAACCAGCTTCTCTTCACGCTTCGCTTTCCAATCAAGCTCACCTGAGATACATTTTTTGACTAGATCAATCGCAGCATCTTGCAAGTCATCTGCAGTAACAGTCGCATCAACCAAGCCTAGTTTCAGGGCATCAAGTGGTTTTTTTGGTGTACCAGTGGCAATCAATTCAAGCGCATTATCGATACCAATCACACGCGTAGTACGAACGGTACCACCAAAGCCTGGGAAGATACCCAATTGCGTTTCTGGTAGACCGATGATGGCTTTGTCGCTCATGACGCGATATTCACAAACCAAGGTCATCTCACAACCACCGCCAAGCGCCGCGCCATTGATAGCCGCTACTTTCGGGAAAGGCAGATCTTCAAAGCGGTTAAAGGCGTCATTGATACCTACGACCCAATCTTTAATCTCGCTTTCTGGCTTTTTAAAAGAGCCAACGAATTCTGTGATATCAGCACCAGCGATAAAGACGCCTTTACCTGAGGTCACGATTAAACCTTTGACGTCGTCGGCTTTTTCTAAAGCAGTAACCGCTTCACCAAATTGCTTATTGGTTTCAGCATCAAACTTGTTCACGCTCTCATTTTCGGCGTTGTACTGCATATTGGCGATGCCATCCTCTAGCATTGTCACCGTGATGCGATTTCCTTGGTATACCATTTGGAACTCCTTGCTATATAACGAAAGCTAGTTTTAAAATTAAAAGTTTTAAAATTAAAGGTCATAGCCAGTTATTGTTAGTAAAACGAGTAATAACACTGCCAATATACTGTGTTATAAAGTCAGTATAGAGTAAGCAGTGAAGATGTCTTTATTATCCAGCGCTCATGGTTATATATTCATTTTTTATGCTTAATGTTACCGCGTTAGCACAAATGAATACGGCGCTTCATTTATATATATTGTGACCAGTACTGATATTGAACATACTAGCATTAAAAATATAGACTGAGATTTGAGCAAATTTTTCGCTGAAATAAGCACGCAAACCTCTAGCCCTAAATCATCAGATCATTTTTACGCCAATTAGTGTAGGGGATTATGCCCCTAACTGTCACAAGCTAATACCATACTCACAAGTCACTCTTAAATCAGCAGCAGCCCTTTACCTGACTAGTAATGTGCTTTAAGTGACGGTTTGTATACTGAAATTGTATACTAAAAATTCGTCTTTTAAAGATTATAATGACAGATGCCTATCGTCACACGCCGTCACACGCTTAACTTGATTCTTTATCAAAACATATCCACTGACTAAGTTAAATCACCAATACGTAACGAGGGCTTGTTGCATTATTTCGGTGTACTTAATCGAGTTTTTAACAGTAAGCTGCAAAAATATGGCATTGATGATGCTCAGCCCATAAGCTATATAATCTATCATGCTACACTAGCGATATTTTTATTATTCACCTGATAAATGGTTGGGTTATGACTGTTTCTTCTACGCCAAGCTTTATACCTGAAAGCCTTATGCCTTCAAGACTTGTATCTTTTACTAGCTTTAATAACAACACCGAGCAATTTCATAGCGCCGTGCGCGCGCAACTTGCACAAGATATCGACGTGCTGTTTGCTTATGCTGAGCTGCCAAGCCCGCTGCTTGATGCCTGTCGTTATGTGATGACTGGTCAAGGTAAATTGGTACGTCCGTTATTGGTCGCCAGCGCCTTTGATAGTGTTAATCACAATAATATTAATGATAATACGAACGATGCTGATAAAAACCCTGATAAAGAAGCTAAGCAAAATAGCGATTTGGAAGCTCTATTAGAAAACGACTCCGATTATGATATGGCGCGCCGTGCGGCATTGGCGGTGGAGCTGCTGCATACCTATTCATTGGTACATGACGACTTGCCCTGTATGGACGATGATGAGCTGCGCCGTGGTCAGCCGACCGCTCATATCGTCTTTGAAGAATCGACCGCCCTACTCGCTGGCGACGTGCTACAGACGCTCGCCTTTGAAGTATTGACCGCAGAGCTGCCCACTTTTGCACCCTTTGATTCAGCTATCGCAAGCCAGCTTATCGCAATATTTGCACCACGTGCACGGCGTATGGTTTCTGGTCAAATGCTTGACCTGAATGCTGAGGCTAGTGCTAATATTTCACAAGGCGATCTAGAAGCTATCCACCGTGATAAAACAGGTGCATTGATTGAAGCCGCTATGCTTATGGGCGGCATCTGTGCTGGTGCGACCGCTCCGCAGCGTATGGCGCTACAAGAGTGCGCCCAGCATATTGGTCTCGCCTTTCAAGTACAAGACGATATCTTAGATGTGACGACTAGCACCGATACCCTTGGCAAACCTGCTGGCAGCGATGAAAAATTAGACAAATCCACCTATGTGAAGTTGATGGGTGTCGAAAACGCGACCAGCTATGCGCAATCGCTATTTAATGATGGACGTGCAGCCATCATTCGTGAACTGAGTCGTCATGAATCAAGCAGTAGCGAGCTTGGCAATGACGCAAACAATGATGCTTTACTGGCATTAATAGAATGGCTATGGGCACGTAAAAAATAGTCACAAATTTAATCATCAAAGAACGGTAATGAGTGGTCAACATGGACAGTAACCCTACTCCGCGTATTTATCTTGGCACTGGTGGCTATAGCGATACCGACTTGCTTGGTACGCTGTATCCAACTGGCACAAAGAAAACGGACTTCTTACGCGAGTACGCCAAGCAATACGGCGCAGTTGAGATTAATAGCACCTTTTACGCGCCTATCGGACAAAAAGCCTTTGCAGGTATGGTTAATAAAGCCTATGTGCAAGCAGATAGTGAGTTGAAGTTCGCGGTCAAGCTGCATCAAGACTTTACTCATGCGCGTAAAGGTACTGCCGAACATTCGCAAGCGTTTTTAAATGCCCTATCCCCGCTTATCGAAGCCAATGCTCTAGCGCCACTACTATTACAATTTCCCCATGGCTTTGACCGTACTCGTGAGCATCGACTCTATCTGGCAAATCTCGTCAGCTGGTTTCAAGATTATCCTTTAGCGGTCGAGTTTCGTCATAACGGCTGGCATACCCCGCAAGTGGTCGATAGCTTTCGGCAGCAAGGTCTCATTTGGTGCAGCGTTGATTATCCAAAGGTCAGCGGATTGCCACCGTCACGATTGATATTCACTCAGCGCACTGGCTATCTACGGATGCATGGCAATAATCTAAGCTGGTGGGATGCGATGAGTGCTGCCGAACGTCATGATTATCGCTATAGTGAAGCGGAGATGCAGGATTGGGCGCAAGCGATTGCCAATCAGCGTCAGCATTTTGATACGCTATATATTTTCTTTCAAAATACCGTCAACGCGCATGCGTATTATAATATTGCGATGTTGAGGGAAGCGTTGGGTAAGTTTGGATTTGAGGTGCTGTAGAGTATAGTTTGCGAAGTGCAACTCACCATTCAACGGCTAATTAAAACCACACCCTACAATAGCTATAGTCAATCCAGAATAAAATTGGTACAACCCATATCATGAAACAGCTTAGGTAAATTATTCTCCATCCACCCTTGTCGTAGAAACTTAGCCTGTGCCCATTTTTTTTCAATAGGGTTTAAATCAGGGCTGTAAGGCGGTAGAAATAACAAGCGATGACCATGCCTGTTGAGTAATCTCTGAACGCGTTTATGAAAGCTGGCGTTATCCATGACGATTACGCATTTTATTTTAAGACTTGGTATTAGCGTGTTTTTGCACCAGTTGTAGAATATGTCGCCATTGATATTCTTTTCGAAGTAATCAAGTGCAAATAACGCTTTTTCATATAAGGCACCAATAACATTGGTGCGTTTTTTACCTTGCCAGTTATAGCTATCGATGCAAGGGGTACCAATAGGTGCATAGCCATGAGAGCGGATGGTCTCAGCCTCGAAGCCACTCTCATCCATGTATACAATTGAATAGCCTTGAGCGATGTAGTCGCCCAGTTTACTTAGATATTTAGCTCTGTTTAATGGGCAAGCTTTTGGATGCTCTAAGGTCTTTTTTTTGACTGATACCAAGACGTTTTAAAGCGGCCTCGATGCCCGACTTACTACAGCCAAAACGCTGTGCTCTCTCGTACATGTAATCGTCTGGATGCTGTTCAACATCTTTTAATAAAGCTTCGTTAGGTATTTTACTGGGTGGTTTATTGCGAGTGAGTTTAATACTAGGATCTTTGAGCCAATTCTGTAGCGTGGCCTTACTAATGTCATAAAATGCACAAGCTTGTCTGATACTCATATCTTGTTGTTCGACACTTTTAATCACTTGAGCACGGAAGTCTGCTGAATAAGTCATAATCTTTTTACTTTTCGCTTGTTTTAAAACTACTGTACCACTTTTATAAAATATCTACTATAACAAATTAGTAAGTATATTACGGAAATCTCATATTTTTTAGCGAGGAATCAAGCTTGAGTACGGAAAAAACATTAAAGAAAGAGGAAAGTTTTAATAATCTATATAAGAAAATAGATGCAACTTCAAAAACAAGATTCAATGCATCTGACCGTCTGAGACTTCATAGCAAATATTCAACTTATACAGTTGTGATAATTTCTTTAGGATTAATTCTTATATCATTGATGCAAGCTTATAGCCTTGGAAAAAATATAAACAATGACTTAGTAACATTGATTCAGATTTTTTCGACCATCGCAGTATTAGTTTACTCACTTTTAATTGATAAAAATGATTACTCAAATTTATCTGAAAAAATGTATTCATGCGCAACACAGCTTGGTGAACTTAAACAAAAGATACATCCATTTCTAAATCAACCATATAGTCAAGTATCTTATGATGGTTTTAGAGATTCATACTACAACATATTAAAACTATTTGAGACTCATTCGAATAACTATTCTAGTAGTGACCACATTAGAGCACGGCTTGTAATGCCCGAAAACTATACTATTAAAGGTATGGAATGGTGGTACTCTAAACTTCATATATATTGGACTCTATTCTTAGATTTCTTCTCTTACATATTGGTTATAGGCACTTTAGCTGTAGTACTGTATTGGGTTTCATTTGACTGGGTTTGGTTTTGGAATTGACTAGACCAAAAAACGTTAAAACATTGACTACGTCTATACAGACTCTTAACTCTGAATAAATAGTTATATCTTTAGAAAATACAAAAAAAAGGACGCCTCTCAGCGTCCTTTTTTTATTAACCAAAACCTTAAGTCTTAAAGATTACTCTTCAACACCAGCATCTTGACCTTTGTATTTAGCATTTGCGTAGTCCCAGTTCACTAGCTTGTCTAGGAACGTGTCGACATAATCAGGACGACGGTTACGATAATCGATATAGTACGCATGTTCCCATACATCACAAGTCAATACCGCGATTTGGTCATGTGCAAGTGGCGTGTCAGCGTTAGCCGTTTTGGCGATAGACAATTTGCCACCGACTTTATCAGCGACTAGCCATGCCCAACCTGAGCCGAACTGAGTCAATGCTGCGTTTTTGAACTCTTCACGGAACTTGTCGTAGCTACCGAAGTCTTCTTCGATTTTAGCTTTTAGATCACCAGTAGGTTCGCCGCCGCCATTGGTTGGCGTCATGCAGTTCCAGTAGAACGTGTGGTTCCATACTTGGGCTGCTTGGTTGAACATACCTTGCTTGCTGTCATCTTTAGCAGTCGCTACGATGATTTCTGGCAATGTTTTGTCCTCTAGACCAGAACCTGGTAGCAATTCGTTGAGCTTAGTCACGTAAGCATTGTGATGCTTGTCGTGATGATACTCTAGCGTCTCGGCACTGATATGTGGCTCTAGTGCGTCTTTTGCGTATGGTAGCTCTGGTAAAGTAATGTTTGACATAGTTATTTTATCCTTGCTGTTTTTAGCCGTCATTTTATAAAAACTCATTATAGAAACTGAATTTTACGCTATTTTTACATCATAAAAAACACTATAAAATGGCGAACTAAATTGGCTGAGTTTATTGTTTGAAATGAATGTTATTGCTTAATACCGTTTATTGTTTAACACAGTATCACGTATTATTATGAATCCAAAATTAACTTACTTTTGTTACTGTTTGCTCAAAAGCCAAGTGCTTGACTTCATAAGCATTTATTAACTTAATATTCACAAGCCATAAGATATCATTCACGGTAGCTTGGCGGCTATTATAGCAACAGTGGCGACAAATATCAGTTACCAAATGTTATGGATAACACCGTTAGTATAGCCTTTGGTTGTCTATAGACTAAGCGCAGAATGCCTTGCCATGCCAATCGTGCTAGGCACTTAGCTGACTGATAAACTGATGAAATTGGCATTAAGATACCGCTATAATTTAAAAACTGATCATACTTTCAATAATGATACTTTCACTAACTATATTCTTAATAATGACATAACGGAATAACCCTATGAGCACCACGAATACCTCACGATCCTCCACCCAATCGACTCCTGATAATCAATGGGTGCTCGCCAGTAATAATAAAGGCAAACTGGCTGAGTTTAAAAGGCTGTTTGCCGAGGCAGATTTGGATGTGACAATCATCCCGCAGGGTCAGCTCAATATCGACGACGCCATCGAAGACGGGCTAAGCTTCGTAGAAAACGCTATTATTAAAGCGCGTCATGCCAGCCGTATCAGCGGAATGCCTGCGATTGCTGATGATTCAGGACTATGTGTGCCAGTATTAGGTAATGCACCGGGCATCTATTCTGCTCGCTATGCTGGTGAGCATGGCAATGATGGCAAAAACAACGCCAAACTCATCGCTGACTTGCAGCCTATCCGTGATGCGCAAGCTAACGAGCCTATTAATGGATTATTTGTTTGCGTACTGGCGATGGTGCGCCATGCTGATGATCCTCTACCGATTATCGCGCAAGGTCTATGGCAAGGTGAGATTTTAGAGACAGCGCATGGTGACGGCGGTTTTGGTTATGATCCGCTGTTTTGGTTGCCAGAGTTACAAGCTAGCGCAGCGAGCTTAAGTGCTACTGATAAAAATAGCATCAGTCATCGTGGTCAGGCGATTCAGCAATTATTGGCGCAGTTGCCGTTGTAGATAACCTTAAAACCTATAGTCGATTCAATTTATTCCTTTAGCTATTAATGCTGATACAAGAAAGTCTAGCGCAGAGGTACAAATCGTACTCTAAGCGAGATTGACGATGTGGCAAATTTAAAGTGAATTGACGATAAAGAGATAATTTTTACTTTAATAAACAGATAGATTATACTGTTCTACTTTTAAAATTTTGTTGAAAGCCGTTATTTGTCTGTATAATTCACCAAAAAGCGTTATTATGCGGTGCATTAACGGTTTATGATTGATATCTGATAGCGCCTATTACTAAGATATCCGTTTCACATTTTAGTATCAGTCAGCGCCAGTGGTGACCAAAGGCGATTGCTCAAGGTACTGACTTTGACATTGTGCGCTATCGCTATCCCCTATTTATTCCAACGGCAACCCATGGTACACGCCCGTAATTTGAGGCACGGTTTGTCTATTACCATTTAACCCTAAGTACTATTTAATCAAACGTACTATTTAATCCTAAAGGTGTAATTAACATGGCTACAGATTTACAAGTCACAACCAACAAGCTATCTAATAAAGAAACCCAATTGACAGTTAAAGTACCTGTCGAAAAAATTCAAAACAAAGTCGAAGGTCGTATTCGCCAAGTTGCGAAAACTGCCAAGATTGACGGTTTCCGTAAAGGTAACGTCCCTATGTCACACATCCGTTCACAGTACGGTGCTGGCATTCAACAAGAAGTCATCAACGATGTGATCCGTGATACCGTTTTTGAAGCGATCAAATCTGAAGACATCCGCGCGGTTGGCATGCCTAACATCGACGACGTAAAACTTGAAGATGATTTCTTGGTTTATCAAGCCACTGTTGAAATCTTCCCAGAAGTAGACGTGCAAGGTATCGATGAGATCGAAGTTGAGCGTCACACGGCTAAAGTAAGCGAAGAAGACGTCGACACTATGATCGAAAACCTTCAAAAGCAACGTGAAGAATTCGTTGAGAAAAAAGGTAAAGCGGACAAAGGCAATCAAGTAACTTTTGACTTTGAAGGCTCTATCGATGGCGAAAAATTCGAAGGCGGTTCTGCTGAAGACTTCAAACTGGTCATCGGTAGCAACCAGATGATTCCTGGTTTTGAAGCGGGTATCAAAGGCATGAAAGCTGGCGAAGAGAAAGTTATCGACGTGACTTTCCCAGAAGATTACCAAGCTGAAAACTTAGCTGGTAAAGAAGCTCAGTTCAAAATCAATGTAAAATTGGTTGAAAAATCTAAGCTACCAGAAATCAACGAAGAGTTCCTTGAGCTATTCGGCGTGAAAGAAGGCGGCGTTGAGAAGTTGAAAGAAGACGTTCGCAAAAACATGGAACGCGAAATCAAAAACGCGGCTCGTAGCCAAGTTAAGCAAGCGACTTTTGACGCATTGCTAGAAAAGAACGAATTTGACGTACCAAACGCCATGCTAGAGCAAGAAATCGAGCGTCAACGCAACATGATGATGCAACGTTTTTCTCAGCAGTTCGGTGCCAATGCTGATAGCTTCGATAAAGACATGCTACCAAATGAGCTATTTGAAGAGCAAGCGCTACGTGCTGCCCGTCTTGGCATCATCGTTGCTCGCGTTATCGATACCAAAGGCTTAGAAGTCGATCAAGAACGCGTTGAAACCTTCATCAAAGAAGCAGCTGAAAACTACGAAGATCCAAGCGAAGTAATCGAGTATTACACCAATGACAAGCAGCAGCGCGCTAACATTGAGTCTGTGGTACTAGAAGACCAAGTAGTTGATTATTTAATCGAGCAAGGTAAAGTAACTGACAAAGAAGTTAGCTACCAAGACCTATTAGCTGCACAGCAACAACAGCAGCAAGGCATGTAATTTAGTGAGATAACTTAGCAATTTGCCATTCAATGGCAAATTGCTAATCTCAATCTAAACACGCTCTAACATAATGCTCTAACGCAATGCTCTAACATATGTGTTAGGGCATTTTTATTGGGGATTTATATGCTATCTTTATGGACAGTTTATCACCAAGCCCCTTGATAAATGGTTACAGACGCCTTATTAATAGTGAGTCAATCATTTTATTAATAGCACTCATGTTATAAATAGAAAATTATTTTTCACATGAAAAAGTTACTATTGCCTCAATAAAAAAGTTACCATTAGCTCAATTATTTTTAGCGATATCTGGCGCTTATTATTTCAGCCAGCGAATATTATTAAAAAGCGGCAACATCTAGCATGATGAGCAGCCATACAAGCGTAGCCGCTCGCTAGCTTCAATCCCTTTATTTTATGTACTTATAAACAGGACATCTTTATGACAGATTATGATCGCATCACTGCCAACCCACATTTTGATATGCTGATGAGTGCGCACAATGATGCACAAGGTATGCAATATACCCAAAGCGCCCCTCAAGCTGCGTATGCAGCATTAGTGCCAATGGTCGTTGAACAATCCTCTCGCGGTGAACGCTCGTTTGATATTTTCTCGCGTCTATTGCGTGAGCGCGTTATCTTTTTGACCGGTCAAGTCGAAGACCATATGGCCAATCTGATTGTTGCACAGTTGCTATTTTTAGAAGCGGAAAACCCTGATAAAGACATCCACTTGTATATCAATTCACCAGGCGGCTCAGTGAGTGCAGGCTTGGCAATCTTTGATACCATGAACTTCATCAAACCTGAAGTATCGACCATCTGTATGGGCGGCGCTTATAGCATGGGCTCGTTCTTGCTCGCGGCTGGTCAAAAAGGCAAACGTTACTCTCTTGCCAATGCTCGTGTCATGATTCATCAGCCTTCAGGCGGCGCGCAAGGTCAAGCAACCGATATCGAAATTAATGCGCGTGAAATTCTAAAAACGCGTGCCCGTTTAAATGAGATTTTGGCAGAACGTACTGGTCAACCATTAGAGAAAATTGAAAAAGACGTTGAGCGTGACTTTTGGTTAGATGCGAAAGAAGCCAAAGAATACGGTCTGGTTGATGAAGTATTAGAGCGCCGCCCTACTTCTTTATAATTACCGCATAAGAGTAAAAGCTTTGATGGGCATCAAAAGCCTGAGCGTTATACGTTTTGGCTTTGATGTAAAAAATCAAAACATTTGTAAGTTTTAAATTTTAGGAGCGCCTTTTATGGCAGAAGATAACACCCCGCATTGCTCGTTTTGCGGCAAAGCCAAAAGCGATGTACAGCAGCTGATTGCCGCTGACGATGCCAATATCTGTAATGAATGTATTGAGCTATGTACCGATTTAATCGCTGACAGCGCTGAAGATGGCGATGATGACAGCGACATTGATACGTCTTGGGTCAATAAAAAGCTACCAACGCCAAAAGAGCTGCGTGCTAAGCTTGACGAATACGTCATTGGACAAGACGCTGCTAAAAAAGCCTTAGCTGTTGCCGTTTATAACCATTATAAGCGCCTAAAAGTTAGCCAAACCTTAGCCAATGACAGCAAAAAAGCGAAGATTGGCGCTGACGATGCCATGGTTGAATTGGCGAAAAGTAACATTTTGCTGATTGGCCCAACGGGTTCTGGTAAGACCTTGCTGGCGCAAACCTTGGCGCGTCTACTGGATGTGCCTTTTGCGATGGCCGATGCGACGACCTTGACCGAAGCCGGTTATGTCGGTGAAGATGTCGAAAACATCGTGCAAAAGCTCTTGCAAGCATCAGATTATGATGTGAGTAAAGCGGAACAAGGCATCATCTATATCGATGAGATTGATAAAATCAGTAAAAAAGGCGACAACCCGTCTATCACGCGTGATGTGTCAGGCGAAGGCGTACAGCAAGCGTTGCTAAAGCTTATCGAAGGTACGGTCGCTGCCATTCCGCCGCACGGTGGCCGTAAGCATCCACAGCAAGAGCTGATCCAAGTTGATACGAGTAACATCTTAATCATCGTCGGTGGGGCGTTTGCCGGTCTTGATGCGGTTATTCAGCAGCGTACAGAAAAAGGCGGTATCGGCTTTAATGCAGATGTCAGCTCAAAAGATGATAGCAAACGCAGTTCAGAATTACTGCAACAAGTAGAGCCTGAAGATTTGATCAAATTTGGTCTTATTCCTGAGCTCATCGGTCGTCTTCCTGTTCTCGCTGCACTCACAGAGCTGGACGAGGACGCATTGGTGCAGATATTGACGGAACCAAAAAACGCCTTGGTTAAGCAATATAAGTATCTATTCGATATGGAAGGCGCTGACATTACTTTTACCAAAGAAGCGCTCGATGCAATTGCCAAAAAAGCCATGGCGCGTAAGACTGGTGCTCGTGGTTTGCGTTCTATCGTTGAAAATGCGCTCCTTGAGACTATGTACGAGTTGCCTTCGATGAAAAATGCCAAGACTGTCATCGTCGATGAGCAAGTGATTAATGAAGGTAAAACACCTGAAATCATCTTTTCTACCGACGACTCAGAGCAAATAGCGATAGATGCTTAGCGGTTGTTATCAGCTTTATTAAAACTGTCATTGAAGTAAAGGCGTCTAGCATATCTTATGCTAGACGTTTTTTTATGGCTGCTCACTTATGATTTTTTTATGACAGCCAATGTATGAGTAAAGTGACAGCGGCGTCTATCAATCCTTCATAGCTAAAACCACAAAGCATGCTAAGGTAAATGTGCTACCAACACCTATCACTGATGAAACAAAGGACTGTTTATCATGCTTAACAATGTTACTTCTATCGCAACCTCATTACGTCAACACTTGCCTTTTCATACCACGACAGACCAAGTTATTACCCCTTATTATCATAATCATGTCGCGGCTATTACGGGTGCAGGCTCTGGTATGGGTCGCGAGCTGGCCATTCATTTGGCAAAGATGGGCTGCCACGTGGCGCTCTCTGATATCAACGCGGCGCAACTGGCACAGACCAAAGAATTGCTCGTCGGTTATGATATCAAAGCGACTATGACGGTGCTTGATGTCTCAGACTATAAAGCCGTGGAAGCGTGGGCAGATAGCGTCATGGCAGACCATGGCAAAGTGAACTTCATCTTTAATAATGCAGGCGTGGCGCTATATTCGACCGTGGAAGGCAGTAGTATTAGCGAACTTGAATGGGTGATGGACATCAATTTTTGGGGTGTGGTCTATGGCACCAAGGCATTTTTGCCATTGATTAAAAATAGTGTCAAACAAAGCGAATCGACGAATGGCAGCAAAAAAAGCAGATCGCGCCAACTTAACGAGCATGGTCACATCATTAATATCTCAAGCCTGTTTGGCTTGACCGCGCAGCCGTCACAATCTGCGTATAACGCCAGTAAATTTGCTGTACGCGGCTTTACCGAAAGCTTGCGTCAAGAGCTAGATATTCAGCGCTGCGGTGTGTCAGCGACCTGCATCCATCCCGGCGGGATTAAAACCAATATTGCCAATAGTGCCCGTGGCAATGACAGTATCAATGATATTGGCATGCGTACTGGCCCCAAAGCCATTCAGAGCTTTAATAAATTCCTGAAATTTGATGCAAGCAATGCCGCTTGGATTATTTTGCAGGCTGCCGCGACCAATCAACCGCGCTGTCTGATTGGCAATGATGCCAAAATAATCGACGCGGTACAGCGTGTCTTTCCAGCGACATACAGTCAAATATTGAACGATGTCCATACGCTCTCTCGTAAGCTCAAACCACGCCGCCATAAAAAACCAAGCACGCCAAAATAATATATTCTAAGAGTATTTGCCCACAAAAAAGCGCTTAAATATTGATAATATTTAAGCGCTTTTTGATCGATAGTATGTCAATACTGTCTTTCAATATCGTTCTTCATACAGTATGAAATTAATTCATATCTCTCTAAAGCCAAAACACTTTATCTATTTATATACTTTAATTATTTAATATTTGATACAATTATGTTTCTAGCAACTTACAGATTGATGACTCATTCAGATTTTTTGCACAAAAATTAAGATTACTTCTGTCATTTTGACAGCTAAATTATCATAAAAATATATTATTACATATTATTTTTGATAATAAGGATATTCCAATGAAAATACTTTTAAGGGTCAAACCCTCTTCCTCCGTTTTACTGGCTGCTATCTTTGCTATTGGTGCGGTTAGCCTGTCAGGCTGTAGTGAATCAGATACCAAGGCTGTCGACCGTGTCGAAGAAGCTGAAGCATTAGCCCGCGTTAAGTCACTTGAGGCACGTGCTGCAGAAATTAAAGACGAGATGGCTGCAAATCCAAGCGCCAAACTGAGCGTCAGCATGCCAGATGAGTCCACTATTCCAGATGATGAGTTCGGTGCAGCAGTACGTCGCGGCTTACAAATCGCCAATCATACTTATAAAGAGGTGCCTGACAATGTCGGCAACCAGTTGAATTGTACCAGCTGTCACTTGGGTAACGGCTCAGAGGCTTACGCGGCGCCTTGGAATGGCATGCCGGGTATTTATCCTATTTATCGTTCACGTGCTGGTCGCGTGAATTCAATACAAGAGCGCATCAATGGCTGTTTTGAACGCTCAATGAATGGCAAAGCGCTTGATCTGGGTTCAGATGATATGAATGCGATGGTGTCTTATATGAGCTGGCTATCACAGGGCTTGCCTTATAGTGTCTCGCCTGAAGGTCGCGGTTTTGTTAAGGTAGACAAAACTTTAGAGCCAAATACGGACAATGGTAAAAAGCTGTTTGCTGAAAAATGTAGCGTTTGCCATGGTGAAAATGGCGAAGGGCAATATAATGACGATGGCACTTATATCTATCCAGCAGTAGCTGGAGACAAGTCCTTCAACGATGGTGCAGGTATGGCGCGAACTTATACAGCAGCGGCCTTTATCAAGGGCAAAATGCCCTTTGGTCAAGGTAACTCGCTTAGTGACCAAGAAGCGGTCGATATTGCTGCTTACTTTACCCATCTGCCGCGACCTATCAAAGCCAACAAAGACAAAGACTGGCCCAATGGTGATGCCCCTAAAGATGTACGCCGCTAGTTTTAAGCACCTTTAAAAATTACCATAAAAAAGCCCAGCTACTTAAATAGCTGGGCTTTTTTATTATGGATAGTTAGGACAATTTGCGTCCTTTATCTTTAATTTAAGGCAATTTCATATCACCATCAACCAGCCAGCCCACACGGCGCATCACATGAGCGACCACCCCTGCAATTAGGGCAGGTAATACAAACATCAACAAAATAATCGCTGTCCATAATTGACCCGTACTCATGATGTCTTGTGACGCCTCAATGACTCCAAATACGCCGACCAATCCGGCGGTACCCATACCCGCACCCGTTGCTGTACATGCCAGTCCAAAACCTACTGTCGCAATAGGACCAACGATGGCGCTGGCAATCACAGCAGGCAACAACACCAGCGGTTTTTTTAACACATTAGGAATCTGTAGCATACTGGTGCCCAGACCTTGAGATATCACGCCACTGACGCCGTTGTCTTTAAAGCTTGCAACGGCAAAACCAATCATGTGTGCCGCACAGCCTACCACTGCTGCCCCGCCTGCTACGCCACCAAGCCCAATTGCGATACAAATAGCAGCGCTGGACGTTGGCAATGTCAATAAAATACCCACCACCACTGCAATCACAATACCCATTAACAGAGGCTGTAACTCAGTGGCCGATTGAATACCTTGACCAATGGCAGCGACCGCAGCGACGATAGGTGGATTCAATAGTGCGCAAACTGCTAATGCTACCGCGCATACCAATAAAGGAACCAATAGAATATCGAGCTTGGTTTTGCCAGCGACCCAAGTACCAGCACGATAAGCAAATACCGAGGTCAAATACGCCCCTATCGGATTGCCCGGTAAGGCGGCAAAGGTCGCAGGTCCGCCTACTTGGGGCGTAAATAACGTCCCTGCCATTAATGCTTCAGAGTGTGCGCCAAGCATACCCGCCACCAAGCAGCTGAGCATGACGAGCGTCGGTGCTTTAAGGTAATAGGCGATACCTACTCCAATACCCGCACCCATTAGTACTGAGGCAAGCTTGCCCACCGCAACCAATGCGGGCAAATCTAACCAGCCACCGATTTGCGAGATGATTAGACCAGCAATCAATGTGACAAATAGCCCTAAAGCCATGCCAGTAAACGCCTCAATAAAATACTTTTGGAAAAATGCTTTAATGAAGCCAGTAGGCGGTGTTGCTAAATGAGAGACTGTCATAGTCATGCTCTTTATAAAATTTTTGATGAAAGGTAATAAACCAACAGAAAAATAACTTTGCTAAAAATCAGAGATAAAAAAAACGTCATTGCGACGCTTTTTTTATTATTCATAAAGAGCTATAACTGTCATTAAACAGCATAACTTAACGACGCTGTTCAACAATAATGGAGTCAATACCGTTATTTTGTAAACGCTGCTGAGCAGTGGTTACTGCTTGGCGGTTATTCATCGGGCGAGAAATAACTTGATAGATTGGCAAACCATTACCCGTCGTATTCTTGACCACGCGAGCGTCTACACCTGCCATCAACACTTGAGCACGGCGGCGATCTGCTTCATCCGCATCACCGAAGCTGTTGATCTGCAAAATATATGTTGCCGCAGGTTTTGCAGCCTGGACGCTAGCAGTACCTGCGCCTGCATTATTGGTGGACGTATTATTGCTACTAGCAGGCGTCGATCCATCATAGGTCGCATCTTCTTCAACGATCACAATGTCATCGCCGCTATTACTGGTAGCAGCGCTATTGCCACGACTGGGCGCAATCACTGTATTTTCAGAGATACCAAAGTTACCAGTATCATCATTGCGACTGGCTGAACCATCTTCAGGTTGAGTCACCACCACATCAGGCTCAAAGGCACTGATATCCCCTATGCGATCATTGCCTGTCTCAGCAATATCTTCATCAGGAATAGTCGCCATCTCTTGATTGGGCAAAATATCATAGAACTCATAATCACCATTATCAGTATCAGTGTCGACACGTGGCTGTACCTGACGATCAGGATCATTACCAGCGGTGCTGTCAGCAGGACTGAAATCAAATAATGGTGACAAGTATATAAACACCCCTATCATAAGGGTCAATACAGCCCCTACAAACATCCACAATAAGCCTGATACGCTACTTGTTTTGCGTTTTTCAGTCGCACCTTTAGGTTTTTTGGCTAGCATGGATCTGGTTCTCCCTACTGAATCTAACTATCATCAAATTATGGCTGGCAGTCATCTATACTCATACTACATGTTAGAAAGTTACTATATACTAGAAAAAAACTACATGCTAGATGGTGCCGACAACCCTAACAAACTAAGACCATTGGCCAATACTTGGCGCACGGCTTTAGACAAACGCAAACGGGCTTGCATCAAATCCATCTCATCCGAACTTGGTGTCTCACCTGACGTCAAACTCACTGGCAGAATGCGATTGCTGTCATACCAACCATGAAATAGCGCTGCCAACTCTTTAAGATAGTTGGTCAAGACATGTGGCTCATAACCCGTCGCGGCGCGTAATAATGTCGCTGGATATCCTGCTAATAATTTAATCAGCTCGTCTTCGTTTGGTGCGCTAAGTAAGTTTTGATGTTCTAAACCAATCGCATCGTCTACCACAAGACCACTATTTTGTAGCTTTTCTAATACTCGGCAAACACGAGCATGCGCGTATTGAATGTAATACACTTGATTGTCTTTGCTTTGTGATTTAGCCAGCTCCAAATCAAAATCAATATGCACTTCAGGCTTACGGGCGACATAATAAAAACGCGCGGCGTCGTTACCAACTTCGGTACGTAAATCACGCAGGGTGACAAATTGACCTGAACGCGAGGACATTTGCACTTTTTCACTGCCACGCCATAGTGCAACAAATTGCACAAGCACCACATCTAAACGCTCGGCATCAATACCAAGCGCCAATAAAGCGGCTTTTACGCGTGGCACATAACCATGGTGATCGGCACCCCAAACATTGACCACTTTATCAAAACCACGATCAAATTTATTTTTGTGATACGCAATATCAGAAGCAAAATAAGTAGATTGACCATTGGCACGGCGCACAACACGGTCTTTTTCATCACCAAAATCGGTTGATTTAAACCAAATATTACCGTCTTTTTCGTATAGATAGCCTTTTTCATCTAAGGTTTGCAAGACTGGCTCAATCTCGCTATCGATCGATCTTTCGCTAAACCAGCACTCGTAACGCACACCAAAGTCATTTAAGTCATCTTTGATATCGGCTAAAATACTGCTCAATGCCGCATTAAAAAACAGCTCATAGCCCTCACCAAGCAAGGCTTTACTGTTGGCAATCAAGCCATCAATATGCGCTTCTTTGTCACCTGATAGCAGTGTTCTTTCGCCGTCCGCATTGATCTCAAACTCAGCATCTGCTGGCACATCTTTAGCGATTACTGCAAAGCTATGAACGTAATGATCACCATGTTGCGCTTTTAACATTTGGGCGATGTCACTGACATAATCACCTTGATAACCGTTGACTGGGAAGATTATTTGCTCACCGTTGGTTTCCAGATAACGCAAATAGGTACTGGTCGCCAAGATATCCATTTGACGACCGGCGTCATTGACATAATATTCACGCGTGACGTCATAACCAATCGCTTCCAGCAGGTTTGCCACGCTCATACCGAACGCTGCACCGCGACCATGCCCAACGTGCAAACTTGACGTTGGATTGGCAGAGACAAACTCAACCTGAATTTTTTGCCCGTCAAACTGATCGCTTAAACCAAAGCGATCTTGCAGGGCAAAGATATCATCTAATACCGCAAATTTGGCTTCCGCATTTAAGAACACGTTAATAAAGCCTGGACCTGCGATTTCTACTTGGCGAATGTCTTGGTTTTCAGGCAGCGCATTGACGATTTTTTCGGCAAGCTGTCGCGGATTGACCTTGGCAGCTTTGGCCGCTGTCAGCGCGATATTACTGGCGAAATCACCATGGCTTAAGTCTTTAGTACGGGTGATTTGGCCATTATTTTGCCAATCGCTTGGTAGCGTGCCATCTGCTTGTAGGGTTTGAATCGCATCGTTAAATAGTGATGCAAGTGTATCAATTTGGGCTTGTGACATAAGGATTTGAACTCAGTTAAATAAACAACAAAAACGGTATAAAAATGTGGCGAATGCGAGCAGCCAATAACTGCCTATTATAATAGCGACCGACATTGCAGGGGATAAAATAATACAAAAAAGATAAGTAACCTGTAAATATAACAATCTTTGCCCTGCATTGCACCATTTGCACCAAAATTAGCACTAAAATCTTACGGTTATGACAGTTAACACTGATAATTTAGGTGACTAGGGCTTGTCCTCATTGTAAAAATGGTGATAAACATGAGATAAATTGCCGTCAAGCAAGAAAAGTAGCGCAAATAATATCGAGATATTGATAAGCTATTTGACTATGTTTGGCAAAATTTGGCCATTTTTAGCCCATTTAGAGGATGATTGATTGAATTGAAGACACGCCCTAACAGGCGTCGTCTGTGCTTTCATTCACGATAAGTCAGATTGAAATGCTTTAAATAGATCAGGATTTAGCGCTGTTACCGATCAGTCAACCCTGCAAATTGTAGCGTTACTGTTGTCTCATACTTAGCAGCAGTTTATACCTGCTCGCTTCCGCGTTATAATAACGGTTTGTATTGCTGCCTGCTTTTTTCTGACTTATTTTATGGATTACTGCTTATATCATGAATGGTGATACTTCATTTTGAAGGCAATTATTATCAAAAGATCCATAAAACAATATAAATAAAGGCGGCGTTACTACTTTATAGGATTATGCCATGTTTGCTATTGCTGCCAGTACGGTTACCAGTTGGGGATTGTATGTTTTACTACCCATATTTATCGCCTTCTTATTTTTTATTATGTGGGATATCTCTAAAGAATCTCAAGCTGGGCGCGCGGGTACATTTTGGATTTTCTTAGCACTAGGCGCAGGGTTTGTGGGCTTCTTACTCAAGCTATTATTGGAAGTCGCTTTTAAAAGGTGGTTGATATAATTTTTATATAATTAAGCAGTATCCTGACTGTCAATGATAGGTAATAAATAACTCGCCTATCACTGATAAATAAGCGGTTAAATAATCAATTAAAAAATACATGGCTCATGACGGCTTCACTTTATAGTGTGTCAATCATTCCTACCAAAGTATCACTCACTGAGCTTTGCTATCATTTTTTATGACTTCACTCACGTAAGTTGGTAAATCCCACGCACCACCAGCAAAACCGCGACACATTCCTGAGCTGGAATCTTCTGATTTGGCAAATGTTTGACCATTCCAAACCCATATCGCATGATTCCAGCAATCACCAATCCCACGGTCTTTATGCATCGCCCAAATCTCGCCATCAGAATAGTCATTGCCTGCGGTGGTGATTAGCTGCGAACTACGAGGGTTTGCGTTGTCTATAAGCCAATATCCATAGCTTTCATTATAGGCACCTTGCCAACAAAGATGACTGGCAAGCGTATGCTTGGCATCCGCGGCTGTAAATTCCCAATCCAGTCTATCAGAACTATACTCTTGCATTCGTTGGTACGCGTCGGTTTTTGGATTAATCAGCTCACAGTCTCCCATATCATCTTCAGAGCCTATAAGCTCCTTGGCATCAATATCGATCCACTTGTTTATATTGACCTGAAAGTACGCCTGTTTTGATGCAGATAGTGTCTTATTTTCTTTTTCTGAATACGAGAATGCCTTTTTGATGATTGGCTTTGGCTTAGCGGATTTCGGTATTTGCTTACTTGTGTGGTTTTGACTTACCAATGCTATTGGCGTGCCCACTCTGCCTTGTACCTCATCAAGTTTTAGCAGCACGGCACTCATACCTTTGTCGCTAATAGACCAATTTTTATCACCTGCTCTTATCTCTATCTTAGTATTTTGACGCGCATGGTTAATAAGGTGTTGCGTTTGCTTGGCGGTTAAATCGTACGCAGAACCATCAGCATCTGGTTGTAGCATGCCTTGGTTTTTGCCATTTAACCACAGTTCAGCACTATGGTAGGTTTTGTCTGAGGTTTCTGATAAAAACTGGATTTGGGCAATCGGCAAGGCTTTTTTGGGTATGACAGTTAATAAAATAGAAGCTGGCATATCGAACATACTCTCATCTGCATAACCTGCTGCGCGACAAGTCAATGTATTATCACAAACCACTTGCCAATCGTCTTTAACAAACCCCCAACCTTCAAAGGGATCACCATACGCATCTGATGCCACAGCAGGTAGCGAGAATATACCAATCGTCATAAAAGCCATTATTTTTTTCATAATCTATCATCCTTGCTATATTTGCAGTCCATTTCCACTGCTGATTATATTGACTGATGGCATCTCTGCTACCCTAAAAAACTATCTTTTTGGCAATCAAAGTCGCACGCATCGGCGCAGGATACCCTTCCATGGTTTTAGTCGAGTCATTAGGATCCAAGAAGTCGGCTAGCGAATGATAAGTCATCCATTCTGTTTTGCGCTGCTCATCGGTAGAAGTCGTTGCCACATCGACACAACGTACCTCTGAGAATCCAGCTTTTTCTAGCCAGCCTGTCAATGCCGCGACTGATGGTAAAAAATACACGTTATTCATCTGGGCATAGCGGTCGTGTGGCACCAGTACGGTATTGGCATCACCTTCGATAACCAAGGTTTCAAGCACCAACTCACCGCCTTTGACCAACTGCCCTTTAAGCTGTTGTAAATGCTCAAACGGCGATTGGCGATGATAGAGCACCCCCATGCTAAATACGGTATCAAACAGCTGACTGTGCTCGGGCAAGGCTTCAAGTGGTACGGGGATATAATGCGTTTTATAGCTATCAGCAGCCCCGACAAAATGACGAATCGCCATAAACTGATGATAAAATAAGCAAGACGGATCAATGATAATGACTGTATCCGCGCCAGCGCCAGCCATACGCCAGCCGTGATAGCCAGAGCCACCGCCCACATCTAATACGCGACGACCTTTTAAATTACCCAAATGCGGTGCGACTCGCTGCCACTTCCAATCACTGTGCCATTCGGTATCAATCAATATTGGCGAGGCTTGTTGGTCTTCATTCTGACCACTATCAATTTGATTTTCGAGCTGACCACCAATTTGAAAAGGTCCTTTGCGCCACGGCATGAGCTGTTTTAATAACGCCATTGTTTGTTTGCACTGAGAC
This sequence comes from Psychrobacter cibarius, assembly GCF_904845955.1. Taxonomy (GTDB): domain Bacteria; phylum Pseudomonadota; class Gammaproteobacteria; order Pseudomonadales; family Moraxellaceae; genus Psychrobacter; species Psychrobacter cibarius_B. Next base: position 309,460 of record NZ_CAJGYX010000004.1, read on the forward strand.
TCACTAAGATTTGCCTCAATCGTCAGGACATCACTGTTCAGATCGACATTATTGACCGTCAATTCTGGCAAGCGTGCTACCGAGGCTTGATAAGCAGGTGCATGCGCGTAGTTGGCTTTGTCCTTGATATCATTTAACCATGTTGGCAAGCGCGTAAGCCATTCATAAGCACTCGGCTGTTGCTGGGCTAATTCTAGCAAGGTTAAATATAATTCGCGTTCAGCGTGAGTAATAGTGTCGTTAAGCATAAAAGCAGGTTACCGTATTGATCAAAAAACAACTGTGTTAAAAATAAGAATTATTTAAATGCCACAATAGAGACGAAGTTTAAAAACTGAAACCACGTGAGATGACGTTTAAAGCCAACTTGATCTAACCGTGCATGATGTTCATCTAATGTATCAGTGATAAGCACGTTCTCTAGTGCATTACGTTTGCCGCTGATTTCCATCTCGCTATAACCATTGGCACGCTTGAAGTCGTAATAACGCTCAACCAACCATGCATCATATTGCTCATCAAAAGCATGGGTTTTTTCAGTTAATACCAGTATCCCACCTTCACTTAATGCTGCATAAATTTTCTCTAATACTGCGACTCTATCGGCGGCGGGTAAAAACTGTAGCGTTAAATTCAAAATCACCATATCGCAAGGTTCAAGTTCCACATCGCGAATATCAGCGGTAATCACTTCGATGTCATGCTCAGGATAATTTTCACTCAGTAGCGTGGTCGCTTCGGTCGTCATCGCTGGTGAGATATCAATCGCTTTAATCTGCAAGTCTTGCGGCTCAAACTCACCCGCCAACGTCATGCTTGCTGCGCCAAGTGAACAGCCCAAATCATAGATGCGACTGACGCGCTGACCACTATCGCTCTGTTGACGATACTTACAATGGCGTCGGGCAAATATGGGCAGCATCGCCAGCACTTGACCATAACCCGGCACACTGCGACGAATCATATCAGGGAAACAAGCCACCACTTGCTCATCAAAAGAGAAGCGTGCCGCTTTATCGAGTGGCGTGGTAAACGGTTTGTCAAATAGGGTGTCGTGTTTAACAATAGCAGGCTTAGATTGACTCATGGTGCGACTCATTTTGTGATAATAGAACTTAAATTAGAAGATAATTGATGGTCTTGCTTGTCATTATTATCTGAAAGGGGCACGACGTAGCAAAAGCCCATTATAACATTACTGTTTGTTACTTATCGCGGTCAGATGCCCTGCTAAGCTAAATACGTATTGCTAAATAAAAAACACTTGGCTCATATTTTATATTTATAAAAATAGGAAAAATTATGCAAACCATTATTTTGGGCGGTGGCTGTTTTTGGTGCACCGAATCGGTATTTTTATCCGTAAAAGGTGTGCAATCCGTTGTCTCAGGCTACATGGGCGGTGACGCTGTTTCTGCCAACTACGAAGCGGTCTGTAGTGGCAATACAGGGCACGTTGAAGTCATCAAAATCGAGTTCGATGACTCTATCGTCCCGCTAGAAGTGATACTTGATGTTTTCTTTGCCACCCATGATCCCACCACAATGGATCGTCAAGGCAATGACGTCGGTAGCCAGTATCGTAGCGTGGTTTTTTATACTGAAGAAAATCAGAAACCAACGATTGACCGCACTATCAACAAACTGCGCGATATGGGCGTCAATGTGGTCACCGAAGTACATCCAGCTGTTGAGTTTTATCAAGCAGAAGAGACCCATCAGGATTTCTTTAATAAGAATCCAGGACAAGGGTATTGCAACTTTGCCATACCGCCAAAGCTTGCCAAATTGCGTAAAGAGTTTAGTCAATATATGGTGAGCTAAACGACAAAATGAAGATAAATTTCATTTGAAAAAAGGCTAGCTTAGTATTTCATTATAGCCAAACGCTTATTGCATGAGCGTTTGGCTTTTTAACATCTTTAGCATTCTCACTCAAACCGTTATGATAGAAACAACTCAAATATAACCCTCAACGAATAAAGGCGAAGGTATGAACGCTGAATTTTGGCACAGCCGCTGGCAAGAGAAACGCATTGGCTTTAATCAGTCTGCGGTGAATCTATTATTAATAAATTACTTTAAGCAGTTAAACCTGCCAGCTGGTAGCCGTGTCTTTGTCCCTCTTTGCGGTAAATCGATTGATATGGCTTGGCTGGCAGCGCAAAGCTACGACGTCGTAGGCGTTGAATTGGTGGAAACAGCTGTACAAGCATTCTTTACTGAGCAAAATATCTCCCCTACTGTGCACCAGCATGTAGACAATTCAGCGATTAAATACTATCAAGGTCAGTTGTCAGGACAAACCATTACCTTATGGGTTGCTGATATTTTTGCACTGTCATCTGAGGATATCGGATCTGTAAAGGCGATGTATGATAAAGCCGCATTGATTGCGCTGCCAGAAAATATGCGTACGAAGTATAGCGAGCATATACGTAAAATAAGTGGTCATGCACCACAATTTATCATCACTCTCACTTATGACCAAAGCAAAAAAGCGGGACCGCCGTTCTCTATCAGTAGCGAGCAAATACAGCAATATTATGGCGATAACTATTATATCAGCGAACTGACGAGTGAACTTACTTCTATAGGATCGGCACCTGAGCTAATGGTCACGGAGCATGTTTGGCTATTAAAGTGAGTGGTTAATAAATGAAATGAGTGGTTAATAAAGCCGTTTGCGTAGCGATTAATCAGTACTAAATTATGATGGAGAAATTGAATGAAAATATTCGTTGGGCTGATAAGTTTAATCTCTATTTTACTAGTCACGCTCGCAGGTCCGCTGTACAAGTTTGGCTTAATCGATTTAGCGACTGCGTTTGCAGGGTTTAAGTTTGGTGTATTTGCTGGTATCGCAGCATTGGTACTATTAGGCATACAGCTTTTATTTAAACGAGACACGGCTAGCCTTGGTAGCGTATTAACATCAGCAGCGCTTGCTATCATTGCCATTGCTATTCCACTAAGCATGATGAATACCGCCAAAAACGTACCGCCCATTCACGATATTTCAACCGACCTAGTGAATCCACCTGAATTTGTGGCCATTGCCCCACTGCGCGCTGATGCACCAAACCCAGTTGAGTATGCAGGTGTAGAGACTGCAACGCAGCAGCGCGCCGCCTACCCTGAATTACAAACATTACGCTATAGCCAGTCAAAATCTGAGTTGGTTGAGGCAACCAAACAAGCCATCGATAATTTAGGTTGGGAGCTTGTCAATATCGATGCGGACAAAGGCATCATCGAAGCGACAGATACGACTGCTTGGTTCGGTTTTAAAGATGATGTGGTCGTGCATATCACGGATAACAGTAGTGAACGTCTAGTAGATATTCGTAGCAAGTCACGGGTTGGTGGGAGCGATTTGGGCAAAAATGCGGCGCGTATTCATACGTTAATTGAAGAGTTAGATGGGGTTTTGGGGGAGTAGTTGGGTGCAGCTTAACCTCAAACTTGGTTTGAGGCTTTAGAAATACTTGGAATAGTCGATCTTATTTGAATAAGATTATTTTTAATATCTATTACAGTTTTAAGATAATTCTGATATCTTCCAAATACTAGTGGCAAGGTTTGCTAGCTTTTTCTGACGGCTGTCAATGCTATTTAAATTCCATTTAGTATAATTTTTCGGTAAATTTTGAGTCATAGTTAGACTACTTCTAGAATAAATCATTAATTTTTCTTGATATGACTTATTGGATGCCTCACGATTATTACTAGTTTCCAGCAGAGTCATATTACCTAATCGATAAGTCATCGAGTCAATCTTAGTATCGTCAATATCCTCCCAAGAGTCATCGGGATTCTCAGGTAAGATATGTTCGATATTAAATTTATCATCATTTTCATCTCTACCAACTCCACTAACATTTTTTTCAATTTCACATAGAATGTGACGAACAATTTTTTTATTGCGATTGTCTGTAGTTTTTAGTTGCTTGGCCGCAAATGCACTTTTAAAAACCTCATCTTTTGGATAGATTTCATCTAACGCTTTAATTACTAAGCTTGCAGAGCTTAACTCTTTGCATTCAATTCTTACTGCTATTTTGTTGTAAAATCGCTCTTGTTCATTAGGTGGATTATTGCAAATTACATTATAACGGAATGACAATATGCTTATCGCACGTACGATTGATAAAAATCCTTTTCTATCACTTTCAAAAAAATTTTCATAGCTTGCAAGTAGTACCGAGAAAGGTTGTTTAACCCTGTACATACTTAATTGTTTCAAATACTTTGATTCTTCCGACCATCGAACATCTTGTATATCCTTTAAGGCAGTATAAGCGTCAGCCGACAACTCAATTTCTTTAACCAGCTTAAACGCGTCCTCTTTACTTTTAATATGTTTACGAATCGTTTTGAATAAATCTGTTTTGCGTATGAGTTTATGTCTACTATTCCAATAGACTCTTAAGAATTCAGGAAAACTCTCGTTTCCTAATAACGTAACAATGCTTTCCCACCGCTCTTCTAAGTGTTTTATTTGAGTATCATGCAATTCGTCAGCACTAGCTAAAGAGAATAAATAATTTTTTAATAGGTCAGTAGAAGAAAGACGAACACCTCGCGCGTTGAGCGTCTCAAATACTTTAAAAGCATTGAGCTCATCGTTCACAGTAATAACTGTGAAAAACAATTTATCTACTAAATCATCTAGAAACTGTGCAAAATTCTGACCACTAGAAGTTTCCATCCCAAACTTCTGCTTAATTTTATTTTTAAACCAATCAAAAGCTTTACGAATTCTATGTTCAGAAGCATGTAATCCACGTTGTGGCAGCTTATCCAGTGTGATTAAGTGATTACGATAATACTTATCATTGTGCCTGTTCAGCTTTAGGATTGGTGTTTCAATCAGAGTAACTGGGTCAGTATAGCCAATATAGTCATTTTTCAACTGATGTAAACGTTGGCCATTGCGGTCAGCGTCAACACTATTACTTACCATATCTTTTAAAAAACTTAGACCTGCTAGTATTAGAATACTAAGTGTTGTTAATCGCTGCTGACCATCGATAATATCAAACTGTTTATTATTTGTAGTTTGCAGTACCAAATACCCCATATAATGTGCAGATTCAGCATCTTCGATAAATAGTGCTTCTATATCTTGCCATAGCTCTTCCCACTCTAGGTCTGACCATGAGTAATCACGCTGAAAAGGAGGTACGCTATAACGTAAACCATTACCTAATAACTGACGAAAAGTGCTATTTGTCGTATTGAAATTCATTGTCATAGTTTTTCCTAAAAGGATTAAGTGATTAATTCAGTATTTTGAAAAGTAACATTATTTATGGTTGTAGGTTTTGTAACTCTATTAATAGTATAACAACGCTAGGATAAATAATATGACCTGTTAATGTGAGTAAACAACTTTAGTTGAAGCAGTCATTTCACTTAAACCCTCTCTCAACCTCACGCCACCGTCAATTTATAGTAACAGCTTACTTCGATACCTTTTCTTTACCAATGAGATTGGTTACTCTAAGTCCAAACTGCACCAATCTGCTTTGCTTTCTCTTTTAATAACTATTTCAACGTTTATAGGATATTTTCATGCGTTTGACTCCAGTTTCTACTTTATCGCTACTTAGCCTTGCTGTTGGGCTGAGTTTTGCTAGCACTGCTCAAGCAGCCAAACCACCAGCGCCAGACTTATCTAATGCCGAGTTTCAACAATGCTTAGACGGTTTGAAAAACTCTAGCAAATTTCGAGGGGTTGATGGCTCTACTTTTAATAACTATCGCCCTAGCCAGCCTGATCCTAGCGTGATTCAGTCATTGAATTATCAGCCAGAGTTTCAAAAAGACGTTTGGGATTATTTATCTTCACTGGTCGATAAAGAGCGTGTAGAAGATGGCATCCGTGCCAAGCGCCAATGGGCGGACACGCTCCGTCAAATTGAATCACGCTATGGCGTCAAAGCCGAGCATGTACTAGGTGTATGGGGCGTTGAGTCAAACTTTGGGCAGACATTAGGCAAAAAACCTTTGTTTGAGTCTTTGGCGACGCTGTCTTGTTTTGATCGCCGTCAGAGCTATTTCCAAGGTGAATACGCTAATGCGCTAAAAATCGTCCAAAACGGTGATATCGCGCCAAGTGATATGACCGGCTCATGGGCGGGCGCTTTTGGTCAAACGCAATTTATGCCAAGTACCTTTTTAGAGCTGGCAGTCGATTTTGATGGCGATGGTCGCCGTGATTTGGTCAATAGTGTGCCTGACGCGCTAGCCTCTACCGCCAACTTCTTAGATAAGCGCGGCTATCGCACGGGCGAGCCTTGGGGTTACGAAGTCAAGCTGCCCAGTGGATTTTGGGCAGCGTCTGACCGTAAAAACAAGAAGTCTATCAGCCACTGGCGCAATCAAGGTTTAACCCTTGCTAATGGCAGCCCATTGCCTAACGATTTGAGCAGCGCAGGACTATTATTACCCGCTGGCAAAGATGGTCCTGCTTTCTTGGTCGGTAAAAACTTTGATACGTTTTATTCTTATAATGCGTCAGAAAATTATGCGTTGGCAATAGCCCATTTATCAGACTTAATCACCAAAGAGGACAGCAGCAAAACTGACTTTGTCACGGCATGGCCTACCGATGACCCTGGTATCAGTCGCCAGCAAGCCAAAGATATCCAGCAGGCGTTATTGAATGCGGGTTACGATATTGGTGGTGTTGACGGCATTATTGGCGACAATACCCGTATCGCGATTCAGCAATACCAATCTAGTCGTGGTATCTTGCCAGCGGATGGCCGCGCAGGACAGAAATTCTACCGTGCAATCATTGGAGATGCTGGAAACATAACCCCGAAAAGTACGCAATACGGCAATCAATACGGACAGCCGCCGAATAGCCAGCCTTTAAACCCTGCCTCTGCTGATCGTATGGGCCAGCTGATTCAGCAGCAAACGAGTACTCCTAATACGTACTCAACGCAGCCTTCTGCGCAATCACCTACCTCTGGTAACACACGCTATCGCCGTGTCATCGGTAGCGACGGTGTGGTGAAGCTCGTTCGTGTTGACGAAGGTTCTTAGTATTCTGCGGATGTATCTTAGGTTAAGCAAATAAAAAAAGCCACGCTATAATAACGTGGCTTTTTCATGGGGTTCATTCTTTAGTTTTTAGTCAATTGTCAACTTAAACGATCGGTGGTGGGTTCGGTTTACCATTGTCACCATCCCAGTTCTCACGTGCTTTTTCATCTAGATCAGCAGGCGTTTTTGGCTCCCATTTTCCATTTTCTTTCCAAGTAGCATCACCCCAATCAGCATCTTCTTCTTTTCTGTCCAAGTCTTTGTAAGCTTGGCTAGGGTCGATACCGCGACGTTTCATGTCCGCTACTTGCTCTTCTAATGTATGAAACTGCTCGGCAGCATGCATAGATTCTTCTAAGCCATCAAGCTCTTTTTTTAATGCATCGTTTTTAGCGTTACTCATCAGGTGCTCTCCTTAGTCAGTATTATTATGCGATTTATATACATTCGACTTATATGTATACAATATATACGTCAGTAATTTTAATATAAATAATGTATTTATTATCAATCTCTGATTAGTCTCAATATTACCAGTGTTAAATGGATTCACAACCGTTGACGCGTATGCTTTGTATTACAAAACGTAGTCACAGCCACACGTGTGCTATTTGCAGCAGATAGACTACTGACTATTTTGAAATGAGGAAGGCAGAAGTATTATTAGTGCAAAATAAGAATCATTGGGAGTTATGATGGACTTCGTTCAAGAGATTTTTTGCATGAAAGGTCAACTTCCAAAGTTCTTGCGAGACGCGAGTGCCATAGGTTGTGAGCTGTATCCAGTTTGCACCCACTAGCTGACGTTGTAGCTGATTCAAATCATCTTGAGAAATTTGGCAGCGCGAGACGGCATGGACATTCGGCATCTCTTTTTTGATGTCTTGCTCAGCTTTTGACGCTATCAAGCGATTCATGGCATTTTGCAAGCCATAGCTCGAAAAGGTCGCTGGTATTTTCATCAAGGCGATCAATATCTCTTGCCATGTTAAGGTCAAGGGTCTGGTAACATCGGTTAGGTTGCCACCTGCATAAGCTTGAGCGCTATAATGAATATCAAAAGCTTCTAGCAATATAATGGGCTTACTCACACCATCAGAGACGAATTCATCAGCAGGTGGGCTATTTTCCTTTAACGTTTTGTCAGTAGACAATAGATCTGCAAACCGTTCCGCCACGGTTTGCTTGCTAAATTTAATCATTTCTTCATTGGCTCTCAGCCATCCACCAACGACCTGATGATTGGTCACTGCGTTATAGTAAGCTTGTACAAGTAATGGCTCAATATCCGTTTCTGTATCATAATAATATATCGTATTGTCCTGCCGAGTTACCGACTTAATAAATTCTTGCAGTTGACGACTGATACTCGCATCTGGATGATGATTTTTGATTAAGATGATTAACGGTTTGAGCTTGGCTTTGGCATTCAAATAGCTCAAATGCATTTGGCTAACGCCATTCCTTTGCACGGTGCCATAACTGTCTCCAATGAGCATCAGTGCATAATCGCAGGAGTCGATACATTGTCGACCATATAGCGATGCTTTTGGCAATTGGCTCGACACATCATAGGTCAAGAAAGCCCGCGACTGAAAAAATATCGCCAAGCTGTCCAAGACCAACAATTGATCATTGTCAGCGCATATGATGTGAATATGATAGCGACGGTCTGGCACAATCACCTCTAAGCTTAGGTCATGACATAGAATAATATGATATAAAATAGAGCACAAATATCTTGTGTTGCACAGCCTAGCATAATCTTATAAAAATAAGCTCAATTTATTTTGATTATATCAACATTATGATTACGGGTTTGATATAAACACCTTTAGCTGCGCCTATTTAGAATAGTATTGCAAGATGGCGTCTTTGCCAAGCAAACGCGCTATTAAAGTACCCAGTTTATCATCGAACTTAGTCGCATGAAAAATCAATGGCGGTTGAGTGACAACTTTTGTTTTGTCAGTTGTTTCTAAGCAATGATCATCTGAGGTATTGTCAACCAATGCAGACAGCTGGTTTGCAGCCAATAGCTGCTTAACTCGCTCAGCAATCGCTTGTCCAGAATCAACGACCTGCATCGCCAATTGCTGCTGAGCAATCTCATCTAACAAAAACGTTTTGAAAAATGGGTAGTGCGTACAGCCTAGTACCAATTGATCAACACTATCATGAGCAAATAATGTGAGCTGCTGGCGTAATCTTAAAGCAGTATCATCCTGCTCTGGCATTCCCGCCTCGACCCAAGGTACCAATTGCGGATCAAAATATTTGGTCACTACCGTATTGTTGGGTTTAGCAAAGTGATCGATGACCTCATTAAGCAATGTGCCATTCAAGGTAGCTTTAGTCGCTAAAACGACCACGCGACCAGTTTTGCTCGCCGATATGGCGGGCTTTAGCGCCGGGACTAATCCGACGATAGGCAGCTGCGGATAACGCCGTCTAGCTGTTTCCAAAGCATAAGCTGAGGCGCTATTACAAGCAATAACAATGAGCTTGCAGCCCTGCTCATACAACCAATCAACGGCTGTCAAAGTCAACGCTTCAATATCAGCGCTATCACGATTACCATAAGGCACATTTAAGGTGTCTGCATAATAGACATAACGCTCGGCAGGCAGATGCTGTGCCAAATGTAGATAAACAGACAGTCCACCGACACCAGAGTCAAACAATCCGATTGGCGCATTGCGCTTTTTATTATTTATAACTGTGCCAATATTCGTTTTATGGATGTCAGCGTTAGCATTAGTTGTACTCTCGACATGCTCAACATGTTTGCCATCAAAGCTATCCGAGCACATTTTCACCCTATTTAAGCTATTACATGTAGTAATATCCATCACTACTCTACTGCCATTTTTATATACATATCGTCATCTTTATGCTGTTTGCTGTTTGCTGTTTGCTGTTTGCTGTTTGCTGTTTGCTGTTTAGCATACTACAGTAATTATCTGGTGATTTATCGCTATAGTCGGTTCAATATAATTTGAATACAAGGAAGGCAAGCAAAAGTACTACAAATAGCAGACTAAGCGAGTCTGACACTCGTATCTGATTTATATAGGATTGACTATATCTAAGCCGTAAATCATTTGACGGATACATAGCTTTGAGCCCTTACGTTAACTGGCTGGCATCGACAGCTCATAGGATTTTCCGCCACTTTGTAATGTCAGTATCGTCTCACCATTTTGCTCTGTCAATTCGCCAATTTCGGTCAAATGATAAAAAGTATTACGCCCAATAAGTGCGTCCAAACCATTTCTAACGGGCATATAAGGACGTACCTGCATATCCATTACTGCCTGCTGATCAATCGTATCATTGTCTGTAGGATTATACGCCTTTAATGTGATGGTGTGCTCATCATCTAAACGCACCACATCGCCAGTCGTCGTGGTAAATTCTAACCAACGGTTATTGCCTTCGTTGACGATACCGACGTCATTGATTAATAAAGGGGCATCTTCAACTTGGATACGGATTTTCTGTACTGGCGTCTTCAAAAAATATTCAATGACACCATTATTGTCTTCTTTCCATAAAATAGTCGCAAATAAGCTCACCAATGACTCTCTGGTCATTTGCCCTCCTTCATGCCACCACTCGCCATTTGCCTTTATGACCAGATCCATATCGGCCACATCTTTTGGGTGCCATGTATCCAATGGTGGGATGGCACGTCCTTCACGTTTGCCTACAGTAGACTTTAGATACTGACTGAGCGAATCCATATTACTTAGCTCAGATGGCACGTCTTTTGGCGGTTTAGCTGCCGATTCATCGTTTTGAATTATGTCTTCATTATTGTTATTCATCGTATAATCCTTTACTTAGCATTCAAAGTTTGGCAAATCTATTATTACTATAAATTTTAGTTTCGGGTATGATGAAAACATATCATCTTAGCACCCTCATTAGTTCAATCTTACCTTAACATCGATACTCATAAATGCGTATCGTGTTTGTAGGACTTTTCTTTTATAATGAGTAACGATTTTTTATTGAAATGGTCAAGTGGGTGTTGTGTTAATGACACATTTTACGTGATGTGTTGATATCCTTAAACACCTGGATCTCAACAGTAACATGGTCAATTGATGTCGCAAAAACAGTTTTTATCGGGCAGCCATATGTCTGAGTAATGTTAGCGCCGCAAGTCTATTATTCAATTGTTAAGCTAATGATGCCCTGAGATAAGCCACTAAAAGTTTAGGAGTAGGTATGCAAGAGCAAGACAATCAAAAGCCAGTCATTGATAGTGACACTGTGAATACTGACCCATCAGTAGCGACAGAGACGGCAAATCTAGATAAAGCAGAGTCAGCCGTTGTGACCCAAGAAGTGCCAGCTGAAACAGTCGCTATCGACAAAGCGCCAGAGCCAGTAGTAGAAGCTGTCGCGGCAGAGCCTGAGATTGAACGTGAGTCCATGGAATTTGACGTTATCATCGTTGGTGGTGGACCTGCTGGGCTATCTGCTGCTATCCGCCTGCGTCAGCTCGCTATCGCTGCTGGTAATGATGAGTTTATGGTTTGTGTGGTCGAAAAAGGTTCTGAGTTTGGTGCGCATACTTTATCAGGTGCTGTCATCGAACCACGCGCTTTGAACGAGCTGATACCAGATTGGAAAGAAAAAGGCGCGCCGCTTAATGTGCCAGCGACCGAAGATCGCTTTTATTATCTAAACTCAGCCACACGCTCTACTAAAGTACCTGACTCGTTGATTCCAGGACCGATGCACAACAATGGCAACTATATTGTCTCATTGGGCAATGTGGTGCGCTGGTTAGCGGTACAAGCTGAAGAGCTTGAAGTCATGATGTTCCCAGGCTTCCCTGCAGATGATATTTTATATAACGATGACGGTTCTGTACGTGGTGTCTTAACGGGCGATATGGGTGTGGCTGCCAATGGCGAAGCCAAGCCTAGCTTTGAGCCAGGTTATGAGCTACTTGCTAAATACACTATTTTTGCCGAAGGCAGCCGTGGTCATTTAGGTAAGCGCTTAATCAGCCGTTTTGATCTTGATAAAGACTCAGATCCTCAGCATTATGGTATCGGTCTGAAAGAGCTGTGGGACGTAGCCCCTGAGAAACACGAGCAAGGCGTGGTCATGCACGGTCTTGGCTGGCCCTTGACCGAAACAGGCTCTACTGGTGGCTGGTGGTTGTACTTCGATGAAAACAACCAAGTAAGCTTTGGTCTTGTCGCTGACTTGTCTTACCACAACCCATATATGTCGCCATTCGATGAGATGCAGCGCCTAAAAACCCATCCCGTCATCAAAAACGTATTGGAAGGCGGTAAGCGCATCTCTTATGGCGCACGTGCTTTGACCAAAGGTGGCTTAAACTCTCTACCGAAATTTACTTTCCCAGGTGGTGTATTGGTCGGTGATGATGCTGGATTCTTGAACCCCGCTAAAATCAAAGGCACACACACATCGATGAAGTCAGGCATGCTAGCCGCCGAAGCCATCTTTGAGGCGCTACAAGCCGATCGTCAGCATGATGAAGTGGTTGCTTATACCACCATGTATAAAGAGTCATGGTTGTATCAAGACAACTATGAGTCACGCAACTTCTCGCCTGCAATACATCGCATGGGTCTGTTTATGGGCGGTGCTTTTACCTTTATCGAGCACAACTTATTAAAAGGTAAAATGCCGCTTACCTTACATGACAGCCTGCCAGATTATGATCAGTTAGAGCGTGCCAATCATGCTTTTCAGCCAACCTACCTCAAGCCTGATGGCAAACTGGTATTTGACAAGCTGTCATCGGTATTTATCTCTAATACTAACCATGCAGAAGACCAGCCGGTACATTTGAAACTGACTGATCCAACGGTACCTGTTTCAATTAACTTACCACTATATGCTGAGCCTGCCCGTTTATACTGCCCAGCTGGTGTATATGAAATAGTAAAAGATGCGGAAGGAGCTAAGTTTGTCATCAATGCGCAAAACTGTGTGCATTGTAAAACTTGTGACATCAAAGATCCTTCACAGAATATCACTTGGGTAACGCCAGAAGGTGGCGGTGGCCCTAACTATCCTAATATGTAAATATAAACAATATTAGGATCAATCGCTGATATTAAGAACCGCCCTTATGAATTCATAAGGGCGGTTTTTTTAACTTCGACACATGAGACAAGTTTATCTTTAATCAGGTGAGATTAATCTGTCCATGCATCACGATTGGCTTCGTCTTTAAGCTTCACAAAGTCATCAGGATTAAACTTGATTTGATCGCCAGTTTTACCTTCTTTAATCTGACGCTCGTAGTCACGCAATATGCGCAGCGCTACGGGTGACAAGATTAAAATAGCCACTAAGTTAACGAGTGCCATTAGACCCATTGATAAGTCAGCGAAGTTCCATATGGCAGGAAGACTGGCAATAGCACCCACAAATACCATGCCAAGTACCATAAAGCGGAATATCATGATCATGACTTTGGCATTTTTGGCACCAGAGATGAATTCAAGATTTGACTCACCATAGCTATAATTGGCAATGATAGAGGTGAAAGAGAAGAAGAAAATAGCGATCGCAACGAAGATAACACCCATATCACCCACATACTGCGACAGTGCCAACTGAGTCAGCTGAATACCTTCTTGCTCAACACTAGGATCGACCACGCCGGCCAAAATAATAATCGACGCCGTTGCCGTACAAATGACAAGCGTATCCATAAACACACCCAACATTTGCATAAATCCCTGCACCGCTGGATGATCGGGATGACTCTTCGCCGTTGCCGCCGCATTAGGCGCTGACCCCATACCCGCCTCATTTGAAAACAGACCACGCTTGATACCGTTAATCATTGCCTGAGCAATACCATAACCAATCACCCCGCCTGCTGCTTGCTCAAAACCAAATGCTGATTTAACAATTAACACAATCGCCGCTGGGAATTGACTAAAATTCGTCACGATAATGAACAAGGCCAATAAGATATAGAGAATCGCCATAACGGGTACGATTTTACCCGCAATACGAGCAACCGAGCGCAAACCACCGAATACCACTGGCGCAACTAATACGACCAATACCAAACCTGTCATCCACGTTGGAACCCCAAATGCTTCGTTGGTCGCTTGTGCGATGGTATTTGACTGCACGCCATTAAAGGCTAAACCGAACGCTACTAATAAGCATAATGAGAAAAATATCGCTAGCCAGCGCTGACCGAGACCTTTTTCGATATAATAAGCCGGTCCACCGCGGTAAACATTGTCATTGTGCGGCACTTTATAGGCTTGTGCTAATGTTGATTCGATAAAGCTGGTCGACATACCGACGATCGCAGTCATCCACATCCAAAACACTGCACCCGGACCGCCAAGGTAAATCGCGATTGCAACCCCTGCCAAGTTACCTGTACCGACCCGCGCTGCCAATGAGGTCATCAGCGCCTCAAATGAGCTGATGCCGCCATCTTTACGCCCTTGATTGGACACACGCAATAGCTGCCACATATGCCCAAAGTGGCGAAACTGAATAAAACGTGTGGCAATGGTAAAATACAAACCCGCACCAATCAGTACGAACATCAGTAATCCATACCAAGGGTTACTCGCAATCAACCAATCATTGTTGCCCCAAATAATACTGACACCATAATTGACGATGCTATTAAACCAACCTGCTATCCCTTCACCCATACTGCTATCCTCTCACTTACATTTTATACTGCTAGTATATTTTATGGATTGATGTGATTAATGATATTTAAAATGCTTACTAATTCCTCTGCCCACTGATGAAACAGTAAATATCTGATCAATATACTGGCAAAGTAAATCACTAACATCCTGTCGCTACATTTTAACTGACTAGAGATTATTTAACTATTTCAAACCTCTATTATAAAAATTAAATAATTACGAACTTTTGCAAGGTATTTCGATAAAACACAAAAAAATATTTTTTATATGAAATATTGAGGAAAACTTTTGAGACTAGGTACAACAGATAGATTTTAAAACGTACTCATACAAACACCATTCCAAAAAAAATAGTCACCGCCATAATATTTATTGAGCAAAGTATGGGCTATATTTATAGAACGAATGACTTTTATTGCTAATAATGCTCTAATACCTCTATAAAACTAAATCCTTAATATAAATAAGGTTTTAGCACAACCCTTGAGCAACGGCCGTTTTTTTAGCTGGTCTCTCTTACATAAGTTGACCATGGTTTCCATAAAGCAAACATTTAGTTACATAAAGTAAATAAAATTTATTTATTGTTAATTAAGTCAATATTGTATATATTCCCAATAAGTTCATAAATATTTCTTGCAATACTTATTGGCATGAATAATAAGTTGAAATATTAAGAAAATATCATCAGGGATGATGAGCATAATAAGACAGAGGACTGTCAACCAATACCGACCCTCCTCCATAAATCCTCATCTCTATATACTATAAATCCAGTCATTCTATAGCCCATAAATCTTGTTAGATGTTTAGGTTATAGTCGACCCACAGCCATATTTTACAATGTAATTTTTAGCAAAATCGAACCACAGAAAAGTATTTTTCGCAGTGTTTTAACTGATAGAAATCTGCCTTTTTTTCGATAATATTGGGTTACTTACTACTGGTTGGTCATTCTGCTTTATCAGCCTATAAACTGATTTTATGATCCGTTTATAGACAACGTATCGAACTGTCTTCCATCATGTGATACATGCTAAAGCAAAATAACTTGTCAGGCTCAAATCAGTAATCTTGTTTTTATGTTAGGCAAAAGGAGTTGTCCTATGGAAAACCACAACGATCCATCCGGTTATTGGCGTGCCAATGTCCGTCTCATTTTAGGTAGCCTATTTATTTGGGCGCTATGCTCATACGGGTTTGGGATTTTGTTACGTCCTCTCTTAGCAGGTATTAAAATCGGTGGTACCGACTTGGGCTTTTGGTTTGCTCAGCAAGGATCCATTGGGGTATTTATCGTTTTAATTTTCTTCTACGCTTGGCGTATGAATAAGTTAGATAAACAATACGGCGTAGACGAGGAATAGCCCCATGAGTCAATTTACGATTAATATTATTTTTGTAGGTCTATCTTTCGCTCTATACTTCGGTATTGCAATTTGGGCACGTGCTGGCACAACGAGTGAATTCTACGTAGCAGGCGGCGGTGTTCATCCTGTCGTCAACGGTATGGCAACGGCTGCTGACTGGATGAGTGCTGCGTCATTTATTTCGATGGCAGGTATTCTTGCCGCTGGCGGTTATGGCGCATCAACTTATTTGATGGGTTGGACAGGTGGTTATGTACTACTGGCAATGCTCCTAGCGCCTTATTTACGTAAATTTGGTAAGTTTACGGTACCTGACTTCATCGGCGACCGTTTTTATTCAAAAACGGCAGCAATGATTGCCGTAATTTGTTTGATTATCGCCTCAACCACATACGTTATCGGTCAGATGACAGGTGCCGGTGTCGCTTTCTCACGCTTCTTGGAAGTTGAAAACACGACTGGTCTCCTGATTGCTGCGGTTGTTGTCTTCTTCTATGCTGTACTTGGTGGTATGAAAGGGATTACTTATACGCAGGTAGCGCAGTATGTAGTTCTAATGATTGCATATACCATTCCTGCTGTTTTCATCTCACTTGAGTTAACAGGCAATCCAATTCCAGGTTTGGGCTTGTTTTCAAACCATGTGGAAGCAGGCGTTCCTATCTTAACCAAGCTAGATCAGGTGGTTACTGATTTGGGTTTCACGGCTTATACTGCTGATGTCCCTAACAAACTAAATATGGTGCTATTTACCTTATCACTCATGATCGGTACAGCAGGTCTACCACACGTTATCATCCGCTTCTTCACCGTACCTAAAGTCGCTGATGCGCGTTGGACAGCTGGTTGGACGTTGGTATTTATCTCGCTATTATACTTCACTGCTCCTGCCGTAGGTGCAATGGCACGTTTAAACCTGATTGATACGATTTATCCACAAGGGGTAGCAGAAGCACCTATAAACTATGATCAACGTCCAGACTGGATGAAGACATGGGAAGATACCGGTCTCATTAAATATAATGATCTTAATAATGATGGTCGTATCCAAATGTACAACGACAGTGGACTTGGTGCCGCTGAGCTTGCCTTAACTGCTGCACAAGCGGATGGTGGCGATGTAGCCGCTGCCACTGCAGCCGTAGAGACTGCACGTGTCGCACAGGATTTAGAACTTGATGGACGCTTTACCGCAGCGGGCTGGAAGGGTAATGAGCTGGATGTCAATGCCGATATCTTAGTATTAGCTAACCCAGAAATTGCGAATCT
Source organism: Psychrobacter cibarius (assembly GCF_904845955.1). GTDB lineage: Bacteria > Pseudomonadota > Gammaproteobacteria > Pseudomonadales > Moraxellaceae > Psychrobacter > Psychrobacter cibarius_B. The sequence goes on from NZ_CAJGYX010000004.1 coordinate 326,852, forward strand.
TCCACCATGGGTTATTGGTCTTATCGCCGCAGGTGGTTTGGCAGCAGCGCTCTCAACAGCAGCAGGCCTACTACTGGCTATTTCGTCAGCGATCAGTCATGACTTGATTAAACGAAACCTTAATCCAAATATTACTGATAAAGGCGAATTGAGAGTTGCGCGTATTACGATGGGTGTTGCGATTGTAGTTGCTACTTGGTTAGGAATAAATCCACCAGGGTTTGCCGCACAGGTAGTCGCATTAGCATTCGGTATCGCTGGTGCATCGCTCTTCCCTGCACTGATGATGGGTATTTTCTCTAAACGGATCAATAATGTTGGTGCCATCGCTGGTATGCTAACAGGTCTGATTAGTATCCTTGTTTATATCTTTGTCTTTAAAGGTTGGTTCTTCATTAGCGGTACAGCGAACTTCCCTGATACGGCAGAGTATTGGTTGTTTGGTATCTCACCACTATCATTTGGTGCGATTGGGGCATTGCTTAACTTTATCGTAGCGTTTGCTGTCTCTTATGCTACTGCGCCCCCACCATTACACATTCAAGAGTTGGTTGAAAGTGTCCGCTCTCCACGTGGCGCAGGCGGTGCAGTCGACCACTAAGTATATAAATGAGAATATATCTTCAGTTACTATATATCACTCACAGGCAGTAGCTGCTTGTGAGTGATTTTTTTATCTCTTATTTATTATAAAAAATGTTAGATTTTTGCTTTATTGAATATACTTTATTAACTATGCTTAGGACGTGTTCTCAATTAAATCGATTACCCTCTAAATGGGCTAAAAATGGCTAAATTTTGCCAAACATCGTTAATAGCTTATCAATATCTCGATATTATTTGCGCTACTTTCCTTGTTTGACGGCAATTTATCTCATTTTTATGACCATTTTTAAAATGAGAACACGCCCTAGTTAAAAGCGCTCAATTAAAAGTGCTTAACGCATTAAGGAAGATTTTATGCTTTTTGAGTTTATCGCTACCATCGCTGCCGCATTTGGCATGGCTGGTCTGGCACTCATTATAACTCACCTCAGTAAACTGGCTGGCAAACGCGCACCAAAGTGGCTTATTCCTTTGTTTGCTGCGATTGGTATGTTTGCCTTTCAAATACACCAAGAGTATAACTGGTATGGTCAGCAAGTGAGCAAGTTACCAGCAGGCGTGCAAGTCGTCAAAGTAGCAAAAAGCACCGAGTGGTTTCGCCCATGGTCTTATATCAAACCGCAAATATTACGTTTTATCGCTGCCGATACCGCCAACGCTAGCGTGCAGGTAGACAATCCAGATGTATATTTGGTTAATTTATATCTGTTTGAAAGACGCAGAAGCGTGCAGAAAGTACCACAAGTTATAGACTGTCGTATTCCTGCGCGTGCCGATTATGTCATACCCGAAAAAGACAGTAAGCTAACGATTGATGAACATGTCAAGCAAACAACAGCATGGCGAGAGTTGGCAACAGATGACCCGTTGTTCATTAGTATTTGTACTGGTAAAAGCTAACCTCCGCATAAATATGTAAATACAACCCTGCTAAAATAGCTGATTATTAAGGGATTTAAGACGGCTTATATTATAGTCATGTATTCAATTGCGCTGAGAAGCTGCGGTATAAGTATGCTTAGAATTAGCGCCTAACAGCAATCCAGCGCATAGACCACCGAAGTGCGCCGCAAACGAGATACCTTGTTGCGGCATCAATCCTTGCTTGATGGTCAACCAATAGCCAGTACCCATGACAATACAGGCAATCAAATAACCCCAACGCCGCGCAAATACAGCACCGCCTATCATATAGCCGAGCATCGCGAAACATAGCCCTGATGCGCCAACATGAATTGACAATGGCGAGCCAATGATCCAAGTGACCAATCCAGATGCGATAATGAGCTTAATCACTGTTCGATAAGCATTCTTCTCAAACAATCCAAACAAAAATAAAATCTGTAACAACGTCAAAGTGTTACCAAGCAAATGTGAAAAATTGCCATGCATCGTCCATGATGCAAATACTCCAATCATGCTGCCCACATCTAAGGCACGAGGCACAATCCCGAAGATATTCCACATGCCAAATAATGCCACTTCATTTAAAAAAAACATGCCCCACATCGGTATTAATACAAAAGCATATAAGCCTATAACCTGCTTTATTCGTATCATAATCAAGTTAAGCAGTTGCTGCCAATTCATATAATGCCCTACTCTTTTAATTCATGTTTTAATTCATGTTTTAATTCATGTTTTAATTCATGTTTTAATTCATGTTTTAATTCATGTTTTAATTCATGTTTTAATTCATGTTTTAATTCATGTTTTTAGCGATATTTTAATGACTCAGCGTAGCAGTGGAGCGTGTTACAGGTGTAAAATCTAACAATGCAGCCTCTTTGCCAGTCATCAAATAACTGTCACTATGTAATAACGATGTTGAGTGATAAGGCACCAAAGCGGTGGGTACGAAGCGACGAGCGGCATCGATATGTTTGATAGAATCATCAAAAAGGATATGAGGTGCAAACGTTCTAAGTACCGCTGTTTTTTCTAAACCTCCTAAGAAAAACGCCATATCAACATTGACGCCCCACTCTCGCAATGTCTTAATCGCACGCAGATCAGCGGGTGCGTTGCGAGCTGTCACCAATGCAATCTTTATGGGAGAATACTTGAGACCAGCGGGTAGACGTTCCTGTAAATTTGATAGTTTAATCAACAGTTCAGCATAGGGGCCTTTTTCAATGGGTAAATCACGCATCTGTATTTCGCGATCGTGAAAAGCACGCAGTCCTTTTTGCTTGTACAGCAGTTCACCTGAATCATCAAACAGCACCGCATCACCATCAAAAGCAATACGTAGCTGATCGGTATCTAACTCATAAGTATTGACAGGGGTTGCATCGAGTATCGCACAAGCGCAGATATTGGCATCAGCCACTTGCTGGGCATCTTCGCGATTGGTCGTCAAAAATAGATCGACGTTGAAGTCTTTAATATAAGGAGCAACAGAACTGCCTGAAATAAATGCCGAGCGCGAGATAGTCAGCTCATGTTCAAGAATGGCATTGAGGACTTGAATGCCCGTATCTGGACTACTCTTTGAAACAATGACCACTTCCACCAAAGGTGTCTCAACCTCTAAATCTTGCATGCCATCATTGCAATAATTATTCAGATTTAATAGAGCTTTAATTAATGGATAACCAGCACCAATACTGAGAGCATCGTTCTCACGCTTGGTCATATAATCTCGAAACTCTTTTATGGCGCTTACAGGTCTCTGCTCTAGCAGCTCTAGTAAATAATTTTCTGATTCTGTTAAATCAAAAAGTGCCGTTGCAGAAATCGCGACGATGAGCGTATTACTAAAATCGACTGCCATGATTTTCTCTACTTATAAAGTTATCTATTCGGAAATGCCAACCAGTTTACTACATTCACAAGCCCTTAGAATGATAAGAAAAGTTATCCACGTATAATGTCATTTAGTATAAAAACTACTTTTTAGGTAATCAAAATGACCGCTCAAAAAATGTCTCATAATGTGACTTTATGTGGAATAATTTAACCATAGAATTATTACGCTAACTTTTTCTATTATCATAAAAAAGCCATATTGTTATGGAAACAATATGGCTCTATTAATGAACAATGTAGATGAGCAACGAAGCTATGACTTTCTAAGCTTACTTTTATCAATAGGGCTTACGTTAGCAGCACTAAAGATATCGCTGGAAAGGCGACCAAAATAACCAGTCGAATCAGATCAGAGACAATGAACGGTGCGACCCCGCGAAACATATCAGACAGCTTAATATGCGGTGCCATCGCTTTAATGACAAAGATATTCATCCCCATCGGCGGCGTAATCAGTCCAAGCTCTACTGTCAATACAGCGATGATACCAAACCATACGGGATCAAACCCTAACGCCACAATGATTGGATATACCACTGGAATGGTAATGACCAGCATCGCCAAAGCATCCATGAACAACCCTAAGAGGAAGTACATGATTAAGATACAGATCAGTACAATCATCGGGCTGACTGCTAATGTACCAATCCAAGTCGCTAGCGTATAAGACAAGCGTGAGACGGAGATAAAGTAACCCAAGGCTTCTGCACCCAGCAGCATAAAGAACACCACCGCTGATAATGCAAGCGTTTCAATCAAAGATTGCTTTAGACCTTTTATACGCATGCCTTTGGCAAAAGCATAAGCCCAAGAAACAAAAGCACCGACTGCCGCTCCTTCTGTCGGAGTAAATAACCCAAAGAAAATACCAGCGATAATCACAATAAAAATAAAGCTAAATGGTATGAGTCCCGTCAATGACAGCAGCTTGGCTTTCCAAGAAGTAGGCTCACCGCGACGCGCTAAATGCGGCTTCCAGCGTACCATAATCATAACAGTGATTGAATACATCACCATGCCCAAAATCCCAGGCAAGAAACCAGCGATGAACATGTCACCGACTGACTGCTGGGTTAAGATGGCATAGACCAGTAGCGCAATGCTAGGCGGAATCATAATACCTAACGTGCCACCCGCTGCTAAAATACCACAGGCAAAACCTGGTTGATAACCATATTTCTCCATTTGTGGCAGCGCAACTTTGGTCATAGTGGATGCTGTGGCTAAGGATGAGCCTGAAATAGAAGCAAAAATACCAGACGATCCTATACCAGCAATACCCAAACTGCCCCTCACTCCCCCAAAAATAGTTCGGGTAGCTTCAAACAACTTCCCTGCCATACCTGAATGAGTGGCAAAAACGCCCATTAAAATAAATAAGGGAATCGCACTAAAGTCATATTTGGCTAGCACATCTACCGGAATATCTTTGAGCATTTGCAGTGCGCCACTGGGCGCCGTCACTGCGCCAAAACCAACCAATCCAACACCTAACATGGCAAGCGCCACTGGAACTCGTAGGACAACAAGCAGTATCATGACGATTAAGCCGATAGCTCCAATAATTTCTGGACTCATGCGCCTGTCTCCTCGGCGTCAAAGAACTCGCCCGTTTTAAAGATATTGATGGATTCGATTAATGAGCGAATGGCGAGTAAGAGACTTAAAAATGCACTAAATGCATAGATGGGCATCATTGACAATCTAAGATCTTGAGTGACTTTGCCGTATTCTATGGCATCAACAGCACTCTCATAAAGCCCCCAAGCAAAAACGATACCAATGATAAAAAAGCCCATCATAAAGACGCCCATCATATAACCTTTAATGGCTTGCGGCATTTTTTGGGTAAAGACATCAACGATGATTTGTGAGCGTTCGACGAAAGCGCCAAAGGCAGCAAGTAAAGCAAAGAGCATGAAGTAAGAAACGATCTCTACACTGCCTTTAACGGTAAAGCCAAACTCACCACCAGTCAGCTTAAAAATATAACGAGCAGTCACATCGAGCATCGTTGTGAGGACAATAATAATAAGACTGATACCACCAATAAACTGGCATAATCTAGAGATTAGAATACTGATTTTTACTAAAAATGCCATGTGACACCTCCAATGGGTTATACCACTTTACAAGCAGCACTGGCAGCTTTTGCTTTCTCATAGACACTATCAGCATCTAAACCCAAAGCATTGACATCATTTAGATATTTTTTAGTACCCTTTTCAAGTGGTCCTTTCCAATCAGGATCATTCAATGGATCAGGAATTTCAACGATCTCATCGCCTTTAGCTTTAGCAGCTTGAATGGCCATTTGATCATGCTTATCAAACACTTCACCAACTTTATTAGCCAATGCCATTCCTGAGTTTTTATCCAACACTTGCTTTAAATCATCGGGTAAGTTGTTATATTTATCCTTATTCATAGTAACCATCAGCGCCGAACTATAAAAAGGAATGTTGGTATGATATTTGGTGATTTCGTCAATTTTGAACGCTGTGACGGCCTCCCAAGGAAAACTCAAGCCATCGACGACGCCGCGCTGTAGCGAGGTATACATATCATTAGCAGGCAATCCTACTGGTGATGCTCCAGCACTTTCGATAATGTCACCCGCGACCGCAGAAGGGCGGCGGATGCGCATGCCTTTCATGTCTTCAGGAGTCCGAATCAACTTATCCGTAGTATGCAGTGAGCCAGGCCCAGCGCCATACATAAATAGTAGATGTGAGTCTTCATACTCACTAGCAAGCGTGCCATCCTCATAAAGAGTCTGAAGCATACAACCCATTTGAGTCGCTGAGTTTGATAAACCAGGAAGTTCAGTGATTTGAGTTAAAGGAAAACGACCACTGGTATAACCATGTGCTTGTGAGCCGATATCTATCGTACCTTTAGCAGCAGATTCGTACGTAACATCTGCTTTGGCAAGACCCGCGGAAGGATACAACTCTACTTTTAAGCGACCATTAGAATCTGTCTCTATTTGCTTGGCCCAAGGTTCAAAAACCTCTGTGCTAATAGAAGAGGTTGCTGGCCAAAAGTGGGAGAAGCGTAAAACGGTCGTTTCTTGAGAGTTTGCTGATGAGCCATCAGTCGTGTTAGCAGATTGGTTAGAGCAGCCTAAAATACTAACAGCCGCTAAGGCACCAATTGAAAAAAGAGGAGCTAGCTTCATTATCAATTCCTTTTGATAATTGTGAAAATAGGAGTAATACATCACTGGTAAATAATCCAATCTATACCAGATGTAATAATTTACAAGTTTTAAATATATCTTTTACATACCTGTAATAAAAATATAGTTTAAAATTAGCAGCTATAATGATATAAGTCAAATCATTTTGATGGCAGGACTAGAAAATATATTCATAAAATTGCATAGCAATTAAACAAAAAAATCGTCAATTCAAATAGGAAATACACTTATAGAGTGTGAATTATAAAAGTAAGTTAGATTAAGTATAATTTTATACTATTTTCCCAAATCCCACAGCCAAAAGAAAACCCCCTCCGCTTTCGCGGAAGGGGTTTTACTTTGA
>NZ_CAJGYX010000005.1:0-282242 GCF_904845955.1 Psychrobacter cibarius
TGAGGTCTTTTGATTACTTTTGACAATGTTTGATAGTGCGCCTACAGGGACTCGAACCCCGATCGATCGCTTAGGAGGCAACTGCTCTATCCTGTTGAGCTATAGGCGCATTTTGGAATAACATTGTAGGAAAAATCGCTCATAAAAGCAATCAACAAAATATAAAGATTTTATCATTACTTGCCATTACTCAAGGCGTCAGCGACATTCACGAGACCATCCCAAATTCTGTGTAACTGCCATTTAGATTAAATGCTTACTAATACGATCATCAAACATAATCATAAAGCGATTTAAAGCAGACGTCCAGTTACGAATGGGCATAGACCACTTTTTGGATGCCTGCTGAGTTGCTAAATAGACCACTTTAAATGCAGCCTGATCAGAGGGGAACACCTTACGCTTATTCACCGCCGTCCGAATCACACTGTTTAGCGACTCTATCGCATTGGTGGTATAAACCGCTTTTCTGATGTCTTTAGGGTAGCCAAAGAACACCGTTAAGCCCTCCCAGTTATTGCGCCAAGACTTAACCACGTGCGGGTATTTCTCGCCCCACACCTCATCAAAGTGCTCAAGATTGGCCTCTGCCATCTCAAGCGTATCAGCGCCATAGATGGCCTTTAAATCAGCCGCTACGGCCTTCTTATCCGTCCATGGTACAAACTTCATGGAGTAACGCACCATATGCACGATACACAGCTGAACCTGAGCGTTGGGATAAACGGTGTTGATAGCATCGGGGAAGCCCTTTAAGCCGTCGACACAAGCGATTAAGATGTCTTGTACTCCGCGGTCTTGTAGCTCAGTGAGAACGCCCAGCCAGAACTTAGCGCCCTCATTCTCTGATAACCACATACCAAGCAGCTCTTTTTTACCGTTAAGAGCAACACCTAGCGCTAGATAGATAGCCTTGTTGATGATCTGCTTGTCTTGACGTATCTTCACGACGATGCAGTCCAAATAGACGATAGGATAGATGCTGCTCAGTGGCCTGTTCTGCCATGCGGTGATGTCATCTAAGAGGTTATCCGTGACTCTTGAGACAAGAGAGCTTGATATATCAACGTCGTAGATGTCTTTGATGGTTTCGACAATTTCAGTGGTGGTTTGACCCTTGGCATAAAACATGATTATTTTATCATCAAGGCCACTGATACGGGTTTGATGCTTACGCACTAACGCAGGTTCAAAGTCACCATCACGGTCTCTTGGGGTGGAGATCTCAAGCGCGCCGCTATCACTGCGGACGGTCTTTCTAGTATGTCCGTTGCGCTTGTTTGGCTTATCCGCCTCTTCATGCTTGGGGTAGCCAAGATGGTCTTCCATCTCAGCTTCAAGGGCAGTGTCGATAAACGACTGCATGAGCTGCTTCTGGAAGTCTTTGATATCATCAAAGCTTTTCATGCTACCAGCCATTTGCTCGGCCAGTTTTTTAATGTCAGATTGAGTAGTCATTGCTTATTCTCCGGTTAGTGGATTATAAGCAGTTACACAGTTTTTAGGAAAGGCTCTCGCTAGCACCATCAACATTGGTCACGTAAAACAAAAAATCACACTCCGCATTACATTAGCCTATCTTTTCCGCTGGGTTTTATTAGCTCTTTCCCATTTGCTTGGTTATCGTCTAGCTACTTCAGTCATATAGTCTTCTCAGTACAAGATGAATATACGTACATCAAAGTATAATATGACAAATTAAAGTACGGCAAATAGCAGGCTGAGCAAACATGACGACGCTGTGACCGATTTCTCTAGAATGCCCGATATATCTCTATACAAGACTTGTAAAGAGCATACCCCTTGTCTTAGAATGGCATTGTTAATGATAATGTCTATTTTGTTATGTATTCTTTCTAAAATGCTTTAAACTGACGTTTCAAGTTAGCACACCTCCTTACTTATAAATGTTACCTATGCATCATCAGCATGCTGGTAATACGATGACCCTATCATGTCTACTAAGCGCCGTAAGCTTGTTTTACGATATTCATCACCGGTAACGATGTGGTTCGGCATGTTGGTCGCATGTTTTGCTTGGATCATGCACATCACGCTGTTGCTCACACCTCTATGGGATGATAATGCCCACTTAGGTCATGGTATCTGTGCAGAGCTTGCACCGATTGTATCGGCAGCTAAGCAGTATGAGCAAATACAGACTGATATTGCGCAAACGAATCACAACATACCCATTGATAGTGCCGCCCGTCATTTACTTCATCATAATGCATCCTTATCTTTAGCATCGCCTGCGACCGTTGAGCCAGTCATAACGGTGGACGCCGCACCTTCGCAGGAAGCTTTATATAGCAAAGATAAGGTTGAAAGCTCTGAATCTAACCCTGATACCGTAAAATACACTGGCTGTGACCTTTGCACTGCCATGTCTGCGGCACTATTGCCAGTCGCTTTTACACATACTGACTCGGCTTTGATTGAGCTGTCTACTGTCTCAGTTACGTTTTTGTATCGCTCACATACCTACTCTCCTAGTAATTTTTTACGACCCCTCGCACGCGCTCCTCCAGTCACACTCACATAACTATCTACATAATTATCCACATTTATAGTCCAATATTTTTAGGGCGTGTCCTCATTTTAAAAATGGTGATAAACATGAGATAAATTGCCGTCAAACAAGGAAAGTAGCGCAAATAATATCGAGATATTAATAAGCTATTTGATGATGTTTGGCAAAATTTAGCCATTTTTAGCCCATTTCGAAAGTAATCGATTGAATTGAGGACACGCCCTAGAGCATTAGTGACAATGCTCTCAATCAACGCGCTCATTTGACGCTCTGATTGAGGCACTTGTATGCGTTTGCCTAAAACATTGCGCTCAAAACTGTGCTCATAATATTGTGCTCATAATGCTATCTATTTATATCGGAAAATATTCAGTAAGTGCCTAGTCTAAGTCCATAAGTGGCTTAGCTTACCTTGGCTGACATTGCCTCTTGGTAAAAACTGAATAACCGATTTCATAAAATATTTTTGCGAATTTCTAGGAAAAAAAGATGTCATCTTCATCAATGAATGCTGTACCTATTTTAAAACTAAGTGTTTTAGCCTTGTCTTTATTGCATATCAGTAGCGCTTATGCGGATTCCACAACCGTAAAGGCGCACCTGCCTACTACTGATGATGAGCCACATATTCAATTGCCAGAAATCGTCGTTTATGCGACAGCAGCGGATAAGCGCTCTAGTACCAATGCACTTGGAACAGCCGCCACCCTTGATCAAAAATTTATTAGCAGCAAACAAGTGGCAAGCAGTGATACGGCCACTATACTGACAAAAATACCCGGTCTAAATGTCCAAAGTGCCGGTGGCATCTCAAACTTGCCCGTGATAAGAGGCTTGGCGGACAATCGTCTGCGTATCTTAGTGGATGGCGTTGACTCAATCGCCTCCTGTCCAAACAGTATGAACTCACCCCTGTCTTATATTGCGCCAAGCGCTATAGACAAGACCACCGTCTATGCAGGTGTGACGCCTGTGAGTGTCGGTGGTAATAGCATTGGCGGTACTATCGTTGTCGAAACAGCAGAGCCTATGTTTTCAACGGATAGCGACATATTAACCTCAGGTGAAATCGGCACATTTTATCGTAGTAATGGTGACGCTTATGGTGCCAATGTATCTACCACAGCAGCAAACGAGCAGCTTAGCCTCACCTATAAAGGCAGCTTTGCGCAGGCGGATAATTATAAAGCTGGTGGTGATTTTAAATCTTATACAGAGACAGGGAACGCTGGTAAAACCTTAGCGAAAGACGAAGTTGGTTCAACCGCCTATGAAAGCAAAAATCAGTCAGTAGATGTGGCTTATAAGAACGGCAATCATCTGCTACAAGGCACTTATCTGTGGCAAAACGTCCCAAAAGAGTTATATCCAAATCAGCGGATGGACATGCTCGACAATCAGCTTGACCGCATTAATTTGCGCTACAAAAGCGAGTTAAATTGGGGGCAGCTAGAAGCACAGGCCTATCATGAAGATGTCGATCACTATATGAACTTTGGGGAAGACAAACAGTTCGTGTACGGTAATGCCAAAGGTATGCCGATGTACACCAGTAGCGAGACCATCGGTGCCAATCTTAAAGGTATTATTGATTTAACCATCCAAGGCACGCTCAATATAGGTGCTGAATATCAAGACTACACGCTCGATGACACGTGGGCGGCATCTGGCGACGGTATGATGTCGCCAAATGACTTTCAAAATATAAACAATGGTCAACGTCAGCGCATCAGTATCTATGGCGAATGGGAAAAAGACATCTCGCCTGACTGGAGCACCCAGCTTGGCGCTCGCTATGAAAACGTACGTACCAGTGCTGATGAAGTACATGGCTATCAAATCGATGGTCAAAACAATATGACCAATCAGCTGCGAGATAGCGCTAACTTTAATGCCAGTGACCGCCGAACCACTGATAATAACGTTGATATTACTGCACTCGCACGCTACGACATTGATTCACAAAAAAATCTAGCCTTAGGTCTGTCGCACAAAGAACGCACGCCAAGCTTATATGAACGCTATACCTGGTCCACTTGGAAAATGGCGGCCATCATGAATAATACCGTTGGTGACGGCAATGGCTATTTTGGTGATCCTAATCTACGCCCAGAAAAATCCAACACCCTATCTGCCACCTTAGACTGGCGCGGTACTGATGATAGCTGGGGCGTCAAAGCCACTCCTTACTATTCAAAAATTGATGACTATGTCGATGCCGTACAGTGGAACCCCATGGCAAACACAGCAGCTAGCACTCAAACAGCGAATCAATATAATGTGCTGCGCTATACCAACCAAGATGCTGAGATATATGGCATAGATATCTCAGCCAATCGGCAGCTGGCAGCAAATGCTTGGGGGTACTGGAATATGGTAGGCTCCTTAAGCTATACCAAAGGGAAAAATAAAGACAGCGGCTCAGACTTATATAACATCATGCCATTCAATGGCAGTGTTGCCCTGAATCGGGAAAATAACGGTTGGACAAACCAAATCGAAGTGGTGGGCATCGCGGCTAAAAATGATATCTCAATCCCTCGTAACGAAATTAAAACGGCGGGTTATGGTCTCTTAAATCTCAGTACAGGCTATCAGTTTAAAGAGGTAGCGATTGAGGCTGGTATCGATAACGTATTCGATAAAAACTATGCCCTACCTCTAGGGGGCGCATACATGGGTCAAGGCAAAACCATGTCGATGAATGGCGAAATAGGTAGCGGTTCTAACTGGGGTACTGCCGTCCCTGGCGCGGGTCGATCATTGTATGTGGGTGTCAACTATAAGTTTTAGGTGTCATTAAGATAGGTCATTAACTGACTAACATAACGATTAAACCTTCAACGGATTTTATTTATCTTATATTTTAGGAAGCATCTTCATGACTATGGCACTATTAATTGCAGCATTCTTAATGGGATTTTTTGGTTCGCCGCATTGCTTAGGTATGTGTGGCGGTATCGTCACCGCATTCGGACTATCGATAAAAGAAACCAGTCCAGCAAAAAAACGCGGCCTCATTGCGACTTACCATTTGGGGCGCTTACTCAGTTATGCCCTATTGGGCTTAATTGCTGGAGTGATTGGCACTACGGTATTGACCCCTTTAATGGTTGGCAATAGCACACCTCGCATTCTACTAGGGTTGGTTTTGGTATTTGTAGGATTAACCATGCTAGGGTTGCCTTTTTTGAACAAGCTTGAACGTCTTGGTATGCATTTTTGGCAAGCTTTATCACCTTTGCGGCAGAAAGTCTTCCCCTTAAACACCTTTCCTCGAGCATTGACGGCAGGTTTATTATGGGGGTTTTTACCCTGTGGTCTCGTTTATGGCGCATTACTTATTGCGGTCGTCGGTCATGACCCGCTCACAGGTGCCGTATTAATGTTTGTCTTTGGTCTAGGAACCGTACCCATGCTCGTCGCCACGCACGGAACGGTCAACTGGATGCGCAATCAAATCGGGCGTTTGCGCCTAAGACAAGTGAATGGCGCAATCATGATGCTATCTGGCTTAGCCGTCATAGCGGTGCCGATGGTCATGGCCAATATGCATGGTGGACACGGGCAAATGAACCATGAGCAAATGAACCATGAGCAAATGAATCACGAGCAAATGAATCACGAGCAAATGAATCACGAGCAAATGAATCACGAGCAAATGAATCACGAGCAAATGAATCACGAGCAAATGAATCACGAGCAAATGAACCATGAGCAAATGAACCATGAGCAAATGAACCATGAGCAAATGAACCATGAGCAAATGAACCATGAGCAAATGAACCATGAGCAAATGAACCATGAGCAATAAAAACGTCTCTCATGTACATAGGAGGCAATGATATTTTAAACTATGGATAGGGCATTCTTAGCGTGCCCTATTTTTTTATCTACTAATGCGCCAACCTCTGAATTTAGCAAAAAAACCTTTTAGTCTTTCAGAAAAGTTAAAAGCCTCTGACTCCGGCACTTCTTCAACATGATGACGAGCTGCCAGTATCGGCTGCTGCACCAATCTTTCGTGATGATCAAAAGCCCGATCAAGACTGATACTCATGATAGAGAAGTTAGTCGGACGTGGTAGACAGCGATACACCTGACCCTTGTTAATTAAATCAATGACCATATGAGCGTCTTTGAACTCAGTCAGCATCAGAACCATCAGATCTGGCTGGATATTTTTTAAGGCATAAACGATGGGCGTAATATTTTCTTTATTGAGAGTCGAATCTGTAATCGTGACACCAAAGCGTTTTTTTTGTAATAACTTTGCGGCCTCTTCAAGGTTACTCGCCCAGCTCACGGTATAAGCGCTCTTAAAATGACTTTTTATTTGTTGATAGACGCTCTCATCATCGTCTAGTACCAATATATTGCGATTGCTAACCGTGCCACTATTAACACGGTTTTGAGTTGCATCATTTTCCATAATATTTTTTGTGATTTCTTGCGTTTGCTGAGCAATTTCTGTGGCTTTATTAACGATTTTTTTAAGTTCATCATTTTGCCATGGCTTAGTGATATAGCGATAAATTTCGCCCTCATTCACAGAATCCATTACGGCATTCAGATCCGCATAACCAGTTAACAAGATACGAATAGTATTTGGTGAAGCTGCTTTGATGTCACTCAATACTTCCGTACCTTGCTTATCTGGCATGCGTTGGTCGCTGATGACCACTTGTACCTCATTCTGGCTGACATATTCCATTAGCTCAGTGGCATCGGTAGTAATAAATACGTCATGTGACTGGCGAAAATGCATTTTTAAGCTGCGCAATATACGCGGCTCATCATCAATAAAAGCGATTTTTGGTTTTTGCATGACGCTCTCTTTAAATAAGTGGTTGGAAGTCTCTCAACTTTCAAATAAGGCTTGCGAAGGTTTCTTTTCATGAACGATAGACTGTATCGGTAGCATGAGGGTAAACGTCGTGCCCGCGCCAACGACTGAGCTAACCTCAATGCGTCCACTATGTTGTTCGATGATTTGTGCCGTAATAGCCAATCCTAACCCTGTGCCATCGCCTGCTTTTTTGGTGGTAAAAAATGGCTCAAAGATATGCGTTAAAATAGGCTCTGCGATACCGACACCATTATCTATAATACGTACAACGATATATTGCTGCGCCTCATCGACAGACGAGCTGACTAGCAGTGTTCCTTTATGATCTGGCGGCATGGCTTGCGCGGCATTATTAAATAAGTTTAGTAATACTTGGTTAATTTGTGAAGGATTACACTGAATCGGCGGCAGCTCCGCTAGATTGGTATTGATGTCTAAGGTTTTTAAATTATTGCGAGCCATAATCAATGAGGTATTGATGCAATCATTGATATCGACATCTTTTACTTTGGATTCGTCCAGTCGAGAAAAGTCGCGCAAGCTGACGACCAGTTCAGCAATTTGGTCGACGCCATAAAGTCCATCTTTGATTAAATCTGCCAAATCTTCACTGACTTCATCTTCTTTAATCTCTTCACAGCATTGTAAAGTCTCTTCTATCAGTATCTTGACTTGCTCTTGATTGATAGTTGGCGCTTTTAACGCCTGCAATAATTGATCGGTATGCTGTAGCAATTCATCAAAACGCACGAGATTATCACCGACCAGCTCCATATTACTACGCACATAGCCTAGCGGTGTGTTGACCTCATGAGCGACACCTGCCACCATTTGGCCCAGTGTGGCCATTTTTTCAGAGCGCACTAGATGCACTTGTGAGGCTTTTAATTCATCCATAGCTTGCTGCAAGTCTTGAGTACGAGCAGCGACTTGTTTTTCTAAATGAACATTGATTTCGGCGAGCGCGCCTTCATTTTCGACGACGCGGTCAATCAATTGATTGGTTTGCTCGCTGATGATTTGAATCTCACTAACATTTGAGTGCGGCAGTTTATGCGCGCTTAATTGTTGATATTTTTTTTGTTCAATCAACGCACCCATATCAGCTACTGCCTGCGCCATATGCTTTAGTGGCCGTGTAAAGTAGCGACGAAACACCCAAGCGGTCAATAACAAAATAGGAATAAAACCCAACAGCATGGCTTGAATCAGTTTATTGGACAGCGCATTTGCGACGCTCATCATGTCATCATTAGGCTTGACGATGACCATTTTCCAATAAGTAAAGGGCATACGAAATACGAAGGCGGTAGCGGGCTGCTGCAATACCAAATCATTAGGCACAGCAATGGTATCGATTAGATGACTGTCGACCAAATTAAACGTTTGGTCGATATTTAACAGTAATAATGCAGAGAGTAATTTGGACTCTTGCTCACTGATTTTATTTAAGTTGGTCGTACTTAAAATACTACGTGCCGCGAGCGTATAACGACTTTCATCTTTGGTAATGGCCTCATTGATAAGCGTCTGATTAATACTATCTAAGCTACTTGCAATAGGGGCAAAGTTAGGATTACTCTTGGCCAATTGATGCGCCGTTACCATTTCACCTTGAGGATTATCCTTAGTTGCTTTTGTGACCATCGACTGATCTGGAAAAGTCAAAAATCGATTGTCCAAGTCCACTAAGAATACATAACCGCCCAGCTTATCTTGCCATTTTTTCATCGCCTCATCGAGATTATCCAAGAGCAGATTAAAACTCACCACCCCATCAAAAGCCTGATTGCGACTGTCATACAATGCCTTGGCGCAAGTCATCATCGGCTGATTGCTTTGCGGATCGACATACGCACGACTCCAGACGCAGTGGTCATGACGTGCGTACATCGCAGGAATGTACCACCACTCTCGATAATAAGGATTCGGCGTTTGGCGCACTTGATTATACTGCTCTAACGGCTGCATGTTGCCTGCGTCATCCCGCGCCCACACAAACGACTGGCGCTCTCGGTTTTGAGCGTACATATTTGGATCAAACCACACGCCGCCGCCCACAATTCGTTGATCGGTTTGTTGCATGAGATTGCCAAAGGTTTCTCTATAAAGACCGTCTTCTTTTGGCAAGCCGCCCGCCATCGCACTTGAACCGCCCCGGGATTGTCGGAGACTCAACATTCTGAGAGAATACGACAATGAAAAGACAAACCTACACTCCTGAGATTAAAGAACGCGCCGTTCGCATGCTCATTGAAGCGGCAGGCGACTACCCCTCTACCTGGTCAGCGATTCAAGCCATCGCCCCTAAGATTGGCTGCACGCCTGAAACCCTGCGCTCATGGCATAAAAAGCACATCGATCAAACCATTCCTGCCTCAGTGCAAGCGCAAAGTGATAAAGAACGCATCAAAGAGCTTGAACGCGAGAATAAAGAACTTAAGCAAGCTAATGAAATCATCAGGAAGGCTGCGGCTTTTTCGCCCAGGCGGAGCTCGACCGCTGACTAAAATCATGATTCACTTCATCGACGACAATAAACACCTTTATGGGGTCGAGCTGATCTGTAGAGTCCTACCGATTGCCCCGTCAACTTATTATCGTGTTCAAGCCTTAAGCGACAACCCACACAAGCGTTCACTGCGCAGTCAGCATGACGCCTATTACATCGGTGAGATTAAACGTATTTGGCGGGACAGCAAGTGCCGTTACGGTGCGCGCAAAGTCTGGCAGCAGATGAAAGCTGACGGGTTAAAGGTTGCTCGGTGTACCGTAGAGCGTTTAATGAAGCAGTATGGTATGCAAGGTGTCTGGCGTGGCAAAAGCAAGATTACCACCAACAGCCGTGACGACCAAAAGCGCGCTGATGACCTAGTCAATCGTAACTTTAATGCACGTCAACCCAATCAGCTTTGGGTAGCTGACTTCACCTATATAAAAACAACTAGCGGCTGGGTATATACCGCTTTTATTATTGACGTGTTTGCCCGTAGTATTGTCGGTTGGAAAGTATCTAATCGCATGAATACCGATATGGTTATGGCTGCGCTAAATCAGGCGATAGCAGATAGGAACCATCCCAAAGATGTGATTCATCACAGCGATCGAGGGGTTCAGTACTTATCCATTCGCTATACTGACAAAATGTGTGACTCTGGTATCATCGCTTCTGTCGGCACGACTGGTGATTCATACGATAATGCACTGGCTGAAACGGTCAATGGACTCTATAAATCTGAGGTAATTGACTATTTAAAGGAGAACTGGACTGGTATCAATGATGTTGAACTGGCAACCCTTGAATGGGTGGATTGGTTTAATAAAATACGACTGCATAGCACGATTGGTTATGTGTCACCCTTTGAGTTTGAAAAGCGGTATTATGATAATTTAATCCTGTCAGGCATGGCTGCCTGACTCAAGTAAATCACTCTCCGATATAGTCGGGGCGGTTCACACTGGTTGCCTTTGCCAGTCCGTCGACATGGCTGATATTCGCCATAATGCTATTAATGGCTTCGTTACCCGTTTCAACCACTGTCTCTGAAGTCATCTCCAGTATACGAGGCTTAGCTTGAGTCTCAATAACCCAATACACCATTAGGATAATTAGTAAAAAAGCCAATGCTAAAATAATCAGCATGCGTGTGGAAATACTACCAAGCCGACCAGCAACACTCATAGATAAACCTTATATTGATGCGTCTACCATCATCAATGAATCACTTAATGAATAAAGACATCAGTGATACGCAACCACCATTTATAGTGGGCTTAAGGATACGATGCCATCATGACAATATAATGACAAAAGTTTTGTTTTCTTATCTGTTGACCAGCACCTTTTAATTAACAAAAATTAGCTTGCCGTTGGTAGATACAACCTTGTACTCATTTAGCGCTGCTCTCTTTTTATCATCAATAACATCATGCAGCTTATTGAGCGCATAGCTGTACTATCAGCCATTGCAAGGCACAAAAAAGCCACTTATTTTTTTAAGTGGCTTCTTCATATTCAAGTCAGTATCTAATTTTTCTATTAATGTCATCAATATCTCTATGATTATAGAGTCTGCCAAGTTTATCTTGTTCTATACTGTGAAATTTTATACATATGTTATATTAATAATACTAATATAG
Source organism: Psychrobacter cibarius (assembly GCF_904845955.1). Lineage (GTDB taxonomy): Bacteria > Pseudomonadota > Gammaproteobacteria > Pseudomonadales > Moraxellaceae > Psychrobacter > Psychrobacter cibarius_B. The sequence goes on from NZ_CAJGYX010000005.1 coordinate 11,523, forward strand.
AGGGTGTGTTTGTATTTTATATAATATCGCGGATCACCGTCACTTATCACTGATTGCAATGCTTGTCTGTTGTACACTCAAAGCTTGATATCACTCGCTCATACAGCTATTCAACTAACCCTAAAGAAAGACGCTCACAAAGTCTTTCTCTTTTAAATATTAAAGGAAAAGCGATGCGTCCTTTGTTTTTTAGTACTTTGTGCTTAGCAAGCAGTCTTTCACTAATGGCTTGTAGTAGTCATCAACCAACCACGGCAAAAGAATCAACAGCGGTCATTACCAATACGACAAAAGAGAACGCTGACGAACAGCTAAGCTTGGAGCCATCCAGCACCGAAGAACCGTTATCAGCATTCACCGCTTTTGGTAATACAGAAAAAAGTTGGCGCACAGTAATTGATGGCAACCAACTCAGCATTGAAGCAGATTTCTTGAAACCAACGACCATCGTTGTCTCTCGTTCGACCTATGCCGAAGGTGTGGAATACGTGAGTACCGTTAGCGGCAAGCCTATTATCATGAATATAAATAGCCAGATTTGTACCGATGATAATGGCTATTAAAATGAATTTACGGTGACGTTAACTTATGATAATAAAAGCTATCAAGGTTGCGCCGTTGCTGGAGCGTATGAAACAGCGCCTACATAATTGCATAGAGGTGATTGTGGTTAGCAATCATCATAAATAGCCAGCCATTAGCCAATGGATAACGCATAATTTGGCAAATAAGTACTTATATTACTTTCAACCGATGTCATTATTGTTTAATAAAAATACCCTATAGTCTGTCTATAAACCCTTCATTTTAGTCAAATAACCTTTTATACCTGTCTTACTAAATAAGGATGAACCTATGAAAATTATAAAGACTCAAACCAATAATCCGGTAGACCACGACACATTTATCCATCAGCCTGATGCCAGTAAAACCCGTGTAGCAAACATACCAGGCAAACGCTTACCCTTCCCTGATCAAGTTGGTAATTATCAGCGCAATATTGGGACGCCCACTGACGCTTATCAGGACAGTAAGGTTTATATTGTTGGGGGCGGTATTGCAGGTTTGGCCAGTGCTTATTACTGCATCCGAGATGGCAAAGTATCCGCTGAAAACATTACTATTTTAGAGCATCTTGACGTGGCAGGTGGCTCCTTAGATGGTAGCGGCAATCCTGAGACGGGTTATATGGTGCGCGGCGGTCGTGAAATGGATTTCACTTACGAAAACTTTTGGGATTTATTCCAAGATATCCCTGCTCTTGAAATGCCTGCGCCTTATAGCACCTTGGATGAGTATCGCATAGCAAATGACACCGATCCCAATTACTCTATTGCACGCCTGATCCATAAGCAAGGTGAGATAAAAGACTTCAGTCAGCTGGGATTGAGTAAAGTCAATCAACTCGCTCTGATTCGTTTGCTATTAAAACCCAAGGAAGAGCTAGACGATATCACTATTGAAGAATATTTTGATGACAGCTTTTTGAGCAGCAACTTCTGGACATTTTGGCGAACCATGTTTGCTTTTGAAAACTGGCACAGCTTACTTGAGTTTAAGCTTTATACACATCGCTTTTTACATGCATTGGACGGTCTAAACGACATGTCTGCACTGGTATTCCCAAGATACAACCAATTTGATAGCTTTGTTAAGCCACTACAAAATTATTTAAAAGATAAAGGCGTGCAGTTTCAGTATGACACGCTCGTTACCAATTTAGACATTGAGTTTGAGCATGCTGATAAAGTAACAGGCACCAAAAAGGTCAAAGCCATCATCACGGAGAAAGCGAATGAGCAAACCACCATTCCTATGGGTAGCAATGATTACGTCATCGTGACGACTGGCTCCATGACCGAAGATACCCGCTGTGGTGATGATAATACTGCGCCGACGCTGGACTTCACAAAAGACAGTATGGGGCAATCGTCTGGTTGGAAAGTATGGAATAATCTGGCTAAGCAATCTGCCGTCTTTGGTCACCCAGAAAAATTTAATCAGCATGTGGATAAATCTGCTTGGATGTCGGCGACTTTGACCTGCCAGCCGTCTGCCTTTATTGATAAGCTCAAAACGCTGTCTGTCAACGATCCTTATACGGGTAAAACAGTGACCGGTGGCATCATTACGATTACGGATTCAAACTGGTTGATGAGCTTTACTTGTAACCGTCAACCGCATTTCCCTGATCAGCCAAAAGACACGCTAGTCGTATGGCTATATGCCTTGTTTATGGATAAAGAAGGCAATTATGTCAAAAGACCCATCCCAGAATGTACAGGCAAAGAGATCTTGAGCGAACTCTGTCATCACCTTGGTATCCTCGATGATATAGAGAATATCATGGCCAATACCATCGTCAGAACGGCTTATATGCCCTACATCACCTCGATGTTTATGCCTCGTGCTAAAGGCGATCGTCCTGAGATAGTCCCTGATGGTTGTGTCAATATGGGTCTAGTCGGTCAGTTCGTCGAGACACATAATGATGTGGTATTTACCATGGAGAGCTCTGTTCGTACTGCTCGTGTCGCAGTTTATGAGCTACTAAACGTGCAAAAACAAGTCCCCGATATTAACCCATTACAATACGATATCCGTCAATTACTAAAAGCCGCGAATACACTCAACGATGGTAAAGGTTTCATCGGCGAAGGTCTATTAACTAAGCTTCTTAAGGGTACTTATTACGAGCACATACTGCCAAAAGCCAATCAATCCACCAACGGCAATGACTCAATATTTACTCAGCAATGGGAAGCAATCAAAGGGCTTTGGCATAAGTAGGTCTGGCATCAGTAATGTTAGTTTTGATAAAAGCAGCTTTGATAAAAAGGGCTTTAGTACAACTAATGACGAAAAATAAAAACGATAACGCTCTAGGGCCTGCTCTCATTTTAAAAACGAAGATAGAAATGAGGACATGCTCTAGTCAGACTTGGATAACTGCTGTAACTGCTCAATCCGCCAACGGTGTATACCACTGTGACTGGTACGTGGATGCCATGCTGCTATCACCTTAAATGTGGGTGGCAGGGCTTCCACTTTGAGCTCTTTAACCCGACTGTTTGGCAATAAACGCGAGGGATAAAATGCAATCATATCGGTTGTATAGAGGATATCTGGCACTGCAGAAAAGCTAGGAACGGACATAACAATGTTTCGTTTAAGACCTTTTTCTGCAAACCACTGATCATGAGAACCACGTAAGTTAGCGCGTGAAGGTGACACCACCAGCTGCGAGTGTGCAGCAATTTGCGCCAGTGACAGCGGCTCTGTTGTAAAACTATTATCGCAACCAGTAATGCAAAAATGTTGTTCTTCAAGCAGCGTCACATAAGCCAAGTTATCAGGGATAAATTCTGGGAAAGTAATCAGCAGATCAAGCTCGCCTGCCGCAATAAGCTGATTGATATTGTCTGAGGCAAAATCACGTACGATTAACTTCAAATCAGGCGCGTCGCGGCGTGTTATATGAAACAACTGCGGTAATAATGCCTGCGTCGCATAGTCGGTCGCGCTAATCGTAAATACGCCTTTATAAGTCTGCGGCGAAAACATATCTGGCTCTAACAGTGCTTCTAACTGCTCTAATATACGACTAATGGGTTGCTGCATCGATAGCGCTTTGGGGGTTGCCACCATGCTATTGCCTTGACGAATAAACAAACGATCATCAAACAAATCACGCAGCTTACGTAATTGTTCGCTGATTGCCTGCTGTGTCAGCCCCATTTTGCGCGCGACTTGTGAGAGATTTTTTAGATCAAGCAACGCATGTAGCACTCGCAACTGCTTGATATCAAGTCGGTTAATTCCATTCATAATATGTACCATTTATAATTGTATCTTAAACAACAAAATCCTGTTTCCGATTGTATCCATAAAACTCTATGCTTGCCAACCTTACTTACGCAGTAATAAAGCATCAAAACAAGCTCAATGGTTTAAACAATAACCCAATCTATTTGTTTTAAAAGAGAGTTTTATGGAACCATCTAATATCGATACCAGCCCATTATTTGCATCTGTCACACTTGGACCATATACGTTAAAAAACCGTATTGTCATGCCACCGTTGACACGCTCTCGCAGCACGCAACCGGACAATATTCCTAATGAATTAATGGCAAGCTACTATACACAGCGCGCCTCTGCAGGTTTTATGGTCACTGAAGGCACGCAAATTGAGCCAAGGGGTCAAGGTTATGCGTGGACGCCAGGCATACATTCGCATGCCCAAATCGAAGGCTGGAAAAAGGTCACTGAATCGGTACACGCAGCAGGTGGTATCATTTTCGCTCAGCTTTGGCATGTGGGTCGCGTGTCTCATACCAGCTTACAACCACAAGGCGCTCAGCCAATTGCACCATCAGCTATCACTGCTGACAATGTAAAAGTATTTATCGAAACAGCACCAGGTGCAGGCGCGTTAGCCGATCCTAGTGAGCCACGCGCACTCAGTACTGATGAAGTTAGTGAACTGGTCGCTATGTATGCGGCAGCCGCGCGCAATGCATTGGAGGCAGGTTTTGATGGCGTCGAGCTGCATTGTGCCAATGGCTATTTGGTGAATCAGTTCATCTCTGAGCATAGCAACACACGTGATGATCAATATGGCGGTTCATTGACCAATCGCTTGCGTTTCTTAAAAGAAATCGTGGCTGCCGTCAGTGAGGTGGTTGGCGCTGATCGCTTAGGCGTACGTTTTGCACCGCTGTTTGCTAGCACAGATGAAACTCGCGTGTATTTAGGGCTAGTGGAATCAGATCCACATCATACGTGTATGGAAGCGATTAAAGTACTTGAACAAGCGGGTATCGCTTATTTATCGATTGCAGAAGCTGACTGGGACAATGCCCCTGATTTACCAGAGACTTTTTATCAAGCGGTCAGAGCGGAGTTTTCAGGACGTATTATCTATGCGGGTAAATACACGACGGAAAAATCGGTTCATATGCTAGCTAAAGGTTATGGCGACTTATTTGCTTTTGGTCGTCCCTTTATTGCTAATCCCGATTTACCTGAGCGCATCGCCAATCATTGGCCACTCAACGAGGCAGATCCTATCACGATGTATGGTGGCACCGAAATTGGCTATAATAACTATCCTTACTATCAAAACTCTTAATACAATAAGGCCATTCGTGGCCTTATTTTTTTGCTTATGAATAGGATGTTTTTAATAGCTGATTCATATATATAGCCCTTATGATTCATCCGACTGATCAAATAACTTTTCGATAGGCTTGCTGTGTATCTTTGAGCTATTGAACAGCGACTTATTACCAGTATCCGCTTCTGTCCAAAAATTAATATTGAATTGGGCATCATCACTTAATTCTACGCGGTGCCAATATTGAGGCGGACTGACCGCGAACTGCCCTGCTTTAATAACAATTGTTTTTTCAGGTTCAGTGGCGGCTTCATCAGCAAAGCCGTAAAAGGTAACCGTGCCTTGCATGACACAAATTTGGCCGTATACGCCCTCTGCTGTATTGTGATGAGTCAGCAAGGCTTTTGGGACTTTATCTTTAGTAAAAAAGTGGGTCGAACGCTTTATTTTCCAATGGCTGGGTATGACGGGGTTTGAGGCGACAGTATCACTCATGGTAACTCCTTGGCTAATTTGATGGGTGTATCCCAATCCTTTTTATTAACAGCGTACTTGTGAATAAAATTCTATTAATAAACAAGAAAAGCACGCACAGTAATGGTTATTATTACTATAGCGCATCATATTTTTAAATGTATTGCTATCCTCATATCATCTTAGTTAACCATCAATATATAGGATATTAAAGCCACTTTTTAATCCCCATTAAGTAGTATGTGAAATGACATTCATACTGCTTTCGCCTAATGGTTAGCGAGCTTACTTATTGCTACATTAACTCCATCTAAACTATCCAGTTCGACGGTGGAGAATACTTGTCATGCATGCAAAAGAGCTACTTGAGGTTGAACGCCGTGATATAAGAGCGCTTCACTATACGTGGATTGCTTTTTTTCTGACCTTTTACGTCTGGTTCAATATGGCGCCACTAGCCACTTCTATGCTAGAGGCCGAAAGCTACTTAACTTCTGAACACATCAAATTATTTCTCATTGCCAACGTTGCTTTGACCATTCCAGGGCGAGTGGTAGTCGGCATGGCATTGGATCGCTTCGGTCCGCGTCGCGTGTTTTCCATACTGATGGTCGTCATGGCGATACCGACATGGTTCTTCGCGTTTGGTAATTCCGCGATGCAGCTGTTCGTCGCTCGCCTATTTATGTCTATCGTGGGCGCAGGGTTCGTCGTTGGCATTCACATGACCGCCCTTTGGTTTAAGCCAAAAGACATTGGCTTTGCCGAAGGATTTTATGCCGGCTGGGGTAATTTTGGTTCAGCTGCCGCAGCGATTACCATTCCAACGGTTGCGCTACAGTTCTTTGGTGGTGATGACGGTTGGCGCTGGGCAATTGCATTATCTGGCTTACTGATGGCCGCTTACGGGGTAGCCTACTGGTTTTTAATCACCGATGGTCCTACACAAGATACCCATAAAAAAGCACGTAAGGCGGGTGCTTTAGAGGTATCGAGTTGGAGGGATCTATTATTATATTGCCTATTTATTATTCCTTTATATGGCGTATTAGGTGTATTGGTTTATCGTACCAAAAACATGGGATTCCTGAGCGAAACAGGCGCTTGGGGGTTTTATACTCTCATCGCTGTGGTGGTTATTTATCAAATTTACAAAGCCATCAGTGTCAATGTACCCATGCTCAAAGCGGGTATCCCTGAGGATGACAAATACCCCTTTACCTCTGTTGCCGCCCTAAATGTCACCTACTTTGCTAACTTTGGCGCAGAGCTGGCGGTCGTCTCTATGCTACCGATGTTCTTTGCCGCAACGTGGAAGCTCGACCCTACCGTCGCAGGGTTAGTCGCATCGACCTTTGCTTTTGTTAACTTATGGGCGCGACCACTTGGCGGCTATATCTCTGACAAGGTTGGCAATCGTCGCTTGGTGATGTTGGTATACATGTTCGGTATCGGTATCGGCTTTGGATTGATGGGATTGCTGAATGCAGAGTGGCCATTGTTTATCGCGGTCGTCTTTACGATTCTATGCTCAGTCTTTGTGCAAGGGGCAGAAGGTGCAACTTTTGGTATTATCCCCTCAATTAAGCGACGCTTAACGGGTCAAATTTCTGGTATGGCGGGGGCTTATGGCAACGTGGGCGCTGTGTTCTACCTATTTATATTTACCTTGGTCGAACCAAATCAGTTCTTTTTTATCATTGCGATAGGTGCATTTATTGCTTGGGTACTTTGTTTCTTCTGGTTAAAAGAGCCTGAAGATGCCTTTGGTGACGAATACAAAATGTCCTCGGTCGATCGTCAAATTGCCGCTGAAGAAGGCTAATTTGATTAGCTTATAAAATAAAAAAGCCACCCAGCATCACTGCTCGGTGGCTTTTTTTGACTGATATAGAGAGCTATCTAGACATGTCATAGGGATTATTCAGATGACCCATAATTTTTTATAAAAAGTAAAGCTTTCAAAAAGTAGCGATTTTAAAAAGTAATATTTTAAAAAAACAACTACTTTGATAAATAACCATTTTGACAAACGACTACTTTGATAAATGATTCACAGTCCATACTGCTGCCTCTACCCGTGTACGTAGTCCAGTTTTGTTCAAAATATGCTTAACATGCACTTTTACTGTGGATTCTGCAATATCCAGTTTGTTGGCGATCATTTTATTACTTAAGCCTTCCGCAATCATTTGAATCAATTGCAACTCTCTAGTGGTGAGATTGCCAGCGATATCTTCAATGCTTGGTGTACGTAACGTTTGTGCCAAGATTGAGGCCAAATTGAGACTAATAACCAGCTCACCGCGCAACACTTTTCTAATATCGACGATGATTAACTCAGGCTCCATGTCTTTTAGCAAATAACCATCCACCCCTAATTTCAATGCTTCTTGTACGTCTTCTCCGCTGTCAGAAACTGTAAATAGCAAGGTAGCCACGTCAATATTTCTGGCTTTGATTTCTCTTAAGGTTTCGATACCAGTCAACACTGGCATTTTATGATCTAGAATGACCAGATCAACTGGATTGTTTGCCAAAAAATCCAACGCTTCTTGTCCGTTATTCGCCTCACCAACGACGGTGACATCACTTTCGAGACTGAGCAGTTCTGCGACACCGCGGCGCAGCATAGGATGATCATCAACCAATAATAGACGAGCAGGAGAAGCAGACGTATAAACCTTAGTAGTCATAAAATACTCACAAATTGAAAAATGCTACAAAAAATACAATGCAGTGGTTAAGAGCGTTTACTAGGCCAATTCATTTAGTTTTGCTCAGCCATATAATCCGTAAAGAAACTGGGTACAAACCTGACGATGACACTGGTACCTGCGGGTACATTATTAGATATGATCAAATCACCGCCTAATTTATAGGCACGCTCTTTCATAATCATTAGACCATGATGCTGGGTCTGATTGACAGTCCCTGATATGCCAACGCCGTCATCATTGACCATCATCGCTACATAATTACTTTCATCATCATAAACCAAATCGATAGTGACGCTGTTAGCGTGGGCATGGCGACTGATATTCGACAGCGCCTCCCTTATAATTTGAATGAGATGCACTTGTTCGGTTGCCGTTAGATTCAAGGATAGGATTTGATTGTTGACCTTTATGTCAAACTGCCCTTTTACAGCAAACTCATCAGCCGCCTCATACAAAGCTTCATCAAAATTGCCGCTATCAATCGTCAAGCGAAAAGTCGTCAATAAGTCTCGCAGCTCATGATAAGCAGAGTTCAGACCCATTTTTATTTGACTGATATGCTGCCCAACCTTGATTTGACTTTGCTCATCAAATACCACCAGCCCACTGTCTTTATCAGTAGACAGTTGCAGATGTTTTTCGAGCACGCTGACTTGTATTTTTAGATAAGACAATGACTGTGCTAAAGAGTCATGCAATTCCCTAGCAATGGTCGAGCGCTCTTCAAGTAGAATAAGCTGATGGTCTTGCTGCCTTTGTCTGCGTAGCGATAAGGCGGTGCTGACGAGATTGGTCAGCACAACGATCAATTCATTGTTTTTAGCAATCAAATAACTACTATCTACCTCTACTACCTTGATACGTGTTGAATCTTCCTCGCTTTTTTTCTTATCTTCTGCATAAGCTTTATTGGTCATTAAGACAGATTTTGGTCTGACCTTTAGCTCACCAAACTCTATATCTTGATGAATAATCGGAAACGTTTTGGTATAAACGTCTTCTTTAATAGAGCAGCTGTCACAAGTGAGTTTGGTACATAGCTCCTTCATCCTATCATCGTGCAGGGCTATAGAGTTTTTATTGGTTAGAATATTGCTTTGAATACACAGCGTAAAATCTAAATATGGGAATATACACCCAAAGCCAGTAATCAATTCATCAAGCCGATGTAAGCTCACAGGACTACTGGTCAATTGCTTTGAGAAATCATAAAACAATGATAAGGCTTGGTTGGCTTTTACCAGATGCTGAGTCTTTGTCTGTACCTCACTCTCAAGTGAGCGCTGATACCTCTCAATGGTACTGGCCATACCGTTAAAAGAATTGCCAAGCGCTTCAAATTCTCTATAACCGCTGATAGACACTCTCGTATCATATTTGCCTTCTTTAAACGCCCGATTGGCTTTAATGAGTTGTTGAATAGGCGTTAGCACTGAGTTCTGTAATCTCCGTACGCCTATCAGCATGATAATCATGCTCAGTATCAGTGAGAGTATTTGTAGGTTTTGCTGCCATGTCTGACGCTGCTCATTTCGATCCTGTAACGCGCCAACAAAACGATTAACATCGTCAATATACTTGGTTGAATCACTATAAAAACCTTGCTTGTCTTGTGCCAACAATGCTGGTTTTAAATCACGAAACCATTGTGATTTTATCTGGCTCCATTGATCACTGATGACCTTATCTCTGTTGGCACTGGTCAGTTGATACGCTTGTAATTTGTTGAGACGACTCTCCATGTCTTCAACCAGTATGTCTATTTTTTCAGACTCACTTTTATTGGAGAAATCCAGTCTGTCTTGCTTTTCTACCTGCGGCGTATTGTCACTAGCTAAGCCATCTTGTTTGATATTTAGGCTTGAGCTAAAGGGATGGTTATCCGCAAAGTCAGTCGCGAGCTGAAAGCTAATGCGATACGTTGCCATGCGTATCGAGCCTGCGGTATTAATCGCCTCAGCATCAGACTTTGCTACCCAAGCGAGCGCACCACTGCCTATTGCTGACATCAAAAACAAAGTAGCAATGATCGTAATAGCAATCCAAGTATGAAGGAACAAAGACTGCCGTCGTAGATTAGACATGATTAATAGCGCTCCCATCGAACACTTTCTGCACAAAAGATTTGATATCTTAAAATTGAACGTCGCAAAGGCAAAAAATACACAGCATAAAAAATACTACAGCATACTTATCCGTCCATCGACAAGCAAAACCTTAGTGATAAACCTGCCCGTAATATACCCCTTTTAGTCATCAGTATACCACTATGTATGAATACTCTTCATCGGGATAACACAGTACCGTGAGTTATCATTTTTTGAAAGAGCAAGTAATTCATAGCGCTCATAAGCCAATACGGCGGCTCTTTGTCATCAATATTAACAAGAGTAAGCGCTACGGTTTATTGTAAGTTTAGACAGCCATTTGATGATAAAAAATACTGAATATAACTAGGCATAGCTGATACTAAGTGAGGAATAACATGGGCAATAATTACAACTTCAAAGGTGGTAAGCTCATCACTGACTGGCGACCTGAAGTAGAAGAGTTTTGGGAAGGAGGCGGCAAAAAAGTCGCTCGTAGAAATTTATGGATATCCATTCCATCGTTGCTATTGGCATTTGCAGTATGGATGGTATGGAGTGCCGTCATCGTCCGTCTGCCAGAGATTGGTTTTGATTTTGATGATGGACAGTTGTTTTGGCTCGCAGCGTTACCCGGACTATCAGGGGCAACGCTGCGAATTTTTTATTCTTTTATGGTGCCTATCTTTGGTGGGCGACGTTGGACAGCAATATCTACCTTATCCCTATTAATTCCAGCATTATGGATGGGCTTTGCGGTTCAGAACCCTGATACGCCATTTATGATATTTGCCATCATTGCCCTACTTTGTGGCTTCGGTGGTGGTAACTTTGCCTCCTCCATGTCCAATATCTCGTTCTTCTTTCCAAAAGCAGAACAGGGCACTGCTCTTGGGCTAAACGCGGGTTTGGGTAACCTTGGCGTGTCGGTGATGCAGTTCGTTGTACCGATGATTATATTGGTAGCAGCCTTTGGTAGCTTAGGCGGCGACCCACAAGTCTCTGCAAGCGGTCAGCTGTTTTATCTACAAAATGCAGGCTTTATTTGGGTACCCTTTATTCTGCTATTTTCAGCACTGGCATGGTTTGGCATGAACGATATTGCCACTGCTAAAGCTTCCTTTAAAGACCAATCCGTCATCTTTAAACGCAAACATAACTGGATCATGTGTATCCTATATATGGCAACCTTTGGCTCCTTCATTGGTTTTTCCGCCGCGTTTCCGATGCTGATTAAAAACTCATTTCCTGCCATTGATGCGCTTAAGTTTGCTTTCTTAGGTCCTTTAGTTGGTGCGCTATTTCGCCCCTTAGGTGGCTGGATATCTGATAAAACCAGTGGCGCAAAAGTGACTTGTTGGAATTATATTGTGATGGTATTGGCGGTAGTGGCGGTGATGTATTTCCTCCCTAGCGAGACTCATGAGGGCAGCTTTGTCGGATACTTCATCTCCTTTATGGTGCTGTTTATTACCACGGGTATCGGTAACGGCTCTACCTTTACCATGATTCCCGTTATCTTCAGAACCTTTCATGAACGCCTTGAACCTCAAAAAGCAGGTACAGAGGAGTTGTTTGTCGAGATACGTAAAGAATCAGCAGCAGTGGTTGGCTTCACGTCAGCGATAGCAGCCTATGGCGCATTCTTTGTCCCAAAAATGTTTGGTTCAGGGCTGGGTGTTGATGGTACTTTTATCGCTTTAATTGTCTTTTATATTCTCTGTATAGTGTTGACATGGTGGTATTACAGTCGCCCTAATGCTGAGATTCCTTGCTAAAGCAGCCTTGTATAAATCATCCTCTAAAAACAGATTTTTAAATTAAAAACATCTCTCTTTATAGTGCTACTTGCCAGCGTAAGTAGCACTTTTTTTATTTTTACCAATCCATATTTTGCTTATAAATAAGCCCAACTTATAAATACTTAACGATTTTTTAAGCAAATTTTATCATTTACCGCTACTACTAAGGTGGTAGTGCTCTGCTCATGTTAGCGGATAGCAAGAGGGCGATGGCTTACTTAAAATAATACCATCGAAAAACATTTACAGCTTGGGCAAAGGGTTGTTTTTACCACGCCATTCAGCTTTAGATACCCCATAGGCAATAATACAGAGGATAGCGAAATGAGCCATTTACTCGACCAATTCCGTTTTTTTAAACGTAAAAAGGGCGAATTCTCCGATGGGCATGGTGAGACGCGCGATGAGTCTCGTGACTGGGAGAATGTGTATCGTAGCCGTTGGCAGTATGACAAAGTCGTGCGTTCAACGCATGGGGTCAACTGTACGGGCTCTTGCTCATGGAAAATTTACGTAAAAAACGGCTTGGTCACATGGGAGACGCAGCAAACTGACTATCCTGAAACCCGTCCAGACTTACCGAACCACGAACCGCGTGGCTGTCCTCGTGGCGCAAGTTATAGCTGGTACATGTACTCAGCGAACCGTGTGAAATATCCTAAAGTACGTAAGCCGCTTCTAAAATTATGGCGTGAAGCCAAAGCGCATTATCCTGATCCAGTCGATGCGTGGGGCAGCATTGTCCAAGACCCTATCAAAGCAGAACAGTATAAATCCAAGCGCGGTTTAGGCGGTTTTATTCGCTCAACGTGGGCGGAAGTTAATGAAATCATCGCCGCTAGTAATGTCTATACCGCCAAAACTTTTGGTCCTGACCGTATCGTTGGTTTCTCTCCGATTCCTGCGATGTCGATGGTCAGTTACGCGGCAGGTAGTCGCTATTTATCACTTATCGGCGGTGTTTGCTTGTCCTTCTATGACTGGTATTGTGACCTGCCACCAGCGTCGCCAATGGTTTGGGGCGAGCAGACTGACGTGCCAGAATCAGCCGATTGGTACAACTCTGATTATATTATTGCATGGGGTTCAAACGTTCCGCAAACGCGTACACCAGACGCGCATTTCTTTACCGAAGTCCGTTATAAAGGCACCAAAACCGTCTCTATCACCCCTGACTATGCTGAGGTTTCTAAGTTAACTGACTTATGGCTAAACCCAAAACAAGGTACTGATGCGGCTGTTGCGCAAGCATTCTGTCATGTCATTATCAAAGAGTTTTATCTTAAGCAGCCAAGTGACTATTTCTTAGATTACGCCAAACGCTATACCGATTTACCAGTCCTTGTGATGCTAGAAGGTGCAGAAGGCGCACGCCGTGCTGGTCGCTATCTACGCGCTTCTGACTTAATCGATAATTTAGGTCAAGAAAACAATCCTGAATGGAAAACCATCGGTCTAAATAGTAATGGCAAGCTGGTTTCTCCACTCGGCTCGATTGGTTATCGTTGGGGCGAAAAAGGCAAATGGAACCTTGAGCAAAAAAATGGTACGACAGGCGCAGAAATTGACCTAACATTGACTTTGAAAGACAGTAATGAGACTTGCAAAGTCGGCTTTGATTACTTTGGTCATGTGGATCATCCGCATTTCACCTCAGTACCGGGCGAAGCAATACAGCAAAAAACCGTTCCTTGTAAAACAATTACCCTTGCCGATGGCAGCACCGCTATCGTTGCGACCGTCTTTGATCTAACCGTTGCCAACCTTGGGGTGGATAATGGTGTTGGCGGCGAGCATGTCACTGATGACTATGACGATGCAACCGTACCGGGCACGCCTGCTTGGCAAGAAGTCATCACCGGTTTGAGCCGTGAGCGCGTCATTCAAGTCGCGCGTGAGTTCGCAGAGAATGCCCATAAGACTCATGGTAAATCGATGATTATCATCGGCGCGGGTATGAACCACTGGTATCACCTAGACATGAACTATCGCGGCGTGATTAACATGCTCATGCTATGTGGCTGTATCGGTAAATCTGGCGGCGGCTGGGCACATTATGTTGGTCAAGAAAAACTGCGCCCTCAAACGGGCTGGTTGCCATTGGCCTTTGCGCTTGATTGGCATCGTCCACCGCGTCATATGAACGGCACGAGCTTCTTCTACAATCACAGCTCACAGTGGCGTCATGAGACGATTTCTGCCCATGAGATACTCTCGCCTCTCGTCGATAAAAAGTTTTTCCCTGAGCATATGCTTGATTACAACATTCAAGCAGAACGCGCAGGCTGGTTGCCTTCAGCGCCGCAATTAAACCGCAATCCACTGACCATCGCTGCTAAAGCCAAAGAAAGCGGCAAAGGCGTGGAAGAATATGTGGTCGATTCTCTAGAAGATGGCAGCTTACGCTTTGCTTGTGAATCACCTGATAACCCAGCCAACTTCCCGCGCAACATGTTTATCTGGCGCTCAAACCTATTGGGCTCATCAGGTAAAGGTCACGAATATATGCTGCATTATTTCTTGGGCACCAAAAATGGATTGCTCAATAAAGAAAATGCAGAAGGTCACCTGCAACCAAAAGAAGTCGATTGGGTGGAAAAAGGCCCGACTGGTAAATTAGACTTGGTTGTCACCCTAGATTTCCGTATGTCTTCTACCTGTTTGTATTCTGACATCGTACTACCGACTGCAACGTGGTACGAAAAAGATGACATGAATACTTCAGACATGCATCCATTTATTCCCCCATTAACCGCCGCGACTGACCCTGCGTGGGAATCTAAGACCGATTGGGAAATTTATAAAGGCATTGCCAAGAGCTTCTCTGAAGTATCAAAAGGTCATTTAGGTGTTGAAACTGACGTTGTCACCTTGCCAATGCAACATGACACCCCAGGTGAGTTGGCACAACCATTTGGTGGCACTGACTGGAAAACAGCGGGCGAAAAACCTGTACCGGGTAAAAACTGCCCGATGATTAAAGTGGTTGAGCGTGACTATCCGAGCACTAATAAAAAGTTCACTTCTATGGGTCCTGCCTTAGAAAAACTAGGCATCGGCTCAAAAGGCTTGAACTGGGATATGAAAACCGAAGTCAAACAGCTCGGTGATTTAAATCATAGAGTGACTGATGCCGGTATTTCTGAAGGTCGACCAAGTCTTAACACCGCTATCAATGCTTCTGAAATGATTTTGATGCTCGCACCTGAAACCAATGGTCATGTGGCGGTAAAAGGCTGGGCTGCACTCTCTGAGTTCACCGGTCGCGACCATACTCACCTTGCCAAATCTAGCGAGCACGAAAAAATCCGCTTTAAAGATATCGTCGCCCAACCACGCAAAATCATCTCAAGCCCGACTTGGTCAGGTATTGAGTCGGATCAGGTCAGTTATAACGCGGGTTATACCAACGTCCATGAGCTGATTCCATGGCGTACGATTACTGGTCGCCAGCAGTTTTATCAAGACCATCCTTGGATGCAGGCGTTTGGTGAGCAAATGCAGCAGTATCGTCCACCTATCGATACCAAGACCACTGAGCTGCTCAAAGACGCTAAGCCAAATGGCAATAAAGAGATTGTACTGAACTTCTTAACACCGCACCAAAAATGGGGCATCCACAGTACCTACTCTGAAAACTTGCTGATGCTGACCCTAAGTCGCGGTGGACCTTGTGTCTGGATGTCAGAAGTCGATGCGCAAAAAGCCGGCATCGTCGATAACGACTGGATTGAGCTGTTCAATGCTAATGGGGCCATCACTGCCCGTGCCATCGTCAGCCAAAGGGTGAAAGAAGGCATGACCATGATGTATCACGCCCAAGAGAAATTGGTTAACATTCCAGGCTCTGAGCAAACAGGCACGCGTGGCGGTATCCATAACTCGGTCACTCGGACGATTTTGAAACCGACACATATGATTGGCAGCTACGCCCAGCAGTCTTATGGCTTTAACTACTATGGCACCGTTGGTTGTAACCGTGATGAATTTGTCGTGATTCGTAAAATGTCAAAAATCGACTGGCTAGAAGATAAGCCAGATAACGAATTACCGCGCCCATTACCAACCAGCATTGAAGGGTAAAGCTGTTTCTTCTATCGAAAAGATATCCTGATTTCAGGATATCTAGAAAGAACATAAAGCTGCTTTTTTACTATTATTTGGAGCACAGATCCATGAAAATTCGTTCGCAAGTCGGCATGGTGCTTAACCTTGATAAATGTATCGGTTGTCACACCTGCTCAGTCACCTGTAAAAACGTCTGGACCAGCCGTGAAGGTATGGAGTATGCGTGGTTTAACAACGTTGAATCAAAACCCGGTATCGGCTACCCCAAAGAGTGGGAAAATCAAACCAAATGGAAAGGCGGTTGGATACGCAATGCCAATGGCACTATCAATCCGCGTATCGGCGGTAAATTCAGAGTACTCGCCAATATCTTTGCTAACCCTAACCTGCCTGAGATTGATGACTATTACGAGCCGTTTGATTTCGATTATCAACATTTACATACTGCGCCTATCAGCAACCATCAACCTATCGCCCGCCCGCGCTCAGCCATCACTGGCAAGCGTATGCAAAAGATTGAATGGGGTCCTAACTGGGAAGAAATCCTCGGCTCAGAGTTTGAAAAACGTCGCAAAGATAAGAACTTTGACAATATTCAAGCGGAAATTTATGGCGAGTACGAAAACACCTTTATGATGTATTTGCCACGTCTGTGCGAGCATTGCTTGAACCCAACTTGCGTCGCATCATGCCCAAGTGGCGCGATTTATAAGCGTGAAGAAGACGGCATTGTCTTGATTGACCAAGAAAAATGTCGCGGCTGGCGCATGTGTATCTCAGGCTGCCCGTATAAAAAGATTTACTACAACTGGAAGTCGGGGAAATCTGAAAAATGCATCTTCTGTTATCCACGTATTGAAGCCGGCTTGCCGACCGTTTGTTCAGAAACCTGTGTTGGTCGTATCCGCTACTTGGGCGTCTTGCTTTATGATGCTGACAAAATCGCTGAAGCAGCAAGCACACCTAACGAGCAAGACCTTTATCAAGCACAGTTAGACGTATTTTTAGATCAAAATGACACTGCTGTTATCGCCCAAGCATTAAAAGACGGTGTACCGCAATCGGTCATTGATTCAGCGCAGCGCTCACCAGTTTATAAGCTAGCGATGGATTGGAAGCTTGCGCTACCGCTACACCCTGAATACCGCACGCTACCGATGGTTTGGTATGTACCGCCATTATCACCGATTCAAAATGCTGCTGAAGCAGGCAAAGTCGGTATGGATGGTCTCATTCCAGATGTCGACAGCTTACGTATTCCTTTGCGTTATTTAGCAAACATGCTTACCGCAGGCGATGAAGAGCCAGTTCGTCTAGCATTGAAGCGCCTACTTGCTATGCGTAGCTACAAGCGTATGCAATTGGTTGAAAAACAAGAAGTCCAAAGTATCTTGGATGATGTGGGTTTGACCAAGCTGCAAGTGGAAGAGATGTACCGCTACTTGGCTATCGCCAACTACGAAGATCGCTTTGTAATTCCAACGGCGCATCGTGAAGAAGCATTGAGTGACGCTTTTGCTGAACGCAATGGTTGCGGATTCACCTTTGGCGAAGGCTGTTCAGGACATTCGGACAATAGCATGTTTGGACAACGCAAAACCAATCGCCGCGATTTCATCGATACTGTCCAAAAGTGGGAGTCATAAGATGCAAACTACTCAACTTAATAACAGCACTTCAGTGCATGAGCCAATTACTTCATCAATGGAGTCACCAACTATCGGTAACTCCGACTTGAAGCTACTCAAGGTCTTAAGCTTACTTATCGACTATCCAAGCAATGAGCTGTTTTTAGGCGATACGCTTGCCGATTGCACCGAAATTGTCGCCAAATCAACACTGATTAGTCCAGAAGTACGCACGCAAATCATCGACTTGATTGAAGATTTAATCGATACCGGCTCTCTTGAGGCGCAAGCGCGTTATGACGGTCTGTTTGAGCGCGGGCGTTCTTTATCACTATGGTTGTTTGAGCATGTACATGGCGAGTCGCGCGACCGTGGTCAAGCGATGGTCGATTTGATGGGTCAGTATCAAGAAGCAGGCTTTGAGATTAGTGTCAAAGAGCTGCCTGATTATCTGCCTTTGTATCTTGAATTTTTAGCGTATCAAGCAACCATTATCGAAGACGATATTCAAATTCGTATGGATATCGCTGATGTTAGCCATATCCTCGCTTTGCTTGCCGCCAGATTAGAAGGTCGCGGTAGCTTGTATAAAGGCTGCTTTAATGCGCTATTGCAAATCGCTGGTAAACCGCTCGATATCGTTGAAGAGTACCAAGAAAAAATCAGTAAAGAAAAGCGTGATGACAGCTTTGAGGCATTAGATAAAGAATGGGAAGAAGAAGTGGTGACGTTTTTGGATGCGCAACAAGAAGAGCGCTGCCCGTCACAAACAAGTACCCAAAATCTTGCAGCAAAAGCTGGTATAAAAAATGCCTCTGCTACAAATGCGGTCGATGCTCCAGTGCACTGGGTAGATTTTAAAACCAACCAACCGGTTAAATCATAATAAGGAGAAAGGACATGAATATCGCAGATCCTAGTGTGCAGTCTTTAGCCAACCTAAACTGGCTACAAATTTTCCTTTTTGGCGTTTATCCGTATGTGGCATTGACCATCGCTATTATTGGTTCTTGGGTACGTTTTGATTTATCTCAGTATTCATGGAAGACAGGCTCGACGCAAATGCTCAGAAGCAAAAACATGCGCCTTGCCAGCAACTTATTCCACGTTGGCATTATCGTGGTCTTGCTGGGTCATTTATTTGGCATGTTGACGCCGCATTTTCTTTATGACAGATTTATCAGCGCCGGACATAAGCAGATATTAGCGGTGGTCGTTGGGGGTATCGCAGGCGTGTTTTGTTGGTTTGGCTTGGTCATGCTCATGTGGCGACGCTTTACCGATGACCGTATCTCAAACACCTCATCGTTCTCAGACAAGCTGGTACTGATGCTGTTATTTATCCAGCTGAACTTAGGTCTGCTGTCCATCTTTACGTCAGTGAAGCATTTAGATGGCTATACCATGATGAATTTGGCAGGATGGGCACAGGACATCACAATCTTAAGACCTTTGCAGGCAGCAGCGCGCATTGAGCAAACTGACTTAATTTATCAGCTGCATATGGCGCTCGGCATCACCCTGATTGCGATATTTCCGTTTACACGGCTTATTCATATCATTAGTGCGCCAATTTGGTATTTCGGGCGTCGCTATCAAATTGTCAGACAAAAGAACTCTCAGTAAAGCTGTAGAGCAGTAGAGCAGTATCTAAATGGAACGGCATTTTTAACCCTATCCTCACCTAGATACTGCTCTTTACCCTACCTTTAACGATAAATCAACACGCCCTATATTTTAGAATTTCTATTACCAGAATCCTTAGTGGAGCAAAGCCATGACTGTCAGTACCTACAATCCAGCCGACCATGCGACCAACCAAAACGCTCATGTGCACAGTGGTAATCATCACAGCCATGATAATGATAATCACAGTCATGCCGATCACACTCCTACTGGTCGCGGTGATGATATTCTTAGAGTAATGCCAACCTTGTCTGATTTGCAAAAACCGCATTCTGACCAAGAGTTCATCGAAAAAGCGATGGCGGAAGAGCGCAGCAACCATAAAAACCTGATTGCCTCTAGCCGTGATGAGCTGCCTTCAGTGACGGTCAATGGGGTGATGATAGATAGAACGAATATCGCTCAAGAGCTGCAATATCATCCAGCAGAAAACAAAGAAGACGCCGTCTTTTTAGCGACGCAAGCGCTGGTTGTGCGCGAATTACTGAGATTGGCAGTTTTAGATGAGCCAAGCCTTGGTGAAGCAGCATGGGAAAACGACGAAGAGCAAGCTATCTCTACTTTAATAGACAAAAACGTTCAAGCAACGATGCCAGATATGGCAACTTGTGAGCGCTATTATAAGCAGAATATGACTGACTTTAAGACTGACCCCATTATGACCGTACGCCATATTTTATTGGCATGCCCGCCTGAAGATGGTGATGAGCGCTTAAAGCTCAAAAAGACCGCGTACGAGTTTATCGAACAAATCAAAAATAACGCCAATCCTGATGCAGAATTTATCCATTTAGCACGCCAGCATTCGGCTTGCCCTTCAAAAGAGCAAGGCGGCGAACTGGGTGTGATTAGCAAAGGTCAAACCGTACCAGAATTTGAAGGTGTATTATTTAAGCTCGATAAAGGACTTGCGCCAAGCCCTATCGAAAGCCGTTACGGTTTTCACATCGTTGAGGTGCTCAATAAAGAATCTGGGATACAGATGACTTATGAGCAAGTCAGCCCTGCGATCCATAACAAATTGAGCCAACAAGCCTTTCACCAATCATTATGCGATTACTTGTTTACCTTAGCGCATGAGGCTGATATCCAAGGTATCGAGATGACGCTTGAGCAAGAGAATATATTCCGCGGCTAAGCAGTCCACTGTCGGTCACTTAATTCTTATGTTATAAAGTAGCTGCTATGGTATAAAGGTTCTTGTGATACAGCACACTTTTTATGCTATGTGTCGTTCAATATCAATAACACAGTTCAATATTAATAAAATGAGTAGACGTTTATGATTACGGTTGCAGGACTTATCTCTGAAATACAGCAGCGCATAGAAGCTTATAATACTAACGACTATCCGCTACACAAAAGAGTGGTCGAAAGCTACGATTTATTAGACAGCCGTCATCATATATTGGCAGAAGATATTGTCTCGCCTTTTGCCATACCAAGACAAAATCTATCGGCGATGGATGGTTATGCGATCGCTAAAGACAGCATACTCTCAGCAGACAGCACGATTGATATCGTGGGTGAATCACAAGCGGGCAGTCCTTATAGTGGCGACATTTCAGCAGGACAAGGGGTGCGTATCTTTACCGGTGCTGTCGTTCCTGATAGCTGTGATACGGTCATCATGCAAGAAAATACCAACTTTGCCGCCATAAAAGACCGCATTGATAAATCGCAGCCTTATGCTATTACCCTCAGTCAAGACGCTAAGCATGATGACAATATCCGTAAACAAGGCGAAGAAATTGAAGCTGGTGAAGCGGTTTTATTAACAGGTAAACGCCTAAATCCTGCTGATATTAGCTTATTGGCTAATTTGGGCTTTGGTCAAGTGACGGTCTATCAGCCTTTAACCGTTGGTGTACTCGCAACAGGTGATGAACTGGTTGCCATTGGCAATGAGCTGACCAGTTTGGCGCAAATCTATAACTCGAACACGCCTACCCTAAAAAGCTTACTCGCTGATTTGCCGGTGACTATTCGTGATTATGGCATTATCCCTGATGATCTGGATAAAACCACCACCGCCGTAACCCAAGCCATGCAAGAGTGCGACGTCCTTATCTCTACCGCTGGCGTATCGGTCGGCGACTATGATTTTTTAACCACGGTTATTGAGCAGCTTGGGCAGATTAACCACTATAAAGTGGCGATGAAACCCGGTAAGCCATTTGTCTTTGGCGAGCTGACTAAAAATCTTGCCAAGCCAGTGCTATATTTTGGCTTGCCCGGCAATCCCTTATCGACCATCGTTGGTAGCCTACAATTTGTGATCCCAGCCTTGTGGCAAATGGTAGGCGCTGCGCCACAAGAGCGACCCATGCAATTAAGTCTCACTGCAACGCTTAAAAATGATGTCAAAAAATCAGCGGGACGGATGGATTTTCAAAGAGGCATATTGTCCCAAAACGAACTTGGTGATTTCCAAGTTGAAAGCTTTACTAAGCAACAATCACACCGTATCAAACAACTAAGCCATGCCAACTGCTTCATTGTACTAGCACAAGATTCTGGCAATGTAGCCGCTGGTGAAACCGTAAAAGTGCAGCCTTTCCCTTGGTTGCATCGCTGAATAATAGCTAAACAACAGCCAAATTATTGAATCATTAATAACGGTATAGCTAAAAAGCTGCATGGCGAATCAATGGTATAAAGCGTTACACAGTTAATCATTCTTATACTGTTGATTAGCCATGAATCATGAGAAACTGCTTGGGGCGTATGTTGATTTTAAAAATCACAACCAAGTAGCATCTACTACTTTAGTGGTAGTTTTTGGGTCACTTACGGTGAATGGTTATTTGCTAGCAAGCTGTCATAATCGTGTTTAAATAGAACTTCCCACTCACAACCTGAGGCAACGCCTAAAAGTACACACTATACTTAATATTAATGGTAATCATCTATGAACCATCTTGCCCCTACCCTAGGTAATGCGCAATTGTATTCGCCTGCCGCTGCACCCGTTATTTTTGATGGTGACTCATCATCGAAAGCTGCTAGCACGTCGACGTATTTTCCGGTCACGCTCTCTCAACCATTAACCGATGGTTTCGCACGACGTCTCACCTATTTGCGTCTATCGATTACTGATTTCTGTAATTTTCGCTGTGAATATTGTCTGCCAGATGGCTATCAAGGCAAACCACCACAAAACGAGCTTAGCGTTACTGAAATTGCTACCTTAGTCCGCGGATTTGCCGAAGTTGGCACTAAAAAAGTCAGGATTACGGGCGGTGAACCCTCTATACGCCGTGATGTGGTAGAAATTATTAAAACCATCAAAAACACCGAAGGCATTGAAACCGTTGCCATGACCAGTAATGGGTATAAACTTGGTAAGCACTTGCCCAGCTGGCAAGCCGCTGGGCTGAATCAGCTTAATATCAGTATGGACAGCTTTGATGCCGCAACCTTCCATAAAATGACTGGCTTTGATATGTTGCCGCAGCTCTTGGCTGACATGGATACTTTGCTTGCGACCACAGATATTAAGCTAAAAATAAACAGTATTTTAATGGCTGAAACCGCCTTTGAAAATTTGATGAATGCCATCAAATACATCAAAAACAGAGCGGTCACTTATCGCTTTATTGAATTTATGCAGACCAGTGATAATAGCGATTTATTTTTTGCGCAGCATGCACAGTCCGATATTATTACCAATTATTTACTAACAAATGGCTGGCAAACTCATATACGTGGCAGCAATGATGGTCCAGCGATAGAATATAGCCATCCTGATTATCAGGGGCGCATCGGCATGATTGCCCCTTACGCTGCCCATTTTTGTGACAGCTGCAATCGCTTACGGGTTAGCAGTCAAGGCAAGGTGCATTTGTGCTTGTTTGACCAAGGTAACTACGATATTCGTCAGCATCTAGCACACGATGATGTCACAGGACTCGTTAATACCCTGCACAGCTTTATGCCGATTAAACCTGAGCATCATCACCTTCACGAATCAAACAGCGGCATGATGAATAATTTGTCGATGATTGGTGGTTAACTTATTAATAATAAAAACTTTTATTTCCATAACAAGCGTATTTATTAAGGATTATTCATGAGTAAGCTGCAAGCACCCTTTACCCCGCTTAATATCGCCATCTTAACGGTTTCTGACAGTCGTACTCTTGCAGAGGATACCTCAGGGCAATATTTGGTTGACCAGCTGACCACAGCAGGACACCAACTTGCCGATCGTCAACTGATTATTGATGATATTTATAAAATCAGAGCCGTTATCAGTGGCTGGATTGCCGACCCAGATGTGCACGCTATTATTACCACTGGCGGTACTGGCTTTTATATCCGCGACAGTATGCCAGAGGCGGTCAGCGTATTATTTGATAAATCGGTCGATGGTTTTGGTGAGATGTTCCGCTTAATCTCAAAAGACGATATCGGCATGTCTACCATCCAATCTCGTGCTGTGGCTGGCATGGCAAATGGCACCGGTATTTTTTGCTTACCCGGCTCATCAGGCGCTTGCCGCACTGCGTGGGAAGGTATCTTACAAGAGCAGCTTGATAGCCGCACGCGTCCTTGTAATTTTGTCCCACATTTTATGCGCACCAATCCAGGTCATGATTAATTGATGATTGAAGTTGCGGATAGCTTAATCAAAGCAGATGGATTCAATCATTTAGCAGGTATCGTTATTTTGGCGGGCGGCGCATCCAAACGTATGGGATCGCCAAAAGCTGAGTTGATACTCCCGACAGGCGAGTGTTTGCTTGATTATCATGTTAGACAAGCGCTTGAATTAAGTGCGGCGATGATGAGCGATCTACCTATTATGATTGCGGATAATGGACGTGGTTTTAGCATCAATCCAGATTTGCTTAAGAAAAACCCACAATCGCCAGTCTTTCATATTAATGATTATCTATCTGCTAACAGTCTTTCTAACAAGATTCTGTCAAGCAATGATGATAAGCCGATTGAAACAGGTGGCGCGTTGGTAGCGATTGAAGCAGCGCTGCAATCATTAAAGAGTTTGGCAAGTTCAACCCCATTAACGAAAGAGGCAAACTGGCAGCAATCTTGGCTGCTGGTCATTAGCTGTGATAGCTTGATTCCTATCAGCGATTTATGGCAAAAACTGCAACATTATATGACGAAAAATCCTGATAAAGCTGTCATTTGTCTCTCCGATGAACATCACCTATACCCCTTGTTAGGTTTATATCGTTTAAGTATTGAGCCTGATTTAAAGGATTATATTGACGATGGACAGCGGCAAGTAATGAAGTTTATTCAGCCAATTGTGCAGCCCGTCCCTTTCGCAAAAGACTGGCAGTATCTAACCAATTTCAATACGCCTAAAGATTTTGAGCATGCCTGTTTAGCTTTAAATGACTTATAAACTAAACGACTTATAAAAAGGTTTATGGAGTGAAACTAGCTTTTAGAAAAACTGACCATTTGAGAGAAATGAAAAATGAATAGCGACCAAGTGAACAACAATAATAAAAACAATCAATCTGGCTTGTCCCATTTAGACAGCGACGGTGATATCACCATGGTCGATGTGAGTGGCAAAACAGCGAGCACCAGAGAAGCTTGTGCTTTCGGACAAGTGGTTTTTCCTGCAGACATTTATACGCAAATCAAAGCCGCTGACGGCATGACCAAAAAAGGTAGCATCACTCAGACTGCTCATATTGCCGGTATCATGGCAGCCAAACGCACCCACGACTTGATTCCACTTTGCCATCCTTTGCCCTTAGATAAAATCAGCTTAAGCTTTGCATACGATGATGCAAACCATAGCATTACTGTGACTGCCACGGTTAAAGTTACTCATAAAACTGGGGTAGAAATGGAAGCATTAACCGCCGTCAGTGTCGCTTGCTTGACCATTTATGACATGACCAAAGCCATCTCGCATGACATTGTGATTGATAATATTCATTTAATGAAAAAAACGGGCGGTAAGTCCGACTATCAACATGCTTAAATTGGCTTTATGCATATCATTTACAAAAAGCTTAGTAATGAATAAATAATGGAGATTTCTATGAGCACTTTAGTAGAAAGCAATACAAATTCTAAGCTAGACACCACGATGAATATTAACGTCTTATATTTCGCTAGCTTAGCTGATGAAGCCGATTGTCATGAAGAAACAATCACTGTGCCTCAGTCGACTTCATTGACCGAACTGTACGAACAACTACGCCAAAAACATCGCTTCAGTCGTCCGCAGTCGGAGCTACGCGTGGCTGTCAATGACTATTTTGCCAAGTGGACAGATGAGATTTATGAGGGTGATAGTGTGGTTTTTATCACCCCAGTGGCTGGCGGTTAAAACCACACTATCATTTGCATCACTAAGAATCTTAAAAACAATAAGAGAAAAGGTATATGACAGACAATGTACACGGTCAATCGATGAGCATTAAACGTACCATTGATGAGGCGTACCTCATCGCTGAACGTGATGGTTTTGCGCTGTTAGATACCGATATTGATGAAAATCGGCTTAAAAGCACCCTTGATAATGACAGTTGCGGCGCGTTTGTCTGCTTTGAAGGACGGGTACGCAATCATAATAATGCCAGTAGCGTCAATCGTTTGACCTATTATGGCTACGAAGATCTTGCCATCAATCAAGGTCGCGCCATTATCGAAGAAGCCAAAAAGCGCTTTGAGATTACCCATGCCATTGCCATTCATCGTATCGGTGCATTAGAGATTGGTGATGTCGCTATTTGGGTTGGCGTGGTTTCTGCCCATCGCTATCCTGCCTTTGATGCTTGTCGCTGGATATTGGATACTATTAAAGCCGACATTCCGGTTTGGAAGCAAGAATATTACCAAGATGATTCCTCTAAATGGCTTAGTAATAATGGGTAATAATGCGCTTCAAATGACTACTCAAAGCGATAGCTAACCTTTAGCAATAACAGTGAGCGACACTGGAGAGCAATAATAAGAAGGTTTTATAATAATGATTAAACTAATAACAATATCATCAGCTTGCTTAGCGTTAACGCTCACCGCTTGTAGCAAAGAGCAAACCGCTGAGCTTGTTCAATCGGACGCCAACAATGCCACTGAGCAAAGTCAAACACTGCGCATCGCAGCGGCTGCCAACTTATCAGATGTATTGCCTGAGATTATTGCGGGTTATAAAATGGATAAGAATTTGCCTGCACAAGCGATTGACGTGACTTATGCCTCTTCAGGTAAGTTATATGCGCAGATTACCTCTGGCGCACCTTACGATATATTTTTATCCGCCAATCAAGAATTTCCTGCCAAGCTTGCCAAAGAAAAACTAGATAACGCAAAATCTGCTGACGAAGCAACCCACGAGCCCTTTACTTATACCCAAGGTCAGCTGGCACTTTATAGTGTTAACAAATCCCTTAAAGGACTCAATACTACTACTTTAAATGCATTATTAATGTCGGAGTCTGATAGCAAAATCACCATTGCCAATCCAGAACTTGCTCCTTATGGCAAGTCGGCACAAGCCTATCTACAAACGCAAAATATCTTTGACACGCTCACTGAGCAAAGTCGCATTATTCAAGCTGAAAATATCGGGCAAGCGTTTCAATATGCGCACACTGGTAATGTCGATTATGGCTTTGTCGCTCAATCACAACTGACAGCGATTAAAGCCACGCCTGAGCAGTTCTATACGTTAGCGCCAGACACTTATCCCCCTATTTTGCAAGACGGGTTGGTGATTAGTGAGACTACTGCCGCGACAGATTTTTCAAACTATTTGCGCTCGCCTGCTGGACAACAGTATTTTTCTGACGCAGGATATCTCGCTATAGATTAAAAAAATTTTGATAAAAACGTGCTCTAGCGGTTCTCATCGGAGCGTTTGATACTGTCTGGACTGGCATCATAAATAGCCTCTAATTCTTCTGTTGTCAGATAGCGCTCAACGATAGGAAACAATTCTCGTTCTTCAAAACGAATATGATCGTATAGCAAGGTGGCGAGTTCTTTGACTTGTCCAACGGTGACGTGATTGCTTTGAGATTGCGGCAAATCTTGAACCTCTGCCATGAGTGCATGCAGGGACTTGTGCTGCGCATCAAGTGTATTTAGTATCGATGCCACCTCAGGTTTGGAGCTGCTATGAGGCTGTAAGGCATGAGCCATTAGATTGTCTTCAATCTGAAAATGCTGTTGCATCTCGTTAATATAAGACGTGATATTTAGCCAATGCTCGGCAATTGCGTTAGGTTCATCAGCACACTCTTTAGCATGGCGAGATAGATTTAGACCTAGATGATGTTGACGAGATAATGGTTGTAATTGTGCGGCGCGTTTCATGATTAAGTACCTCAGTTAATCGACATAAAGCCCTATGTCAGTGGCATTTAAGGATTGTTATCTATACTCATACTACACTTGTTAGGCTCTACTGTCTGGACAGGTGGTCATCTGATTTTGACCTTGGTGGTCTTACCAAAAGCGCTATCATCCCGAAATATTGATGGTCTGATGCAGTTTGAGCAGCTGTTTGAGAGGGTTGGGATGCCAGCTTTGGTGCTGCAAATAATCACTGGACTTTGGATGGCCTACCAGCTATTACCCAACATTGCTGCATGGTTTAAACTTGATAATGATTTTAGTATTCTTATTAGTCTCAAATTACTATTATTGCTAATGACTGTTTTGGTTGCCCTGCACGCTCGTTTCTATCGAATACCCAGATTGTCTATTCAGACCCTGAAAGGATTTTCAATCAATATCATATTGGTCACTTTATTTTCTGTCGCC
This sequence comes from Psychrobacter cibarius, assembly GCF_904845955.1. Taxonomy (GTDB): domain Bacteria; phylum Pseudomonadota; class Gammaproteobacteria; order Pseudomonadales; family Moraxellaceae; genus Psychrobacter; species Psychrobacter cibarius_B. The sequence goes on from NZ_CAJGYX010000005.1 coordinate 39,870, forward strand.
TTTGTTGTCGTTGGCACGCTCTTTCGCACAGGTTTAAATTAGGATGTGTCATCGTTTAGGTTGTGGATATGTCCTAATATCTCATTGAATTTAACTACCTTAACATCTTCTTAACAGCGTACTTGTTACTGTAAGGCATTACACTCCTTACCATCCTGTTGAGAAGTACTTGTATGTCAATATCTCAAGCCGCCAAAATCGATGCGCCCAAAGCTAATAAAAAAAGCCGCTCCCTGAGCAAGCTATATGATCGTGAGATCAATCTCAATCATCTGATCATAGCCGTTGCTCTGTACTTAGTAGCGACGGCGAATATTGGCTTTTTTGAGCAAGTACTCAGCGTTTATCCATTGAGCACAAACACGGGCTTTATTTTTTCCATCACAGGCTTATTATTTGGGCTGATGTGGTTGGTGTTGTCACTGCTGTGTTATCGCTCAACGGCAAAAGTAGTGCTTATCATAATGGTGCTGATTGCAGCTATCTGTGGTTACTTTACCGACGCCTACGGGACGATATTTAATCGTGATATGCTCATTAACGGCTTACAAACCGATCAAGCAGAAACCATGGGATTGATGGCGCCCAGTCTATTTATTCGCCTGTTTTTACTAGGTATAGTGCCTGCTTTCATGATTGGTAACATTCGTCTAAAGCGATTGTCTTGGCAACAAGTAACCCTTCAAAAATCAGTCACCCTATTATTATCTATCGTATTGATAGCGGTGTGTCTGATGCCATTTGGTGACCAATACGCCAGCTTTTTTCGCCAGCACAAAATAGTCCGTAGTTATGTCAATCCTATTACCCCTGTTTACTCTGTTATCAAACTGGGTACTGATTATATCGCTGAAAGCCGTCGTCCCGATACGCTAATCCCTCATGCCACAGATGCAAAACGCAGCATTATTGTTAACACTAGCAACCGCGCTGTAAAACCTAAGTTGATGGTATTTGTAGTAGGAGAAACTGTTCGCGCTGACCATATTGGCTTAAACGGTTATGAGCGCAACACCACGCCTTTGCTTTCAAAACAATCAAACATCTACAGCTTTAAAGACGCCTCGTCATGCGGCACATCCACCGCCTATTCAGTACCCTGCATGTTTAGCTACGCCAATAGAAAAAATTATGACCCTGATAGCGCTAGCTATAATGAAAACGTGCTCGATACGCTACACAAGCAAAGCGTCAAGGTCGTTTGGCGAGACAATAATTCTAGCGCCAAAGGGGTGGCTGACCGCGTAACTTTTGAGGATTATAAAACAGCCGCGCTCAATCCAGACTGTGATATTGAGTGTCGAGACATAGGCATGCTTGATGGTTTCGATAAACTGGTTAAGTCAGGCAGCTCACAGAAAGAGACACCTAAAGACACACTTATTTTGCTGCATCAAATGGGCAATCATGGACCCGCCTATTTTAAGCGCTACCCTAAAGATTTTGCAGCATATAACCCTGTCTGTATGACCAATGAGCTATCAAAATGCGACAACCAATCGGTTATCAATGGTTATGACAATGCCATTCGTTATACAGATTATTTTTTAAATAGCGTGATCGATACCTTAAAACCCTATGAGCAAGATTATGAGGTGGTGATGGTATATATTAGTGATCATGGGGAAAGTTTGGGCGAAAACAATATTTACTTGCATGGTCTGCCATACGCTATTGCGCCAAATGCACAAAAGCATGTGCCAGTGATTATTTGGTCACCGACTGGCAACAGCATTGATAGCAGCACTATTGCTAAAAGTAGCTTAGCTAACATGATTGATAAGCCTGTATCCCATGATTTTATTACGCCAACCTTGCTTCAGTTTTTTGGTATCACCACTGACGAAACCAAAGCAGCACCCACCTTTTTTAAAGTGGCTAATTGAATTCTTTATCATCGCTCCGCCTTTTTAGGTAATAATACTCATGTACAAGATACTCATCATTGAAGACAATCCCGATATCGTCGCCAATATTTATGCTTTTTTTGAGCCGAAAGGCTTTGAGCTAGACAATGCCCATAATGGCATTAGTGGCTTAGCGCTCGCATCGAATAATCGATATGACGTCATCTTGTTAGATGTCATGCTGCCGGGTATGGATGGCACTAAACTGTGCAAAAAGCTCAGGGAAGAGCTGCATGACAAAACGCCAGTATTGATGCTGACCGCTCGCGATACGATTTTAGATAAAGTGGCAGGATTCGATAGTGGCGCTGACGATTATCTGGTTAAGCCTTTCTCATTGGTGGAATTAGAATCTCGTATTAAGGCTCTCATACGCCGACATAAGGATGATCATTTTGAGCATGGTTTAACCGTTGGCACGTTGTCTTTAAACCATAGTGAGCATACGATTACACGTGAAGGTAAGTCGCTAAAACTCACACCAACAGGCTTCAAAATACTACATACCTTGATGAGTGCGGCGCCGCGCGTGGTTAGCAAAACCGAGCTGGAAGAAAAGGTGTGGGGCGAAGACATACCAAGCAGTGATGCACTGCGTACTCACATGCATGGGGTCCGTGCGCAGGTAGATAAGCCGTTCGATAAAATCATGATAGTCACGTTGCCCGGTGTCGGTTATCAGATTATTGATCCAAATAAAGCCTAAAAAATCATCGTCTGATGTCCTTATTTGACTCTCACTGTCTTTCATATCGTCTTTCACAACGAAGTAAATACCATGTTTAATATCGACTCCATTGCCAATAAGTTTCGACTCTCCTACTTGTTATTTGCCCTATTGCTGTGTGCCACTTTCGTCAGTATTTTCATGTATGCAGAAGTCAGAATGGAGCAACAGCTGGTCAAAGCTCGCTTATTGCAACAGTTAGAGCTTAGCCAAGAAAAAGAAGGCGATCAGCCTATTTATAGCGCTGAACCGGGTATTAAAATTTATCGCTTCGATAACGCACCGAGCAATCTGCAAAAACTGGCCACCCAAACCGTACAAGAGATGCCCGTCACTGTCACCACTAACAATGGTCAATCGACGACAGAGTTACATTTTTTTAATTATAAAAAAGACACAGAAAACTATATTTTAACCTACCTAGAAAACACTGAAATGGTGATGGGGAATTACCCTGTTTTGGCTATATTTGAGCATTTAGAAGACATATTTGCCAACGCCCTAAAAGTAGCGGTCATTTTGAGCTTATTGATTGCAGCGATATTTTCATCGCTGTCCTCCAAGCAAATCATTAAGCCTTTATTAGACTTAAAGCAAGCCGTAGAAACAGATCATCGCAACTTGACGGAATTGACGCACCTGCCCTCCGAGGTTGGCGTGTTAGCACGCGCAATCGATGAAAAAAACCACAAACTTGAGCAGTACCTCAAACGCGAGCAGCTATTTACTGGTGATGTCAGTCACGAGCTGCGCACGCCTTTGACGATTATCATGGGGGCATCAGAAGTATTGTCCTCACAACTAGAAAACGACCCTCACTTGAGCGCATTTGCCACTCGTATCAGTACGACCGCCAAAGAAACCTCGGAGATTATCAGCGCCTTATTATTGCTGTCTCGTGCTCCTGAAAAACTGGATGCACCGCCAACGTCTATCAATGACATCGCGTTAAATGAAGTACAGCGCTTAAATTACTTGCTTCGCCATAAGTCAGTCACCTGTAAAATAGTCGCAGAACAGCTGTATGTCGCACACGTACGACCTGAACTGCTAAAAATGGCACTGGGTAATTTGATAAAAAATGCGTTTCAGTACACCGATGAGGGTGAGGTCATCATCACTATCGATGCTGAAAAAATCACCGTCACTGATACTGGTCTAGGTATTCCTGAGGTGATGATGCCGCTGCTATATGAGAGATTTGAGCGTCTAGAGCAGCATTATAAAGACATCTCATTGGATACAGAATCGTCATCAGCAGCTGACGCCCATTATCCAGCAGAAGGTACAGGCTTGGGACTCAGTATCGTACAGCGCATCATGACACATATGGGCTGGCAGCTTACTCATCAAGTCAATCCGTTAGGTGGCAGTACCTTTATCATCAATTATCATTAGAGCAGATTTCTATTTTAAAAAAGCTTAACGTTTTCTTAATGCCTGCCTGCTTATACTTAGGGCATGTTGGACATTCGACCATGGTTAAATGATTGAAATTTATCGCATACCTTGATATTAATAGACTGTGAAGCATTGGATATGAATAAAGCAAATCCTATTAATCTTGAAAACCAGTCGGCCAGTCGTGGGGTTTTAAGCTCAATAACAGGCAAAAAACAACTGCTACCTCATAGCTATGCCAGTGAGGCCAAGGGTAAAACAGGATTTCACCGCATTATAAAAGCCGCTGGTTACTCTCTGGATGGCTTCAAAGCAGCTTACAAATTTGAGGCGGCTTTTCGACAAGTATTTTGGCTCAACCTCATATTATTCACGGCTATTATATTGTGCCCTTTCACTATCAGCGTCAAAATGCTGCTGGTCGTCGCTTCTTTCTTATCATTAATTGTCGAACTCATTAACACTGGCATCGAAGCCTGTGTCGATCACACATCGACCGCCAAGCATCCACTGGCAAAGATAGCCAAAGATGTTGGCTCTGCGGCACAATTTTTGGCATTACTGCTGCTATTTATCTTGTGGATGATGGCATTATTGAGTGTTGTATTTTGAAAACATATTCAGCCAATGGAGTCTGGCTTAAACTCCTATGCTTGACCATCATAGCGACACTGTTGTTTGAGAACAGCCAATTAGACATTCATATTAGCGAGCTTTTTTACACTAATGGACACTGGCTACTAGAAAAAGGCACACAACCTTTTGCCTTTATTTTTTATGACTTGCCTAAATTGCTACTCATCTTGCTTGGCATTTATCTCATAGGCGTTCTAATTCTGAGACATAAACAGGATTCAGACATCAATCTAGCAATAGAAAATGCTAATTACGATAAACGGCTCACGCCTTTATCCACGCGCGAAATAAGTTATCTACTGCTTGTTTTAATTGCCGTTCCCAGTATGATTGCGCTACTCAAAGGTGTCACTCATGTCAGTTGCCCCAATCATTTAATACTGTTTGGTGGCGACTTGCCTTATCTAAATATTTGGCAAAATATAGTTGCTAATACGCCTGCCAAGTGCTTCCCAGCGGCTCATGCCAGTGCAGGATTTTCTCTATATGGCTTGGCATTTTTACCCACTCTACATCAGTATCGCTATAGAATATTTGAAATAGTCACGGTCGTAGGATGGACGATGGGACTGTATAAAATGCTGTTTGGTGATCATTTTTTTAGTCATACATTAGTATCGATGCTTATGTCATTGACCATAACCTGCGCACTTGCAACGCTATTTTTTAAATATCCAGTAGCGAATAAAGCCAACAGTATCAATGCTAATGGCAAAAAACCTGATGCGGCAAGCTTTCAAAAATCGTCGAAAACCCAATCTTAACTGTTGAATAATAGCCAAATTAACAATGATATTCTTATAAAAATAAAGCTACTAAGTATTTGATAAGTAATGTATAAATAGTTATGACTGTCTGACTTAATATTGAGTAACAGCATGGATTGCGCTCGTCGACGACGTTCTTTATTTATCAATAGCCCGCAAAGGAATGTAGCTATGAGCATCCTATCTTTTGTTCTACAAAGATCACCTATCTACCCTTTACTGACATTGGCATTGACACTGCCATTATTAATAATAAGCGCTGCACATAGCAGCCATGCCGCCAGTTATACCATCAATCCTGCTGGCACCCATGTGCGCTTTGCCATTGAACGCTTCCAATCCCCTGCCACTGCGGGCGGCTTTTATAATGTCCAAGGTCAACTGCAATATGACTCAAGTTTAAAAACTGGCAATATCTCCTTGGTCATTCCGATCAGCTCTCTAAATACGGGAAATAAAGCATTTAACCAGACTTTGATAGGCCCTAGCTTCTTTGATATGCAGCGCTTTCCATTGGCACGTTTTGATTCTAATAAATGGTATTTTAGCCAAGACAAATCACGCCCAATGGTCACAAAAGTAGACGGTCATCTAACGCTGCATGGCGAAACCCATCCTATTAGCTTAACAGCGACTAAGTTTGACTGTTATCTACACCCTACGCTCAAAAAAGATATTTGTGGTGGGGATTTTACGGCGATGATTGATCGCACCAAATGGAATATCAATAAATATGCGTGGTTTGGCGTCACTAAAAACCTTCATTTAAACATTCAGGTCGAGGCAACCAAACAGTAGCAGTCCATATCAGCATTAATTTTATGACATTAATTTTTATAGCACTGCTTTTTTAGGGCCTGTCCTCATTTTACAAATGGGCTAAAAATAGCTAAACGTGCTGAGGCGGTACGGAATACGTGCCAACTACGTGCGCCACCATGTCGCGAGAGCCTTCAGAATAAAGCGCAACCTCGCCAACGATTAGCGTGCGCCCAACTTTCATCAACGTACACTCAGCGATAATACGTGCTTCTGCTGAGGGTTTGCGCAGGAAGTTAATGGTCAAACTCGTCGTCACCGTTAAGGGCACAATACCTATTTTACCAAGTATCGCCACATAGAGAGCCACATCAGCGATGCTCATCAATACTGGTCCAGAGACCGTACCACCGGGACGCAATTCATTGATACCAATATCGTGTGATAAGGTCGAGCGATTGTCACCGACTGCCTCGATGACACATTTGGTTTGTGGAAATTCCAACGCCATAAAGGCGACAATTTCTTCTTTGCTTGCAGACATATCCCTTCCTTGGATTTTATTATCCTTAATCAATGCACCACTGGCGTACCTTCTGTACTAAATGCAAAGCCTTTATTGCTAAAATTACCGATCATCACCGCTTCAATGACTGGCTTGACCGTCTCGTCTATCCCTTCGACTTCGATGATAAAGTTGGCACCCGATCCGCCTTTATCCTCTTCTTTTTCGACGATATAATTGAGCGTGGCCATTGCTGGAAGCTCAATCGGTTTGGTTAAATAGGATTTTATAAAGGTTCCATCAGTGCCATAGTAGTCAATTTTATTGATATACAGTGATTTTTTTAGCGTGGTATTGCGTACACTCAAAGTCGCTGATAGCAAGACTTTACGATTGTCTCTATCGGTGTAGATGTCAGAATAAATGGGCACATAAAAGGTTTGTTTATAGGCAAACTGGCTACGATCAACCGCTGTTGTCATCTCCAGCTCTTGAATGGGGTCTTGATGTTTTTCTGAATACAACACGTTCGGGTCTTGCGGCGTCTGATCACAGCCTGACAACAATGCCATCGTCGCAAGCAACAAGACGGATATAGTGCGCTTACTCATAAGTTTCCCCTTTGCCTTTTCAGGTCACGGCTGTTGCAAATGTTTATTTGATTTTTACACCGACACTACGCAGAAACTCGTTGATATGCTTGTTAGCACCGTAGATGCCCAGTACGTCTTTATCTTGCAATACTTGCTCAGGCGCCGCCAAACCTTTAATACTAGGCTTACTTTGCGTACGACCAAAGCTGTCTTCATAATACTCATAGCGCAGGGTACTAAGCAATCGAATATTGAACTTTTGCTCCAACTGCAAGTCATCAACAGTCTGACCAATCAACGACTTGGGAATGCTAATCTCTACCATACTGAAATGATCACTCAGCTCAAACGAGTCGACGAAATAACGTAGCGACAACCGTTTGGCCCAGCGATTGGCCGCCTCTTTTTCAGGGTGGATAAGGTCGTCCACACCGATAGCTTGCAACACTTTTTCGTGCAGTGGATTGATACTACGGCTGATCAAACGTTTTGCTTTTAGGGTTTTAAATAATGCCGTCGCCATGACGTTTGCGCCTTGGTCTTCACCGATTGCGACAATAACGATATCGGTGTCGACAATCGGTAACCCATTGACGGTATATTCATCCGTGGCATCCATACAGATGGTATGAGAGATGACTTCCTTATACGCCTCAACCTTTTGCATGCTACTGTCAATGGCAATCACTTCGTGCCCCTGACGGGTCAACGCCATGCCTAGCGATGAGCCAAAGTTCCCTAACCCTACGATGATATATTTCATAACCTTATTAACCTTTTTCAGTATTTTTAATGATGAAATGGCTTATTTACGACCATTTAATTGATCGTGATTTCTTCCGTTGGATAGCGATAATTGCGCTGGCGTTTATTTTTAAGTAGGGCAATAAAGATGGTCAACATGCTGACGCGCCCAACAAACATAATGACTGACACCACCATTTTGCTAAAATCTGATAATTCTGTCGTCAAATTCAGACTTAATCCCACCGTGCTGTAAGCTGAAAAACACTCAAAAACTACCTTGATTAAATCAAGCTCTGGTTGATCATAGCTGATGAGCGTCACCCCCATACCGATGACCAATAAAGACAGCCACATAATAGAAAATGCACGGCGAATCGAGATGTCAGCAATCTGGCGCTTAAAGACCTCAACATTGGTCTGACCACGTGCCAAACTCAAAGTATTTAACAAGGCAATCGCAAACGTACTGGTTTTGATACCACCGCCCGTCGAGTTTGGCGAGGCACCAATCCACATCAAAAATATCGTCAACATAATCGTGGGAAACGCGAGTTCACCCATGTCGATGGTATTAAATCCTGCGGTTCGCGGCGTGGCAGCAGTAAACAGCCCTGTGACAAGCTTACCGAAAAAACTGCGATGGTCTGCCAGCACATTGTTATATTCAAATATCATCACACCGGTGAGACCTACCAACAATAAAGCGCCCGTTGTAATCAAGGTTATGCGGCTATTAATATTGAGCAACCACGGTCGATAAATATAACGCTGATCATGGCGATAGATCAGGCGCTCGGCACGATCACGCAAATAACGCAGCACATTGACCACAATGACAAAACCCATACCACCAAAGATAAAGGTCGTGGCGATAATCAGTTGTAATGGGTAATTAAAACGTAGCGCGTCATCATACATACCAGCGCTAAATGTAGAAAATCCAGCATTACAGAACGCAGAAATTGCATGGAAAACAGAGAAGAATAACTGCTCAGACCAATCCATATCTGGTATGTCATAAATACTGATATAAATGAGTGCCGCAGCCACTGCCTCAACGGCAAATGTCACATATAAGATGGATTTGAGGGTCGATACCACATCACCCATGCCGCGCATGTAGGACATCTCACTGATGCTCGCCTGCGTCTCATAACTGACACCGCCCTTAAAGAAATAACTAAAATACGTCACAAAGGTCAAAATACCCAAGCCGCCGATCTGTATCAGCCCCATGATAATGACTTGCCCAAAAGTTGTGAAATAAGTCGCCGTATCTACCACGATGAGACCAGTCACACAGACAGCACTGGTCGCGGTAAAGAGCGCATCAATGAAAGACAGCGGCTGCGTCGTTGCATTGGGCATCATCAGTAGCAATGCACCGACCAATACCAATGACAGGAAGCTTAAGATAAAAAACTGCGCAGGGTTTAAAAAGGTACGATTGAGATTAAAATCATGGTCAGATATTTCACGAATAAAGGTCACAAAGACGGCATTTTTGATGGCAACGAATCCATCAACAGCGACCGACATCCCAGAGCGCACCAAATCAGTGAAATGTGCTACCAATAGGATAACAATCGCGATACTGGTCAGTAAGTCAAAGACCGCGACTTTATTTAGGGTCAGCGGCTTTTTGCTATAGAGGTAACGCCCTGCCGTCACAACAAAGCCTAAAAAAATAATCGCCAGATAAAAAATATGGAAAACCTGTTGTAGCCACATCGGCAGCGTGAAACCACTGTCTAATAAAGCAATGGCTACACCGATAATACTAATGACAATCGTGACATTATTTAACAATCGATAACGCTTGGCTGCATGCATCGCCCTAATCCATGATAGGAATAACCACGATATTTATACTCCTTTTTTGTGTTACTCACAAAAACTGATTTGAGATAATCGTAACCAATTATGATGCCCTGTTGAACACTCATACCTAGCCATGCTGATTGCTAAAATGGCTGTAGATAAATTATAGATTAGCAGTAACGGCAATATTTACGTTCTAACGAGGTTTTGTGAGGTTGGATTAGATAAAAAATGATCACTGTGAGGGTTGCATAGTGGCATTTTTACATAGCGATATGGCTACATTTTTACATGGCTACATTTTTGGATAGTTGCAGTGCAAACATATGCTCTAGTAGGGTCATTAGTCTATAGGTTAGCGTATTTATGAGCGCTATATCCTAACGATCATCTTTACATACTTTCTGTCGATGTGGTCGCCATTTTCACCCCGCCCCATGTTACCAAACCAACGCCTAGTGCGATCAATGAAGCACCCAAAAACAACCCTTCTGGCGGCATCTCACCCTGCAAAAAAATAGCCACTGGCACACCGACAATTGCACCAACCGAGCCTAATAAACTTAATAAAACAGGACCGCCGGTTTTTTGTAATAAAAACAACAATAAGAATTGACCCGCAAATACGGCGGCTTGTATGCCAATCAAACCTAGCGGCAACCAGTCTAGCGGCATTTTGACTGAAAAATTAGGCAACACACTAAATGACAGCAGCAACAGCGACGCCGCGATTAGCATACCTGGCGCGAGTGCACTAGGCGACGCTTTATCAGGCCAGCGTAAGGTGCGATATATATTACCAATAGCCAATAATACTGGACCGCAAAGCGCGATCAAAATCCAAAAAGTACTGGCGTCTGGCGTCGAAAACTTACGCGCTGCCAATACTCCTGCGCCAAGAAGCGCCGCGGCCACACCCAAAGCGCGGACGATATTAAATCGCTCCATCCTCAGTGCCACTGCGCCAAGATAAGTCAGCAATGGTGGAAGCGAGATAATGAGCGCGACGAAACCTGCACCCACATGTGGAATAGCAGAAAACAGTAGTAAATTAGAACCTGCAACACTGATGAGCGCGGCCACAAAATAGTATTCAAAGCTACGCGCATTTAAGGGAGGTAATTCGTGCCGTATGAAGGCAACGATCAATAAAATAGCAGCAGCGCCCGTGATGGACCAAAAGAGAAATGCCAGTGGTGTAATACCTATCTCACCAGCATATTTTGCCAAATTGGTAGAAATACCAATCAGACCTCCTCCGCCTAACAAGCAAGCAAAAGGGATGAGCCATGTGCTGGTGTTGCGAGAAGCTTGCTGTTCTGAAGACTCACTCATCAACTATCCTATTGGATGGTGACGCTGATGACGATACCGCATCAGACAAACCTAAATCTAAACCTTGTACTGCCTTATGTGCTGCGTCAATAGCACCAGCAATATAACCGGGGAATGACTCTGACCATTCACTAGCGCTGCCCGTTAGGCAGTCTTGCCATACCCCTCTATTTGGCTTGGCGTTCGGTGCGACAGCATGTTGACCTGAGCCACTGGCATCAGCAGGCGTCGCGGTCAATGAATCTTGCGCCCAGTCTTTCAAATATTCAGCCGTTGGCGTCTCTGCCTGTGCGCCAAATAAACGTACCAACTGCGCGCGGCAATGGGCTTTTAGCTCTGTTTCTGAGACGCTTTGACGGACGTGAGCAGGAACACCAAAGAAGCCAAACAATGCACCTTCGCCCTCTACCAATGAAGCATCATGAATCTCAGTAAGTGGCCCTATTGCACTTCGCGCTGACCCTGATAATCCTTGATTGCGCCAAAAGGGTGAATCATAAACCGCCACATATTTGGCATGTGGCGCCATCCATGTCGCGGTCTCTTGCCATTCTGTTATCAACGGCTGTGGTAAAGCAGGTTCAAACTTGATGTTACTCGCCGCCAAACGAGGCGGTAGCGCAAGGAGCACATGTTGCGCGTGATAAGTAGTTATTTGACCAGCTGTCATCTGTTCAGCGCTGTATTCGCTCTCTATGTAGATATAGTGATCAGTCTTGATTACACGTTTTACAATTTGCCCCGTGATAATGCGCGTAGGATTTAAACGCGCATACAGAGCATCAATGAGCGATGCCATACCACCGACGAGGCGCATAGACGGTGGCGAGCTTTGATAGCCTTGGGTACGGATAGGCAGCTCATTGGCAGCACGTTCAACCATCATGTCGCCGTCCTCGAACTGCGCAAAACGTGGTAAATTCAACGTTTCAATAAGACTGCTCAACTGCGGCTGATACTCTGGCCAAAACCACGATGGCCCTAAATCAAAGCCATCGTTTGATTTTTCATGATCGACACTTTGACTACTAGCATTCTGATCTACTGATGATTTCGCAACAGCGATGCGCCCGCCCAATCTATCACGCGCCTCAAGCAATATATAATCGATGCCTCGTTGCTCTAATAAAAATGCTGCATATAAGCCACTCAAACCACCACCGATGATTGCAATAGGTAGGTTTTGCATAACAAATCATTCCTGCTTAATTGAAGCTATTCAGTATTGAGATTATTCAGCCAACAACTTGGTAAGCAGCTCGTCTATCTCAACCTTAAACTCTTTATCTTCAATCTTATTAGCCGTAATTTTAGCATTCTGTAGATTTAGAATAGCCGCATCCTTTTCACCCATTTCGATCTGTAGAACCGCCATAGAAAAGGCAATCGATGACATGTGGTCTTTTGAATTGATCGCAGTCGCTTTGGCTAAGGCCTTATCATAAATAACTAAGGCTTCGTCTAAATCTGCAGTAAAGTCAGCCAATGTTTCCCACTGTTCTGGATGGTCTTTATCAGTATTTTCATTATCGTTACAAATGGCTTCTAATTCAGCATAAAACCCATCAAACGCTGCTTGATTGCCTATACGATCAGCTTCCAATAACTCTTCAGCTAAAGTATAAATTGCTTTATAAATTTTGGTATTAATCATTGCTCATAACCTTTTATGAATTAGGATCTATGGTACTTGTTTTTCAGCCAAGAGTACTTGGCGAATATTACTTGGTAAACAGTGCTTAGCTGGGATTATAACGCAATTCCACTAGCCAAAATGACTGACACAAAAAAAGGATGCGATAGTCGATATCGCACCCTTTTTATTCATCAAACTACTAATTATTTTTTATCTGCCTAAAAGCTCATTATCTTGGTGGTTTGATCGACCATTAGCGCCCCGATATCAGCAGGATCAGCAGCACTCACGCCGTCAATCAGAGCCGATTGGTCAATACCCTTACCCGGTAGATAAAGCGCACAAACCTCAACCTTGGTGTTGGTATTTTTCATAACCATTTGCATCAAACCCTGTGGGCTCATATTTTTAGGCGGTTGTGCTGTGGTCACACTTTTGGGTGCGTCACGGAGCGCCATATCACCGGCTGGACCGCAGAGCAATACTCGAGTATTGGCACCTTGCAGCGCGGATTGCATAGTTAGCACCATCGACATGAGCTGCACTTGAGCATCGTCTGATGTCACATTAATCAACATCGATGGCGTCGGTTTTTTATTCTCTGGAATGACGTCACTCTTTTGTGACATGGCATTGGTCGCTGTACAGCCAACCATCAGTGAGGCGGCGCTTATAGCAAGTGCAGTAGCAACTATCCGTTTCATCATCTTCTCCATTTATCAACAATCATTAAAATCATCGTCATTAAACTATACACTAAAATATATTAATAAAATATATAATATTATTTATGATAAGAAAGTTATGATAAGAAATACAATCTGTGGCGTGTCCTCATTTTGAGAAGAAAAGAATACAGCACTGCGATCAACTCAGTTCGCGCCAGTGCAACCACAACCGCGTATCAAGCTCAAACTGATGATACTCAGGCTCCATATGACAGCATAATTGATAAAACGCTTTGTTGTGCTCATGCTCTTTAAAATGCGCCAACTCATGCACAACAATCATGCGCAAAAACTCAGGCGGCGCTTCTTGAAACAAGCTGGCTACCGTGATGCTGTTATGAGATTTTAGCTTACTGCCCTGTATGCGGGACTGGGTGGTATGAATACCTAGCGCATGTTTGAGGACCGTTAATTTACTGCTATAGCTAACATTCGATAGCTGTCCCACTTTGCGCATATATTGGTTCTTTATCTCATTGATATACTGATAAAGCGCCTTATCACTTTTTATTTGGTGCTGAGTGGGATACTTTTTTTCTAGATATGCGCCTAATTTACCATCGCTAATCAGCAATGCCGCTTGGGTCTGAACTTGCTCAGAATAATGAGCGATGTACTTTAATGTGGTCACAAACTTATCCTTTGCTGATATTTCGAAACTGATAATCCGAAACGTATCTTTATATATTTTACCCTATATCTACTGATTTTATTTTTCATAAAACAAACCCCACAAGCTGCATTCAACTTATGGGGTTATTTCTTACCATATTTTTACTTAAGTGTTTTTACTTAAATATTTAGGACGTGTTGATAAATTAATTAACGCTCTAAATGTAGATACTGCAAATGGCGCTCGTACTGATTTAAGATATCGACCAACACTTGCTCTTTGGAGTAACCTACCAAGTCATACTCTTGTGAGCCTTCACTCAAGAACACTTCGGCACGATAATAGTACTCTGCATTCTTAGTTGACGTGCTCAAAGTAAAATTAGGACGCTCAGCTTTGATCAAATTCACTTCATAAATAAAGTCGTCTTCATCGCCATGTCCAACTCGCAATTTTAGACCATCTATTTGACCACTACTCTCATCCATGCCTTCATCTATATCTTGTCCGATATGTTCAGGGTTACGGATGTCCAAAGAGGTTTTTAGACCGCCTGCCGCAAATTCTTTTTCAACTTCCGTCATGGCAGGTCTAACCACGTTTTGTAAAAAGCGTTCAACTTGTGCATGTCTAGGGAAACTGACAATACGTTGCAAGCGTGCTTTCCAGCTCTTACCACTATCCAGCACATTAGCCGTACCAATCGTACTAGCCTTACGTTTATTGCCTTCTTCTTTTAATGACCTCCACATCGACACCATATAGAGTACAAGAATGAGCGAGAATGGCAAACCAGCAATCACAGATACTGACTGCAATGAGGCAAAGCCACCAGCAAATAATAGTCCTAAAGTGATAAGACCCGTTGCTGCTGCCCAAAACAGACGCAACCAAACAGGAGCGTCAGTGTCATTGGTCATGCCGCGTGAGCTCAAATTCGCTAATACTAACGCGCCTGAGTCCGCTGAGGTCACAAAGAATACTAAACCAATGACCACACCAGCGAATGATAAAACGTCACTGTAAGGAAAATACTCAAACAAGGCAAACATACCCATGGCGGCGTCATTAACAGCGATTTCACCAAGCTCAGTTGCCCCATTAGCAACCAAGTCTATCGCCGAATTACCAAAGATAGAGAACCAGGCAAAAATGAAACCAAGCGGAATAAACATCACGCCAAAGACAAACTCACGTAAGGTACGACCACGGCTAATACGCGCGATAAATAGACCAACAAACGGTGCCCAAGCGACCCACCATGCCCAGAAAAATATCGTCCAGCCTGACTTCCAATCAGCACCAGCAGTACCGTCATAGGCATATACATCAAAAGTTTTAAAGAGAATGGTTTGGAAATATTGACCAATATTTTGGGTAAAGGTATTCAGCAAATACACTGTATTACCCATCACCAATATGGCGATTAATAGCAATATCGACGATAGCATATTAAATTCAGATAAACGGCGTACGCCCTTTTCCACACCTGTCATCGCCGAAATAGCCGCAGCAGCAACGACACCTACAATAATAAGCGTCTGTACTGTTTTGCTCGATTCGATACCGAAGACATGAGTCAGTCCAGCATTGGCTTGCAATACTCCAATACCCAAACTGGTGGCGATACCCATCAAGGTACAAACAACACCAAAGGTATCAATACCATCACCAAGCCAGCCTTTGATCAAGCGCTCACCAAAGATAGGCGTCAGTGGTGAACGTAGCGCCAATGGCATGTTTTTACGATATGCAAAGTACGCCAATGCCATACCGATTAGTGCATAAATACCCCAACCATGTAGACCCCAATGTAAAAAAGTTTGCGCAAGTGCTTCACGCATAGCTTCTGCACTGGCAGGCTCCAGCCCCGTATGCGGCGTTAAATAATGCATCAATGGCTCAGAGGCGCCAAAAAATAATAAATCAATGCCGATACCTGCAGAGAACAGCATCGCGGCCCATGCTAGGAAAGGAAACTGGGCTTTTTCGTGATCTTGCCCAAGCTTGATGTCGCCGTATTTAGAAAAACCAACAAATAGTGCAAATATACTATAAGCGGCAACCACCAGCATGTAATACCAGCCAAAACTCTCTGATACCCATGCCATGCTTGAGCTTAATAATGTCTCACTATAATCTGGAAACGCAATCGTCCAGATAATTAATAAAATAGAAATAATAGCTGAACCTAAAAAAACCGTCTTGTTTAGAGTCAGGGGTTTCGTCGCATCTTTTGATGGCGAGCTGTACATAAAAGACCTCAATAGGTAAATTAAACAGGGTCTGATATTGATTTGTCCGTCATAACTTGATGACTGTATGACGCACAAAGCAGTACCAATAAATGAAAACTGCAATGTAAATAAAAATTTAAATGACAATCAAAGGCAGCCACAACAGTATTAAAAATACTTAATACATTAGTTCTGATGAAAAAGACCTTTGCGTGGAAAGGTCTTCTTATTGGAATTGCTTATATATTTCATTGCCTAATAGCTCATATAGCTCTTTAGACAGTAGAGCGGTAAGCGCGCATCGGCTCAGTTCTAAGCGGTGCACCATTGGCAACGTAATAATCTACGGTCGAGCGTGGTAGCTGCTTACCACGCATCTTATCGACGATTTTTTCTGCCAGCATAATGGTGGTGGCGTTTAGATTGCCACTGATGATATTTGGCATAATCGACGCATCAACGACGCGCAAGCCATCGATGCCGTGTACGAGTCCTTCGCCATTGACGACCGAATCATTACCTTCACCCATCGCACAAGTACACGACGGATGGTAAGCCGTTTCGCTATGATTACGGACATATTCATCTAGCTGCGCATCGGTCACCAAGTCATCGGTTGGTGCAATCGATCGACCACGATAAGGATCAAGTGCTGGCTGATGCATAATCTCACGGGTGATGCGCATTGCCGCACGGAACTCGTGCCAGTCTTGGTCGTGAGACATATAGTTAAACAAGATGCTCGGATGCGCGCTTGGGTCTTTTGAGGTCAGCTTGACGCGACCACGACTTGACGAGCGCAATGAGCCCACATGCGCTTGGAAACTGTGCGACTTCACGGCACTACGACCATCGTAGCGCACTGCTAATGGCAAGAAATGGTACTGAATATTAGGATGGGTAAACTTCTCATCGGTACGAATGAAGCCGCCCCCTTCAAACTGATTGAGGCGCCCAGTCCTGTGCCATTGAACAACCATTCGGCACCAATGGCTGGCTTATTCCACCATTTATTGGCAGGCGCAATCGACACTGGCAGCTTACATTCGTACTGCATATACAGCTCTAAATGGTCTTGTAGATTATTACCAACACCCGGTAAATCTAAAATCTCATTGACACCCAAATCTTTGAGCCATTGACCAGGACCAATACCAGAGCGCTGCAATAATTGCGGTGATGCAATCGCACCAGAGGAGACAATCACTTCACGAGACGCGTAAAAATTCTTGGTTTGACTTTGATGGGCGACTTTAACGCCAACAGCGCGCTTGCCATCGAACAAAATCACGTCAGTCAATGCACCCGTTAAAATGGTGATATTGCTACGCGGTTTGGCGCGGTCAAGATAACCGCGAGCTGTTGAGGCGCGGCGACCATTAGGCGTGACAAAGCGGTCCATCGGCCCAAAACCTTCTTGCTGATAGCCGTTTAAATCATCGGTACTTGGATAGCCTGCTTGCACGCCTGCTTCGATCATCGCTTGGAACAGCGGATTGACTCCTGGCTTTGAAGTGGTCATCTCGACGGGACCACCGACGCCATGATAGTCATTTTCACCAGCATCGCGATTTTCTAACTTTTTGAAATACGGCAAGCAGTCCAAATAGCTCCAATCTTCTAAACCTTTGATTTGAGACCAATCGTCAAAATCCAAGGCATTACCACGGATATAACACATCCCATTAATCAGAGACGAGCCACCTAACCCTTTACCGCGACCACAATCCATGACGCGGTTATTCATATAAGGCTCAGGATCGGTTTTATAACCCCAGTTATAAGTAGTACCTTGCAACGGCATAGCGAGCGCTGCTGGCATCTGCGTGCGAAAGTCTAAGCGATGGTCTGGACGACCCGCTTCTAACAGCAACACCTTAATGTTGGCATCTTCGGTCAAACGGGTGGCCAGCACATTGCCTGCTGAGCCTGCGCCGACGATGATGTAGTCATATTCAGGTGTGGTTGATGTCATAAAACGCTCCATAATATTAAAAAATCCATCACTTCATATCAGTAAGGCGGTGCCAAAAAGACAAATCAGTCCTAATAATTCAGCCTTACCGTTTTAAAATTTCACAGCACAAGTGATTAAAATACCGATTCAAACTTACCAAGCTCTACTTGGATAGATTTGGTCTGCGTATAATGCTCAAGGGCTTCAATGCCGTTTTCGCGGCCGATACCTGAGTGCTTATAACCACCCACTGGCATTTGTGCAGCCGACTCGCCCCACGTATTTAACCAGCAAATACCCGCTTCAATCTGTGCAATCACGCGATGAGCGCGAGTCAAATCAGCGGTCACGACTCCTGCAGCCAAGCCATACTCAGTATCATTGGCACGGCGAATGACTTCTTCTTCGGTTTCGTAAGTCAATATCGACATCACTGGGCCAAATATCTCCTCACGTACGATAGTCATTTCATCGGTGCAATCAGTGAATACCGTCGGTGCGACGAATGCGCCAGTTGCCAATTTGCCTGTTGTGATACGTTCACCACCCGTCAATAGACGTGCACCGCTAGCCTTACCTTGCTCGATATAACCAAGCACTCTTTCCATATGTGGGAAGCTGACCAATGGACCCATATTAATATTTTCGTCCATCGGATCGCCCAACTTAATACGCTCAACACGTATCAAGATAGCTTGCTCAAATTTGGCTTGTAAGGCTTTTGGAATGAAAACCCGCGTGCCATTGGTACAAACTTGACCCGTGCTATAGAAGTTCGCCATCATCGCGATGTCAGCAGCGGTATCGATGTCCGCATCATCAAATATAATCAATGGCGACTTACCACCAAGCTCCAAGGTTACGTCTTTGAGCGACGATGATGCCGCACTCGCCATCACTTTTTTACCCGTTGGTACGCCACCAGTAAATGAGACTTTAGCGATATCAGGATGCTGGGTTAATGCTTCGCCGACTTTATAATCCCCTTGCACGACGTTGAATACGCCATCTGGCAGACCTGCTTCTGTCAATATTTCTGCCAGTTTTAGTGCCGTTAGAGGCGTGAATTCAGAAGGTTTAAAAACCATCGCATTCCCAGCGGCTAACGCTGGTGCTGCTTTCCACATCGCGATTTGAATAGGATAGTTCCACGCACCGATACCTGCGACGACGCCAAGTGGCTCGCGGCGAGTATAGACAAAGCTAGTATCACGCAATGGAATCTGACGACCTTCAATCATCGGCGCACGCCCTGCATAATACTCAACGACATCAGCACCAGTCACGATATCGACATATTTGGTTTTAGAGCGCGCTTTACCCGTGTCTTTGGTTTCAAGCAATGCGAGTACATCATTGCGCTCGCGTAATAATGCAACCGCCTTTAACAATATACGACTGCGTTCAACCGCGGTCATCGCCGCCCAAACTTTTTGACCTTTTTGTGCCGCTTTTACGGCTTCATCAATCTGTTCACTGGTCGTTTGCTGAACGGTAGTTAACACTTCACCCGTGGCTGGATTGATGTCTTCAAAAGTAGCAAGCGATTCGTCGATTGCTAAGTAACGACCATTAATATAAGCAGTTTGTATTTGTTTTAAATCGATGATGTCTGTTAAGTTGTTGAGGTCTATTTTTGAATCTGTCATGCGGTGCTCCTATTAACGACTGGCAAAAGCTCTATAAAAAAGTTAATACCGAATAATGTCGTCATGGGTTAAGTATTTAAAATCAATTTATAGTGTCTATTCCGATAAGTCATTTAACAGCGGCGCTTTATTCTTGCGCAGCTTGTGTCATATTTATCAAGCGCTTATGGATGGATGCTTTATCTGAGATATTAATCCCCGAAAAATCAGAGAGCCAAATACCATCAGCCACCAGACGCACCATACATAATGTTTCGGTATTGTCGGTTGCTTGATGTTTCTTTAATTGTGCATTTGCCCACTTGGCCCACAACTCACGTAACTCGCTATCGCCTAGCATCAATGCATATAAGGTTGCTTGACTATCGAGCTCTTCCTGCCCTTTTTCGCCTAAGCTAATCGTGGCATTGATATAGGCACGAGTAAAAGAGCCATAACGCACAGGGTCTTCTGCCATGGCTTGATTGACTTCTGCCTCAAACCTCGCCATCGCATCATGAAACACTTCAAGGATGAGTGCATTTTTAGTGGTGAAATGATGCATCACCCCGCCTTTGGTCACCCCGACCGCATCAGCGACCGCCTGAAAGGTCACTTTTGATAAGCCCTGCTCTAACGTGATTCGCGCTGCCTGATCTAGTAGCGCACGACGGACAACTTCGGGCTGTTTTTTACGTTTGTAAGCGTTTTCCATTTCCATATCAGTGCACCACAGAATTAGAGAATAAGTTCATCACCACGACACCGCCCACAATCATAGCGATACCAACCACAGCTGCTGTATCAAGACTTTGCTTAAAAAACATCAAGCCTACGAGCGATGTAAGCACAATCCCCAATCCGCCCCACAGTGCATAAGCAATACCAAGCGGTATGGTTTTGATGGTTTGTGTCAATAAGTAAAATGAGATGGCATAAAGCACACCCATAATCAGGGTCGGCACCAAACGCGTAAACTGCTCTGACTTGACTAAAAAGGTCGTGCCAACCACTTCGCAAATGATGGCGATGGCTAGATAACCGTAAGCAATAGTGGTGGGACTCATAATTAGGTTACCTGTTTCAGGTTGATCACATATTAATAATGTATATACATTAAAGAAACCATACGGTCGGTATTCTATAGAAATATTCTAGCAATGTGAAGGGCTGTTTATGATTTTTTTGTTTCGAGGGAGATACAGATTGCTTTACTATTCAAAAAGATAGGCGACTTGTCTAATCAAATTGCCTCTAGATTTTATATCAAACCTACATAAATAAGGGTTTTGACCACTTTTAGCTCATTCTTTAGCCCATTTAGAGATTTATCGATTGAATTGAAGACACGCCCTAGTCAAAAAATAATATTTTAGCGGTCAAAATTTGCCAAAACAGCCCGCTTTATCAGTGATTGCTGGTTATTTTTGATAGATAACAACAATATTTACAATTAATGGCATAATAAGGTTGACAGCCTATAACAACTTGGCTAAAATGTGCCCCACATAACGCAAACAAGACAAGAAATAGCGCTTATCTAACTTATCGTTATACCAACTTATTCTCCAATAGCTCAGTTGGTAGAGCAACGGACTGTTAATCCGTGTGTCCCTGGTTCGAGCCCAGGTTGGAGAGCCATATACTAAAAACCTTCATCATTATTTGATGAAGGTTTTTTTATGGTTGCCGTTTTCAATTAAGAGGATAGCCGCAATCTTAGGGCGTGTCCTCATTTTAAAAGTGGTGACAAAAATGAGATAAATTGCCGTCAAACAAGGACAGTAGCACAAATAATGTCGAGATATTAATAAGCTATTTGACGATGTTTGGCAAAATTTAGCCATTTTTAGCCCATTTAGAGGTTAATAGATTGAATTGAGGACATGACCTAGTGCGATTGGCATGGCTACGGTGTTCTTTTAGGCGTTTTTGTTGTATGGTAAGGATAGTTTTGATTGGGTTAGTTTTTGTCTGAGTGCTTTACTCCTACTCACTAAAAATAATGGTTTATTATGATACCTGTACGTGTGAAAAATAAGTTTTCTGATCATCCGCAAAAAATCATGCGCCCGATCAGTATTCGTTTGTCTGAAGAGATGATTTCGCTATTAGAAGCCACTTCAAAAGAGTTGGGGTTTAAACGCATCCAAGGGCTTATTCGTTTATATATTCGCCAAGGGCTTGACCGCGATCATCAAGACTACACCCTAGCCCATGACGAGGTGTTCATCGAAAGCCTGCGTAAACGCGGAGTCAGCCAGCGTATTATTGATGAGGCCATTGTTGTGACCCACAATAATAATATTACTCACTCACTATCTGAGCTGCAAGAAAATGACCAGACTCATGACTAACCATTCAAACAGTCGTTAGGTGTTACTGCTGTTAATAAAAAAAGACTGAGTTTGCTTAACAGCACTCAGTCTTTTTTTGTGGGCGTAACAAAAATATGCCTATTTTGCTTGCGATACAGCATTTAGCGATAATTAAACACAACCTTTCATCAAACGAGGTATATTAAGAAAACGCTCATTATTTTGTTGTCATTCTTTATTATCCATAAAGATTTTTAAGGAGGTGTACGATGGCGAGTTTACATCAACGCTTGAATAAAGCTTTGTTATTGACGATTGCCTTAGCGATACTACCAATCGTTTCTGGTTGCTCACAGCCAACCGCGGATCCAACCAAAAAAACCATACCGACCAACTCAGATCAGTGGCAGAAAAAACTCGGCACCACTTTTGAGCAGTTACCTGAATCTGAGCAGCAATTACTCAGCCGCTACATGTTGCGAATGAAACTCAGCGGTGCCTATGAGTCGGGGGCGATGCCGCGTACCACTATCAAGCAAGCCCTTTTGCAACAGCGTGAATACGAACGACTACATCCAAACAATCCAACAGGTAAAAAAAGCCCCATCGTCAGCAGCCAACCAGCTTATAGTGCCAATGCGCAGAACTACCCTGTCGCTCTACTACCAGTCAAAACCAGCGATAGTGACAGCTTAAATCAAGTAAAACTTCAGTTTATGCTCTCTAATCACGGCAAGGTCGCCATTCAAAGCTTTAAGGGCACACTGACCATGCAAGATGCGAACTTGGCGCAGGGCAAAAGCTTTAACGTACCACTAACACAGTTTGACCCACCTATTAAACCAGAGCAGTCTGGTAAGATCATCATCGAGAGCAGTATTGAAGACATCAATGTTATGCGTGCCATTAAAAACACCAAAGACTTGACCATCATGATCAGTAAAGGCACATTGATATTGGAGAATGGGCAGGAAATTAAGTTTGATGAGTCGTTAATGAAATAAAAAAACGCTACAGAATATTTATAAAATAATAGGATAAATATCCAGCATAAAAAAAGCCCCAATCATCACTGATTAGGGCTTTTTTTGAATTTGGAGGAGACGGAGAGATTCGAACTCTCGAAGGGCTACAAACCCTTGTCGGTTTTCAAGACCGGTGCATTCAACCACTCTGCCACGTCTCCATTTGTGCATTATTATAACGATATAAAATAAAAATGCAACAAAAAAAGCCGCAATCATTAATAATGATTGCGGCTTTCGAATTTGGAGGAGACGGAGAGATTCGAACTCTCGAAGGGCTACAAACCCTTGTCGGTTTTCAAGACCGGTGCATTCAACCACTCTGCCACGTCTCCATTTGTGCGTTATTATAGCGATATAACATGAGAATGCAAGCAATTAATTGCACGAATTTAAATTATTCTGATGCTATCGTTGATTCAGTTTAAAAAAGAGTCAAGGCAACTGAGTCCAAATGTATATGTAATGCTTCAAGCAAGGTTAACGCGGTCACTTTTTTATAGAGAATTGACGATAGGTTTTTTATGAGAAGCCAGATGTAGACACATATCTAGTAGTCTATTGGCATAACCCCATTCGTTGTCATACCATGCAAAAACCTTGTACTGGCTACCCGCTTGCATGAGCTGCTGACCATCAATGATCAAAGACTCAGTCTGATGGATAAAATCGCTAGAGACCAGTGGCTCATCCGTATAAGCCATGATGTCAAGCAAATGTGCCTGACTGGCAGATTTGAGTGCCTCGCGGACTGCCTCGACAGACACATCGGGCGTATCAAAAACAAAGGTCACATCAATAGCCGCTACATCAATGGTAGGTACGCGTATCGAATGCCCATTTATCTTGCCTACCATAGCAGGTAGGACACGCTCTGTCGCCGCGATACTGCTAGAGGTGGTTGGGATAATGTTATAACCAGAAGCTCGTGCGCGTCTTGGGTCACGGTGCGCTTGATCAAGCACTGTCTGATCAGCGGTGACCGCATGAATCTCCGTCATCATCGCTGACTTTACCCCAAATGCGGTATCAAGCGTCGCAATCAAGGGAACCAAGGCCTGCGTGGTACAAGAAACGCTCGATATAATCGGCAGCTCACGTGTTAGCTCATCAGTATTAACGCCCATAACGATACAAGCATCGACATCATCGAATGGTGCCGCACCGATAATCACCTGCTGCGCGCCAGCCTCTATGTGCAGTTGTGCTTGCTCGTAAGAGCGGAAATGTCCGGTACACTCTAGCACTACATCGACGCCCAACTCCTGCCACGGTAGTTTTTTTGGGTCAGATTTTGAGAGCATCTTAATACAGTACGTTAAATTGTTCTTCGTCAGACAAAGCTGTGTGGCGCTGTTATTGTTACCGTCATCGCTAGCATCATCGTTGCTACTTGCCACAATATCAGCACTGACCCCAAGGCGACTTAGGCGACCATGCGTGCTGTCAAACTTTAATAAATGCAGCAAAATATCCGCGGGTGCTAAATCATTAATTGCCACGACATGGATCGCACGGCCTAATACCTCAAAGCGCTCTAGCAATGCCCGCAAAACGTTGCGCCCTATACGTCCAAAACCATTGATAGCAACCCTCAGTGGCTGTGTGTCATCACTAGATGCATAAAACGCCGCTGCTGCTACTGGGTCAGACGTTAATTGATAAGTGGCGCTCGAAAAATCAGGCATAAAAAGATATCGCTATAAAGGGATAAAAAGTTGAGCACTACAAAGTCAGCGCTACAATGAAACAAAACCAACAAGTCGTTAATCGGCTCTAAGGATTGTTATATAAAAGCTAAATGGCTTTGGTGAATGCTTGAACCCTGAATTGTCATACTCAGTATCAAGACGCCATTCGGCATTAAGGCGTTATAAAAATCAGTGCCAAACGAATGGCATTGTAATCAATACTTTGCTTAAGATGATCGAATATTGGACGCAATTTAATACTGCCATCATCATTGAAATCATTTGGATTATTGGCGACTTTAATCGCGACGTAGGCATTACCAACCGCCGTCATCACCTCATCCTCTGGCCGCAAATGATCACAAGCGAGGCTTGGATCTTGAGATTTTAGGTCAGCAATATGACGCATAATCGTTGATTGTGAAAGCTGACGAGCTTGTGATATTTCTGCAATCGACAAGCTTTCTTCTAGCAACACTCTGGTCGCAAGCAAGGTACTGTCCGACTTATCAGAAACTTGATTGCCCAGTTTCTGTTTTTTGTCTATTTGCGCTTGTTGTTGCTCGCGGCGCTTTTTTTGCAAAGTGGCATAAGCATCAATCACTGACTTACTCAGCGTACCGCCCGATTTTAAAATAAACTTCTCATGTGCCTGCGTCATGCTCTCTTCATCAAGCATCGCATAATTGGCATCAGCTTCTTCTGACAGCACCAAAAACCGTTTGTCCGCGCCGCGTGCTAGCGGATCAAGCTGCAAGCTCATATCATTCATACCCAGCAACTGCAAACCTGCCAACGACTTTAACCGTGACAATGCCACATAGCCCTGCCCTAGCTCAAAGGTGCGCGATAAGTCTATTTCAGCAGCATCGAGGGTCATGCCTTGTGATTTATGAATGGTAATTGCCCATGCCAGACAAAGCGGCACTTGCTCATAGCTTGCCAGCACATCTCCTGTCTCATCTTCGATGATCCATTCTTCAGGCTCAGCGACAACTTCACGCCCTGAATTGAGCCGAACCACGGGCATTTTTTGCGTCGTTGGCTTTTTGGCTTTGGGTTTCTCTTTTATGGCTTTTTTACTTTTGCCTTTTACATTCTTATTCGTCTCACTTTCAGTATTTTCATCATCGTCTTCGATCAAATCATCACTGCTGTCTTTGCTATCATCGATTTTAACAGCGGCAAAGCCAATTAGTTCACCCATCGTACCGTTAGAGACGCCAAGTTCGGTATTGTTTTTAATAAACATCACCTTGGCACCGACTTTTAATACCAAATCATCTTGGGTACGTACCGTTTTTTTAAGGGTCTCAACCAATTTACTATCGCCCGTAGACGTAGCGGTAAAGCGCATCATCTCGCCCTCTAACGCGGCAAGCTCTTTATCATTGATTCTATTAACGTTGAGATTGTGGGTATAAAGGCGGGTACGTTTGATATCGACATTTTGATCAAAGGTTGCTTCTAATGCGGCAATCGATTCAAAAGTGACTTCCTGACGACGAATTTGGTTGAGAATATCGTCCAAATCAAGCCCGCCATTTGCCGCTTCACTAACCTGCCTATGTTGCTCAGACAGATAGCAAATATGGAACTTGGCATCAAGCCACGCTTCCGACATAAAGGCAAATTTTTCACGGTTGGTTTCACCCTTACTACCAATCGGCGGCAGCTGAAAAAAGTCCCCTGCCACGACCACTTGAATGCCACCAAAGGCTTTGTCATTTTTGCGGACATGCTTGAGTACTTGGCTGACCAAATTGAGCTGCTTAGCATGCAACATCGATATCTCATCAATGACCAATACCGCGGTATCTTTTAGTCGGTCTGCCAAAAACTGCTTGCGTGATAACGTAGTCAAGTCGCGGTCGCTTAACTCATCTTTGATACCGATGCCGGACCAGCTATGAATCGTTGTGCCATTCATGTGTGTGGCCGCAATACCGGTACTCGCAGTGACGGCGACAGGCACACGGCGCGCGCGCAGGTAGTCGATATATTGATTGAGAGTATAAGTCTTACCTGAACCTGCTGAGCCAGTCAAAAAGACATTTTGACCCGTTTTTAAGATATCAAGAGCAGAAGATTGACGCATATATCTAAACCAATTAAGTTAATAGTAATAAGAAAAACGGCTTAAGAGCAAATAATAAGAGAAAAAGCTGCCAACAATTATAGCAGCTACATCCGTTTCGCGGACGACTTTAACCCTGATAAGCCACATAACTTAAAGTTATACGATACGAAATATATCATTATAAAAAGTCATTATCGCTCATCGCTAAAGCTCAGTACGATAGGGTCATAGCTTGGTCAGGATGGCCAAATATTTA
The DNA here is from genome assembly GCF_904845955.1 of Psychrobacter cibarius. GTDB lineage: Bacteria > Pseudomonadota > Gammaproteobacteria > Pseudomonadales > Moraxellaceae > Psychrobacter > Psychrobacter cibarius_B. Next base: position 67,237 of record NZ_CAJGYX010000005.1, read on the forward strand.
TGCTTAAGTCGTTTGTTCTTAACTAGCCATAATACACAACAAGGAGTCGTTAATGTTATACGCCTATCCCAATACTGAAAATAGTCCTGTTCAATTCCGCAAAAAATATGACAACTTCATCAATGGTGAGTGGGTCGCACCAATCGATGGTGAATACTTTGACAACTCAAGTCCAATCGATGGTAAAACCTTCTGTCAGATTGCGCGCTCTAAAGCTGCCGATGTTGAAGCGGCGCTAGATGCGGCTCATGCAGCAAAAGACGCATGGGGCAAAACTAGTGTCACTGATCGCTCTAATATGTTGCTCAAACTTGCTGACGGTATCGAAGCCAATTTAGAGGCAATCGCTATCGCTGAAAGCTATGAAAACGGTAAACCAGTTCGCGAAACCCTTGCCGCTGATATCCCAATCGCCATTGACCATTTGCGTTATTTTGCGGGCGTTATCCGCGCGCAAGAAGGCGGCATTAGCCAAATTGATGAAGACACGGTTGCCTATCATTTTCATGAGCCGCTTGGTGTCGTTGGTCAAATCATTCCTTGGAACTTCCCTATTCTAATGGCGATTTGGAAAATTGCCCCAGCCCTTGCTGCGGGTAACTGTATCGTCCTCAAACCTGCCGAGCAAACGCCAGCTTCTGTTTTATACATGCTTGACGTCATAGGCGCGGCGGATATTTTACCAAAAGGCGTACTAAACGTCATTAACGGTTTTGGCGTAGAAGCCGGTAAGCCAATCGCTTCCAACCCGCGTATCGATAAAGTGTCCTTTACTGGTGAGACCACCACTGGTCGCTTAATCATGCAATACGCCAGTGAAAACATCATTCCGGTAACGCTAGAGCTGGGCGGCAAAAGCCCAAATATCTTCTTTGCCGATATCATGGATGAAGACGACGACTTCTTAGACAAAGCGGTTGAAGGTTTGGTCATGTTTGCGCTAACCAAGGTGAAGTTTGTACTTGCCCATCACGCGCCCTCGTACACGAAAGCATCTATGATGAATTCATGAAACGCTGTATCGCTCGCGTAAAAGCTATCAAAATGGGCAACCCGCTTGATACCGACACCATGATTGGCGCGCAAGCCAGCTCAGATCAGTTAGAAAAAATCCTATCTTATCTCGATATTGGTAAAAAAGAAGGTGCAAAAGTCCTTGTGGGCGGTGAACTTGCCAAACATGATGGCGACATGGCAAACGGTTATTATGTGCAGCCAACGATCTTTGAAGGCACGAATGATATGCGCGTGTTCCAAGAAGAAATCTTTGGCCCCGTACTCGCTGTCACCACTTTTAAAGACGATGAAGAAGCAATGACTCTCGCCAATGACACTTTATATGGTCTTGGTGCTGGCGTCTGGACGCGTAATGGTACGCGCGCTTATCGTTTCGGTCGTGGCATTAAAGCCGGTCGCGTTTGGACGAATTGCTATCATCTCTATCCTGCGCATTCTGCGTTTGGTGGCTATAAGCAGTCTGGTATCGGCCGCGAAAACCATTTGATGATGCTAGACCATTATCAACAAACCAAAAACATGCTGGTCTCCTATAGTCCTAAAGCGATGGGCTTCTTTTAATTCTGTTTTTCAAAGCACTTTATGGTAGAACTGTAAAGTGCGACCTCGATGCTCGCCGAGCATCTTAATGTAAAGAACGATGACAAGGAGTTACAACGTGAGTAATAAAATGAAAGCGGCCGTGCTGCATGAATTCGGACAACCCTTAGAAATTGAAGAAGTAGATATTCCAACCGCAGGTGCTGGTCAAATCGTCGTAAAAATGCAGGCATCAGGTGTCTGTCATACCGATTTGCATGCCATTGAGGGCGATTGGCCAGTCAAACCTAGCCCACCGTTTATCCCAGGCCACGAAGGCGTTGGTCTTATCACCGCCGTTGGTGACAATGTGCATCATGTCAAAGAAGGCGACCGAGTCGGTATCCCTTGGCTCTACTCTGCTTGTGGACACTGTACCCATTGCTTAGGTGGTTGGGAAACTTTATGCGAAAGCCAACAAAACTCTGGTTACTCGGTAAACGGCAGCTTTGCAGAATATGTACTAGCAGATGCCAACTATGTCGGTATCATCCCTGAAAGCGTTGACTCTATTGAAATTGCACCAGTGTTATGTGCAGGTGTCACGGTCTACAAAGGTCTAAAAATGACCGACACCAAGCCAGGCGATTGGGTCGTCATTTCAGGTATCGGCGGTTTGGGACATATGGCAGTTCAGTATGCCATTGCGATGGGATTGAACGTTGCTGCTGTGGATATTGATGACGAAAAACTGGCATTCGCTAAAAAACTGGGTGCCAAAGTCACTGTCAATGCGAAAAATACTGACCCTGCTGAATATCTACAAAAAGAAATCGGCGGTGCTCACGGTGCGCTCGTGACAGCAGTATCTTCAAAAGCCTTTGATCAAGCATTAGGCATGTTACGACGCGGTGGTACTTTGGTCTGTAATGGTCTACCAACGGGCGAATTCCCAGTATCCATTTTTGATACTGTTTTAAACGGTATTACCATTCGTGGCTCAATCGTTGGTACGCGTCTCGACTTGCAAGAGTCGCTAGACATGGCAGCAGCAGGCAAAGTAAAAGCCACCGTTGCCGCTGAGCCACTAGAAAATATCAATGATATCTTTGATCGTATGCGTGATGGCAAAATCGAAGGTCGCATTGTCATTGACTATAGTCTGTAGCAACCATTACGTAGCCGCATGCTTTATGATATTTTGAGATTCGTAACACCGTCTCAATGACTGGCTAGAGTAATCATTAGTAAAGGGTCGTATCGTTTTCAACCACATATGATAAATGATGTGAGTGAATATGATGCGACCCTTTATTTTCTACTCAGTATGATTATGAAAGACATCCGTTCGGGTCTAACGATAAGGAAATCATTATGAACGTCACAGCGACAGAGTCTTGCAAAGCATTAATCGACTTACTAAAATCTAAGCACGGCGAGCTGATGTTTCATCAATCAGGCGGCTGCTGCGATGGCAGTTCACCCATGTGTTATCCATTAGGCGAATTTAAAGTAGGTGGACAAGACGTACTCATCGGCGAGCTGGTTGGCTGTCCATTTTATATGGGTAAAGCTCAGCATAAGCTCTGGCAACATACCGATCTAACAATAGATGTGGTCGATGGACGCGGAGCCAGTTTTTCGCTTGAAATACCAGAAGGTAAGCGCTTTATCGTACGTTCAGAGATATGTGCTGTATAAGTTTAAATAGCATCCACCAGCGTTTTAACGACCTAGTATTGTTTTGCCATGCCATATGTTGATCGATAAACACCCCTTAGTCATTTTTATTTTATTATTCAAGCAAAATAATAGATACTGTAATGCGTACCCTATTTCAATAAACGCGTTTTAACGAGCACGTTTTACTCAGCATGGATGCTAGAAGGAATGTAAAATGGAATTTGATAAAAAATTTGATTACGTCATCGTTGGTGGTGGTTCAGCTGGCTGCGTACTTGCTAGCCGATTAACAGAAAACTCAGACATTAGTGTCTGCTTATTAGAATATGGCGGTGAAGGCAAAGACCTTGCTGTCCGTGTCCCTGCCGGACTGATTTTGATGGTGCCAGGCAAGCCGCTGGAACTGAATAATTGGTGCTTTCACACCACGCCGCAGATGCACTTGAACAATCGCCGCGGCTTTCAACCACGCGGGCAATGCTTAGGTGGCTCATCTGCGATTAATGCCATGATTTATACGCGTGGTAGTGCGCTCGATTATGAACGTTGGGTTGAGCAAGGCTGCGAAGGCTGGGGATTTGATGATGTACTGCCCTACTTTATCAAAGCAGAAAACAATATCCATGGGGTGATAAGCTGCATGGTGATAGCGGACCACTGCATGTCAGCGACTTACTGAGTCCGCGTGATATCTCCAAAGCATTCGTAGAAGCCGCCATCACCAATGGTTTAGATCATAATCGAGATTTTAATGGCCAAAAGCAAGACGGTACAGGGCTATATCAAGTCACCCACTTTCATGGCGAAAAACAAGGTCAACGCTGCTCTGCGGCAGCGGCTTATCTACATCCAGTACAAAACCGATCAAATCTGACCGTCATCACCCACGCCCAAGCCAACCGCGTCATCTTTGAAGACAAACAGGCCGTTGGTGTCGCTTATGAAAAAGATGGCGTCGAGCATGCGGTTATGGCGCGTCATGAAGTGATATTATCTGGAGGCACTTTTGGCTCACCCAAAGTCCTGATGTTGTCAGGTATTGGACCTGCTGAGCATCTACAATCGCATGGCATAGACGTCATGGTAGATGCGCCCGATGTTGGTGGTAATCTACAAGATCATTTGGACGTCGTTTTTGATTACGAGGTCAATACCACTGGCGTCATCGGTATTGGTATGGCGACGATTTCGACATTGACCAAAAGTATTCGGCAGTGGAGAAAGGATGGTACAGGCCTCTTGTCTACCAACTATGCTGAAGCGGGCGCGTTCTTTAGTGTCGGTGATGATCCAAAAGAGTGGCCAAATACCCAACTGCACTTTGTCATATCCCGCGTGATTGAGCATGGTCGTGATCTCAGACGTGGCTTTGCGGTCTCTTGTCACAGTTGCTACCTACGCCCTGAAAGCCGCGGTACGGTCAGACTGGACTCCGCCGACCCCTCAGACGCGGTATTGATTGATCCAAACTACCTCTCGCACCCAAAAGATATGGAATATATGATTGCAGGCGCGGAGCGTACGCGCGCCATCATGCAAGAATCACCCATCGCCAAATATATTACTGAAGACTACCCTGCCCCCTATATCGAAAAAGACGGTATGCTCGGCTATATTCGCAACAAGTCAGATACCATTTATCATCCTGTCGGCACTTGCCGTATGGGTTCAGATGACCAGTCCGTGGTTGATTTGCAATTAAAAGTACGCGGTGTAAAGGGATTAAGGGTCATCGATGCCTCAATCATGCCGACTCTCATCAGCGGTAACACCAATGCGCCAACGATTATGATTGCTGAAAAACTCGCAGATCTTATCAAAGCAAATTACGGTCATATCGAACCAGTCACGCCATAAAACATGGGAAAATATGCCTCTTATAATTAGTATTTTTATTTAAGAGGCTTATATACTAAAACTTTATATTCAATAAAATGGAAATAAGCGAATTATATAAAATTTTAACCTTTGTTTTTTCGTGATTATTTTATCAGCATTTCTAAAATAAGGAGGAACTCTAACCAATTCGGCAATGAAGATATTAAAACAGAACGTTTTCTATCAAATTAGCTTACGGATGTCTTGCATTACCACTGTTGAACAGAGTATATTCAAACCACTTATTTATATCGTGTATTTGATTTGCAAATCTGAATAATATTTCAGGTTAATACAACCTGAAATATTTTTTATTTTGCATATCAAAAACACGATATAAACAATTGCTTTAAAGGGAATTAAAAGCACGCTCATTGTATTTATAGGTCAAAAACGATCTTATAAATCTATTGGCGACTATTTATCATTACATAGGATGTAATAATGCAAAAATCACTCTTCAAACTGACGATGTTGGCGACAGTTATTCTAGGCATCAGTGCCTGTAGCGGCGACAACAAAACCACCGATGAATCTGCTGCCAGCTCAGATGCTAAAGCAGCCAAAACCTTACTTTATTGCTCAGAAGGTAGTCCGGCTGGATTCGATCTAGCACGATACACTGCAGGTACAGATTTTGATGCGAGCGCCTTTCCCATCTACAACGGCTTAGTGGAATTCAAAAGAGATGGTACTGAGATTCAGCCAGCCTTAGCCGAAAGCTGGGATATTAGTGAAGACGGCAAGACTTATACCTTTAACCTACGTAGAGGGGTTAAATATGGTAAGACCGATTACTTTACCCCAACCCGTGATTTCAACGCAGATGACATTGTCTTTACCCTGGAGCGTATCACCAATCCAGACTTTGAATTTAATAAAGCCTATCCTGCTGAGTTCCCTTATTCGGTCGGTATGGGGCTACCTGATATTATCTCCAATATCGAAAAGGTTGATGACTCTACCGTCAAAATCACGCTCAGCGAGACCAACGCGCCATTTTTACAGAACCTAGCGATGCCCTTCGCTTATATCGATTCTGCTGAGTATGCAGAAAAGTTAATGGCTTCTGGTAATGCTGCTGATATCAACACCAAACCCGTTGGTACAGGACCTTTCGTCTTTACTTCTTATCAAAAAGACGCGCAAATTCGTTATACCAAAAATCCAGACTACTGGAACAAAGACGATATTCATATCGATAATCTCGTGTTTGTCATCACCAAAGATTCAGCAGTGCGTGCGCAAAAAGTGCAAGCAGGTGAATGTCATGTGTCCGCTTATCCAAAACCGGCCGAAATTGACTCTGTCAAAAAATCTGGTAAGGCCACCGTTCTCGATCAACCCGGCTTTAACGTCGGCTATGTCGGCTATAACGTTGAAAAACCAAAGCTTAGCGACCTTAAAGTTCGCCAAGCATTAGATATGGCCATCAATAAAGATGCCATTATCAATGCGGTTTATCAAAGCGAAGGATTAAAAGCCACCAATCCTATGCCGCCCACACAATGGGGTTACGACAAATCTATCAAAGATGCGCCTTATGATGTGGAAAAAGCCAAGTCCCTTATCAAAGAAGCAGGCGCGGACAAACTTGCCATTAATCTATGGTATATGCCCGTGCAACGCCCATACAATCCTAATGCCAAACTCATGGCTGAAATGCTACAAGCAGATTGGGCGAAAATTGGTGTCGATACCAAGCTTGTGACCTATGAATGGGGCGAGTATCTAAACCGCGCTGCTAAAGGTGAGCCTGATGTCATTCTAGCGGGCTGGACTGGTGACAATGGGGATCCTGATAACTGGCTTGGTACGCTACTATCTTGTGATGCGGTCGGTGGCAATAACTACTCACGCTGGTGTAATAAAGACTTTGACACTTTGGTGACTAACGCCCGTCAGATTACCAATCAAGATGAGCGCGTCAACGACTATGTACAAGCTCAGCAGATATTCAAAGAGCAATTGCCTTGGACGACAATGGCGCATTCGGTGGTCACGGTATTCACCGCACCAAATGTAGTCGATTATAAAATTAGTCCGCTTGGCTCAATACGCTTCGATGGTGTAAAGGTTGAATAACCTGAGCTGATGACGTCCGGTAAGACATGCATGATTGTTTAATTTATATTCGGCTGGGTCAGACACTCTGCTCCAGCCGTATTTATATGAGTTAAGCGCCTTATTAAGCATTTTTTAAGCATTTTGTCACCGACTCTCTCATCTCTGCCAACATTCTACTCATCGATCTCAAACGATTGAACCACAACTATTGAATTGAGCAGCCCATGCTACTTTATATTTTGCGTCGCATTGCCATTCTAATTCCTGTCTATCTTGGCTTAACACTATCGACATTTACCCTAATTCGGCTCGTCCCTGGAGATGCCGTCGAGATTATGATGGGTGAGCGTATGGTCGATCCAGAGCTACATGCTCGCGCGTTAGAAAGACTTGGCTTAGACAAACCCCTCATTGCCCAATATTGGGATTACTTAACTGGAATATTGACCGGTGATTTTGGTCAATCCTTTCGTACTCGTACTCCGGTATTACAAGACTTCTTTGCTCATTTTGTACCAACCTTAGAGCTGGCTTTGTGTGCCATTGTCATTGCCAGTGTTGTCGGTGTGAGCTTAGGTATCTTTGCCGCGCTACGACGTGGTACATGGATTGACTATACTCTAATGTCAGGGGCACTGGCTGGCTACTCTATGCCCATCTATTTATTGGGGCCTATCCTGACTGGTATATTCGCCCATTATCTCGGTCTGTTGCCTGTCGCTGGTGTCATATCTGTCGCGCAGTTTTTAGACGTCAAACCTTTATATGGATCATGGTTATTGGGCTCTTTAACATCAGGAGAACCTGGCGCATTTTGGGATGTGGTCAAACACTTTATCCTACCGTCTATTGCCTTATCGACCATACCACTCGCGATGATTGCACGGATGACACGCTCGGCGATGCTAGAGGTGTTAGATGAGGACTACGTGCGTACAGCGCGCGCCAAAGGCCTATCGCCGCGCCGCGTGATATTGGTACACGTCATGCGCAATGCCTTGATTACTGTGGTGACTGTGATTGGCTTACAGATGGCGACCTTGCTCGCTGGGGCTATTATCACTGAGACTATCTTTAGTTGGCCAGGTGTTGGTAATTGGCTGCTCGATGGGTTTTTCACTCGTGATTATCCTATCGTGCAAAACGGTATTTTATTGGTCGCCACCGCCCTGATTTTAGTTAGTTTATTTATCGATATTTTGTATGGTCTTATCAATCCGCGTATTCGACATACTTCTTAATTTAACATTGATAAATACTCATATTATAAATAGTGGTTATTGGTGTTTGTATGGTCTTGAGTGAGTTTTAGCACATTTTAAATGCTTGCTAAAAACGAGGCTGACATACTTTCAACGCGCTAGCCACCATAGGAACTGCTCATGAAGCCTTCTGTTCTTCCCTCTGATGTCAATCTTATGGCAGCGACACCGCCGTCATCTTGGCAGCTATTTTTATCGACATTCTGCCGAAATAAAGGCGCGGTGCTTGGTTTTATTGTACTGGCATTGATGGTCATTATTGCCATCCTTGCGCCTGCCATTGCGCCCCATGACCCTTACGAGTTATTTACTGGTCAAGAGCAGTTGCCGCCTGCCTTTCTAGATGGCGGCAATACCATGTTTTGGCTAGGCACGGATGATGCTGGACGAGACACCTTGTCTCGGGTAATGTATGGCGCGCGTTATTCTCTATCTATCGGTCTGAGCGCGACGACTCTTGCCATGTTAGTCGGTGTTTCATTGGGACTTAGTGCTGCATTTTGGCCCAAGGTTTGGGGCAAAGCGGTCATGCTGGTCAATGATATCTTGATGTCTTACCCGAGCTTACTGTTGGCGATCATCATTGCCGCTATCTTAGGGCCTTCTATGACCAATACGATTATTACGATCGCCTTGGTCTGTACGCCACCTTTTATTCGGCTGACTCGTGCTACTGCAATGGTAGAGCTACAGCGTGAGTATTTTATCGCTTCACAAGTGATGGGCGCTGGTGTGCTTAGATTGTTATTTATCACCATTTTGCCCAACTGTATGGCACCGCTCATCGTGCAGGCGACGATGATTTTCTCTTCTGCTATTTTGGAAGCAGGCGCAATTGGTTTCTTAGGCTTTGGTGTACAGCCACCCGATGCTGAATGGGGTGCAATGCTCGGTACGGCGCGTCAATATATTCAAAGTAATGTTTGGCTAGCGATTTGGCCCGGTGTCGCTATTTTCTTAGCCGCATTGTCGATTAACTTGACTGGTGATGGCCTACGCGATGCGCTAGACCCCAAATTAAAGCAGGTGACCTAAGATGACTGAACCATTAATTAAAACGCCTACCACTCACACTTCTATGAATGACGCATCAAAAAAAGAATCACCATTACTGTTAGATATTGAAAATCTTTCGGTTACTTTCGGGCAAGGGGTGCGCGCTTTTCGTGCAGTCGATGATGTGTCGTTAAAGATTACACAAGGCGAAGTCATCGCAGTCGTGGGTGAATCTGGCTCGGGTAAGTCGGTCACTATGATGGCACTGATGGGGCTACTACCACCCTCTGCAACTGTCCGTTCCAAGCGCGTTATGTTCGATGATAAAGACATGCTCAGTATGTCAGCCAAAGAAAAACGCGGCATCATTGGCAAAGACATCTCAATGATCTTTCAAAATGCCATGTCTTGCTTAAACCCAAGCTTCACGGTTGAGATGCAACTGGGCGAAGTCTTACGCAAGCATCTTGGTTTGCGTGGTTCAGCCGTACAGACACGTATCTTAGAGCTGTTAGAGCTGGTCGAAATGCCCGATGCTAAAAACCGACTCAAGGTTTATCCGCATCAGCTATCAGGCGGTATGAGTCAACGAGTTATGATTGCGATGGCAATTGCTTGTGAGCCAAAGCTTCTGATCGCCGATGAACCTACCACCGCGCTCGATGTCACAGTACAAGCGCAAATAATGGACTTGCTAAGCCGATTGCAACGCGAAAAACAAATGGCGATGATACTGATTACCCACGACTTGGGTTTAGTCGCGCAAAACTCGCGTGATGTCGCGGTCATGTATGCCGGACAAGTGGTCGAAACCAGTACCGTGCCGGAGATTTTTCAAAAGCCTGCTCACCCTTATACTGAGGCCTTGCTACAAGCCATCCCAGAGCTGGCTATCGGTCAAGACCGTCTGAATAGCTTACCTGGTGTCGTACCCAGCCAATACGATCGCCCGAGTGGTTGCTTATTGTCTCCTCGCTGCCCGTACAAAGAGCCTGCTTGTGAGGTACCACCGCCCATTTTAGATACGCCCAATGGCAAAGTGCGCTGTATTCATCCAGAATTACCCAGCTTGCCTTCTCACCTATCTACCTCTCACACTGCTACCTTGGAGTCACAAGTATGAGTAATAAAGTGGTCCTAAAAGCAGACAATCTACATAAACACTACCCAGTATCACAAGGTTTGGGCAAAGCGAAGGCCTACGTTAAAGCGTTAAATGGTATCTCATTCGAGCTTGAAGCAGGCAAGACGCTGGCCGTCGTGGGTGAGTCAGGCTGCGGTAAGTCTACCCTTGCCCGCCAGTTGACACTGATTGAAGAGCCTACTCACGGTGAGCTATTTATCAACGATGAAGGCACCACTGGCTATAGCAGAAAAGCGCTAAAAGATCTGCGTACAGAAATTCAAATGGTCTTCCAAAACCCTTATGGTAGCTTAAATCCACGCCATACTATTGGCTATCAATTAACTGAACCATTGGATATCCATACCAAACTCTCTAAAGAAGACAAGCGCGACAAAATCAACGAGATGATGAGAAATGTCGGTCTGCGCCCTGAACATGCTGGCCGCTATCCGCATATGTTTTCAGGGGGTCAGCGCCAACGTATTGCCCTCGCCCGCGCCATGATGCTCAATCCTAAAATTGTCGTCGCTGATGAGCCTACTTCCGCGCTCGATGTTTCCATTCAAGCACAAGTCTTGAATCTGTTTATGGACTTGCAGGACGAGTATCGTACTGCTTACGTCTTTATCTCGCATAACTTATCAGTCGTGCGTCATGTCGCTGATGATGTGATGGTGATGTATTTAGGTCAGGCGGTTGAGCATGGCCCGAAAGAGGCGATCTATAATGCGCCAAAGCATCCATATACCATCGCCCTCTTAGCTGCTGCACCAACGGTAAATGGCCATAAAAATGATCTAACTCTACAAGGTGAGTTACCAAGCCCGCTTAATCCACCAAGTGGCTGCGCCCTGCACAAACGCTGTCCCTATGCCAAGTCGCAGTGCAGCGAAATAGAGCCACAACTGCGAGAGTGGGACGGTCGATTGGTGGCTTGTTTACGCTTGGAAGAAATCTATGGTTAAGAGGATTAAAGGCTAAGCAATATTAACTACGGATCGGCACTTAGGAAACTGCGCGCACCCATGAAAGGATTGTCCTTGGCGTGCGCCTTTCTTTGCAGTGCGTTTAACCATCTCTCCATTACATTTCGGGCAAGTTGGCGCTTGGACGAGATTAGCAGTAGGGTTTGTCGCCTCAAATATTGTAGGTGCTTCCACCTGTGGCTCAGGCTCTACAATCTCAAACGGTGTAAGAAACACTTTATCACCCATATCATATGGCGTACTTATCTGCTGAGTATTCATACTATTAGTTAGTAACTCGCTAGATTCAATCTCAGTTTGACCAGACCATCGCAGCACTTCTCGGCTTTTCAGCGTGGCTCGTTTAGCAGTTTCTTTTATTACCGGCTCGAGTGTAGGCTTACTGGCAGTTTTAGCAATTGTTTTATCAGTAGAGTTACTGCTAGGCTGTTTGTTTGAGAGGCTATGCTTGTCTTTTAGGTAGGCTTTATGCTCTCTATTGGTGCGCCAAGATTTGCTAAATCTGTTGCTATTAATCTGCTCAACGATAGACTTAACCTCGTCTTCAGTCAGTATCTCATCTTGTTTCTTCTTCACATAAGAGACCATCCCACCTGTTAATACGTGTTCGGGCAACTCATCACGGGTTTTCAGCTCACACTCACCGATGAAAGCAATCATCGAATGGAAGTAGCTCAGCTCCAAGCCCAATAAATCTGCGAGCGTCTTAATGTGCAAGTAGTTTTGACGCAATGGGTTTTGGAATTTAAATTTACTTCCATTTGGGAAAGCTTGCGTCCACTGCTTTTGCTTCTCGCTACCATATATCCAGCCTTTATAGTTTTTGGTTTCGATGACAAAGATGCCGTATATGGAGACGATAATATGATCGATTTGGGTACTGCCACCATTGGCTCTTTGCAAGGTAATACCGTTTAATCGGTGATAGACATCTTTTTCAAGTTTTAGCCACATGGCAACATTGATAACGGTCTCGCCTAGAAAGCCTTTGAAAGTGGATTTGAGGGACATGGTTTTTTTCTTGAAAGTGGTTATGAAAAAATAAATAACGTTCAATATCAATATACTAATTACTTTTGGTTAAAATTACCGATCTACAATTGCTGTTCTGACGATAGTTAAACCAATGACGCCAAGCAACGCCCCTGTAACTTTATCGATGTAATAAGCAACTTGGGTAAATTTAGCGCGTACTTTGCGAGTCGACAATAGAAATATGACAGCAGTGTCCCACGCAAATACCACTACAGTCATCCAAATACCTAAGCCCAATTTGAACACAAAACTTATTTCTGGTGTCAATACTACAGTGAATAAACTGAGATAAAAGAGTAGATTTTTAGGATTAAATATTCCAGACAAAAACCCTGCAATAAATTCTTTTAAAAAAGCTGTCTTAGGAATATTTGAATGGGCTGATTGGGCTACCTGAAATTGGTCATACGCATCTTTTCGTGCGCGTAAAGCCTGTATCCCAAGGTACATTAAAAACAACCCACCAATGATTTTTAGCGTAATCATAATAGGTGCAGAGGCGGCTAAAATTGAGCCAACACCAATTAGACATAGACCAATGTACACTGCATTAGCAAAGGTGATACCGAGCGCAACCCCTATTGCGTCTTTACTGTCGTTCTTAATCGCACTCTTTACGATCAATACAAAATCTGGTCCAGGACTCAATAGTGCAAGAAAATGCGCCAAGCCGACCGTGATAAAAATACTCAACAAATCCCAGTTCATAATTAGTCCGTACTCTGTTTTTTTTAATTATGGACTAAATACCAATATGAATACACTGATTATTTAGCCAATAAAAAAAGCCACCAGATTTCTCCGGCAGCTCTTTTTTTAAATACTGACTAAGTTAGGTTTATTACACCAAACTATTCACCGCATCAACCACAGCATCAGTGGTAATGCCGAACTCTTTATACAGCTCATCTGCTGGCGCTGACTCACCATAAGTGGTCATCCCGATGACCTTGCCATCTAGACCAACGAACTTATACCAGTAGTCCACATGCGCGGCTTCCACAGCGACGCGGGCGCGGATATTGGCAGGCAATACCGCTTCACGGTAGCTAGCATCTTGCTCTACAAAGATTTCTGCACATGGCATAGATACCACACGTACGCCAACACCATTTGCGCTCAATGTTTCATACGCTTCCATCGCAAGGCCAACTTCTGAACCAGTTGCAATGATGATGGCTTTTAGCTCGCCTTGTTCTTTTGCCAGTACATAACCACCTTTGGTAATGTTCGCTACTTGCTCACTGTCACGTGCTTGATGTGGCAAGCTTTGACGGCTAAAGATCAATGCTGATGGATTGTTTTCTGATTTGATTGCTTCTACCCAAGCGCTTGCAGACTCAGTCGCATCACACGGACGCCATGTACGTAGATTTGGCGTGGTACGTAGGCTAGTCAATTGCTCAACTGGCTGATGCGTTGGGCCATCTTCACCCAGACCGATAGAGTCATGCGTATAGACATGGATGACGCGCTGCTTCATCAATGCGCCCATGCGTACCGCGTTACGTGCGTATTCCATAAACATCAGGAAGGTTGCTACGTAAGGGATAAAGCCGCCATGCAATGCGATACCATTGGCAATCGCGGTCATGCCGAACTCACGTACGCCATAATAGATATAGTTGCCGTCAGCGTCTTTTTCGATGCCCTTAGCGCCTTTGAATAGCGTCAGGTTTGAGCCAGCTAAATCCGCTGAACCGCCTAGCAATTCTGGTAATAATGGCTGTAAGGTATTGATAGCGTTTTGACTGGCTTTACGGCTGGCAACATCGCCGCCCGCTTCTTGAGTTTGCTGAATATAGGCTTGTGCTTGATTATCAAAGTCAGCAGGCAAGTCACCATTTAAACGGCGTAACAATTCAGACGCCAATTCAGGATAGGCTTTTTTATAAGCGTCAAAGTCTGCATCCCAGTTCTTCTGTTGTACGTCACCTTTAGCTTTAGCATCCCATGCTTCATAGATTTCATCATCTAATTCAAATGGAGCATGCTTCCAAGACAACGCATCACGAGTTAAAGCGATTTCGTCATCACCTAGCGGTGCGCCATGACTGGCCGCTAGACCTTGCTTGTTCGGGCTACCCGCGCCGATCGTCGTTTTACAAATCAGAAGACTTGGTTTAGTAGTCTCTTTTAGCGCTTGTTCAGTTGCTTGAGTGATTGCATCAGTATCGTGACCGTCAACTTTGATCACTTGCCAGCCGTAAGACTCAAAACGCGCTTCGGTATCATCAGTGAACCAACCTTCGACATTACCATCGATAGAAATGCCGTTGTCGTCGTAGAAGAAGACAAGCTTGCCAAGACCTAACGTGCCAGCCAGTGAGCACACTTCATGACTGATACCTTCCATCAAGCAACCATCGCCTAAGAATGCATAGGTATTGTGATCAACGATGTTGTGGCCATCACGATTGAACTGTGCGGCTAAGGTTTTTTCAGCGATAGCAAAACCAACGGCATTAGCAATACCTTGTCCTAGTGGACCAGTGGTCGTTTCGACACCAGGTGTATAGCCAAGCTCAGGGTGACCTGGGGTTTTCGAATGCAATTGACGGAACCCTTTCAGATCATCAACGCTGACATCATAACCAGATAAATGCAGCAATGAGTAAATAAGCATTGAGCCATGACCGTTCGATAAGACAAAGCGATCACGGTTGTGCCACTGTGGATCGGTTGGGTTGTGCTTCAAAAACTTGCGCCACAAAACTTCGGCAATATCGGCCATACCCATTGGCGCGCCTGGATGTCCAGAGTTGGCTTTTTGAACCGCATCAAACGACAGTACACGGATGGCATTGGCTAATTTACGTTCGCTAATTGGAGCTGGCATAGAGTGTCCTAGTATTGGGCTAAGAGGAGAGTTTACTCAAAGGAGTATAAGCATAAGGACGCCAAATGCGTCCCTAAGTTATAGACTATAAAATCAAAGTGTAATATTAACATATTTGCTATGAGGCTAGCCAAGAAATGGTATGACAGAATCGTTTGTGTTTAATAATTATTCATATCAGTTTTATCAAACTACCCTATATTAAAAAGCTGTGAGTCATCTTAGTAACTCACAGCTAGTACAATCAATATAGATATTAAACTGAAATAGTCTCAGCACCGCCCATAAACGGACGCAATACTTCTGGAATCGTGATACTACCGTCAGCGTTTTGATGATTTTCCATCACTGCCAATAGTGTACGACCCACTGCCAAGCCTGAACCATTTAGCGTGTGTGCCAAGCTGGTTTGTTTGCCATCTTTGACACGTGTTCCCATACGGCGCGCTTGGAAATCACCGCAGTTAGAGCAGCTTGAGATTTCACGATAGGTATCTTGGCTCGGTAACCATACTTCGATGTCATAGGTCTTTTGTGCTGCAAAGCCCATATCACCCGTACATAACTGAACGGTGCGGTATGGTAGGTTCAACTGCTGCAAGATATATTCGGCTTGTCCAGTCATTGCTTCTAATAAATCATCAGATTGCTCAGCGGTAGCAATATTGACCATCTCAACTTTTTCAAACTGATGCTGACGGATTAGACCACGAGTATCACGCCCATGAGAGCCCGCTTCACTACGGAAACAAGGCGTATGCGCGGTAAACTTAAGCGGTAATTCACTGATGTCTAAACGCTCGCCACGTACCAAGTTGGTCATTGGCACTTCGGCAGTAGGGATAAGATAGAAGTCCATGTCTTCATTGTTTGTGTGATTTTTCAGCTTAAATAAATCATCTTCAAACTTAGGCAGCTGTCCTGTACCTTTTAGGCTATCTGAATTCACAATATAAGGCACATAGGTCTCAAGATAGCCGTACTTCATGGTATGGGTATTGAGCATAAATTGAATCAGGGCGCGATGCATTTGCGCCAACTGTCCTTTTAGCACATTAAAGCGGCTACCAGTCAGCTTGGTCGCTGCTTCAAAGTCGAGCATGCCAAGTGTCTCGCCAATATAAGTGTGATCTTGAATCTCAAAATCAAACGTACGCGGCGTGCCCCACTTGCGCACTTCTACGTTATCATCTTCTGACGTACCCACTGGCACATCGGCTGCTGGAATATTTGGAATTTGCATAGCAGCTTTGTTGATACGCTCTTGTAGAGTGCGCAGCTCGTCTTCGGCTGTTTTAATCTCACCACTGACATTCTGCATCTCAGCCAATAGCTCACTGGCATCTTCGCCTGACTTTTTCAAAGCACCCACTTGCTTAGCACCCGCATTACGGCTCGACTGCAACTCTTCGGTTTTGATCTGCAAAGATTTACGTTCTGACTCAACCGTTTGCCAAAAATCTATGTCAAGTGCATAACCACGAGTGGCCAGTTGCTGTTGTAAATCGCTTAAATCGCCGCGTAAGAGTTTTGGATCAATCATAATAGTTGCCTGTAACGCTAGAAGTGAGGAAGAGGTTCGAAAGTGTTATTTTTAAAGGTACTGTTTTTAAAGGTGCTGATTTTATCAAAATAAGTGATAGCCGCTATAATACCAAGACACAACAGATTTGACCATGTTTTGACCTCTGTTGATTGAATTTTCATTTATTACTTTCATTATCCGTAGCCAGTTACATTTACTTTAAATGCGTCTCTTAAAGTTCAGCTTACCTCAATAAGCCTCGCCCATCTTTATTAAAACCATTAATATCACCTCTATCAACGAACAGAGCGGCTTATATGTTTCATTTAGGGGTACTTTTCGGTAAGATAAGCGCATACCTTTTATTCGACTTCTAGCCAAGTACGACGTAGCTGCTACGTTTTGTCGATTTAAACCCAACACTTTCAATACAAGTATTTGAGAAACCTTTATGGCCTTGTACCCCTATACGCTACAACCTGTCGCCTTAAACCTAACTGAGGCAGAATTTCACCAAGCACAATACGAGCTATTTGCCAGTGCCAGCCCTTCTTTCGGTCTAAAAAGTATCAAAATGAAAGAATGGATCATTATGGCGGTAACCGTGGTACTAGCGATCGCAGGGTTGGTTTTTGTGACAGGCTACTCAACCATTATCTTTTGGCTGATGCTAGTTTCAGTCGTCATTTATTTACTGGTTCGTACCCTTGGCTTTAAATGGTATGTGAAAAGAGAGTTTGACAAGCAGGTGGCTGACCAAGAAATGCCAGACGAGATGCGTCAGATGAAATTGGGCGTACAAAAGCATGGCCTCGTCATGGCGATGCCAGTGAATCAGCCTGACACATTTAATAACAACCAAATGCGCGGCATGCAAATGCGAGCAGGCACGACCCAGCAAGCCGTCATTCCATGGTCAGCTGTCAAAAGCTGGGATGAGACGGACGACTATATCTTTATGATGTTTGAGATGAAAGGTCAACAAGGCAGCCAAATTGTGCCAAAGCGCTTAGAAGCACAGAAGTTTCCAATCGATACGGTACGTCAGCATTTGCAAGAAGTTATCCCCGTTAAAGGCTTAAACCCTGAAAACTTACAGCCGCCAGCATAAAATAGTAGAAGACTTCTTTATCGCTTACTATATGAGCGATAAAGAAGTGATCAACAAAAAAACTTTTTACAAAATCAATCATAATTATAAATTTATTGAAATTAACTTATCGATGGTGCTCTGCTATTATAATGGTTATCAGAAGAAAGGTGATAATTGCTCTAAACTATATGAATGTATAGTTATGATTTTAGCTTAAGCTGACTCCATTCTATATGGCAGTTTTATCATACTATTTTCTAAGATTGTTACTTTTTAAGGCTGAAAAGCGTTAATATATTAAAGAGCATAGTAATGCAGCACACGAGTTGCTACACTTCTCATCTTCTTCATTTAATGTTTTATATCAACACTCAAACTATAAGGATAATATTATGAGTAACGCTACTAATCAAATCGGTCTAGAAAAAGCTGACATGAGCGAAGTCATTGCACAACTAAACAATTTATTGTCAACTTATCACGTCTTTTATTTAAACGTCCGTGGCTATCACTGGAATGTAAAAGGTGAGCATTTTTTCACCTTGCATCCAAAATTTGAAGAACTGTATACCGCGTTACAATTACAAATTGATGAAATCGCTGAACGTATTTTAACTTTGGGCGGCACACCGCTGCACGCTTATAGCGATTTTACTCAGCATACTAGTATTCAAGAAGATAAAAACGTCAAAGATGGCAATGCTTGTGTGAAAGGTGTGGTAACGGGTTTACAAGCTTTAATTACAGAGCAGCGTAAAGTATCTGCTCTAGCAGCAGACAGCGAAGATCAAGGGACAGCTGACCTCGTAGATGCGTATGTACAAGAGCAAGAAAAGCTCATCTGGATGTATAATGCCTTTTTGGGTTAATCATTGCTAAAAAAACAGTACATCACTAAAATCTAGATCATAAAAAAGCACCTACTTTAGGTGCTTTTTTTGTGCTTGCTGTTGCTAATGAAACCTTATTTTTGCATCCATTGACGCATTTTTTCGCGCTCAGCAGGCGTGGCTTGTAACCAAATTTGCATAAATTGATCTAAGGTATTAGCAGATGAATTAACGCTAGTGGTTTGCTTAGTAGTCGCTACCGTACCCGTATTCACATTTGGTTGATCTAATGCGGCAATCGCACGCTGATTCTGTAGCTCTGCATCATCTGCTCCGCCAAACACACCACCGAACGCCTTGCCTAAACCTGACAACAATCCACCTTGATTACCAGCGATACCTTGCTGACTTGCAATCACAGTATTGTTTTTCTCTACTGCCAGTATTGGACGCTTGGCATATTCTTTAGCTGCTGCATACTCTTCTGGCTGATTCGGCATAGTCAGACGATAGGTTTGATTGTCCGCCAATTCTGCCGTCACGCTCACATTACCCGAACGTAAATAATCATGCTCATCACGGCGCAAGTCGTATAAGCGATCGTATTTTGCAGTAATCGCATGTTGACCCGGCTGAAGCGTGAACTTTTTAGTCAATGGTTGAAAAGCGCTCTGCTGCACTTCTTGCCCATTAATAGCCGTGACTTTGATATGGTCATCAACCAGTAGCGTTACTTCGGCATGCGACAGCATAGAGACAGAGCCTGCACCAATAAGCAACGTGCTGATGGTCAGTTTTTTTAGCAAAGAAGCATTGGATTTCATAAGTGATTCCATTAATAGTGAAAACGTTTTGGCAATAGTAAAAGCGCTTTGGATAAAAGACTTTAGTTGTTAATGCTAAAAATCAAGTGGCATCGTATGTTGATCTTGTTCCGCTGAATCGTTATCTACCTGTGTCTCTTGCGCAATATCTGCAAGCTCTGCTGCTAGTGTCTGCTCATCAATGGTACGCAATGCGTCAGTGATGACTGCTTTGGATATATTGCTACGCCCAAGGTTCGAAAACATCGGCTGAATATAATTGAGTACTTCCATCATCGCACCGATGCGATGCGGTCCTTCAGTAAGCAAATAATCAATAATTCGATCATCAAACTGCCAACCACGTCGACGTAAGATAGATTGTAATAACGCCTGACGGTCGGCTAAGTCATGACCATTGGGTACTTTAAACGTAGGTGCTTGTGCCAAACGAGTCAGCAAATCCCTCAATTGAAAGGGCAAATCACCAGCAGGCTTATTGGCTGCAAACAACAATTGACGCTGGCCTTCACGACTGCGATTAATCAAATGAAATAAGGCTTCTTGCCATTGACTGCTTTGCTCCAGCACCTCTAAATCATCGATCGCGATTAGATCGAAGTTTTCTAGAGAGGAGAGGACGTGCACATCGGTATGAATCAACTCATTGAGTGACAAACAAATCGCTGACTTGTCCATCTCAATAAATGACTCACAGATAGCAGATAATAAGTGCGACTTGCCCGTAGCAGGACTGCCAAATAGGTACAGTTGACCGATCAGGCCGACATGTAGTTGCCGCACTGCATCAATAATCGACATCCAACCAGGACCGGCGAAGTCACTTAGACTTGCATCATGCTTAATGTCCAGATTGAGACTTAGCTGTGCTTCTGCCATGAATCATCAACTCGTTTTGCGTAATGCAATAAATAAAAGGATAAATTATTAATAACTGTCTTTGAGATGCTCTTATACTACCTGATATAAACTTGCTGCGTTAGCATCTCGTTGTTTTAATCAGGAGTATATCTGAGAATCACCTAATCAAAAGTCATCTTGTTAACGACCAACTGGATAACGGCTGATACTGTCAATACTGCGCCTATATATAACATATTTGCAAAATGACTGACAAGTCTTTTACCTATTAAGCCTTATCCATCGCTGTTTATCCCTCACACCATTTACTATTAATTCCCCATGACTCTATCAATTTAACGATAAAATACTTACCTCTTCTCAAATAAAGCCAATTGCTTACGACCTTTATAAAAATCTGTCGAACGATAGTAGATGTATAAATGGCGAAACAGTACATTAAGCACGGCAGAGACAGGCAAAGCAATTAGCATACCAACGAAACCCAATAAGCTTGCGCCTGCCAATACGGCAAAAATCACCCAAAGCGGCGATAGACCTATCTTATCACCCAATAGTAACGGCTGTAGAATATAACCTTCGGCAGCTTGCCCAACTAAAAATGCTCCGACGATCAACGACAAATACGTCCAATTTAGCCCAAACTGGAACAGGCAGGCGATAATGGCAGCGATAAAACCAATGCCAAAACCCAAATAAGGAACAAAGCTAGCAATACCGGCAACCATACCAATAATAAGCCCAAGCTCAAGCCCAATAAGCTGTAATTGCACCGCATAAATAGCGCCCAATAAGACCATCACCAATAGCTGACCTTTGATAAATGCCATCAATGCAAGGTCACACTCTCGAGCAATTTGAATGACTTTTTCGCTATACGCAGCGGGAATTGCCAGCTTCCATGTCTGTAGACGCTGATCCCAATTGAACAAAAAATAAAAGGTTAAAATCGGTACTAGCACAATGAGTCCAGCATTATTGATGAAGTTCATGCTCGACACCAATATTTGGTTCATCATGGTACTGGCATCTTCAAACTTATAATTGGTCTGCATGTATTCAACCAATGTCTCAGAAAACCCCTTGGACTCCAACTCTGGCAGATTAATACGACTGTTGTTAACGAACCATTCACGTACGACTTCATTATACCAAGTTAAGACCTTAGGCAGGTACTCCCACGCCGCTTGCAACTGATGCCACAAGGTCGGTATCAACCACCAAAGCAGTAGCACCATTCCTAAAGTGATGGTGGAATAGACAATGATAATCGCCACCCAGCGTTTGATATACTTCGATAAGCGTTTGACCAACGGATTGAACAAGTAAGCCAGTACGAAAGCAAAGACAAACGGTATAATGACTGGCATCATCAAATACAGTAATAATATACCCACCACCATCGCAACGACAATAAATAAGCGCCGAAAAAAAGGATCTATTGGTTGGTTCATCATGACAAGGAATCCTATGATAGGCTGATTTAAGATGGGAGCATAATTGAAAGAAATGATACGTCTTATCGTACAACAACGGTGTAATAGCGAACTGTTATCGACAATAAATTTAGCGTTCTATTATCGCAGAGTACAGCAAAAAATCCGTCATTTTTTGTTTCTTAACTTTTTATTTACCACTTAAAGTCAGTCTTCGTGAAATATCCGCCAAATATCCGCAAGTTGCTTTGCGAGTAAGGGTCATTTTTGGGTATAATGTGCGCACTATATTCAGAATTAACACGACCAACTCGATTTTCTACTGACAGACCTTCATTCCCTATAAAATTTGTGAGATGACCATGAGTAACAAGCCTTCTTTAAGCTACAAAGATGCTGGTGTTGATATTGATGCTGGCGATGCGTTGGTACAACGTATTAAATCAGTGGCAAAAGCCACCTCTCGTCCTGAGGTTGTGGGCGGACTTGGCGGCTTTGGAGCGCTTTGTCGTATACCAACTGGTTACACCTCTCCTCTACTCGTGTCGGGCACTGACGGCGTCGGTACTAAGCTCAAGCTGGCATTACAACTGAATCGTCATGACACTATCGGCATTGATTTGGTCGCCATGTGCGTCAACGATTTATTGGTGTGCGGTGCAGAGCCATTATTTTTCTTAGATTACTATGCGACTGGCAAGCTTGATATTGATGTAGCAGCGACTGTAGTCACAGGTATTGGTGAAGGCTGTAAGTTATCAAACTGTGCGCTGATCGGCGGCGAAACGGCTGAGATGCCAGGCATGTATCAAGACGACGATTATGACTTGGCTGGATTTTGTGTCGGTGTGGTCGAAGAAGCGGAAGTCATCACTGGCGAAAACGTCGCAGAAGGCGATGTATTGATCGCTCTTGCTTCAAGTGGTGCACACTCAAACGGTTATTCATTGGTGCGTAAAGTCATCGAAGTCAGCGGCATTGATGTGACTACTAGCGATGAGCAATTAGATGGTCAGCCTATCCAAGACGCGTTAATGGCCCCTACTCGCATCTATGTTAAAGCGATTAAAGCGCTACAAGATACTCTTGGTAGCTCAGCGCTGCATGCAATGTCACATATCACTGGTGGCGGCTTAACCGATAATTTACCACGTGTATTACCAGAGAATTTAGCTGCTAGCATTGATACGACTAGCTGGCAGTTCTCAGAGCTATTCACTTGGTTACAAACCCAAGGAAATATTGAACAAAGCGAGATGTACCGCACCTTTAACTGCGGCGTTGGTTTTGTCATTGTCGTGCCTAAAGATAAAGCAGATGCGGCCATTAGCACTTTAAATGAGGCTGGTGAAAAAGCTTGGCAATTAGGCGAAATGGTGAAGCGTGAAGCGGACGCAGTGGTGTACCGTTAATGTTAGACAGTCAAAAAAAAATTGATAATAACCCTTTACGGATTGCTGTACTGGTCTCTGGTAGTGGTAGCAACTTGCAAGTACTGATAGATGCGATGCAAGCTGGCGCGCTGCCGGTTGAGATTGTTGGCGTCATTAGCAACCGCGAGGATGCTTATGCCGTCACCCGTGCAAAAGACGCTGACATTCCAGTGGCAGTATTGTCACATGTTGCTAGCGGCAAACGCATGGGAATCAAGACTTTTGAGACTCATGCCAGCAGCCAATTAGCATCATGGCAACCAGATCTCATTGTGTTAGCTGGTTTTATGCGTGTCTTGAGTGCAGATTTTATCGATAATGCACCAGCGCCGATGATTAATTTGCACCCCTCTTTATTACCTATCTATAAAGGCCTTGATACCCATCAGCGTGCGATACAAGCAGGTGAGCGACATCATGGCTGTAGTATTCATGTCGTCACCGCTGAGCTCGACGCGGGTACTGTTTTGACCCAAGCGCTGTTAGAGATACATCAAAAAGACACTGCCGATAGCTTGCAAGCACGCGTGCAAAAGCTTGAGCATCAATTGCTCCCTTGGACGATTTTATTATTGGCCAAAGGCGCACTCTCGCTAGACCATGCTCAAGCAGCCAATCAACAAAGTATGTCTTTACCAATGCTACCATTAAAACTATATTTGAACGACTGAGTAAATAGCGACAGTCACAAATTATCAGGCACTAACTGTCAAACTTAAACTCTTCGCATAAAAAAGCCCAGTCACTCAATGAATGACTGGGCTTTCTAATAGCTATCTTTAAAATCTTCTAAAGCATATTAATCCCGAAGACGTCAGCTATTATTGACTTTTATGAACATGTAACCCTTTAATATTTACAAATTCTTTGATACCAAAACCGCCATGCTCGCGACCATGACCTGAGTTCTTCACTCCACCAAATGGCAACGCTGGATTTGCAAGACCATAACCATTGATATAGACCATGCCAGTATCAAACTCTTCACGCGCTAGGCGAATGGCTTTGTCTTCGTCTTTAGAGAAGATAGCACCGCCCAAACCGTAGCGACTGTCATTGGCAATGCGTAATGCATCATCTTGGTCTTTGGCTCGTATTAATGAGGCGACAGGACCAAATAATTCGTCATCATAGGCAGGTTGACCTTTTTCGACATTCTCCAAGATAGTTGCTGGATAAAAACTGCCTTTTCCTTCTGGCAATTGACCACCAACAGCAATCGTTGCGCCTTTTGTAACACTGTCTTCTACTTGCTCATGCAATTTTTCTTGTAAATCTTTGCGGGCTAACGGACCAAGATCAGAGCCATCATCCATCGGATCGCCAGATTTAGCTTCTGCAAATTTTTTGACAATGCGTTCACGAAAATCATCGTATAGGCTATCAACGACGATAAAGCGCTTAGCAGCGACACAAGTTTCACCATTATTAATGAGACGCGCTTGGGTACAAGTTTCTACCGCTAACTCTACATCAGCATCTTCTAAGACAATAAAGGCATCGTTTGAGCCTAATTCTAGCACCACCTTTTTAATGGCTTTTGCTGCTTGCTGACCCACAATGCTACCAGCGCCGTCGCTACCTGTCAGTGTGACACCGCGCACTTTGTCATGACCGATTAATGCTTCTGATTGGTCGTGATCGATTAAAATCGTACGGAACAAATCGTTTGGTAACTCTGACTCATGGAAGATTTTTTCGATTAACAAGCCTGAACCAGTCACGTTTGACGCGTGCTTGAGTAAAATACTATTACCTGCCATAAGATTTGCGATGGTATAACGGAATACTTGGTAAGCAGGAAAGTTCCATGGCTGCATGCCATAAATGACACCGATAGGCTGATAGGTCACAATACCTTTCTTCAAGCCTTCAATATCACGTTCATCGTCAGCAAGTGCAGCCACCCCTTTTTCTGCGGTATAGTCGCAAATTGCCTTACACAAATCTATTTCTTGTAAACTCTGGCTATAGAGCTTACCACGCTCCTCCGTCATGAGCTTAGACAACTCTTCTTTGTACTTGAGCAATGTCTCACCGATAGAATTGATGACTTTTGCACGCGCTTCATGGCTGGTTTTACGCCACTCCAGAAATGCCTGGTGCGAGGATTCAACAATCTTGTTCACCTCATCATTACTCATGTAATCGTATTCTTTGATCGCTTCACCCGTTGCTGGGTTTATAGTAGTAATATCTGCCATGATTATTATCCTTATTTATTAAACTATTTTATTGGTTTAAAAATTTATCGCTTTATCATCTGAAATCTTAGAAACACATAAACCTTAGAAACACATAAACCAAGCATGGTCATTTTTATAAACGTATCTGGTTAGATTGGACAACTTCTTCAACGATTTTATGAAATCCGATACTGTTGTATAACTTAACAATAGGCTATGTATTTATCTTTTTTATTAAGTGGAATTTATCATAGCAAAATGTACAACGAGTAGTTTTACAAGTTATAAAGAAGTGTTCGTAAGATGTTAAGAATGTGACTGACAGATTTATTAGATCAAAATCTTGGACGAGATTTTTCAGCAAAATTACGACAATAAAAAACCAGCGCTTGGGCTGGTTTAATAAATAAGCAACTGATAACCAAAAATAAATGGCTTAAAACAAATGGCTTAAAACAAATGGCTTAAAACAAATGGCTTAAAACAAATGGCTTAAAACAAATGATTCATCACAGGAATTTCTTGTGGTGGATTCTCTTCTTCGTCAACAATTTGACGAGCCACATGCATGATAAGCTGACGCAACCAACGATGGGCGGGATGATGCTGCAACAAAGGCGACCACGCCATCGTTAGCTCAAATTCAGGGATAAAAAATGGTGGCTCGACCATCATGATACTGTCGTTATTAGCCTGCATTTTTGCCACACGCGTAGGCAAAGTTGCAACCAAATCTTTATTGGCTGCAAGCATGGCTGGCATTTGATAGTGGCGGGTAAAAACACTGATTTGACGTTTTTGACCTAAACGTTGCAGTGCTTGATCAATTGAACCTAGGCCACCAGATTTTTCTGGATTGACACCAAATCCCACACCCATACCAGTTTTAGAGACCCAAACGTGCTGCGCCTTAAGATAATTTTTTAGATTAAAGCGATGAGCATAGGGACTGTCAGAGGACAATAGGCAGCTAAAGGTATCACGCCAGACCAAAACTTGGTGGAAACTTTGCGGAATTTCATTAAAGCGGTTGATCGCCAAATCCACTCGCCCCTGCTCCATATCACGATATGAGACGTCCGATGGCGTTAAAAAATCTAAGATGACATTTGGTGCCTCTGAGCGCAATGCTTTGACCAATTTTGGTACCAATGTCGCTTCAGCATAGTCTGAGGTCATGATACGAAAAACGCGCGAGGTACTATAAGGACGAAATTCTGTGCGTGGCTCTAATACTTGTGTCAAATCCGCCAGTATCTCACGAATGCGTGGTTGCAGCTCAAGCGCACGCTCAGTCGGCGTCATCCCTTCTGATGAACGCACCAATAAAGGATCGTTAAATAACTTACGCAAACGGCGCAAAATATTACTCATGGCAGGTTGGGTAATGCCAAGCTGCTCAGCTGCACGAGTGACGTTTTTTTCTCGTAACAACACATCTAGATGTACCAATAAATTTAAATCTACCCGCTGCAAATTCATATATGTCTCTTTACCTTAAAATAAATACCACTACAAACGCGGCGTTTTTTGCCCTGTTATTTAGTATAAATCATCTATAACAGCATGAAATAAGGACAATTTTATATTAATTATTTTGATATACGCTTATTATAACTGAAATCATTCAACATAAGTCATTGTTTTATATATACTATCATAAAATTAAATACCCAAGATAATAATCATAAACTAGATAAATCAAGGCAACCTAGCTATAGTGGCTAGCAAGCGCTTAATCAGGCCTTATTTAATGTTAGGCAGTCGCCGTGCGTTTTGATGGATTGACTACCATAGGTATTTTATCGCATTTTCATACGGAAATACGGACATAACATTTATTACGCAAACTTAATTTTTTGCTCTCATTTGTTTTTAAGCTTGAATGAGTAGTTGGCACTTTTTAGGGCAATAAGCACTTTAACAGTCAAAAAAGGCTTATAAAAAGCGCATTTAACCTAAAACGAAAAACCCAATAATAAAAGCTGACCAATTCGACAGGTTTTATTTGCTTTTATCATAATTTTCTTATAGTTTAGTAGAGATTGCTAACGCATAAGGTTTATATTTTAGATTTTCACTTCTGCCAGCATCTTTCTACATATATCAAAATTACCTCAATACTTGTAATTTTCTAAGTTACTAATTTTCACCACCCCAAGGAGACATAGATGTCAACTGCATATAAATCAGCGATCGACTTAGTACGTGAATTAAAGCAAAAGCACGGTAATTGGCAGAATATCAGCGAAACCGATGCGGCACGTATGATGTCACAAAACCGTTTTAAAACGGGCTTAGATATCGCCAAATATACTGCAAAAATCATGCGTCAAGACATGGAAGACTATGACAATGATACGTCTCAGTACACGCAGTCTTTAGGTGCATGGCATGGTTTTGTTGCTCAACAAACCATGTACGCTAAGAAAAAATATTTTGGTACGACGTCTAAAACTTACATCTACCTATCAGGTTGGATGGTTGCAGCCCTTCGCTCTGAGTTTGGTCCTCTTCCTGACCAATCTATGCATGAAAAAACCTCTGTACCTAAGCTAATCGAAGAAATCTACACCTTCTTACGTCAAGCTGATGCTAAAGTATTGAACGACTACTTCCGTGAGCTAAATGCTGCAGAAGAAGCGGGTCAAGATACCTCAGCCATCCTAGAAAAAATCGAAAACTTTGATTCACATGTTGTGCCAATCATTGCTGACATCGATGCAGGTTTCGGTAACGAAGAAGCCACTTACTTGCTAACTAAGCAAATGATCGAAGCTGGTGCTTGTGCTATTCAGGTTGAAAACCAAGTATCTGACGCGAAGCAATGTGGTCACCAAGCGGGTAAAGTCACTGTACCGCATGAAGACTATATCGCAAAAATCAACGCTATTCGTTATGCATTCTTAGAGCTTGGTGTTGAAGACGGCGTTATCGTTGCTCGTACTGACTCTGAAGGCGCGTCACTCACGCAAAAAATCCCAGTATCAAATGAGCCAGGCGATCTTGCTTCTCAGTACATCGATTTTATCGAGATGGAAGAAGTCACGCTAGAAAACGCCAAAGAGAACGACAGCTTGCTTAAGCATAACGGCAAACTAGTACGTCCAGTTCGTCTTCAAAATGGTCTATATCAATTCCGTGAAGAAACGAACATCGACCGTGTCGTACTTGACTGTGTAACGGCTCTAGAAAATGGCGCGGATCTACTATGGATCGAAACACCGACTCCAGACGTCGCACACATCAAAATGATGGTTGATCGTATTAAAGAGCAACAGCCAAAAGCCAAGCTTGTATACAATAACAGCCCATCATTCAACTGGACACTGAACTTCCGTAAGCAAATCATCGCTCAGTGGGAAGAAGAAGGCAAAGACCTATCTGCCTACAATAAAGATGACTTGATGAGTGCTGATTACGATGGTACTGAACTTGATACCGCAGCTGACGAAGCGGCTAGAAACTTCCAACGTGATGCGTCACGTGAAGCAGGTGTATTCCATCACTTAATCACGCTACCTACTTACCACACCACTGCGCTTAGCGTGCATGAGCTTGCTAAAGGCTACTTCGGTGAA
Organism: Psychrobacter cibarius; assembly: GCF_904845955.1. Classification (GTDB taxonomy): domain Bacteria; phylum Pseudomonadota; class Gammaproteobacteria; order Pseudomonadales; family Moraxellaceae; genus Psychrobacter; species Psychrobacter cibarius_B. Next base: position 96,414 of record NZ_CAJGYX010000005.1, read on the forward strand.
GATGGTATGCTTGCTTATGCTGCTGGCGTACAACGTAAAGAAATCCGTGAAGGCATCGCTTGTGTGAAGCATCAAGCAATGGCTGGCTCTGACCTTGGCGATGATCACAAAGAGATCTTCTCAGGTGAAAATGCCCTTAAAGCTGGCGGCGGCAAGAACACGATGAACCAGTTCTAATCACCGACCACTTATAAGTACATCTCGTAAGTACCAGTTATAGAGAAAGCCGTCCTACCTTGTAGGGCGGCTTTTTTTATGTCTGCTTATTTGCACTCTATTATTGTAATATTTTGAGCATTGTGAGCTTGTTAATTCTTAATTTGAGTGGTTATTATCCTTACTATCAGTCTCTTTCATATTGTTAATGTTATCCTCTACCTGACTACTCTGTATACCGACTGAATCGTGACTTTTTGGATTTTCACCCATTAGCTCACGCTTCATATTTTTTATACGGGGATCATGTTTAAAAAATCTACGATAGATTGCTTTTATCATTCTGTAAATTAGATAAAAGATACCGCCAAGTACAAGCAGCCACCACAGTTGTATCAATCCAAGCGCTACTGATCTAAGTATCTCCCAGCCATCTTTAAATGCTTGACCCACTTGACTACTAAAGCCTGGCTGCTCAGCATCTAATAGCACATCTAGATTTTGTGTGGTTTCTTTATAACTGATATCTGGCTGCATAAAGGTCAGGTTGATGGTGCTATATTGAACTTTATCAGCGATAGCCAGTTGCTCAAGCTTGGCAAGCTCTTGCTGACGACGTGCAGCATAAGTCGCGGTAATAGCATCAACATTGCTGCCTTGGTCTTTATCATTTTTACTACTCAGGCGTTCTTGGCTAAGCTCGCTTGCCATATCACTATTTAGCTGGCTCGCTAGCTGTTCACGATAAATATCTAATGTCACATCTTGAGCACTAAACTGCTGCCCATTTAAAAATGCGACTTGCTGTTGTAATTGCGCTAGGAGCTTACTGACATTGGCGCGAGGAATACGAACCGTCATGTCAGCTTGACGAGTGTAGGTTGTAATCGTGATATTTTTATTGCCTTTTACAAAGGTTCGACTATCACGTGGATGATTACTAATATTGCTAAGTGCCACATAACCAGCCTGTTGCCGTGTCAAACTCTCAATAGCATCACTAGTTTTGACGACATCTTCAACTTTAAAATCAGCACTGGCAGTTATTAATAGCGCTTTGCCCGCAATTTTAATGTCTGCTGCCTGACTACCAAGGGTCTGTTCACTAGTGCTCGATAGGTTTGCAACCTCTAAATCATCAGCGTTAGAGGCATTATCAGCTGCCACATCGGACATGATGCCAACCATCTCCCCTTCTGTAGCGTCTGCAACTTCTTCGGTTGCCACTGCTGTCAGATCTGCGCTGCTTTCTGCATATTCAGAAGAGCTATCGCAGCCGCCTATCAATAAAACAGACCCAAGCATTATTGGTAGACATAAAACTGATGGAAACAAGGCTTTAGGCAGTAATATTGAATGAGATTGATGCGTGTCATACTTCTTTTGATTGCATTGCGTCATTATTTTATAATCCGACATTTTATGAGATATGGTAAACATATTGGATAAAAATATTTCAGCTTTTATTATAAAGCCAACCACCTTTATCCTACTTTTGTTTAATAATTAACGTTAATTATAATGATTACTTACTAAAAGTATATCTCTAATATTAGCTCAGAGTATTTATAGAAAAAATTTTGCTTGTTATTCGCTGATAGCTTTCATACGATGGTAGTCATTCAAATTTATTAAAATAATCGGGAGCCATCATGCAAGAGATAGAGCTAAAGTTTTTGGTACCAGAGTCGCGACTGAAAGGTTTGATGCGCCAAGCACGAGTCAAGTCTTCTGAGGTGACGCAACTGGCTGCCCATTATTATGATACCCCAGACCAACAGCTTGCAGAGGCAGGCATTGGCTTGCGTATCCGTAAAGAAGGCGATGCTTGGGTACAGACCGTCAAAGCGGGCGGCGATGGCATTGCAGCACGCCTAGAGCATAATGCGGTACTGGATAATGAACAAGTACAAGCGATGCTCGATAATAATACGCTCATGCCTGATTTAACCATTTATAAAAACACTTCTGTCACCCCTGCTTTGGCTGAATTTAAGCTAAAAAAACTGGCTAAAAATCTCACACAGTTATATGTGACCGATGTAGAGCGCACTACACGATTGCTGGTGGATGAGGGTGACGATGAAGTGATTAACCATATCGAGATGGCGTACGATTATGGAGAAATTATTCACGGCAATGACGAAACTCAGCGCGCTGCTATTCAAGAGATTGAGTTTGAGCTGGTATCAGGAGATATCGACTTTTTATTTGCAACCGCCAAAACTTGGTGCAAGCGCTATAAGCTTTGTCTGTCTACGGTGACCAAGGCTGAGCGCGGTGGTTTACTCATTACTGGGCAACTTCATAGCCCCGCTGTCCGCGCTGACCTTAACCAGCTAAATATCGATAAGAAAATCAGCATGCCTGCCTTTGTGCGCGCAGCCGTGCATAACTGTCTGTTGCAAATACTACCCAATAGCAGTGCTATCGTCGCTGGTAGCGAAGAAGATGAGCATATATTACAACTGCACATCGGTATTACCCGCTTGCAAGCTGCTCTACAAACATTTGCCAGCTATTCTGATGAAATCAATCCAGACTGGCTGCCAATACTAAAACAAACAGCCACATTATTGGATGAATATCGAGAGCTTGCCCATCTTGCCTCACATATAGAGCCTAACTTACAGCAGCATGGTGCACCTACTGTCAATTGGGCAACAGATATGGATGCGCTGAAGATTACTCCGAAAGATGCCGTCAGTGCCAACGATTTTCAGCTGACCTTACTTGAGCTGATCGCCTTTACCATGAGCGACCCAAGCCTTGAACCGCAAGCTGATCAACTCGCCGTCGATAAACTGGCAAAAACCTTATCCAAACAGCAGGCAAAGCTTGGCAAGGCAGTACAAGAGCTACAGAGTAAAAAAGACGTTGGCTCAGATAACATTAATATAGAAAGCAATGATTTAAAAGATGATGATTTACAAAGTGTTGACTTAGACGATAGTGACTTAGAAAACGTAGATTCAAAAAGTGACGATATAGAAAATATTGATCTAGACGATAATAATGCAGAGCACGAGCTGCATGAGCAGTTAACCACCTTACTTTATATCAGTGAGTTTGCTACGCCATTATTAGATAAGAAAAAGTCAAAAAAGAAAAAAGCCAAGAAGGAAAGTAAACGCTGGCTAAAATACTTAGCAAAAGCGCAAAAGACTTTGAATAAATATCATAATCATAAAATGTACCAACAGCGCTATCAGTTGAAATCAGAGACAGATAGCAATGCCCTATATGGCGCTGGTTGGTTTGCCGCCATGCTAACAAGAGATCATAAGCGCACAGAAAAACGCTTGGCGAAAGTGACAGACAGCTCAGTATTTCAGTAAAAATGCTTTTATAGTCATTCGACTATAAAAGCATTACAGCGTTAGCCTCGCTTGAAGTATCACATATACATCTACGCTCGGTTGCCTTGTACTACTTTTAGATTGAATCGATTATAGCAGCATGAACCAAGCTTAAAATAAGCCAAGCTTGGAATAAAAAAGACAGCTCACTTTATATGGGCTGTCTTTTTTTAAGCGCTTGCTTTGAGGTGCTTTTTTTAATTGAATCCTTAAACTCAGCCATTTGGAAAACGTAATACTTCAACTGAGTTAAGCATATTTCAAAAATTACTATCCGCTTTCTACATCTAGCGTGTTTGTAAGCTTAAGTATTTTATAAACCTAAAACTTTCATACGCTCACTAACTGGCTGATACGTTTTCTCGCCAGCAGGCGCAACAATGTTGCCAAATGGCATTTGTGCCACCAATTCCCAACTATCTGGGATAGCATAAGCCTTAGCTGCGTCTTCATCCACAAGCGGATTGTAGTGCTGTAAGTTGGCACCAACATTTAAAGTACGTAACTCTGTCCACATCGCATACTGATGCATGGCTGAGGTTTGCTAAGCCCAAACTGGGAATCTATCTGCATATTACGCAAACTGCTCTTGCAATGACTCAGTCACGTTTTTATCTTCATAAAACAGTACCGTACCCGCTGCCGCACGGAAGCCATCTAGCTTTTGCTTAGTGCCAGAAAAGTCGCCATCGCCGACGGCTGCACGCAGTTTTTCTTCAGCGATATCCCACAATTTCTGGTGCTCGGCATCAAACAGTACGACCAAGCGCGAAGATTGTGAATTAAAAGCAGAAGGGGTATGCAATAAAACACGTTCTGCCATATTGACAATTGCTTGTGGCTCTACTGGCAGCTCATTACCCAATGCATATATTGAACGGCGCTCATCAAAAGCTTGTTGTAAAGTGACTAAACTTTCTTTAGACATCGATATTATCCTTATAATTATCATAAAATATAGGTCAAACGAGCCATGTTTAGCATGACAAGTCGATCATTCATAAGCAAGCTATTATATCAATATACTAAATAATATCTAGACTCTATAAAGTTTATTTTACTAATCACTCTATAACATTATTCTGTTTTACTTAGGGCGTATCCTGAGCCTGAACGAAAGTACCTAAATGGGCTAAGAATGGTTAATGAGCAACAATTGTCACCGATATGCCCTCTGCAATTTGGTCGAAGAATTCAATAATATCCTCATTACGCATACGTATACAGCCATGCGAGAGTGGCACACCCATCGGTTCATTGTCTGGCGTACCATGAATATAAATATAACGCTGATAAGTATCACAGCCACCTTGACTATTACTGCCTTTATTAAAGCCCTCTTCCACACCACTTAGCCAAAGAATACGGCTTAATATCCAATCGCGTTCAGGATGTCGCTCACCAAGCTCAGTACTATATCTCTCGCCCGTAGGGAGGCGTCCGATAAACACGGCATTCATGGGTTCATTTGCGCCAATCTTTTTAGCGATAAAGTGTTTGCCAAGAGGTGTGCAGCCGCTATCTTGCTGACTGCCAATGCCATTTTTAGCAGTAGACACCGTATATTGAGCCAATTCTCTATTATGCTGGTAGAGCGTTAATGTTTGCTTAGCAATATTAACTACCAACTGCACATCAGAACTTTCGTTATTTTTCTCGTTATAGCTTTCGTGATTTTTCATAGAATGTTTCCAACGGTCATTTACCCAATAGATATCATTATTGACCGCGTGATAAGTAAGTGGATTGATTTTTTCTATTATTAAGGGATTGTATCAAGGCTTTTGGCACCGTAATATAGGGGCACACTTTTTGATGCTAGCAGATTATGACGACTATTTCACCGACACGTGTGTCGATGTATGATTTTCTCTATCAAGATACCAAGCCAATGGTATCTTTATTGGCCGATGCCGCCAAGCTTTCATTACCACAAGCTCGATTGGCAATGGATGCCAGTTTGCAGGCCATTATCAGTGCCTTGCTTGCTTACCAGCAGCACAATGACGGACAAGCTGTGAGCAAAAAGCTATTTAGTCGCGGCGCAGTCAAAGAGCTACGCCAATATAATTCGATGAATTTTTCGACCATGAATGCGACGTTATATCATCGCCATGAAGCGGCGGATGCGATATTTTATGATAATGCTCGCGTGATTAAAGCGAGTGACTATATTGCTCAGCAGATTGACGCAACAACGCAGCAAGTACAGATACTCCTCACGTCCTTATGCGTGATTGTCTTACGTGAACTGGCTATTTTAGCCGACTATAGCCCACTTGATAATGACGAGATGGATAAGTGGTTCGCTTTACAGCCACAGTTTTTATCAGCTGCTCGCTTTGCCATCAATGAGCCAACGTCTGTCTCTGTTAAATTGAATGAGGTAAATGAAGATAACAGTCTAGTCGCAGCATCAGAGGTCAATTTAGACTCGACAGTAAGAACAAAGGCAGCAGCCGAATCCGAAAACAATCCTAATACAGAACGTGCCTTATTAAGTACAGAGCAGCTCGCTGACACCCCACCAGCGTTCAATCCTTACTGGCATGAATTGACGACATTCAAGCCTGAACGTCATGAGCCTGTGCAAGATATGCAACTGGCAACTGGTAATTATTTAAAAGCCATTGGGCGCTCACCTGATAACCTGCAGCAAGGTCGCCATAACGACATGCTAGTCTTTACAGAAATGCAAGCCATTGCCCTGCCACACCAACGCTGGCTATTACAGCTCGCAAAAATCTCAGATATCTATCTCAGTCGTAATCGCCTACGTATTACCTCTGAACCTGCCAGCGCACCCAAACCGCCTTTGGTAAGCTTAGGTTTAATTGGTGGTAATAACGACAATACGCCGACCACCACCAGCGAAAAGCCCATTGAATACGAGGCATCCATACCCCTTTGGAAAAATCCGGTTATCCTGATTATTATTGCTGTGATCGGGGTGCTTGGCGGGCTTGCAGCGCTCAAGTATCAAAGCCAAAAATCTGACGGTGTGTTACTGGCGACAGAAGAAGTCATAGAACAAGATATTATCGAAGAACGTCAACAGCAGGATGTGGCTATTGTCATGGTTGACGATGATGAGCCTGATGACAAAGAAACAAAAGCGGCTCAATGATAAATAAAAGCTCTGAATACAGAACTTTTTGACTAGCAAAAAATCATCGAACAAACCTTCAAAAAATCCACAAAAAAAGGCGCTATTCATATAGCGCCTTTTCTATTCATGTATCTTATTCATGCTTTATCTAGCAAAGCATACTTACTTTGATAAATCACGACCACAGCTAGCTTCAATCGCCAGACGTAGACCATTTAGACGGATGAAACCTTCTGCGTCTTTTTGATCGTAAGCACCCGCATCATCTTCGAAAGTGGCAATTTTTTCGTCAAACAACGAATCATCTGACTTACGACCAACAACGCTGACAGCACCTTTGTATAACTTCACGCGTACTGTGCCATTGACATATTCTTGTGACTTGTCAATCAATGCTTGTAGCATCATACGCTCAGGACTGAACCAATAACCATTGTAGATAGTTTTGGCGTAGCGTGGCATCAGCTCATCTTTTAAATGCGCCGCTTCACGATCGAGTGTCAGTGACTCAATACCGCGATGCGCTTTTAGCATAATGGTGCCCGCTGGCGTCTCATAGCAACCGCGTGATTTCATGCCAACATAACGGTTTTCTACGATATCTAGGCGTCCGATACCATGCTGACCGCCAATCTCATTTAGCTTAATCATGACTTCGTACGGCTTAAGTGCTTCACCATCGATGGCAACGATGTCACCTTTTTTGTATTCTAATTCTAGATATTGAGCTTCGTCAGGCGCTTCTTCTGGGCTGACTGACCAGCGCCACATATCTTCTTCTGCTTCAGCATACGGATCTTCTAAAATACCGCCTTCATAAGAGATATGTAGTAAGTTGGCATCCATTGAGTACGGAGATTTTTTCTTATTACCTGCATAATCAATCGCAATATTATGCTCTTTGGCATATTCCATCAAGCTCTCACGGCTAGACAAGTCCCACTCACGCCAAGGGGCAATAGTGACCACGTCAGGCGATAAAGCAACTGCGCCAAGCTCAAAACGGACTTGGTCATTCCCTTTACCAGTCGCGCCATGACTAATAGCATCGGCGTTGTGTTCTTTAGCAATCTCAACCAAGCGCTTGGCGATTAACGGACGCGCGATAGAAGTTCCTAGCAGATACTCGCCTTCATAGATAGCGTTAGCGCGGAACATCGGGAATACATAATCACGGGCGAACTCTTCACGTAAGTCTTCGATATGGATATGTTTGATGCCCATGGCTTCAGCTTTGGCGCGGGCTGGCTCAACTTCTTCGCCTTGACCGATATCAGCAGTAAAGGTAATCACTTCTGCATCATAGGTTTCTTGCAGCCATTTAGCGATGATGGAGGTATCAAGACCACCTGAATAGGCCAAGACGATTTTATTAATATTTTTTGGATCAAGTTGAGCCATGAAGAACTCCTATTGTGAGCATTTAGTGTTAGGAAAAGCGCTAAGATTCAATCAAAAGATAAATTACTTGCTCAGTGTACATCATATTTACTATAGGCAAAAGTGCAACTGCCCCATGGCATAAGCTTTTGATTTAAATTTTGGGTCGATAGATTTCAATTATTCACATATAGTTGACAGTTGACTGCCGCAAATTAAAAAACAACCCATGTATTATGTACAGATATTTAGCCGCATATTTAGTCAAGTAGGCAAATCTGTTATGATAGCAGTACAGTATCCCTTCCTTTTATTTCCGTATATGACGATATAGAGCGCGACGACATTATGACTGATTCGATTAGAGAGTTGACCATCCTTCAGCCAGACGATTGGCATATCCATTTGCGTGATGGCAAAGCATTGAGCACGACTGTATCGCACGCAGCAAACAGCTTTAACCGTGTCATATGTATGCCAAACTTAGTGCCTCCTGTTAAGAACACTGACGATGCGCGTGCCTATCGCGACCGTATCATGGCGCACTTAGTAGCCAGTGAGCTGAGTACTGAGCGCAAAACTGCATTCGATCCACGTATGACTTTATATCTCACTGACAAAACCACTGCCCAAGATATCGAGATGGCAGCACAATCAGGTATCGTCCAAGCGGTCAAGCTTTATCCTGCTGGCGCGACTACCAATTCGGCTGATGGCGTCACCAATATTAACGCCTGTGTCGATGTTTTTGAAGCATTAGAAAAGTACAACCTACCACTATTGATACATGGCGAAGTGACGCAAGATCATGTGGATATCTTTGACCGTGAAAAGCGCTTTTTGGACGAAGTGTTGGCGCAAATCATTGTCAAATTCCCTACATTAAAGATTGTCGTCGAGCATATTACTACCAGTGATGCCGCTGATTTTGTCTTAGCACAAGGCAATCACATTGCCGCCACTATTACCCCGCAGCATTTAATGTTTAACCGCAATCATCTATTGGTTGGCGGTATCAAGCCACATTTTTATTGCTTGCCTATTTTGAAGCGTGAAAGCCATCAAAGAGTATTATTAGATGTGGCAACCAGTGGCAATCCCAAGTTTTTCTTAGGCACGGACTCAGCTCCACATGCGACGGATAAAAAAGAAGCCGCTTGTGGCTGTGCTGGCTGCTATAGTGCCGCAACTGCCTTGCCATTGTATGCCACCGCTTTCGATAGCGTGGGAAAAATAGACAAGTTAGAAGGCTTTGCCAGTCGTTTTGGGGCTCAGTTCTATGGATTACCAATCAATGACAGCACGATTACGCTTGTCAATACGCCTATGCAAGTGCCAGCAGCCTATCCCTACTTTGATGGCTCATCATTGACCCCGCTTATGGCAGGCGAGACACTGCCTTGGTCTATCAAAGCATAAAACGCACAAAGCAAAACCATCTGTATTCTATTTTAACTTGAGAAGTTTAGCCCTATGATAAGAATGACGTCTACTAACCAGTAGTGTGATTTGTATCATAGGTTATTTATTTTTCATTTAATGTCTTAATTCAATATAACAGTACGACTGATAAAAGCGATTTAACCAGATATGACCACTCCAAACGATGCCGCCTTACCTGACGAAAACCCATCAAACCCTGTAGAAAATAGCCTTAAGATCGCGTCAAATAGTCACACAGAAGATACCGCAGCAGACGAGCTAGCACCCATGCGTCTAAAAGACCGATTTCGTAAGTTTCTGCCTGTCGTCGTTGATGTGGAAACTGCCGGCTTTAATGCGCAAACCGATGCTTTACTAGAAATTGCCTGCATTCCTGTACTACTGAATGAGCAAGGTGTGTTTTATCCTGGGGAAGCATTCAATGCTCATATCGAACCCTTTGAAGGCGCGAATCTTGAGCCAAGCGCCCTTGCCTTCACTGGCATTGATCCCAACAATCCAATGCGTAAAGCCATTGCCGAAGACGAAAAAACAGCACTACGCCGTATCTTTAAGGGATTAAAAGAAGTACGCCGTACTGAGGACTGCCGCCAGTGCGTCTTAATTGGGCACAACGCCCATTTTGACTTAGCGGTTTTGAATGCGGCAGTGCTGCGTACCAATAACAAAAGTCACAATCCGTTTCATAACTTTTCAGTTTTTGACACAGTGACTTTATCTGCGCTGGCATTTGGTCAGACAGTACTAGCACGGGCTTGTAAGGCAGCAGGGCTTGATTTTGATGGCAATGATGCACATTCTGCCCTATACGATACACAAAAGACCGCTGAGCTGTTTTGTCATATCCTAAACCATTACCCTATGCTGGCTAATGCGATGCATACTGAAGAAAATAAAGAGGATTCGACTGAGAGTAGTTACAAATAATCCATTTATCACATATCCTATATTGCCAACTACCCATAATAATGCTATTTGTAATACTTGATGACTTTAACATCTTGGTTTTACAATCAATAGGGATATGATTGATATCACAATAAATCAGCAACTTGTCTAACCGTTGAATATCATATTGTGTAAAACAATTCAAAAACCAGACAAGTTGCTGTAACTACTCACATTAGAACGTCTCGTTATATCCTATAGATGGTTTAAGTTGCCCACATTGTCGCGATAGCCAGTACGATTCATGCTATCGAGGCGTAATAGGAGGGACTCTATTATGGATCCACAGCTTAAGTTATGGGGAACCATCCTCGGTTATATGCTGCTCGCATTGACTATTAGTGCTTGTACTTCTCTATGGATTCGCTATCATTTGAAGCGTAATGACTTACATCCTCGCCGTGCGATCAAAAAAAGATACTTAATTTTAAAAAGAAGAAGAAAAAGGCTTGACAGCAAGCGCAGACGCTATTAGAATACGCACCACTTCAGCATAAAGGTGAAAGCAGCTGAGGTGTTGTGTTACTAGTCCCCATCGTCTAGAGGCCTAGGACACCGCCCTTTCACGGCGGTAACGGGGGTTCGAATCCCCCTGGGGACGCCACTATTTGGCGTCACTTATTAGCAAGTTTGCTGCAAAGCATCTGATAAGACTAATAAGCGTACCACCAAAAAGCCCAATCACATACTATTGTGATTGGGCTTTTTTTATGCCTGTTTTTTATATCATGAGGCTCTTGATACCTTAGCACTCAGTTCGTCATCGCCGATTTACTTGATAAATGAAGCATAATTAATTTTATAGATAAGATTCGGTATTAAGTTCGCTCAAGATATTAAGATATATTTACTAAGTGTCGCTATCTATGGTTTCTATACCTAGCTTGATATTTTGTTTATTTATTGAACTCTTCATCATAAATGTAAGCAAAAAAATCCAGCATTGAATACTGGATTTTTAAATCAAACAGTCTATTTTTACAAAAGCTACCAAATCTTATCTGATAGCATTAGCCACAACAATGTCATCACAATCATGATACCGAGTACTGTTTGAATCAAGAAGAATGCTTGATGCTGACCAACAACCTTACTTAACGTCACCCCTAACGTGCTGTACTTGATAGGTGGCGTGTCAATATTGCCAGTTCTTGCTTGTTCCTCATAATACCCTTGTAAGATATCTAAAAATTCGCGCCATGCGTTAGAGCCCCAATCATAGGGTTTAAATGGCATGAGTTTTTTCAGCTCAGGCTCTTTGGTCATCCACCTTTCAAGTGTAATGGAGCGTAGAGACCAGTTCGAAAAACGGCGTTCGGTAATTTCTGAAAAATCTAAGATTTTTAATTCTTTATGTCGATCGTCTAATAATAAGCGATTTTTTAGATTGGTTAAATCTTGTTCTGACCCTTCTGCACATTGAAAAAAGTAGCCATTGCCATAGCAAAGAATACCCGTAACATTATCGGCTTGGTTACGCTCAATCGCGACCTCTGAGATGTCGTTAAGCGTGCTGGGGCTTGAAAGACCAGTCGAAGTAATTTGGCTTATATATATAAGCTGGCAGAGATCTGTCGTCACTGGATTTGTCGAATCGTTGATTGTTGACAATCAGCTTCTCCCTATTTTCAGGTAAATGTAGCTAAGACAACCATACTAAATTTAGAAAAAACATAGAAACAAGATCTTTGAAAATATCAAATAGGCTTGGTATATTATTGATTTTATAAATGTTTATATTAATTGTATTAAGTTGGTTACATCATAGGCTAGTTTAGTCATCAAAGCAATATATGTTTATCTTATATCATTAATTGAAAAAACCAAACAATAATTCGCAATTATTTATATTGAGAACTTGCACTGTGGTTTATGGGCAGCGATAGGACAAATAGGTAATATGGGAGGGGAAAGTGATGATAAAAATCGTCACCAATGAGCGATAAGACCACTGGCTCATTAATGAGATTGATACAGACTGATGTCTATTACGAGTGTTTAATTATTTTTAGTCTGCTAAGAACAGAACTGAGCGTTAATAATCGCTGCGAGTAAGATAGCATCATCAGGATAGGTAAGCTTTATGTTCTGGCGGCTGCCAGTAACGAGGCGAATGGGTAAGTCTAAACACTCAAATGCACTGGCTTCATCAGTAATGGTGAGCTCGTGTTCAGCGACATAAGTTAATACTTTTTGCAGCTGACCTAAGCGAAACACTTGCGGCGTTTGTGCTTGCCACATATGATGGCGATCGATAGTACGTTTAGCGTAAGAATGAGGGCTACTACTCACTGTCAGGTTAACTACAGGCGTCTCACCTACAAGCTCAGATTGAGCGGTAGACTGCGGATAGGATTCCTTTAAAGTATCAGCCACCGGTGTCGCTAAGATAGCACCATAGGGCTCTAGCATCGCCGCTTCGATGACTTGTTCAATATCATGACTGGGAACCGCAGGACGCGCAGCATCATGAATAATAACCAAATCTGAATCATCGGCTCCTGCCTCAATAATCGCCTTTACCCCTGCCTGTACCGACTGCCAACGCTCAGCGCCGCCCATGGCATAATGTATGGGTAGAGCAAAATCCAATGTCTGTGCCATACTGTCATCTGCTGCGACGACTAATAAACATGTCTCAATATAAGCACTACTAGCAAGCCGTGCCACACTATGCTGTAGCAAGGTCTGCCCTTGCAGCATCGTATATTGCTTGGCAATAGACGCACCAAAACGACTACCGCGACCCGCAGCGACGATCATGGCATGTACATTAGGTGTGATATTCATAGGGCAATATTCATAAAGTAGTATTCATGGTTAGAACCCACGACAGTATTGCTAGGGATAAACTAGGAATAAGATTTCTATTATAGACAATAGAAGATCATAATTTTAGACAGTTAAGAGCAATTAATAACGGCTATGCGTCGTGGGCGCCGTAGATACTTGTACAAAGGTCTCGTTCGGCTTAATCAAACCCAAGTCTAAACGAGCGTGCTCTTCTACTGCCTCAAGACCAGTTTTTAAGTCATGCACATCAGTACGCAATAAGTTATTTGCTGCCACTTGGTTTTCGTTTAAGCGTTGTTGTTCTTCGATTTGAGTCAGCAATTTATTATGCTCAAAGCGACCATTTTCGCCCAGCCAATACTGATATTGCAATCCCAAAAGGACGGCAACGGCTAGAGCAAGTAGCATAAATTGGCTAAAGTATTTCATAAGATAATAACGCCGAGCAACATAGAGACAATAATAAAAATAAAAAACCAGCTAAGCTTGCTAGGCGATATATCACCATATTAATGATGACATATCGCCTAGCTGTAGCAAGAAATCTGGCTTGTTAACCACGTAGACCGATGAACTCTTCACGACCACGATAGCTTGCACGTACTTGTTGCTCGATACGTAGCAGCTGATTGTATTTCGCCACACGGTCTGAACGACATAGTGAGCCAGTTTTAATCTGACCAGCAGCAGTACCAACTGCTAAATCTGCAATGGTGCTGTCTTCAGTTTCGCCTGAACGATGTGAGATAATAGTTGCATAGCCATTTTTCTTCGCTAGATAGATCGCATCTAACGTTTCTGATAAAGTACCGATTTGATTAAACTTAATCAAAATTGCATTGGCAATATGCTTATCAATACCCTCTTGCAAGATAGCAGGATTGGTCACAAATAAATCATCACCAACCAACTGAACTTTATCACCAATCTGCTCAGTCAAATATTTCCAACCATCCCAATCTGACTCGTCAAGCCCGTCTTCGATAGAGATAATAGGATATTGACGCGCCAAGCCGACTAGATAGTCTGAGAATCCTTGGCTATCAAAGGCTTTGTTGCCCTCGCCTGCCAAGATATATTGACCATCTTTGTAGAATTCGCTAGCCGCACAATCTAGCGCCAAATGAATGTCTTCGCCCGCTTTATAGCCGACTTGCTCAATCGCTTGCATAATAACGGTGATGGCTTCTTCATTGCTACGCAGGTTTGGCGCAAAACCACCTTCATCACCAACCGCAGTATTTAAACCTTGTGATTTCAACACAGATTTCAAGCTGTGGAAAATTTCTGTACCAGCACGCAATGCTTCTGAGAAGCTGGTGAAACCAACAGGCTCAATCATGAACTCTTGGATATCAACGGTGTTATCCGCATGCTCACCACCGTTCAAGATGTTCATCATCGGTACAGGCATCGTCAGCGACGTCTGATTGCGCAAGTTTGCAATATATTGATGTAATGGCAGATTTTGTGACTTGGCAGCGGCTTTTGCAGTGGCAAGAGACACCGCTAGCATGGCATTAGCACCAAGGCTGTCTTTGTTTTCTGTGCCATCTAGCGCAATCATTGCATCATCAATGCCTTGCTGTTCGGTGACGTCTTTATCCATCAACGCGCTGCGAATTTGGCTATTGACGTTAGCAACGGCTTTCTTAACGCCTTTACCCATATAGCGACTTTGGTCACCATCACGTAGCTCTAATGCTTCACGTGAGCCAGTAGAGGCACCACTTGGCGCAGCAGCACGGCCGATAGTGCCATCAGCTAAGATTACATCAGCTTCGATGGTTGGGTTACCACGCGAGTCTAAAATCTCACGGGCGCGAATGTCTTTAATTGCGGTGACGTTGGTGGTTTCTTCAGCGTACATAATGTCTGTTAATTCCTTTGGTCATGCCAAGTTTGTGGGATAAATAACGGCAACTAGAATACAAAAAAGATAAAGCAAAATATCGTATAGTGCTATGCTCAAACCAGCTTTGCTTATCTATATAGTCAGCAAGTTTTGAGCAGGATTAAAGGTGGTTTTAATACTTTAATCGTCAGCTATGGTGCTTGGCATCATAGCATAAATTTTGCCAAACTTCCCTTATCTTGCACCGACTGGCGCTGATAAAATCACACTTAGATAAACAAATTACCAATTATGGATTTGTCTCAGCACCTATAATATTAAAAGCCATATGACTCTTATACTTTTGTTAGACGTTCTGTTTTAGCGTGGGAGCCAGATACTGTGTTATCCAGCTCAACCTTTGTTTTAAATTGGGTCAAACGTAAGGCATTCATTAATACAGAAATAGAGCTAAGCGCCATCGCAGCGGCGGCAATCATAGGGTTTAAGAAACCAAAAGCAGCCAGCGGAATACCAAGGCAATTATAAATAAAAGCAAAAAACAGATTTTGCTTGATGTTGCGCACTGTTGCATTAGCGATTTTTTGCGCGGCATCAATATGCATCAGTGACTCACCCATTAGACGTGCAGACGCACTATGCTGGGCGACATCTGTGCCTTCAAACATGGCAAAGCTTGCATCGGCAGTTGCCATCGCTGGCGCATCGTTGACACCATCACCTGCCATTGCAACTTTATGACCAGCCGTTTGCAACAAGGCAATTTGACTGGCTTTATCGCGTGGGCTCATTTTACCATAAGCTTGCTCAATACCCAGCTGCCCTGCCACATGATCGACCACAGACTGCCTATCACCACTCATCAAAATGACATTGATACCTGCGTCTTGCAGCGCAGTAATAGCCTTCGGAGTATCTACTTTTAAGTCATCAGCTAGAGCAAAAGCACCCAAAGCTTCATCATTAATACTAACGGCAACGGTACTGGCAATTTGCCATACCTTTGGCATCAGCTTAGGCAGTGTTAAATTGGCAAACTCTGCGGTACCGACTTTTACCACACCCAAACCTTCAGTATTTGCTTGTATACCAGCGCCTTTAATGACACTAATATCAGTCACATTCATCAACGGCAAGTTTCGCTCAGTAGCCGCGTTAACCAATGCTGTTGCTAGCGGATGACTGGCATGCGCCTCAACGCTTGCGGCTATTTGTAACACATCATCGACTGCGATCGATTTATCCACCATCACATGGTCCACGATAGTCGGCTTACCAATGGTCAAAGTACCTGTTTTATCGAGCACTACTGTATCGATGTTGCCTGCCGCTTCGAGGCTTTGTGCGTCTTTGAACCAGACACCATGACGAGCAGCAACGCCCATACCAGCCATGATAGCGGCTGGCGTTGCCAAACCTAAAGCACAAGGACATGCAATGACCAATACCGATACTGCGTGCATCAAGGCAGTATCAATCATCCCAGTCAGCCACCACGTCACTCCAAAGGTGATAAGCGCAATGGCAACGACGACTGGGACGAATACCGCCGTCACTCTATCGGCGAGACGGGCTAAATTGGCTTTTGAGCCTTGGGCATCGCTGAGGGCTTGTACCATATCACCAAGCTTTGTATCACTACCTTTAGCACTGACGCGGTATAATAAGCTGCCATTTTCAACCAACGCCCCTGCTAATAATTTATCTCCCACTTCTTTTTTAGCGGTACCGACTCACCCGTTAAATGACTCTCGACACACCAGCCACTGCCATCAATGACTACCCCATCCGTTGCGACGCGGCTGCCTTGTTTAGCACGCAAAACATCACCAACTTGCACGTCTTTAAGAGCAACATTATGAAAATCACCATTAGGCTGCTGCTGTTCGACTTCATCGGGCGTTAAGGATAATAATAAATCGATACTATTGAGGCTGTGTTTCTTAGTACGCTCTTCTAGATACTTACCCGTACGCACAAAAGCAATGACCATGACGCCTGCTTCAAAATACACCGCAGGACTGCCACCCGCACCGTGACCACCAGCATGACCACTTTTCAGCAAACTGTTTAAAGTACCATCGCCATGGGTCAGCCACACATACGTTGAATACGCCCAAATAGTCACGGTACCGATGACGACTAGCACGTCCATATTGGCAAGACCACCTTTAATAGATGCCCAAGCGCTTTTGTAAAATGGCAAGGCAAATCCAAACTGTACAATGGTCGCTAATATAAACTGAGTCCAAATCGGCGGCATCCACGCCATACCCTGCCCAACAAGCATACCTGCCATACCAACTAAAAACGGCACCAAACAAATCCATAACCCAATCAAGCGCCATGGGTACTGAGTCGCGGTATCTTCGTCTGTTTTTGCAAACAAACTATCGGCCGCCTGCAAATTGGCAACGAAGCCTGTTTTATTTACCCATTCTGTCACTTGTTCAGGCGTTGTCTGCGTTGGGTCATAATCAACATTGGCAGTTTCGCCAGCGAAGTTTACACTCACCTCGTATACCGACGGCTTTTTATTGAGCACCTTCTCAATTCGTGAGGCGCAGGCTTGACATGTCATCCCCTCAATTGCTAGCTGCAAATGTGCACGCTGCGGCGCGAGCGGCGTATTGGATTGAATGTCAGTTTTTACATCGTAGGCATCATGATTGTCGGTTTGGGTAGTATCATTCATAAATAAAACTCGGTATGGCGTTTATGCGTTATGGCGTTATAAAGTCGTCTGAGCTAGGACAGCAACTCAGTGGATGGAATATCTAAGTCAAACAAATAGCACACTTTTAAATTTGATATTGGTATGGTCACACTGAATAATTAGTACGCTACTATCAATAATTTTCAACCATTAAAAAACCAGCCTTGATAGCCGGTTTTTTAATACAAACGGAGTAGGTTAAGCATTGGCAACAGTGGCATCAAAGCCTGCATCGTCGATAGCAGCAGCAATTGTCTCTACACTGGTTTTGCTATCATCAAAAGTAACCGTCGCTTGATTATCTGCTAGCTCAATACTGATATCGTCTAAGCCATCGATATCGGCAGTGGCGTTATGAATACTGGCCACACAGCCACCGCAAGTCATGCCATCAATTTTAATAATACGGGTTTGGTTTGCCATGAGAGGCTCCTTATTTTTGTAATTGAGTTTTTATAGGTAAATACTTTTATTAAGGAACTGCTTTTATAACTGTTTTTTTAAGACGGCTATCTTTTAAGACCTTATAAAAATAGCACTTAACCAGCTTAAGCCCTATCACGGTTAACAACAAGACTCTTTGATTATCACTTTATTAATAGAACCGTGAATTTATGCCTAAGTGACAGACAATAGCGCTTATTTTAGAATAACGTCTAATCATCATGACGTGGGTTTTGCGGTGCATCAAGAGGAAATGGCTGGGTCACATAATCGACCGTACTAATTGCCGCCGTAAACGCATGGATACTGGTGTCTGTATCTTCATAACGTATGGTGGCAACATTATTATCAAGATCAAGCTCAATAGCTGTTACCCCTGTAATATTTTTCAGCGCTGTCATCACACTCTTTAATCCTTCATCATCATCGATATTTTCGATACTGACTGTTGCTGTTTGCATCGCCATAATCTCAGCCTCTTATTGTCTGTGAATACATTAATGGGTATCTAACACCTCAAAGCCTTTAACCAAGTCATCAATTTGCTTCAGCTGATGCAAAAACGGCTCTAATTGGCTCATACGTAGCGCACACGGACCATCACATTTTGCAGTCTCTGGGCTTGGATGCGCTTCTAGAAACAACCCTGCCAATCCTGTCGCCATCCCTGCTCGTGCCAATGTTGTGATTTGTTCACGGCGTCCACCCGCACTATCGCTACGGCCGCCTGGCTGCTGTAAACTATGCGTCACATCAAAAAATACGGGGATATCCATCTGCTTCATGGTATCAAAACCAAGCATATCAACGACCAAATTATTGTAACCAAAGGCACTGCCGCGCTCACAAAGAATTAACTTATCGTTACCACCTTCAAGGCATTTGTTAACGATATGACGCATCTCATGCGGCGCTAAAAACTGCGCTTTTTTGATGTTAATAATCGCATCTGTCTTCGCCATAGCGTGTACTAAATCTGTCTGACGCGATAAGAATGCTGGTAATTGGATGATATCTGCTACTTCAGCAACGGGTGCCGCTTGATAAGGTTCGTGGACATCCGTGATAATAGGGACTTGATATTTTTCTTTAATTTGACCCAGCCAATCAAGACCCTGCTCTAATCCAGGACCTCGATATGAGTGCAGGCTTGAACGGTTGGCTTTATCAAAACTGGCTTTGAAGACATAGCCAATCCCCAAACGCTGACATATTTCGACATATTGCTCTGCAATCTCGAACGCCAATTCCTTTGATTCTAAGACATTCATACCACCGAACAACACAAATGGCTGGTCGTTGCCGATATTAAGAGTATTGCCATTTGGCGTAGTAAGTTTGATATGTGATTGCGCCGTTGATAAATGTTCCATGAAGTAGTCACCTTCTTTATTGTTATTAATATTTCTATCCCATATTGTAACCGATAGACTCAGTAAAAAAAGGGGTTAAGCGTAATTGCTGACCAACCATTAGAAAAATTGTCATGTTTATTGCTTAGAAACAATCTCATTCATAACCACAGTCATAAAATGAAACGCAAAAAAAAGACCAATCCGAAGATCAGTCTTTTTTATACATGTAAATTTTTATACATTAACGATTATTTGTTTTCGTTATAGTTCTTAGCCGCTTTTACAAAGCTGTTGAACAGTGGATGACCACCGCGTGGGGAGCTGGTAAATTCAGGATGGAACTGTACAGCGACAAACCAAGGATGATCAGCAATCTCGACCGATTCTACTAGATGCTGCTTGGCAGAATAACCAGATATGGTCATGCCTGCTTGCTCTAATGGTTCGATATAGCGATTGTTCATCTCATAACGATGGCGATGACGTTCAGTGATATTTTTGGCGCCATAGATTTGGCTAAGCTTGCTGCCAGCAACCAATTCGGCTTGCTGCGCGCCTAGACGCATAGTGCCACCAAGGTCAGAGTCATCGCTACGAATCTGTAATTCGCCGCGCTCATCTAACCACTCAGTGATGAGACCAATGATAGGCTCTGCCGTTTTGCGATCAAACTCAGAAGAGTTGGCATCGATTTTGAGTACATTACGCGCGTACTCAATCACTGCTAGCTGCATACCAAGGCAAATACCTAAATATGGCACGTTATTTTCACGAGCATAAGTGATGGCTTTTATCTTACCATTGGTACCACGCTCACCAAAACCACCCGGTACTAGGACGGCATCGGCATTGTGTAGCTGCACCAATAAGCTGTCATCGTCTTCTAGACGCTCAGCATCAACATAGTCAATTTTGACATCGGCTTTATGAGTGATACCAGCATGCAGTAGTGCTTCGTTGATCGATTTATAAGCATCAGGTAACTCGACGTATTTACCAACCATCGCTACCGTAAGGCTCATTTCAGGATTAAGCTGCGCTTCAACCACTTTGTCCCAATCACTCAAATCTGCTTCTGGTACATCTAAACCAAAACGCTCACAGATCAAATCATCAAGATCCTGCTCATGAAGCGTGCGTGGAATCTGATAAATACTTTGCGCATCTTCACACATAATAACCGCACGCTCTTCCACATTGGTGAACAATGCTATTTTGCGACGGTTGTCTTGCGAGATGTGGTGATCAGAGCGGCAAATCAATATGTCAGGCTGCAAGCCGATAGAACGTAGCTCTTTTACTGAATGCTGCGTTGGTTTGGTTTTGGTTTCGCCTGCACTAGCAATGTAAGGAACTAGCGTCAAATGCATCAGCATGGCTCTATTGCGACCAAGCTCTACTTGCATTTGGCGGACGGCTTCCATAAATGGTAACGATTCGATGTCACCAACGGTACCGCCAATCTCAATAATAGCGATATCATAACCTTCACCACTGGCTAAAATTTTACTCTTAATTTCATCAGTGATATGTGGAATAACTTGTACTGTACCACCAAGATATTCACCACGGCGCTCTTTATTTAGCACGTTTTGATAGATACGACCACTAGTAAAGTTATTGCTCTTACTCATTTTTGAATGGCGTAAGAAGCGCTCATAGTAACCCAAATCTAAATCAGTCTCTGCACCATCTTCGGTGACGAATACTTCGCCATGCTGGAATGGGCTCATCGTACCTGGATCGACGTTGATGTACGGATCCATCTTGGTCATCGTGACGGTTACGCCACGGGCTTCTAAGACCGCTGCAAGAGAGGCTGCGGTGATACCTTTTCCTAGTGAGGACACTACCCCACCGGTCACAAATATAAACTTGGTCATAGTACTCTGTCGGTAATTGGTAAAGAAGGATTTTACTAAAAATACGTCAAAAAATATAGGGCAAAAGCATAAACTCTTTGAAACATTCAATTTTTAGTACTTAGCTATTATAACGCACTACCCACTCAAAAAGGATATAACAAAAAAAACTCACCCCGAAGGATGAGTTTTTATAATCAGATTCTAATGCTTAGATTAGAATTTGTATTCTAGACCACTACCAACTACGAATACTTCAGCATCGCCTCTAGTCACTATCATGCCATCATCTACATTAAGACTTTTAAGATCATCAGCATTGTTCATACCAGCGTAGGCATGCATGATGATGTTGTCTTTAAAGAAGTATTTGCCACCAACAACGATTTGATCTGAATTAGCATCATTCCAACCATTAAGGTTGTCAGTTTTGTTGTATTGTGCGTATACAGATGCTGGACGAGCAAAGTTAGTTAGACCCATTGCAGCGCTAACCACTAAACCTTTTTCTTTCTTAGTATCACGAGCATAGTCATAGTCAGCTACTTGATATAGTGCACCAAGTGTTACAGGGGCTGCGATGAATTTGCCTAAGTCTACAGTTGCAGTACCACGGATGATATCACCATTGATGTTTTGGTCTTTGTCATAAGCCACACCAGCAGTGAAGCCAGTACCTTGGTCAAACATCATTGCAACGCCAAAACCAGCATCATTGTTGAAATTATCATCGTCAGAGCTATACATAGCAGACAATTCTAATGGTAGGTTGTTGTATTTTGGTGCAGTCCAAATAACTGAGCTATTGATACGACCACTATCAGCCATATTCAACGCTTCAACAACGTCATCTTCCATTTCGTTAGTACCCATGTTATCCCAATAGCCTTCGTTAACAACAACGTTGTTAATTCTGTCTAGGCTAGATTGGTTTTTACCAACACGGAACTCACCGAACTGCTTGTTGTTAATACCAAGATAAGTATCACGGTTAGAGAAAGTAGCATTATCACCATCGATGCTTGTGCCATACTCTAACTGATAGATAACATCAGTATTGGCTGTCATGGCTTCAGAGCCTTTAAAGCCTAAACGTGAAGAATGAGAGTTGATTTCTACTGTGTTTTCATCGAAATCTTCACCAGCCGCAGTTGCATTGAAATCTGCATTGACATAGTCAAGAGCTAAGAATGCTTTACCATAGACAGTCGGCGCTGCATTGGCTGCAGATACAGATAGGGCAGCAACTGCTGTAGCTAAAAGTAGTTTTTTCATGGGGTATCTCCACTTTACAATTTTAGTAATAAGCTAGCTATTATTAGCTGGTGCTCATAATGGTATCGTCACAAATCCTCAAAGATATAATGTGTAACTGGCTACCGAGATTAGTCAGAAACAAGTGTGGCGAAGTTCTATTACAGTAAGATGAAAAAAACAATGACTTACATAACTGGGATTAAAAAGTAACTGCCATGTAATCTTAGGTCTTTATCGCTCCGTTGCGTAACATCCGTTACCAAACTCATACTTCGAATACAAGCATAACAACTTTGACATAATTTGCAACATTTTTTTTAAATTTTTAAACCCAGTATTTGTTGAATGCCATATCTACTATAGAATGTAGGTCATTGTAAAAAAATCCCTATCCGCTCAAATAGATAAAGATATTATTGATTAATATAATTACCAAGAACTTGAAACTAGCGTAATGAATATCCTTTAATTAACAAAAATAAAGCCCTACTTGTTCATTAACAAATAGGGCTAATAAAAAATAATAAATGTGATTTATGACATACTGACAGTCACAATTGAGATCGGAAAATTGCTAAAAGAACAGTAAAAAAGGTGTTTTCACTGCTCTTGTTTCCAGACTATAACCTTAGTTAGTGGCTATCACAGACTTCTTATTAAGTATAAAAGCCAATAACAAGCCTCATTTAGTCATGACAGTATCATAATAGAATGTCAAGTATGCCATATTCTAATATTAACCTGCGCAATATTAGCAGCCTGCTTTTAGATCAAGGCGTGCCTGATGCAATAATGGCTCAGTATAGCCACTCGGCTGCTCACGACCTTTAAACACTAAGTCACAAGCCGCTTTGAATGCATAAGAGTGGTCAAAGTTATCTGCCATCGTCTGATAGTCGCTATCGCCTGCATTTTGCTCATCAACCACTTTTGCCATACGCTTCATCGTATCCATCACTTGCTGCTCGCTCACGACATCGTGATGCAACCAGTTGGCAATATGTTGGCTTGATATACGTAAGGTCGCACGGTCTTCCATCAGACCCACATCATTGATATCCGGTACTTTAGAACAACCAACGCCTTGGTTTACCCAACGCACAACATATCCTAAGATGCCCTGAGCATTATTGTCTAGCTCTTGCTGCTTCTCTTCATCTGTCCAATTGGTATTTTTTGCTAATGGAATGGTCAAAATGTCGTCTAAACTGGCACGCTCACGTGATTTTAGGCTGTCTTGAACGTCAGCAACACTCACTTGATGATAGTGCATGCTGTGTAAAGTTGCCCCTGTTGGTGACGGTACCCATGCGGTACTGGCTCCAGATTTAGGATGTGCAGCTTTGGTGTCCATCATCTCTTTCATCTCGTCAGGCTTCGCCCACATGCCTTTACCAATCTGAGCAACACCTTGTAAACCAGTCTCTAAACCGATATCAACGTTCCACTGCTCGTAGGCTGGCTGCCATGCTTGTGACTTCATCTCACCCTTAGGTACAAATGGGCCTGCATTCATGCTGGTATGCATCTCATCACCGGTACGATCTAAGAAACCTGTGTTAATAAAAATGACACGCTCTTTCGCTTGGCGGATGGCTTCTTTCAAGTTGACCGTCATGCGGCGCTCTTCATCCATGATACCGATTTTAATGGTATTACGCTCTAAGCCTAATAAGTCTTCTACTGCATTGAATAAATCGTTGGCCATTTTGACTTCTTCAGGACCATGCATTTTTGGTTTAACGATATACATTGAACCTTTACGTGAATTCGATAGCGCATTTTTACCTTTAAGGTCATTGAGCGTTAATAGTGGTGTAATCAAGCCATCCATTAAGCCTTCAAATATTTGTTCTTGACCATCACCCAAGTCGACCAATATTGCAGGGTTTTGCATGAGGTGACCGACGTTACGAATCAGCAATAACGAACGACCTGGCAGGATAAGCTTGCCACCATCTGGGGTGGTGTATTCACGATCTGGGTTTTGCTGACGTGTGCGGGTTTTGCCACCTTTTTCAAAGGTTTCTATCAAATCACCATTCATGAGACCAAGCCAATTGCGATACACTTCCACTTTTTCTTCTGCATCGACGGCAGCGATTGAGTCTTCACAGTCTTGAATTGCCGTAATAGCTGACTCTAGCAGCACATCTTTGATATGTGCAGGATCGTCTTTACCGACTGGATGGTTGGCATCTATTTGAATCTCTGCATGCAAACCGTTGTTTTTTAATAAAATACCCGCTGGGCTTTCTGCATCACCGACGAAACCAACGAATTTTTCGGCATCTTTTAGCTCAGTACTGCTATCACCTTGGACAATTTCAAGCTTACCATCGACCACTTTAAAGCCGGTCGAATCGTTATATGAACCTGACGCCAAGGCAAAGTTTTCATCTAGGAATTGTTTGGCATAAGCAACGACAGCAGCACCGCGAGTTGGGTTGTAACCACCTTTTGCTTCTTGACCATTTTCATCACTGATAACGTCAGTACCATATAAAGCATCATACAAGCTGCCCCAACGAGCGTTGGTCGCGTTCAATGCGTAGCGCGCATTACGTACTGGTACGACCAGCTGTGGGCCTGCAATATGAGCAATCTCGTCATCGACATTTTCTGTGCTAACTTTAAAATCATCGCCTTCTGGCAACAGATAGCCAATCTCTTGTAAGAATGCTTTGTAAGCAGGATAATCAATGTTGCCGTCTTTAGCAGGATGCTGCAGGTGCCATTGGTCAATCTGCGCTTGAATCTTGTCACGAGTTGCAAGCAATGCTTTATTGCGCGGCGTAAACTCTTTAATGACCTTTTCAAAACCTGACCAATAACTGTCTGAATCAACACCGACTTTCGGCAGCACTTCGTTTTCAATAAAGTCATACAATTGCTGGTCGATGGCAAGAATGCCTCTTTGAATACGATTGGCGTTAGAAGACTGGCTCATGTTGTTATCCTTATCTGTTCGTGAGGGGTGTGAATACGAAGTTGCTACCGCAATGATTACATATTGTCGGTCTTAGGCATCTATTCCAAATTTAGATGAAATACTAAGCAAACCTACTGATATATCATACAAGCTTGTGGTGAATAGCGAATTAACTATTTATGCTATGCTATGCTATTAACCTATATTTTTGCTGCATTAGCCATTAGCATGGTCAAAGCATTTATAACGGATGATGGTATCAACCTTGCTTAATGTACTCAGTGTACGATTTGAGCTCGGTTGCCTTGCACCTACTGTAAACGGTTTCAACTGCATAACATTGGCAATCATCACCACTTCGACAACACAATATGGCGACACATCAATAGTAAGACAAAATAGCGCTTAAGCAAAATATCATCCTACTATCAAATAAAGAAATAAACAAGAAAACATCATTCATTAGATAAATACCGGGATTGTATTATAATGATAACCTATATGACACAGGCGCTAAGCGGCTTTATTAGCACTTATCGATCAATACTTGATATAGCATAGACAAACTGTCAGTAATCATTACCCCACGGATTTATGCTTAACCGTTATCTATTCAATATTAGAAAAAGACCTTTTAAACGTTCGATTATGGCAAAAACTATGAATAAAGAAGATATAAGAACCAAGGACAGTAACAACAAGGTTGTGAACGACAGCATTATAGAAGAACCTAGTATAGTAAAAGACGAGATAGAAGAGGACGATGTCGATATCACAAAGCTACGCACCCCGATTAAGGTTGACCTATCTGCTGTTTATAATTTTTTGGGTGCGCGCACAGCGCAAGCTTGGGTTGATGCGGCGATTGCGAATGTACCGCTGATCATTCAAGATCATGCCAATTGCGAAAAAAAGGCCGCTGGCACTGCCATGAATCTCATATTTCGCTATGAGTTTTCTTATGATTTGCAGCGTAAATTGGCGCAATTGATACGTGAAGAAATGCTGCATTATGAGCAGGTCTTAGGTATTATGAATGACCGTGGTCAGGCGTGGAAATATCTGAGTGCCGGACGTTATGCCAAAGGCATGTTAAAACACAAACGTACTTATGAGCCAGCAGCGATGGTTGATGTGTTGATAATTGGCGCATTTATCGAAGCACGCTCTTGTGAACGTTTTGCCGCCCTTGCTGAAGTCATCGACGACGAACGTTTGGCAAAGTATTATCGCTACTTACTTAAGTCAGAGAGTCGTCACTTTGAGGATTATTTAGCCTTGGCTCAATCACTGTCTGAGGACAGTATTGATGAGCGTGTCGCATTTTTTAAAGAAGTAGAAGCAGAGCTGATTTCTAGCCCAGATCATGAGCTACGCTTTCATAGCGGTACACCTGCTTAAATACATAAGATTAGGTATCATTTTCGATTAGATCCTCTCTTATACAATAAAAATTATACAGATAACAAGTGAAGTAACTAACCAAGCTTCATCCTCTGGTCTGCTACTTCACTTATTAGCCTTTTATTTGAACTTCGTTATAGCAGAATGAATGGTTATTTATTATCTTTCATTAATGAGCTGTCGTACTGTTTACTATCCTTCGCAACATGATGAGGATCGTGATCATCGGTTGCCCTTTGTGCCGCTGCTGGATTGACTTTTTGTAGCGCATCATCAGGTACGATACCATGGTTATCGTTCGCATCTCTTAACTGATGGTCTTCTTGGTTAACAGCCTTGTCATCTGGCGTATTCATCATTACTCCTTATTATCATAATAGTTATTCTATAAAGATAAAAAAATCTGTATTTAATCAATTTTTTATAAAAAGCTATTAATCTTTTTCATCAGGATTTAACACCCGTGTTTGAGCATTATCGATATTTGCATAACGATTCATGTTGTTAATACCTTCGCTTTTGGATGTCTCGCTAACCATCGTATGCTCATTCACGCCATCATCAAAGGCGTTACCTTCTTGGTCTCGACGATCAGGCTGACGTGCAGGGTTGTCATTATCATTGACATGCTCTGAGTTGACGACGCCTTCTTTAAAAGTATCTGTTCCTTTATTTTCAGTGATGTTCTTTTCAATGCCACTATCAGTATCACTATGCTCCTTGTCATTAGAAGTAGGACTACTAGAGAAACTATTAGCAGAATCATGACTATTGATTGAGTCATCATTTTCACTGATGCGTGTCTTAGTGAGTGCTGGATCATTGGTTTGCATGGCTATATCCTTATTATTGTTATTCGTGTTTTGGCAATTGCTTAATGTGCTTAGAGTTTTGATGGCGGTTTAGCAAATGGTGAGCCTGATTTAATACCCAACTCAACCTAGCTAGCAATTCATACTATTCATTGCCTTCTTTGCTCAAATCATAAGCATTCAAATCTGCGACGTTCTTGCCACCAGCGGGTAAATCCTCTTCTTTACGAGGGTCAACATATATCTCGTCGGTTTCTTGCGACTCTTGTTGTGGACCATCGATATTAGGTTCGTGCTTACGACCTTCATAACTGTCTTGTGCATTGTCTGGGTGTAAAGCGGCTGGATCACGAACTGGTACTGCTTCTTCATGATTTGGATGAGTATTATTTGGCATTGCAGATCCCTCGCATCAATATGTCATTAATAGATAAAATAAGTTAATCCAAATATTTATGTCACACCTTATTTATCATTTATCCGTACGCAAATCATCTTCAATAAAAGAGGTTTGCTCGTCTTTACTTAATGCTTCAGGTGCATCGACCGCTTTATTGTCTTTGAGATTTCGCGCAATTTTCTGACTGTCTGCTTGCTCAGCAGCTTTTTTGATATCTGATGTGTCGTTATCGATATTGCTCATAAGGTGTTTCCTATTTTTATAATTCGTTGATTTAGGCAGTCCCTACTCTTTTTCGTAATACGATCAATGATAGTAATACGAGCAATTTTGCATGAATTACTAGAGTGCTAATTGTTTATTAAACCATCAAATCCGTTTAATAATAGCGTGAGGGCTGACCTTGATTATAAGGATGAGATAACGGCCTGCACCAGTGTGCTGCCGTATCAATATGTGAATAAATGTGAGGTTACAAGACAGTTTGTAACTTAGACAAATCGGTTACCAAAAAAAACCAAGCATAGAGAATACTCTACACTTGGTTTTTTGCTTGGTATTTATTGATCGTAAAGACGTGTTTACCGCTTTGAAGATGTCGTTGAAATATTAAGCTAGCTTGATGCATCAACGCCATTAATCACTTTTAATAAATACTCTTGAGCAGTATGCGGCGTTTCACCTGCGGCTGGTTGCAGCTGCTGCCAAGCACCATCACCGCTAAGTATCCACGCTTGGGTATTGTCTTTAAGATAGTTAAGTAAACCGTCTTGATATACTTGTTTGAATAGTTTTTTGTCTTCGATTGGAAACGCTACTTCGACGCGATGGAATAAATTACGATCCATCCAGTCTGCACTACCACAATATAAGCGTTCGTCGCCATTATTATAGAAATAATAAACACGCGTATGCTCTAAAAAACGCCCAATAACAGAGCGTACAGTAATGTTTTCTGACAGACCTTTTACTTGCGGACGCAAACAACACATGGAGCGTAAAACGAGCTCGATTTTGACACCTGCTTGCGAGGCATCGTATAACTTGCTAATCAATCGACGTTCAGTTAAAGCGTTAACCTTAACGATAATATGAGCGCGCTTGCCGGTTTTTGCATGAGCAATTTCATCATCGATAAAGCTTATCAACTTATCATGCAAGGTAAAAGGCGCATGCAGCAGCTTTTTGAGATTGGCAGGCTTACCCATTCCCGTCAGCTCTTGAAATATATTATGTACATCCTCTGAGATATCAGGATCTGCGCTAAATAAACCATAATCGGTATAAACTTTGGCATTGGCGGCATGATAGTTACCCGTCCCTAAGTGCACATAGCGGCGGATTCGATCATCCTCACGGCGCACAATGAGCATCAGCTTGGCGTGGGTTTTATAGCCGACAATCCCGTAAACAACGACCGCACCCGCTTCTTGCAAATAATTGGCGACGGCGATATTAGAGGCTTCATCGAAACGCGCACGCAGCTCGATGACGGCAGTGACTTCTTTGCCATTACGAGCAGCAGCAGCCAATGCTTTAACGATTTCTGAATTGGTACCTGAGCGGTACAATGTCTGCTTAATCGCTAACACTTTTGGATCGCTCGCCGCTTGCCAAAGCAGATTGATAATCGGTGAAAATGCATGAAAAGGATGGTGCACCAGCACATCGCTTTTACGCATGGCGCCAAACATACTGGTTGCTTTGTCCAGCTTATCCATCTCACGGCGGAACTCTTTTGGCACTACATGGGTAAAGGGCTGATAGCGCAGCGCTGGAATATTGAAATCAAACAATAAGCGCGTTAAGTTGACAGGACCATTGACGCGGTACAGCTGATTGTCATGCAGCTCAAACTCATTGAGCAAATAATCGCTGATAGGCGTTGGACAATCGGTGGTGACTTCTAGCCGCACTTTATCACCGAAGCGGCGGTTTTCTAGCTCGCCCTCCAGAGCCTTAGCAATATCTTCAACATCATCAGCCAAATCTAAATCGGCATTGCGCGTCAGTCTAAACTGATGGCAGCCCGTCACACTCATCCCAGGAAACAGCTCACCGATATGCTCATGAATAATAGCTGAGAGCATGACGTGATGTTCTTTGCCACCTGTCAGCTCATCAGGCAGGCGAATCACGCGTGGCAAACTGCGCGGTGCGGGCACAATCGCTAGATTGATATCACGACCAAAGGCATCTTTACCTTCTAAAGTAGCGATGAAATTTAAGCTCTTATTGACCAATCGCGGAAACGGATGCGCCGGATCGATGCTAATCGGTGTCAACACTGGCGATACTTGCTCAGTGAAGTAGCGCTTCATCCATGCCGACTGCTCAGCATTTAGCTCATCGCGTTTTAGATAACGGATATCCTCAAGCGCCAGTGCTGGTAAGATATCTTCATTGAGAATACGATATTGCTCAGCGATGGCATCGTGCATTACGGTGGATATCTCATTCAGCACTTCACTGGGACGCATGCCATGAACACTGGTCGAGACATCACCAATATTGAGCTTTTGCATAATGCCTGCGACACGAATCTCAAAAAACTCATCGATATTCGATGAGAAAATAATCAAGAAAAACAAGCGCTCAAGTAGCGGATGACGAGGACTTGCCGCCTGCGCTAAGACACGTAAATGAAACTGTAATAAAGACAAGTCGCGATTAATATAACTGCTGGGTGAATAGCTGCCGTCTTCTGAACGCTGCCATGCAACCTCAGTTAAATGGTCATTGCGACTCTCTGTATGGCTTTTATTATCAACTGCTATCACTGTATTATTGCTATCAGTGTCCTGCTTATTATTCACATCCATCACGTCACTACTCCTTTGCGTTATCGATACGCCATCATCTTCAATACCAATTGTCTTTTATAATCGCTTTTCCACTAAGAAATTTATCAGGGTTCTTTCTTCATCCATTACTACTCGAAACTATCACACGAAACTGCCATTCAAAACTATCACTTGAAACCGTCACTTAAAACTATTATTCAAAAACACGGCGCTATTTGTTAAATAGTATTAGGTACAATCCATTAAGCCGATTGTGGTAACACCGCATTGCTCATGCGCTTTTCGATAATACGTTGTTTATTGCGTAAACGTCTATCACCCTGATTGTCTTCGTAGTATTTTGGATTGGTCAACATAGCAATAAGTAAGGCTGATTCATCACGGTTAAGCTTGGCAGCAGACTTATCAAAGTAATGCTGAGCTGCTGCTTCGATACCATAAATACCATTGCCAAACTCTGCCACATTGAGATAAGCGGTCAAGATACGCTGCTTATCCCATAATGTTTCAATCATGACAGTAATAATCGCTTCCTCAATTTTACGAACATACGAGCGATGCGAGGTCAAAAATAAGTTTTTTGCTAGCTGCTGGGTAATCGTCGAGCCACCAGCGGACATCTTACCCGTCTCTTCATTTTTCTTACGTGCCGCCTCAATGCCTTTGAAATCAAAACCATTGTGCTGACTAAATGTCGAATCCTCACTCACTATCGCGGCTTGTTTGGCAGATTTTGCGATGGCATCGTATTCAGCCCAAGTCTGGGTGACAGTACCGCCCGTCAAACGATGAGTCAGCATAAACATGCTGTTATTAATCGGCTGCGTTTTCCAAATTAATAGTAGCCCAGCGACTAATACATGAAATGCGACGACCAATAGCATGATTGCCATCAATAATCGTTTGAAAAATTTGCCAAAACTTGCCATGCGCGATATCCAAGTGATTGAAAAGGTAATAAGATAAGATGAGCTGAAGAGCCAGTAATTAAAAACAGCAGGTCATCTTACCTAATCTCACAATCGCTGTCATTATTTACCCCAATTCTTTATCATGCCATACAGCCTACGTAAAAAAGATCAGGCAGTATTTATGCTGGCAATCGAAGTCCTAAAAACCGAAACTTTGTGACAAGTATTAAGACAAGAGAATAAATATGTACGATGATGATAATGTAAAAGCATTACGGGAACGTATGGTTGCTGCAAACCCCGATCTTGGTCATGCTGAAAATAATGATAAATGGTGGCTACTTGGAACGTCTGGCTGTCATTTGTGCGACATCGCGAAGCAAGTGCTGACTCAATTTCAAGCTGTACAGCCGATTGCCTATCGACAGGTCGATATCGCTCATTTCGATGAACCATTGATGATGGAATTTGCCACCACTATTCCGGTGATTTTGACACCATCAACACGATTAAACTATCCATTTTCAGTCATGGATTTACAGCAACTTTTCATGCAATCATAGCAAGCCGACAATAAAAAACGATGTAGTGAGAACATAATGAAAAATTTGAGCAAAATTACTGAAATTGAAGACCTGCGCCGCGTTGCCGAACGTAAAGTACCGCGTATGTTTTATGATTATGTCGATTCAGGCTCATGGACTGAGACGACTTATCGTAGCAATGAAACCGACTTTGACCGTATCAAGTTACGCCAGCGGGTATTGGTAGATATGGACAATCGCAGTTTAGCAACCCAGATGATTGGCGAAGAAGTAAAAATGCCCGTCGCCATCGCACCCACTGGCTTTACCGGTATGATGTGGGCGGACGGCGAGATTCATGCTGCGCGGGCAGCAGAAAAATTCGGCGTGCCGTTTTCGCTATCGACTATGAGTATCTGCTCTATCGAAGATATCGCCACCCATACTAGCAAGCCGTTTTGGTTTCAGCTATATGTGATGCGTGACCACGAATACGTTGCCAATCTCATTCAACGGGCAAAAGACGCCAATTGTTCGGCGTTGATCCTCACCGCGGATTTACAAGTGCTGGGACAGCGCCATAAGGACATCAAAAATGGCTTGTCTGCACCGCCTAGACCCACACTTGCCAATATCGTCAACTTGATGACCAAGCCGCAGTGGTGTATGAATATGCTGGGCACCAAACGTCATAGCTTTGGCAATATCGTCGGTCATGCAAAAGGAGTGGACGACTTATCTTCTCTCACCGCTTGGACGGAAGAGCAATTTGATCCGCGCTTGAGCTGGGATGACGTGGCACGCATCAAAGATATGTGGGGCGGCAAATTAATTATTAAAGGTATCATGGAACCTGAAGATGCCATTATGGCTGCTCGTAGCGGTGCCGATGCACTGGTCGTCTCAAACCACGGTGGTCGTCAATTAGATGGCGCCCTCTCCTCCATTTCTGCCCTATCCGATATCGTACAAGCGGTGCAGGCTGAAAATAGCGATATCGAGGTGTGGTTAGACAGCGGCATTCGCTCGGGTCAGGATGTACTAAAAGCGCTCGCATTGGGCGCAAAAGGCACGATGATTGGTCGCGCTTTTCTTTACGGCTTGGGCGCTTATGGCGAAGATGGCGTGCGCCGTGCGCTGGAAATCATTCATAAAGAATGCGATCTATCGATGGCGTTCTGTGGTCATACTGATATCAATAAGGTTACCACTGATATATTGGTAAAAGGCACTTATGAGAACCTCAAAGTTGCTAATCGTTAAATTTGTCATTAAAACGGTCGTTAAAACGATCCACTATTAAGAGTACTAGTCGTTAAATCATAATGTCATGCATATGACATTATTTGACCATACCCTTTATACTCTACTTATAACATTCTAATGATATCTCACCTTTATGACCATTCAACAATTATTAAAAACAGCCCCTGTCACCACGCTGTTACTAGCCAGCTTTATTGGGTTATTCATCATGCAAGTACTAACAGGCGTCGACGCCAATAATCCATCGACTGAGGCGCTCTTGAAATGGGGTGCCAATGCATTACCGTTTACCATGGGCGATGAGCCGTGGCGCTTGGTCAGCAGTGCCTTTTTACACATCGGCTTGATGCATTTATTGTTTAATGGATTTGCCATGTATTTCTTTGGGCAGATTGCCGAGCCGATGTTTGGCTCAGCCAAGTTTTTGGCATTGTTTTTACTGGCGGCGATCGGGGGCAACTTACTGAATAACTATGTCACGTGGCATAGTATCGTAGAAGGAACTGGTCAACCGGGTCTATCGGCTGGGGCGTCAGGTGGCATCATGGGTATCGGTGCGGCACTATTAATAGCCGCGCTGTTTAAAATATCGGTCAATGGCATGGTGCTCAATCTTAAGAGCTTGATATTTATCATGGGCATCAACCTTGTTTATGGTTTTGCCGTACCAGGTATTGATAATGCGGGGCATATTGGCGGCGCGGTGACTGGCTTAGTGATTGCGCTGGCATTCGCAATCGCCTACCGTCAGCGTATGACAATAGCGTTACAGAATATGCCTAACCCAGCCACTTATGAAGACCGTTATCGAACGACTTATATTAATTTTCCAGCAAGCAGCGATAGTGATTCTCTTGCTAATAATGAGCACTTTAATAATGTTGATTTTGACAATAACAGCAGTTTCCACCCCGACTCTGCTGTAAATTCACACTTAAATACTCATGCTAATCACAGCCACCTTAGTGAACAAGAAACACCGACCAAATCTATCCTTATTTGGCAATTACTACCATGGTTAATTATGCTACTGATTAGCATTGGCTTTATTTGGTGGTGGCAAGATATTCATGATCAAATACTACAAGTATTAAAAACCATTGAGTAAACCTTCATAGTTATTTATCATTGCTAAATAGTTCATGATAACAGCTTACTGGTTAGGTTTTCCTTACTCGCTTCTTGCTATAAGTCAGAGCGCTTTTAAACCGCTACGGTGTTACCCGCCCTAGATGTACTCAGTTTACTATCTGCGGTCGGTCGCCTTGTAGCGATTCTAAAATTTCTTGACTATACACGATTGCCCCCAATTATTTCATCCATTCACGAGACTCTATTATGTTTAAACCTGTAGCGCTACCTCATATTTCTACGCGCGTCACGCTTAGCGCATTAACGGCTACCGCGTTATTTAGTGTCGCCAGTATGTCCAATGCTGCACTTTTTAAGGACAATTTACCTACTGACCAAGACGCTGTATTAAGCGTGGGCGTCAACGTCATAGCCGTCAACTCAGCCTACGATATGGAAGACAGCCTCGATGTACGTGTGTTGCCGGGCGCGTTTTATGACAACAATAGATTCTATGTGCGCGGCGCCCAAGCGGGTGCTTATATCATTAATGATGGCAAAAATCAGCTGTCGGCTTATGCTCAGCTCGCTGGCAACGATTTCGATCCTGATGATGCTAGAGGCGCATTGCAAGGTCTTGATGAGCGTGAAGCATCAGTCGCTGCTGGTCTAACTTATTTGCGCCGCACGCCCGTCGGTGGTTTCCGTGCTCAAATCGCGACTGATGTTTTAGACCGTAGTGGTGGCAATACTGCCCGCTTGACCTATCTTGCTAGAATTACGAAAGATAAGCTAACGGTCTATCCAAGCATTGGCTTCGAATACAACGATGCTGACTATAATGAATACTATTATGGCGTCAGTGAAAAAGAGTCAGCGGAAACTGGCGTCGCCGCTTATAAGTCTAATTCGAGCTTAAATCCTTACGTCAACATTAGTGCCAACTATGATTTCAATGAACGTTGGGCATTGTTTGCCAATCAAAGCTTAAGCTATTTGCCGAATGAACAATACGATAGCCCAATGGTTGACTCGCGTACTGAGTCAACTTCGACGCTTGGTTTGCTTTATAAATTCTAATCAAGCTTAGATTTTCGATAATAAAAAGACCTTGTCGTATTATGTGACAAGGTCTTTTTAATTTCTCTAAATCTATAAGTCTGCTAGAAACTAGCCTTTAAGCTTTTTGATAGAAGCAACATTACAACCTTTATAAAGGATTTCACTCTTAGCGTTTTGTATATTAGCCGATGATTTATGATAGTTATTTAAACGCAGTGCGCCCGTCATAATACTAAAGTTGTCTTCATCACCAAACACGGTACCAACATTGTCAGAACGACCTAAGTTAATCGGTAAAAATCTTTTTTTGCCGTTCAGATTGGCTTCTGCAAAGGTCGGTAAATACTCTTTATTAAAGCCATAAGTCACGCTTACTTTCTTGTTGCTTTGGCAAGTATAGTTGACTTGTCTAATTTTAACAGCGGTGTCATAGCTTTCGCTTGGTTCCATTACTTGGTCCGAGTAAGCCATGGCAGAACCAGAACCTAACATTGCCATCAAAACACCAGCTGATGATAGAGCGGTCGTTAACTTTTTCATAAATTACCTCAATGATATAATTAGAATGGTCATAGATAAGAGAATACAAACAGGGACGTTAGCGGCGAACTATTTTTAGTTAGTCTAATCGTTCGCTCTTATTGTGCATGTGTTGATTTACTATGATGATTTAAAAATTATTTTTCATCATCACTTACCTATGTGCCTATTCTAACCAAAGTTTTATTTTTACTCGTTATAAATATTAGTTGGCTTGTTGTTTGAGGGTAAGACATTGTTTCTCTCGATGTATGCGCTTCAATTGATAGATAAAAAAAAGACCCTGCACATCCGTATATTAAGGATGGCAAGGTCTTTTTTACAACTTACTTCTCAGTGGAACAAATATGACACTACTACAATGAATACGGGCGCAAATGGCACCTGTCATACATTAAGCAAGTCTGACACCGTAGCAGGTCATTATTTGGTCTACTGCTTACTTAGGATTTACCATATCAGCAGGAATAACCCACTCATCAAACTGCGCTTCAGTTAGCAATTCCAACTCAACCGCAACTTGCTTCAAGGTCTTGTTTTCTTTATAAGCAGTTTTAGCGATTTTCGCAGCGTTTTCATAACCTACATGACGATTCAATGCAGTCACTAGCATCAATGAGTTATGCAAAAAGTCATCGATTTTGTCTTTTACTGGCTCGATACCAACGGCACAGTTTTCGTTGAAGCTGTTGCAGCCATCACCCAATAGTTTGATAGATTGCAATAAGTTAAACGCGATAACTGGCTTGTACACGTTTAGCTCAAAGTTACCCGATGCGCCAGCCATGCTGATCGTTACGTCGTTACCCATGACTTGAGCGACAACCATCGTCAATGCTTCTGACTGAGTTGGGTTTACTTTACCCGGCATGATAGATGAGCCTGGCTCATTTTCAGGAATAGTCAATTCGCCTAAACCACAACGAGGACCTGATGCCAACCAACGTACATCGTTAGCGATTTTATTTAAGCTAGCTGCTAGCGTTTTTAGTGCGCCAGAAGCAAATACTTCCGCATCACGAGCCGCTAGTGCTTCAAATTTATTCGGTGACGTTACGAACGGCAAGCCTGTTAATTCAGCCAATTGCTCAGCTGATTTTACCGCATAATCAGGATGGGCGTTTAGACCCGTACCAACCGCTGTACCGCCTAGTGGCAATTCATATAGACCTTGTAGCGCGTTATCGATACGAGTCAATGAATGGTCAAGTTGACTTACATAGCCGCTAAATTCTTGACCTAAAGTCAAAGGCGTCGCGTCTTGTAAATGCGTACGACCAATTTTAACAATGCTATCAAATTCTTTCGCTTTAGCAGCCAAGGTATCACGTAGTGCTTTTACCGCTGGGATAAGCAGGCTGTTGATTTCACGAGCAGCGGCAACACGAATCGCCGTTGGGAAGCTGTCGTTGGTAGATTGAGCATGATTGACATGGTCATTTGGGTGAATCGGCGTATAGCTGCCACGCTCATTGCCAGCAATTTCGTTGGCACGATTCGCCAATACTTCGTTCATGTTCATGTTTGACTGGGTGCCAGAACCTGTCTGCCATACAACCAATGGGAACTGATCCGTTAGACCACCATTGATGATTTCATCAGCGGCTTGCACGATTAAATCGCGCTTGTCAGCGTCGATACGCTCTAGGCTTGCATTGGTGATTGCAGCGGCTTTTTTGACCAATGCCATTGCTTCAATCATTGGACGTGGCAAAGTCTCGCCACCGATTTTAAAGTTCTCACGGCTACGCTGAGTTTGCGCACCCCAATAAGCGTCAGCTGGGACTTCCACGTTGCCCATGGTATCTTTTTCGGTACGAGTTGCCTGATTCTGTGTCGACATAACTACCCTCTTTGATGGTTTGTTGTATAGCTGCTTCGAAAAAAGTGCAGCACACGCTGCACATAAAGGAAAATACGCGGTAAAGTGGCGTTATGATAGCATGACTAGACCGTGTTGAATATTCACAAATAGCCATTGCTGCTCTCTACAAGCAACAGCCATCATCAATTTAATACATTATTGGATAGTCTATCTATGCATCCTGAGTTAAAACATTCTGAGCTTCAGACATCTACCGTTAGCAATCCGCCGAGACGGCAATTTACCCACCAGCGTCGGCAATTAACGGCTGGCGAACGTAGACATTACGCGCGCATGGCAAGCTTGCACCTATCTAAGCTACAGCAGCGGCTACCAAAAAACGCACGTATTGGACTGTACTACGATGGCTTTGGTGAGCTACCTACTCAGCCACTGCTAACTTGGTGTCAAGGCTCAGGCTATTTACCTTATTTACCAGTCGTCGGCTCGCTTGGTCGTGCCAGCAATGGCAGCGATGATAAACATCTACGTTTCGTACCTATTTATCAATCAAAGCTGTTAAACATACCGACTCGTATTCATAGCTTAGGCATGAAACAAAACCATCATCGCCGTCTACTTTGGGCGCGAGAATTGGATGTGATTATCTGTCCGCTCGTGGCAGTAGATCTCAACGGCAATCGTATGGGCATGGGTGGCGGCTTTTATGATA
The DNA here is from genome assembly GCF_904845955.1 of Psychrobacter cibarius. Taxonomy (GTDB): domain Bacteria; phylum Pseudomonadota; class Gammaproteobacteria; order Pseudomonadales; family Moraxellaceae; genus Psychrobacter; species Psychrobacter cibarius_B. The sequence goes on from NZ_CAJGYX010000005.1 coordinate 135,354, forward strand.
CGACATTAGGCAAAGGCTATCGCTCTGGTGCTAAGAAACCGCTTAAGATTGGTTGGTGTTATGATTTTCAAGTGGTTCAAACACTGCAACGACAGCCGTGGGATGTGCCATTAGATGGCTTAATTACCCCAAGCGGCATAAGGTGGTTTTGATGAAAGAGGATAAGCAAGCGATGGATACTAACTCTAGCGCTGATCATGTGGATGAGTATTTGCAAACGTTAGGTAACGAGGACGCTAGAGAGTTGTGTTACTACAGTCAAGAGCAACCTTTTAGCTCTGAGGAGATGACACTGCTAGTCAATGAAGAACGCTTGAATGAGTTGCTCGAGCAAAGTGATGCGTTTCTGAGTAATTTGAATGGTGAGTTGAAAGATTTTGATAAAAATACAGATAACTAAGAAATAACCAACTGGTCAATTGAAAAGCCACTATATTAGTAGCCTCTTGATATATTACATGATATGGACTATTGTTTATTTTTAAATTATGAAATACAATTACTGTAAATAATTATCATTACAACATTGGTTCAATCTACCATGAATAAAGCAAAAAAAGAGTTCATGTCACCCGCTTCATTACAAGTCTGCTTTTACTTTTGGGTAATTATGTTGTTTCTTACACCAGCTGCTTATATTTATGATTACAATGATTTTGATATTGACGAGCTGAGAATTTTTTCTTTTGCGTTAGTTGCATTTTATACCTTTGCATTGACAACTTATATTGAAATAAAACGAATAAGGCAGCCTAATAATATATTTTTTCACCGCTTTATTGCCATAATTTCTCCTATAGTCTTATTAATTTTGCTAGTTTTATTTGGTTTATCAATCATAGACTACAGTAATGGCAATCTAAAACTAGAGCGGATTTATGATCCTGCGATTGAGTTATTTTTTCTATACCTTCTATCTAAAGGGATAAGAGACTTTAAACAAGGCTCACACAATGAAGAGATAACATTGGTTTCTTAAGATTTTTCCTAATTAAATGATTTTTTGAAAACCAAAAAGACGCTTAGAAAAGCGTCTTTTTTTCATTATCTTATAACTTAGATATTTTACAACCTTACAACACCATCGCCGCAATCCAACCAAATATCAATAATGGAATGTTGTAATGCAAGAATGTCGGCACCACACTGTCCTTGATATGGTCATGCTGACCGTCGATGTTTAGACCAGAAGTAGGTCCAAGAGTCGAATCTGATGCTGGAGAACCTGCATCGCCCAACGCGCCAGCCGTACCAATAATCGCCACGGTTGCCAATGGCGAGAGCCCTAACGAGATACATAGTGGTACATAAATCGCGGCCAAAATAGGAATGGTTGAGAATGACGAACCAATACCCATGGTCACAATTAAACCAATTAACAGCATAATAAATGCCGCTATCGCTTTATTACCTGCGAATAATGACGCGGCACCATCAACTAATGGCTGAATCTGATCAGTTGCTTTCATCACTTCTGCAAAGCCTTGCGCGGTAATCATAATAAAGCCAATCATCGCCATCAGCTTGATACCGTCATTAAAGACTGTATCGGCTTCACTCCATTTAACGACGCCCGTCGCCATAAAGACGCCAAAGCCAAACATTGAGCCAAGCAAAAGTGAGTCGGTATACATCTGCACCACAAATGCCGTCACAATCGCGGCAAGCGCCACCAACGTTTTCATCTTGCTTTGTGTTTGCGCACCAGCCGCGGTTTTGCTTAACGCGTCACCCTCTAACACTTCATCATGCGCAGCTTTATCAATTGCTAGCTGCTGATACTGGCGCGGTTTACGGTAGCTGATAAATACGGCGACGAGCAAGCCTACAAACATACCCAAAGCCGGAATTGCCATGGCTTTGGTGACTGAGATGTTACTGATATCAATGCCTGCTTCGCCGACGTTTTTCAGCATGATTTGATTGAGATAAATATCGCCAAAGCCATACGGAATAAACATGTAAGTAGTCACAAGACCAAAAGTCAGTAGACAAGCAATTAAACGTCTATCGATGTGCATACGATTGAAGGCGAGCAATAATGGCGGTACTAGCAATGGAATAAAGGCAATATGAATAGGAATTAAGTTTTGGCTAAAGCAGCTCATGGTGATTAAACCTGCAAACAGCATGTATTTAATCATGCCACCTGCTTTTATACTTGGGCCGCCCACATCAATGCGTTTGATCACCGCCCCTGCCAGTGACTGTGGCAAGCCGGAATGCGCGATTGCCACCGCAAACGCCCCAAGCAGCGCATAAGACAGGGCGATTTGCGCGCCATTACGGATACCTTCTTGAAAGGCATTCAAAGTATCGGTCATACCCAAACCAGCGATGAGTCCGCCTACCAGCGCACCGATTAATAAGCTGAGTACCACGTGTACACGCGCCAAAGACAGCCCTAGCATGATGACGACTGCCAGCAGTACCGCATTGATGGTCATATATTGCCTCTTATTCTGTCTGCTATAGCCTGATTAAGACCTATTAATATCTCATGGGCGATGGATATCACCCTCGCCTCTAAACCGCTTGACGCTAAAACCACCGTTTAAGACGCGCGTCAGTTTACCTTATTTTGCACACAAATCCTACGCACAGAACCCAATAGGTGTTAGCTACGCACTTCTTACCAATGCTCTGTATACATTGAATGTCAGCTAATATTTAAAATTATGAATAACAATATGACTCGCAGTCTTTAGATAGATATAACTATTTTGCGCAGATAAGCGTGTGACTTTGCCTACAAGCCTTGCAATTTTATCGGTGAGCACCATTTATCTAAACATGAACCACGAACTTGACTTTACAAGTCTGGTGAACGAGGAAGAATATATGAGTGAACATAAAATTGCCCAAGACAATATCGACATCGATGTCGACGTTTCATCTACTATCGCTGATGATCAAGAGCGAGACAACGCGCCTGACGATACGACAGGTGATGTAGCTGCAACAGCTGATCGCTTTGAAGATGGTGATAGCAAAGATAGTGATGATAAAGATAATGATGACAAGGACAACACTGTTGAAGACGATGACGCGAAAGACGATAGTATAAAAGGTGACGGTACAGAAAACTATTTACCACTACTGGCATTGCGCGATGTTGTCGTTTATCCGCACATGCAGATTGCCTTGTTCGTCGGTCGTGAGCCATCGGTAAAAGCCGTTGAATTGGCACAGGCTGAGTATGGCAATAAAGTCTTGGTCGTGGCACAAAAAGACTCACTGACTGAAGACATCGATCAAGATAACTTGTATCAATACGGGACGGTTTGCCGCATCGTCAGTACCATGCCGCATGACAGTGATGAGAACTGCATCAAAGTATTGATCGAAGGTCAATATCGTGCGCGCGTTGATACTATAGAAAATCACGACACATTATTGATGGCAAGCTTTGAGCGTGCTGACCTTGATGTCAGTATGGATGAGAGCCAGCAGAAAAACACGATTCAAGCATTAACTACATTGTTTGAAAGTTATGCAGATGCGCGTCTGCGTAATGCTCGCGAGCTGACTCGTGTGGCAAAACGTATCGATGACTTGCTTGAGCTGGTTTATTTCATCTCAACCCGTGTGTCGATGGATTTAGATATTAAGCAATCATTCTTAGAAAATGATGATCTTAAAACCCATATCAATACCTTAACCGAATATTTGGTTAAACAAAGCGCTGAACAAAATATCGAGCAAGATATCCAAGAAGCGGTCCGTCAGCAAATGGAAGACAATCAGCGCGAATACTTCTTAAACGAGAAGATGAAAGCCATTAAAAATGAGCTGTCAGATATGAATGACGGTGCGTTCGATGGCGAAGATGATGTGGCTGAGCTAGAGCAGCGTCTAGAAGATGCCGACTTGCCAGAAGATGTGCGCAAAAAAGCGGATCAAGAGCTGAAAAAGCTCAAAATGATGCCACCTGCCTCGAGTGAATCGTCAGTGGTGCGCAACTATATTGAATGGATTTTGGACACACCGTGGAATGCCACAACCAAGGTTTCCATCAATTTAGAAAAAGCAAAAACAGTATTGGACGAAGATCATTACGGCTTGCAAGATGTGAAAGATCGCATCTTAGAATACCTAGCCGTACAATCACGTGTGAAAAAACTCCGTGGTCCGATTCTTTGTTTAGTCGGTCCTCCAGGTGTTGGTAAAACCTCATTAGGCGAGTCGATTGCCCGTGCGACTGGTCGTAAGTTTGTGCGTATGGCGCTTGGCGGCGTGCGTGATGAAGCAGAGATTCGTGGTCATCGCCGTACTTATATCGGTGCGATGCCGGGTAAAATTGTCCAATCACTGGCCAAAGTTGAAGTTAAAAACCCGCTGTTTTTGTTAGATGAAATCGATAAAATGGCGCAAGACTTCCGCGGTGATCCAGCATCAGCGTTGCTTGAAGTGTTAGATCCATCACAGAACGATACTTTTAACGACCATTATCTCGATATGGATTTAGATTTATCGCAAGTGATGTTTATCTGTACGGCTAACAGCATGGATATCCCACCTGCCCTGCTGGACCGTATGGAAGTCATTCGTCTGCCGGGTTATACCGAAGAAGAAAAGGTCAATATTGCCCAGAAGTACCTCGTGCCAAAAGCCATTAAAAATAATGGTCTTAAAGAGGGCGAAATTGAGATTGTCGAAGCGGCATTGCATAGTATCGTGCGAAGCTATACGCGTGAAGCAGGTGTGCGTAACCTTGAGCGTGAAGTCAATAAAATCTGCCGTAAAGTGGTTCGCGGTTCGGTTGAAAGCCATGGCGCCCGCGCTCCGAAAAAAGCAGAACGTCAGCTGGTTGTGGTCGATGACAAAAATATCGATGATTATCTCGGCGTGCATCAGTATGACTACGGTCTGGCGGAAGAAGAGCCTGAAATTGGTCGTATTACTGGGCTTGCGTGGACCCAAGTCGGTGGTGAGCTATTAACCATCGAAGCGGTCGCGATGAAAGGTAAAGGCGAGCTGAGCTTTACTGGTTCGCTCGGTGACGTGATGAAAGAGTCAATTCGCGCCGCCATGAGTGTGGTTCGTGCTCGCGGTGATAGTTTGGGTATCGACTATGAAACCTTTAAGACTACTGACGTCCATGTGCATATGCCAGAAGGTGCCACGCCGAAAGATGGCCCATCGGCTGGTGGGGCGCTAACCACAGCGCTAGTTTCTGCGTTAACGGGCATTGCTATTCGTCCAGATATCGCTATGACGGGTGAGATTACACTGCGCGGTAAAATCCTGCGTATCGGTGGTCTCAAAGAGAAGCTACTAGCTGCTCATCGAGGTGGAATCAAGCATGTCTTGATTCCGGCGACTAATGAGCGTGACTTGGCCGATATTCCCGATAACGTCAAAGCCGGTCTGACTATTCAGCCAGTGGCAACGATTGATGAGATATTAAAAGTTGCTTTGGTCAGTATGCCAGTTCCGCTTAAGCCTGCGAAAGTAACAGTCGATAAAACTGCAGGGAAAGCGCTGCATAACTAATCTGATTAGTTACTAATCCAGTCTTATAAATCAAAAAACCGCTCATCGTAATGATGGGCGGCTTTTTTTGGCAAAAACAAAAAACAATCTTGTTAAAACTCTGTGCTATATTTTAAACAAATGTTTATTAATTAGGAAAGTGCAATGTTAAATCATTTAAGGGTGCCTCTAGTTGTAATAAGCACATTACTACCCCTCGCTTTGTTAGGCTGCCAAACCAACAACCTTAATCATTCAGCACAAACCAAGACCGTTATCGACGATAAAAACTGGTCAGCAACCACGCTCGAATCCAGACTGTTTCAAACCACCACAAAATATGAGTGGCAATTAACCTATGTCAGCGATGATAAGGGTCGAATCAAGGCTTTTAACCAAAAGCTGCCTTTGATAATGGAGGTACATCCAAGCCTTTTAATATTTACAGAAGGCTGTCAACGTCACCAAGTTTCTTTTGATATGTGGTTACCATTACCGTACCTTTACGGGCAAATCGATGTCAGAGAACCATCTGATAATGATAACTGCATCACAGTAAACCATTCAATTATCGAAAATTTTAGTAATAAAAACACAATCAAAAACAAAACAGGAAATGTCATAAATAGTGTTTTTATACCCTATTCAGATACAGCTTTCAGATTTGATCCAGTACTACCAAATTCTGCACAGAGTTCTAACAAGACATTAAAACAGCTGGCTCTAAAAACCAATAAAGGAAAAACACTGATTTTTTCGGGTGCGCCCAAGCCTGAATATCCTGTGGCGGGCATACCGCTTATCAATGAATTATTAGAGCGATACCAATGGCGTCTTATTAGTGCAACTGACGACACCAATAAAACTATTAATAAATTTAATCGTCCAGATGTACCTATTACTGCAAACTACAGGCTTGGTTCACATGATTATAGCAATCCTCAGCAAAGTAGTTTTAGCCAAGGTATTGGATTTTCTGTCGGATGCAATGGGGCTGGTGGGTCTTATGCTTTATCTACTAATCAAACGTTGCTAATTGGTGGCAACCCTTCAACGATGGTAGGGTGTGGTGATGACATTGATGATATTGAATCAAGTCTTAGCCGCCTAATGCTTTATAGTTCTAGTCAGTTAACACTGATCAATCTTGATACGCAGAGAGTATCTAATCCTTCTGATAATTCTGAATCCAGCTATCTCCTTACTCAAAAGTTAGAATCAGGCGAAACTTTAGTATGGCAAAACGAAGTAAAGAAAATACCGTAAACAATTTTCAAACCCATACGATACTTACATTTATTAACCGATTGTTGCGCATTTGATGAATAACTATATCTAATCCTTAGCTATACTGATGACGACATTAACGAATGTTTATAGAAATCAAAAGGTATTTATCTATAAACCTTCAAGAGTTAGCTTCTTATCAAAAATAACTAAATATTAAAAATAATTGGAGATAATAATGAATAAGACGATGCTTGCAAGTGCGCTATTATGTGGTTCAGCGTTAGTAATGACGGGTTGTCAAACCGTCGAAGGTCAAATGCAAACTGGCAATCCACTTAGCCAACCTGCCTTAAAATCTACTATCAATGCAGTCGCTGGTAATAAAAATGAAGTGGGTCAAGTATTCTTACGCCCTGTGGATGGCGGCGTACAAGTTTACGGTAAGCTGATGAATTTGCAGCCGGGCAAGACAGTCTCACTACATATCCATGAAACGGGTAGCTGTGCTGATATGGGTAAAGCGGCAGGTGGTCACTTTAATCCAGACAATAAGCCTCACTCTAATCCTGACGATATGAATGGTCATGCTGGCGACTTGCCTAACCTGACTGCCAATGCAGATGGCGTGGCTACTATTAACTATGTGAATAAGAAAATCTCTGTCGCTGATGCTGGTAAATATAGCGTTAATCGTCTAGCCTTTATCGTGCATAGCGGTGCTGATGACTATACTAGCCAACCAGCTGGTAATGCAGGCGACCGCGTTGCTTGCGGTATCATCGAAAAGAACTAATAGCATATGAACTTAGCTGTTATTGATATCACAAATATGAATAGCACAAAAAAACCTCTTAGATTCTAAGAGGTTTTTTTTGTTCAAAATTTTATAGCTTAAAACAATATTGGTGATACAGAAGCTCATATATTAACAATCAATCATCAAGATAAAAAGTAAAGGAGACTTACTCCTCTACCCACTTGCCATTACGCCAATACACACCCCAACGTGTGGCCTTGCCATTTTTCTCAGAGCCGATATATTGCTCCTTCTTCTTACGTGACCAGCGCAAAATGGTGGGATTACCATCTGGATCTTCATCTGGACCTTCAAACAAATACTGGAATTTATCTTCCATTTTATCTTTGATTTCGCGTAGCTCAGCCAGCTTGGGTGCGCGTGTCTCGCGTACTTTCGGGAATTTAGACGCTGCCAAGAACATCCCAGCTGCCCCTTCACGCAAGATAAAGTAATCATCGTGCTTGTTTGATTTCAGCTCTGGCAGATGAATAGGATCCATGCGCGGCGGTGCGGCTTCGCCTGTTTTTAGCACTTTACGCGTATTATCACATTGCTGACAAGCGAAGTAAGGACCAAAACGTCCCGTCTTTAGCTCCATTTGTCCATCGCACTTATTACAGTCAATGGTTGGAGAATCAGAGCCAGGCACTTCGAACTTGCCTTCTTCTAAGACATAACCATCACAATCAGGATTGTTACCACACACATGCAGTTTCAGACCGCCATCGACGATATAACCATTCATTGCCGTGCTACATTTCGGGCAACGCTTTTTCTCCATCAAATCGCGAACTTCTGCCGCTTCATCATCGCCTTCTGCCTCATCAAGATTGGCAAAAGCTTCGACGGGCATTAAATTCTTAGTGCCTTTACAGCGCTCTTTTGGCGGTAAATTATAGCCAGTACAACCTAAGAATACACCCGTTGAGCCAGTACGTAATTGCATTGGACGATCGCAAAGATCGCAATGCACGTCTGGTACGTCAGTTGGATCATTTGGACGCATACCGTCTTTTTCTTTGGCGCGATCAAGCGTTGTTTTGAAGTCGCCATAGAAATTATCGAGGACATCTTTCCAATCTGTATCACCTTCTGCGACATGGTCAAGCTTGTCTTCTAGCGCGGCGGTAAAGGTATAATCCATCAAATCTGGGAAGCTTGCGGTTAGTCTGTCGGTGACGATATCACCCATTTTTTCAGCAAACAGGCGCTTATTTTCAAGCTTCACATAGCCGCGATCTTGAATGGTCGAGATGATAGACGCATAAGTTGATGGACGACCGATGCCTTTTTTCTCAAGCTCTTTCACCAAACTTGCCTCGGTATAGCGCGGTGGCGGCTTGGTAAAATGCTGACTCGGATCGAGCTTATCTAGTATTAATTTATCGCCTTTTTTCACGTCCGGTAATAAGGTATCGTCAGTTTTTGCTGGTGGCATAATCTTGGTGTAACCATCAAATACTAACGTACGACCACGTGCTTTTAACTCGACATCATTGGCAGCGACGAATAGATTCACTGACAAGTATTTTGCTGGCAGCATCTGACAAGCGACAAACTGACGCCAAATCAGCTCGTACAAGCGGATGGCATCACGCTCAACCCCTTTAAGCTGCGTTGACTTCATATTGACGTTAGAAGGACGAATCGCCTCATGCGCCTCTTGTGCGCCTTGTTTGTTGCCGTAGAAATTTGGCTTTTCTGGTACGTATTTTGCGCCATAGCTGTCTTCGATATAGCCACGTACCGCAGCAAGTGCATCACCAGATAAGAAAGTCGAATCGGTACGCATATAAGTAATATGACCCGCTTCGTATAAGCGCTGTGCCAAAATCATGGTCTTTTTAACTGAAAAACCCAATCGCGTGCTGGCTGCTTGCTGCAATGTCGAGGTGATAAATGGCGCACTCGGACGCGACTGCGTAGGCTTCTCTTCACGCTCTTTGACGATAAAGTCACTTGAGTTAAGAATTTCTAAGACTTTATCTGTCTGCTCTTTATTGACGAGCTTAAGCGTTTTGCCGCCTTGCTTGGTCGCCTCTAAGCGAATCGCAATTTGCTCAGCGTCCTTTTTGCTATTGGCAACGTGAGTATCGGCATGAATTTGCCAATACTCTTCTGGTATAAAGGCGCGAATTTCATGTTCTCTTTCTACGACCAAACGCATAGCAACTGACTGAACGCGACCTGCAGAGAGACCGCGAGCAACCTTTTGCCACAGCAGCGGCGATACCATGAAGCCAACGACACGGTCTAAAAAGCGCCGCGCTTGTTGGGCATTGACACGATCGATATCAAGTTTGGAGGGCTGCTTAAAGGCATTTTGAATGGCAGATTTGGTAATCTCGTTAAAAACCACACGCTCATACTTACTGTCAGCGCCGCCGATGACTTCTTTAAGATGCCACGCAATCGCTTCCCCTTCTCTATCCATATCCGTTGCCAGATAGATTTTGTCAGCGTCTTTAGCTAAGGCTTTCAGCTCTTTAATGACCTTAGTTTTATTTGGTAATACTTCATAAACTGCTGCCCAGTCATGTTCTGGATCGACGCCCATGCGCCGTACCAAGGCTTGCTGGGTTTTTTCTTCTTTGCTTAGACTGTCATCTTTTTTAGTCGTTGTTGGTTTTTTTGCACTTTTGCTTGCGCCAACCGGTAGATCACGGACATGACCAATACTGGAGCGCACGATAAAGTCATCGCCAAGGTATTTATTGATTGTTTTTGCCTTGGCAGGTGATTCTACAATCACCAAAGACTTGCCCTTTGGACTGCCTTTGGGATTACCAGCAGCGGGCGCTGGACTTTTTTTGGTTGCGGTTTTTGCCATATGTGACGACACCATTATTATATGAGTAAATTAAAAGTAAGAATAAATACAGCAGCATGGCAATTTATAATTGTGAGTTATAGTAGCGCGGTGAATCATTATAGTAATAGCTGCTTAAAAAAAACGTTTATAAAACAAACAATAACCATAAGATAAAGAGTCAGTTATAAAGACGTTACACTGCTAAGCGTTACACTGTCAACTGTAAATGACTGAGAGTTTGCCAAAAGTGCTTGCATATTGCTTATAAATGGAGATTAAAAAATGATTTTCTACCTTGTAGCCGTTTTATAGGCGCTTTTGCATCTCTGACGCCCATTGTTCAAGCTGTTTTTTGAGCACCAACAAATCTGCTTCAATCAATTTTTGCTGATAAGCGGGATTGGATGAAGGACGCACATAAGCGATATCTTCCCAATAAATCACGATACTATTGGCCTTAGTCAGCAAACCTTTAACAAACGGCTCAATACTGATTGGCAAGTCTAGCGGCGCTTTATCCAAGCTAAAATTGGTCTTCTTGATAATCGTATTATTAGTGCTGTTATTAGCACGAATCGCACTTGGAATCGTGAGCTTAACATCATCTTTGCTTGTATCGACAAAACTACTATCTGGTCTCCATTGCCCATCAATCACTTGATAGCGCGTGTGCGGCAGCTGCACATTATCTAACACTAAACAGTATTGACCTAACATTCCACGCCCATATTCGTTGTCTTTACCTTTGATCCAATCAGGGCAGCTCACCAGCTTTGGATTCAATTGTAAGCGACGCGCGGTCATGCGCAGCTTATCCAAACGCTGATCGATACCGTTAGGTTTGAGCGCCATCATACTCCCTAATACAAATAGTACAATGATAACGCCAATGAATGTTCCCATGATGGTCCGGCCTTTTGGATAAATGAAAATGTACTAAAAAATAAAACCGCTACTATCTATACAACAGGCTAAAACAAAGACAGTGATTACCCAGCTAACTATAAAAAAGCAATCATCGATTGTTTGAGCAGTAACTTTTTAACCAGTCATTTTCTAACCAGTAGCGTTCTAATGAGCGGCTGTTTCACGAATGATTGTCTAAATACTGGCTACTATATAGAAGCTTATAATGAGCACGAACCGTTAAAAATCAAGCATGATAAGTTGATAATCACCAACCACTCACGTTTTCGAATCTCGATGGCTTGGCTATATGTGCTAATAGATCAAACACTTAGCTCGAATAAAAAACAGCATAAAAACGAGATACAAAAAGTTGTCAGCATCAAAAAGTGCTATGATAAACCATAATTTTAAACGCGCGCAGGTTTATTATGAATTATCTTCTTAAGCGAAACTCATCGACCACTTCACTAGCGAGCAAATGTGTCCATAAACTCATGAGTAAAACTGGACTTACCCTCTCGCTAGTAGGCGCTGCCTTATTTACCCTGTCAGGCTGTGCAACGACGCAAAATCTTACCCCGCAGCAATGTCAGGAAAGCAACTGGCAAGAAGTCGGCTATGCTGATGGCTTGCAAGGGCGTTCAGGTGCTTATTTCGGTCATTACGCTGATAGCTGCGCAAAGGTAGGTGGTCCCATGCCCAACCGCATACAATGGGAGCAAGGGCGACAGCAAGGTCTCAAAAGCTACTGCACCGAGCTCAATGCTTATAAACTTGGTCGCGAAGGCTACGACTGGCAGCCCGTTTGTCCGCTCGAAGGCATCGAAAAGCTAGAAGAAGCTTACGCGCAAGGACGTTACTACTATATCCGTCAACGTGATCTCGATTACCTACGTTCGCCTTATCCGTTTGGCTACGGGTCTGGGCGCTTCGGTTACGGCTATCATCCCTTTGGCTATGGCTGGTAAAAAGAAAACCCCAATGAGTACTTAATTTGAGGTTTAAGTACTCATTGAGGCTGGAGAAAAGTTTATTATTTTTGTTTTATTATTATATTAGCTACCTTTTTGATCGTTGGCTATCTAGCAAACATCATATGATAATCACGTTTTTTATAGACTCGCCTTATTCATTGACAAAGGCTATCTTCGTAAGTCCTGCTTGACTGGCAGCGGCTAGCACTTGAGCGACCGTGTCATACTTACTGTCTTTGTCAGCACGCAATTGTACAGAGGGGTCTTTACCTCCAGCACTTTGCTGTTGTAACCGTGCCTCTAACTCCTCCATGCTAATCGCATCGCTGTCCCAAAATATCCCTGCGTCTTTATCGATGCTAATTTGAATAGCCTCTGGTGGCGCCTCATTTAACGCAGCACTGGTCTTCGGCAACTCTAATGGCACTGTCGGATTCAGTACGGTCGCCGTCAATAGAAATATAATCATCAATACCAGCATGATGTCGATAAGCGGAATGAGGTTCATCTCACTCATACTTTGACTGTCATCATCACCCAATTGAAATGCCATAATCACTCTCAATACATTTGGTTATTCGCAATATAGCTCGCTTGGCTATCGCCTAACAAACTGCCCCATCAATGGATAGTCGTTAAGGCTGCGACGCGGCTGAACTGTGATAATGAGTCACTTGCTGAGCATCTGCTGTGTTTGAGTGCATACCCTTTGCTAACGAATCTTGGGTAACAGGCGATTTGCTGTCTGTTAACGGCTGCTGGGTAACAACCATTTCGGCAGAACGTGCTAATAAGTCATGCGCTCTATCGTTGGCGTGATACATCACACGGCGATTGATACGCACTGCAAGGTTATAAAACACCACGGCTGGAATCGCCACGGCGATCCCCAAACCTGTCATGATAAGTGCCTCACCGACTGGCCCTGCCACTTGTCCCAAACCCGCTTGCCCACTCATGCCAATATTATGTAGCGCATGAAAAATTCCCCATACCGTCCCAAACAAACCGATAAATGGCGCAATTGCAGCCGTCGTCCCAAGAATAGGTAAACCGCGCTCGCTGGCAAAACGGTAACGACCAATATGCTTGAGCAAGATCTGCTCAATAACCAAACGGCGAGTAGTGGCATCTGCTGCTATCATCTCAGCCTGCTTTACTTGAATCTGTTGACTCAAATCATCTGCAACATTGGCGGCCAATTTGCGGCTTTGTAGCACACGAATGATGCCTGTCACCCAAGAAAGAATAGATAAAGCAAGCAACAAAAAGAACAAAGTTTTTGTCACCATGTCGCTGATTTGCCAGTATTGCATAAAGTCCATGTCAGACTCCTTTGTATTTTATTACCATTGTTCGATTATTTGCGATTGCGCCGATGCTTGGTACTAATAACCATGTATTTATGGCACATTATAAGTAACAGGTAATGTCACATTACCGACGACTGGCACGCCATTTTTAGTAAAAGGTCTGAATTTTCCAGAGCTTACTTGACGCTGCGCCTCTTTATCTACTATTGAATTGCCTGAAGATTGAGCAACCCGGGCGCTATCAATACCGCCCTGCTTATTCACTCTTAATATCAATACCACTTTGAATGTATCACCCGAAGATGCTCTACGAGCGGCTCGAGTAGGAAAGCTAAAGTTTGGCGCTGATGCCCAGTCTGCAGCACTAGCAGTAAAGCTCACAGGTTCATTACTTGCAGCGGCTGCGGCTTTTTGCGCGGCATCTTTAGCCGCTTTGTCTTCTGCTGCTTTTCTGGCATTCGCTTCGGCTTGAGCCTCTCGGGCAGCCTTGGCATCGGCTATTTTCTTAGCGTCTTGCACTGCTCTATCATGGGCTTCTTGAGCGGCCTTTTGTGATTCTGCTGCTAGCATTTTACGTCGTTCTTCAGCTTCACGTTGACTATCAGCCATTGAGGTATCCACCTTCGATTCTACTATTGGCTTTTTCGACACCTCTTTTTTAATAATATCAGGCTTCTTTTTTTCTACTTTTACGACAGGTGCTATATCAGCCTTTTTGGCTTTTACCACCGGTTTTTCTGGTGCATTTTGCTTAGCCTTCACTACTGGAGCTACTTTAGGTTTTGACGGTGCTTGTTTTTTAGGTTCAGGTTTTGACTCTGTTTTAGGCGCTGCTTTTTTGGGCTTTACTTCCTGAACTTTTTCTACTTCAGGGACGGCTGTTTTGACAGGTAACGTCACCATCTCTATCTCGATAGGTGGTGTGTCTTTTTTTGGTTCAACTTTTATCTCAGGCGTCTTGATCGCCACCAATGCGACTGCCGTCAGCACGTGCAAGCCCACCACTATAATAATAGCTGCGAGTATCAATTTAAGTGGTGGCGCGTCTAAATCCGTTGAACTCATAACACCCTAATATTCATTAACCGAGGTAGAATGGCGTAGATAATAATGCAAACGATAATTATTATCAATAATAAATTTATAATAATTTTACTTATTAGGCAAATAATCGGCCTATCTTTTAGCGTTATTAATAAGCAAAACCTACTTAATCATTCGACCATCCTTTCTCAAATATCGCTATACAGAGTTATTTTGCCAAGGCCGCCACAAATCATAAATAAAGTGACGTAATAAAAACCATTATCATTTGTATTGATAATGAGTCTCAATTAATTTATCATAACCCCTAATCGACTGCGAATCTTTAAGATTACAAAATCTCAAGATATTAAGGCATGTTAAACGTCTCAATAGCTAAGCGTAAAAACAACCCATAAAAAATCATAACGTCAAAAGTAATACCGTTGAGCATTGTATGGTGTGAAGCATTATACCGATGAGGTTCTTTTTACTTTTATATGACCGATTATTTGATACATCCTTTGTCCAACCAGCTGATATACCGAGTTATTTATGTCTATTACTTTATTGCCTAACCGCTCTACTCCTTTTTTCAAACGCCCTTTACTGACTGCTATGGTGACCGCTCTGGTTGCTACGATCAGTGTGACAGGTTGTAGCTCACCTGAATCTAACGACTCCGAGCCCGCTGACGCTAAAACTGAAAATCAAACAGCAGATCATGCCTCGAATGTCGCTAATAACGATGCGGTCTCTGTTGAAAAAATCACGGTCGACACGGTAAAAGGTAATGTCGACTTGGCAATGAATCCATCACCGTTGGTGGTCTATGATATGACGTTGATGCAGGATTTGGCTGCGCTTGATGTTGCTGTCGATGGTATGCCAAGCGGTCTAAAATTAGACAATTTACAGTCTAAGACACAGCCTGAACCAAAAACTGTCGGCACCGTATTTGAGCCAGATCTTGAGGCGTTGAACGCGATGCAGCCGCAAGCTATCTTGGTCGGCTCACGCATGGCAGAAAAATATGATGCGCTGTCCAGTATTGCGCCAACGCTCGACATGACGATTGATACCGCAAATATCTATGCATCGAGCAAGCAGCGTTTGCATGATTTGGGTGCATTGTTCGGTAAAAGTGCTCAAGCAGCGAAACTGCAAGGCAATATTGACGGGCTCATTGATGAGACCAAAACATTAACCAAAGATAAAGGTAAAGGCTTAGTGGTCATGGTCAATGGCAATAAGCTATCTGCCTACGGCGACAAATCCCGCTACGGTTTTATCCATACCGTGCTGGATATTCCAATGGCAGATGACCAAATCGCCGATGCGCGCCACGGTCAGCCAATCTCGTTTGAATACATACAAAAAACCAATCCAGACTGGTTATTCGTCGTCGATCGCAGCGCCGCCATTGGTGAAGATGGCGCGGGTGCCAAAGCCGTATTGGACAACCCATTGGTCGCGCAAACCAACGCATGGAGTAACAATCAAGTGGTTTACCTTAGCCCAGACTCATACCTTGCCTTTGGCGGTTATTATCAATGGATGCAGGATTTGACGACCATTAAAGAGGCTTTTGCTAACGCTAAATAAAGAATGCGTTAAATAAGCAATATGCTACACAAGCAACATGTTAAATAAGCGTCATTCGTTTTTAGGCAACTGTCATCACTGTCAGTTGCCAACCCTCACTTTAAGCCAGTAGCTGATATGCCGTTATTTTCCTCTCGTGCGCAGACCAGCGTTAAAGCCCGCCCTACTTTACCAGCCGCATCAACGAGTTGGCAAAAAAGTGCAAGTTGTGGTCTAAGTTCTAAAAATCGCCGTGCTTCTATACCGCCGTGGGTCATCAACACAGGCAGCCTCATTATTATGGGGCTTTTGGTGTTATTAAGCTTATCAATTGGGGTCGCTGATTTTTCATGGTCAGGTATATTTCACAGCCTTATCAACCATAGCGCCAACTCCGACAGCTCACTGCTACTGGTCAGTCGCCTACCGCGTACCATCGCTATTATCTTGACCGGTGTTTCCATGGCAGTTGCTGGGATGATTATTCAAGTGGTGCTCAAGAACCGCTTCGTTGAGCCATCGATGGTCGGTGCAACTCAAAGCGCCGCACTGGGATTATTGGTGGTTAGCCTGCTATTTCCAGCAAGTGCGCTCATTGTTAAAATGGGTGTGGCTACCATCGCCGCGGTATTTGGCATGATGCTGTTTATGCTGCTGATCCACCGCATTCCGCCGACGGATTTTTTAATGATCCCGCTAATTGGTATCGTCTTCGGTGGCATTATCGAGGCAATGACCACCTTTATCGCCTATCAAACTGAATCATTACAGATGCTCAGCGTTTGGCAGTTTGGTGATTTCTCTGGCGTCTTAGCAGGTCGTTACGAGCTGCTATGGCTGACAGGCGGACTGTGCGTGCTGGCGTATATCATTGCTGACAAGCTGACCATCGTCGGTTTGGGTGACAATATCGCGCTCAATTTAGGCATCAGCAAACGACAAGTAACATGGGTTGGCGTTGGTATGGTGGCGATGATGAGTGCAGTTGTCGTTGTAACTGTTGGCATGATTCCTTTTATTGGTTTGGTCGTGCCTAATATCGTCAGCCGATTGATGGGGGATAAATTGCGCCGTAGCTTACCAGCGGTGGCATTATTGGGCGCTTCGGCAGTGCTATTGTGCGATATTATTGGACGCTCGATTCGCTATCCATTTGAAGTGCCTGTGGCAACGGTTTTCGGAGTCGTTGGTACGGTACTGTTTTTATGGCTATTATTACGTGCACCTGCTGAACAATAAAATAATTCGCCATAAAGTTTTTTATTCATAATGACTGATTAAAACTCTTTGCCTCTTCTCTCTCTTTTATCGTTGTTTTGTCTGATTAGATAAGCCTAGCACTATAGGATTTACGCATGTTTTCACCGTCTAAGCCTAGCGCCACAGCCAATAACACTATAGATGACAGTGCTTCAGTAAATAACGACAAAACTACTTTTGGACAAAGTTGTCTTGCGCGACTCTGGACATTTATAGTCAATCACCCAAAATCCATTGCCGCTATCATATTGCTGATCTCAACCATCCTATTTTTGACAGTCAATGTCAACGGCCATTGGGACTTTGCGCTACCGCTGCGAGGTAAGAAATTACTGGCGTTAATGGTCGTCGGTTATGCGATTGGTGTATCGACCTTATTGTTTCAAACCTTGACCCACAACCCTATCCTGACGCCGTCATTGCTGGGCTTTGACTCGCTATACGTTTTATTACAAAGCCTGTTGGTTTTCTTTTTGGGTGCAATAAGTTTTACCGGTATCAATCCTCTTGCCAAATTCACCCTTGAAATTGTTTTAATGTTTGGCGCGTCATTATTATTATTTAAGCTGCTGTTTTCAAAAAGCAGTCAAGATTTGACACGACTAATATTGGTGGGCGTTATCTTTGGGGTCTTGTTTCGCAGCTTATCAGCCCTGATTGCCAGATTGATCAATCCTGATGATTTCGTCGTCGTGCAATCTGCCAGTTACGCGCAATTTAATACGGTCAATCCGCAGCTGCTTGGTATCAGCATTGTTATCTGTGCCATTAGCGCGCTATTTATCTGGCGCTGGCGTTATCAATGTGACGTATTGATGCTTGGCAAATCACAAGCCATTAACCTCGGTATCAACTATCAACGCCTAGCGTTTGGACTATTAACGGTCATTGCGGTATTAGTCGCCACGGCAACCTCATTGGTCGGTCCAGTGACTTTCTTTGGGCTGTTGGTTTGTGCGCTAACCAATCGTATCGCTCGCCATATGTATCACAGCGAACGCCTGATATTAGTCAGCTTGGTGGCGATGATTTGCTTGGTACTCGGTCAGACGATATTTGAGCAACTATTGGGCATGGCGGGTGTGCTATCGGTGGTGATTGAATTGGCTGGTGGCTTGGTATTCTTAATATTGATTTTTATGACTCAGCGTCGTTAATATCGCGCTTATTTAATAATCACTGACCTAGTAGCCTATCATCTAAAAACCATTGATATAGTAATGAAAAATCAGACCCTTTGTAAAAATAAGAACCATTATGATTAAACTCAATAATATCTCGCACCATATTGGCAAACAGCAAATTCTTCATAACATTACATTGTCATTACCAAGCGCCCAAGTGATTGCCCTGATTGGTCCCAATGGCGCTGGTAAATCTACTTTATTTTCGGTCATGGCACGCTTGCAACCGCTACAGTCGGGACAGGTCAGTTTCGCTGTAGATAATGAGGAACGTGATATTGTTAGCTGTCATGCGCGAACCTTGTCCAAAACTGTGGCGATGCTTGGACAAGACAACCAAGTACAAGGGCGATTGCGCGTGCATGAGCTGCTGATGTTTGGGCGCTATCCTTATCATCAAGGGCAACCGACGGCTGATGATCAGCAAAAAGTGCAAGAAATTATCGAACGTTTTGAGCTTGCGCCGTTAGCCGAGCGTTTTTTATCGACACTATCAGGTGGTCAGCGTCAGCGGGTCTTAATTGCGATGATTGTTTGCCAAGATACGCCGTATTTGTTGCTCGATGAGCCGCTGAATAATTTGGATATGTACCATGCTGGTCGCCTGATGCGTGAGCTGCGCGAGTTAAGCCATACTCAGCAAAAAACCGTGGTCATCGTGCTGCACGATATCAATCAAGCCGCGCAGTTCGCCGATACCGTGGTCACTATGAAAGAGGGTCAGGTGATGGCTGTCGGTCAACCTGCAGAGGTCATTACCCAAACAACCATGAAGGATCTGTATAACGTCGATGTTACCGTGCTCAGTCATCAAGGTCGCCCAGTGATTGTCGATGCGGTTTAAGTACAGAGCTTTGCAAACAATAAAAGGAATTGTTGATGCATAAAATCCTATTGAATCATCGATGGATAAATTACAGAAACTTATCTCTATTAATTTTAATCATTAGCTTTTGTCTATGCATTTATTACGCTGTGAATAAAGAGATAGCAGATACCCTGTTTTGGTTAGGCATGACTTTGTATGTTCTAAGATTATTGGTTATTCCGATGGATTTTACTCAAAATACTGCTTCAGTAGATTATACAAAAAACTTTGACGAAAACAACAGATGGCATAGATGGGTAATGTTGGGTGAAAAATTTGCTTTTTTGATATTTACCGTTGGGATAGCCTACAGTATATTTTTGCAATTAAAGCTTTAGTTAGCGACCTTAATAAATACTATCAAAGATAGCTGTACTCTGTAATATTGACGTTACCACCTTGACCTCTGAAGGTTGCATCATCATTATTATGGATATGGTTTAAGTACAGCATATCTTATAGTTGCTCTTTAATGGCTGGTTTCGCGTAATCGCTTCAAAGAGTTGTCTTTAACCGTCAATTTTTGCCTTTGCTTTAAACGACTTTGACGCCCTTTGACCCATAAATACACACCTGTGCCAGATAAGACCGCCACGGCTAACCCCGTCAATGCTAAAAATATTTGATACAACAAATGACCTACGCCATGGCTGATATGACCCATGTGTAGCGTTGCCATCCATTGATCAGCTTGATTACCAAATGAGCTTTGATACCCAAAATTAACACGCTCGACATTGCCTGTTGCGGCGTCAACCGTGATAGATGACGCACCGCCTTTTTTACCGATATCTTTATTGGTTTTAAAGCGCATTTGCCATTGATTGTCCTCTTCTACCCAACGCACTCCCAATAGCTGCTGGACGCTGACGCCATTTTTTTGCGCGGCTATCTCTGCCTGCCTGCTTAAATAAGCGATGCTATTAGCCTTATCTACACTATTACCGCTATTGGTCTTAGTGCTATTATTATTAATAGTCGCCTCATCACTACTAGATTCAGTATTTATCGCAGGCTTATTTTGTTTCTTTCCTTTGCCTTCATCTCTACCTTCAAGTCCTACTAGCGCTTGCATTGCAGGCTGATATATCGGTTTTAAATTAAAACCAACACTCGACCATGCAATGACAAACAACATGAGCCATAACCATAAGCCAAACGCATGATGCAAGTCATAATTGAGTTTAAAAGCATTGGTTTTACGGCGGATTTTCCAAGCAGGTAGCCAGCGTTTAAAAAATGAAGCGCGAGGTTTGCCAGATGGTTTTCTCAATGCGGCTTGTTGAGATTTATTGGCGCTAACTGCTCTTGGAAAGGTTAAATAAAAGCCGATGAAACAATTAATCGTCCAAATTAAAGACACGATACCCAGTATTAATTTGCCGATATCACCTAGCAATAAATCACGGTGTAATCAGAATACCTTGTACATCGTATTGCGCCATGCCCACACCTCTTTATCACGTGTACCGATGATTTCACTCGTAAAGGGATCGACATATACCTCTTGAAATGGGGCTTTAGGAGCATTATCTGCTGCCTGACCTCGCGTTCTATCTACCGAAAAAACGGCTGATTTGTTCAGCTCTACTGATGTTGGCATACTAGAAAATTGATACTGTGGATAAGCGCTGATAACAGCATCATGCAGTGTGGCGATCGGTAGTGGCGGCTTGTGTTGCGCCTCAATATTTGCCAGCTTGTGATTGAACACATCATCCAGCTCATCATGAAACGCCAATAGCGTGCCCGTAATACCAGCAATGATCAAAAGAGCTGCCATCGCAAGCCCAGTATAACGATGAATCCATAAACAGCTCTGACGCAACGTAGGGGGAAATGAAGTCATTAGTATTGGTTTTTTATTCATCGTTTCTTTATTCATCGTTTCTTTATTCATTGGTTACTTTGATTGGTATTCAAAAAAAGTTGTAATTGCTATCACATGCTTCATCATTTACTGACCATAAAAAAGCCAGCTATCCTATACAGACAGCTGGCTCTTTCATCTATTATCAAGTGACAATAAGATTAGAACTGATATGTCAATGACGCTTTAATATTACGACCTTTCTCAAAGTCAGTAGCAACATCATCAATCGGATTTAGACGAGATGAGTGGCTCGCATAAGCTTCATCAAAAAGATTGTAAACGCCAAGCGTGGCTTTTAATCCATCAACTTGTTTTGGCGAATAGTTCATAAAGATATCATGAACATTATAGCTTGGTTTTTCAATCTCATTTTCAGACGTATTCGGCATCACTGAAGCAACATACGTACTGCGCCAGCCGATATCTGTGGTCTCTGTTGGGGCATAAGCCAGATTGACCATATATTTATCGCCTGATTCTGAGCTGCTTCCAGTCACTGAAGGAATGCTGTAGCCCGTTTTTTCACCTTTGCTGCGTGCGCGTGAATAGCTCAAACCCATACTAAAGTTATTCATTTTATAGTCGGCAGCGAGCTCAACCCCTTTAATTTTAAAATCTTCATCTTTATTGATGACACCTTGGCATTCACCACCTAATTGTCCAGTGACACAGTCTAAGCCAACGCGAGTTCCGCCGGAACGAACAAATTCGATATAGTTTTCGATATCAGTTTCAAAGTACTTACCGCTTAGTTGTAGTGCATCACCGGCTACCGTTAGGTCGCGTAACGTTGTAACGATACCTACTTCAGCGTTAGACCCTTCTTCTGCTTTTAAGTCATTATTAACGTACGTTTTGTCACCATTTGAATTAAAAATGGTTTGGCTTAAGTCAGGACCATTAAATAACTGCGTGTAGCTTGCAAATACTTGCGTCAATGGTGCAATCTCATAGCTTGCGGCAAGTGCACCAACGACATTATCATAGGTTTTACCACCAGAGATAAACTCAGGAGATTTGTAGCGGTCATAACGCACACCAGGTGTTAAAGTGAGCTTACCATTTTTCCATTGGTCTTCTAGATATACTGATGTATTGGTTGCCTCGTCTGACCCTGCTTTGACGAAGTCGCGCTCCATCTCCGACTCTTTTTTGTAATGCTCAATCCCAGAGATAAGCTTGTGTGTGCCAACATTCGTAGCAATGTCACTGGTGTTTTGGATTTTTGCGCCTGTGGTTTGAACTTCAGCGTTAAAATCAAAACCTGGATCATTGATATAATCAGAATCGCGCAAAATGCGGGTTTTGGTTTGATACACGTTGGTATCTACATCAATCAGTGGGTTGCTAGGATTAAAGCTATAATCAATACCATAAGTATCGCGCTTCACCTGTTGCGGAATTGGAGGCTCAGAGCGGCTAGGGAAGTCTGGACGGAATGGGAAAATACCCTTCTTTTCAGTTTGGCTGAAATTTGCGCCAATATGATGGTCATCCGCAATATAAGCACCCGCCTTTAATAAGATGCTTTCAGTTTTACTGTCTTCAAACAGCTCACGACCGTTACCATCTTCGCCAGAATCGCTATCACGCTTGCCATAGTAAGCCAGTAAGTCAACATTGTCCGTTGGTGCGGCATATACAGTCGTTGACGTTAGTAGCTCGTCATTATTACTGGCATAGCCTGCGTGAACTTTCGCTCCTATTCTTTGACCCGGTTTCAGCAAATCCACTGCATCAACGGTTTTAAAAGCCACCGCCCCGCCAATCGCATCGTTACCTAGCGTGACAGAATTGTTGCCAACTGCCACATCCGCTTGCTTAAGCAAGTCAGGGTCAATAGTAATGTCACCCATATGATAAAAAAGTTTGCCTTCTTGACGCGCCCCATCGATAGTGACTTTTAGGTTGCTGTCTTCAAGACCACGAATACGAATACGCTGATTGACCGCAGAGGTACCACCTACCGTAACTCCAGGAACGACATTCAAAAAATCGCTTAAATGGCTGGCTTGCTGCGCTGGCGTATAGTCTTCTATGTAAACAGAATCGGTTTGCACTTTATCACGTACTGAGCTATTGGCTGTCACCGTAATGGTCTGCAACGTGGTGCTTGGCATGTCTTCTGCAGGTGCTGCACTGACTGCTTGTGACCATAATACCGCTGCCACGCCCATGGACAATACCGTCATTTGACTAGATAGTTTTGATAACTTTACTTCACGCATAACACACTCACCTTATGGACTATCACAAATTAGAATTTTTAAGAGCTATTTACTGTTGAGCACAGCTTGTGGCAGTTGCACCGCTTATTGTTGAAAACCATTTTTTAGACGATTGGAGTCTTGACAAAGCCAAAGTCTTTCATACGAATAACAATGTTAATGATAATTGTTAGCATTTAAATAATGAGAGGCATAATAACGAAGTATTAACAATTTGGCAATAATTAATGCGAGAAATTTAATATTAAAAAATAGCGCTAAATCTGGCTGACTTATTCCGTTTTGTTGCTTACTGTTTTTAGACGAGTAAAAATAGCCAGCAAACCAAATCCACTGCGCTATGTTCTTCTAATAGACTGTTATTATTTAAGAAATAAAGCCATCAACATGAAAAAAAACGTTGCAATAGCCAACCCTTTCACTATACCCTTAGATAGTTGACCAATTAGTCAGGTTTAAACCTACGACTATTAATCATATTGATAAATAATAGCTAGCTGCTGATATTTATTAGCACAAGGATAAGTGCGACTCTTTGTGAGACAACTAAGCAATATGAAGATAAACGGTGTGTCGATATCCATCTCTAAACTCATCACACTGCTTAGCTCTCTCCACAGAGCTTGGACTAAAAGTCACTTTAGGAGGAAGCCAAGATGAGCGAACACATTCAAGGGAACCCCGATTTACTATACGGATTGCATGACCGTCCTACCCCTACAAAAGCCTTTTTGGGCGCAGTACAACACGTACTTGCCAGCTTTGTCGGTATTATCACCCCTTCATTAATCATAGGCGGCGTCTTGGGTTTGGGGGAACATATCCCTTATCTCATCAGCATGTCATTGATGGTATCAGGGGTCGCTACCTTTATTCAGACGCATAAAGTTGGACCAGTAGGTTCCGGTCTTATGGCGTTACAAGGAACCAGTTTTGGCTTCTTGGCCGCGGTATTGGCGGCAGGTTTTGTGGTAAAAAACAAAGGCGGGAGTCCGGAGGAGATTCTCTCTGTTATCTTTGGCGTCTCCTTTCTTGGTGCCTTCGTTGAGATTTTCTTAAGTCAATTTATTACCAGACTCAAATCTCTGATGAGCCCTATCGTGACGGGTTGTGTGATTGTGACCATCGGTCTGTCATTAACCAAGGTTGGTCTGACGGATTTGGCAGGCGGCGTGGGCGCTGAAGATTTCGGGAGTATACAGAATTTGCTGCTCGGTGGCGGAGTCTTGGTCAGTGTGGTATTGATTAGTATTGTTAATAATAAAGTCATTCGCTCCAGTGCTATTTTTATAGGGCTGATGCTTGGTCTGATCGCAGCCATTCTTATGGGACGCATTGATTTCTCTTTGGTCTCTGATGCCCCTATCTTTACGCTACCTGTGCCATTCAAGTTTGGCTTTGGGTTTGATTGGCAGGCTTTTATTCCTATCGCCTTTATGTATGTCATTACCAGTATTGAAACCTCTGGTGATTTGACGGCGACTTCGATGATATCGGGCGAACCTATCAAAGGACCTCTATACGAGAAACGCATTAAAGGTGGCGTATTGGGAGACGGTGTCAACTCATTAATTGCGGCGGTGTTTAATACTTTCCCAGTGACGACTTTTAGCCAAAACAACGGCGTTATTCAGATGACTGGTATTGCCAGTCGCTATGTGGGCTTCTATGTTGGGGCTATCTTATTCACTATGGGGCTATTCCCTATTTTGGGTGCTATCTTTACCCAATTGCCAAAACCAGTCGTTGGCGGTGTGACGTTATTGATGTTTGCAACGGTAGCGACCGCTGGTATTCGCATCCTATCAACCGTCAACTTTACCCATCGCAATATCTTAATCATTGCCACTTCGCTAGGTCTGTCTATGGGCGTGGCTTTTGTTCCTGATGTATTCGCACAGGCGCCGCAGCTTTTCCGTAATATCTTTGGGTCAGCAGTTACTATGTCAGGTATTGTGGCCATTACTCTCGATATGATTTTGCCCAAAAACTACGGTGTCGAATTTGATACAGTAGAACAGCATCTGGATGACGGTCTAAAACCTCTTAGACAAAAGGCTTCTTAAACGTACGTTAGGATAGTCAAATTCTTTACCAATCAGCATTGCTGTTCTGGTTCTGCACATTGACTCTTTTAGCGCGCCTTAATACGAAAACATTCATAATGCTTTCGTATTAATGGCATGTTATAGACGTAAAATAATAATACATAAGCATTACTCAAGACCACAGCCACGCAAAATAAACGGCACTAAAAAGTCTGCCGCCCGCGCTTCATCCTGCTGATCGTACTCACTCTTTTCCATCAAACCGACAATTTCTGTCTCAAATTCCGCATATCGCTGCGTCGTTGCCCAAATCAAAATCAATAGCTGTAAAGGGTCAGCGATGCCAATTTTGCCTTGCTCATGCCAAGTTTTCATCACTTGCGCCTTGTCTAGCGCCCACGCCTTCATGGTCGCCGACATAAATTCATGCAGGTGCGGGGCACCGCCGATGACTTCCAGCGCAAACAATTTATGGCGATTGGGATGAGCAAACGCTTGATGCAATTTGGTACGGACAAACTTTTCGATGACCGTTTTAGGGTCACTATCGACACTCATAGCGACCAAGCCATCGTTCCACTCTTGAATAATAGAATGCAGCACTGCTTGGTACAGATTTTTTTTATTCTTAAAATAGTAATGCACGTTGGCTTTTGGCAGCTCGGCTCTATCGGCAATACCTTGCATCGTCGCACCGCGAAAACCTTGCAGCACGAACTCCTCTTCTGCCGCCGCCAAAATGACGGTTTGATTGTGGGCGCGGATATCTTGCTGATTGCGCTGTACAGGCGCGTCAGACGCAGCTTGTGGTTCTATATCGTTATGTTGAGCCATGATAAATGTTACCTGTCATTATTGTGATGAATAAAGAGCCATATCCCAGCCAATAACTGGATTCATATGCTAATTTTTATGAAATATCACCAGTCTAAATAAAATATTTGCATAAAGTAGTTGACCAAATGGTCAGGTTTAAGCAGAATAGCTCATAGTAAACCAATTATTATTCGATAAATACTACTTTAGCATGAGATGTTATCAAGAAATGTTACTCCACCGCTTTTGTCAGAAAAGAAAAGGATGTCATAGTGAAATTATCTTTACAGCAGTTTAATGAGCTCTCAACAACTGAGGCAATTTCACATCTATTGACCTGCTGTACCAGCACCCATTGGGCGCAGACTTTAGAAAAAAAACGTCCTTTTGCTGATATATCTACATTACTTGCTCATAGTGATGATGCTTGGGCACAAGCACAGACAGCAGAAGCCCAGTTACTAGAGGCTTTTGATGGTCATCCACAAATCGGTAACGTCGACTCGTTAAAAGAAAAATACCGCAACACTCAAGACAGTGCTGCCCATGAGCAGTCGGGTGCTAATGATGCCAATGACGAGGTGATTGAAGCTTTGGCACAAGGCAATCAAGACTACCTTGATAAATTTGGCTTTATCTTTATCGTATTTGCTACCGGTAAAAGCGCACAGCAAATGCTCGATTTATTGTTAGCACGCTTGCCCAATGATCGCGCTACTGAACTGGTCAATGCGGCGGCTGAGCAAAATAAAATCACCCGCTTACGTTTACAGAAACTGCTGAGTGACGCTTAAAGCATTCAGCCCATCTGACTCATTTATATAAAAGGAATTATTATGTCAGGTACTCTCTCATCGCATATTTTAGATACCCATCTGGGCAAACCAGCCGCTGGTATTGCCGTGACGCTAGATCGCGTAAGCGCAAATGGCGAGGCTTCTCTATTAGCCAATGGCGTCACCAATGCGGATGGACGCGTGGCACCAGATAGCTGGTCGTTTGACCCAACGATTGATATTGCTGAATATCACTTAGATGTTGGTCGTTATACCTTAACCTTTGATACGCAGTCTTATTTCGATGCACAAAATCTCACGGCTTTTTATCCACAAGTTGTCATCGATTTTATGATAAGTGATAACGGTCACTATCATGTACCGCTACTGCTTAGCGCACATGGCTACAGCACATATCGCGGCTCTTAGTTTTTGACATCACTATATAAAAACACATCATAAAAGAACGTCGCCATAGCAAAACGCGTCGAAAGATTGAAAAAAGCTGAACAAAAGAAAATTGTAAAAAGGACATTTGCAACATGGGCGCTTATTATCTCGATTGGTTTAACTTATTTTTTCGCTGGTTCCACGTCATCGCTGGCGTGGCATGGATTGGTGCGTCTTTTTACTTTGTTTGGCTAGATCTTAGTTTACGTAAACCACCACAGTGGAAGGCTGACAAAGGCATTTCAGGCGACCTATGGGCGGTACATGGTGGCGGCTTTTATGAAATTGCCAAATACAAGCTTGAACCCGAAGAGATGCCAAAGACCCTGCACTGGTTTAAATGGGAAGCTTATACTACTTGGCTGACGGGTATGGCGATGCTCTCTATCGTCTATTATGCCAATGCGACTGCCTACTTGATTGATCCCAGCAAAGTCGATTTTGGTAGTAGTATCGGTGCCATCTCGACCAGTTTGTTGTTTTTATTCGGCAGTTATTTCATTTATGAAGTGATTGTCCGCAGCCATTTAGGCAAAAACTCCTTCATTTTTAGCCCCATTATTTTTATCCTATTAATCATCGCCTGCTGGGGTTCTTACCAGCTATTTAGTGACCGTGCTTCGTTCATTCATATCGGTGCTATCTTAGGTACTGTGATGGCAGGTAATGTGTTCTTTGGCATCATGCCCGCTCAACGAGCGCTGGTAGAATGCGTGAGGCGTGGCGAAAAACCAGGCAAAGAAGTAGCGGACTTGGCACTACAAGCAAAAAACCGCTCGCTGATGAACAACTATTTTACCTTACCGCTGATCTTTACCATGATTAGTAACCATTATCCGATGATGTACTCTCATGCTCACGGCTGGTTAGTATTGGTATTTGTGGGTATCATCACGGCTATTGTACGTCACTATTTTAACCAAAAGCATTTAGACAATCATAAGCCGCGTTATTTGATCATCCCTGCTGTCTTAACTGTATTATTAATTATTTGGATGCGCCCAGAACCAATTGAGCCATTACCTATTGTCAATGCTGCAGTCGCTGCTGAAACGGCGACACCAAATAGTGTGCCACCAACAACTACTGATAGCGCAGTCGACGGTTCTAGTATAAGTAATGACGCTGTCTCAAATGAAAATATCACTGCCGACGTCGTGCCAGTAACTGCTTCTGCTGACGATGCCATTATGGATGTCGTGCACACGCGCTGTAGCACGTGCCATGCCGCTCAGCCTACTCAGCAAGGATTTGCCGCGCCGCCAGCTGGTATCATCTTGCAGACACCAACCGACATGAAAACTCATAAAGCAAAAATCGTCACTGCTGTACAAACAGGCTATATGCCACTGGGTAATCTCACAAAATTGACGGATGAAGAACGTCAGCAAATGGTGGCTTACGCATCGGGATTATAGATAAAGGTCGCAGATAAAGGTCGTAGATAAAATATTACATGGATCCAAAGTTACGCCTTATTTTGCTTTAGTTGACTTAAGTTGCTTTAAAATATTTAGGATATATTGACAATGAGTAAAAAAATAATCAGCGATTTCAATCAAGACGCCTACCCTCGCGACTTAAAAGGCTATGCTGACACGCCGCCAAAAGCCAACTGGCCAGGCGGCGCTAAAATCGCTGTACAGTTCGTCCTCAATATCGAAGAAGGCGCAGAAAATAGCGTGATTCATGGTGACGGTCAATCAGAGCGGTTTTTATCGGATGTCTTAGGTACGCCAGAATTTAACAATCGTCATCAGTCGATTGAGTCGGCATTTGAATATGGTAGCCGTGTGGGTGTTTGGCGAGTATTGGATACTTTTAAAGAATACGGTTTGCCTATTACGACCTTCACTTGCGCCGCTGCTGCCGAAAAAACGCCTCATATTATCGAGCGAGTATTAGAAGATGGGCACGAAATCGCCAGTCACGGTCTACGCTGGATTGCTTATCAAAATATGTACCGCGAGACCGAGCGCGAGCATGTGCGCCGTGCCACTGAAATATTCGAGAGCATGATCGGTGGTCAGCCGCTTGGTTGGTACACGGGACGAGATAGCCCGAATACTCGTGAGTTGGTCGCCGAACAAGGTGGCTATATTTATGACTCCGACTCTTACGCAGATGAGCTCCCTTACTGGCTCAATGTCAAAGTAGAAGACGGTAACAAAATCGCTCGTAAGCCGCATTTGGTCATTCCCTATACCTTAGAGACCAATGACATGCGCTTTGCCTCAAGCCCAGGCTTTACCAACGCCGAGCCTTTTTATCAATATTTAAAAGACAGCTTCGATACCTTATACGAGGAAGGCGCGCACACACCCAAGATGCTGACCATCGGTTTGCACTGCCGCATCATTGGTCGCGCCGGTCGCATCGTTGCCCTCAAAAAGTTTTTGCAATATATCACCAGCAAGCCCGATGTGTGGGTATGCCGCCGTGATGACATTGCCAAACACTGGTATAAAAACCATCCAGCCACAGCCGATAACACTGCAAACTGGATGTAACCATACGTTTAGACACAAATTTATTGCGGCACAACACCACTAAGGAACATCAACAATGTCAACAAAGAGTACTTATTACGCACCAACTGGCGGTTTGCCTCCACAAACACAACTATTATCAGATCGCGCTATCTTCACCGAAGCTTATGCCATTATTCCCAAACGTGTACTGACCGACATTGTTATTAGCTATCTGCCGTTTTGGACAGGTATGCGCATGTGGGTGCTTGCACGCCCACTTTCAGGTTTCTCTGAGACTTTTTCACAGTATATCGTCGAAGTTGTGCCTAACGGCGGCTCAGAAAAGCCTGAGCTAGATGCAAACGCTGAAGGGGTTATATTCATCGTTGAAGGCGAAATGGATATCACTATTGAAGGTGAGTCTCATCATCTTGAAGCTGGTGGCTATGCTTTCTTACCACCTAGCTGCAAATGGACGCTAAAAAACAATAGCGACAAGCATGTTAAATTCCATTGGATTCGTAAAGCTTATCAACACTGTGAAGGTATTGAGGTGCCTGAAGCGTTTGTAACCAGCGATCACGATGTTGAAGCGATTGAAATGCCGGGTACCGATGGCGTATGGGCAACCACCAGATTTACCGAGCAGTCTGATATGCGTCACGACATGCATGTGAATATTGTGACTTTCCAACCAGGTGGCGTGATTCCATTTGATGAAACTCATGTGATGGAACATGGTTTGTATGTCCTAGAAGGTAAAGCGGTCTATCACTTAAATGGTGAATGGGTAGAAGTTGAGGCAGGTGATTTTATGTGGCTACGCGCATTTTGCCCACAATCTTGTTACGCCGGCGGACCGGGTCCATTTAGATATTTACTATATAAAGACGTGAATCGTCATATGCCGTTTATTCGCCCAGCACGATAAGCCCTGCGCAATAAATAATAACCAGAACAACAAAGCATTCAGAACGATGAGCAATATAGCGGCATAATCGTTCATTCGAATATGTCATTTATTCCCAGATTTTGATTTAATTCGCGTACGGGCTTATGGCAAAGTGGCTCATAGCAATTATAAACAGTGATCACCAAAAGTAAGGCAAAGTCATGAGTACTCTTATGAAGACTACGATCGTTGCAAGACCTTTAACCAAAGCTGAGTTTGCGCCCTACGGTACCGTAATAGAACCCTATGACAAGGAAGCACAGACGCCTGAAAATAGCTACCATATCAATAAAGGCTATGCCTGCCGCCATCACGCCATCGCTGAAGCCAAACTTGACGGCGGCGATGTCGGCATGAGTATCTTCCGCGCCAAAAAGCGTGAATTTCCTATTGCCTTATCGGTCATGGAATATCATCCGTTTGGCACGCAAGCGTTCTTTTCGATGAATGGTCAGGATTATATCGTCATCGTTGCGCCTGCTGGTGCGCCGCCACAGTCTGCAGATGATTTGACCGTGTTTTATGTCCAATCTCATCAAGGTGTGCAATACGATGCCAATGTCTGGCATCATCCACTACTTGCCCTCGGTTGTGACTCTGATTTTTTGGTGATAGATCGTATCAATGGTGAAGGCAAAAACTGTTATGAGCTGGATATAGAGGATTGGCAGGTGCAAATTGAACTTGCCAGTGAGCACTCTTCCGTTTAATTAGGGTCTGTAAACGAGCTGTTAACCATTCATAAACATAAAGCCAGTTAATAAAAATTAGTTGGCTTTATGTTTATAAATGTAGGATCCATCCTATATAAATAATCATCTTCCAAAACACAGTGCCCATTTAACAGCAGTAGCAAAACATCTACATAGGCTACTTGCCTTTTATGTACTATCGTACTAGAATACTGAAACGAAGCAAGCTTCCCTTTTCTTTTCCATTAAGATGAATGTTATGAGCACAGACCCTTATCAAAGCTTATTAAGCCATTTAGCCAGTTGTCATGACAGCACCGCTATCGACCTACTATTCAGTGCGCTATTGACGGAAAAAGAGCAGCAGGAAATCGCCAATCGTATCCGCATTTTTGACTTGCTGGAGCGCGGTGTCACCCAGCGCGAGATATCTGAGCAGCTAGGTGTCGGTATCGCTACCGTCTCGCGCGGCGCCAAAGCCATGCAAGTTCACGATGTGAGTGCCTTACTAATTACTCATAGACATGACTCATAGAAAACATTCATAAAAGACACAGCTGAAAAGGCCGCTTAATTCATCAGAAACTAGAATTTTAATTTGTCTTACTTTTTATTTGATCAACCATTGAACCAATTTGGATATTGTTATGACCTCTCCTAACTCAAAACCTAACCAACCTGCTGCTATTGATATCCCTAGTAAACCACAGCGCATTAAACTCACGCAGGATATTGATTTCTTTGCGTTGTTTAAACGTATTGAGCGCGCTTTTGAGACCTGTTATCTGCTCGAATCATTGGGCGAAGATGGACATATGGCGCGTCATCATGCGATTGGTTTCGACCCCGTTATGACCATTGCTGCCATCGATCGTGCAACCCTCGCGATTACTGATAATAAAACTGCTGAAACCACTCATTATCAAACGGATAATCCTTACGAGCTACTGCGCAAAATTACGCCGCAGCACGTCATTGCTCGCGACCAAAGCGGTGGTCTTGTCGGTTATTTGGGTTACGACAGTGTCAATTTCTTTGAACCCAGTCTCAATGCTAAAACGAGCGATGACTTTGAACCGTTTAAATTTGGCGTATATTTGGATGGTCTAACGCTCGATAAGATGACCGGTGAGATTTTCTACTTTTACTATCCAACTGCGCAGCAAGAAAACCGCATCGAGCAAATCAAAACCCTACTTGATGCACCAATCCCACATTATCAGCCGCCGACGGTTGAGTTTTTGGGTGACGGCATGAGTCAAGAAGAGCACGCTAAAGCCGTCATGCAAGTCAAAGAAGACATCATCTCAGGGCGTATCTTTCAGTGTGAGGTAGGTTTTAAATCCAAATACCGTATTGCCGGCGATAAAATGCCCATTTATGAGAAATTGCGTTCGGTCAATCCCTCGCCGCACATGTATTTTATGAAATTTGCCCAGCAATGCATCATTGGAGCGTCACCAGAGCTGCTATTTCGCTTGCGTCAAGGTGAGATGGAAACCTATCCACTGGCAGGTACTGCCAAGCGCGGTGTCGATGTCATCGAAGACCGACAGCTTGCCCGTGCATTGCTCAACGATGCCAAAGAAATTGCTGAGCACAATATGCTAGTCGATTTGCATCGCAACGATATCGGCCGTGTGGCACAATTTGGTACGGTAAAAGTACGTAGCCTCATGGATATCAAACGCTTCTCTCATGTGCAACATATCTCTTCTGAGATCGTCGGAATCTTGCATCCTAATGAAGATATGTTTAGCGCCCTTGCCAGTAACTTCCCCGCTGGGACGTTGTCAGGCGCACCAAAAGTTGAAGCGATTAAAGTCATCAACGAGCTAGAACCAGATGGGCGCGGTGCTTATGGTGGTGCGCTTGGATCGTTTAATTTTAACGGTGATTGTATTTTTGCCATCCCTATTCGCAGCCTATTCATCAACGGCGAATCTGCCTATGCGCAAACCTGTGGCGGCAATGTCTATGACTCCAATCCTGCTGATGAATATCTAGAAATTCAGCGTAAATTGTCTGCCATGAAAGTGGTATTAGACAGTTTTATGAACCCGTAAATTGCTTATATTTTGCCAAAGAGTTGATAACCCATGAATGTTTTAATTATAGATAACTACGACTCGTTTACCTTTAATCTTTACCAATATATCGGCGAGATTTTGCAGACGATGGACGGCGATAAAGCCGCAAACGTCATTGTTAAACGTAATAATGAGATAACGTTAGCAGATGTACAGGCAATGAATCTTGACCGCATTATCATTTCACCGGGCCCTGGCGCTCCTGAAGATCCCGCCTACTTCGGTATTTGTGCCGAAGTAATTGAAGTCATGGGTAAGACGACGCCGCTATTGGGTGTATGCTTAGGTATGCAAGGGATTGCGCATGTGTTCGGCGGCGATGTAGTACGGGCGAGCGTGCCAATGCATGGCAAGGTATCCTCCATTCGCCATGATGGCGCGGGTGTCTATCAAGGCTTGCCACAAGAGATAGAAATCATGCGCTACCACTCATTGATGGTAAAAGCAGACACCTTACCAGATTGCTTGGCTGTCACAGCTGTCGTCGCCAATAATGCTCATGCTGAGTTCAGCCTAACCGAATCTGCGCTAGCAGGTGAGGAGATTATGGGACTACAGCATAAAGACTATCCCATTCAAGGTGTGCAGTTTCACCCAGAGTCATTTGCGACGGAAGGTGCCAAACGCTTGCTGACGAATTTTTTACTACAAGTATAAGTCTTGATGCTTAAGTTTGGGGGATATGACACCAAAGAGTGATCAGCTAAAGACATAAGCCATAAACAAGCGTACCTCTAACTCAAATAAATTGAATTTTATGTCTAACTGACTTGTGTTCGAACTTAATTAACGCTTTAATGATAGACTGAAAAAATAAACAAAAGACAGCCCTTACTTGGGTTGTCTTTTTCTTATTCCAGTATTGTATGATGCCATTAGCCAAAAGATTTGAATAGTTTGAGTTTGGGCATAGGTTTTGATATCACATAAAAATAGAGAGCGATATGGCAAATACCGATGGCGTAATGTCAGCACGGCAGTCATGGATAGGCACTATTCAAATTATCACAGCCGCTGTCTGCTGGGGTACCTTGGGGATATTCTCGACCTACCTCAATCAAATCGGCTTTAGTGGCTGGCAAATTACGATCTTACGTATCGTGACCGCGGCTTTTCTTATTCTTGTCATGCTACCAAAACTATGGCCGCACCTTATCAAGCTTCGTCGAAAGCAGTGGCTTGGACTGGCATTGCAGTCTTTGATTGGCGTACTTGGTATGTCGGTATGCTACTTTTTTGCTGTGATCTATGTCGGTGCTGGGCCTGCGGTTGCCTTGCTTTATACTGCGCCTGTTTTTAGCTTATTGTTTTCGGCATTCTTGCTTGATGAATCTATCACTCGCCAGTCGGCATTACTGGCGCTCATGGCGGTATTTGGTGTTGGATTGACGATGCTGGGTGATGAGGCGCAAATCAATTGGGGCATCCTATTAGGACTGCTAGCAGGCGTCTGTTATTCCTTATACGGGGTACTGGGCAAGCGCGCGATGCACGATGCTCACCCTGCCCCTTTGGTGTTTTTTACCTCTATTATCATTAGTGCTGGTGTACTGCTATTATTACCTGAAACCTATCAAACCTATGGGCGGTTATTGAGCTTACCTTTACATACTTGGGGCTATGCCTTGGGGTTGTCTTTGATTGGAACCGTCGTGCCCTTTGCCCTTTATATGAAAGCATTAGAGAAATTACCTGCCACTCGTGCATCAGTATTTACGATTTTTGAGCCATTGACTGCCATTGCCCTTGCCATACTATTACTGCATCAATCCTTATCTTGGATTCAATATGTGGGCGTGGTATTAATCTTACTGGCAGCTTTATTTAATGCCATATTAAACGGCACTGCCACTCGCGTACCACGCTGGCTAAAAAGACGACAAAGAATTTAGTGGTGACTTTTGATTGTTTTAAATAGTTTTATATCTGTATTATCAAACGAAAAAAATCCCCAACTATAATTAATAGCTGGAGATTTTTTATTGGAACGTTACTTTAGAGCAAAGCATTGACATCATAGACAGTTGCTAAATAACTTGGACTGTCTTGATGATATTACTGTTCAATACGCTGCAAAAAGGCCTGCGTACGTGGATGAGTAGACACTTCGAACATCTGCTTAGCGCTACCTTCTTCGACCACATGACCATCCTCAATTAACACCACATGATCTGCCACATCACGAGCAAATTTAATCTCATGAGTCACAACGACCATCGTCCAGCCTTCAGATGCCAGTTGCTTCATCGTGCCCAGTACATCTTGTACCAATTCAGGATCGAGCGCAGACGTTGGCTCATCAAATAATAATAATGACGGCTCGATAGCGAGTGCACGAGCAATGCCGATACGCTGCTGCTGACCACCAGATAGCTGAAACGGATACAGATCTGCCTTATCCGATAAGCCTACTTTATCAAGTAATGCCAGTGCCTGCTCGCGGGCTTGCGCCTTAGTTTGCCCTTGCACTACCGTCGGCCCAAGCATTAAATTCTCAATCGCAGTCTTGTGTGGAAACAAGTTATAAGATTGAAATACCATGCCTGATAGACGCTGTAGCGCCAGCAATGTTTTTTTCTTAGGCTTGGTAGCGAAATCAACCGTTAAGCTACCATCATCAAAAGCAATGATGCCTTGATCAGGAATTTCCAGCGCATTCAAGCAGCGTAAAAAAGTGGTTTTACCAGACCCTGACGGTCCTAATATCACCACTACCTTGCCTTTTTCGATGGTCAAGTCGATGCCTTTAAGCACTTGATTGCCACCAAAAGCTTTGTGAATATTAGTGACTTGAATCATAAAGCTTCCTGTTGTACTGATATCTGTTTGCTAATAACACACGCTTATCGACGCGGTATTACCATACTATACTGCTACCATTATCAAGGGTTTATTTCGCCACGTAGCGATCAAGTCTGGTTTCAAGCTTACCTTGAATAAAGGTTAAGAACAGACAAATACCCCAATAAATAATCGCCGCTTCGGTGTAGACCAACATAAATTCATAGTTACGTGCGGTGATGATTTGCGCCTGCTTAAATAGCTCAGTCACCAATACCAATGACGCCAAAGACGTGTCTTTTACTAGGCTAATAAAGGTATTGGATAACGGGGGTACTGACACCCGAAGTGCTTGCGGCAAAATGACATGACGAAAGGTTTGTAGATACGTCAAGCCTACCGTCGAGCCTGCTTCCCACTGTCCTTTTGGAATGGACAAAATAGAGGCACGCACCGTCTCCGATGCATACGCGCCAATATTGAGCGAAAAGGCAATAATAGCTGAGGGAAAAGGATCAAGCTTTACCCCGATACTTGGCAAGCCGTAGAAAATAATAAATAGCTGAACCAGCATTGGTGTCCCGCGAATGGCGGACACATAAATACGCGCAAGTCTATATATGATTTCATGGAACCAGCCAGCACGCGGTACGATACGAATCAGCGCTACTGTCAGCGCAATAGCCATACCAATCGCAAATGAGATCAACGCCAGCGGTATCGAATAATAAATACCGCCTTTAAGCATTGGCCAAAATGAATTGATGACAATTTGCGCCCGCGCAGGATCCATAAATGGTAGTAGTGCCAGTAACTCAGCTAGCATTGACGTGATAGACGCTAGCATTATTTTTGTTGACTTATATCAGCACCAAAGAACTCTTCGCTAAGCTTGGTCAGCGTCCCATCGGCTGCTAATGCGGCCATTGCTTCATTCAATTTTGCCACCACAGCGTCATCCCCTTTGATGAGTACTAAACCTGAACCAGTCTGCTCACTCGCAGGCGCTGTCAGTTTGATCTCAAGTGCTGCATCTGGGAATTTTTTGAGATAATCCAATATTGCCAGATTGTCATTCATCGTGAAGTCAGCACGGTCTTGCTTAACCAATTGAATCGCTTGCGCCATACCATCGACAGGAACGATTTCTGCGCCGTAGCGTTCTGCAAGCTCACCATAGTTGCTGCTCAGTGATTGCGCAGTACGCAGACCTTTTAAACCTTCCCACGAGCTATAACGATTGTCATCAGTCGGTGCTAGTACAACCGCGCCCGACCAGCTATAAGGCATGGCTTTGTCATACTTAGCCAAACGCTCAGGCGTGGTCAAGCTTACTTGATTGGCCACCATATCGAAGCGTTTTGAGTCAAGACCTGCCAGCATAGCATCCCACTGGGTCTCTTTAAATTCGACGTCTACGCCTAGTTTATCCGCAACCGCACGTGTCACTTCGACATCATAGCCAGTTAGCTTGCCACTCTCATCATGATAAGTGAATGGCGGATAAGTACCCTCTGTACCGACGTTGATGGTGCCACCATTATTGATACGTTGCAGCAAATCAGAGCCACCCGTCGCGGCACTGTCTGTCGCATTGGTTTCTGCTTCATTGGTAGTAGACTGACCACAAGCGGCAAGTAGCATAGTACTGGCGGCAAGTGCTAAAAGAGTACGACGTTTCATAAGACGTCCTTATAAGAGTGAATGAATAATGCAAAAAGGTATCGTGCCAATAAAACCATAGCAACAAATAAGGATAAGACCAGCACAGGCAAATACTATAATAAAGTATTTGCGCCGCATTATTTAGCTTTGGCTGCTCGATTTGAGGATGCTCAGCATATTTTTCAATACTGTTTCTATATTATCTTTGAATTTTTGGACATTTTTTAGGCAGATATTAACGTTATTATTGCCAATTAAATAGCCATTTATTCATATACTAGCGCACTTCAGAAAGAATAAACGTACAAAAACAGTGAGCATGCGTAAGACTATTATAATTCACCGGAGAATTGATAACGATCGCCTGCATGCCACATCTTCACAAAGGTCAATACTCGACCTGCTGAATACGTCTGACGACGCAATACCAATGTCGGCGACTGCGGTGCGATTTGCAATAGCGCAGCTATCTCATCTGGTGCCGCCAGTGCACGAATGGTATAGCGACCGCGCTCCAGTGGACTTTTGGCAATGAGATAATCACTGGTATTGACCACACTAAAATCCTGCTCAATAAATTCTGGCACCTTTTGAGCAGCCACCCAGCGCTCTTCGAACTGTATGGGCTGACCATCCGCAAAGTGAATGATTTTTACCTCGTATAAAACAGCAACGTCGCTAATACTATCTGCGCCAGTACTGTCATCCATTACGGTTGTATCAGCGTTTGTGTTAGCGCTTGTATTAGAAAACTCAGCTACTTCATTAATATCAAATTTACGCCGTAATTCATCATCCAACATCGCAGCCGTAAGTATGCGTTTACTTACCACTTGCGCCTGATAATCACGGTTGGCAGATTTTAAATCCTGCGCGATATTACGCACTTCTACAAAAGTGTGATTGAACTGCTGCTGGGCGACAAACGTCCCCGACCCTTGCCGGCGCTCCAATACTCGCTCTTCGCTCAGCTCTTTTAGCGCACGATTGACCGTCATACGCGATACGCCAAATTCTTTTGCCAACGCCATTTCTGTAGAAATTGCATTGCCCGCTTGCCATTTACCAGAGTGTATATTGTCTAATATGGCGTTTTTAATGCGCTGATATGCCGGAATCGTCTTTGTCATGTCCGTGTTTAACCGTTAGTTTCACCAATAATAATAGCGCCATAATATCACGAGATAACGTCATGAACCTTGGCAAAACACTGTGACATTTATCTATCTACCAAAACCCTCAC
Organism: Psychrobacter cibarius; assembly: GCF_904845955.1. GTDB lineage: Bacteria > Pseudomonadota > Gammaproteobacteria > Pseudomonadales > Moraxellaceae > Psychrobacter > Psychrobacter cibarius_B. Next base: position 174,870 of record NZ_CAJGYX010000005.1, read on the forward strand.
AAAAATAATTGAGTCATTTATAAAAAATTGCTTGCATGAAAAAAGTATCTTTGATAATTTGTATATACAACTTTACAGCAGTGCTAAAAAATCTGCGTCATCTAATCGATGTTCCGCTGAATTTATAGACTGACGGTAAAACACTTACTTTGATTACTTTATCGTCTTAACAGATATCACAAGGATATGATAATGACTACTGACCATGGAACCAATAAAGAGACTAAGCTGACTCGCCGTGATGAGAGCCGCGAAATCGCCGCGCCCACTGGCAGTACTCTACATTGCAAAAGCTGGCTGACCGAAGCGCCTTATCGCATGCTGCAAAACAATTTGCATCCTGATGTGGCCGAAAACCCTAAAAGCTTAGTCGTCTACGGTGGTATCGGACGCGCAGCCCGCAATTGGGAAAGCTACGATCAAATCTTAGCGTCATTAAAAGAATTGGAAGACGATGAAACTTTATTGGTGCAATCTGGCAAACCAGTTGGCGTGTTTCAAACGCACGAAAATGCACCGCGTGTATTGATTGCAAACTCTAACCTTGTGCCGCGCTGGGCGACGTGGGAGCATTTTAACGAGCTCGATCGCAAAGACTTGATGATGTATGGTCAAATGACGGCTGGTAGCTGGATTTATATTGGCACCCAAGGCATCGTGCAAGGGACATATGAGACCTTTGTGGAAGCAGGTCGTCAGCATTATGATGGTAGCTGGGCAGGTCGTTGGATTTTAACCGCTGGGCTTGGCGGTATGGGCGGCGCACAGCCACTAGCCGCGACCTTTGCAGGTGCGACTTCATTAAACATCGAATGTCAACAGTCTAGTATCGATTTCCGCTTGCGTACTGGTTATGTCGACAAGCAAGCAGATAACCTTGACCATGCTTATGAACTGATTAAACAACATACCGATGCGGGTGAAGCGGTCTCTATAGCCCTACTTGGTAATGCAGCAGATATCTTGCCAGAGATGGTCAAGCGCGCCAATGCTGGCGGTATGAAGCCTGATCTAGTGACCGATCAAACCTCAGCGCATGACTTGATCAATGGTTACTTGCCAAGTGGCTGGACAGTGGAAGCATGGAAAGCTGCACAAGAAGATTCAGAGCAACATGCAGCATTAACCAAAGCCGCCGCTCAGTCTTGTGCCGTACACGTACAGGCGATGCTAGACTTGCAGGCAATGGACATTCCAACGACCGATTATGGTAATAATATCCGTCAGGTGGCTTTTGATGAAGGCGTTAAAGATGCCTTTAATTTCCCAGGTTTTGTCCCCGCTTATATTCGTCCGCTGTTCTGCCAAGGCAAAGGCCCCTTCCGCTGGGTGGCGCTGTCAGGCGATCCAGAAGATATCTACAAAACCGATCAAAAAATTAAAGAGCTGTTCCCTGAAAACACCCATATCCATCGCTGGCTCGATATGGCAAAAGAGCGCATTCAGTTTCGGGGTTTGCCTGCCCGTATCTGCTGGTTAGGATTGGGTGAGCGTGACAAAGCAGGGCTCGCATTCAATGAAATGGTCAAAAACGGCGAGTTAAAAGGCCCTATCGTCATCGGCCGCGACCACTTGGACACAGGCTCAGTGGCTAGTCCAAATCGCGAAACGGAAAGCATGAAAGACGGCTCAGATGCGGTATCTGACTGGGCATTATTGAATGGTATGCTCAACGTCGCAGGCGGCGCAACTTGGGTATCGCTGCATCATGGCGGCGGCGTTGGCATGGGTTACTCGCAGCACTCAGGTATGGTCATTGTCGCAGATGGCACTGATGCCGCTGCCAAACGCTTGGCGCGGGTACTGGTCAATGATTGCGGCTCAGGCGTTATGCGTCACGCCGATGCAGGCTATGAGCTGGCGATCAAAACAGCCAAAGATTATGGTCTAAATCTGCCGATGATTAAGTAGCATCACCTTTATCCTTATAAGTGATTACTTGACATAAGGATATCATCGACATTTTATCAAGGAGGATAATATGATTGAGCAAAATACGACATTAAATCTCAAGGATGCAGTAGCGACACCAACTGAAGCGCTACTGTCCAAACCTGTAGCGTTACTGCAGTTGATAGTCTTTAGTGCTATCGGTTTGGTCATGTTTTTTGTGCCATTTACCATTGGTGAGAAAAGCACGATTTTGTTCGATCATGGGGCAACTTATCTGGTCACTCAGCAGCATACATTGTCTGTGACGTTGTTGTTTTTACTGATGATCTTTGGGGTAAGCAAGCCATTTATAGACGGCTCATGGCGTAAAAACATCACCCACATGATTATGACTGCTTTTAAAATCATTGGTCTGATACTGGCAGTGATGTATGTTGCTGACGTAGCGCCTGCCTTTATGATGGAAAAGGACATGCTGCCGTTTTTGTTTGAAAAACTGGCATTACCAGTCGGTATGATTGTACCGCTTGGCGCATTAATTTTAGCATTTTTGGTGGGTTTTGGTTTGCTCGAGATGGTCGGTGTGCTCATGCAGCCGATCATGAAACCTATCTGGAAAACCCCAGGTTCATCAGCGATTGATGCGGTCGCATCCTTTGTTGGTAGCTACTCTATCGGGCTGCTCATTACTAATCGTGTCTACTTGCAAAAGCAATATTCAGCGCGCGAAGCCATTATCATTGCGACTGGCTTTTCGACCGTATCAGCGGCATTTATGGTCATTGTTGCCAAAACGCTTGGTCTAATGGAGTTTTGGAACCTGTTCTTTTGGTCTACGCTAGTGATTACCTTTATCGTCACTGCGATTACTGCTCGTATTCCACCCATTAGCCTTGTTGATGATAGCGTTGAACGTCCCACTTTAGACCATAAACGTGGTACACGTCTGGCGGCAGCATTTGATTTGGGTTTGTCCACTTCACGCCGTGCCACTGACCTAAAAACAATCTTATGGTCTAACTTTCGCGATGGGCTGACGATGGCAGCGGCGATTGTGCCTTCTATCATCGCGGTTGGCTTGACAGGATTGATATTAGCAAAGTATACGCCTGTATTCGATGCTTTAGGCTTGCTTCTTTATCCATTTACATGGCTTAGCGGCTTACCAGAGCCTCTGGTTGCCGCCAAAGGTATGTCAGCGGGATTGGCTGAAATGTTCTTGCCAGCACTGCTCCTCAGTGAGGCTGATATATTGACTCGCTATGTTGCAGGGGTCATCTCTATTAGCAGCGTGTTGTTTTTCTCTGCCATGATTCCTTGTGTGCTTGCCACTGAAATACCATTATCTGTCGGCAAAATGGTCATTATCTGGTTTGAGCGTGTGGTACTCAGTATTTTATTGGCTGCCGCATTCGGACATCTAGCCATGTACTTCAACTGGATTGGCTAAAGAAACAAATTTAATAACAGGTATTACGTTAACTAAAAACATTTAAAAAACGTCATTTCAACAAAGACATGAATCAAAAATAATATAACCCATATGTCTTACAATACTAGGATCACCCTATGAACGATATCAAACAATTAATGCTACACCCTCGCCAGCTTAGCTTTAAGATGCTACGTGATATCTATGAGCAGCCTGTCATATTGACATTAACTGAGAGTGCTTATGAGGCCATCGATGCCTCACATGAAGATGTGCGTACCATCATTGCACGAGACAAAAGCGCATATGGTATCAACACTGGTTTTGGCCTGTTAGCAAAGACCCGTATCAGTGATGATCAGCTTGAGCTACTTCAGCGCAACTTGATCGTTTCTCACTCAGTAGGCACTGGTGAAGCACTTCCTGCCAGCGTGGTACGACTGATTATGGTGATGAAAGTGGCCAGCCTAGCACAAGGTGTATCAGGCGTACGCCGCGAGGTAGTGGACAGCTTACTTGCCTTAATCAATAATCAAATCACGCCAAACATTCCGGCTAAAGGCTCTGTTGGTGCCTCTGGTGATTTAGCGCCTTTATCACACATGACGCTTGCAATGATGGGTGAAGGTGACGTGTTTGTCGCTGGCGAAAAAGTGCCTGCAGCAGAAGCGCTAGCCCAGCATGGACTTGAACCAATTATCCTAGCAGCCAAAGAAGGTCTCGCACTTATCAACGGCACGCAAGTCTCAACCGCATTGGCATTACGGGGTTATTTCTTAGCGCGTGACTTGCTGGAGACAGCGACTATCGTTGGCTCCCTGTCAATTGATGCGGCCAAAGGATCGGACTCACCATTTGATGCGCGTATTCACGAAGTACGTGGGCATCATGGTCAAATTGAAATCGCCAAAGCTCACCGTCAACTCATTAAAGGCAGTGCCATTCGCGCCTCGCATGACGGCGAGCAGGATGACCGAGTACAAGATCCTTACTGCCTGCGTTGTCAGCCGCAAGTCATGGGTGCCTGCCTTGACATCATTAACCAAGCAGGAAAAACCTTATTAATAGAATCTAATGCGGTGACCGACAACCCACTTATCTTTAATAACGAAGATGGTCCTGTAGCCATATCAGGAGGTAACTTCCATGCTGAGCCAGTCGCTTTTGCCGCTGATATTCTGGCCTTGGCAATCGCCGAGATTGGTTCTATGTCTGAGCGCCGTGTCGCTTTGCTAATCGATGCGACGCTGTCAGGTGGTCTACCGCCGTTCTTGGTCGACAATGCTGGGGTAAACTCAGGCTTTATGATCGCCCATGTGACCGCAGCCGCACTGGCATCGGAGAACAAATCTATCGCTCATCCGGGTAGCGTTGACAGTATCCCAACCTCAGCCAACCAAGAAGATCATGTGTCAATGGCGACCTATTGCGCACGCCGCCTATACGAGATGGTACAGAATACTGCCACCATTATCGGTATTGAGCTATTGGCTGCCGGTCAAGGGATTGATTTTCATCGCGGATTAGAGACTTCAGAGCCTTTAACAGTGGCACACCAGAAACTGCGTGAGAAGGTGACTTTCTATGACAAAGATCGCTACCTAGCGCCTGATATTGAAGCGGCCAAGCAGTTGGTATTAGACGGTACGCTTGCTGAGCACTGGCAGTCATTACGTAGCGACTGGTATGAGCCTAAATAAGCGTTAGATAATTGAAAGGAATTAGCAATGGCCATGACGATAATTAGCACAACCGTGAGTCATACAGCGGCTGACATGACACTATGGACAGGCCGTGCAGAGCCATTTGAGACGGCGCGTGCCCGCTACTGGTATCAGCTCGCAAAGCCTTACGAGGATCAAAATATTGGGCTAATTGGCTTTGCTTGCGATCAAGGGGTTAGGCGCAATCAAGGCCGCGTGGGTGCACGAGCTGCCCCGCCTCTGATTCGCCGAGCGTTTGCGACACTGCCGGTCATCGCTGAGTTGCAAAAACGTTTTGATGGTCAGTTATCAACATTGCTAGGTGATGCAGGCGATATCTATTGTCATGACGATGATGACTTTGCTGCGCACACTCTTGAACAAGCTCAGCTCAAATATGCGGATAAAGTGAGCGCTATCGTCAAACAAGGCAGCTTACCCATCGGGCTTGGCGGCGGTCATGCCATCGCTTATGGTAGCTTTTTGGGATTGTGGCAGGCATTAGAAAATGAAAGCGAAGCAAATGCCACGCCTACCATCGGCATCATTAATTTTGACGCCCATCTTGATATTCGTCAATCTGATGTGGCGACTTCTGGTACACCGTTTCGCCAAATTGCCGAGCATCTTGACGCACATGTTCAGCCCTTTCATTATTGCTGTATTGGCGTCAGTCGGTTCTCTAACACGGCGGCGCTGTTTGATCGCGCCGAGCAATTGGGCGTGCATATCATCAGTGATGAAGACTGCCATTATCAGCCTCGGCAGATACTTGCCGATCAGGTTATAAGCTTCATCAATCAAGTTGATGTGGTTTATCTGACCATTGATATGGACTGCTTGCCTGCCAGTGTTGTGCCTGGTGTGAGTGCCCCAGCTGCTTATGGCATTGAGCTTGGTTTTGTTGAACGCATGGTAAAAACCATTATGGCTACTGGTAAAGTAAAAATGGCCGACATTGCCGAGATTAATCCCACCTTTGATATTGATGCGCGTAGCTGCAAAGTTGCGGCAAGACTATTAGCGACTATTATAGAGCAGCATTTACTGACTCTACAAATAAAGACTTATGAATAAAACTTTAAAGATGAATTTTATATATTCACCTGACTATCAGTATTAAGCAGGAGCTTATTATGAACAACTCTAGCGCACAGATACTCGACAAATCTATCAATACTACAGATGATAAAGACATCCTAACATCGTTTGACCACATCATTATCAATGCCAATCTTGCGACTTTCTCAGTGCAGTATGGTTCTGGCATGTATACAGATGAACATACAAATAGCATCCCATATGGTCAATTAAACAATGCTGCTATCGGTATTAAAAATGGCAGCATTGCTTGGATTGGTGAGCACAATCAAATCACTGCTCATCTGACTCACTATCAAGACCACCAAATCACAGACGTAGATGGTAAATGGATAACTCCTGGACTTATCGACTGTCACACTCATATCGTCTATGGTGGCAATCGCAGTAACGAGTTTGAGGCACGTTTGCAAGGCGCTAGTTATCAAGACATTGCGGCACAAGGTGGCGGCATTGTCTCAACTGTCACTGCCACCCGCGCTGCCAATATTGAGTCGCTATTTGCACAAAGTGAGAAACGCTTAATAGCACTTATGAAAGAAGGCGTCACCAGTATCGAAATCAAATCGGGCTACGGCTTAGATTTAGACACGGAACGCAAAATGCTCACGGTTGCTCGCCAGCTTGGTGACAAGCACAATATCCATGTGAGCACCACTTATCTAGCAGCGCATGCCCTACCACCTGAATACAAATCTCACATGCAGGACCGCTCGGATGATTATATCGAGCAAGTGTGTACATGGCTACCAATTCTACATGCAGAAGGCTTAGTCGATGCAGTCGATGGCTTTTGTGAAAATATTGCCTTTAGCACTGAGCAAATCAGACGCGTTTTTGAAGTCGCGCGCTCATTAAACCTACCAGTCAAACTGCACTCTGAGCAGTTGTCTGATATAGGTGGCACCGCCTTGGTTGCTGAATATAAAGGGCTATCAAGCGACCATTTAGAGCATTTATCAGAAGACGACATCAAAAAAATGGCGGCCAGTGATACCGTTGCAGTTCTATTGCCCGGTGCATTTTATTCCCTGCGGGATACCAAATCGCCACCCATTGAGGCATTACGCAGGCACCAAGTACCTATCGCTATTTCAACTGACTGCAATCCTGGCACCTCACCGCTTACCTCATTATTGCTTGCGATGAACATGGGCTGTACGCTATTTTGCTTAACGACTGAAGAAGTTTTGGCAGGCTCAACCGTTTATGCAGCACAAGCGCTGGGGCTATCTAATAAAGGTAAAATAGAAGTTGGCTGTGATGCAGATTTGGTCTTATGGGATATCGCCCGCCCTGCGGATTTGGCTTATCAGATGGGACTAAACCCTATTAACGGTATTATGGTTCAAGGCAAGTGGCGTGAGACAGTATAGCGAATTTATCTAACTACTCACATTAAAAAAGCCCCAGTCATTGAATGATTGGGGCTTTTTTAATAATAAATGCACAGCTTTGCTATCTCATTTTCAAAAAACTGAGTAACAAGAAAAACGACTATTAGCGATATCTATCATATCTGTCTGTCTGTCTGTCTAACTTACTTAGCTATTTCTTAAACTTATTGTTAAATACACTGCCAGTATTGGCATCAACATTTAGCCAAACGATACTATTACCTTTGAGGATATCAGCTTCATAATAGGACGCATGATCACTATAATCTCGGTCGTTTTTAAACTCAATCTCGATAACACGGCCGCCCGATTGTTTTTCAGCAATTTTCATTGCCTGTTTAACATCAATCTTCGCTTGTTTAAGTGCCTTATAATCTACCAGATCATCACTGTCTAATCGTTCCACATCCGTACTAATCACTCTACCATTCATGGCGTCAATTTTGATTTCATAGTTTCGGCTACTGGTTACAAATTCCATCTCATACACACCGCCTTGCGCTTTATCATCATCGTGATCAAAGCTGGCACTCATCAATAGACCAGATGACTTTTTCGCCGCAATATTTATTGCTTGTTGTAAGCTTATTCTACTGGCTTTGGCGGCTTGGACCTCACTTGCTAGCGGTTGCTGCGTAGATGCATAGATTGTCGTAGTTAACATAGCCGCACCCACTACTACTGCAGCACGAGTACTCAAAGTCGTTAGCGAAAATGGCTTGAAAGTCTTGCTCATAACGGTCTCCACAAAATTAATCTTATTGAGTGTTCTAAAATTATTATCTTTTAAAAAACACATATTATCAATAGGTCAATCGTATCACTTCATAAAAACCACTTTGACTGTCCACGGTAGGGTTCATCCATAAAAAACGCGCCTATCGTTAAAACAGACGCGTTATTCGTTAGTAGGTGGCTATGATAAAAGTGCTTAGTTTAAAATACCGTAAGCGACCAATGCATCAGCAACTCGTTTAAAGCCAACGATATTTGCACCAGCCATATAGTTGATATAGCCATTATCCGTTTGACCATACTGTTCTGAGGCATCAGCTGCACAGTCATGGATATTTCTCATGATATTTTTGAGGCGCAAGTCGATTTGCTCAAAGCTCTTATACTGACGGACTGAGTTTTGTGACATCTCAAGCGCAGACACTGCTACACCGCCCGCGTTTGCGGCTTTACCTGGGGCATAATGCACCCGGTGCAAACGAATATAGTCGATGGCTTCAGCAGTCAATGGCATGTTGGCACCTTCGACAACGTATGTAATGCCATTTTCAACCATGAGCTTGGCATCTTCTTCATTGACTTCGTTTTGCGTCGCTGATGGAATCGCGATGTCGCCTTTGAATTGCCACGGCTTTTGCTGCGCAAACCACTCTCCACCATAAACATCGACGTACTCAGCCAACGGTTTGCTTTTTGCTTTTTGTGCCTTGAGCCAATCAATTTTTTCTTGATTCAGACCCGCTTCATCATACAAAGTCCCTTGTGAGTCTGACACAGTGACGACGATGCCGCCCAGCATATGGGCTTTTTCAGCAGCATGTAATGAGACGTTACCAGCACCTGAAACCAATACTCTCTTACCTTTGATATCGTCATTTTGCGCCGTAAGCATGTTTTCTAAGAAATACACCGCGCCATAACCTGTCGCCTCAGTACGCATCAAACTGCCACCGAAGCCAACGCCTTTACCGGTCAAAACACCGCCATATTCGTGCGTTAAATTCTTATACATAGCAAACATATAGCTGACTTCACGCCCACCCACGCCAATGTCACCAGCGGGCACATCGATGTCTTTATTCACATAGTGATGTAGCTCACGCATAAAGGCATAGCAAAAACGGCGGATTTCACTGTCTGTTTTGCCTTTGGGATCAAAATCAGAACCACCTTTACCACCGCCCATTGGCAATCCAGTCAAAGCGTTTTTGAATATTTGCTCAAAGCCTAAAAACTTCAAGACAGATTGGTTGACAGTCGGATGAAATCTCACGCCACCTTTATAAGGACCTAAGGCATTGCTGAACTGGACACGCCAGCCGCGGTTAACCTGAACTTCACCTTGGTCATTTTCCCAGTTAATACGAAAAGCAATAACGCGGTCAGGCTCAACGAGGCGCTCAAATATTTTAAAAGTATCATATTCTGGGTGGGCGTCGTATAACGGCGCAATCGTAATTGCAACTTCTTTTACCGCTTGAACGAATTCAGGTTGATGGGCGTAACGCGCTTCGACTTTTTCGATGGCCTGACTGATACTCATATCTTTTCCTTAGGGTAAAAATGGTGATCGTGCTTACTTACACCGATGTCACGTCGTATGACAACAAACGAGAGGATTGTAGACACTGGTGTAAAACTGAAATTGCCCCGACACGCTGGCTTGTGTAGAGACAAATGGGATTAAAAAAGCTGACTGAATTTATGCCTAGATGCCACATTCAGAGACAAGAACATTTTTTATCCCATAATATATATCATTTTTGAGGCGTATAAGTCTAGTAAATATCACCATCATGAAAAGTTATAAGCGATTTTTATTGACACAGTCTAGAGTACGCCTTTACATAGCACCTTGAGACGCCGACTGATGAGCTTACAGATCTCATTGATTGTGCTAAAAATAGTCCTGTATTACTAAAAAACCTTCCTTTTCCTAATCGGTAAATAAATCAAATATTAATGGAAATTTGTGTATTGATAACCGTTAAGTAAAGACGAAAGGTCAATAACCAGCACCAAACGGTATAAAAAACCCGAAAACTTGGCTTTTTGCTTGAGCTGATGTATATCAATATTGACAGCAAGGGTTTATAATAGCCGACTTAGTCAACATTTATTCTCCACCATTACTAACTGTTATTTTATCAATTGAATAACCCGTCATAGAGAAAGCGATATGCGTACAGATTCATTCCAGCAAATCTTGGAAGACCTAAACAGCTCATCAGCCGATGTTGAAGCATCTGCCCTTATTTCTAACGATGGTCTGATGATTGCCTCAGCACTACCAACGGGCGTTGATGAAGACCGTGTTGGCGCTATGTCAGCGGCTTTATTGTCATTGGGTGACCGCGCAGGTCGTGAGTTGGCACGTGGTAGTATCGATCGCATTATGATTCAAGGTGAAAAAGGCTACGTGATTATGACCTCATCTGGAGATGAAGCGGTACTTACTATTATGGCAAAACCGAATGCAAAACTTGGTTTGATATTCTTAGATATCAAGCGTGCCTCAGAAGCCCTTGCAAAACTTATCTAATTGTTAAATTTGGATTTTTGTCGATAACATATTTTTTATTATTTAACGTCATATAGCACATAGCGCGACTGATAAATATGACTTTAAATCAAAATGAAGTGACTGTCTCATAAAAAATATTTAAGATGGCACACATTATTTGTATGGAATAATGGCCTGATAAATATTGGGACAACGACTGAGCTGAAAGGCAACATGATGTTATCGACAACTACCATACCAGATTGGTTTTTTAATCATTATAAATATAACGATAAATAAAGGAGATTACGATGGGTTCTCCAATCCCTGATGCACATAAGCCTGATATGCCCGCTGAGCAGATTACTCTGACTTATTATGATGGTACATCGCGGACTGTCTATGATACTGGTATTGAACGCCCTTATCCTGATGGCAAGCTGATTGTATCGCGCACCGATTTGGATGGTGTGCTGACTCACGTCAACGATGCTTTTGTCGAAATCAGTGGCTAAAGCGTTGATGAGCTTATTGGTCAGCCACAATCTATTTTACGCCACCCTGATATGCCAAAAGCCGCTTATAAAGATTTGTGGGATACCGCAGCGGCTGAGCAAAAATGGCATGGCTACGTTAAGAATTTATGCAAAGATGGTAGTCACTATTGGGTCTATGCAACCGTTGTGCCAAACATTCGTCGCGGCGAAACAGTGGGTTATACCTCGGTACGCCGTAAGCCATCGCGTAGCAAAATCGAAGCTGCTATGGCTCAGTATGCCCAAATGAATCAAAATGAGGAAGGCTAAATCATGACGACACACAATATGTTAATCGCCCCTGATTTTTCTCCTGAGCGTTTTGCAGGCTGGCACATGTTTAATATTTTGATTCAAAAACGTGCCAACTTAAATATGCATCTGAATATACCTACCTCACATGCTGAACAAGAGCAAATCATTGAGGCAGGTGACATTCAAGTTATCTATGCCAACCCATTTGATGCAGCTACTTTGATCCGTGAACAAGGCTATCGCGCTGTTGCACGCCCTATCGGCAAATCGGATGAGATGGTCATTGCTGCTGCGGCAAACAGTGATATCAAGCGCTTAGAAGACATTAAAGCGGGTGCGACCGTAGCAATGGCAGACAACCGTGATGTTAAGCTGATTGGCTTACGCTTGCTAGAAGCTGTGGATATAGAAGAGTCTCATCTTAACTGGGATATCACTGAGACTTATCAGGCAGCCGCCCGTAAAGTCATCAAAGGTGATGCTCAAGCGGCTTTTTTCTTGGCAGAGATTTTTCATAGCTTTTCACGCTTGACCAAAACTCAGCTGTCGGTGTTGATCGAAAGTGATTTGGCAGATATTAGCCATGTATTATTGATTAAAGATGGTTTTCCTGATACAGAAATATTCATGAATGCGATCCTGAACTTGCATAATGATGACGATGGTAAAGAAGCATTGGCTGAACTTGGCATGCCTCAAGGGTTTGAAGCCATGGACGAAGAAGATGCTGAATTTATGATAGATTTGATGCAAACTTTACTTGATTAATTATTAATTACTACTTATTAATTGGCACGTTGCACCGTTTCGCTTAGTGAAGTCATAGCCTATTGTCGCTCAATAGTGGCTATATCATTTTGACCATACGATATTAGCCATAAGCTGTTAGCCATACAATAGACACTATGACTTAAAGGACACTATTATGTCTGATTTAGACCTTATCAAAGAAAATGAGATGGAAGCGCGCCGAGTATTTCGTTTATATTCGCGTAAAGTGTTTTTGGCACCCAATAACCGTCATTTTCATGAACAACGTATCAATGCCGCATTACTTTTAACCGAAAAAGAGCCGCTACAAGGTGCCGTCGCAGACTTTTTTTATGGCTGTTGGTATGACATTCCTTACGATGTAAATAATCTGTTTACGCGTATTAAAGATCGCTTGTACCCTCATGTCCAGCAAGGGTTTCGCGACTGTATTAGTAAGAAGCGATATATTCAACGCAATAGTATGCTGGCGACTCGCTGGAGTGTCCTGATATCGCCGTCTCTCAATGAGCAAAAACAGCGATTGCTTATCAGTAGCGATGACGCCAAAGAAATATCCAAAGACATCACCGCTGAGCTCATGCAGGCGCGTGAAGATAAGGATTGGGGCACGATTGAGCAGATCGAAAACGAATTCTTTGCTCACTGTATCGCTCGCAATGATCGACTTGCCTTCTCGTTAGTATGGTTTCGCTTGGGTAAAAGCGACTGGCAGTTCGATGAGCGCTGGAACAACTGTCAACAGCATCTTGATCAGACCATCAAGACCTAATTTATCGCCGATTTAACCCTTTCATCACAATGGTAGCCGCTATGTCCTCTTACTTAAATGCTGATAAAACGTATCTAACCCTCACTCCAGCCGGTATTTTTGAGGCATTTTCACAAAGTGAGCCCACTGATGAACAGCTGTCATTACAAGACTTAATGTCCTATGGGGAGACGTTGCTCGCCGCTGATTGGCTTGAACGTTATTCTGACGAATGGCTACAGAGCTTTATAGAACACGGCTGGATCGAAAAGCTGTCTTTGTTGTTACCCGCACCCAATCTGCCGTTGGACCAGTTTTTACCGTATGTGGTTGCCAGCTTATCCGGTAAACGCCGTGCCGCTATTGGCTCTGATGAAGGGTTTTGCCTAGCACGAATCGGTTACAGCCAAGAAGAAGCGGACATGCTAAGTGTTGCAGCTGCTGACTTTTCAGGCTTTATGATTCGCCAAAAACAACGTGGCTGGGCGGTCGAAAGCCAAGCCATCTCGTTTTTTCAACAAGTTGACTTGTTGATTCCTGAGACCAGCTTTGTGTTCTTATGGATTGATGGTTCAGGTTACGCCCTCATCATCGATGGCGAGCCTTTGACTAATAGCCGCGCCTTTGTTGAGATGGTATGGGCATTGAAAACATCTGGATTAAGATTTCTTAGTTAATTCAACCAAACCACTTGATATATCAGTATGACACGCTGCCATACTGACCAGTGCGCTTATATCAAACCAAGCGCACTTCTTTCAATCTCTCACATCTGCTTTACTTTCAATATATTTTTTTCTTTCATCTTCTGCTGTAGCCGATTTAATACGATTTGTATACAAGGATAAAGTACTACAAATTGCACTTAGCCTTTACGCATGGTTAAGATGTGATATTCAAATAAATTATGAAATAAAAAAAAGACGCTTTAAATAGCGTCTTTTTTATTTGTTGCTAGGGCGTGTCCTCATTTCAAAAATGGTGATAAAAATGAGTTAAATTGCCGTCAAACAAGGAAAATAGCGCAGATAATATCGGGATATTAACCAGCTATTTAACGATGTTTGGCAAAATTTAGCCATTTTTAGCCCGTTTAGATATGATCAATTGAATTGAGGATACGCCCTAGAACTAAGCTTATATATTGCGCACCACAATTGATTGTATACGTGAATACATAATTAAGGATATGCCATTAGATATCAACTCGACGGCTAACAGTATGCCAAGAATATACGTTGCTGATTGCGGATAACTGGTAAATATCATGATAGCCAATATAATCGAGAGCAGCCCTGAGAGTAATATTGGGACAAAAGCCACTGTCCGACGGAGACCGAAAGCAACAACAACTCTGACTATACCTGTTGCCATAAATAAAATAGCAATTACCATGGTCAAGGTTAATATGCCTTGCAACGGATCTTGTAATAATTCAATACCAATCAATACACCAAGTACACCGCCGATGGCCGCCAGCACTTTTCCAGTGGTGCTATGTGCTCGAAATAGGGCAATGAACTGTAAAACACCCACCAAAAGAAATATAAAACCTGCTAACTGCTCAGCGGCTAAAGTGGCACTAAGAGGATTAAAAAATGCAAAGATACCGCCAAGAATACTAATGATGCCAATGACTAACCACAGTGTACGATTCATAAGACGACCTTATTTTACATTTAATAGAAAATAAATTATATCGCAAACCTTACCTTGTGTTGTATAACGGTAGTAATATCTTCGAGTAGTCCTGTTAATATCAGAGTGTGGGCATTGATTTGTGGTCACAAGCCTGCTAACTGATTGTTCCACTGTTGCCGTGTAATGTTATACAGTACATGCTCAGCCAGCCGATGGTTAGGGTCAAGGGCTGGATGGTAGAAGTTGGCTCGGGTATTCATCATGCCAAGGCGCTCCATAACCAATTGCGAGCGCTTATTGATAACCGCTGTGAATGACACAACCTCATCGAGCGACAGCTCAGTAAAAGCGAAATTCAGCGCCGCACGTGCCGCCTCGGTAGCATAGCCCTGTCTCCAATAATCTTTATGTAATCGCCATGCAATCTCGACAGCCGGGGCAAAAGACATATCTGCGTGAGTATCATTCAAGCCAACAAAACCGATAAAATCATCATATGTTTTGGTGCTATTTTTTAAACATACTGCCCAAAGCCCCCAGCCTTGATTAGCGATAAGCTGCTGGCATTTACTAGCGATGATGTCACTTACTTTAGGCGTTAATAACTTGGGAAAATACTTCATTACCTCAGGATCAGCATTTATTTCAGCAAAAACAGCAAAGTCACTTGCTTGCCATTGCCTAAGGTAAAGACGTTCTGTTTCTATCACATTTATCATTTTTATCACTTATGGATTGACACTGTTAATACTATTTATCCAGCCAGCCTTTTTGCTTGGCATGAGCAAGTTGCTCAGGAGTATCGATATCATAGCTCAGTTGATTATTAACAACGGTACTTATCTGACTGGGCGGCAAACCTCTAATTAAATAACGCAGCCCTTTATCGCCTACCAGCAATGCTTGCCACTCTCTGAGTAAATCACAATCAATCGTTAAAGGTAGTCCGATAACATTTTGCTTTAATGCAGTGGCAGCAGACGTTTCATTTAAACTCCTATTATTTAAATGCTGCCAGCTACCATAAGTACTTGCCACTACAG
Source organism: Psychrobacter cibarius (assembly GCF_904845955.1). Classification (GTDB taxonomy): domain Bacteria; phylum Pseudomonadota; class Gammaproteobacteria; order Pseudomonadales; family Moraxellaceae; genus Psychrobacter; species Psychrobacter cibarius_B. Next base: position 190,631 of record NZ_CAJGYX010000005.1, read on the forward strand.
ACCGCTTATCTGCTAGCAGTTTTGCCAAATGCTGCTCATCGAGTAAAACTTGATCAACACCCATAATGACGACGCGCTCGATTAATGAGCTTGTCAACTGCGTGACTGCCTCAATAGCCAAAGTCAAACTATACGCCATACCTATTTCAGGCGTAGGATTTACGACCATTTGAATCATAGAGTACTGAAAAGCCAATTCATTCATCGCACTGGCTATTAATGGTTGATTATCAGGAATGACTATAATAATTGCTTGCGGTTTTGTAGAAAGTGCGAGTTTGGTCATGAAGCAAATTAAGGGTTCGCCATCTTTACACAGTAACTGTTTTGCTTGACCTAAACGCAGGCTCAGTCCACTGGCTAATATAATCACTGCATGATTTGAAAGATTTAAAGGATTTGTTGGCTTTAGATGAATAGGCATTGAAAGATATGAGTCGCTGCTCATGACAAACTTATCGATGCACGAGCACTTGTAGCAGTCGTCTCTATAGAATCAGTATGCGTAGAAAATAGCGTTGTAAAGTTAGTATTTGAAAGATGAGTGTCTGAGTTTTCTGCTGATAGGTTTTGATTATGCACGACCGCATTGACTTGTGCCATGATACCCAGTGCTAAGGCTTCAGGTCCATCTCCGCCCAGCTTATAGCCAATCGGATAATGCAGTTTTTTGATACCTAGGTTTAAACTGGCAGGATTTGTAAACCTTGTACTAATTTCTTCAATTAAGCGCTCGGTACGGTAGCGTGGTCCTAGTTGTCCAAGATATTTATAGTGATTAGCATGCTCTAATAATACGCCAAGGCGAGCACGGTCTTGGCTGAGACTATGCGACATCAAAGAAACGGCAGCATTTTTACTTAGTTTTAGTAAAGTGTCACTATCATTTAACGCCAGTACCATCACGCTATCTGCCTGAGGAAAACGCCGCTGCGTAGCATATTGCGCTCGACTGTCTACCACTGTCACATGCCAATCTTGCAGCTTTGCCATCGTAACTAGCGGCATCACATCATTGCCAGCACCACAAATCAGCAAGCGAATTTGTGGTTGTAGGCACTGAATCAGCCATTCTATGGCTAAATCGTCATTGTCATCTTTTACAATGACGTACTCAGCATTTTTATGGAGCAGTTTATATTCGGATAAAATTTCAACTGCATTGATAACTGTGCTTGAAGCATTAGATACCACTTTATCTGAATTATTAGCGTCGATAGCGGTGAGTTTTCCTAACTTGATATAATTATCTAGGTTAAGACGCAAACCAATTTGAAGTTGAGAGTTTGGATTATTTTGGTTATTAAAATTGATTGTAGAGCGGATTAAAGTTGCTACCGTTACCGGCTGCTGAGACTGACGAACCTGACTGATGACATTTAACAAAGGCATTGCCGTTGCCAACCGTTCAAACAACACGTGTACGCGCCCATTACAGCCTAATCCAAAATTTAACTCGTCCAAATCAATATCTTGTTCATCGTATTTATGATCTGTGCCCTTATTATCACTGCCTCTATCAAAGTCAAAATCATCTTCTGATACTCTTGCTGGCACATTACCATTTGCAGCATATTCGATATCATCACCCGTTTGGTAAACTTGCACGTTTGCACCATCACGTGTGAGCCAAAAAGCACGTTTGATAATATGTGGCTCCAAACAGCCGCCGCTAATCATCCCGACCGAACGACCATCTTCACAGATGAGCATAATCGCGCCTGCGCGGCGATAGGCTGACCCTTCGGTACGCACGACGGTTGCTAGTACAGCATCAACCTGTTGTTGCTGAGCCTCACGTGCCAGCTTAAGAATATCAGCAATTTGATTCATAACGCCTCTTACTTTAATTATTGATGTCTATATACAGTCTATATCCATCATGACCAACTTATAAAACCCGCTAACGAATACAATTAGCGGGTTTATATTGTCCATCTATTTGACTAAGAACCTACTCTGGTAGTTCATAAAGTAATTTCTCGAGGGTAATAGGAAAGTCATAAACTCGTACACCCACGGCGTTGTAAACGGCATTAGCAATAGCAGCGGCAGCACCGGCAATCGCCGTTTCACCTATACCTTTTATGTGCATTGGATTGGTATACGGATCGTCCTCTTCTACCAAGATAACATCAAGCTGAGGGACATCCGCATTGACTGGGACATGGTATTCTGCAAGATTATGATTACATAGCCGACCGTCACGCTTATCGTGAATCACCTGCTCCATCAACGCAGAACCAATACCAAATACCATACCGCCGTAGCACTGCGAGGTCGCGGTTTTGTGATTGAGGATACGCCCTGCTGCAAAGGCACCAGTCATACGTTTAACGCGTATCTCACCAGTCACTCGGTGTACAGCGACCTCGGCAAAATTAGCACCAAATGACGCTTGGCGATGACTTTTTGCATTTTTACCCGGTGCAATTTGACCTTTGGCACTGAGTTTTTGGTCATCATATTGAGCGACGATATCGGCTAATAAATGAGTCTGGAAATTACTAAAGTCATATTCTTTCGATTCAATTAGTGAGATTCCTGTTATTTCAGCTAATTTGTCTTTTAAATCAGCCACTTTATCTACGATATTATCGCCCAAACCTGCTACTTTTTGTTTTCCTGCTTCTATAACGGTTTCTGCAAAGTTAGCATCATGCTCACCTATCTGCTTAATTTGACCGTTATCCAGCTGAATGGTGTCAGGGTATAGACCGACTTTTTCTGCGATCATTTCACGTAGCTGCTGACAAGCAAGGTAAATACTACTGCCTGAACTGGCAGCGCCCATACTGCCCCCTGAGCCTACCGCAGGTGGCAAACTGGTATCACCAAGCTTCATTTCAATATGATCTATTGGTAGCCCTAATAAATCTGCAGCAACCTGAGTAAATACGGTATAAGAACCTGTACCGATATCGGTCATGTCTGTCTCAATCACAGCTTTGACGCCTAGTGCTTTTGAGTTATCTATTTGCAGGGTCGCCCGTGCTTCTGATGGCGCTAAGCTGTTGCCGCGAGCTGCCGCTGCCATACCCATACCCATCCACCAATCACCTTCTAAGCGACTGGCAGGCTTAGCATTGCGTTGATTCCAGCCAAACTGTTCAGCTGCTTGATCGATACAAGCGATGAGCTTACGCGTGGAAAACGGGACACCTTTACTAGGATCTTGCTCAGGCTCATTACGACGGCGCAGCTCGACAGGGTCTAGGTTGAGTTGCTCTGCCAATTCATCCATCGCACACTCAAGGGCAATCTGCCCCACTGCTTCACCGGGGGCACGCATTGAGCCTGACAATACTTGGTTCATATCTACTTGCTGATAATTAACTCGGCGATTATCACCGCGATACAGATAATGCGTAGAGAGCGCTGCTGGCTCAAAAAAGGCTTCTCCTGGCAAATTACTAGAGACCGTCTCATGAATCATGGTGTCGATAATACCATCTTCACTACAGCCAATTGCGATGCGTTGACGCGTGTTTGAGCGTCTAATCGTTGCCTCCATTACTTGCGGACGTGTCATAGTGATTAACACGGGACGACCCAAGTCCTTTGCAGCTAGTGCGGCGGCTATCGATTCTGGAGAAATCCCAAGCTTGCTACCAAAACCCCCACCGACATAACGAGCGATTAATTGCACATTATCTGCATCCAAATCCAATGCATCAACGATTTGCTTTTTGCATGAAGCAAGCATCTGATTAGAGGAGTACATGATCAGCTTCTCACCTTCCCAGTGAGCAAGCGTTGCATGAGGCTCCATCGCTGCGCTGTTTTGACTTGGCGTATGATAAAAGCGGTCAAGGGTTACTGCAGCATTTGCGAGGCTTTGTTCTGGATTACCCTTTTCTGAATTTTTATCCGAACCTTTTTTTTCATTAACGTTATGAGCATTTGGCAGCTCTGTCGTAAAGTTCAATGCCGCCTGCTCAGTCTCATCCTCATAAGTCACTTTGAGAGCTTTTGCACCTTCGGTCGCCGCCTCAAACGTCTCAGCAATGACAACCGCAATCGGCTGACCATGATAAAAAATTTCACTAACGCCTTGCTTAGGTGATTTGGTTGCACCGCCCTGTTGGGCATTGCGTAAAAAGTGCTCAGGATCGGTCACCACTTTAATAATATCAGGAATAGCCTCTAAAGAGCTGCTATCAATTTGCTTAACACGCCCTTTAGCAATGGTTGCACTCACCAAGACACTATAGGCTTGATTGTCTAAATGAATCTCTGCCGTATAAGGTGCTTGACCACTGACCTTGAGTGACCCCTCAACTCGGTTGATGGGTTTGCCCACCAATTTACTCGCTGTTTTATCAAAAAGCGACTCAACAGGCTCATTCATCATCATTCCTTTGGTCGGTTCTGACGGAAATACTGAGTCCAATAATGACATGATTATGCTCCCTTGCCCGCTAATGCGCGTTGAATAACTTGTTTGAGTAGACGACGAGTCAGCGGTATTTTAAAATCGTTTTGACCACTACCTTTAGCCTCTTTCAGTAATAAGTCCGCTGCTTGTTTAATGATATTTTCGTTGCCATCAGTACCCATTAACAACGCCTCAACGGATTCGTTACGCCATGGCTCAGTCCCAATACCGCCGAATGCTAGGCGAACTGTGTCCAAACGCCCATTATCAGTCACGTCTATGATCGCGGCACAAGACACTAAGGCAAAAGCATAGGACGCGCGATCACGCACTTTGCCATAAGTGTGGATACCGCTGACAGGCGCTGGCAACACAACATGAGTGATAAGCTCACCAGACTCTAAAATGTTTTCGATATGTGGCGTGTCTTTTGGCAAACAATAAAAGTCTTTAATCGCGATTTTACGCGTTGAACCATCCGTTTTTAACGTCTCAACAGTGGCATCTAATGAGCGCATCGCGACGGCCATATCAGATGGATGCTGGGCAATACAGGACTCGCTAGTACCCAAAATTGCCAACGTACGATTTTCGCCACGTATCGCTGGGCAACCAGAACCTGGCTTGCGTTTATTACAGGCGCTGTCTGTCTGATAAAAATAATAACAACGCGTACGCTGTAATAGATTACCGCCCGTCGTCGCTCTATTACGCAACTGTCCCGTCGCACCTGCCAAAATCGCCCGTGATAGCACTGGGTAATTGGCAATCACCTCAGGATGCGCGGCCAAGTCGCTATTGGTCACTAGCGTACCGATGCGTAGGCCACCATCTGTAGTCTTCTCAATTTGAGCTAATGCTAAGCGAGTGATATCCACCAGCTTAACTGGCGTTTCAATCTCTAACTTCATCAAATCTAAAAGGTTGGTACCCCCTGCGATAAATGAGGCGTCTTTTACACTAGCAGATTGGGCTGCCTGCTCTGGCGCGGTAGCACGGCTATACTCGAAACGTTTCATGAGCGATCTCCTAACCTGCTAGTTGCCGTCTTATTCTTCATAGATTGACTACCTAGCTGCGCTTCACTAGGTGGTGGCGACCAAATACCCGTCACCTCTGATTTTTGTACTGCGTCAGTTTTAGATGAATTATTCATTTCATTTTCTAGTATTTGTGAAATGGCCTTAATAATATTGGGATAAGCAGAACAGCGGCAAATATTGCCACTCATACGCTCAGCGATTTCTTGAACCAGCAACCCATTAGGATTTTGCAAATCTGTAGTGACATGACTGGGCCAGTTTTGTTTAATTTCATCGATCAGCGCTGTTGCTGAACAAATTTGCCCAGGGGTACAGTAACCACATTGAAACGCATCATTATCTTTAAAGGCTTGTTGCAACGCTGACAAAGATTCGGGCATGCCAATACCTTCAATCGTGGTAATGTCATCACCATCGTGCATAACTGCCAAGGTCAAACAGGCATTGACCCGACGCCCATTGATAAGTATGGTACAAGCGCCGCATTGACCATGGTCACAGCCTTTTTTAGGCCCCGTAATTTTGAGGTGCTGACGACAGACATCGAGTAAGGTCGTGCGTGAATCAAGATTGTCGAGCTGATAATCTTGCTTATTAATGGTTAAGTTCAAGGTAGGCATGCTGGCTTCTCGCTGGCAGATAATCAGAAAAAATAGGGTTAAACGCTTCTTAAAAGTCGCGCTAATCGATTTATTATGACTTATCAAAAACGTTGTTTTGTTTTTACTTTGTAGTTATTACAGTGTAGTTTTTAATCTATGAAAACTTTACTTCTAACTATTCTATCTCGCTTATTCACTATCAATTTTATAAATGAAACTCAAAAACTCATTTTATTAGCAAAAAAATAGCGCTATAAACATGCCGTTTATAACGCTATTTGAGTTCAATATAGTCAGTTAAAAATACCAGTCGGGCATTACGCTTTAGTAATTATGCTCGCTTCACTCAATCGAGATTTTGGCAAATCTGCATTAAAATCGTCTTCACTACGATAACCAAGTGAGATAACGGCAACGGCTGTGTAGCCTTTGCTACGTAGCTCAAACTCTTCATCGAGTGCCTTTAGATCAGCGCCTTCCATCGGTACGGCATCAATGCCTAAAGTAGCAGCACCCAGCAATAATGCACCCATATTTAGATACACTTGCTCGACCAGCCAATGTGGCTCGTCTTTTTGCTCATAACGGCGAATGTCCAAAAACATTTTGCGCACTTGATGCATTTGCTCTTTGAATTTTGGTTCTGCGAAGCGACCATCCACCTCTTCTTTATCCAATACTTCATGCAAAAATTCATCATCAGCATAGATACGACTACAGAAAATGATAACGTGTGAGGCTTGCTCTACCTTTGCCGTGTTGAAATCAAACATTCCGGTGGTGCCTTTAGCAATTCGCGCCTTGCCAGCCTCATCATCAGCGATCACAAAATGCCAAGGCTGAATATTAGTGCTTGATGGGCTAAGTCGCAGGATATCCTTTAAACTTTGAAAGTCTGCTGCTGATATTTTTTTATTGGCATCAAACTCTTTGGTGCTGTAACGCCAGTTCATGGCTTCAGTGATGTTTTTCATTTATGACTCCAAGATTTTTAGTACCGCCACTTTAAGTAAAAACCCGTTTGATGACCGTTACAGATTGGTTAAGTAGTCACCTATTTTGTTATTAAGTCACTTATGCGTCAGTACATTGCTGAGTTATTTGAGCCGCCATTTGAATAGTTATTTAAGCAGATACTTAGTAGACAGAGACTCATTAAACAGTAACTTAGACGATATTGTAATTGTCCCCTCATTCTCTTAGCATTGATAATGAGCATTGATTTATAAGGCGGTCGACCACAGACAGCTTATATATAAAATAAATACTGAATTAGGCAGATAGATATGGAACATTCAAAGCAGTTACCCTCAGAGCAGCCACTACGCATCGATATCGTCTCAGATGTTGTTTGTCCTTGGTGCGTCATTGGTTACCGCCAGCTGGCAGAAGCCCTCAAGCAAACCAACACCGAACACGAGATTCACTGGCATCCGTTTGAGCTTAATCCAAATATGCCAAGCGCAGGACAAAATATGCGTGAACATATTATGGAGAAATATGGGTCGAGCAAGCAAGAATCTGATGCTAGCCGTGCTCGATTAATGGAAGCGGGTAATGAGGTTGGCTTTACGTTTAACTTTAACGATGACACACGTATGCACAACACGTTCAATTTGCATCAATTATTGCACTGGGCAGATCAGCAAGGTCGCATGCATGACTTAAAGCAGGCGTTATTCATCGCTCATTTTACCAATGGTCGCAATATTTCTGACAATGCTGTGCTTGCTGATATCGCAGCAGAGATTGGACTAGATCGTGATGAGGCACTAGCCGTATTAGCAGACCAAAGGTTCGCTAAAGAGGTGCGCGCAGAAGAGCAACATTGGCAACAACAAGGCATTCAAAGCGTGCCAGCGGTAATTCTTAATAAGCGCCATCTGGTTAGCGGTGCGCAAGGCGTGGAAAATTTCAAGAATATCTTGCAGCAGTTGGCTGACATGCCAGACTAGGTTTTTTGGCAAGATTTCGTTTGCTATTCATAAAAGGATCCCTTATGTCTTCTGATACATCTCTCCCTATTATCGTGTTTGATGTCAATGAGACGCTACTCGACATTACCACTCTTGAGCCATTATTTGCTCGCCTATTTGGCAATAAGATACTACTAAGAGAATGGTTTGCGCAATTGCTGCTATATTCACAAACCATGACGTTATCAGGACTTTATACGCCTTTTGACGAGCTTGGCGTCAGCGCCTTACAGATGACCGCTGATATTCATAACGTTAGGCTGATAGATAGCGATATCGACGAATTAAAAGAGCGTATGAGCAAAATGCCTGCTCACCCTGATGTAGTACCAGCATTAACCAAGCTGCGTGAGGCAGAGTTTCGACTGGTAACGTTGACCAACTCAGCAAATAGCGCTTCCCCGACCCCGCTTGAAAAAGCCGGCATCAGCCATTTTTTCGAACAGCCCTTTAGTGTTGAGGCTGTCGGCAAATTCAAGCCTGCGCCTGAGACTTATCAAATGGTCGCTCATGCATTGTCTGTTGACGTATCGGATTTGTGCCTTGTCGCTTGTCATCTTTGGGATACAATCGGCGCGCAAGCGGCTGGCTGCCAAGGGGCGTTTCTCACGCGACCGCACAATGCTTTATTATCAGCGCCAAACGTTCCAGCGCCAGACTTTGTAGCAGCAGATCTAACCACGCTTGCCGAACAAATAATTTTTTCCACTAAAAATAATTGCCAATGCCAAAAAATGCCGCCCTATATAAGGACGGCATTTTTGGTTTAACATACTGCTACTTTATGAGGCTAAATCTATAATCACTATTATTAATAATGATTTTTAAAAATGAATAACCGTACGGATACTCTCGCCTTTATGCATCAAATCAAACGCTTCGTTGATATCCTCTAATGGCATGGTATGGGTAATGAAATCTTGTAGTGGAATCTCACCAGCCAAATAACGCTCAACATAACCTGGTAATTCACTGCGACCTTTTACGCCGCCAAATGCTGAACCGCGCCAGACGCGACCAGTCACTAACTGGAATGGGCGAGTCGAGATTTCTTGTCCAGCACCAGCGACACCGATGATGACCGACTCGCCCCACCCTTTATGGCAGCACTCAAGCGCCGAACGCATGACATCGACATTACCGATACACTCAAATGAATAATCAACGCCGCCATCAGTCAATTCAACGATGACTTCTTGGATTGGCTTGTCGTAGTCTTTTGGGTTAATACAGTCAGTCGCGCCAAGCTTTTTAGCCAGCTCAAATTTGCTCTCATTGATATCAATAGCAATGATACGACTGGCTTTTGCCATTGCCGCACCGATGACCGCTGATAGACCAATACCGCCGAGACCGAAGATTGCGACCGTCGCACCCTCTTCTACCTTGGCCGTATTCATCACTGCACCCATACCCGTGGTGACACCGCAACCAAGCAAGCAGACTTCTTCTAGTGGTGCTTCTTTGTTCACTTTCGCTAAAGAAATCTCAGGCAACACGGTATATTCAGAGAAGGTTGAGCAGCCCATATAATGATAAATTGGCTCACCGTCTTTATAAAAACGCGTGGTGCCATCTGGCATTAAGCCTTTACCTTGAGTCTCACGTACTGCTGAGCACAGGTTGGTTTTGCCTGATAGGCACATTTTACATTCGCCACATTCTGCTGTGTATAAAGGAATGACATGGTCGCCAACTTGCACACTGGTGACGCCTTCGCCGATTTGCTCAACGATACCGCCACCTTCATGACCCAAAATTGCTGGGAACACGCCTTCTGGGTCTTCACCAGATAAAGTAAATGCATCAGTATGACAGACGCCGCTTGCCACGATTTTTACCAATACTTCGCCTTTACGGGGCAGCATCACATCCACTTCTTCGATAGATAGTGGCTCATTTGGACCCCAAGCAATGGCGGCTTTTGATTTAATAAATTTATCTGACATCGTTATCTCTCTTTTTAATTCATTTTATGGGTTATTAAGCGCAGACCTCTATTCAGCTTATCTTGCTTGTTGAATGGAGGCAAGCGGCAGTTGTAGCAGTCTGTAAAGCTTTATACTGACTATTATAGTTTTTTCTATAGCGATAACAATGTGCTATATTTGCAAATATCTTTTACACAGTGGTAATAATCATGCGCTGGGATGGTATTAGCGAATTTGTTTATGTAGCAGATTACGAAAGCTTTACGCGGGCGGCAAAAGAATTGGGCATTTCTACCGCGCAAGTCAGTCGGCAGATAAGCGCGTTAGAGAAGCGACTGAATCTTAAACTGCTGTATCGCACGACGCGTAAGGTATCGCTGACTGAAGAAGGTCGCGTGTTTTATCAACATTGCCGCGGGGTACTCGATGGCTTGGATGCCGCTGAGCAAGCAGTAAGCAATTTACAATCAAAGCCGCAAGGTAGGATTAAACTGACCGCTCCTGTCACTTATGGCGAGCAGCAATTATTGCCACTGGTCAATGATTTCATGGTGCAATATCGCGATATCGAAGTGACGGCGTTTTTGAGCAATCAAAAAATCGACCTCATTGATGGCGGTTATGATTTGGCGATTCGTATCGGAAAATTAAGTGATTCGACGATGATGGCAAAAAAGCTTAGCCGTCGTACCAATTTCGTCTGTGCCGCGCCTGCTTATCTCGAAAAATACGGCATACCACATTCTTTAAGCGATCTGAGTCAGCATAACTGCTTACTTGGCACGCGTGACTATTGGCACTTTATAGAAGATGGCAAAATAGATGCTAAAAAAAACGCTGATAAAGAAAAAAACCTGCGCGTGTCTGGCAGTATTCAATATAACAGCGGTCACAGTCTAGTAGATGCGGCGTTAAAAGGTCTGGGTATCGTCCAGCTACCTGATTATTATGTGCAAAAATACTTAGCATCAGGTGAGCTGGTCAGCTTACTGAATAACTATCGAGAGCCTGAAGAAAGTATCTGGGCCATCTATCCACACAACCGTCATTTATCGCCAAAGATTAGACTGCTCGTCGATTATCTAGCAGAGCATTTGGTTTAGCTATGCGTTTTGGCTTAGGCATTCTTTAAGGTCTGTTGCAATGCAAGACTTTACTATGCGCGGTTTATTACGCACAATGCTACTAAGCACAAGGAATATTATGGTTCACACTAAATATTCGATGTTGTCAGCCATCATTCGCTGAATAAACAATGACAATAAAAGGACTTTTCATGCTTAAGATTCTCTCTATCGCTGCCCTAGCATTGGCCGTATCCTCCTGCGCCAGTGTTGAAAATATTTTAAACGCGCCAGATAAGATGCCATCAACGCCAAAGACGATGACTGCTATCAATGCCGAAAAAGGCTTGGTTACGCTGCAAAGTAATCATTCCGTTCAAGATACTGCGGATAAGTTGGCAGCGATTATTGAAAGCAAAGGCATGAAAGTATTTGCACGCGTCGATCATCAAAAGAACGCCCAAGGTGTCAACTTAACATTAAGACCGACGCAAGTGATTATGTTTGGTAATCCGAAAGCGGGTACGCCATTGATGAATTGCGAGCAAAGCGTCGCTATCGACTTGCCGCAAAAAATCCTTATCAGTGAAGATGCCGATAAAAAAGTTTGGTTGTCGTACAACAATCCTGCATATCTAAAAGACCGCCATAATATAAAAGGTTGTGATACCCAATTAGCGAATATCGCAAAAGCCCTTGATGATGTTAGTAAAGCAGCAGTTGCAAAGTAATACCAAACCCAAAAAATATGATTAGCTGCGTCAGTTTTGCTTGTTCCGCTCGCCTAGCCTACTAGATGTAGTACTTGCACTCGTTTTCCTTGCTACTCTAATTTTTTGAGAAGGTATAAGCGTTGGGTGAAAATCTAAAGATATAAAAAGGTGGGATGCAAAAGCACTCCCACCTTCTATTTGCCTTTAAAAGATTAACGTATTAGCAATCTTCAGATATTGCTACTTGCTCATATAGCGCTGTTTAGATCATGCAACTCTACTTTTAACTTCTTTGCACATTCGATAATCTTTTTTCGACCAGCAGGAATAGCCCCATATTCAATCGCTATTTCTCGCATTTGTACCGTGACGTCATAGTGCGGATAGCTGGCGTTGCGATGGAATAAGCGCTTATCCACTTCAATTAGTGCGGCAAAATCATGCAGCTCTTGCAGGGTATCTGCCAGCATGTGGCACCACTTATAGCCTTTAAATTCTATCTGCATAAAATCCACATATATCGCCATAGAACCGCCTCCTTTATTATCCTTTACCTTTTATCATGTGCTAAACAACGCTTTCACAGAGCAGCCATTAGAACAATTCACTCGCATCTTTCTTTAGCTGTTTGAGTACGGCTTGATATTCACTATGATTGGTTCCAAGTGTGCTTAGACGCCCATAACGGAGCTGACGATAGTCCTGCCTCATCTGCATAATTTTTGCTTGGACAATATCTGAGTGACCGCTATCTGTGAGCTTACTAACTTTACTGCTCTTATTATTACTTTTAGCATTGGTATCAGTACTTGAATCAATTTCTCGCTCATCAACCGCTATTGCCAAGCGCTCAAGCCAAGCCAACTGACCTTCACTTTCATCACGAGCAAGTGATTTATCCACTTTGCCAATACGTTTTGATAGCTGTGCAAGCGGCAGGTCTGCTGGATGCCAACGCTTGCGGCGGCGTTGCCAAATGATAAAGACCAAAATAGCCATGACGGTAATAGCACTCACTGCCAACCAAATAATTTGCTGCATCACTGAGCGGATATTAAACCATTTGAGTAGCGAGTCAGCTTGTTTGTCCTGATCGTAACCGACGACGTCTTTTTGCCAATAATAGCTTGCTTGATCTGAGAGACGGCGTAAGGTTTGTAGCATTTGATATTGCTGATAGCTGATTTGTGCGCTAGCGCCATTGCCGAACATTGCCGCTCCTTGTGCCTGCGTCAGCGCATCCATCCCTTGCTCGACACGCTCAGGCGCGACAAAAGCAGTCGGATCGACACGTACCCAGCCTTGACCCTCAAGCCAAACCTCCGTCCAAGCGTGCGCATCCTTTTGCCGCACCTCCCATACATTACCACCGCGACTCAGCTCACCACCTTGATAGCCGGCGACGACGCGCGCGGGTATGCCAGCGGCGCGCAGCATAAAGGTAAAACTGGAAGAATAATGCTCACAAAACCCCGCTTTGGTGTCAAATAAAAACTCGTCAATACGGTTATTATTCAGCCGTGGCGGTGATAACGTATAACGAAATTCTGTTTGATTAATCCAGCGTTCAATAGCCGCCATATAGCGCACTGGGTCTGAGTCTGATTGCGCAAATAGCTGCTGTGCCAGTGCTCTTGCTTGCGGATTTCCGTCGGCTGGCAAGGCAAGATTCAGACGCCGCAACTCATCAGAGAGTATCGGATCAATACGCATCGGTGCAAATTGCAATACTTCATAACGTAACTGCTGAGTGACGGGCTGATCTTTTAATAAGGTAAAGTTTGAAGTAATACTGACATCTTGGCGCTGGGCAAAAGGATAATCAAGTCCAAATAGCCAGTTTTGCTGCGTCGGCTCTAGGATAATTTCATAGCTGGTAGGCGCAACTTTTACTGAGTCGGGAACAGTTGCAAAGGCATGCTCAATCCAAGATGGCATTTGCGGTGCAGGTCGCCATTGTCGTTGCTGAGGGCTAGGACGCCATGTAATACCGTCAAAGTCGCTAAACACCAAACCACGCCAATATAACTGCTGTTGCGGCGGGCGATTCTCTGCAAACTCTACCCGAAACGCCAGCTCAGTCGATTGTCCTAAATTGGCAAAATCACCGGGTGACATACTGTCGGACACGCCAGTGGTTGCTTGCTGACCTGATAGCTGTACTGACCATAGTGGTGGCAAGCGCGGGAAGAACAAAAATAGCACGACTAATAATGGCAATGCCCCGATACCCAGCACACCCAAAGTACGCAAGCGACCATCACCGTGAGTATTGCCATCATCGTTAAGCGCAATAAATGCCAATAAAATGATAATTGCACCAACAATCACTTCTAAAGTCGTAACAAGGCCTTGATCCATCAAAAACAGCGCGGCAAGAACAAATAGTGATAAATTTAGGACCACATAAGCATCACGCCGTTTATACATCTCCCACAGCTTGCTGATGAGACAGAGCACTAAAAACGCCACGCCCATATCCAGTCCAAACGCTGTATTGTAAGTCAGCCATAGACCTGCCAGCCCCAATAAGAAGCCGAGCATTTGCATGCCTTGATAGACACGTCTTAAATGCGCTATTTTTTTGAACTTAGCTTTTATAGACGGTAGCTGTGCGGTGATGCTGACCACCGCAAAACCTATCAACCAAAACGGCAGATGCGCCGCATGAGGTAAAATAACGGTAATTTGAGCAATTAGTACCCAATAATAAGCAGGCAAGGCGAATAGCTTACGAGTCCATTTTGCAGCGCTATCCTGTAGAGCACGATCAGTGACGTTTTGACCCAGTGCCAACTGCTCAAAACTTACGGAGTTTATCTCTGTCTCATTTGAAGAGTGATTTTTAAAATTGGTCATGGCACTTTCGCCAATCTTAACAAGCAAGTTTGTGCAAAGCCATCGCCTTCACCCATTGGTGCAGTAGAATGGGTATCATTGGGTAAGCGCATATGAAATGTCACGCCCAGCTCACCTAATTTCATCGCCCCATACGCCAGTTGTGCCAGTTTTTGCTCATGATGTGCTGCTGGCATATCCGCATAATCTAACGTTTGCTCATGACCGACTGGATCAGCAAAGTGCTTGGTCAACATGCCTTGACCACGTGCTACATGTCCCCACGATACCCGTGCCAGCGACTCGCCTTCAACGTAGTTATCTAGCCGCTCAAAATCATCTTGACCTTGCCGATATTGCCCACCTGTTGGCAAATCCTCCTGACTGGCAACGGCATACTGCGCTTGCCAATCAAACACTTCAGGTTTTGGATAGACCCAAGCAGTACGGGCAAAATAAACATAGGACCACGCCCTCATGATACCTAACGGATAAACCGTTTTTATTTTTAAGCGTGGTAATTCAAACTGCCCACGATTCTGCGTCAGTACTGGCAAGCGAATAATTTGCTCGCCTTGCAGTCGTGTCACAAGTATCGACTGTTTATTATCAGCGCTATGTTTGATTTTTTTATGGGCTTTTTTATCTGTTTTATTATTAGGCTTGCTACTAGCCTTGTCATCAGTCTGCTCAAAGCTAAATAACAACTGTCGTCTTGGTTGACGGCTCTCACTACGCAACTGCAAAGTCACCCAAACAGGCGCGCCCGCTTCTGCCATAGTCACTTCAAGCAAACGTACTTGCAGACCTGAAATGTGCGCAAAGGTTACATGAAAGCTGATAAGCCAGACGCTGACCAAATAAAAACATAAACCTAATACCAAGTTATTGCCATAGTTAATGCCAGCGATAAAGGTGATGATTAATAACACTGCATATAGCACCCCTTCACGGCTAAAAAAGATATAGACGTTACGCAAATTGAGAGTGGCGCTATCGCTTTTAGGCGCACGCGAGGCAAACCAACGGCTTAATGCTGAAGTGGCTGGTACGGTTAAGGCTTTTGGCAAAAAGCTCATGACTACCCTATCCTTACCATAAAATTGATACTCTCATTCACAATTGGTGATAGTTTTAAAACAAATACACTATGAAACAACAAGCAGCTAAAAAATAAATACTCAGATAATAGTGATTGAAGTAACAACTATTTAAATAACCATCATTTAACTAACAACAGCCACTTCTGCCAATATACGTTGTGCGATGGTCTGTGTCGCCTGCCCACCAGTCACATGCGCTGGGACAAAGCGCTGACCGAGACGAGGATCTGTGACCGCGGCAAACACCGCTTGGATGTCCTCAGGTGTCACTTCCATATGCCCCGATACATACGCATAAGCCTGCGCGGCACGCTGTAGCGACAATACTCCACGCGGTGATAAGCCATGATACTCGGAGCTTGCTCGTGTCTTTGCGACCAATCGCTGCAGATAATCCAAGACCACATCCGCGACATAAACGTGTTTAACACCTTGCTGTGCTAACAACACCGCCTCAGTATCAAGCAGCGCATCTAAATTTTTTAGTAGCTCGCGGCGATCCTGACCTTTTAATAGCTCACGCTCTGCGGTAGGCGACGGATAACCAAGCGACAAGCATAGTAAGAATCTATCTAGCTGCGATTCAGGAAGCGGATAGACACCTGCTTGCTGTAGAGGATTTTGGGTTGCAATAACAAAAAACGGCTGCGGCAAAGGATAGGTTTGCCCATCTTGGGTGACTTGTCGTTCTTCCATCGCTTCTAGTAACGCGCTTTGCGTCTTAGGGCTAGAGCGATTAATCTCATCAGCGAGCAAAAGCTGAGTAAAAATAGGACCTGCTCGAAACTCAAATTGCTGTTTCTTTTGATCATAAATGCTCATCCCCAAAATATCTGCTGGCAGCATATCATTGGTGAACTGTACACGGCTAAAGCTCAAGCCTAATAATTGCGCCAAGCCTTGCGCCAATGTCGTCTTGCCCATACCCGGCAGATCTTGCAGTAACAGATGTCCACCTGCCAAAATACCACTCAGCGCAAGCTTAACCACTTGCGGCTTATCTAACACAATATGATTTAACTGCGCCATAAGTTGGGCAATTTTTTGCTGATTGTGATGATAATCGGCAGCGCTAAAGGTCGGCTTATGAATCACCTCTGCTGCTGATGGATGTGGTGTTATAATGGCTCTATCGATAGCTGCGTGGGTCATAGTCAATTATTGGCTCATTTCTTATGGGATTAGTGTTTCTAGGGCGTGTTCTTATTTTGAAAGTGGTGATAAAAATGAGATAAATGGCAGCCAAACAAGGAAAATAGCACAGATACCATCAAGATATTAACCAATTGTTTGACATGATTTGGCAAAATTTAACCATCTTTAGCCCATTTAGTCGCTTTCGTTTAGCTTGAGGACACGCCATAGATTGGCTATTGCTTTGAGTCATCTTCAGTTATCGGCGCGGCACGAAGCGTTGACAGATAAGCGATGACATCTGCGCGTTCTTGCGCATCGGGCATCGGGTTTGATAGCATTTTTGAGTCTAGCATGGCTTTTTCTGCATCTGCAATATAAGGGTCGAGCGTTTGCGCATCCCATACCCAACCTGATGTTTTTAGCCCGTTACTATAGGTGTAATCTTCCAGCTCAGCGGCGGGCGCACCGTATATATTCATCAGCTGCGGACCTTTTTTGTTGAGCCCCGCATTCAGCTGATGACATTGACCACAAGCGTCTTGATAAATGATCGCGCCGTTATCAGCATCACCTTCCGTATAGATCGGCAATGTCACAGCAGCACGATGATCCGGTGGCGTACTTTCTCCGCAAGCGCTGAGCAATAAAACAGCAGCAAATATACTGCTTATTTGATATTTATTAATGATGGGCATTTTCGGCAATCTTTGGTTAAGGAATGTCAGCTATAGGTGAACAATATAGATAATAAGGTAAGGGTCAAACACATGCAAAGTGGAACCCTCTTCACGTCTAAATAGCTGTTTGTAAAAACATAACGTTATTTATTGGGGCATATCGAGCCAATAAACAACGCTTATAGGACAGTTTGAGTAAGGCTTTTGTAATGTATGACGATAAAGAATTTATGCACTATTAAGCCGTGTAGAGTATTCTATAAATAGGCACTGTTGATAATTGCATATCAAACGCACTCTCAATGACTTTAGGTCGCAACCTTTATCGTACTGCTGGGTTCTTCTAAATAATAGCCTTGTAAATAGCGCGCGCCCACGCTCCAAGCAACGGACATGGTCGCCGCATCTTCAATATAAGGCATCAATACGTCCACATTGACTTCATTAGTACGCATAATAAGTGATTTGACAGTTTCTAAATTGTCTGCTGAATCAATACCATCCACATAGCTACGTGCTAAACGCACCATATCTGGCTGCACAAAACTGACAATCTCTATGGATTTGGCAGAAGAGCCGAAGTTATTGATGCCCATCTGACAGCTGACTTGGCTAAGGGCGGCAAACTGTGTTTTTGCCACTGTAAGATGGTCTGAGACGTCTTTTTCGTTGAATTGCAAGGTGAGCACACCAGCTGCACCGCCCACCGCTTTTATAAGCTGACTGGCAACACTAGGCAGTTTTTTGTCTATCAATGAGGCACTAGTCAATTGCACTAGCAATCTGGCTTCAGGATGTGTTTTACGTACCTCATTGATCTTTTTACAGGCATTGATGAGCACCCAACGATCTATTTTTTCGAGCAATTTATGCGTCTTAGCGACTGCCATAAATTGATCAGGTGTCAATATCGTATTGTCCGCATCCGCCAATGGCAACCGCAGATATACTTCAAAAAAGTCGCTTCGGTCATTGTTAATATCATATATTGGCTGGAAAGATAACTCAAAACGGCTATTGGCAATGGCATCAACTAAAGATTCGGCAAGCGCATGATCATCACTATTGGCATGCTCGCTTGGATCGTACAAATGATAAGTGCCGCCATGATTAGAGGTCTCTATCATAATCTGATTGATAGCATCCATCGCACGTTCGAGCACGATACTTGGCTCTGCTGTATTGGTTTCGATTTTGACAATACCAATACTAACAGTCGTACTGGTCGTACGCTTGTCTACTTCAATGAGCATATCACTGATACGTGAACCAATATGCTTAGCCAGTGTTTCAAGCTCTGTGGTGCTCTTGTCCTCGACCAGTATAGTAAAGGCGGTATCACTAAAACGACTCACATGCCCGTCTGATATCAGCTCATCTAACACATAGGCGACTTGCTTGACGGTCGCATCTACCCCTTGCAAACCTAGACTGCTTCTTATTTTGCCAACATTATCGAGCTGAATATACAAAAGCCCAGCCGTCAGTACACCTTGACGTGCTTGCTGGTACACGATTGCCATTTGTTCTTCAAAGCCGCGGCGGTTGTTGATTCCTGTCAGGCTGTCTTTGCATTCAGCGGCTGCCAAACGCTTAGCGACTTCCGCACTGTTATTATGGTTTTGTTGGATAATAACCTGCGTCACTGGCTCGCCATCTAAGGTCGCGGCTGCCAATTGTAGTTTTGCTTCAAAAGTACTGCCATCCATCCGCTTACTTTCAAAATTGAACTCGACTTCTTGGCGGCTACCTTTATCAAATTGACGTAAAAACTGTTTGAAACCCTTAACGTTATCACCGCCTGCAATCAGGTCAACAACAGGCACGCCTATGGCATCATTCATCGACTCAAAACCAAAAAGCTGAAGATAAGGGTCATTGGCAAAAATATGGATACCCTGATCAATATAGGCGACCGCACTTTTGGAGTTTTTAATCAATACGTTGGCGCGTTGCTCTGCTTCAGAGAGAACATGGCGCAACGTTCTAAGCTCACGACGACTGCGTAAATTATCATGCTGTAGACAGATAGACATCACTACTACCATCTCTTGGTCTACTTTGAGCGATTTGACCATCGTGCCGCTAATAATATCGGGTAGCCCCTCATCGTTATTGGCAGACGCTGCCATCTCTTCATTGAATAGGCAGATCATAGGCAAATCAATACTTTGCTCTTGAACGACGCCCACCACATCGGTGAAACTCATATCATAAGCATTGCCAAACACCAAGACATCCCACGGTTGTCGAAGTGACTTTAACAGCTCCTCTTTATCGTCCAAAAACCCTAAATTGATGGTGTCATAATAGCAACCTAGTAAGTGCACAAGGCGCTCAGCATAGAGCTGATCGTCATCAATGACTAAGAGGTTTAAGATGGACTGAGTGCGCATAAGAAGCCTTTTGGATCTTGTTTTTATGTTTGATACCCTACACCTTTTCCAAGCATTAACCCAGCAAGGAAAATACTATCAGGGATAGGCTTAGCGGTTTTTAGTAGACTGGCATCGTCTTTCGAATCAAGGCGACATCTTGGCGAAGCAAAAACATCGTATAAACGAACATAACTGTATCAGTCATTATAGACAATAACTTGACTGATTGCAGACTAACTTATCATCATTATTCAGTACATTTATTCACTGCTATTATTGAATAATAAATTCAATGAAGTAACCTTTAAGCCAGCATTTATTGACATTACTATTTGACAACTTTCCCATAGACGCTCAAAAAAACTACAGCTGCACCACCTCATACTGGCTGAATTCATCCGTAATCAGCAACCTCTGTCCCAAACGTAAAGAGGTTTGTTTGCTATTAATACGCATAATGACTCTATCATGGGTCTGAAAGTAAGAAGTCGGTACAATCAGAGTGCCAGTGGTTTGTAGTCGCTCATCTCTACCAAGAATAAATGCTGGCACAAAATGGCGACTACGCGTTTCTTTACCTTCTAAACGCAAGCCACAAGCCACTAGCTGATGTCCAAGTACTTGCCACTCGATCTCCGGGTTTTTACTATCAAAATCAAGCCAGCGCGCCACGCCCATCGACCAATCAGGCGGCGTGATTGTATCAGATCGACAGACTAAAAAAAGGCTCATCATATGTAATGCTGGCGGTGCAGTCATCGCAGATGCATTCTCATCAGCCACTATGTTAAGGCTGTCTTTATGAACACTGTTTTTATGAAAGACATCTTCATGAAAGCGGTCTTTATTTAAAGTATCTACTGTTGATGATAGTCGCAGGGTGCGAAATAGTGATAAATCATCATTACGATCAAAGGTTTCACGGGCTAATACGTGGCTGCTGTCTTGTTTTTTATTCACGGTATCATAACGAGGACGCTGCTCATCTGGTAACTCTTTTATAGCGATTAAACTGGTAAAGCTATGCGAATGGCTCACCCGATAATGAATATTATTAAAACCTGTAATCAAAACAGCGTCTTCTTTCGCACTATGTTTAGTCGCTAGGGTGAGCGGCGGCTGTAAATAGCGGTAATTGAGCGTCATCGCTATTTTATTAAGCAAGTGACTCTCAACGCCGTCACCCCCTTCCGTAACTAAAGCCTGTTTGCGTCGTTTAAGATACTCAACCAGCGGGGCAATTTCTATAAATAAACAGTGATAGCGATTGTCGTATGGATTAATTGTAGAGCTGGCCGTCAGGTAAGTTGGCGGATTGTCACTTTGTAAATCAACGAACACGCGGGTCTCGGTGGTTGGCTCAATCGTCGCAACGATATGCTTAGCCCATTCAGGTAACAAACGTTGGACGAGCAGAATATTGGGACGACGCATGGCACGTACATTTAATAGACTGTATAAACAAATTTGGCAATACAGCTGATGAACCGTCTTGGCACGCTGGGTGCCTGCCGTAACACTCATATTAATCTCAGCCGCATGATACTGATAAGCAAGATAATACAGCTGATTGATTTTGTGCCATAAGTAAGATGAGGGTTTTTGATAGCACAGTGCTTCTTCGCCCAATAGCTTCTGGTACATCAGCAGCGTCTGGTAAATAGCAATGGCGAGTGTCGTTGATGAAGACTTATCACCATTAAAATAGCGCTGCCAGCCATTACTTGCAGCGTATTTTCGCTGATTATTGAGCAATGAAGTTTTATGACGTATCACTCTGTCATAGACCATAATCATTGAATAGTATAGCGACTTTATTTGAGCCACATAACCCATTTGAATGTCGCTAAGCGCACCTGTCTCATAAATATAAGACTGTCGCAAAGTGGCAATTAACTGATCTGAGGCGTCTATCACTGTCGCCATAAGGGTAAGACGTTGCGAATCATCGATATTGGCCACACGTAGTACCGTAAGTATTTTTGCTAATTGTTCAGCTTGCTGTGCTTGCGTTTGCGAAGGTAACGCTGCCAACAATTTTAGCAAATAACCTTCTTGGCCATTAGCGGATCGCTTAGAAGCTACTGGCAATGCCTCTGTAGAAGATAGGTGCTCTTGAAACGTCGATAAAGTTATCATCAGTATTCCTAGTAACCTTGAGTAACTTGGCAGGAGGCAAATATTCAACCATGCCGTATGCAACAATACAAGATAAAAGATACAAATCAGCAGCAACCATCAAAATCGACAGCACCCATTTTTAGTAACGATTAAGCTCTATAGCATCATCTAACCGCACGCCCATCTTCTAAAAACCACGCTTTGTTCACTAATTTTTCAATATACCATAGTGCCTATATTAACGATCATTGTAAATATCAATCGGTACTTTGAAAGGTTTATTTGGTAGCTCTCTGACCAGCTTGGGTACCAAATAACCAGGGAGTGCTGCCAACAATGACCAATACAGCTCAATTGCGAAGCGCTCATCATTATCGAAATGTGCGGCACCAGCCACTTTATCCAGAACGTGCAAATAATAAGGCAACACACCAGCAGAAAATAAACGTTGGCTTAATTGCGTTTGAACAGGAACGCTATCATTGATGCCTTTTAATAGCACCGCTTGATTCAATAACGTTATGCCAGCCGCTCGAGCACGTTGCAGATGCTCTGCTGTTAAGGCATCGATTTCATTGGCATGATTACAGTGGATGACCATCACAATATGACAGCGACTTTGAGACAGTCTGGTCAATAACGCATCATCCAAACGCGCTGGTATGACCAGCGGCAAGCGCGTATGTAAGCGAATAGTGGTCAATTGCGGGAGTGACTCTAAAGTATCTAGCCAAGCAAACAGGCGTCTATTTGTTACATTCAGTGGATCACCGCCACTCAAAATCACCTCATTAATCTCAGGGTGTGCGGTAATGTAATCAATGATATTTTCTTTGGCATCAGCCGTCGGCATATTGGCACTATAGTCAAAATGCTGACGGAAACAGTAACGACAATGAATGGCACAAGCACCTGTCACGGTCAATAATACTCTGGATTGGTACTTATGCAGCATACCTTTGACTGGGTTTTGCGTATTCTCGCTCAAGGGATCTGCCACATAGCCCGTTACCTTGATTTGCTCGCGCTGATCAGGCAATACTTGTCTCAGTAAAGGATCATTGCTATCGCCGATATTCATTTTTGCCACAAATCCACGTGGTACGCGCAGCTCAAAATGCTTAGGTACATAAACCTCTGCACGCAATGATTCTAGCTTTAGGATGCTTAACAGCTCATCGATAGAGGTAATGGCCTCGGATAATTGCGTTTGCCAGTTTTTTTGTGTGATTAAATGGTTTATCATGACAACCTAATACCTGTGCCCAAAAGTCGCTATTATACGCGCTTAGTGCGTAGCCTATCAAAGCATACGACCTATCCTTTAAACACTTAGCGTAATAAGCGATTTTAACGCAGCTAGCTATTCATTCCCTTATCTACCACCCTATTTATAACCCCTAGGAGTTTCTTGTGGCAAGTTTTTCTACTAATGAATTTAAAGCTGGTCTAAAAGTCATGCTCGATGGCAACCCTTGTGCCATTCTTGAAAATGAGTTTGTCAAACCAGGTAAAGGTCAAGCCTTTAACCGTGTTAAATTGCGCAACCTTCGTAGTGGTAAAGTATTGGAACAAACCTTTAAGTCAGGCGATAGCTTAGAAGCTGCTGATGTCATGGACACTGAAATGAACTATCTATATAACGATGGTGAGTTTTGGCATTTCATGCACCCTGAAAGTTTTGAGCAGATTCAAGCGGACAAAACAGCGATGGGCGATTCAATAAAGTGGCTAAAAGAAAATAGCAATGCACTATGTACCATCACTTTATTCAACGGTGCTCCTCTTTCAGTAACACCGCCTAACTTTGTTGAGTTGCAAATCACTGAAACAGATCCTGGTGTGCGTGGTGATACTTCAGGTGGTGGCGGCAAACCTGCCAAGTTAGAGACAGGTGCTGTCGTCCGTGTGCCATTATTTGTACAACAAGAAGAAATCGTACGTGTTGATACTCGCACAGGTGACTATCAAACTCGCGTTAGCCAATAGTATGTAAAAGTCATAGCGCTCGATATAATAGAACTTACATAATAGAACTTAACAGTTAGCCTCTAGCTGTTATTCCACAAAAAAGCTGAACCACTGATAAAGCGGTTCAGCTTTTTTTATTTATGAATATTGTCTTTGATATTGTCTCTGTAGTTAATTTGATTGAAAAGTATTCCAAAACAACCGAGTAAAATTCATATGAAGTATGTCAAACAAGGTTAACGCTGTGGTTTTTTATAGTGGATGAACTGTCGCTATTGATGACAGCGATGATGGATAACCTTCTATAAATATCTACCAAAACACTACTCTGCTGATGAGTGTTTCTGTATCAGCCAATATTGTACCAATGCATTCAACTGCTCTTGTTTAAAAGGCTTGGTACAGTAATCTTGCATCCCAACTTTTAAATACTTTTCACGCTCACCATCCATTGCATTGGCGGTCAACGCAATAATAGGTGGTAATGATTGAGGATCATAGAGTTCATGCAATTTAATAGTGGCCTGTACGCCATCTAAAATAGGCATATGATGGTCCATTAAAATGACATCATAACGCTCAGGTGAGAGCGCAAAAATTTCAATAGCCTGCTGCCCATCAGTGACATGCGTGACCGTATGACCACTATTATTCAGGGCTTTTTTAGCGATGATGGCATTGACGGTATCGTCTTCAACCAACAATATATGACCAGCACGCTCATGGGTCGGCTCAATCATCGTAAAGTCATTTGACTCTTGCCACATCTCATACTGGTTTTCATCAATAGTCGGTAGCGGTAATAAAACACTGAACGTAGTGCCCACACCCACTTCGCTATCCACATCGATATAACCGCCCATCAAATCAACCAAAGACTTACAAACCGAGAGTCCTAGACCTGTGCCACCATAAAGACGGTGGGTGAATTTATTTGCTTGGTCATAAGCATCAAATATCGCATCCAATGACTCAGCTTTGATACCGACGCCTGTATCTGTGACTTCAATGCACAGGGGCATGACTTCATGATAGATGGTATTACTGATAGCTTCTTGAGCCGTTATTTTGCTGAGATCACTTGCTGAAATACCTTGGGCGCGATATTGGTCAGCGCTGTCGTCGTCAAAACCATCACAATGACAATTGGGTACATGTTTGACATCAATAGTGACTCGCCCGCCCTCACGAGTGAATTTAATCGCATTATTAACAAGGTTTGCTAAAATTTGTTTGAGGCGTACCGGATCGCCTTGCACATAGGGCGATAACGACTCGGTATAATGGTAGTCTAAAATGAGCCCTCGCTGACGTGCTTTGACAGCAAAGAGGCTGACCACCTCATTACATAATGCGGATAAGTTGACAGGAATAGAATCAATGGTCATTTTCCCAGATTCTACTTTCGATAAATCTAAAATCCCGTTAATGATCGCCATCAAATGCTCATTGGAAACTTTGATATTGTCCACGTATTCTTGTTGTTCACTGCTAAGTTTGGTCTCACCAAGCATCTCCACCATACCAATAATGCCATTCATCGGTGTGCGGATTTCATGACTCATATTGGCCAAAAAGTCTGATTTCATCTCATTGGCATGTTTGGCATCACGCTGCTTATCCTGTAGCTGCAAGGCATCTGCCGCCATCATCGCAAATTGAGCCAACACCTTTGCTTTTTGCTCATCAAAGTCATGATTGGGCTTCATATCCATCACACACAGCGAGCCCAAACGATAGCTTTTATTATCCTCATGCAAGATAATTGGCGCACCAGCATAAAACTGTAGGTACGGCGATTCTGTCACTA
Source organism: Psychrobacter cibarius (assembly GCF_904845955.1). Taxonomy (GTDB): domain Bacteria; phylum Pseudomonadota; class Gammaproteobacteria; order Pseudomonadales; family Moraxellaceae; genus Psychrobacter; species Psychrobacter cibarius_B. The sequence continues at coordinate 216,373 of NZ_CAJGYX010000005.1, forward strand.
GGGGATTGTGGCTAAAGCGACTGTCTTTAGTTAAGTCCGGTACTACAAAGACGTCGTTAGAAAGCACGGTATAATTGCAAATAGCCACTTCACGCGTCGTGCGGCAAACACCGCCCAGTCCTTGGACAGATTTTAGATACTGTGTTTCTTCATCCATGAAAGTGATGGTCACAACTGGTACATCAAAAAACAGCTTCGCCAGATCAATTAGACGCTTAAATGCAGGCTCATCATTGTCGTTGAGCACCTGATACTTCCTAAGCTTATTGATGCGTTCTACTTCATCTGCCGCTACTGGGTAGCTGTGTTTAGGTGCGTTCAATATAGACAAGATAGACTCCATTAAATAAGATCAGACGCTCGGCTTGATGCCCGCCTGTTTTATTAATAACTGTAATGCTTCACTCACCATAATCATCGCAACCACCGATGTGACCACTACTGCTGAGCCATAACCACCACACTGCAAACCGCCTGTCTGACAACTCTTATCTACACGTGGTGGCTCTGTAGAGTAGACACATTTGATCCCGAACTTTTCTTTTAGTGTACTATTAATGCCTTTTTCGTGGCGCAGCTTATTGCGTAATTTGGCAAGTAAAGGATCTTGGTAACTGTCACGCAAGTCACTCACCCTAATCTGACTAGGGTCTATCTTGCCACCTGCGCCGCCTGCACACACCAATTTTAATTTATTAAAACGACAATGTAGCGCGATGGCAAGCTTGGCATTCATATCATCTACGCAGTCCAAAATAACCATAGGTCTGCCTTGAGCAACAGCGGCTTTTGCTTCATCGCGACTTGGCAATAAAGTGGCGACGTTTTCTACAGTTAAAAAATCATCGATCAAGTTTAGCGTTACTTTGGGATTAATTTCACGAATACGGGTGGCCATCGCTGCAATTTTACTCTCACCAAAGGTGCTGTCTAGTGCAGGCAACTGCCGATTGACATTGGACGCAACCAATACGTCCAAATCGATCAACGTAATAGTGCCCACTGCCGTTCTTGCCAAAGCCTCAGCTGCCCAAGAACCAACGCCTCCGACGCCAATAACGTATACATGCGCATCGGCAAAAGTAGTGACAGCTGTCGTACCATAAAGAGTGCGCGTACCTTGAAAACGGCGCTCATATTGCACATTGTCTTCGCTCAGCTCTTCTGTCTTTGTAACGTCTTCGGTGCCAATGGACTCTGTCATTATTTGCTCAAATGGTTTTATTTCACTCATAACAGATTAAATGCTCTTTTAAATTATTTTGGTGACGCTTATATTACGTCAATTTCTTTATTCACGGCTATTTCATTCACTATCATATCAATGGCTAGCCATACAATAAACCGTCAGTGACTAAAATATGTGGCACTACGACAGCGGATAATCCCATTTTGTTTGCAAAGCACTGCAACTGTTGTGCCACAATTGCTTAGCAAAACTGGCGGGTGGTACATTGAGCAACTCACTCAAGCTTAGCAACACCCATGGCAAGTTGGCAGGTACATTTCTATTATGTACGGCTCGTGCACTGTCTGATTTTTGAGTTGGCACTGATGAATCAGGGTCAGATATTTGGCACATGATAGGCGTCATATCAGGGCAATCCGTTTCTATCACCAAACATTCAACGCCATAGCTATCAACCGCTGCTTGAATGGCGCGGCGCAGTTTCTTGGCATTGGGATTAGTGATTTGACCGGTAACCCCAAGCTTAAATCCCAACTTAACAAATGCTTTGGCTTCTTGCGTCCCACCACTAAAACTATGCGCGATACCGCCAAGTTTGTGTGCATCGTAATCATGCGCTTTTAGTATGGTCAACGCTTCTGCATGTGCTTTACGAATATGCAGCATCACTGGTAGCTGATGAGTCACCGCCATGTCCAATTGTGCCTTAAAAAATCGTACTTGTTTGGCAAACATGTCAGGCGCTTTCATCGCCTCAGTGAAGGTGTCTAAACCAATCTCGCCGATTGCTAATGGGCGTTTATCAGCAATCCTTTTTGCCATAGCGATTAAATGATCGTCAGTATGCTGTTTGATATAAAAAGGATGCAAACCGACCGCAATATGGCTACTAAAATTTGACACTTTTTGTCTATCGACATTGGCTGTCGTAGGTAATGACAGCGTATTTAACAGGCGTTCAGTCTCATACATCCGCTCAAAATGCTGATATAGATAACCCACTAATATCAGATGGCGCACTCCCTGATTGTGAGCCTGCTGCATCAGTATTTCTCTATCATCATCAAATATAGGGGCATCAAAATGAGTATGCTTGTCTATGAGAGGATAAATAGTAGGTAAGGGCTGTTTGATCATCTTAGGTGAATCGATAGGGGTCATTGATAGACTCCAAAATTAATAGTTTTCAGCGAGGCGTTCCGTGATTTGTCATTCAATAGACATTATTTGTCATTTTGTAGCAATAACCACATCAATGAACACTTTAGAATGGCAACTTTATTTAAAATGATTTCTACAGTTAAAAAATGCCAATCAACAAAAGAGCTTTTGATAAGTAAAGAGACCTTCAACATGCCCTATTAGTATTATCATGATTGGCTTTTACATTGTGCTCATCTGAGTGCTCATCTGATACATTGTGCTCATCTGATACATTGTGCTCATCTAACGGTCTGGTATCAGCTTGTCGACTGCTACGCCGAGGAATCATCAATAAGGCGGTGGCAGCGACTGCTAATAAAAACCACTTTTTAGCATTTTTATGATGTGTCATTGCTTCCACCCCTACCTTTATATCATTATCTGCTATATTTATCAGCAAGTGTTCATACTTACTACTCAATTACTCATTAGTATACTGCGATATAAAAACTGCTATGTTTATCTGTGTTATGAATACGCAAGCTAATGTACGGCGTAGTTTATTTAGTACACCGTGTCTCTATATGCTATAAGAATAGAAGGCGAGCGCTTTATTAACCTATCATTAATAAAGCGCTTTTTTGAGTGCTTAACGGTTTAAAGGGTAAGTTGTCATACCATTATTAGGACTGTCTACTTTGGTAAAACCTTGAGACTGAGACTTTGGTGTCTGATCGCGCTTAGGAACAAGGGGATTGAGCGGCATCAATTCATAATCTGCGCTAACATCGCCATTCCAACCTTCCGTACCGCTCAATGGCAGCTGTTTAATGGTACCGTTTTTATCAATGACCAACTGCAGGACGCGCATTTGGTTAAATTTGCGTTCGGTGACACTGGCGACTGCCCTGCCATCACGTAAAATGGTTGGCTGTAAAAATATGATTAAATTACTTTTTTGCGTCGTGTCATTGTCAGAGCGGAACAGTCGACCAATGACTGGCACATTACCCAAGCCAGGGACTTTCTGTTGGCGTGTGGTGCTGTTTTCACGCATCAAGCCACCGAGAGCAATGGTCTGCTGATCATCAGCCAGAATCGTCGTATTGATGAGGCTTTTATTGGTCACCAAACCAGTAGCATTTCCAGTGCTACCAGGCACGACGGATGAGACTTCTTGCGAGACCTCCAAGCGTACGGTGCCATTGTCGCCAATATGAGGAATGACATTTAGGTTGATACCAATATCCTGACGATCAATGGTTTGAAAGGGATTGCTAGAATCGTTGCCACTGGTGGTAAAGGAACCTGTCACAAAAGGCACGTTTTGACCCACTAAAATACTGGCTTTTTCGTTGTCCAATGTCAAAATTGATGGCATAGACAGCAGATTGGCACTGGTAGAAGAATCAAGTGCTTGCAAGATAGCCCCATAAAACTGGGTGTTTCCCTGACTGTCTTTACTGCTATCACCAATACCAATCAAAGCACCAGCTATCGAGCCTGCTGCTGCACTGATACTGGCGGCACCGCCACCCAACGCCGCGGCAGCAAGTGCTGTAGCACTCGCGCCTACGTTATTGAAGTTTACGACTCCGTAGCCGCTATTGGCATTGCCAAGCGCCCATTGCACACCAAGCTGGGTCGCATCATCACCTGACACCTCTACAATAGCCGCTTGAATCAATACTTGCGCGCGGCGACTGTCCAACTGATTGACCGCATCTTCAATCTCAAACATCAGCTCAGGTGCTGCATTAACGATAACGGCATTTTGGGTTTCATCAGCGATAATACTAAAAGGTCGCCCGCCAACACCTGTACCAGTACTACTCGAATTGGCACCAGAGGTCGCTGAGGTCGACGCGTTGTTAGTCGTGTTAGTGCTAGACTCATTAGTCAAGGTAGCGCCTGTGCTACTGGAATCGTTCAATGATGCCGACTCTAACGAGGACGTTGCTCCAGCGCTATTAATAGATTGATTGGCGAGCAATCCGCGTAGCATATCTGCAATATGACCTGCACTGGCGTATTTTAATCGAAAGACGCGCAGACCACTCAAACGCCTTGTAGGCGTGGTGTCCAATTGATTGACCATCTCTTTGACTTTAGCAATCATCTCCGGACTGCCTTTCACCAACAATCTATCACTAGAGGTGTCAGCGATGACTTTAAGCTGGTTATTACCACCTTGTGCTTGCCCGCTACCAGCGCTTGCAACCAAGGCGCTAATCAATTCCATCATACGTTCAGCATCGACGTGACGTAGTGGTATCACTTGCAAACTGTCATTGACGTTGCTATCTAAATCGCGGATGAGCGACGTCAGCTGATTAAGACTATCTGCACGATCGGACAATACCAAGGCATTGACACCAGGCACGGCAGCGGCATGAGCTGATTGGGGCATAAGCGGACGGATGACACCCAGCACTTCTGCGGCTTGGGTATTGGTTAAATAAATAACACGAGTAGCTAACGCCTCACCAACACTGTCACCGCGTAAATCAACAGCCACGCCAGATTGTTTGGCGACATTATCTGGCACCAATTTGATGGTCGTTCCCGAGTCAATCGCTGCAATACCGTTGACTTGCATCACACTCAAAAACAGCTGATATATTTCGTCACGCGACAAGGCTTTGTTAGAAATCACCGTCACATTGCCATTAATACGTGGATCAAGGACAAAGTTTTGGTCAGTGATGGTTGCCACCTCATTAATAAAGGCTTTGATATCGGCATCTTGTAAGTTGACTTTCCAGCTCTCAGCACTCGCAAGACCCGTACTGGCAGCCCATAATGGTACGGCGAGGCAAAGAGGACGACACAGGCGCATCAGGCGCTGCAAAACATGGTACAGAGGCGTGACTGAAAAATTATGAAAACTTACCATATTGATGATTACCTACAGTGATGTCGCTTAGTATGTACTGGATTTATTGTGTGCTAAGGTGCTCAATGATTGCTTTGCTCACTTAATATTCTGCCCACAATGGCATTATTTAAGTGGCACTATCTAAATACTTGTTTACTTAAAACTTATTTGCTTAAAACTGCTGACGAATGGTAATGACTTGATCGCCGCGTTGCACCTCTATTTGCGCCTCACCTGATTGCTGTACCTGTTGCAGCACACTAGCATCTTGGGCAGGATTACTACCCACGCTTTGACCATTAACCGTTAGCACTTTATCACCTGGCTCAAGCCCTAGGCGATTACGCAGCTTTGCTGGCATTGCAGGCGTCACTTGATAGCTTTCTCCTGCTGCCATAACCCCCATCCTACTCAAATAACTGGCGGGGTTTTCTTGCAATTCTGTGACCGCCTCATCGATAGCAGATTGCGGGCTACTGTCATTGCCTGTCGCAGCGGACTCTTCCTCAGTATTTTGTGTAGGCTGAGGGGCGTTTGGCAACATGCTGTTCTCTGGCAAGCGCTGATTACTGACGGCACCTGCGATCATGTCACTTTGGTCTAACGGCATCGCGGCTGGCATGCTAATGACGGTTTGCTTGTCGCTAGCATCAGCGATGACAACCGAGTTCCAGTCGACAGCGACAAGGGTATAGCCACTGTCTTTTAGCGCATCACCGATTCGATAGTTTTTCACTTCACCATTGACATCCAGTAGTGCCGAGGACATGCTCTCTGGCATTGCTAACAGAACCCCTTTTAGATTGACATTGGGCGGTGGCTGCACTGCTGCTGCAATAGGATCAGGATCTGCAAAAATAGCAAATAATCCACTATAGTCCTTGCCAGATGCCGATGTATTTTGCAAAGGTGTTGGTGGCAACATCGGTGCCAATGGTGCTGCGAGCAACAACCATAGTAATCGAGCCGCTGTCCAACATAACCAAGCAACAGCCAATAACAATACCCAACCTGAGAATCGATTAAGGGTGTTAAGCACAGGTTTTAAAGTTGTAGAAACATTCATCATCTAGCGTGTCCCCAGCCCATTTAGCAGCGGCTGACGCACACTGACGACTGGGGTATCTTGGGGTGCTTGCCCTTTATACTCAGGCATACTTTCTAATAAACGCTGCGTCAAACTGACATCCAACATATTATCGCCATCGATATATAAGTCGCCCAAGCGCTTATCTTGATTGTTTAATAAATTGATATGGAGCAGGTTTTTATTGTTTTTTTGCTCGGCACTTAACTCAGCACGCATCGCAGGCATGGTCAGATAAAAAACCTTGCCACCGCTAGGATAGCCTATCTCGCCGCCGACCCATGTCAACTGACCATCGGCTTGAGTAAAACCAGATGGATTTTTTGTTGAAGCGTTTTCTGCGGCGGCACTTGAGCCAGACTGACGGCCAAGCGAGACATTATTGACCTGAATCGGTGTATTGGGCAATTGCCAATCAACCAAATTTGCCAACGTCTCAGGTGCTATCTTGCCGCTCATATTATCCACTTGCCATGAGTTGGCGCCTATTTTTACTTGTCCATTGAGACGGGTTTGTGCTGAAGTGATATCGACCTCTGCACTTATCTTACCCAATAACAAATGCCATGGCTGCCACGACCATTCTGCCGTACCTGTGAGCGGTTTGGCTGCTAAAGGCATCTGCCAGATAACGGAGCCTTGCCATAAATTACCCGACACATGCTGTACATAAGGCGCTTCGGGAGCATACTTTTCAAGCAGCCACGCCGCTGGCATTTGCAATACAGCAAATAATGCAAATAATACAAACCCAACCAGCCACCACAGCTTACGAGGGCGCTTATGAGACGACGCAGATACTTGGGGCACGGTTGCATAACTCTTATATAAGACAAAAACGTCATTATCATAACAAACAATGGCATACAGATGACAGAAAAAAAAGCCAGTATCTTTTTACCAAAATAATGGCAATAAAGATACTGGCTTTTATCAGCTTCTAAGACGAAAGGACTATCACGATCAAACGCTATGATTGCACACAAATCATGAGAAACAAGCCCAATGATCAGAGTAGATGTAACATGGTGCTTGTTCAAAACAGGACTTATTTAAACAAGCTCTTATTTAGACGAGCGCTTATTTTAAATAGCCTTTAATAAAAATTGTACCTTGCTAAATCTAAACCGACATCATCTTGTTAACCACTACACTATTAGATGGCAAAATCTTCGATACTACGACCTGCTGCTAGCGCTTCAACCAACCACGTTGGCTTGCGACCACGGCCAGTCCATGTTTCTTCGTTGTTGTCAGTATTGCGATACTTGATGCTGCGTTTTTTCTCTAGCGTTTCACCAGCTTTTAGAATTTCTTCGATAGAGGCATTGCTGTCTTCTGCAATTTTCTCAAACTGCATATAAGCGTCATACAAACGCTGATGTTGTTTTTTGGCAATAAGCTGCTGAGCATTTTCAGTGATGGCACGTAGCTCATCAACGTTCAGGTTTTCTAAATCAATGGCGGTATTTTTGCTCATAATAAATCCAACTGTAAGATAAAAAATATAACCTTAATAGACATTATTCACTATTAAGGACTAAGAATGACCTATTCATCATTAAATACAACGATGAATGTCACAAATCGATATTTTTTCAACCAAATAAAATATTGTTAGCCACAATACCTAAGGGCGTAGATAATATAAACAAAAAACCTTGCTATCACAACAGTAGATTATTATATCTTCTATAACAAAGGTCAGTGAATAGTAAAATCGGGTAAATGAAAAACCACTATTTATTTAATATAGTCAATCCAGAATAAAATTGGTACAACCCATATCATGAAACAGCTTAGGTAAATTATTCTCCATCCACCCTTGTCGTAGAAACTTAGCCTGTGCCCATTTTTTTCAATAGGGTTTAAATCAGGGCTGTAAGGCGGTAGAAATAACAAGCGATGACCATGCCTGTTGAGTAATCTCTGAACGCGTTTATGAAAGCTGGCGTTATCCATGACGATTACGCATTTTATTTTAAGACTTGGTATTAGCGTGTTTTTGCACCAGTTGTAGAATATGTCGCCATTGATATTCTTTTCGAAGTAATCAAGTGCAAATAACGCTTTTCATATAAGGCACCAATAACATTGGTGCGTTTTTACCTTGCCAGTTATAGCTATCGATGCAAGGGGTACCAATAGGTGCATAGCCATGAGAGCGGATGGTCTCAGCCTCGAAGCCACTCTCATCCATGTATACAATTGAATAGCCTTGAGCGATGTAGTCGCCCAGTTTACTTAGATATTTAGCTCTGTTTAATGGGCAAGCTTTTGGATGCTCTAAGGTCTTTTTTGACTGATACCAAGACGTTTTAAAGCGGCCTCGATGCCCGACTTACTACAGCCAAAACGCTGTGCTCTCTCGTACATGTAATCGTCTGGATGCTGTTCAACATCTTTTAATAAAGCTTCGTTAGGTATTTTACTGGGTGGTTTATTGCGAGTGAGTTTAATACTAGGATCTTTGAGCCAATTCTGTAGCGTGGCCTTACTAATGTCATAAAATGCACAAGCTTGTCTGATACTCATATCTTGTTGTTCGACACTTTTAATCACTTGAGCACGGAAGTCTGCTGAATAAGTCATAATCTTTTTACTTTTCGCTTGTTTTAAAACTACTGTACCACTTTTATAAAATATCTACTATAGTTATTCGTAAACAGTTATTAATTTTAAGATAAAATCAGTCTCTATAAACAATGTCCTAAAAGCGGTTAAACGAATAACTCAGCAAACATAAATCCATAAAAAAATAGCAACCGATTGTTTCCATATATACCTACCGATTAGTCAAAATCGCCATTGATTAATCATGCTGATCACTAAGCTCATTCATCAAGTTATAGGCTGCTTCGGCGCTCAATAAATAGGGATTAAAATCAATCGTTGTCGAATATTTTAAATAAATCGCCGCATTTTTTTCAGTCGGGGAAGCATAATTCATGGACCATTTAGACCATGCTCGATGTTTTAACTCACGTGTCTCAATAACCTGTAAGTCATGATGACGCGGATCAGCAATTAAACTATATAACAGACGATTGATCTGTGCTCTTGGCCCTTCAATGGTTTGCAAAAAATAATCTTTATTAAATGTCAGCATACCAGTAATGCCATTGGCGGCGTTGTTTAATTGTGCTTGCTGCAAGATTTCGTTGAAGTCGTTGGCCGATACATCTGGGTTGGCACGGCTAGCGTATGTCATGCTCATCAAAATGTGCGCATCTTCCATTGCTGATGTCATATCTTATCTCTTATAAAAAATCATGGATGTGATGGTTTTTTAGCGTTTATAAATATCAGTCAATTAGCCAATAGAAAACCATGGTTTCTTTTTCGTAGCGGCGCTCACTGCTTCTTGCTCTTGAAGGTCTGATAACGTCTCAATCAACATCATGATTTGATTGGTGTTCATCAAATAAGGATTAAACTGAGTACCTGTCGAAAATTTGAGCGCAAGTCCTTTGTTTTCATCGCTCGGAATCAAATATTTCATTGACCATTTACTCCAATGGCGCAGCTCTACTTCACGGCATTCGATGATTTGTAAGGCATGATGCCGATCATCTTTAACCAGTTTTCTGAGCAATTCATTGATGACGGGTCTCGCCCCTTCAATACTTTGCAAAAAATAATTGTGATTGAACACCAAAGCACCCGTAATACCATTGCGCTCATTGTTTTGCTGAGCTTGTGTCAGGATGCGCGTTACTTCACCTTTAGGATTGTCGGTGTTATAACGGCTAATATAAGTTAAACGTAGAATAATATGCTCGCCATGATGCATTTTTAGGCGATTTAATTCTGAAAGCTCAGCTGATTCCACAAAACACTCCAATTAGTTTGCTAAATTTTTCACCTATCACTACCCAGCTACTGTCTTTTATAACCGAGTATTTGTGGTATAAGTCATTTTTTTATAACATAAGTCGCGTATATATTAACGTTGAATTTTTTTGATAAAATCATTCATGCCGCGCGATAAATTACTGCTACTGGTGCTCTGTATTTCTTTGACCAAGCTCAATAATTGCGAGCTATCCGCGCATTGTTCTAAACTCAACAAGTAACCCCAAGCTTCTACTGGTGGGGCGTTTTTCTCAATATAGTTGGCCAACTCTGACTTTATCGTTTCGTAGCTCGCACCAGACAACCTAGCCTTGAAAATACTACTGATTGATTTCTTACCTAATGCTGCCATTTTATTGAGACCTTTATCATTAAAGGTGCGATCAAACTCTGTCTCAATATTTCTTTCAGACGACGATGATTGAGACTGATAAGCCGTCGATGCTTGCGGCGCAGTGGACATTTGAGAGGCAGCATTATCAGCGCCCACTATCTCTATGCACTCAAGCCCTAACAGCAACTCAAATAGTGGTGCAACACCGCCAAAATCGGCAAACATTTTGCTACGATCAAGCGTATCAAGATAGCTTTGATACGTGCGTTTGCCATCGATCATAATGAGCAATGTTCTCGCTTCACGCGGCAATATGCCGAGACTCTGAGATTTAATCTCTTCTCTACCCAAATCAGTTTTTTGAAACACATCACCATCTTTCATTCTTTGTACTCAGCACTAGCAGTAAGGTGGGCACTTTTATAGTCAATTGATTATAAAAGCGTGACAGCTTTAACCTTTCACATTGAACCAACCCTATCGTAAGCGGTCGACCAGATGAATTTTTATTATTTCAGCCATTGAACAGTCAAATTTTGACTTTTTATTGGTTAATAAAAATTACTTTAAATCAAAGTGAGCTATGCTGAAGAAACCGTACAAGTAAACTTGGTAAACTAAGCGTATTAATCGGAGTTTATCATGACCAAGAAAGTAAGAACCTACAGTGACGAATTTAAAGCCGAAGCTGTTAAAAAGATAGCAGACAACAACGGCAATATTTCAACGACCGCAAAGCAGCTTGGTATCGCCATGCAAACCTTATCGAACTGGAACAACAAAGCTAATCAAGGCAAACTTGTAGGAACAGCTCAATACGATCCTGATCTTATGACGGCTCTTCAAGAAATAAAGCAGCTCAAGCGACAACTTAAAGTTGCCGAAGAGGAGCGAGAGATCCTAAAAAAGGCCACGGCGTACTTTGCAAAGCACAGTTAGTCAGGTACGCCTTTATCAAAGATAATCAGCACTTCTTTAGCATCACCACTATGTGCCGTGTGCTAAGTGTTAAGCCATCAAGTTATTACGACTGGCTGAGTCGTGATATCAGTGACCAACAGATACATCGTAATCAGTCTGAGCTACTGGTTAGGGCTGCTCACAGAGAAACTCGTGAGCGCTATGGTGTTGAGCGACTGCATGCAAAGCTCATAGAGCAAGGCCATGATATTAGCTTGTACATGGTCAGACGTATCAAAGAAGAACATGGCATAAAATGCCGTCGCCATAAACGCTTTAAAGTCACTACAGACTCAAACCATAATAAAATGGTTTATCCAAACGTGTTGGATCAGCAGTTTGATGCTAAGCGTCCTAATGAGTCTTGGGTCAGTGACATCACCTATATCTGGACGAATGAGGGTTGGCTGTACTTAGCAGGGGTTAAAGACTTATACACTAAAGAGCTGGTTGGCTATGCCATTAACAAACGTATGACCGCTGATCTAATATGCAAAGCATTGAACATGGCCATCAAGAACAAACGGCCCAGCAAAGAGCTAATAGTTCACTCTGACAGAGGCAGTCAGTACTGTAGCCATGCCTACCACAAGATTATCAAACAGCATCAGTTTACAGGCTCAATGAGCGCTAAAGGTAATTGCTTCGACAATGCACCCATAGAAAGCTTCTGGGGCACTTTAAAGAACGAGCTGGTATATCACGAAGACTATAAAACAAGGTTTACAGCCATCAGCGATATCATTGGCTATATTGAGCTGTACTACAACCAAACGAGGATTCAAAAGGGTTTGGCCTATAAATCGCCAAGACAGGTGTGGTTTGATTATTATCGTCAGGCTGCGTAACTAAAATCTCCCAAGTTTAAGTCTACGGGATTGACGGCAGGGGTCAAAGCCCCACATTTAATATTGTTTGAATTATTGATTCGAGTGGATTATATCAACCCACTTAATGAACCGTTAGCACTAATTAAATCCAATAGAACAGACGGTCTATATAGGATATGAAAGGTAGTTTTCATAAATTTCAATATAAAATTTGATAAAATAATGAGAATAAAAAAATCGATAAACTCAATGAGGCAGGCTACTGTTTATCCGCTTTATCTTCTTACTAAATTGTTTGCCGACCAATAATTAATTTTCTATTTTTTCAAATAACCATCAAGACGCAACTATAAAAACCAACAAACGTTTTAATTTTTTAGCGAGATAATATCGTAATTGACAAAGTCAATCTTTCTTAACGCGCTCACTCTCATACGACCTTTATGGGCACTATAGAAAATTTATTTTTTTAAGTCATTTATCATTAGCCATAAAAAAAACCCTGCCATTGCAGGGTCTTCTATAGATTACTCTTAACAGATAATTCTAAGGTATATCCTCAAAATGGTTAAGTATACAACATATTGTTATTGTATAAGTTAGAACGGAATATCATCATCGACAGGACCGTCTGGCATTGCTGTCGGCTTTGACTGTGCAGGCTTTTGCGCAGGTTGATTAAATTGATTCTGCTGAGCAGGTGCGCTTTGATTGTTAAAGCTGTTTTGACCACCTTGAGCAGCTGACTGGTTGTAACCGCCTTGCTGTGCTGGCTGATTGTTTGCTTGCTGACCAAAGTTGTTTTGATTGCTTTGACTACCTTGATTGCCATAGCCACCACCTTGACCCTGATTTTGACCGCCAAAGCTATTATCACTTTGACCACCAGTCGCACCATCTAGCATTTGCATTTGCTCAGCACGAATCTCAGTGATATAACGGTCTTGACCATTGGGATCTTGATATTTACGGGTACGCAAACTGCCTTCGATATAAACTTTACTGCCTTTACGCAAATACTGCGCGGCAATTTCACCCAAACGATTAAATAGAGAAATACGATGCCATTCAGTCGCTTCTCTTTTTTCGCCACTTTGCTTGTCGGTCCACTGCTCTGACGTTGCAACCGAGATATTGGTCACGCTACCGCCGTTATTAAATTGACGTGCCTCAGGGTCTGCTCCAAGGTTACCGATGATGATAACTTTATTAACTCCGCGCATGATACCGTCCTCTTACTTATGAATAATTTTATGAATCGCTTTAATGATTGTGCAGCTAAGCGCATTCATTAATGATTTTACTGTAATCAATTTTTATTGGAATATCTACAAGCTATCTATTAAAGACGACAATCTATGTCGTTTAGATATATATTATAATTTTTGGGTTTAAAAAACCATGATATTGCTATTTTGCCATTTTATTAAGCGAATTAATACTATTACCAGTTACTGACTCATCAACTCACTCTGCCCTTTATAAACTTATTTAGAATCATTGCTCTCGTTATTGCGATGCATACTCAAGGTGACGCTACCCAGCTCTACGCCAAATTTTTTCATGACTGAGCGATTGAGCATGACGTCTTTATCAACCAAATACATCCAGTCATCAAAATTCACTTTGTAGGTTTTATCTTCAAAGGGTAGCTCTAACAAGTAATTCCAATGCAAGGTATTGCCAACCACTTCCCCTGTTGCCTCGCCAATGACATCGCCTGCTGTGCCTTTCCAGCTACCATCAGCTTGTTTGATCAATCGCCATATACGCTGTGATTTTGACCCATCTGCCCATGCGAACTTCTCATCTAAAACGATGACATTATCGCCTTCGTGCGTGGCATCAATATCGACGTAAAAGCGTTTTTTGACCTCGCCATTGCGACCTTGAAACATGCCCCAACCATCGATTTGACCTGAGAAGAACTCATGCATATCGAGCGTGAGCGTGCTGTTCTGATAGGCTTGGATATTTTGTGTGGCGCAACCTGAGAGTAGTAACGTGGCTGATAGACCAAGACCTATCGAAAATTTAGCCACTGCTCGAAGCGCAACACCGTGCGACAGCACTTTAAACTTACTCATATTAATTCCTTTTAAATAGAGATAAAGATTTAGCGTTCACTTATTAATAATGGCTGTCTATCTAGTCGTTGTCTACTCAGTTTTTGCCTATTCAACCTTATCTCTACTCGCCTAAGTACGTTGTCTATACCCTTTGTTAAATATCTAGTGGACTCTGTGCCAAACTCGATAGCTGCATCCGCGAGTCATCTGTCAATTGTGTTTTGTCCAACTTTAAATAAGCCACTTGTTCTTTTGCCATCACGACCAACTCATCCACGCCATCTACCGCAAGCATTTGCCGTGACCAGTCCTGAATATTGATGTCTTTAGGAATGGTCACAGTAGTACTCGATAGATAAGGTGGCTGAGCAATCGGAATGATAATGAGTAGCGCCACGCCCATAATGACGGCTAAAATACCCCACGCCAGCAAATTCGGCTGACTTAATAACAAACCACCCATCGCACCACCAACGAACGCACCAAAGAACTGGCTAGATGAGTTAAGCCCCATCGCTGTGGCTTTATTGGCAACTGGGGCGCGCTTAGATATCCATGAAGGAATCGTTGCCTCAAGCAAGTTAAAGCCCATAAAGTACAACAACAGACCTAGTATAATACCAACGCCAACCTGACTGCCAATGGCCAATATCGCTAAAGCAGCGGTCATCAGCGCAATCGCGCCTAAGAATACTTGGCGCATTTTGCGTTTCTTTTCAGCGATGATAATAAAAGGAATGGCAACGGCAAAACCAATAAATAATAACGGCAAATAAACCAAACCCTGCTGACGTACCGATAAGCCCAATACCTCATTAAGCTGATGCGGCAAGATAACAAAGATGGCGGTCATCGTTAAATGCAGGGCAAAAATACCAATATGCAAACGGTTTAAATCGCCAATCTTTAGCACTGTCGCTAACTGCTGCCCGATCGATTTATTATCAAGATTATGCTTAAGCACCCGTAGCGGCGTTGGTACAAATAGTAACAACAACATCGCCAAAACAGCGAAACCAGCGGTTAACCAAAATAACCCTGAGATACCAAGCGAGCCGACCAATAAAGGACCAAAAGCAAACGCCAACATAATTGAGGTAGCAATGGTCAAACCCATGGTCGCCATTGCTTTGGTACGCATCTCCTCGCGCGTCACATCAGCCAATAATGCCATCAATACCGCAGATACCGCGCCACTACCTGCCAGCGCCCGACCAATGATAACCTCGTAAATATCAGTCGCATTGGCGGCAATGATACCGCCGAGAGCAAATAAGATCAGTCCTAAAAAGATAATCGGCTTACGCGGGAATTTATCCGCAGCCAAACTCAAGGGAATCTGAAATATCGCCTGCCCTAGACCATAAATACCGACCGCCAAACCAATCAAAAATGGCGTCGCGTGCGTATAATTGTCACCATATACAGAAAACACAGGCACAATCATAAACAGACCAATCATCCGCAAAGCAAATATACCACCGACCCCGAGGATTGCCCGTTTCTCTACGCTATTCATACTTGCCTCACTGGTTCGTCATTGCTGATTTATCACTACTGCGCTGCTTATACTATTGTGATGCTATCAAGACTTTAGCTACAAATTAAGCCCACTAGTATAAGACATTCGCCGTTTGCTTGCCGAGACTTTTGTCTTATTGGTGCAGTCTCCTATACCGTCTCAACCCAAGCCATTCATATTACGCGATTATTTTGTTACCAACTGCATCGGATGCGCAATCACACCTTGAATAATGCGGTCGCCATGACAATAAAGTAAGGCGTCATAAATATTATTGCTCGTCAGCTAGAGCGATCGCTTAGATGACAAACTCCTCTATAAAATGACATTTTGGTCAAAACCATGACAAAAGGTGACTACTACTTAACATTGATTTAATTTAGATTTGCTTAGTCATACGAAAACCAATCACCTCAAAGGCTGTAGAATAAGAAAACAGCAAAATGACCGCCAAGCAGCATACTGCTCAGCAATTATAAAAATTAAAACAGTAAATTAGGCATCTATAGCTCTCACTTCATCAACGTATGAACACTGTATAAAAATATTATTTATAACAAAATCTTTGATAATAAAACTATTTATAACAACATTATAAATTTACAGAATATCCACGTTTTTAACCAATCATTCTATTGATCTATATTTACCTTTTAATTTGAGATATTTTCAATCCCCTTTTAGCAAATAGGAAACCTAACACCGATGGCACACGAGTATATTAAGGTTCGCGGCGCACGCACTCATAATCTAAAAAATATCGATTTAGACATTCCACGCGACAAGTTCGTGGTAATTACAGGTTTATCAGGCTCTGGTAAATCATCATTGGCATTCGATACTTTGTATGCTGAAGGGCAACGCCGTTATGTCGAGAGCTTATCGGCGTATGCGCGTCAATTCCTCTCACAGATGGAGAAGCCAGACGTCGATAGTATCGAAGGTTTGTCGCCAGCAATTGCTATCGAGCAAAAATCGACCAACCATAACCCGCGCTCAACGGTCGGGACGATTACTGAGATTTATGACTATTTGCGCCTGCTCTATGCGCGTATCGGTACGCCCTTTTGCCCTGAGCATGGCGAGCCAATGGTCGCGCAGTCGGTGACTGAAATGGTCGATCAAGTCATGGCGCTGCCCGATGATACCAAGATCATGATACTTGCGCCGGTTATTCGTGAGCGTAAAGGCGAGCATACTGTGTTGCTTGAGCAATTAATTGGTCAAGGTTTTGTACGTGTGCGCGTCGATGGCGATGTCTACGATACTGATGAGCTACCAACGCTCGATAAAAAGAAAAAGCATACCATCGAAGTCGTCGTTGACCGCTTTAAAGTCCGTGATGATTTAGGTAACCGCGTCGCTGAAAGTCTAGAGACGGCGCTACGTCTAGGACAAGGTCTGGTGACGCTGCACTTTATGGATGGTAATCCAAAAGAAGGCGGTGACGAAAATCAAGTTATGTCTGCTAAGCACTCTTGCCCTGTTTGTGATCGCGCCGTGTCTGAGCTTGAACCGCGTATGTTTAGTTTTAACAATCCCTACGGTGCCTGCCCAAGCTGTGATGGTCTCGGTAAACGTCAGTATTTCTCTACCGAAAAGCTGATTACCCATCATGAAAAATCGCTCAATCAAGGCGCGATTAATGGTTGGGATAAGCGTCATGCGTATTACTTCGGTTTGCTCTCTACCGTTTGTAATCATTTTAAAATCGATATGGACGCACCGTGGCAAGAGTTACCAAAAGCGCAGCAAGATATCATCATGCAGGGCTCAGGTAAAGAGAAGCTGACCTTTAACTTTACTGATGAGCGCGGTCGCAAGACCAATAAGACTGTACCATTTGAAGGTGTGCTGCCTTATTTAGAACGCCGTTATGCTAAAACCCAAAGCAATCTTGTGCGTGATGAGCTGGCAAAATATTTGGCGGATACTACTTGTAACGTCTGTGATGGTGCGCGCCTCAATGAGATTTCACGCAATGTCCGCGTTGATGACCAAACCATCGCCCAAATCGTCAAGCTCTCTATCGGTGATGCTGCTGACTATTATAAAACGCTAAAAATTGGCGGTCATAAAGGCGAAGTCGCAGAGAAAATCTTTAAAGAGATTAATGAACGTCTAAACTTTCTCGTCAGCGTTGGACTTGATTATCTATCACTTGCGCGCTCTGCTGAAACGCTATCGGGCGGTGAAGCGCAGCGTATCCGTCTTGCCAGCCAAATTGGCGCAGGACTAATGGGCGTGATGTATGTGCTTGATGAGCCATCGATTGGTCTACATCAGCGCGACAATGATCGTCTGCTAAAAACTCTAACGCGCTTACGTGATTTGGGTAATACCGTACTGGTCGTTGAGCATGATGAAGACGCCATTCGCCAAGCAGATCATGTGATTGATATCGGTATCGGTGCAGGCGTACACGGTGGTCATATTATCGCTCAGGGTACGGTCGATGACATCATGGCGAATAAAGAATCACTGACTGGACAATATATGTCTGGTAAGAAGAGAATCGAGATTCCAGCCATTCGGCATAAAGCTAAAACTATAGATATGGAAGTCAAAGGTAAAGCCAAGCCGAAACAAGTACCGATGACTATTGAGCTCAAAGGCGCATCCGGCAATAACTTACACGATGTTGATTTGACCTTGCCAATCGGTATCATGACTTGTATCACTGGGGTTTCGGGTTCTGGTAAATCTACCCTCATCAACCGTACTTTGATGCCATTAGCCGCAACGCAATTGAATAATGCCTCAACGCTCATCGCCGATAAGCATGACAGCATCAGCGGTCTTGAGCATCTGGACAAAATGGTTGACATCGATCAAAGCCCAATTGGGCGTACGCCGCGCTCAAACCCAGCGACTTATACGGGTGTGTTTACCCCTGTGCGTGAGATGTTTGCCCAAACTCAAGAAGCGCGTGCTCGTGGTTATAAGCCGGGCCGCTTTAGTTTCAACGTAAAAGGCGGACGCTGTGAGATGTGTCAAGGTGATGGTCTCATCAAGGTCGAAATGCATTTCTTACCGGATATGTATGTGCCGTGTGATACCTGTGAAGGCAAGCGCTATAACCGCGAGACTTTAGAGATTCACTATAAAGGAAAAAGTATCGCTGACGTACTCGATATGACTGTAGAAGATGCCACTGAGTTCTTCTCAGCCATTCCAGCGATTTATCGCCGCCTGCAAGCATTGATGGATGTTGGACTCAGCTATATCCGTCTTGGTCAGTCTGCGCCAACGCTATCAGGCGGTGAAGCGCAACGTGTCAAACTGGCGCGTGAGCTTGCCAAACGTGATACTGGGCAGACGCTGTATATCTTGGATGAGCCGACCACTGGTTTGCATTTCCATGATATCGATAAGCTGCTGCATATCTTGCATACCCTACGCGACAAAGGTAATACTATCGTCGTCATCGAGCATAACTTGGATGTTATCAAAACAGCGGATTGGGTGATTGATCTTGGCCCTGAAGGCGGTAAAGGTGGCGGACTCATTATCGCGGAAGGTACACCAGAGGAAGTGGCAGAAGTTAAAGGCTCATATACGGGTGAGTTCTTGAAGCCAATGCTTAAGCAAGCGATGAAAGAAGTGAGTTAATCGAATTTAGGTAATAATTAATGAAAGGCTACTCTTTAGGGGGTGGCCTTTTTTGTTAGGTTAGGTTTTGTATTCAATGCTAATATAGACAATATTTTAAGAACATCTGTAAGGTAATAAGTGATGGCAAATGTAGCAAATCTAGAAAAGAAGCTTTTAGAGCTTATCAATAATAAAGACTCTTTTGCTGTTGCTTTGACTGGTGAATGGGGTATTGGTAAGACTCGTTTTTGGAATGACTTCTACAAGGAAAACCATACAGATTTAGGAGTCAGTAAATATTCTTATGTTTCACTATTCGGCATTGATTCAATAGATGCTCTGAAGTTCGAAATTGCACTTAGTACTCATGATACTACACAAAAGAAGGACTACCTTACTGGACTAAAAGGTATATTCAAGAAAGGCTTGGATGCTATAGACTTACCAAAACTTGAAGGTACAGGCGTCACTCTATCTCTTGGTAAAGGTTTAATTAGCAGTGCCATTACCAGTCTTATTGGAGACACTTTGATTTGTATCGACGATATTGAAAGGCTATCTAAAAATATAGATATCAAAGATATGATGGGGTTAGTTAATCACTTGAGCTTAGAAAAAAACTGTAAAGTAGTAGTAATATTACATGAAGGTAAAGCAGACAAAGACTTTAGAGAATATAAGGAAAAAGTGTTTGATGAAGTGTTAACTTTAGATAACTCACTATCTATCATCAAAGAGATAATCATAAATAATGAGCTTTTTCCTATATACGAAAATTTTTATCAAACTATGAACATCAAAAATATAAGGTTTTACCAGCGAGTTGAAAGAACTTTGAAAGCTATGAGCCTTTCCTAAAAACTGTGTAACTGCTTATAATCCACTAACCGGAGAATAAGCAATGACTACTCAATCTGACATTAAAAAACTGGCCGAGCAAATGGCTGGTAGCATGAAAAGCTTTGATGACATCAAAGACTTCCAAAAGCAGCTCATGCAATCCTTTATCGATACTGCCTTAGAGGCTGAGATGGAAGACCATCTCGGCTATCCCAAGCATGAAAAGGCGGATAAACCTAATAAGCGTAACGGTCACACTAAAAAGACCGTCCGCAGTGACACAGGCGATCTTGAGATCTCCACCCCAAGAGACCGTCATGGTGACTTTGAACCTACACTCGTGCGCAAGCATCAAACCCGTATTAGTGGCCTTGATGACAAGATCATATTCCTTTACGCCAAGGGTCAAACCACCACCGAGATCGTAGAGAGCATTAAAGAGCTCTACGATGTCGACATCTCAAGCTCTCTTGTCTCAAGAGTCACCGATAACATATTAGAGGACATCACCGCTTGGCAGAACCGGCCGCTGAGCAGTGTTTATCCTATCGTCTATTTGGACTGCATCGTCGTGAAGATACGTCAAGACAAGCAGATCATCAACAAGGCGATCTATCTGGCCTTAGGCGTGGGACTCGACGGCAGAAAAGAGCTGCTTGGTATGTGGCTCTCAGAGAATGAAGGCGCTAAGTTCTGGCTAGGCGTTCTCACTGAACTACAAAACCGCGGGGTACAAGATATCCTCATTGCCTGTGTCGATGGTTTAAAGGGCTTCCCTGATGCTATCAACACCGTTTATCCAAACGCTCAGGTTCAGCTGTGTATCGTGCATATGCTGCGCTATTCAATGAAGTTTGTGCCATGGACGGATAAGAAGAAAGTAGCGGCTGATTTAAAAGCCATCTACGGAGCTGATACGCTTGAGATAGCCGAGGCCAATCTTGAACACTTTGATGAGACTTGGGGCACAGAGTACCCGCACGTGGTCAAGTCTTGGCGCAATAACTGGGAGGGCTTAACGGTGTTCTTTAATTACCCTAAAGACATCAGAAAAGCCATTTATACCACCAATGCTATTGAGTCTTTAAACAGCGTGATTCGGACAGCGGTGAATAAGCGTAAGGTGTTCCCCTCTGATCAGGCAGCATTCAAAGTGGTGTACTTAGCCACCCAGCAGGCATCCAAAAAGTGGTCGATGCCAATCCGTAACTGGACGTCTGCTCTGAATCGTTTTATGATTATGTTTGATGATCGTATCAGCAGGCATTTAATCTAAATGGCAGTTACACAGAATCTGGGATGGTCTCAAAGCTATACTAGATAATTCAGACGACGACCTGTCTCTCACTAGTAAACAACAAATTTTGGAAGCTCTTTTAATTATACGTACGGCTCATGATATGCCTTCTACTTTTGACAATACTATCGATTTTGATTTCTTTGTGAAGTCATTCAGCTCACCTAGAGTCGATGAGCTTCGCGGTTATGACTTTGATCTTGCATTCAAATTAGATGATGAAGAGAAAGTTGAAGTAGCAAGAAAATTTAAGATAATGGATGATGTTATTTCTCAGTTTTATAGCTACTTTGAACTGTCAGGCTGGAGTAAAATAATAACAGACTTACTCATCAACTTAGATGCAGAAAGTGATGTTATCGAAGAATTAAGTCGATCAGATAGACTCACAGAAACTCAATTAGAAAGCGATAGAGAAAAGCAAGGTTTGATGGCTGAATATCGTAATTTAAACTCAGATCAAAGCTTCAATCAGAGAC
This sequence comes from Psychrobacter cibarius, assembly GCF_904845955.1. GTDB lineage: Bacteria > Pseudomonadota > Gammaproteobacteria > Pseudomonadales > Moraxellaceae > Psychrobacter > Psychrobacter cibarius_B. The sequence continues at coordinate 238,450 of NZ_CAJGYX010000005.1, forward strand.
TGTTTGACAATATTAAAGATAGAATAGACAGAGAAGCATTCCCTAGTTTGAGCTTCTATTATAATATACTCGAAAAAAATGCTTCTCCTGATTTAGCCAACCAATTTGAAGCGCTAGTGAAACAATATATAGAAGAGAGAGTTAAGAAAGGACCAGAAGAGTGGTTTGTAGGGGATTATTATCTTAGAACTCCAGTAACTCCTGATATTTTTTATAACTTTCTTTTGCAAACCATTGATGATCAAAAAAAGGGACTGGCTCTAAATACTGATACCAGTACTCTATTCGAAATTTTTATGCGATTTTGCAAACATGGAAATGATAGTGAGGATTTTTTTGAAGCTATACAAAATATTAGTAAAGAAAATTTCAGTTCTGTTGTTTGGCAACCACTTGATGATGGAATAGATAGAATTAGATATATTCAAGAATTACTAAAACACCCTGCTTTTAAAGTTAAGATTTCTAATAAAGTTGAGACTGCCAAATTTAACAACGAAGATAGACTTGATACAGCGATTTGGCATTATCAAGAGCTGGTAAATGCTCAAAAGCCGCCTCCTTTTATCCATCAATCAGTTATTATGCAAAGCAAGTTAAATGAAGTTAAGCGATGGACTCTAGAATTGCTTCAAAAGAGACTCGTAGAGAAACCGAATACTAAAGCAGCTATCGAACATCTTTTAGAACTTACGGATAACTTAGAGAATATATAATCGTAATACTGAATAGCTGTCATGAGACGCGGTTTAGCCCCGATTGTAGCGGTTATCCTACTCAATTAAACGAGTTGCGAGGACTAGATTTTGGATTGGCTACGCGGAGCAAGAGACAGTACAAACCGTAGCCCTCGCCTCGTATCAGTGAGTAGATATGAGCGGAAAGCGGGATTGGCTCCAATACTTAGTTGTTAGATCTCGTACCTCGCCGCTAACCTACTTGACACCCAACACCAAGACGTAAGATGAAATTTAAACCAACCAATTTTCAACATTTATTCGCAAAAAAAGGTAAGTCTTTTGACTTACCTTTTTTGATAACATTTACTTTTGAGAGTATCTACTGAGTTATTTACGTTTAATGGTTCTAGTAGTTACTCCAGTCGTTGCCCCACTAGTTGCGTTAGTAGGTGCTTTAGCCGCCGCTTGATAAACTGGCGTAACCTCAGGTAACAGTGCCTGAATTTTAGCGATACGCTGCCCAGAGTTTGGATGGGTAGACATTAAAGTAGCTATGGTGTTGCTACGACCATTGGCAGCCTCCATTTTTTGCCATACTGCAACGGCAGCTTCTGGATTGTAGCCTGCCTGCGCCATCAAGCGTAGACCACCCGCATCGGCTTGTGACTCCTGACTACGAGAAAATGGCTTATCAAGTCCGTAGTCACTAATCAAACCCAACGCATCATCACTTAACCCTGTTCTTGACTGTAGTTCGGCACCACCTAACTGCAGCGCTAAGCCTGTCAGAATTTTTTGCCCAGCATCTTTTTTACTGTGCTCAGATAGCGCATGGGTCATTTCGTGTCCCATGATTGCCGCGATCTCTGCATCTGTTAACTGTAGCTTTTCTACAATACCGGTATAAAAAGCCATCTTACCACCCGGCATTGCCCAAGCATTTAATTCAGGTGAACGTAGAACAGTGATCTGCCAATCAAAAGGGACGCCTGTTGTATTAGCGCGAACGGCGTAGGGCTTCATACGATTAAAGACGTTTTTCACTCGAATGGCGGTAGCAGAAGTATTATCTACCGCGCCTTGACTACTGGCTTTAGAGACCACTTGAGAGTAACTTTTAGCCGCATCAGTATTTAATGTAGCCGTATCGTACCCTGCCATATCGGCGACCGTAGTACACCCTGCTAAAGTAGTGATAGTAGTCAGCAATAGAGCATTTTTTATTTTATGAAAACTGGTCATTAGACGTCCTGATTGAGAGATGCAATTGAGTTAAATAACTGAGCTAAAGGCAATGAATTGATAGACTTAACATTCCACTATCGAAATTCATGTCTTGCAACACATTAATTGAGAGCGACATATAATTGATAACGTAACTAAAATTCAATCAATATGTAATTATCATGTAAGTAATGTGTCTAAATTATCGAGAAAGAGATTATCACTATATAAAACAAAAGTCTATTAATTTTATAATCTATTATTTGTTTGATATCACAAGCCCCAGCCAACCTCCATTTAACGCCTATAACTTTATTCTTTTAATTAGAGTTATCGCTCAGAGAGCATCCTGCAATAGATCCCACCTACATGAACGCTCGTATCACATTGATCACTCGCGCATCTACCGTACGTTCTATTTTCTCTTTGCCAAAAAATTTTATGATTTATCGTAGCATCAAACATAATGTCCAATAATGTCTGCGCAGCAGCTCCCAGACCCTTTATAATAGCGTATCAATACCAACCAACCTGCGTATCTCACCCATGACCTCTATCAGCTACGTAAAGCAGCAGCGCATTACTAGACTATGCGTGCGCTGCGGCTTACTCCTTATGCAGTATGGCGCTGAGTCTGCCGTGGTGGTGGACTTGTCTAAACGCTTGGGGCTTGCTTTGGGGATGAACAGCGTCGAATGTTCGCTGAACTTTAACGCCATCACCCTGACGACCATCTGTGACGAGCGCTGTATCACCACCACCAGAGACACGATCAATCAGAGCATCAATGTCAATTTATTGGTGCAAATCCAGCAAATTATCAATAAAACCGAAGCCACCGTAGACAGTACCGCTTTGATTGACCGCACGACCCTTGCCTTTGATGAGTTAGATAAGACCGTATACCCAACGTGGCTGGTGGGCATATTTGTTGGTGCGTCTTGTGCGGCGTTTGCGTATCTGAATGGTGGCAGCTGGTCGATTACCGCGGTGACATTTATCGCAGGTATGGTGGCGATGCTGACTCGTATTTATTTATCTAAGCATCATTTCAATCCCTTTATCACCGTTATTGTGACGGCTTTTATCGCCTCTTTAATTGGGGCGACGACCTACTATTTTGATATTGGTAATAATGCAGATATTGCAGTTGCCTCTAGCGTACTGCTACTGGTGCCCAGCTTTCCTTTAATTAACTCGTTCTCAGATATCTTAAAAGGCTATGTCAATATTGGCGTTGGGCGTGCGGTGTTTACTTATATGCTCACCTTATCCGCGTGCGTTGGTATCGTGATGGCGTTGGTTTTACTTCGCATACAGCACTGGGGGTTTTGAGATGTGGTTCATTGAAACTGTTGTGCTTTCATGTATTATTACCCTTGGTTGGACGCTGATGTTTAGCGTACCCAAACGCTATATTTTGCCTTGTTTGCTGATGACTGCTTTTGGCTTCGGATTAAAGACTGCTCTGGTTTATCAACATGTACATATCGTGGTTGCTAGCTTTTTTGGGGCAATGCTTGCCAGCTTTTTAGGCGTGTATTTTTCTAAGAAATATACCTTACCACCCAAAGCACTTATCTCGCCTAGTGTCATTTGTATGATGCCCGGTATCGCCGCGTATAAGGCGATGGTCAGTATGGTGCAGATTGGTTATTTTGGCTTTTCAGACGAGTTATTTAGCCAAATGATGGTGTATTTGTTCGAAGCTTTATTTGTCACCTCAGGATTGGTGCTAGGCTTATCCATTCCCGGACTGTTATTTTATAGACGACGTGCCATTGTTTAAGTAAGTTTAGATGAGTGCAGTTAGGTTTAAATGGAATTATTAGATGTCAGGCTATTTCTGCCTAAATGCTTTTATATTCTGATGCTAGCTGGTACATCCTCATAAGCAAAACCTTGTAAGATTAATAATGATACCCATTACAATAGAGTTCAAAACAACAGAATTAAAAAATAATAGACGGCAAAATTGTACCAATACCCATCAATACGTCCTGAATAAAGAGACTTAACCATGACAAAACATTATGACTATATCGCCATTGGCGGCGGTAGCGGTGGCATTGCTTCCATCAACCGTGCGGCGAGCTATGGCAAAAAATGCGCCATTATCGAAGCCAACCAACTGGGCGGTACTTGTGTGAACTTGGGATGCGTTCCCAAAAAGGTAATGTGGTATGGCGCGCAAATTGCCGAGGCGATTCATAAATATGCGCCAGACTATGGCTTTGATGTGGATGTTAAAGGTTTTGACTTTCAAAAACTGGTGCAGAGCCGTCAACAATATATCGAAAACATTCATCGCTCTTATGATAATAATTTGGCCAAAAATGGCGTTGAAGTGATCAAAGGCTTTGCCAAATTTGTCGATATCAATACTGTAGAAGTGAATGGCGAACTGATTACCGCTGACCATATTTTGATTGCCACCGGCGGTCACCCGATTCATCCTGACATCAAAGGCGCAGAATACGGTATCGACTCTGATGGCTTTTTTGCAATGGATCATTTGCCAAAACGCGTGGCAATTGTGGGAGCTGGATATATCGCTGTTGAAATCGCAGGCGTGTTAAACAGTTTGGGCGCTGAGGTGCATTTGTATGTACGCCAGCACTCGCCGCTGCGCTCATTTGACCACAGTGTAGTAGAGGCATTGCTCATAGAGATGGAGCAAGACGGTATTCAATTGCATACCAATACCACGCTCACGGAAGTCAATAAAAATGAAGATGGCAGTCTGACTTTGTGTACCGAAAATGGCAGCTTAGACACGACAGATTGTTTGATTTGGGCGATTGGTCGTGCGCCATCGACAGACAATATCAACCTGCAAGTGACGGGTGTGGAAACGAACGAAATTGGCAAAATCAAAGTCGATAAGTTCCAAAATACCAATGTTAAGAACATCTATGCGGTCGGCGATATTATCGAAAACAGTGTGGATTTAACACCCGTGGCGATTGCAGCAGGTCGTCGTCTTTCAGAGCGCTTGTTTAACAACAAGCCTAATGAGCATTTGGACTATACGTTGATACCGACGGTTATCTTTACCCATCCTGCTATTGGTACGATTGGCTTGTCTGAAATCGACGCGGTTGAGCGCTATGGCAAAGAAAATATCAAATGTTATAAATCGACCTTTACCTCGATGTATAGCGCGGTGACCCAGCATCGTCAGAAGTGTATGATGAAGATGGTATGCTTAGGCGATGAGGAAAAAGTTATTGGTCTACACGGTCTTGGCTTTGGTGTCGATGAGATGATTCAGGGCTTTGCCGTCGCGATCAAAATGGGCGCGACTAAAGCGGACTTTGACAATACGGTTGCCATTCATCCAACTGGCTCAGAAGAATTTGTGACAATGCGTTAGTTTGATAGAAAGACTGGGCTAAATTAGTAGAAAGGCTACCCTTAATGAGGTAGCCTTTCTTTATAGATAATGACTTGCACTACTTGCTACAAGTCCCTTTTATGCCGAGTTTGAGGTCAGCGATTGCTTCCCTGCCTTCACTTTCAGGTACCAGTTTAACACCCGCACCACCAACAATTAAACCTGGCTTAATATATTGCTTTACAAAGTAGTTATTACCCGCTGTAGTATCAATCATTAAATCGTTAGGCGAAAATTCAGATTCGGTAGAAACTTTGTGCGGCATATTGCCCAGTACTTCATGATAGAAAAAAGTGCCTCGTGCAGTTTCACCAATACATTCATCATCTACCCACACATCTTTCTTTAGAGCCCCACCAACCACACTATTGCTACGATAAATATATAGACCAGCACTGTTGGCACTAGGTGCTTTCACTTGCTTGAGTACGCTAGATACTTCGATATTTTCAGTGGGTACAGAAGCACAACCGGCAAATAGTATTGATGTAATCGTTAGAAAAGCGATTTTTTTTAGCATTTTATTTCTCTAAGAATAAAGTAAATGTGACTTGAAATTTCTGATAATTTTGTTATGAGTAACTTTAAAAAACATAGCTCTGCTTTAATTGCCTAATACCCATTCATCGTTCACTTGATAAACCTTGAAATTGGTCTTGTTAGTGCGGCTCTCCCCCGCGATTGTCTGAGTGATATCAGCGGTACACATATAAGTATTGTCGCCCTCGACAGTGTCACAGTTGATATTCTCGACGCGTTCAAGCTTTGGCATCATACACTCCATCATGCCGCTCATCGCCTTTGCCATCTCATCATTGCCTGCGTTCGCCATCGCATCGTCCATCATACTATTGGCTTGCTCGTATTGTGCCTCGATTAACGCTTCAACTGTGCTTTCAGAAGGTGCATTAGAGCATGCGACAAATAGCGGTGTTAGTAATGCTATGACTGCCAGTTTTTTCAGATTAGTCATCTCAATCTCAATGTATCTATAATGTTACTTCACTATACAGAGTTACTTCTAAATACCCAACTTAATTTTAGAATACAAGTTTAGATTTATGATGAATAGCTTTAATAATTCAATGAGATGAAGGAATTAACGTGCGGTGTATACTGACAGTGCATTCACGATACTGCTATGATGTGGTATTCAAAACCGTTGTGAGATAACTGTGTGGCAGGTGTACTTTTTTATATTACTGATTGGTCTGGGAATTATGACCTTGGCAGCAAGTTTGTTGTTTTTGTTTGCTTATCTGATGTCTGATGACAATGCCACGCGCTTGCCCGCTTTTAACTGGTTCAAGCGCTTAATTATCGTGGCATTTATCCTGCTAAGTGTTGGGCTGTTTATGACCTTTGGTCATTTTTGGGGTTAATAAAATCAGCTTTTAAACATTCAATATTCTTTAATGAACTATTTTTTCCAACTCCAATAATTCTAAATCTTCACGCTTTGGCTCGCCATTATTACCATCATTTGGAAATGGCATTTTATTACCATTTAGCTCATAACCTCGGCGCTGATAGTAAGCCAACAGCTCAGGACGATGACTCAAAATAGACATGGTCAAACGTACAGTTTTTTTATCAGCGGCTTGCCCATCTGACTGTAGATGACGAGTAGCAAAGGTTTCAGCTGCTTGCAATATCACGTTGCCAATGCCATACCCCTGCAACTCTGGATCTACCGCAAACATACCGATGTAGGCTTTGTTGTTTGAATCAGTATCGGTTTTGATATCGACAGCGATACAACCGAGTATCTCACCCGTTTCCTTTCCATCACGGTCGCCCGTTGTCGTTTTTGGATAGACAAAGTAATAGTGATTAGGGTCATTAATCACGGCAGCGAGCTCGGCTGACGTGGTTCGAATACCACCAATCAAATCAGCCTCATTGGTCCAACCTGCGGTCTCGCGATAACAGCGATTTAATAATTGCTCAAGTGCACTAATATCATCGGCGTGCGCTCGTCGCAAAAATACAGACTCTCTCTCCAAGTTATTTTCATCTAGATGTTTTTTATTCATATTATAATTTTTCCTTTCCTTGTTTGTGTTCCTAGATTAAAAAAACTGACCCAAATCGATAGGTCAGCCTTAATAGTAATATGTATCCATCTTGAGTACTAGGGCGATAACGCCAGTGCTTGGTCGATAATATTAAATCCTGCCTTAAGCTGTGCACGCGTTGGCGCATGACCACGGCGGAGCAGTTCAGAAAAGGCAACCAATTCTTTATCACGCCCTAAAGTGCTAGCCGCACTAGCACGTGCGTCTTCCCCATCATCATCAAAGTAGTATTCGATATAATCTAACGTATCTGGTGAACCAAACAAGATATTATTATCGGGTGTCGCAGCATGACCACTATAGCGTAGGCTCTTGCCATATTGCATCGTCCAAAAGAAAGGGATACGCGCGGCGAGCGAGTTGACACTATCATCATTTAATATCGCAGCCGCAGTCACTAAGCCATGTTGCAAGGCCACGCGCCAATGTTCAATGCGCATGCGCCCCATTTGTCCAGAAGCTTTCGCAATATCGCCCAATGCATAAACACCCTCACGCAGCTGCAAATGCTCATCCACTTGCACGCCATCTGTCGCGTTTACTCCCTCGAACAATTCTGTACGTGGTGCTACGCCAGTCCCTAAAATCACGATGTCTGCATCGACTTGCTCACCATTCGCCAGCGTGACACCGCCCACTTGTGAAAAGGTTTGGTTTTCTTCTTCATTCTCAGACGGATTAACAACCCTTTTGACCTCAGTGATTTCATTGACCGTGGCATCAAAGACAAACTGAATGCCATTTTCTTCATGCAGCTTGATCAGCGCATTACTGACGGTTTCGGAGACGATATTTCCCATTACCCGATGATCTTGTCCGATGACGGTAATAGAAGCCGTCGTGCCTGCCTGCGTCAATGCGGAAGCGACCTCCATACCGATAAAGCCAGTACCGATAATAACCACACGCTGGTCATGACTGGCCGCTTTTATCAATTTGGCATCATCCATACTACGCAGCGTATAAACGCCATCAAGCTCTGCCCCTTTAAAAGGAGGAATCTTTGGCTCAGCGCCTGTTGCAACCACTAAAAAATCAGCAGTTTGTCTGTCACTACGACCAGTTTTATCTTTAATGACAATCGTACGTTCATTGGCCAATACTTCGCTGACGGTTTGATTCAAGCGCAAACTAATATCGTGTTTGCTCGCCCAATCTGCACCGCCTAGTAAAAGCTTCTCTTCAGGCATATTGCCCACTAAAAATGCTTTGGACAATAATGGACGGTTATAAGGAGCTTTATCATCAGCACTAATCAAGGTGATTTTGCCGCCATAGCCAGTGTTACGCAGCTGATGCGCCGTCATAAAACCTGCTGCGCCGCCGCCCACGATGAGGGTATGCGTCTCGATAAGCTTATCATTTGCAATCTTTTTGTCTATCTTCGCTGAAGTATTCACCGTTAAGCTGTCGCCATTATCGGTCACTTCATATTGAGTCAAACCTGCTGTCGCGACTGGCTCTAATAGCGTCCCATCGAAGCTATCAAAAGTCGCATGATGCCAAGGACAGACTACGCGATTGCCACAACGTAATCCTGCGCCTAAATCTGCACCTGCGTGCGGGCATTTACCATCGAACGCCTGAAACTCATCGTCGTCGCGGGTGATTAAAATGATACTATCATCATCTTGCTTGTAAGATTTCATACCGCCACTGGCAATATCGGCCTTATTAATAGTCACTGTGTGAATCGTTGCATTGGTCATAAGTCTTCCTTAACAGTTATAATGGTTCCCTGAATCAAACGTGCTGAAAATAACCCTATCGCATCAGCCAGTTTCAACGAAAAACACCATTCTCGATACGTTTATTTAAATGCTTTTTTAAAACGCTATTCATTGATAGTAGCAAGACACTTTCGCACACGCTGTTTTTTTGTATGTTTCCTGCGTTGCAAAACGTAATCGTTAACTGTTAATGCCTATGCTTACCTATTCTTTTTAAATCTTATCCTCAACATAAAAGACGACTTTATGACTTCTCGTGATGACATGACCGATATTAATGCTAGCCCTCAATCCGCTCTTGAAAGTACTCAACCTGATAACGAGTTACCTGCTAATGGGTCGTTTAATAATGAGCAGTTTGATACGGCAAGTATCGATATTACCGCAGCGACGGATACTGCGCAGTTACCGCAGCCTCTTCAACCACCTGTGCAGCAAGCAACCTATAAAGCCAACGCAACAGACTTTATCGTTAGTGAGCTATTGCCGCTCGAATTCACCGATGAAGGTGAGCATTTATGGCTGCATATCAAAAAATTAGGGATGAATACCGCTTATCTTGCCAAACTGCTGTCAGAGTGGGCAGAGATTCCTCTGCGTGATGTTGGTTATTCAGGTCTTAAGGATCGCCATGCATTGACAACCCAGTGGTTTAGCTTGCGAATCCCAAAAAAACAACTGCCAGCTGCTGAGTTTGCACCAGTCGATATCGGAGCCAATGAATCGGTCACGATCATCGACCAGCAATGGCATAACAAAAAGCTCAATCGCGGCACGCATCGCGCCAATCAATTCATCATCACCTTGCGTGATATCCAATTTGCTGATTTTGACACAGCATTGCCAGCACCTGAGCAATTATTATCGGCGAAACAAGATGTCGAACAGCACTTATCAAGCATCGCTATAAATGGCGTGCCAAATTATTTTGGCCCTCAGCGTTTTGGACGTAATGGCAATAATATTAGAGAAGCATTATCGCTGTTTGCGCGCCCACTACAGCAAAGTCGACCACAACCCAAAAAGAGCAAACGCAAGCACGCGCCACGTGAGCAGAATACGATGGAGCTGTCTGCCGCACGTAGCTTAATTTTCAATGAGATATTGGCAGTACGAGTGCGTGATGGCAGCTGGAATACTGGGCTGGCAGGCGAAGTGTTTAACTTAGAGGGTTCAGGATCAATATTTACTAGCGAAGCCATAGACGACACGTTGCGTTCACGCCTTGAGACGGGTGACATCCATCCCACTGCTGCATTATGGGGCAAGGATAATGATAAAGTCAGCGGCATGGCGGCAAGTACTGAGAAAAATGTGATTCAGCAAAATCCGCTACTGGCGCGCTTAGCCAATGGCTTAGAGCAGCGCGATGTAAAAGCACAGCGACGCGCGCTGCGCCTACCTATTGAAGCGCTGTCTTGGGAATGGCAGGATAAAGATAATAAACAAACCTTGGTGCTCAGCTTTACATTAACGACAGGTAGCTTTGCCACCAGTGTCTTGGCAAGCTTAGTAAAACAATTAATATACTAAAACGTATTTGACCCTTCGACTATGGCAGCCAGCTATGTGCCATAGAGCGCCTCAATATTATTATTTTTTGCTACCAACATCTCGTTGGCACTCACCACTTGATCACGGCCACGGCCTTTGGCTTCATACAAAGCCTTATCTGCCATACAAATTAAGCGCTGGCAAATATCATGAGGTAGCTGCACTGCGGGAATTTTACGATTCACGCGTTTGCTACTATACGAGGGGATTCTCTGCGGTTTAGCAAGCGACTGCGATGCATCCTTTTTATTCAGAGTTTCGCAGGCTTGTTTTATACAATTACGCTCACCATGAGTCAGTGTATATAGCCCCAAGCTGGCAGTCACACTAAAGGCTGTATCGTCATCGAGAATGATGACGTGTTTAGCGATAACACGCCGTAATTGTTCAGCAATTATTATAGCTGTGTCGTGCTTCGTATCTGGCAATACAATCAAAAACTCCTCACCGCCATAGCGACTCACGATTGTTTCATCAGTTAAAGACTGCAAGAGCGTCTGCGCGACCTCTACCAATACTCGATCCCCAATCTCATGGCCGTAACTGTCATTGACCTCTTTAAACCAATCCAAATCCAATAAAATAACGCTGATATCTTGATGGTCTTCTACTGACTTCAGCACCTGCTTCATTTGCATCATCCCGTAACGGCGACTTTTGAGTTGAGTTAGCTCATCTTGATTGGCATGCTGCAGAATTTCCTTTTTACTGTCATCTAATATTAGTAACAAAGTACGAAACATATAGATAATAAAAATAGCTTTTGGTAGCGCCATATAAATATGTGTAGAACGCCAAAAAAAAGCGGAAGATCGGCGCAATTGATCAACACTGTCCCAATTTAGTGTGCCATTTTGAAAAATAGAGGCAGAGATGGCGTTTTCGATTGTCGTAATTTCACTATAATTGATATAACTATAATAGGTATCAAGAGGAATGACCGTGAGCGTCATTTGGCGCAGATTGGGTAAAGTAACGCCAAGATAAGGAATAAATGTGACTGCTAGAATGACGGCTGCGTGCCCTAAAAATGCTCTCCATACATAGCGCCGACGTATAAGCATCATCCCCAATATCGCACCGCCGACTAAAGAGACGCCCGCGACCAAGCTACTATGTCCTAGAACTAAAATAACCATTGCAATATAGGCACTATAGACCGTAATTAGTATGCCTTGCCATTTATACAGATTGCTATTGGCTTTTTTGACAGGTGAAAAACGACTGGTCATCCATAATAAAAACAAAGCTACCAGTGTCACGCCGAACCATAGTGGATACAGCAGGGCTATATCGACATAGGTGTCATAAATATCGCGGCGCCACCAAACAAATAAACACCATAGCCAGTGTAAAGACACCTCCATCACCATAAATAAAGCCAGTAATGACGTTTTATCAGCAGCTTGCCACTCAAAAATTGCTTGAGATAGCTTGGTGTAGCCTAGATGAGATATCGATACAGCCATAGTAGGGCTACCGCAAATAGTGAAAGTTATTAAGTCGACATTAAAACCATTAAATAAAAATCAAAAGCCTGAATCAATAATAATAAATGATATGACTTTTTACCTTATACCATTCCCAAAAACTTAAGTAGATAAGAATGCGAGTGTCGGTACTACATTTTGTAAACTAAATGGGAATTGACCCCGACAATTTCATTTGTAAAAATAAATACCACTTATCTAGTGTGGCAATTTCTGTCGCAGTTATCAATCTATTTAGTGCCTTCATGCGTCAATATATGACGCATGATTTTTGGATAACCTGTCAATTGATATTTCAGCTGAGTTAACATTCAAAACTGTACTCAGCAATGAATTCTTGGCTAACAAAACATCGAAAAAGACTGCCAAACTCCCTGCTGCTCAGGGTTCATTGTCGGTACATCACCCAAACGACGCCACGGCATATTGCTACCATGAAAGTCACTGCCGATCGAGGCGACAAGATTGTGGGCAGCGATACTGCGATCGACCATTCTGCGAGTACTAACCGGTTCGCTATTCGACGGCAGCTCACAAGCATCGCCACCAAGACCAGCAAACTCTTCAATCAGTTTACGGACTCGTGTTGCTGAAAGCTGATAACGTGTGGGATGCGCCAAAACCGCCTTGCCACCACAAGCCTGAATCAGCTCAATGCCGTCAGCCATGCTCAGTGCATCAATCGCCACATAAGCAGGCTTATTGTCTGCCAAATACTTATCAAAGGCTTTTTGTACCGTCTTGACTTCACCGCGCTCAAACAATACTTGACCAATATGCGCGCGCCCGACCGCTTGTGGATTGCCGCCAGCTTTATCAAGTACGGCTTGCCACAGCTCATCATAGTTAATATCTAATAGCGCGCTGAGCTTTTCAGTGATTCGTTGACCACGCGTGGCACGGCTATCCTGTAATTGTTGCAGCGTTGCATGCATTTTTTCGCGATCGGTAAAATCTAGCCCCAGCACATGGATGATTTTATTGGTTGATTTATTTTTGCCATACCCACCAATAAGTGTGTGCTCACAGCTTATCTCGACCCCATTAATCAGCTGCATATCGCAGGCAATGGCAGCCGCACGCGCCTCATCAATTCCTGCCAGCGTATCGTGATCGGTCAATGCCAATACATTGACGCCGGCCGCATGGGCGCGCTGCACTACTTCCGTTGGTGCATAAGTACCATCAGAGCAAGTGCTGTGACAATGTAAATCGAATTTCATAAGAGAAGCCTTAGCATTAAAAATTAAAAGTGTAGAAAACAAAAAAATGAGCACATTGGCAATAAGCCGTTATATTTGGCAGTTGTCATGATTATGAGTCATAATCATCAGATATTGCTACGCAGGCCCGTGATATAGCATGATTATCGTGTTGATTGCTTTTTTTTGGCGCAGTAGACGTGTAAACTACCCCATACGTTTTTGTCGGACATCCCCTTTGCTATGAAAGCTTTATTAGACTTTATTCCCTTAATTGCCTTTTTTATTGCTGCTCGCTACAGTGGTATCCTAGCGGGGGCAGGTGCGTTGCTCATCGCCACCATCATCGTTTATGCCATTCATTTTATTCGCCAAAAAGGCACGTTTGATAAACAGCAATGGGTTGTCTTACTATTAACCATTTTATTTTGTGGTGGTACTTTATTATTGCGTGATGATATCTATCTGCGTTGGAAGTCACCCATTATCAACGGTATCTTTGCACTAACACTTCTGGTGAGTGCTGCGATTAATAAACCACTGATGCAACTGGCGATGAAAGATGTTTTTTTGCTGACGATGAGTGGTTGGAAAAAACTCACTCTCGCTTGGGCACTATTCTTCGCCTTTATGGGCATACTGCATTATATCACAGCGTTTACGATGTCAGATGAGGCATGGATTAACTTTAAAACTTATGGCTGGATTCCGATTATGTTGGTATTCGTCATCGCCCAGTTTGCCGTATTAAAAAAGCACCTCAACCCTGCGCTCACGGATAAAACCGTCAAATAATACTCAATTCATCATTTTATAATAGAGCCAATGCTATTTCTAAATGCCAATAGCGACAATCATTAATCGCAATTAGCTCGGGCGCATTAAGCAAAACACTTTAAATTAATCATAATTTTCATTAATCGAGGAAGTCTCATGTCCTTATTTGCCATTATTGGTCATGACGTGGCCAATAGCAGCGCACAACGTCAGATTACCCGCGCTGAACATGTCGAACGCTTGCAAGCTTTAGATCATGACAATCGACTGATTATCGCTGGTCCAACACCCATCGAGCATGGCAAAGGCGAGATGTCAGGCAGCTTAATTATTGCTGACTTTGACTCTGCAGAAGCAGCGCAAGCATGGGCAAACGATGAGCCTTACTTACGTGATGGCGTGTACAGTCACGTAGATATCAAACCCTTTATTCATACATTGCCAAAAGCGGATGACAGCGCATCAGTTAAAGTAGCAAAATCGTGATTCAGTGCCTATCTTTGTTAAAAAGTCGCTCTTATCAGCGTAGCATTGTTAGTATGATTTTTATGGCTACTGTTTCAGCACAGGCTGCGCCGACGGTGACAGCTATCGATGTGGCTGATCCAACACTCACGACACCCGTGCCAGCTCAACCAATATCGACCGCTCAACCAACGAAAAACTCAGTGATGAATATCAGCGATACATTGGCGGCGCAATTACAACCATCTGATAAGGCGTTATCCGATGCCAATCAGCAGCTATTAAGCCGTAATGCACAGTTGCAGCGCGAGTTGAATGACTTGCAAACTCAAGTAAATGTTTTGGTCTACGAGAGCAAAGGTCAGCTTTTTTTATACGGTGCATTTACTGTGTTAATTAGCTTACTGGTCGGTATTTTTATTTCTTGGTTGGTGTTTGTCCGCCGTGAACGCTGGTAATCCGCCGTGAACGCTGGTAACTAGTACCACGCGCTTTTTATTGATTTATCTTATGTGACTGTCTATGTCTAAATCCACGTTCGAATCAAAAGATACTGATACATCGTCGACATCCTCTAAAAACACTCAGTCACTAAGCATTCACTCATCAAATATCACCCCTGCCAAGATTGATTGGCAGATGGATGATACGGGTAATAAAGTGCCTGTATCGGGTGAGTTTGGTGATGTTTACTTCTCAAATGCTGATGGTTTAGCGGAATCGCGTCATGTGTTTTTGGCGCACAATCAATTGCCTGAACGACTGACCAATCTTGCACCAAAGCAATGCTTTACGATTGCTGAATTGGGCTTTGGTACTGGACTGAATTTTCTCGCTACGTGGCAGCTATGGCGACAGCTGCGGGATATACACCCTCAATTAGCAACTGCAAAACTGCATTTTATTACCACTGAAAAGTTCCCGATACCCCTTACCGACCTTACCCAAATACTTGCCTTATGGGGACAGCGCGCGCCTGAATTGACAACACTAATAGAGCTATTATTGGCGGCCTATCCGCCTCTTATCGCGGGCTGTCATCGTTTGAGTTTCTTTGATGATAATTTGACTTTTGATATATGGTTGGGTGACGCAGCTGAGAGCTTAGCCAAACTATCAAGTAACTCTTCTAGCTCGCATGCACCTTATGTTGACGCTTGGTTTTTAGATGGTTTTGCGCCCTCTTGCAATAGTACCTTGTGGGCGGATAGTATTTTTGCACAAATGCAGCGTTTATCACGACCCAATACAACTGCCGCCACCTATAGCTGTGCCGGTATCGTCAAACGTGCGCTGCAAGATTGTGGCTTTCAGATTAAAAAAGTGAAAGGCTTTGGTCGTAAGAACGAAATGCTAACGGCGATCATGCTGGATACCATAAATTTAACTGACAATAATAATGGCAACAATAGTAAAGACATAAATAGTAAAGACATAAATAGTAAAGACATAAATAGTAAAGACATAAATAGTAAAGACATAAATAGTAAAGACATAACCTCTTACAATAATGCTAGCACCGCCGCGCCCGACAACGATAGCCAATCTACCAAACCCACTGACAACCTGCCCGCCCATAGCATTGTCATTGGCGCTGGCGTTTCAGGGCTATTAACGGCTTGGTCATTGGCCAATCGTGGTATTCAAGTGACTTTGCTAGATAAATCAGCACCTTTGGCAGGCGCATCAGGCAACCCTCGTGCTCTGCTCGCTCCTAAGATGACGCCCATTCATCATGTCGATGAACATTTGCATACCATAGGCTATCTCTATAGCAGCAGGCTATATCGATGCTTAAATGTAGATGCTGAAAAATTAGGATTAGTGCCAATACTTGAACCAACGGGTGCTCTTGATCTGCTTATGAAAGCCAATATTGGCACAGAGCAAATCGCTGATTACCCCGATGAGATGGCCACCACACTATCCCATGAGCAGGCGCAAACTGTCAGCGGGTTAAAAACACAAGATTTATCAGAGAATTTGTATTTACCGCAGTCTGGCTTGGTCAATCCGCAAGCATTAAAAGATACTATCCTAATGCATCCGCTCATCCACTTTCAGCAAGTAGACGTTAAGAGTATTAGCGAAACAGAAGAAAATGCTTGTATCGAAGGCAATAATCAGGATAAGCAGACGATATCCATTAGCGCTGATAACGTGGTCATTTGCGCAGCTTTTGAGAGCCATCAACTGGACAAGCGTATTTTTGATTGTCGTAAAATTCGTGGTCAGCTTTCTTGGTTTACGCCCACAACCGAACAGCTCACCATATTGCCCAAAATACCGCTTAAATATAGTGGCTACTGTGCATTATTTACCGCGCAAACAGGCGATGCACAATTGAACGATGTTATAGAACAGCACTCTCAGTTTTTATTAGGCGCAAGCTTTATACGTAATGATACAGACATAGATATCCGCACAGAAGAGCATCAGATTAGCCGAGACAAACTAGTGACTGCCATTCCTGAGATGGACTCGATTATTCCAACAGATATTAGTTTGTGGCAAGGACGAGCGGGGATTCGCACGCAAACGCCTGATTATCACCCCATCGTTGGAGCGTTAGCAGACAGCAAAAGAATTTGGGTAATGAGTGCGATGGGTGCTAAAGGGTATGCCATTGCACCAATATGTGCTGAAGCGTTAACAGATATGATGTTAGGAGCATTTGCCCCCTTATCAACAGCGATGCTTGCGCGCCTGTCGCCAAATCGTACGCGTTTACAAACACCGCTTACTTGAGATTTTTAGTCAAAGGTTTAATCAGTGCCTTCCATTCTAGATTTAACCGCACCAAAAAGTGATTTTCCAGTGTCAGAGTCGCGGGACTCTTGATGACCAATTTTAGTACTACTTTGAGTATCAGTCGTAATCATTGGTGCAGTTAAAGTGCGAATCTGTGCTTCGTCACGGGTGTTTTTTTGGATGGTCACTGCAGCAAATAAACTCATGGTAAATGCCATCATATAAAAGCCTTTTTCACTTAAGCTTAAACTTCCCGCATTCATCAAACCAATAGCGATTAGCGCAATGGATAATCCAAGAGCCGCCCAGCTGATTAGATAATACATATTGGTTGTTGGAATACCTTCACTACGATCACGAAGGGTTTTTTGCAAACTAATTGCTGAATAAAGACCTAGCGCCAGCACCGCTATATAATAGCCTTTTTCATTTAATAACATACTCTGTGCATTCCATAAGCCAAGTAAATACGCTAGGACACCCACCAACATCACCGCCCAAGAAGTCCCGACATAAGCAGTAGTTGGTTTATAAGCGGCTAGCTGACTCTTCGTAATCGTGTCATTATTCATCATCTTCCTTAATTAGAAATAGGCAAGCACTTAGTCGTAAAATATATAGTGGTAAGATACATAATAGCGAGATAAACAGTAGCGAGATACAACTTTTATCGACCGCTATTTTGCCTTAACATAACACAAGCATGTTATATTGTAATCTAAAAACTTTTTTTTAATAAATAGCATTTTTTATGACAGAGTCCCGACATGTCTTTTTTTACCTTACTCATTTTGCTTAGCCTAATTGTTATTGTGCCCATATTTTTTGTGATGAAAGAAAAGTCTAAGCACACACAGATTGCTTCTATACAGCGGCATCAAGAATACTTGGCTTCTGCGAATCTTGTCGCTACCCAGTCTAAAGCAGATATGACTGTAAACAACGAGGTAAATCATGAGCGAGCTAACGGGCTCAGCATGATTAATTTTTCAGCTCGACATCCTTTTATCAAGCTACTTTATGACCAGCAAGTACCTAAGGCGTTTCGATCTGTGATGGATGATATTGGACAACAATATGAGTCTACCCATCATGAAGAAATCACTGAATCACAGCTATTTACCCTCAATAAACTCATCACCACACGTGTTCCAGAATTGATTGGCGACTACTTGAGCCTCGATCAACATTACGCCAAAACAGTCATTATTGATATCGACAAACAAAATACCAGCTATGACATGGTATTAGATCAATTAAACTCGATTTTAGACTTTTCTCAAAAGCTCAATATCCAAAGCCAAAGTGGCGTTGTAGACAAGCTACTTGCCAGCCGTCGATACTTAGATGACGTGTATAAAGAAAGCGGTATGGCAGCCGACAACCTAAAACTGAAATAAGTAATGCCTGTAGATAGTAAGCGAGAAATTGATAGTAATAGCAAATGATGGTCATATTTGACTGTGAGGGATAAATAATTCTACGTCGTTCACTATAATTGAATAAAAAAAAACCAATGGATAGCCGTATTATCATGAAAATCGATGCTCTTACAATTGCAAAATCAAAACCCTATTTTCAGGCGATTTCTGCTATTTTTTTAAGTCTCTCACTATTGAGTGCTTGCCAAAAAACACCAGAGCCTGAGACAGATAACGAAACAACCTCTGAAGCGGCGGTACAAACCACACCCGTGACTACCAATATTAATGTTGATAAGACCGCTGATAATGGTGATGATATCGCAAATTCTGAAGTAAGCTCAGAACAAGATGTAAGCTTAAATGAGCTAGAGAATGACCTTGGTGCAACAGACTCGGCAGCAAACAATACTGCCCCAGCACCAAATCCAGAACAAGCCATTAAAGGCGCGCAAATTACTGATGTCCGTTATAAAAATGCGGCTGGTGAATCACTCTCGGTCGTTTTTGAAACCTCAGCAGCAGGCGTACTCAACGCTATCGTTAGCCTACCGAACAAACCAAAAATGACACTAAGTGCACCAGAAGGTCAAGGCAATAACCCGACTTATCGATCAAGCGATGGCAGTATCCAACTGGTCAGTCATGCTGGTGGCGGCAGTATTGATTTTATTAAAAATAATAAAGTCACTAGCTTTGATGCAGTCAGTGCCGAAGCAGAAGTCATCACTGAGTAATTGATTAAAAAATACAGCTTAGAACCTTTAAAAAGTTACATAAAAGAAATCTCTTAAGCATTAAAAAAGGCGGCAAATATTTATTATATTTGCCGCCTTTTTAATGCTATTAACTTTTCTCTAACCAAATCCAGTTACCTTGCCAAACAGACTGACCAGCCAACTGATTACTGCCCACAGTCCCCAACCAATCACTACAATAACGATCAATCCCAACAGATCAGGAATGTGCAAATACAGCCATGCAATGATAGGATTGTGCCAAAAAGCGCCAAAACGGCTACGTTGCTTATCTTCTAGCGATTGATGCAAAAACGGCCGATCCATGTGCATGGTTTCAGTAATACCATATTCATCGTGCAGATGCTCATGCACGATGCCCAAAGTCTTACGACTGGGGCGAATAAAAATATCGAGCAGCGTTCCAATACCCGGTACGATACCAACGACCATATCAATGAGTGCCAGTCTGACCGCAGGCGTCATTTTATGCGCTGGCACGCCTAACTGACGCCCTAATACAAAAGCATAGCTGGTTAAAGCCAGTCCCGCTAAATCTCCTGCCAGCGGAATCGTTGAAAGCGCCGCATCTGCACCCATGCCTTGCTTGGTAAAAGGCACACGTACCAGCGAATCCATCGTATTAGCAAACTTAGCCAATTTACGCTCGGTGGCGATCACTTGTTCGCGTGTTAATCCGTGCTCAGCTAGCTTTGCTTGATAATCGATGACAGGTGCATTGGCATCAGAAGATTTTTTCGCTTTTGACTTTGAGAGCTTCTTAAAGTTATCCATTAAAAGTCGTCCATAGGCAAGCGATTGCAATGAGAGCAAAGACGTAACGCCCTACCCATATATTGGCTAAAAACGCCTGAAAACAGGCTCTTGCATTACGAGTAGCACAAGCTCTATTTTGCTTAGCAAACATCATCGCCACTAACGCCAAGCAAAATACTGGCGTCAGGCCTAAGCTTGTCGGTGCAAAGTAATGCCAAATGACCGCGCCCATAATAAGCAAAAACAATGTTTGTAACAGCGAGATAGTAATCACATCATAGCGACCAAATAATATCGCCGTTGATTTGACCCCAATTTTTAAATCATCTTCACGGTCAGCCATAGCATATTGGGTATCATAAGCCACGGTCCAACACATATAAGCAATAAACAACAACCAACACCAGATATCAGGCGCGCCTTGTATCGCCACATACGCCATCGGTATCGCCCAACCAAAAGCCGCTGCTAAAAACACCTGCGGCAAATGGGTAAAACGCTTCATAAATGGATAAATGAATGCCAATAACACTGCGCCAAGCGACCAGTAAAATACGGCTATCGGCAAAAAGAACAGCAAACTGGCGCTGAGTAATACCAATACTAAAAAAGCAGCGATTGCTTCTTTAGCAGACAGACGCCCATCAGCTAATGGACGTCCTTTGGTGCGGGTCACATGACCATCGACCTTACGATCGGCAAAATCATTGATCGCGCAACCTGCCGCCCGCATAAAAATTGCGCCAAGCGCAAAAATCACCAACATCTTAAGACTTGGTAGACCCGCACTTGAACCTTGCTGTTGCGCTTGACCCATCGCCGCCATCATTACGCCCCATAGCGTTGGCCATAATAATAGCTCAATACCTACTGGTTTATCAAAGCGCGTCAGCTGCAGGTAAGCTTGTAGTTTGTCGTTAAATGTCATGGCTTTTTATTATCATTAATAGAAGGTTTTTTTGTGCGTGTTTGCCTACTTTTTCGGCAGCTCTTATATGAAGTGCTATTACATTGAATTATTAATACATTGGCGAGCTACTGAATTTGCTGCCACAATTTGTTGGCCTCGATGAGCGACAGCTCAGGATATTGTTTACGTAAAGCTTTAATGGCAGGGATTTTGTCTTTTTGTGCGGCTTGTTGACGCAAAAATGCCACATAATCTTCAGGACGACTGAACTCTTTTAAACGGGCTTCTAGCCTTAATATTCGGGTGCGCAAAATAATGTTTATTAATAATAATCCTGCACCCATGATCCAAATAATTAACGTCGACATTCCCTGCTCCTAGATCCAATCACTCTAAATTTTACAAATATGGAGTTGCTAACTGCGCACTCTAAGCTCAATAACTGAGTCAAATAACTTAGTTCAACAGCTAGGCGCATTTATTATGATGAGAAACGGCTATTAAACAAAATAACCATCAAAGCGTACGGCTTCGTTATGCCAGCTCTCACTTGGTTGTTGATGCGCAAGTAACGGTGCAAATTGCGGACGCTTAACGACCACGCGCCCCTGTGTGTTTGTGTTCTGTCCCTTTTGACGGATGACTGCTTGCGCACTTTGTAGCAACTGTTCTTCTTGTTCTAGCGTTGGTGGGCTAGCCAATTGGTGTAAGGCTTGCATATGCTTGCCTACTTTAGCGCCTTTACCCGTTTTGCTATCTTGATAACTGTCTTCCGGAAACATAGGATCCAGATAAACTACATCGACTACTTTCATATCGATTTCTTTAGTGTCATCTATCGCATCCGCTGCTAGACTTGCAAAATAGCCAAGCGCATCGGTATTGATAATATGCAGACGGCTCATCAGCTTTTGCCAATTTGCTAGCCCACTCATACGCTGCTGCTCTACTAACAATAACAATGCCATCAAGGGCTGCTGCTCGAGCATGATGACCTGAGCGCCCGTACTGGCTAATATCAAACTGTCATGACCAAAGCCTGCTGTGGCATCGATAACATGACTGTCAGATGTGATTTTGACTGCTTGTAATAATAACTCAGACTTACGCCCCGCACTCACCACACGGCGTTGCAGCTTATCCCATTCTGGTGCAACGCTTAACCCATCGCTCAGCCATGATAGCTTATTTTTTTCATCCAACAACAAGATAGGTTGGGTAGCTGTCTGGCTTAACTGCTGGCGACGTTTTTGACTAAGCTTATCGGTAAACAGCTCAAGGTGTAAAATAATGGGCAGCTGATGTGCGATTATCAACGCTTGTATATCTGCAACCTGACTATGCTGCGACTCGCTGACATAGTATAGTTGGCAGTTCATAATGTTACTACTCTCTTTGAACCCTTGGCGTGAAGCGGTCATCTCTACTTTCCTATTCGCGGCTTATAGACCCAATCCTACAATCGGCTCTAGCCTGCCATTTGATAACCAAAACCCCAAGCCGCTATTAATACAATGATGCCAGTAATAATGCGTAACCATGCAAAGATTTTAAAATCACGACGACTGACCCATTCTACTAGCAAACGGATACAGAGTAAGGCGACGATAAATGACACCACCGTACCTATACCTAATACCAGCCAATCCTCGCTATTGGTCAATACATCATGATGCTTCAGCAAATCCAATAATGCCGCGCCCACGATGACTGGAATACCCAAAAAGAAAGAAAATTCAGCGGAAGCTTTACGTGAAACACCGAGCCATAGCGCGCCGATAATTGTCGCGCCTGAGCGCGATGTTCCCGGTATCAATGCCAGACATTGCAGCAGACCAATCATCAACGCTGTTTTTAGACTGACGTCTTCTGCTTCTTTCGCAATAATCGTTTTAGGGCGATTTTCTACATAGAATATCAATAAGCCACCGATAATCAGCATAATTGCCACGACGATGGGATTGAATAAATATGATTTAATCTCATCAGCGAAGGTGAAGCCAACGATCATCACCGGAATAGTCGCCACAATCAAGCTAAGTCCTAGCTGGCGTGGATTACTCATGCTTTCAGCTTTGCCTGTCAGCAGACCCATCAGCGCTTGCCATAGTCTGTCCCAGTAATCATAAATGACCGCTAAGATAGCGCCAAGCTGCACCACTACCACAAATAAATCGACTTTTTCTTTGGTCCAAAAGCCCATCAAATCCGCTGATAAAATCAAGTAGCCAGTGCTAGAGATTGGTAAAAATTCAGTGATACCTTCAACGATACCCATGATAACAGCTTGAATTAATAAAATGATATCCACGATGGCTTTCCTAAATATGGATCTATTGGCTAATAGCGTTTTAGAGTATTTTTATATTTTGTATAGCGCTGATAATGGCTGGCATTAATATGACGGTTACGCCTTACCTTGTTCTTTAAGTGTTTTCCACGCTTGATTGCGCAGATACTTTGGTAACGCTTGCGAGGCTTCTGTGCCGCCTGTCGCCATAAATTGAGCAACACCAAGCTGCCCTATCACAGTAGCGTCAGGGTGAATATCTGCCTGAATGATCTGACCGTCGTGTAATGTTAATAACGGCGCACCATTGCCAGCAATGGGAATATTAAGCACGGTCTGGCTGTCATAATCGAGCAACTGCTCGGTATCTTCGCCATTTCCTTGATTAACCGCCTGCATAAGGTTGTCTATTAGCACATATTGCCCAAAATACACTTGCTGCATACGCGCATCAAGGGCGCTATACACTTCGGTCACACCATATTTTTGATACGCTGCTTGCGCAATCGCTTGTAAGCTTGAGACTCCGACACAAGGAATATCATGGGCGACAGACAATGCTTGTACTACTGCCGTATTAATCCGTATGCCACTAAAGGCACCAGGACCACGGTTAAATATCAAGGCTTGTAAATCAGCAAGGTTGAGCTTAGCCTCGGACAAAGCGGCGTCAATCATTGGCAGAATTTGCTGGGTTTGCTGGCGTTTACCCGTCTCCGTATGACTCGATAGCACTTGACCACTGACATCTAAAATCGCGATCGAACACTGATCAAACACGGTATCCATTGCTAAAAACATCATAACCTCGGCCTATTGACTTAGCATTATAAAACAGCGCCTATCATAGCATTTAGGATAGGCAAATTTTATTAATTTCTAAATTTTCATACTTAATCCATCAATATTTATGGGAACATGACAGACATAAAAAACCCCAAAGCGACTTGCACCTTGGGGTTTTCATTAAGAATTGAATACTATAGCAATCTAAGCATCTATCAATTAAAAACGGGTTTTAAACTTTTTTGGCGCTTGATTCTGCATTTCCTGCATTTGTTTTTGCATCTCTTCGGTGCTTGGCATGTTGTTTGGATCCAGACCCATCTGCTTAGCCATTTGTTGTGGATTTACATCCTTGACGCCGCCTTGCTGACCGCCGCCACCAAATAAAGGACCGCCACCGCCGCCACCTGCAGCACCGCCACCCATTAGCCCTTGCATCGACTTCATCATTTTACTGATGCCTTCAGGCTTGGAGATCATTTTCATCATTTTTGCCATTTGCTTGTGTTGTTTGAGCAAACGATTGACGTCTTGAATCTCACGTCCAGAACCTGCGGCAATACGGCGCTTACGGCTTGGATTAATTTTATCGGGATTTTTGCGCTCAAATGGCGTCATCGAATTAATCAACGCTTCCATCTCACGTACTTTTTCTTCTGGCTTGGCATCCTCGACCGCTTTTTGCATATCCGAGCCGCCCATACCTGGCATCTTATCTAAGAAGCCTGCCATGCCTCCCATGCTTTTCATTTGTTGGAACTGGGTCAATAGATCCTCAAGGTCGAAATCACCGCCCTTTTGCATCTTTTTCGCCATTTTTTCGGCTTTATCACGGTCGATTTTTTGTTCAACTTCTTCGACCAAACTCAGTACGTCACCCATACCAAGAATACGTTGAGCGATACGTTCAGGATGGAACAGCTCTAACGCGTCTAATTTTTCACCGCGACCTAAAAACTTAATTGGTTTGCCAGTAATCGCACGTACAGAAAGTGCCGCACCACCGCGCGCATCACCATCAGTCTTAGTTAAAATCACACCCGTTAATGGCAGCGCATCATTAAAGGCTTTGGCAGTATTTGCCGCATCCTGACCCGTCATCGCATCGACGACAAATAACGTTTCAGACGGATTGACCGCTGCAGTTAACGCCTTAATTTCAGCCATCATAGTCTCATCGATAGCCAGACGACCAGCGGTATCAATAATCAAAATATCTTGGTACTGAATCTTTGCTTCTTCGATAGCACGCAGCGCAATATCAATCGGGTTTTCGTCGCTACTTGAATTAACAAACTTGGCATTCACTTGACCTGCCACTTGCTCAAGCTGAGCAATCGCCGCTGGACGATAGACGTCAGCGGATACCAGCATCACTTTTTTCTTATGGCGCTCTTGTAAAAACTTCGCCAATTTACCAGCCGTGGTGGTTTTACCCGCACCTTGCAAACCAGCCAATAGATAAACAACTGGTGGCTTACCCGTCATCTCAAGCTGCTGATTAGCACTGCCCATCATCTCAGTCAGCTCGTCATGGACGATTTTGACAAAGGCTTGCCCCGGTGCTAACTCTTTGAGTACTTCTGCACCAAGCGCTTGCTCTTTGACGCGCTTTACAAAGTCACGGGTGACGGGTAGCGCGACGTCGGCTTCTAGTAGCGCCATACGCACTTCACGCAGGGTATCTTTGATGTTGTCTTCGGTCAACTGCCCAGTACCGACGATATTGCGCAGGCTCGACGATAAGCGTTCTGTTAAGGTATCAAACATAAATAACTCTCGGTTAAAATAATTCTTGGTGAAAACAATATTTACTTAAAATAATGCTTACTTAAAATAATACTTAGTGAAACTGGCTTCAGCTCAAATAGCGGATAAATATTCTTAGGGAATACTGTAAAGTATTTAATCGTATCTTCATAAAAACAATGATAAAAAACAGTATATTATCAACACTATAGCACCAAGACGACGCCAAAATTATAATGATTTTGCAAATACAGCATTACCAAAGCTTGGCGCGGCGCTTTATGACTTATAGACAATCGCTTTACAAGCTAGGCATATGAGCGCTTATTCAAGCAAACTTGGCCAAGCATTTATAAGGAATAAGCAAGTTGGTGCTCAATTGGCACCCATTTTATGATAAATTGGACGATTATTCTAATCATTCCGATAATACCACTTTAGCATTAAATTGAGCGGCTATTTTGCGCTCAGTATGAGATGAGGCATTATATCTGTGCACTTTGCATTCTTACTTGCTAGCCTAGCCTATATCTTAGTCAGCGCTTACCTTAGTTGGGCACTGACTCGGGATAAGCCTATCCATAAAGGCATCAGTTTGGGATTATTGATGGTCGGCATGCTCGCGCATGCGGCGCTACTTTATCCTTATGTTGTTACGCTTTACGGGCTAAACTTTAATCTTTTTAATATCATTAGTCTAATCAGCTTATTCTTTTTGTTCTTCTATTTTTTATTTTGTTTGTATCGCCCTATCGTCAGTCTGGGCATACTGGCAGCGCCAACAGCATTGGTAGGGTTAACAATTGGCTATATTGGCCGTGCGCCTTATCAACCCATTACAAATATCAGTATTGGGCTTGAAGCTCATATATTACTATCACTTGCCGCCTATTGTGTGCTGCTGATGGCAGCGGTGCAAGCGCTATTTTTACGCCTACAAATACGCGAACTCAAGCACCACTCTATTCATCGTTTTTGGGTGAATAAACTACCGTCACTACAAAGTATGGAGAGTCTATTATTCGATATGCTATTGGTCGGTTTTGTCCTACTAAGTATCGCATTGGGCATTGGCTTTATCTATGTAAAGGATTTGATGGCGCAGCATATTGTGCATAAGACCGTGTTTAGCCTGCTGTCTTGGTTATTGTTTGGGGCGCTACTGGTCGGTAACTGGCGTGCTGGATGGCGGGGCAAACGTGCCGCCAATATGACTATCTATGCTTTTATCCTATTAGCCATCGGCTTTGTGGGCAGCAAGTTTGTGTTAGAGATGCTGATATAAAATCAGCGCTGCAATAGCAATAGGTCCAGAAAAAAGCCGTGAGTATTAATGAATAATACTCACGGCTTTTTTTAACCTTCTGTTAACCAGCACTTCTCAATTTGAACTCGCTCTAATTAAATGCTAATTAAAAACCACGGTTTTATTACCCGCTACAATCACGCGGTTTTGTACATGCCAGTTCACAGCGCGTGCCAAGACATTACGCTCGATATCACGACCAATAGCGCGCAGCTCCGTCACACCTTGACGGTGAGTGACTCGGTGTACATCTTGCTCAATGATAGGGCCTTGATCAAGCTCAGCGGTGACATAATGCGCGGTCGCGCCGATGAGTTTCACACCTTTATCATAAGCCTGACGATAAGGATCAGCTCCCACAAATGCAGGCAAAAATGAATGATGAATATTAATGACTTGCATCGGCCATCGCTTGACAAAATCAGACGATAATATCTGCATATAACGCGCCAACACTAGCAAATCATTGCCTTCCATCAACTCATGAATTTGCTCTTCTGCCTCTGATTTATTGTCTTTGGTCACTGGCACATGATGGAAAGTAATACCGAAGTTCTCTACCGATTGGCGCAAGTCTTCGTGATTACTAACAACAGAGGTAATCTCGCAGTCAAGTAAACCTCGCTGATGCCGCCATAACAAATCCAACAATGCATGATCAAACTTTGATACTAAAATGCCAACTTTCGTCTTAATCGCATTATCATGTAAACGCCAAGCCATGTTATGGCGCTTGGCTACCGTATGCGCAAAACTGGCTTCAAAATTCTCAATAATCTCGCTTAATCCTGCTAAAGCAAACTCTAAACGCATAAAATATTGACCACCCTCATGAGCAGTTGAATACTGATCGAGAGTAATAATATTAGCACCATAGCGATGAATAAACTCAGATACCGCTTGCACAATACCGGCTTGATCGCGGCATTTAATCAATAGCGTGGCAGTATCGATTGCCGTCTTGTTAGACAGGTTACTAGATAGTTTATGAGATGAGTGTTTTACTGAAGTAATCGTCGCAGTGTCTGACATAGTGCGCCCAATCAAAAAATTAAACTTGCTACTGACTTTCAATACGGTCATTAGCATAGGAAACCGACTATTCTAATCGCTTTTACCTAACTTTGCTGATTGAGTTGGTTGTATTTCGTTATTGAGATTATAAATACAAAAACCCCCAACGCAGGGTTGGGGGTTTTGTTAACTAAAGCTAATACTATCTAGAGCTAGAGCAACTTAAATCAGTACCAAATGGGCTATTAGTATTTGGACGTAGCGGTATACCAATATCAATATCATCTACTGATGCTGGGAAGTCTATCACTCTAGCCTGTTGCGATTCGCTACCATCTACTCGTGTATTTACGGTAACACTAGCTCTGTACCAGTTTGCATATTGTTTTGGGTAACGTATAGAAAAATCAACTCTTCCAGAGTCATCTGTTATGAAGTTAAAACTCTGATTAGAGTCAACCGTTTGGCCAATATTATTGAGTACTGCTGCTACATTAACAGGATCCAGCTGCCCATTACCATTAACATCTTCATTAGAATCTAAAATACCATTGCTATTTTTATCTTCATTCTCGCAAGTAACTGCATTTTGCTGCCAGAAATCTGTTTCAAAAATATTGTTTCTTATAATATTAAAATAACCTTTCAAATAATTTTCTGGAATCAAATTTATAGATACTTTTTGATTGATAGCAGGCTTACCAGTACTATTAAGAACACTAACAGATCCTTTACGGAAATAATATATTTCACTATCGTCAGAGGATACCTTGTCAGCAAAAGCAAAACTAATATATGTGGATTTAGTTTGAACTGTAATTTCAGAAGTATCCAAAATAGTATTGACTGCCTTTTCTTGACCATTCGGTAATTTAATTGACTGTACCTGAGCTTTGATAGTAACACCATTTGTACTAGTTGGGTTTTGTCCTGCATTATAAACCACTGTAGCTACACCACTATCATCAGTATAAGCAAAACCTTGCCCCAGACTTCCACCCGATGCATCTCTAATAGTAGTAAATTGCACGATAGCATTTTTTACTGGAGCATCATTTTTATCCAAAACCCTAGCTATCACTGAGGTAGAACCACCAACACTTACCACAGCACGCTCAATCTGTAGAAGCAGCTTGCTGGGTTCAAC
Organism: Psychrobacter cibarius; assembly: GCF_904845955.1. Classification (GTDB taxonomy): domain Bacteria; phylum Pseudomonadota; class Gammaproteobacteria; order Pseudomonadales; family Moraxellaceae; genus Psychrobacter; species Psychrobacter cibarius_B. Next base: position 267,935 of record NZ_CAJGYX010000005.1, read on the forward strand.
CGACACAAAGCTTAGCGCAGTTTCTTTACTGTCGTTACCGTATTCTGCTCTTACAGTTGCTGTACCAGGTACGTTTGAATCAATATAAAAATCAATTTTTCCATTATTGACGATTAATCCACGGCGTGAGCTACCTTGAGCATCATTAGCAGAGGTCAATATTTCACCTTTATTGGTTGATACATATACCAGATCACCATTTGAAGCATTTGGAACATTCAAAGTGATTTTTTGTTTATTACCAACGACAATATCAGCAGTTTCTGAAAAGCTCATAGTTGAGCTGTTTGCTGATACTACTGTTAAAATATCAGGAATTCGTTGACTTTTTTCAGTTCCTTTGACCTCAATGCTAAATAGGTAACCAACATCTGCTATCTCTAAATTAGCAGCATTTAAATCAAAAATAAATTTACCGTTCTTATCTGTTGTACCAGTTGCTGCTTCTTGGTCATTGCTGTATAAAATAACACTAGCATTAGCAACAGGTTTAGTTGCACCATCTAGGATTTGTCCAGATACACTGAAGTTGTCGCTAGCCTCTACCAAATTCTTGGAGGAAACGACATTGCTTGTGCTAGTACCAGAAACCAAGATAGGAAGGGTTTGTTGAATAATTTTATTATTTTCATTAGAAACTACAGTTAATAAACTTTCATGATTCAATTGCGAATCAATACCTACCGTATTTTGTAGTAACTCAACAGCAATCAGGCCTTGATCATCAGTGATTTGATTGGAAGTACTGCTTAAGGATAAACCATACAAAGAAGCATCATCAATATTTATAATGACAGGAACATTGCTGACAATACCGCCATTTTCGTCCGTTACTCTAATATTAACAGTAGTTTTATCACCACCTGTTAATAGCTAGTTTTTTTCAGCTGATATATATATTTCGCTTGCATTAGTAGGAGAAGTACCTACATCTTCGCCATTATCAGGCTGCTCAATCCCTAAATCAGGCGCTGGCGCAATTGTATCTGTACCATCACCACCACCACATCCAGCTAGAGTTAGTGATATTGTTAACGCCGTAAGCTGAAATAATTTAGAGGTAAAAGGTAATGAGCTATATGACATGTTTTGGACTCCGCGTCAGCAGTAATTTATTCGAGCAAATAAACAAAAATCATTACACAGAATCATAATAGATTGGTAATGATACATAGATTTACATTAACACCCGTTGTATTAACAGATTGTATTAAATATATAACAGCAACTTTACTGACTTTTGTCATAACTTACAACTAAAAATTAATTTTTACTATTAGATAATCAACAACATAGCCAGTGAATTTCAGGGTATAATAGCCATCCTTTAGGTCGACAATAATCATAAAAATATTTGAGTATTCATCACTTTTATGGTATAAATGTCGGCTTTAAAATTTTCTGAATTGGTACGCTTGTTATTTGCCTTTAGATAACAGCAATATCAACTCAACATTCATATAGTTTTGTTTGGTGCAAAGCTGCCGCTTGCTGTGTCCATGCCGCAAAAACGTGCAACTTGCCCAGACTGGTATGAGAAAAACTCATACCTCATAGATTAGGAGTTCGCCATGTCTCGAGTTTGCCAAGTGACTGGAAAGCGCCCTATGGTGGGTAATAATGTTTCGCACGCAAACAACAAAACCCGTCGTCGCTTTCTACCAAACCTTCATAACCATCGTTTTTGGGTAGAGTCTGAAAATCGTTTTGTACGTCTACGTGTGTCTACCAAAGGTATGCGCACTATTGACAAACTTGGTATCGATAAAGTGTTAGCAGATATGCGCGCACAAGGTCAAAAAGTATAAGTTAAGACTGGCAGCTTAATATCTCGATAATTTTCGTCGTTTAAGCTGCTTTTCTGCTACATCTTATGTAGCTACTTAATATTTTAGATCCGTACCTATCGTTTGAAGACCCCTCATTTACAGGAAAGCTATCATGAGAGATAAAATTAAATTAGTATCAACAGCTGGTACTGGGTATTACTACACCACTACTAAAAACAAACGCACTATGCCTGGCAAAATGGAAATGAAGAAATTCGATCCAAAAATTCGCCAGCACGTGATGTTTAAAGAAGCTAAAATCAAATAATTGCTATAATTTATAGAATATATTTTCATAAATACTTTCTATAAATAAGTTATTTGAAAAAAAGGGTGTATCAATTGATATACCCTTTTTTATGCTTGCTACTTTTCATGATGATTATTTTAATTGACTACTAGCCAGCTTAACAGCAACTCATCACTAACTATAGTGCGTCGGCTCTTTGTCATAAACATGCGCATGCCATTGGCTCATCTGCTTTTGCATAATGACCTGAATCGCGGCATGAATCATATGCTGACCTATCGCTTGGGTGTCACTACCGAGCAGCTCTTTAAGCTTTTCAGAAAAATCAATGGTCATCAGCGGCGCTTCGTCTTGTTCCGCGTCACGTAACAATAAGCGACCATCTTCTGCCTCTACCAACTCAAGGGTAGTCTCTTTGGCAAATCCTGCAAATTGATCCGTACTTTCGTTATCTACTTCTATATCATTATCGATATCGTATGGCATGAATTGGTTCCTCATTGTCCCGTCTAATACTTGCAAGAAAAATCGCGCGTCGCAACATTATTGTTTTACAGTAATACGGGTAAAACTATCTTAGTCATACAATGGACGCTTTGGTCTTGAAATTCAAGGCTTGTCACATAAGTCTTATACATATAGGCTTTTTGGGTGTGCTATCACTGATAGTATTAGCGCCAGTAGCGTAATTTTGCCACAGTAAATAAGAAGGCAACAAACATACCGAGATAATACATGAGCTTTAACTCTAATGTCGGATCTCGATATTTAAACGGTAAGGCTACAGTGGCGGTGGCGGTCGGAAATATCAACAGCATAAGCAGCCAGTTTTCGATGACATTGAGCCAACCTTGTAAATCAGTACCGTTACGCAATGATGCTAGCCCTAGCAGCAAACAGGCGATAATTAAGCTGGTGAATAAGCCATTGGGTAGATCTTTTGGATAGATGATATTGGCAATCTTGGTCGGTATGATTCTCATGTAAAATTCCAGTCACGCTTGTAGCGCGTGACTTAATAATTAAAAATTGTGTAAAAACAGCCTATCATAAATACTGCAGTGCACTCTTTACCAAACAGCTTTATCTCTGCTCATAAGACTCTAACTGTAAGTACCCATTAACCAAAGCATCGATATACAAGAGGTTAAATAACCCAAGCTAATGGCATTCCAGCTCTCTATATGCATGCCTTTAACTTTGTTAAGTATCTTCGAACCTAGCCAAAAAAACAGGGGAATGCCCAGCATAAATGCAGGCACAATGACCGCAGCATGACGTAATACTTCACCAGTATCATCACCCACCATTAGCCGAAAGCCGTAACCTGCCAAACTTAGAACCAAGGCAAATACAGCCAAGCCAATAGTAATACCCTTTGGCACCAAGCTGCGTTGCTGTGTCTCATTCTGAATTGGCTGCTCAGTGATTTGCTCTGACTCAGGTGATTCTGACGAATTGATTGAGTTTTTTGTGTCCATATTTCACCTTTACGTAACTTACCGTTATGCATCGTTATCCGTTATACAGCACATTTTGCTACTATTCTTTTATGACAAAAATGACTGACGAACGCATTTATCGATCACATAAGACCGTAGTTATTCGTTACCATTAGCCAAAGCCAGCTCAGCACGCATAGCATCAATAGCCACTTTATAGTCATCTTGGTTAAAGATCGCCGACCCTGCCACAAACATATCAGCACCCGCTTCGGCAATGGCTCGGATATTACTGGCTTTGATACCGCCATCTACTTCTAATCTGATATCACGACCACTGGTGATGATGCGCTGACGGACTTGGCGCACTTTTTCTAACGTCCCTTCAATAAATGACTGACCGCCAAAACCTGGGTTGACGCTCATCAATAAAATTTGATCTACCTTGTCCATCACATAGTCTAAATAATGTAATGGCGTTGCGGGATTCAATACTAAACCACATTCAGCACCGCCATCTTTGATCAGCTGTAAAGAGCGATCAATATGCCCACTGGCTTCTGGATGAAAAGTGATAACACTCGCGCCTGCTTCCAAGAACTGCTCAATCATGCCGTCAACTGGTGAGACCATCAAATGCACATCGATTGGTGCATCGACCCCATAATCACGCAGCGCCTTACAAATCATACTACCAAAGGTGAGATTGGGTACATAATGGTTGTCCATTACATCAAAATGAATCACATCAGCACCTGATTCCAACACCCTTTCAACTTCTTCACCTAAACGTGCAAAATCAGCTGAGAGTATTGATGGGGCGATAAGATAAGGTTTAGAAGGAATAATCATAGTTGAGCTACCTGATTCTGTTGAAATAAAATACGAATAAAATAAAAAGAAACTAAGTACTGGCTTAAAAAGCTGTGCCTTTAAAGCAATAATATTAAGAACTCAAACTATTAGCGCTGCTTATACTGGGTTTTGCAATAAGCACGACCGACATCGAAGCCTCGCTTAGCTTGGTGTTTGGTAGCGCGATTGCTCACGCGCTGACGCCATAAGCGAAAAGATGACGGCTTTAGCGCTTGGCGCATCAGCTTAATCACGCCTGCTTCATTGAGACCATAGCTATGCTCTATCGCCGCAAACGGTGTTCTGTCCTCCCACGCCATTTCTATCACTCGTGAGACTTGCGCGTCATCTAGCACTTTATCACCTGACTCATTGACTACGGTTGCGATAAGCTCATCGGATTTATCAGCGTTTGATTGCTCGCCATTTGCGCTCGCATGAGTATTATTGTGCTGCTTATTCTTTATCGCGGCATCCATATCAGCTTGCATCATTGCTAATGCCGACTGGGAACTAGTAACGTATAACTGATAGTCAGGCGCTGACTGCTCACTTGATTTAGCTGCGATTAAATCTTGACAACTTGCCATAAAAGTACCTTTTTAATCTTAAACAGTATAATGAAAAACACAGTAATATTATGGATTAGCCAAGCTGTGCCATACGCCAATGATGTTCGATATGATCGTTAATCACCGTTTGAATAAAATAGTAGCTATGATCGTGACCTGCCTGATAACGCAAGGTTAAGGGCTGATTGGCTTTGTCACAAGCGCGTTGTAATTTGGTGGTTTGCAGTTGACCCTCTGCTAAAAAATTATCAGCCGCGCCTTGATCCACCAAGATACTTGCATACTGCTGCCCCGATTTTTCAATCATCTGCGCAGCATCTGCCTGCGCCCATCGTGATTTATCATCGCCGAAGTATTCTGTATAAGCGGCTTGCCCCCATGCCGACTCACTGGCCGCGCACACAGGCGATAAAGCTGAGACACTAACAAACTTGCCTGGAAACTTAAAGCCCAATAGTAATGCTCCGTGCCCGCCCATCGAATGCCCTGTCACGCCAATACTGTCAATAGGAAATTCTGAGCGTAACAAGTCATATAACTCATCAACGATGTAGCTTTGCATATTAAAATGCTCTGACCATGGTGCTTGCGTCGCATCAACATAATAGCTTGCGCCCTGACCGACAAAATAACGCTCATCATTTGGCACTTCATTGCTGTCACTACTTCGAGGTGATGTATCAGGGGCGATAAATATCATACCAAGCTCGCTGCATTTTTGCTGAAAATGCGCTTTGTGGGTGACATTATCAGCATTGCAAGTGAGACCTGATAAATATAGAATCGCAGGACAACGGCGACCAGCAAGCGCTTCATCTGGCAGATAAATGCTAAAGGTCATCGGCGTTTTGGTCGATAATGATTGATGGCTATAGTAATGCTGCTCACCATCGAAACAGCGGTTGACGCTGATCTGAGTGATTTTTGAGTTAGTAGATAGACTGTGTTTATAAGAGTTGTTCATAAGCGACATCCTTTTTATCCAAAGTAAAGTACACGATGACTTATAAAAAGCATTGGTAAAGTAATACTAGTACTTCTCCAAACTCACTTAGTACTCAATCATTATACCATTCACAAGAATTAAAGTAGTAAGGAAAGCGAGTGTCAGTATTACAGATTCTAGACTGAACGAGCTTAATACAGCTCATCGTGATTTTTGGGTTGTGGGTTTTGGGTTTTGGGTTTACTGTTAATTGACAGTGATCGCAGTATTAGCCACTGGCTGACCAGAAGCACTATCCTCTACGATATTAATGGCGATAGAATCACTGTCATTAATAATGCTGGCGACTGGTGGTCGGGTTTTATCAAACAATACTTGTTCGAACGCTGGCAAAGCAGTCTCCATCAGACTACCAATCACCATCTGCGGCTCTGATGGTTCAAAACCCATCGCACTTTCACGCTCATTCACACGCAAACGGGCATCTTTAAAGGCAGATTCAAAACTGGTATTGCCACGCAGGCTTTCAGCAAAAAACGCTTGCCCAAAATAGGTCATCTCAGCTGTGTTGGTACAGCCAAACGATGCCTTATCCGCCGCTGATGCGGTAATCACCACCGTGGTTGGAGAGGCCAATTCATCGATAAATGAGCCTGAATAGCAAGCAGATACCACAATCAACCGCCAGCGAATACCTGAAGCGTCTAGCGCCTCCCGTAACCATGCGGCATCTAGATTCTCCATTGCTAATGGTGGATTTGCTAATTGAATGATATTTTCGTTGCCGTGTGAAGACAAGGTTAGGAATAACACATCCTCATCGGCATTCATCTGCTGACCAATTTTCTTTAGTCCACGCAGAATGCTGGTTTTGGTAGCGATTGGCTCATCAAGCCAACTATAAGTATTGTTGATCAACGAGAGTGAATGTCCACTAGTACCAAAACGCACATCGAATAGCTCACGCACTTTATTAATCTCAGAGCGAAAAACATCTTGGCCAGAGAATCCTGCCACACCCATAAAATACCAGTCGGTCTTGCCTGAAGTGCTGGGATCGATACTATTTAATGCTTGCTGTAACAAACGAGGCTGCTCATATAATGCTGCTTCGGCTAAAACAGGCTCTACAGGAATCTGCTTAAATATAGGTTGATCCGCGACATTACGCTGCCAAATCGTCAACAGTGCGACTGCACCTACCAATACAATGACCCGCTCCCACCACGGTATGCGTAGACGACGAGAAAAAATCCATAATAACGCGAGCGTCTGCCATAAAAACAGTACCAAAAACAGTATGGGTAAAAGTGAATAGCTCCAATCTGGCAACCAACCATAACTGCCCAAAAACTGCACCAAACTTTGTAATAATGCAGATAAGGTATCAGCCACTAACCACAATACCACGGGCACAAACACCAACGTTTGATTGCCAGAACGCCGTGCCAAAATGATGCCGCCCAATAAAATTATCATCGGCCAAATCAAGTAGCTGACCAACCCTTGCTCATTAAAGATACTGCCATTTTCCGCGGCCAACCACGAAAACAGTACATTACTACCGAGCGCTAAGAGTGCAAAGACAGCAAATTGAATAAAGGTCGGTTTTACCCAAGAAAACGCGCGCGTCGACCCTACTAGCATCCACAAGGTTGCAATAATATTGGCAGCGAAATTGAGCGAAAAACGCTGAAGCGATACGGTTTTTAACGACGCAAGTGACAAAGACTTAAACCTCTAGCCAGTCGAGAAAAGAAAGTGAGTTGATGATGATTTTTGGTGTGGCAGCTACCTACGAAATGTCATTAATTCACATTTTTTATATAGCATATGGACATCAAGATTACATGCAATTCACAATGAGATGGTTTTAAGAGACGAATAGCAAAGACTAAAAATATGACTAAACAGTTTAGCTCGCTAATATAACGCGATTGTAACGGATTGTCGGTCAAGAGGATAAGGCTGATTTGTAAAATTCGCTTAAATTTGGCTAAGAACATATAAAAAAGGAGGTCTTGAATCCAAGACCTCCTTTTTTCTCAATAATGACTGTATCAAAGACTCACTACTATCTCATCAAAAGCTCATTCACACGTTTTAGATAAGCGGCTGGATCATCTAACTGACCGCCATCTGCTAACAATGCTTGGTCAAAAATTACTTGGGCCAATTTATCAAAGTCGACGTCAGATTGCTCGCTAGTCTCTAACTTTTTAATCAATGGATGATCAGGGTTGACCTCTAATGTCGGCTTGCTTTCTGGCACATCTTGACCCATTTGTTTAAGCATCTGAATCATTTGTGGTGATAGCTCACCTTCCCCAACGACCAAGCAGGCAGGACTATCAACCAAACGCGTTGATACTTTAACGTCTTTGGCACGTTCGCCTAACGCTGCTTTAAGTTTATCAACGACTGGCTTCATGGTTTCTTGCGCTTTTTCAGCTTCCGCTTTTTCGGTTTCGTCTTGCAAGTCGCCTAAATCTACTGCACCTTTGGCGATATTTTGTAGCGGTGTCTCATCAAATGAGGTCAAGAAATTCATCGCCCACTCATCAACACGGCTGGTCATCAAGATAACCTCAATGCCTTTCTTTTTAAACAGCTCTAATTGTGGGCTATTTTTAGCAGCCGCTAGATTATCAGCCGTTAGATAATAGATGGCTTTTTGACCCTCTTTCATACGCGCTTTATAGTCTTCAAAGCTGGTCGTCACACTATCCTGAGTACTGGTCGCATAACGCAGCAATTTGGCAATACGTTCTTGATTGCCCATGTCTTCGCCAACGCCTTCTTTGATAACATCACCAAATTCAGCGTAGAACTGCGCAAATTTTTCTTGCTTATCACTGTCTTCACTGTTGGCAAGACTTGCTAGCAACGTCAAAATACGACGGGCGTTACCATCGCGGATAGACTTCACATCACGCGACTCTTGTAATAGCTCGCGGCTGACGTTCAATGGCAAGTCGGCTGAATCAATGACCCCTTTGACGAAACGCAGGTACATTGGCAACAGCTGCTCTGCCTCGTCCATAATAAAGACGCGCTTAACATAAAGCTTTAGGCCATGCTGCTGGTCACGAGTATACAAATCGACAGGGGCTTTTTTCGGAATATACAATAGCTGAGTATACTGCACACGACCTTCGACACGGTTATGCGTCCATGCTAGTGGCGCATCCATGTCATAGGTGATATTTTTATAAAAATCGATATATTCTTCATCTTCAATCTCAGATGCCGTACGTGTCCATAGCGCGCTGGCTTTGTTGATAGTTTCCCATTCATCGGTCAATACCATCTCGCCACCAGCAGGTGCGTCGTCGTTCTCATCTTCTTTGACATCTTCTTGCCAAATTTCTTTACGCATCTGAATCGGCAAGCTGATATGGTCTGAGTATTTATTAACCAACTGCTTAATTTTGCCACGGTCTAAATAGCTGTCTTCGCCCTCACTATATTGCTCTTTTAAATGCAAAGTAATGGCGGTGCCACGAGTTTCTTTCGTGATAGGCTCAACGGTAAAGCTACCTGTACCGTCTGATACCCAGCGCACGCCTTGATCCGCAGGCTCACCCGCTTTACGTGTTTCGACGCTAATCGTATCGGCAACGATAAAACCTGAATAGAAGCCAACCCCAAACTGTCCGATTAATTGACCATCTTGCTTTTGTGATTCAGACAGCTTGTCTAAAAATGCTTTAGTGCCAGATTTAGCAATCGTACCTAGGTTTTCGATAGCATCGGCTTCATTCATGCCGATACCGTTGTCGGTAAAGGTAATGGTTTTGGCGTCTTCGTCGACCGCAATGCGAATTTTTAGCTCGCCATCATCTTCATAAAGACTGTCATCATTGGTCGCTTCAAAGCGCAATTTATCACAAGCATCAGAGGCGTTTGAAACCAGCTCACGCACAAAGATATCAGAATTAGAATAAAGCGAATGGGTGACTAGATGCAGCAGTTGCGCCACTTCCGCCTCAAAGGTATGTTTTTTTAATTCAGGGCTGCTTTTATTAACATTGATGCTATCAACTTTTTGGTTATCAACTGGGGTCTGTTCACTCATAAAAAACTCCTTTAATTTATGTCAAAAACGTATCATAAAATAGCAATCATTTGACTGTCTCTACTCATCTACAAATTAAGCAGTTCAATTTCGAATATCGCTAAGCTGTTTATACTAATAGGGGCGCAGCAGAAAATTTCAAGCTAAAAAGCACAATTCAACAAAAACACCGCCCTAGTTTCCTAAGGCGGTGTCGTTATATCGATAATAGGTTTAGCAAATAGATTTAGTAATACGTTTTTAGGTAAAGCTATCAACTATAAGCAGCTAGGCAAATGCAGCGCTGGATCTGACTCACGAGCATTCATAGCATCTTCAACCGTTAAGCCTAGTGCTTTGGCAACGCCTGCGCCATAAGCGGCATCACACCAGTTACAGTTGCGAATGTGGCGATATTGAATAAAGTCCGGCACACCAGCCATATTATTCGCTGTGTTTTCGAATAGCACTTGTTGTTGCTCAGCACTCATCAAATTAAACAATGCACGAGGTTGGCTAAAATAATCGCTATCGTCTTCACGGAAGTCATAATGCGCCGCATAGCCGTCAATTTTTAATGGTGGCTCAGCATAATCAGGCTGCTCTTGCCACTGGCTAAAGCTGTTTGGTTCATAATGCGGGCGACTGCCATAGTTATCATCGACACGGCCTTGACCATCACGATGATTGCTCATCACAGGGCAACGCGGCTTATTGACCGGAATCTGTTGATGATTGACACCAACACGATAACGCTGAGCATCGGCATAGTTAACCAAGCGGTTTTGTAGCATTTTATCCGGTGAAACGCTGATCCCCGGTACCAAATTACTTGGGGCAAATGCGGCTTGTTCCACATCGACAAAGTAGTTGTCAGAGTTTTTATTTAACTCAAACTCACCCACTTCAATCAGCGGATAATCCCCTTTTGGCCATACCTTGGTCAAGTCAAACGGATGATAAGGAACGGTATCCGCCTCAGCTTCTGGCATGATTTGCACATACATTTTCCATTTTGGGAAATCGCCATTTTCGATGGCATCGTACAAATCTTTTTGATGACTCTCACGATCAGAACCAACCACCTCTGCCGCTTCTGCGTCGGTTAAGTTCTTGATGCCTTGTTGCGTGCGGAAATGGAATTTTACCCAAAAACGTTCTTTGGCCTCATTCCAAAAACTATAGGTATGCGAGCCAAAACCATGCATATTTCTGTACGAAGCTGGCAGACCGCGATCACTCATAACGATAGTAACTTGATGTAAGGCTTCAGGTAATAAAGTCCAAAAGTCCCAGTTGTTGGTCGCCGAACGCATATTGGTACGTGGATCACGTTTGACGGCTTTGTTTAGATCTGGGAATTTGCGCGGATCACGTAAGAAGAACACAGGTGTATTATTTCCCACCATGTCCCAGTTACCTTCTTCGGTGTAGAATTTCAAAGCAAATCCGCGAATGTCGCGCTCGGCATCAGCCGCGCCGCGCTCACCTGCGACGGTACTAAAGCGCGCAAACATCTCAGTCTGTTTACCCACTTCGCTAAAAATATCCGCACGGGTATATTTAGTGATGTCATTGGTCACGGTAAAAGTACCAAATGCGCCAGAACCTTTGGCATGCATACGGCGCTCTGGAATCACTTCACGGACGAAATTTCCTAACTTTTCATTGAGCCAAACATCTTGCGCCAATAATGGGCCGCGTTTGCCTGCAGTCATGCTGTTTTGATTGTCTGCCACTGGTGCGCCATTGCCCATGGTCAATTGGGTCGGTGCATAAGGACATTTTTTATCGCTCATATCGTTATTTATATCATTGTTCATAGTCATACTCCTGTGAATAGCAAATGGATTAAAGTACAAAATCTATTCTGAATACGCTTCTATTAATAGTTCCAGAATAGTTGTCAGCTTGTTCGAAAAACGGTTTGTTTTTTTCATAGTAATGTCTAATGACAGTCATGTTCTGTGGTTAGTTACTATTACAACCCATTACCATTGATTTGTATAATTAATTAATTACATGCTTTCGTTTTGTTTTTCAGAACCACTTAACTTGTTTTTTACTCATCCAAATACTTTACTCCTTAGGATGGTTGTTATTAACATCGATAAATATTAACAGTGCAAGCACTCTCTATTAGCCTTGCTATCACTTTTTTAAAGCGAATTGACCGTATCAAATAGAGCTTAATTAAATACCACAGAGCAATTAACGCGGCATCGGACGAATCGTCAATATTTGCTCACTACGACCAAAAGGGCCATTGATGTCATGTAACACAGCGCTCGTTAAGCCAATGCCATCATTGCCATACTGCTGCACCGCTTCGATGCCAAGCCAGCAACCTTGCGGCGCGCGATGCATATGAATTTGCAAATCCGTATTGGGAAACATCCATTCTAATTCTGACAAGCCAAGCCCAAGGCGCGGCACAACGCCATTGGCCGTGTCGACCATGCCCAATAGATGCACCAAGTCATCAGTTGGCTTGCCCTCGATCATCTCCACATCATTAGTAATCCAGACCATACCGCGTCCTGGGCGACGCTGCGTATCATCAGCGACCAAGCGCACACTCTCAATAAACCCGCCCGGCCAGCCTTTCATGTCTTCCCAAATGGGCAACTCTTCGGGCTTATGTACCGCTTTTTGGTCTTCAATGCCTGCAATATCGCTGGTATCTTGGGTCATTAGACGCCATGCCCGCGCGATAATCGCATCACGACCGCGACTGCTCATGACTGCTTCAATAAGCTCAATGGTCTTGCCCGGACGAATACAACGCGTGGTAACGGTAAAGTCATCCAGTGGAATCAATCCTAAGATATCTAGGCTGATACGAGCGATACGCATGTTTTCTTGCGGCGCATAACCGTTGAGCTCAGCTGTGAGCAATCCTGTCGCTGGCGCCATATGCTGTTCATGCTCATTCCAAGCCCCTTGGGCATGTTTGGTTGGCTGATAATGTGCGACGTTGACGCCGTCTTCTCGCTGTTCGCGTTTGATAAAGTTATAATAAGCTGGCATGACTGTCCTATGATTTATTTGATAAGCTCTTGTTGTTTTAATTTAAGAACCTGTCGACTCTTAATGACAAAAAATAATGCAACGACCATCGCAGCAATTAATACGCCATAAAAAACATTCTTTTCTCGCATAAAATGCAGAATATTACTGCCTAACACGAATCCCACCACCACGATGACAAACAAATTCACTTTCAATTGCTTGTTAACCTCACCGAGAGTAGCTTCTGCCAATACAAATCCTTTTTTTTGCTTTTTCATTTTGCATTACCTACTATACATTACCTATCAGATGTCTTGTACAAAGCCTTATCTACTTACCCACTTGGGTGACTGGGATACGCAAGGCTTTAGGCAGACTGAAAGTGACATTTTCTTCGATGCCTGATAGCTCACTCGGTAAATCACCACCCCAATCTTGCAGCTGCTGTAGCACTTCTTGAATCAGTACTTCGGGTGCTGATGCGCCAGCGGTGACGCCGATACTCTGCACACCATCTAACCAGCTTTTATCCATCTCACTGGCATTGTCGATTAAATACGCACGGCAATTCATCCGCTCAGCCAGCTCACGCAGACGATTAGAGTTTGATGAATTGGGCGAGCCGACCACTAAGACCACCTCACAGCGACTGGCTAAGTCTTTTACCGCATCTTGGCGGTTTTGCGTGGCATAACAGATATCGTCTTTGCGCGGACCTTGGATACTAGGGAATTTTTCACGCAGTGCATCGATGACGCGCGCTGTGTCATCCATAGATAAGGTCGTTTGGGTAACAAATGCCAAACGTTCGGCATTTTGTACACTCAATGCTGCCACATCGGCTTCGTTTTCAACCAAATGAATGTGACCGCCGTGGCGACGGTTAAAGCGCCCCATCGTGCCTTCCACTTCGGGATGTCCAGCGTGCCCAATCAATACCGCATCCATACCCTCTTGCGCAAATTTAGCGACTTCGATATGTACCTTAGTGACCAGCGGACAAGTGGCATCAAATACGGTCAAATCGCGGCGCTCAGCCTCATCTTCGACAGCTTTTGATACGCCATGAGCAGAAAAAATAACGATAGAGCCATCTGGCACTTCATGAAGTTCTTCCACAAAGACCGCACCGCGATTGGCCAAATCAGAGACGACAAATTTATTATGTACCACCTCGTGACGGACATAAATGGGCGGTTCAAAACGTGTCAATGCTTCGTTCACAATCGCAATCGCGCGATCCACACCAGCACAAAATCCACGTGGATTGGCAAGATAAATTTGCATAAGAGGGTATGGATGCGGTATTGATTGGGCACGCTGGACATCCCGAAGTGGAAGGCAC
>NZ_CAJGYX010000006.1:0-183452 GCF_904845955.1 Psychrobacter cibarius
TTGGCAGAATGGCGACGCTACTTTTGCTTCAATCGGGCGGCAGTGTATGAGGTCTTGAGCAAGGATAGCTTTTTTTCCTTAAAATTTCTTACCTCTTTCTATAAATGGCAACTTTACATTACAGCTTGCCTATCTTTTTGAAGAATTCTTTATAAGCAGCGACTTTTTTATCTAAGGCTAAAGGATAGGCGCGTGACGTTGAAGGCAACCTATATAAGGTAAGATTATTTACATCCACTTTTCGATTGTGATCGTTTTGCCATTGGTAAGGATAATCCATACTTTGATTGGTCTTAGGATACTTGGATTTAGCAGGTGGCTCGGCTAATAAACCAAGCAGCACTTCTGTTGCTTTACCGCCCGTGGTAAATAAGGTTTCAACCTGTGGCACTTGTGGCAATATACTATCTAGGTCAACGGGTGTGACGACGGTTAAGTTCTTATCTGAGGCATTGCCCGTTTCACGAATCGCTTGCTTGACGGTCGGACAAGAAGCAATTCCTCGCTCGAACATAAAGGCGCGAATACGCTCAGGATCAAAGCGCTTCTCATCCCCTACTCTAAAATAATCCACGTCATCAAAAAAAACACTACCATAGATACGCCACATGTCATTGTAAAAGTTTGGATAGTGAAATGGCATTGCCCATTTATCAGCGGTCGGTGGAAAAGTGCCCATCATCATTACCGTAGCATTAGGTGGTAAAACGGGAACGAACGGATGCGTTTCTACCTCTGTTGCTTGGGCTTCAGATAATATTAAGCTGTTATCGGTTTTATGCGTATTATTATGAGTGTGATATGGTTGTGTAGTCATAAGATTCTTCATCAGAAAAGCGGTTTTTTTGCTATCATAGCAAGCCTAAACACTGCTTCATTTATTAGGGCGCGATTATAGTCAAACATAGTCGGCTTAAATAAGACCAACCCTGCTATAAATATATTTAGCTTACTTTATTATCAAAGTAGCAAGCTTACTATTTGTGAGACAGATATAAGGTTGAAGTGCAGTAAGTGTTTGTATCTTTTATACTAATGGCAACCGCAGTAACTGCGCAAGCATCAGACCAAAAACCAAGAGAAACCTTATGAGCGACTTAAAAATCACCGTCATTGATCACCCGTTAGTCCGTCATAAACTCAGCCTTATGCGCGAAAAAGACTGTAGCACTTATAAGTTTCGCACGTTGACCAAAGAGCTTGCACGCTTGATGGCATATGAAGCAAGCCGTGATTTTGAAATCGAAACCTTCCCAATGCAAGGCTGGTGTGGTGAAATCACTGGTGAGCAAATCATCGGTAAGACAGCAACGATTGTACCTATTTTACGGGCAGGTATTGGCATGTTGGACGGCGTGCTCGATTTGATTCCTACAGCAAAAATCTCTGTCGTCGGCTTGCAACGTGATGAAGAAACCTTACAACCGGTGCCGTTCTTTGAAAAGTTTGTCAGCCATATGGACAAACGCCCAGCCCTTATCATTGATCCAATGTTAGCCACTGGCGGCTCAATGGTCGCGACCATCGAGATGTTAAAGAAAAATGGCTGTACTAATATTAAAGCATTGGTATTGGTTGCGGCACCTGAAGGCGTACGTGTGGTCAATGAAGCACATCCTGACGTGACCATTTATACCGCTGCACTAGATAGCCATTTAGATGAACATGGTTATATCATCCCAGGTTTAGGCGATGCGGGCGATAAAATCTTTGGCAAGCAATTATTCAACAAGTAAAAAAAATCTAGTAAATCAAGACTAGCCGTCGTCGTAACACCCATGACACAGGTACAAAACATCAATGATAAGGATATAAGATGAACGTATTGATTACAGGAGCAAGCGCAGGTTTTGGTAAAGCGCTGGCCGAGCGTTTGGTTGCCAATGGTCATCGCGTAATTGGTTGTGCCAGACGCCTAGATAAGCTGAATGCTTTAGCAGACACTTTAGGCGAAGCATTTTTACCTGTGGTCATGGATGTGAGTGACACGGCTACTATCCCGCAAATCATTGCTGATTTGCCTGACAACTTTAGTCAAATCGATGTCTTGGTCAATAATGCGGGACTGGCACTCGGTACAGAACCTGCGCAAAATGCCAGTCTTGATGATTGGATGCGTATGACTGATACCAATGTGAAAGGGTTGATGGCACTGACCCATGCAGTCTTGCCAGCAATGGTAGCGCGCGATAGCGGTTATATCATTAATGTCGGTTCGATTGCGGGCAGTTGGCCTTACTTTGGCGGTAACGTTTATGGTGCAACCAAAGCCTTTGTAAAACAATTTAGCTTAAATCTGCGAGCTGACTTAATTGGTACGCAAGTGCGCGTGACCAACCTTGAACCGGGTAATGTCGCGGGCACTGAGTTTTCAAACGTCCGTTACCACGGCGATGACGATAAAGCCGCCAAGGTTTACGACGGCTTTAAAACCATGACCGGCGATGATATTAGCGATATTTTATTATGGCTGATTGAATCGCCTGCTCATATTAACGTCAATCGTTTAGAAGTAATGCCAGTTGCGCAAACTTATAACGGGCTGACGATTGCCAAGCAAGATTCTTAAACCTTTATCTGACCGTTTGGCTCATTAACATAATTCATAAGACCGAAGCAATATAGTCTCACCTATGTTGCTTCTTTTTTTGCCTTTGATATTCATCTCATTAACCAAGCGCAACTCTTGAAAATCCAAAATCAGCACTTCATTACGCAAACGCTCGCTAGTGCGTTTATTATGGCGTATCGGAAACCCTACCACTTGCTTACCTTTAATCACTATCTGATTGATAACCATGGTCGAAGTATCCATCGTAGCTTTTGCACTTAATTTTTGAGCATTAATGATGACTGTGGCAGGATTAATGGTTGTGCTTAAAACCTTTGTTTGGCGCACGCTTTTTGGCATATCACCTGCAAAAGACAATACTTGCTCTAGCGGTAAATACTGCGCGTGACGCATCAATTCCTGACGAAACAGCGAAGGCATATCACTATGGAAACTGTCTTCTGTTTGCGGAGAGAACGCCGTAAAATTACGATGTAAATAACGCCCAAATACACTGCTATTAATCCAGTCTTGATAAGTATCATTAGCTAGTAATTGCCTAGTAAAAAATTGGCATCTGGCGTGATATCTGCTATCAGCATTGCCATCAATAGTGCCTGCGGATTAGCAAATTTTTGCTGCTGCAAGCTTTGTGGATATAGGCTGCTATCAAGCAATGGTAACGTCAGCTTGCCCATAGACTGATATCCTTATTAATCATTTAGTATATATAGTATCTATTATATATATCCCCTATTACAATCATTTGCTAGCGAATAGCGGCATAGAGTGCGTGCTTGAATTCATTTGACCGCTTCATTTATATAAAAAAAGCGTCCTTAACAGACGCTTTTTATTTGAGCAATAAGTTTTAAGTGTTTTTCCGACCTTAATCAGCTAAGGCTTTAACCAACTCAAATCGTGGTAATTGCTCACCGTCAACTTCAACAGTTTCCGTAAACATCGCTAATGGTCGCACCCATACGCCATACTCGCCGTAGAGACAGCGATAAACGACTAGCGATTCTTCGGTTTCCGAATGCTGAGCAGTATGCAATACTTGGTAAAGGCTGCCTTTATAATGGCGGTAAATACCTTGGGGAACCGTTTTTTCTATCATGATTGAATCCTAATTTGTTATAAATTCACGAATCAAATACTGTCACAATAAATTCATATCGCAAAATAAGTAAGGCCGACAATCAATGTCGACCTTATCCTTAATACCAATAGCTTGTCCCAGTCACTTATTAAGCTACCGTCACTTTCGCATATGCTTTTTTGCCTGCTTGGATAACGACTGTCTGACCAGACGTTAAGCTAAAGCTCGCATCGACCACTTCGCCATCTACTTTTACTGCGCCGCGCTTAATCATGTCTTTAGCCGATGAGCTATTTTTAGCCAGTTCCGCTTGGTTTAAGATTTGCGTGATAAATAATGCGTCCTGCCCTTCCAAATCTAAGGTCACTTCTGGTAAATCGACTGGCAGTTCACCATCGGCAAGTACGTTACCTGCTGACTTGTGCGCATTAGCGGCAGCATCAGCATCGTGGAAACGCTCGATTAGTTCTTCAGCAAGAATACGTTTGATTTCTTGTGGATTGCGACCATTTTCCATCTCAGCCATCAACGCTTCGACTTCTTCCATCGGCTGAAAGCTTAAAAATTCAAAATAGCGACGGATTAAGGTATCTGGCATAGACAATAGTTTTTGGTACATGGTACCCGGTGCATCATAAATGCCGACATAGTTATTCAGGGATTTAGACATTTTATTAACGCCATCTAGCCCCTCTAAGAATGGCACGGTGATACACACTTGTGGCTCTTGACCATAACGACCTTGCAGGGTGCGTCCCATTAGGATGTTAAAGGTTTGGTCAGTACCGCCAAGCTCGACATCCGCTTTTAGGGCGATAGAATCATAGCCTTGTACCAATGGATATAAAAACTCATGAATCGCAATCGGCGTTTGCGCAGCATAGCGTTTAGAGAAATCATCGCGCTCAAGCATACGCGAGACAGTCAGCTGGCTAGAAAGCTGAATCATATCGCCCGCTGACATATCCTTGAACCATTCAGAGTTGAAGACTATCTTGGTTTTTTCTTTATCCAAAATCTTAAAGACTTGCTCAGCATAAGTCTGCGCATTGACTTTGATTTGCTCGTCGGTCAATGGCGGACGGGTGCTGTTTTTGCCAGAAGGGTCGCCAATCTTGGCGGTATAATCACCGATTAAAAAGTAAATCTCATGACCCAAATCTTGAAAATGCTTGAGTTTATTAATCAGCACGGTATGCCCCAAATGCAGGTCAGGCGCAGTAGGATCAAAACCTGCCTTGATACGTAGCGGGCGATTGAGTTTCAGCTTTTTAATCAGATCGTCTTCAGATAGGATTTCTTGTGTACCGCGTTGGATCAGGGCAAGCTGTTCTTCTAGGGTGTAGGTTTGCGTGGTCATGATGCTCTCTTTATTGTCTTTATTAAAAGGGTAACGCGTTTGGGCTATTTAGAATCTCGTAGCCAGTAAAAGATGTTAGAATTTGAGAGATATACTAGCGTTTTTTAAGGTAAATTGCCATGACCAACCCTGCATCGATTGCTGATACTAATGATTCAACTATAAATTATGACGATAATTTAAATAACACTTTGGATAAAACTTTAGATGACGATTTAAATTATGCCACCTTGACCGATGCACTTGAGCAAACGGTATTTGAAAACTTCGATGATGGTTTATATATCGGCATGATGTCTGGCACCAGTCTAGACGGAATGGATGCGGTTCTTTGTCAGTTTAGTAGTGATAGTAGTGCTGAAAAAGATACCCAGCAACCGATGCGACTGTTAGCAACTCATAGCCAAGAGTTTCCGCCGCGTTTGCGTGAAGTGTTATTGGCTTTATGTCAGCCTAATGGTGTTCAAGAATTAATACCCGCAGAGGGTGAACCAAACAGCGAATTAGACTGGTTCGGTTGGGCAAGTAAAGAATACGCTGAATTTGCCAGCGAGGTGGTCAATAATTTATTGCAGCAATCGAATACTGATGTAGAGTCGGTGTTGGCGACTGGCTGTCACGGTCAAACGGTACGCCATCGCCCGCAACTGGGCTTTAGCTTGCAATTGCTCGATGCCAATATCATCGCTGAGCGTACTGGCATCAGCGTCGTCAGTGATTTTCGCCGCCGTGATATGGCGGTTGGTGGTCAAGGAGCGCCGTTGGTTCCAGCTTTTCATCAAGCGTTATTTGCCACGCCTGATAGCACGCGCGTGTTATTAAATTTAGGCGGTATTGCCAATATCACAGTCTTGCCAGCAAACGATAGTCCTGCGATTGGTTATGATACGGGTCCTGCCAATTTATTGTTGGATGCGTGGACGGCATTGCATACTGATAAAGATTATGATGATGGCGGCGCGTGGGCGCAGTCTGGACAAGTGGTTGAGCCGCTACTTAATCAGCTAATAGAACATCCGTTTTTCGCGCGAACGTATCCGAAAAGCACGGGGCGTGAAGACTTTAACTTAGCATGGCTACAGGATGAGCTGCAAAAGTTCGATCAGGCATCTGCCCATATTCGCTATTCGTCAGCGGATGTGCAGGCGACGCTTACTGAGCTGACAGCGATGAGTGCCAGCATGCAAATTAATATGTTTATTAATGCTCATGAAAATAGCTCGGTTTACGTCTGTGGTGGCGGTGCATTAAACGATTATTTGATGACTCGCTTGCAAGCGCATTTGCCTCATTGCAAAGTAGAGACCACCGCAAGCTTAGGACTGAATCCAGCGTGGGTCGAAGCCGTCGCCTTTGCATGGCTCGCACGACAAACCCTGATGGGCGAAACGGGTAACTTACCAGCTGTCACCGGCGCCAGTAAAGGCGTGGTTTTGGGTCAGGTTTGTTTCGCCTGACTGGTCAAATTTTAGTTTACACACGTGCACTTATGTGTTTTATAATGAATTCTGAAATACCCTCCTCTTAGGACTTGTAAGTATAGGATATATCGCATGAGCCAACACAGCAGTTCACTTACTGATCAAGCTACCAATGATGCTAGCGCAACAGCAGAGTATCAACCGCGTCAGAAACTACCGCACTATAAGCGTAGCGATGACTTGCGCGTCGTAATTACGGGTATGGGTGCGTTGACACCTTTGGGACTCGACGTCGATAGCTCATGGACTAGGCTGCTCAATGGTGATAGCGGCATCGCGCCAATTACACATTTTGATGCTACTGGCTATCGCGCTCAAATTGCTGGCGTGGTCAAGGATTTCGATGCCAAGCAATATATGAATGCCAAAGACGCGCGACGCTATGATGAATTTATTCATTATGGTATTGCCGCCTCTAGTATGGCATTACAGAACGCTGGTTTTATCGATGAAGTAAGTGCTGCTGATGCACCTGTGCAAAATGTCGATCAAGAGCGATTCGGCATTATTTTAGGCTCAGGTATTGGTGGTATCCAAACCATTGAAAACAGTCGTGATACGCTACGAGAAAAAGGCGCTTTGAAAGTTTCGCCCTTTATCATTCCTGGCTCTATTGTAAATATGGCAGCAGGCTTAGTGGCGATTAAACATACCTTAAAAGGTCCCAACCTTGCGACATCGACGGCTTGTACCACCGCTACCCATGCGATGGGTCTCGCTGCACGTTTGATTGCTTATGGTGACGCCGATGTCATGCTAGCAGGTGGTAGTGAAAAAGGCTCTAGCCCACTTGGCATATCAGGTTTTGGTGCCATGCATGCCCTCTCAACTCGTAATGACGAACCGACCAAAGCCTCGCGTCCCTTTGACAAAGACCGTGATGGTTTTGTGCTCGGTGATGGCGCGGGTATGGTAGTACTAGAAAGCCTCGCTCATGCCAAAGCACGCGGTGCAACCATACTCGCTGAACTGGTCGGCTTTGGGATGAGTGATGATGCCAGTCACATCACCGCGCCCCCTGAAGATGGCAGCGGTGCGGCAAGAGCGATGCGTAATGCCCTCAATGATGCAGGCATTGAGCCATCGAGTGTTGGTTATGTCAACGCTCATGGCACCAGCACCCCTGCGGGTGATGTCGCTGAATCGATTGCTATTGAAACCGTTTTTGCTCCAGTCAAAGACCGCATTTTGGTCAGCTCAACCAAATCGATGACGGGTCATTTGCTTGGTGCTGCAGGTGCTGTTGAAGCCATATTCACCGTCCTTGCCCTACAGCATCAGCATGTGCCACCCACCATTAATTTGGACAATGTGGAAGACAACTGCAACCTCGACTATGTCGCCAACCAATCGCGCAAAGTTGAGAATTTACAGTATGCAGTATCCAATAGCTTTGGCTTTGGTGGTACCAATGGCTCGTTAGTATTTGCGCGCTGGCCCGTGAATCATTAAGGTATAAAACTCACCATATCAGTCGTTGTAACCTTGGTGTCAGATTTGCTACGTTTGTCCACTTGCAGCCCCTTATCGTATTTGCGTATGATAAGGGGTAATTTTTGGAACATTTATGGACGATACCATGTCAAGCTACTCATTTTCCCATCAGTTTTACCAGCGCTGGACGTGTGCGCCTGAGCCTATTCGCGCAGCAATTACCCAAGAGCTAAAAGACATCACCACCTTACTGCAAAACGATACCCCATTTGAAAGCTTTGTCTTTAATACTCATGATTTGGATACCCACATCGATGAGCTCTACGAAAACCATGAAGCGGAGCAAACCATCGCTAAAGCCATTACTGACAAAAAAGCCGAAGAGCAAGCGACCGCAGAAAAACAGCAGCGAGAAGAACAACAAAAAGTAAAAGCGGCAGAGGATGCCAGATTAAAAGAAAGTGCTAGATTAAAAGAAGAAACCAAACTTCGTGAAGCAGCAGATACCGCGCAAAAAGAACAACAGAAAACTGAGCAAATAGCCGCTGAAAAGAAGAATATTGCTGATAAAACGACTGCTATGAATGCCAATGATGCGAGTGATTCAGAATCGCTCAGCATTGATAACACGGTTGAAAAAGACCAAAATGTTGAAAAATCGGCTGCGACGCAATCTAATGCTGATAACAACTTTGTTACCAGCTCTGAGAACAAAACCATCAGTGAACATGCTAATGTCGCTCATGACAAGCATATCAATGACGACCACAGTATAAAAGCGGTCAATGACAAAGCCAGCGCCGCCATCAAACTGGCACTGAAAGATGCGAAACTAAGTACTACGCATCAAGAGATGATCCGTGAGCTGGAAATGCAAATTGATGATTATCTCAGTGAGCAAATGATGCTAATGTCTGAGAATTTAAAATCTTGGTTACGTGCTGAAGTGACTCAAAATCTAAGCGAAGATGAAGCAGGAACTGACAAAGAGTCTAAACCAAGCTAAACGCTGCTTCCTACGCATCACCTTTTAGCAATAAATCCTCAGTAATAAATTCCTAGTACTAAAAAACCCCCGTAAACTTTACGGGGGTTTTTTCATTTTAGATTCGTCGATATGAGCGTTTACTTTAGATAGCTTTAGTACGCTCAGTCAGCCAGTCAAGTGCTGCACCTTCAACACGATCTTTTAGCTCTGCATAGACTTGGTTATGATAATTATTCAACCAATCAATTTCGATTTGAGTTAATAATGACGACTCAATTAAACGAGTATCAATTGGGCAATAAGTGACGGTCTCAAAATTAAGAAAGTCGCCAAATTCCGTCTCTACTGGTTGGGCAACACGTTTATTAACCATCAGGTTCTCAATACGAATACCGTATTTTCCTTCACGGTATAGACCAGGCTCATTACTTGAGATCATGCCCTCTTTCATAGCGCGCTCTTTCGGCATGCTGGCACTATAAGCAATCACTTGTGGGCCTTCATGGACGTTCAAGAAATAACCAACGCCATGACCAGTACCGTGACCATAATCCATCTGTGCCTGCCATAATGGTGCACGGCATATCGCATCGATGAGTGGTGAAGCAATACCATCGGGGAAATGTGCTTTTGCTAAGGCAATATGGGCTTTGAGTACGGTGGTAAAGTCACGTTTGTGTTCGCTGCTTACCTGTCCAATACCGACCACACGCGTGATATCAGTCGTGCCGTTTTGATATTGAGCGCCTGAGTCAATGAGTAATAAACCACCCTCACCTTCATTGACATCTAAGTAGCTAAATTTTTCTGGTGTTGCGCGATAATGCGGCAGCGCACCATTTTCATTAAAGCCTGCGATAGTCGGGAAACTTGGCGATACATAATGTGGCTGCTGACTGCGCACTTCGATGAGCATACTATCAACGTCCAGCTCGCTTAAACGCTCACCGTCTGCTAAACGCTGCTCAAATGCGGCAAAAAACTCACTTAATGCCGCGCCATCTTGACGCATGGCTTCACGCACATGGTCGATATCAGCGTCAGATTTAACCGATTTTAGCAACGTACTTGGCGCCATTTGCTCAATAAAACCTATGCCATCGCCCATTTTAGATAACGTACCCACTGCCACTTTACTTGGGTCTAATAGCAATAAGTCATCAGCAGTCAATGTGCCCAACGCATCTTGCACAGCATCATAATCAGCAAGGGCGATACCGCTGTCTTTTAAGCTTTGTGCTATCTCGCTACTGACTTTATTATTATCGATAGACAATGTCGCGTCATGTTCGCTAATGAGCATATGTGCCAAAAACACAGGGTTATAATCAACATCAGCGCCGCGTAAATTGGTCAACCAAGCAATATCGTCTAAGCTTGAAAGCAAGTGATGGGTTGCGCCTGCCTCAGCCATACCTGCGCGTACAGCGGCAAGTTTTGAGGTAGCAGACTGCGCAACAAACTGCGCATCGTGTTGATATAGGCTGGCAGTAGGTAGCGCTGGACGATCGCTCCATATTACTGTCAATACGTCACGCTCAGTGATTAAGGTAATGTCGTTGGCATCAAAGGCATTTAACAATTTATCTTGCTCAGAGATAGACAATACATTGCCGTCGACTGCCACGCTATCACCCTCAGCCAAGTGCTCGGCGAGCCAATCAATATGATTTGGCTGACCCGGTGCAAGCTTCTCTAAGCTAATACCAGTACCTTCTAATTGGTCAGCGGCATGTACCCAATAGCGGCTGTCCGTCCATAATCCAGCAAAATCAGCGGTAACAACGAGCGTACCGACTGAGCCTGTGAATCCTGATAACCATAAGCGCGCTTGCCAATATTCTGGCAAATACTCAGATAAATGCGGATCAGCAGACGGTACGATAATCGCGGTCAGATCTTGTGCTACCAACGCCTGACGTAGGCTGTCGATACGATCGTGGATGCTTTGTTTATTCATAAAAGGTGTCCTTATTGATTTTAAAAAATAAGATTTGGAAAAATCATATTGTGAGGCGACTATGGATAGTCGTCTTATTTGAGCGAGTAAACTGTTTTAGGCGTTAGTTATTCATCATTCACTGAATGCTTAGCATCTAAACAACCTGCGTAAGACGCTCAATGTCTTAAAAATTAAAGTGTTGTCAATGACCAGATAGATAAGGCTAACTATTTTTAGGAGCATTACAGCAGAGCATCATTAGATGTTTGGGCGGAAAGCGTACTTTCAATAGCGTGGGGGCAATAACTTACTAAGTGTCACCATAAAACGTGCTACCAATCATGGTAACACGTCTCGCCATCTAACATTTTTGCTGGTATTGCTATTGACCCTAAATCCGTTAACCGTGTGTCTGAATTAGCTCAGCGTATCTGCACGCTCGCTTTTTTGCAGCATATTATTGATCGGTTTGGCTAATGCCAATAAGACAACGGCTGTGACCACCAAAAAGATCGTCATCATCGTAAATAAGCCCGGTAATCCTTCGATCTTATCCGCTGATACTTGACCACCAAAGAACGCAGCAACCAAATTACCTAAAGCAAGAGAAGCAAAGAAAAGCCCCATCATCTGACCTTGCATGCCTTTTGGCGCAAGCTTAGTCATTGCAGACAGACCAACAGGACTGAGCGCCAACTCACCGAGAGTCAGTAATAATAAACTACCCACTAACCATAAAGGTGAAGCCAATCCACCATCGCTAGTCAAAATGCTTTTTGAGGCAAATATCATCAAAGCAAAGCCTGCAGCGGCAAACAACATACCAAGCGCAAACTTTACCATACTATTTGGCTCAAGACCTCGATTGGCAAGCTTGACCCAGACAATGCTGATGATCGGTGCTAATATTAAAATAAATAAGGGATTAAGCGATTGGAACCAAATACTAGGCACTTCAAAGCCTAAAACATTCAGGTCTGTATAGCGATCGGCGAACAGGTTAAAAGACGTTGGCTGCTGCTCAAAGCTTGACCAAAATAGCGTCGAGCCGATGATTAAGATAAAACAAATTAACAAACGTAGCTTGTCAGTTTTATCCAATCGCGGTGAAATAAACATGACAGCAAAGTATAATATGACGACTGCTGCAATGAGGTAAGTCATATACTGAGCAACCATTTCAGGGTTAAATGGCATAATACCAGTCGACACTAAGACAGTAATAGCAGCAAGTAGCGCGAGAAACCCGCCAACCCAGCGACCTACATTTTTGAAACGTCCAGTCGTTTGTTCCCATTCAGGCGTAATGTTTTTGGCACGAGCATAACGATTTAAGGTTTTTTTAGCTGAAAAACGATAAATCAATAGTGAAGCTAACATGCCAAGACCACCGACACCAAAGCCTACATGCCACATCCCTTTTTCTTTAAATACGCCAACGATAAGGGCAGCCAGTAGCGCACCGATATTGATACCCATATAAAATAGAGTAAAGCCACTATCACGGCGTGCATCGCCTTTGGGATACAACGTTCCGACCATCACAGAGATACAGGTTTTAAATAAGCCTGAACCGAGAACGATACACATCAAACCCACAAAAAACAGCGTCATCCCAAACATAGCGGATAGTGCGATACACAAATGACCAAGGGCGATAATAATACTACCCCACCAGAGTGCACGCTCTTGACCGAGCCAATTATCAGCCAACCAGCCACCCGGTACTGCCGCTAAATATAACGAACCAGCAAAAATACCATAGATAGCAGAAGCTGTAACTTCATCGAAACCAAAACCGCCACTACCGACGGTCGCTACCATAAATAATACTAATAGTGGACGGATACTATAATAAGAGAATCGCTCCCACATTTCTGTGAAAAACAATGGACGTAGCGGCTTAGGGTGCCCCATAAATCCATTATCTAGTGCTGCCAATTCAGCAGCACTAACCTCTGACTTTGATTCTGTACTCATAACTTTATTCCTTTAAAGACCACTGTATTAACGACCAAATATATAATTATCCCGACAAGCGGTCATATAGGCGCATCATTGTTTCACTTGGATATAATCAAGTAAAGAAATAATTGGTCAATAATTACACAAATACCCACAAAAAAGCCCGCTATCATTGGCTGAAAGCGGGCTTTTATTTTTAGCATCAATGGCATTGATGACGACGCTGTTGTGCTTATGGTATTACAATAATATCGCCATAATACTTAGTTTTTAAGCGAAAATACTTAGGCTTTAAGCAAAAACACTTAGGCTTTAAGCGAAAATACTTGGACTTTAAGCAAAGCGGTTTGTCGAGCCATACTTTAAAAAAGTAGCATCGACTTACGTATATTACTGTGCCGCTACCGCTTCATCAGTGGTATCACCCGCTTCCAAATCACCGTCTGCTTGCTCAGCCGTTAGATCAGCATCTGCAACCGCAGTTTGACTAACTGTACCGGAAGCAGTGGCAGTACCCGCTTCTGCGGTAACCACAGCGCTATCAGTATCGGTCGCTGGGGTGACGCTTGCATCTGCAGCAGTATCAGTCGCTGTAGCATCCGCGGCTACAGGTGCTGTTTCAGCTGGCGCAGTGTCTTCAGCAGCAATCGCTTCTGCTTCATCAGCCGCCGCTGAGGTTTCGGTTGTCTCAGCAGTAATGTGCTCGCCTGCTGGACGCAAAAATCCAGAAATACCAATAAGTAAGACGATACCTAAAAATAAGGCAACACCGCCTAAAGCAAATAAGAACTCTTTCTTAGGGTTGTTTTCGACAATATGTTCTGACATACCTTATCCACCTTGCACAAAATATTTAAAATATTGGTCTATTATATCGCAATTCGTACCGATTTGTTAAAACCCTTAAGTATTTAAAGGATTTATTATCAACAAACTTTGCCACTCGCTTTTGTGGTTAATTATCATAACCCATTCGAGCGATTCATTATCACTGGTAATAATAGCCAATTATTTTAGCGACTTACCCAAACGCGGTTGCGGCATCCCACGCTTACCAAAGTAGCTCAAGACAAGTAACAGCGTAATGATAAAGAGAATCGGATAATTACCGAAGCTCATAAAAGGTGTATTACCAACCCGCGCCTGAATATCACCGCGCAATACCGTGCGCTCAAACTGCGGTGCACGCTCGACGATACGACCTTTATGATCGATGATCGCGGTCACGCCCGTATTGGTCGCGCGCATAAACCAACGCCCATTCTCTAGCGCGCGCATCTGCACCATTTGCAGATGTTGCAATGGACCTGCCGACGTACCAAACCAAGCATCGTTTGAGATGGTCAATAAGAAGTCCGTGCCAATCGCGTTTTTACGAGTGGTATCAGGGTAAGCCACTTCATAACAGACTGCTGAGCCCAAATTATGACCACGTACACGCAGCGGTGATTGGTTGTCACTACCACGACTATAGCTCATGATTTCTTGACTACCAGCAAGGTTTGGCAAGATATCTAACATGCCTTCGAAGGGAATATATTCACCAAATGGTACCAGGCGCTGCTTTTTATACATGCCCTCAGCGTCACTACCTAGCGCAACCACGCTATTATAAAATGGCGGATATTTATCCGTTTTTGGGTCAAAGTTTTCTAAATCTCTATAAGGAATACCTGTTACCCACGTGGTATCTGTTTCTTTGGCCATTTTAACCATTTCACTGATAAAGCCAATCGCTTCATCTTGAAACATAGGAATCGAGGATTCTGGCCATAAGACGATATCGCGATCCCACTCAGTACTTGTCAGAGTTGCATAAATTTTCAGGGTTTCTATTTGATATTCGGTGAGCCATTTTAAATCTTGTGGAATATTACCTTGGATTAAGGACACGGACAAATCAGGCGTACCTTTTGGTTTCGTCCATTGCGGATTAATCAACCATAACGCGCTGCTAATTACCAACAATGCTATCGACGGAATCATATATCCGCCACGGCGACGCAATAGCTCAACCAAACTGGCTGCCAATAATACCGCCACAAAAGACACTGCAAAGACGCCAGCGACTGGTGCTAATGACGATAACCAATACTGCTCCGTAAAGGCATAACCAACAAACAACCACGGAAATCCAGTGAACAGCCACGTTTTCAGCCATTCTTGGAGTATCCATAGCGCCGCAAACGACAACGGCTGACGACCGACCATACGGTTGAAAACCAACGCCAAAAAGCCATGGAATAACCCCATGCCTAGCCCCATCAGCGCAATCATAATCAGCGCAAGCCATGCTGGCGTATCGCCATAGACATGAATAGAGGTGTATAACCAAAATGCACCAACGCACCAAAGTCCCGTACCGTACGCCTGACCGATAAGAAAAGCACGCTTGCCACTCATATCAGGCATCAATAAGGCGTATAAAATAGCAGGCGACACTAGCGCCAGTGGCCAAATGCCATAAGGCGCCAGTGCAAATATAAACACCGCACCTGCCAACAACGCAATCAATACCGTCAGCGCTATAGGCAAACCCTTTGGCTTATCAGGGTTCAGGCGTTTTTGTAAATCAACAGTAGACAGGCGCATAGCAGTTATCCAAAACCATATTTTTCAAAATTTTAAGCGTCAACATTCAGATGAAAACCAAGCTGAAGCAGACCGTATTGTGTTTTGTACAGTATCTAAAAGTTAAACCCGCCCATGATACCAGTCTCAACCCATTAATAGGTAACATTGCGTAGCAAATACCCAATAGCAAACACAAAAAAACACGACCGCAATCGTGTTTTTTTGAGTATATCAAACAATGTTTAGGTCGCTATCGACACATCAATGACTGCCTATCAATATTTGCTGATCAGGATTGATTTTGGTGAGCTCAAGATTTTGGATAAAACGCCCTTCAACATCAGTAATAGTGATTTTCCAATCATCTATCACCACGCTTTCACCTTCCAAATCACCCACATAACCAAGCGCCTGCATGACTAGACCACCCATGGTATCGACATCTGTATCATCAAAATGACTGCCAAGCTCATCATTACAGTCTTCAATCACGGTAGACGCTTGCACACGCCACGTATTTGGCTTTTCAGGATCAGCGACGATGTTATTGATATCACTGTCTTCATCGAAGTCATCATGCTCATCGACGATGTCGCCGACGATCTCTTCAAGCAAGTCTTCCATGGTAACGACACCGCCAAAGTTGCCGAATTCGTCGACGACAATCGCCATATGTACTTGGGTACGCTGCAATGAGCGTAACAAGGTATCAGAACGTGCCGTCTCACTAATATATAGCGGCTGACGTACCAGATCTCTCAAACGTTTGCTATCGATTTTATCTTCTTGATCGCGCACCATATGCACAAGAATAGGAATCAAATCTTTGGCCAATAAAATGCCAATGACGGCATCATCATCTTGACTGTCAAAGACAGGATAGCGCGAATGGGTGGTCTCAAGGATGATATCCATCACCTCAGCGAGACTGGTGCTTTCGTGCAGCCCAACCACTTGCGGGCGCGGAGTCATGATTTCGCGCACTTGTGTCGCAGGCAGATCCAGCACGCCTTCTAACATATCGACGGTATCAGGCTCTAAGAACTGGCGCGAGTCTTGTACCAGACGAATCAATTCGTCACGGGTTTCGGGGGCGGTCGATAGCCAGCGTTTTAAGCCGCGCATCGACCAACTACTCGGGCTGGGAGTGTCGTCAGACATGGTGATGTGATTTAACCTCTTTAGTTAATAACAATTAAAATAATACGTAAAAACAATAATACGTAATAACAGACGTAGATGGGGATGAATACAGCAAATAAAATAGATCTTTGATTATTAAATTATAAATAGAGCACATCAAAGTAGCTTCACTTTAGCGCAAGGCTCACCGACATTCAACGATAAATTCACTCAAATTGTATTGTCAGTACGTTATAAACTTTGCTATGGTCAAAGCCTTCACACACCAAAGCACACCCTATGTCGCTACGTTCCTTTTTCTCTCGCCTGCTCACGCCGCACTCACATAGCCATCGTTCAGATAACGGCTTGGACACGCTTGAGCCAAATAATCATGGTTCGAATAGACAAGGCTTAAAAAATAACACTGCGAATGGTCGCCAACCGATACCTACATGGCGATATTATCTTGTACAGTTTTTCATCATTATTACCTTGCTACTGTCAGCCGTCTGGTTATTGCTGGCGATTTGGTATCAGTTTGGGGCAGGCTCTGCCATCACTTGGTTAGCCGCACTTTTCATTGTTGGTGTATTGACAGCCTTACTGGGCGTTCGCTGTTGGCCAAAAATAGCTCAGCGCTTTGATCATAAACAGCGCAGCAGTAAAGCAACCATAAATAGCAAGTCAGCAAATAAATGGTTAACCGCTTTATATGGCGCTATTTGGTTGGTAGGCGTTGGCTGGTTTTTTTCTATTGAACCCCAACAAGAGCGCGACTGGATGGCTGAGGTAAGTGAAAGGGTCACCTATGAGCGCGATGCAACCAATCCTGATTTAGTGACCCTAACCAATGTACGTAACTTTGATTGGCATACCGACACGGAGGCGACCGAACGCTGGGACACACGTACCATTGATATGTCCAAACTATCTGGCGTCGATGTCACCAACTCTTACTGGATGGGTCCACTGATTGCTCATACGTTGGTCAGCTTTCGTTTTGAAGACGATAGACCGCTTGCTTTCTCGTTTGAGATTCGTAAAGAAGAAGGCGAATCGTTTTCGGCATTGGCAGGGTTTTTTAGACGCTATGAGCTGAGCCTGATTGCCGCAGAAGAGCGCGATATTATTTATACCCGAACGAATGCGCGTGGCGAGCAAGTTTATCTATTTCCCGTTAGCAACTTGCAGCAGCACGAGGTCAAGTCACTATTTGAATCTTACTTAACTGCTGCCGATGAATTGAATACCAAGCCTGCTTGGTACAACACATTACTCAGTAATTGCACCAATATCATTTTTTATATGGCGCGTATCGTCAGTGGCGATCGCCTGCCGTGGGATTATCGGATTTGGGTCTCTGGCTGGCTGCCAAATTATCTATATGATGTCGGTATGCTTGACGCTACTCCAGAAAAGACTGGACAGCCTTGGTCAATGGATACATGGTACGCGCGTACCCATATCAACTCAAAGGTTAAAGGATTCAATAATCAAATCAATCTAGAGTCTGGCGTTAATAGTCACAAAAACAGCCGCGAGTTCTCTGAACAAATTCGCCAGGACATTCCTATCCCGCCATTGGCTGACACGCAAGAAGATGCTGAGGCAAAAGCCAAATCTGCGGCTCAGGCTTCTTATTAAAATCAAGTAGCATTGTACTTTTACCCTGCAATAATACCAACGTCACTGATGTCACCGATTTCAGTAACTCTCAGTATTATCAAGGCTTAACCCAGCTAATCACGCGCTCCTCCATCACTTCATCAGACATACCAGTCTCAGAAACACAGCGCCCAGCCACGCCAACATTGGCAGCACGCATTTGTTGCTGCGTTACCACTGCATCTTGGGTCAATAACAAATGCCAACTTGGCAAATTTTGTCCTTTATACAAACGCTTATAGGCGCAGTGCGAAGGCAACCACATCATCTGCGGCAGATTGTCCATGGTCAGCTGAATACAGTCTGGCACATGCTCTTGACGCGTGTCATAGTGCTGACAATAACCCGTCGTACAGTCCATTAGCTGGCAAGTCACATCGGTATACTCGACCAACTCTTCATCCACATCGCCATTCTCATCTTCGTCAATATACTTAATCAAACAGCAGCTGCCACAGCCATCACACAACGCTTCCCATTCGCTATGATTTAATTCTGACAGTGCAAAGCGCGACCAAAAATTCGGACGCAAGGTATCATTGAGCTTATTGTCATGGTCGCTATTACTGTTACTTTGATTGCCACTGTCAGGAAATAAGCTCACAGCTGATTTTTCTGTGACTTTTAACGGCAACGTTGCGTCAGAGTCTAGGTGGGCTGCACAGTTGTTTAACAAGTTTAGTGTCATAAAGGTGCCGTAGCATTTTGATAAAGAGCGTTACAGTATTATAGCTGTTTTTGCCTAGGTTGAGCGTTAAGGTAGTAAAAGTAAGACAAACGATGTCGCAAAAACACAGACAAATAACCTTTATAACGTAAAACTCCTCACATAAAAAAGGATAATAATATGTCAATTAAGACTTTTGAATTAATCAGTACCACCGAAAATGGTGTCCAGCTTATCAGCTATGTGGCATTGCCAGAAAATGCATCTGACGACCATCCTGTTGCGGGAATTTTAGTAGCGCCAGAATGGTGGGGTATCGTTGATCACCCAAAATCAGTGGTCGAGCGCTTGGCAGAAGCAGGTTATGCTGCCGTCGCAATGGACGTCTACGGTGAAGGCAAGCTGACCACCGATGCTGCACAAGCGAATATGTGGATGGAGCAAGTATTAGAAGATCAAGATATGCTGATGGCGCGCTGCCGTTTAATCCTTAATGACTTTAGCGACCAGTTAGCCGTTGATGGTGACAATCTAGCAGCGATTGGCTTTTGCTTCGGCGGCAAAGTCGTGCTTGATATGGCTCGCGAAGGCATGCCATTAAAAGCGGTCGCCACTTTCCATGGCAACCCAACACCAAAACAGCCAGCGGATAAAAACTTCACCGCTAACGTATTGGTTGCTCACGGTCGCGATGATTCAATGGTATCCATGGAAGCAATAGAAGGTCTAAAATCAGAACTAGATGCTGCTGGTGTTGACTATATTATCGATGTTTATGACAACGCTAAACATGGCTTTACCAATCCACATGCCGATGAGCGCGCTGCTAAGAATGATGTTGGTCTTGGCTACAACGAAGCTGCTGCCAAGCAAAGCTGGGAAAACATGCTTGAATTTATGAAAAAAAACTTAGGTAAATAATCTTTGAATCAGGCATATCAATAGCTATTTTCAGGTTATTAACACACTATTTATTAATCCCTATCTATTAACCTAATATATAGCAGAGTGCGCCCGCCGCACTCTGCTTTTTTATCGTAAACAAATCCATATTGATCATTACACACTTACAAAGGCTTACTATTGGTAAGGATTTAAGGCGCTAACATGATTATTGCACAGTCGTGATTTATAAAATCGGTCACACCACTTGCTGATAGCTCTCTAATCACTCACTAATAATAAGGTAAAACCATGAAAACCATCCAACAACTATTCGACTTTCATCATAAAACCATCATTATCAGTGGTGCAGCAGGCGCTATTGGTAGCGAGGCGGCACGGTTTTTAAGCTCATTAGGAGGCAACATTGTCCTCGCTGATTTAAATGAAGATAAAGTGAAGCAAATTGCCGCTGATATCGAAAAAGAAACAGGCAATGCAACCTTAGGCCTGAAAACCGACTTTACTGACGAGACACAAATTGCAGCCTTGGTCGATGCAACTATTGCAAAATTCGGCAAGATTTCTGCAGTAGTCAATAACGTCGGTTGGGGTGCAAATACGCCTTTGTGGGAATCTACCACCGAAAAAATGGTCAATGCGTATAAGCTCAACACCTTGGGATCTTATCATTTGACTCGTTTATGTATGCCGTATTTAGAAAAAGAAGAAAACGCCTCTGTGGTATTTTCTGGGTCCATGGTTGGCAATACACCAACGCCAGAATTTATCGAATACAGCACAGCTAAAGCGGGCTTGCTAAATATGGTAAAAAGTATGGCGGTCGCCTCAGGTCCTGAAGTGCGCTTTAATTCATTAATCATCGGTACAGTAGATAATGGTGCTTCCTCTGAAGAAGCCGGTTATACCCAAGAGATGATCGATAATGTGGTCAAAGGTATCGTCCTAAAACGACGTGGCGTGCCAGCAGATATCGCTCAAGCGATGGCGTTTTTGTTAAGTGATGCAGCGTCTTGGATTACTGGTGCTGAACTGACAGTCAATGGCGGCGGCGTTTACAAAAGTAAAATGCCAACCTCATAAACTCAGCCATCACTTTAATCATAAATTTATAAACGATACATACTAGGGCGTGTTGAGCATTCGACCATACTGGGTAGAGTTTTATCTACTCAGTATTTTTTATGCATAAACCTACCTGATTAGACTTGGAACATAAACCATGACAACAACATTAAACGCAAAATTGCTAAAAGGCGCTATGCTTACTGGCGTAATCAATGCTTTCATTAACGGCGGCATACAATATTTCTTCTTAAAAACATACTCATCAATCGCAATATCTGTTGACTCTATTACCAATAATGAAGACACGGTACTCGGTACCTCCGTTACCTTATCGATTACGTTAGCCATGATTTTAACTATGGTGGCTTATTTTGGCATCAAAGAAAAAAAAGTAGCCTTCTTCCCAACCGCTTTTTGGTTGACGATAAAGCATGGATTTTTCACCTTTGGGGTACTGACCTCTCTTGCTGTACTATGGCAAAAATACGCAGGTACGGTCGAAGTATCTTTGATTTCAGCTTTAATTATTATCGGTGTTGTTGCAGGTATTGTCTCAGGTATGGTGAATTATCTAACCTTGCGTGAATGTACATTATCAGAAAGACATAAATTATATGCCGCTTAAATATCTCAGTTTATAAAGCATCAAGGTCAGCTCCATGATCGTGAACGAATAATCTTGGGCTAGCCCTTTTTTTTGATGAGCGCTTTGCTTGTGTTTGCTTTGAAATCGAGTCATCATCAAGCCATCAAATATTGAGTAACGGTGTGGTAGCGCTATGTCTGATATCAGCGGATTTGTATTGCTTGTTTGTCTAGTAGTGATTATCGTTTTTTACCATAAATTAAAGCGACGCGTTGATCAGCTTCAACGAGACATCACGCAACTGCAAGATGAGTTACAAGCGCAGCAACACCGTGTCAGCTCTATGAATAATAACGCCGATAATGACGTAGACGTTCATACTGAACCAATGGCTCAAACGATAGCTGATACTCACTCGCCTCAATCTATTATCGAGGAGCTATTTGACTCAGCACCTCCTTTACCTACTGCTACGCTTCACCCGAAACCAGCCCATTCTCCAAAAAAACCATCGCCCATAGAGCCTGATGAGCGCTCACTGCCTATCGTCACTTCATTGATTCACTCTATCAAAAACTGGTTTTTTGGCGGCAATCTGGTCGTACGCGTTGGCGTGATCGTCCTACTTATCGGTGTGGTGCTACTACTTCGCTTGTTAAGCGACTATATCGAAGTGTCGATAGCGTCCAAGCTTTTAGCGATAGGCATCCTCGGTTTAGGTCTGGCAGCATTAGGTCTAAAATTGGCAAAAAACCGCTTTGCTTATGGCATCACTCTACAAGGCGCAGGCTTAGCGATTGCGTATTTAACGACCTTTTTTGCCTATAGCGTTTACCAAGTCTTGCCTAGTCTACCGAGCTTTATTGGGCTTGGGCTATTATCTGCGATTACCATTGCACTCGCCGTGCGTCAAAACGCTTTTCCACTGGCTTTGTTGGCATTATCGGGTGGATTTTTTGCGCCTATTTTGACCAGTGAAGACACAGGCAGTTTGATGGTATTGTTTAGTTACTATCTACTATTGAACGTGACGATTGCGATTATCGCGCATTACCGCCCGTGGAAAATACTGAATTTATTCGGTGTCACTGTGACCTTTGGATTGGCTTACTACTGGGGCATCAGTGAGAATTTGAGCACGGTCATTGAGGCGCAGCGCTGGTCTTTAGTCTTACTGGTCACCTTACACTTATTGCTATATCTGTTTGTCGTCATTCGCTATGCCCAACAAATCATTGCCTACAATACTCTTAATAAAACAGACATCATCCAGACAGATAGCGCAGACAACGTAAAGCATTTAGATAGCGTTCACGCAAGAAATAATAGCTATGTATTCCCTATTGATACTGGCTTACTGTTTTCAGTGCCGATATTAGCCTTTGGTTTATTTGCGGCATTATTAGATGACATTCCTAACGCTTTAACCATCGCGAGTGCTATTTTAGCCACTGTTTATTTAGGACTCGGCTGGTTGTTTGTGCAGCGTAGCCAACGTTATGCCTTAATCACCGAAGGCATGCTGGCTTTAGGATTTGGTTTTTTGGCGCTGGTAATCCCTTTAGCATTAGATGCTGAATGGATTGCTTTTGGCTGGTCAGTACAAGGACTGGCGCTGGTGTGGTTTGGACGGCGTTCATTGCGAGCGTGGTCAGTGCTATTTGGTTTGTTATTGCAGCTAATCAGTATCAGCATGCTGATGATAAAAGTGGTCTTCGCCATTCAGGATTATCCGACATTGGCCTTAACCATTTCGGCTATCAGCTATCTAGCTACTGTATTTATCTTACGCACGAACAACTCGCCAACTATGTTGAATGATAGCAGCGACATCTTGGATAACGCCTTAAATAGTAGCTTAAACAATAATTTAGCATTCTCCCAAGAGCAAAACGCCACGCCAGATGCGATAGCAACCTATGCCGACGCATTAGGTATTAGCACCCAAGCCGCACAGCAATGGCTAACCTCAATCAACAGCAAAAGCACCGTGTTTAATCTTGTTTGGCGCAGTCCTATACTCATAAGGTTTTTGACCTTTACGGCTATAGCGTGGCTACTACAAGTGCTGCTGCTTGATTTTAACCAGTGGTTTGCCAGTTGGACACTAGCAACGACGACCATGATTGCACTCGCAGCTCTAATTAGCCTTGCCATTTATTGGACAATCAATCGTTATCGCTCGTGGATAGAAATCAGACAACTTAGCCACGGCTTATCGATCGTCTTTTATCTCATGCTCGTCATACAATTGCCGCAAAAATTCGAGTTTCATTTGATATGGCAAGGAGCAGATTGGCTACTATTGACTGGTCTAATCATTGGTTGGTTGGTCATCGGACAGTTGTGGTTAAAGACATGGTACGACCATTCCGAGCTGTCACGCTACGATGGCACAAGCTGGCTGGGAGCTAGCATTCTAATCATTGCTGCCGCCGCCCACTATGGACTAGCAGATTCCGCTGGGGTGATGGCTGTATTGATGCCAGCCATTTTAATATTGGCTGGATTATGGTGCTGTCATCGTTATGCTTACTATCCCAAGCAAAATACGCGTACAAACAAGGCATGCAAGCAAAGTCCACTATACTTGTTTGATTGGCAACAAGCGCTATTGAGCTGCGCGGCTATCTTTGCGCCCATTGCTTTAAATTGGGTCATCATTACCAACTGGTCATATGATGGTGTAATTTGGGATATGTCATATTTTCCGCTATTGAATTTATACGACATTACCTCATTGCTGACGCTATTGGTTGGTTTTAGTCTATATTATATGAGCCAACATCGCCGCGATGAGAGTCTTATCGAATCAAGTGCAGCCCCCCAAACTAAGAGTATATTTACCGCCGATTATTTATTGGTTATGTTGGGACTTATTAGCTTTTGGCTGATATCCAGTATGTTGGTCAGAACGCTACATGCCTTTATCGGTACACCGTTGTGGGACAGCGCTCAGGACGGCGCATGGAATAGCGAGCAAGTGCAGACAGGGTTGACTATTTTATGGACGCTCTTAGCTTTAGTCGCCACCATCGTCGCCAGTCGCTATTGGCAGCGGACGCTTTGGTTTATGGGCATCGGGCTATTAGGTATTGTCGTACTCAAACTGGTATTGGTTGATTTGTCACAGACAGAAGCGATTTGGCGAGTGATATCTTTCCTTGGCGCAGGCAGCTTAATACTATTAATTGGTTATCTTGCACCGTTACCCCCTGCCCGCGATGAAATAGAAGATCCAGCTCAAGAGTAACCGCGCATCTGGTTGGGCGAAATTGTAGCGTGAGCAAGGTGGTTCTGTAGTAAACTGGACACCATGAAAAGTAAATGACGATCGTCTTACTTTGCGCATTTTTTATAAAAGGTTATGAAAGCAGATGGATAAGAGAGCAAGTATTCAGTGGTTCCCTGGGCACATGAACAAAGCCCGTAACGAAATCAAAGAAATCATGCCACAGATGGATTTGGTAATCGAGGTGATCGATGCGCGTATCCCATATAGTAGTGAAAACCCGATGGTCGCGGCATTGCGCGGCGAAAAACCCGTCATCAAAATCCTGAACAAAGCCGACCTTGCTGATCCTGAATTGACCCAAGCTTGGATGGACTATCTTGAGCAGCAAAGCGGTGTGAAAGCCATTGCTTGCGATACTGATAAAGCCAATGATGTCAAACGTATCATCGCCATCTGTAAACAACTTGTACCCAATAAAGTGGGCACGGGTCGCCAAATCAAAGCCATGATTATGGGAATTCCAAACGTTGGTAAATCAACATTGATTAATACCTTGGCTGGACGTGCTGTCGCCAGAACTGGCGATGAGCCAGCGGTCACTAAGTCGCAGCAATTGATTAAGCTAGACGATGACATCATGCTCTATGACACGCCCGGTATGCTATGGCCAAAAGTCGAAAACGAAAACTCTGGCTATCGTTTGGCAGCGACGGGCGGTATTCGTGATACGGCTTTTGATTTCGCTGATGTTGCCAGCTATACCGCTGAATACTTGATGCAAGCCTATCCTGAGCTGCTAAAAACCCGCTACAAAATTGAAGCGCTACCAAAGACTGATTGGGAGTTTTTTGAAGTCGCTGGACGCAATCGCGGCTGTGTACGTTCGGGCAATCAAGTCGATACGTACCGCATGTCTGAGATTTTGATCAACGAGTTACGTAGCGCTAAGCTTGGGCGTATTACGCTTGAGACGCCAGCCATGTCTGAAGCTGAAGAACTCATCGTCGCTGAGCAACGCTTAGCAGCAGAAGAAAAAAGAATCGCCAAAGAAGAAGAAAAGCGCTTACGTCGTTTGAAAACGCGGAAGAATCGGAAATAATAAATCGATAACCCTTTGTGTCTATAATGTTAGCTGCATAAAATTATTTTAGAGCTCATGCAAAAAAAGCCCCTAAGGGCTTTTTTTGTGTTTACTGATAGCGATATCGAAGTTTTTCAATGATATCCAAATCATTTAGCGATATCTAAGTCATCAACTACTTCTGTTTAGGCATGACTTTTTCGATAGCTTTCAACGCACAAGCTTCGTCTTGTACTGCGCCACCTGCACCGCCCGCTGCAATAGCGCCGATCACATCATTACCAAATTTTAACGGCACACCACCGCCGATCAGCAGTAAATCATTTACCGTATTCAGGTTATTTGAGTCTGGATTAGCGCGAGCATTATCTGCCCACGTACGTGAAGGCGTTTTGGTAGATAATGCCGTAAATGCCTTGCGAACAGCAGCATCAGTATTGTGCGGACCAACGTTATCATCACGCTGTAGCGCGATTAAATTACCAGCACGATCAACAACTGCGACAACGGCAGATTTGCCCTCTGCGTGACAGGCTGCCATGGTGGCA
Source organism: Psychrobacter cibarius (assembly GCF_904845955.1). Classification (GTDB taxonomy): domain Bacteria; phylum Pseudomonadota; class Gammaproteobacteria; order Pseudomonadales; family Moraxellaceae; genus Psychrobacter; species Psychrobacter cibarius_B. The sequence continues at coordinate 26,276 of NZ_CAJGYX010000006.1, forward strand.
TCGATTAATTCATTGGCCAACTCTAAAGAAACATTGGGCTGTTGTAATACTAGATTTGGTTTGGCGGCCAAAACGTTGGCTGAACAGCCAATGACTGCTAGCGCCAATATTGCTTTAGATAAGTAGTTCGACATTAACTTCATAAAGAGTCCTAAATATTACTCATACATGTGAGCGTTTGTTTGAAATGATGCTTGGTGAGCTTTAATAAGCGTATTTGATGAAACCAGACAATGAGTTATCGTTAACTCAAAGGTGCTCTTGCGACCCTAGCGAGAATAAGAGTCATAATCTTGCAAAAAGCACAACAATGATAAGTTAATTTTTCTACAAAATTCACTTAATTTTGTAAGATTTACTTTATAAATTTGCAACTCTATATTAAGTTTTCTGTTACATACTCTGTTTTTTAACACTCGTACTCAAAAGACGCTTACATCGTGGTAATCTCAAACAGCGCACGACAGCGATATAAACTCACTTCTCTCAAAAATCGGTTATAATTCATACACTAATATGCCACAAATTGATGATATGACTCAGCTTACCCCCACTGCAAACCTCACAACGATAGAAAACACTTTTACTCAATACTCTACTTCTCTCGATTCGTTCGCCCCGCGCCTACTCGATTGGTTCGCCGAAAACGGTCGCCATGACCTACCTTGGCAGCAGCACCAAACCGACGCGCCCAATCCTTATATCGTCTGGCTATCCGAAGTCATGCTCCAGCAAACGCAAGTAACGACGGTACTGCCCTACTTTGCCCGTTTTATGGCGTCGTTTCCAACGGTACAAGATTTAGCCGCCGCAGAATGGGATATGGTTGCGGGGCATTGGGCGGGGCTTGGCTACTATGCGCGCGCGCGTAATTTGCATAAAGGCGCGAAACAACTGGTCGAAGTCATTGATGAGACGGGCGACTTTCCGCAGACGCTAGCAGGGTGGGAAGCCATATCTGGCGTCGGGCCATCGACCGCTGGCGCGATTATGGCGATGGGACTGCATCGTTATGGCGTCATTTGTGATGGCAATGTCAAACGCGTCCTCACGCGTTGGGCGGCTATCGATGGTGATATTACCAAATCTGCCACGACCAAAGAGCTGTGGGCATTGGCAGAGCGTTTGACGCCTGTCGATGACTCAGGATTATTTGCGCAAGCCATGATGGATATGGGCGCGACGTTATGCACGCGTAGCAAGCCTGCCTGCCTACTATGTCCGCTTCAAGAGGACTGCCTAGCCCACGAGCAAGGACGCGAAACAGATTATCCAGTCAAAGCAAAAAAGCAGCCCAAACCCAGCAAGTTTAGCAATGCGTTATTGATTGAAGATATTGATGGCAAAATACTATGGCTACAACGCCCTGACAATGGCATTTGGGGCGGACTGTGGAGTTTGCCTTTACAGTTTGTTGAAAAAACCGCAGGCAAAGTGAATACTAAAACTGCCTCAGAAAAAACGACTGAAATTGACGATACATTATTAAAAGTGACCAGTAATGAAAAAGTATACGAAGCAGAATTTACCACTGCCGAGCAAATTATCAACGAGTGGTTAGACAAGCATAAATTGACAGCAAAAGCAGTCAGTAAAACTTTATTAGACGATGCCCCTATTAAACATTCACTGACCCATTTTCATTGGTATTTGACACCGCAATCGCTGATTTTAAATACTGAGCAAATTGCCGAAATAACCGAAGCCTTAGAAGCAGCACAAATTAATATTAATTGGCTAAATGCTGTTGACGCTCAGGCAACACTTGGACTGCCACGAGCAATGGTCAAGATTTTAGAATAATCCTTTGAACGCAATCGTTGAAAAGAACTGCTTAAAAAAACACGTAACACGCCATTAAAAAAGCGACTCAAAATGTATCTTGAGTCGCTTTTTTTATTTATCAGAAGATGAGGGCTTAGGACTTTGGCACACGTAAACGCATCAGGCCTTCTTGTTGTACCGTAGCAACCAGCTTACCATCTTGCCAAAACTGCCCATGGTTTAAACCCTTGGCATTAGACGTGGTATCACTCCACATGTCGTATAGCATCCAACCGTTTAGATCAAAATTACGATGAAAATGCATCGAGTGGTCAATACTAGCCGCTTGCAAGCCGCTGGTCATAAAGCTAACACCATGTGACATCAGCCCTGTACCAACCAGATAAAAATCGGACGAAAATGCCAATAGCGCTTGTTGAATCGCAACAGGTTGATTGCCCAATTCGCGGATACGCAACCAGTTCGCCTGCTTCGGTTTCATTGGCTCTGGATGAATCGGATCACGCGGTTTAACTGGTTTAATTTCGACATGGCGACGCCGCATAAAACGGGCTTTGAGTGCGTCTGGGACTTTTCCGACATACTCTTCTTTTAAATCTTGCTCAGCCAGTAAATCCTCTGGTGGCGGATAGACGGGCATGTCTTCTTGATACTCTAAACCCTCTTCCATCGGCGAAAACGAGGCTATCATTGAAAATATTACTTGCTCAATGGGCGCTTTACCACGCACTTCTTTATACTGAATCGCCGTCACTTCACGCGCAGACAGACTACGACCGTCACGCAAGCGGCGCACCTGATAAATAACTGGCTGCGTGATATCACCACCGCGCAAAAAATAGCCGTGCAGTGAATGACAGGGTTTGTCTTTATCCAGTGTATGCGCCGCCGCCATGATGGCTTGGGCGAGCACTTGTCCACCAAAAATACGACTGCCAACATAGTCATGGCTCTTACCCTCAAAGACATCGGGGGTCACTTCAATAAGCGCTACAGTAGCTAGCAGCTCATCAATCAATTGCGAATAATCGGACATGACGATAGGTTTCCTTATTTTTATCAAAAACGCTAAGCATCTGAAAATACGCACCCAACGATATCAATATCATATAGCGAAAGACAAAAGACACTTTGCATTTGAATGTAAAATAATATGAAATCACTTGCTGAAAATGCACAAGAGAGATTTAACACGAAAATTTTAGCGCAAAAAACACGGTCATAGCAGCGCTATCACCAGCATTTATTATATCGTTGTTTCAGCTTAAAAGAAGTACAAAGCAATCGAGTACAAAGGTATATGTGATACTTCACACGAGACGCGGTTACCCTTTTATAGCGAATGGGCTATAAATCGAAAAGATAAACATCTTACCCAATATCGATGGCTTTGACTAGAGAGCGACGCTCACTTGGCAATATCATGTTGATATTTTTGCTTAACATGCCTTAAGGCGCGCCCTAATATAAACGATATTAATCATAAAAAAACGAGATGCTATTAAACATCTCGTTCTTTTGATCATTTACATTTATGGCTTCACTGCCACTAACACACGGATGGAGTCTGGGACTAATAACAGACTACCTAGTGCTTGCTCACCCTGGGCTTTTAGTTGCTCCAAGCGTTCAATCTCGGCAGGGCGTACGTTAGGATTAATCGTTTGTAGATGCTTTAGGCGTTTGATTTCACGTGACCACTGCTGGCTAAAACGGGCACTGGCTTGTTCACCAATCTCCGCTAACTGCTGACGGGCAATCTCTTCCGCTTCATAATAACGCTGCTCAATCACATCACCGCGTACTTTAATGACTTGGCGAGCACGGTTTTTATCCAGACGCTCAATATGCGGCATAATCATCTCCGCACTGATACGCGAGGACAAATCACTGCCTTGCTCACTGATAAATACACGGATATTTTGCGTGGTCAGCGTCGCTGGTAAATTGAGCAACCTTGGCGCAATGGCTTCAACGCGGAAATTCACTTCGAGCAGCACCATACCTTGTGGTACAGCAGAACTTTTTAGCATCGCCACCGTGGTATTACCAAAGGTGCTGGTACTCGCCAACTCATAAATCGCGCGCATCAATGGATGTTCGTGAGTGATAAACTCGATATCTTCACGCTGCAGTGCTTGCTCACGCTCGAATGTCAACGTCATGCCATCTTCGTCACCGAGTGGCAGACCATCGATATAATCACTAATTTCAGTGCTATCAATCGGAGCAATCACCCACGAGCCATCGCGCTGGATATTGTGATCGATATTGGCTGAGGCAAAAAAGCGCTCAATAAACTGCGGCAATAGATTATGGCCATCAAAATCGCGCATGGCGTCAGCGATACGTTTGGCAACACGTGGGCGACACGAGTTGTATTCTAATAAGCGATCACGACCCGCTTGTAGCTGTGCCTCTAACCCCAATCGCGTCTGTTTCGCTTCTTCGATGATATCTTGTAGTATCGCACGGTTCTCGTCAGTATCCGCGCCTTCAAGCATGGGTTTTAGCTCTTGAATATACTGCTCTTGCACGCTCTGCGCCGTTGGAGAGATTTGATTAAACATATTCAGCGCGTCGTGATACCATTTATACAGACGCTCTTGTGCTGTGCCTTGTACATAAGGCACATGCAGCATGATTTGCTGCGTTTGTCCGATACGATCTAGGCGACCAATACGCTGCTCTAAGGTATCTGGATTGGCGGGCAAATCCCACAATATCAGCTGGCTGGCAAACTGGAAGTTACGACCTTCCGAACCAATCTCTGAGCACAACAATATCTGAGCGCCTTCGCTATCAGCAAAGAACGCCGCTGCTTGGTCACGCTCAAGTAAGGTCATCTGCTCAGTAAAGATAGCGGTTTTAATACCAGCATGTAAGCGTAATACCGCCTCCAAGCTCTCAACCGTCGCGCCACTACGGGCAATCAACAGCACTTTTTTGTGCTTAAGCTCACCGCGCAAAATATCAATCAACCAAGGCACACGTGGGTCATCTTCTAGCCAGCCACCATCAGGTTGGTTTTCTTCGCCCCATAGCTGCTCACGCAATTTACCATTGGTTTGATAGCTGTCTTTCCATGCGGCAGGTAATGCCAGTGGGTACGGCTGGCTGCTACGACCATAGAATCCTTTGACACTTTCACGGGTATTACGGAATAGAATACGACCTGTACCATGACGATCTAATAGCTCATTAAGCGCATAAGTACGCAGTTTTTCGTCATCATTAATCGTTGCCAACTCATCAAGACTGATGTCTAACAAGCTGCTTAAAGCGGCAATTTGACTGTCGCTTAATGGCTTATCTTCTATCAATACACCAGCAACGGCAGCCGTTTCAGCAAAGGCTTCTTGACCATCGATAAACTCATCCAAATCATCAAAACGATCCGGATCAAGCAAACGCAAACGAGCAAAGTGACTTTGTGCGCCAAGCTGCTCTGGCGTTGCTGTCAATAGCATGACCCCTGGCGTTTCTTCGGCAAAGTCAGCAATCAAGTCATATTTATCATTGCCGCCTTGCGCTTCATCCCAATGCAGATGATGCGCCTCATCGACCACCAATAAATCAAACCCTGCATCCATCGCTTGGTCGTACAAATCAGGGTGATCGAGTAATAAATCCATACCCGCAATGATACATTGCTCAGTGGCAAAGACGTTTTGCTCAGGATCGTGCTCTTTAATGGCTGCTGCACGTACCAAATCAAATAAGGCAAAATTTAGATTAAAACGACGACGCAGCTCAATCATCCACTGATATTGCAAACTATCTGGTACCAGAATGAGCACACGCTCAGCTTTGCCCGTTAGCAGCTGTTGATGAATAATCAAACCTGCTTCGATGGTTTTGCCCAAACCCACTTCATCAGCAAGCAACACACGCGGTGCGATACGCTTGCCAACTTCATGAGCGATATAGAGCTGATGCTCAATGATATCGACACGTGCACCCATCAAACCTTTAAGCGGATGACCCGCTAGCGCCGACTGCATACGCAAGATATCTTGACGCAGCTCATACCAATCACCACGCTCAATCCGACCAGCCAGCAGACGCTCAAGCGGCTTGGCAAGCGTGATATTGGCAGCCAGACGAGTTTCCATAATGCCTCGTTCATGCTCATCGACACTGTATTTGAGTACACCCATCACTTCTTCGACCGCGGTTACGGTATAGCTCTTACCCGCTTGATCAGAAATACTATCGCCGACTTTAAACACCACGCGTGATAATGGCGCGGAGTTTTTGGCGTAGACGCGCGTCTCTTCACTTTGTGGAAATAGAATGTGCACACATCGGTCATCTACATCGATGACCACACCCAAGCCTAGCTCGGACTCCGTATCAGATAAACAACGTTGACCAACGGCAAATTCAGTATTGTGCAATGAAGCGATAGAGATAGTCATAGGGCGATGTCTTTTGTACTCAGATAATAGGAAAAAATAGATAGCTCATAATGAGATTTGCTAGCGTGAATCACTAGCGCGATGTCATTACTTAATAGTCTGAGAGGTCGCCGGCCATACCGGCAGCGTCAGCTCATTAGCTAGGTCGCAAGATAAAGCCGACCATTATATAACGTTAGCAGCTAGATGAGTGCGCTAAGTTGACTTTTCAAGAGCAGATTATTGCAAGATTATATCAACGCCAAGCATAAGTTGGTCATATAAAACAATAAGATAACGACTCGCAAGTAAAGAAAAAATATTGTCATTATAAAATTGATTCTGTATTGTTGAGAAATGCAATAGAACATTTCCTCTTTCTTACCTGAATTATTCAAACGCACGTCTACACCTACTCTTTTGCCGCCTAGTATTCATGATTAATTATCCTTAAGGATTTATGGGCACAGTATGGCCTTTTATAGTCCTTTAAGTTATAAAAACATCAATAGTTAAGTCGGTTAAGTTATAAGAGTAAAGTTATACTTTTAATTTTTTTGCCATTATGTACAGACCATTTTAATTAAGATTACGCATTACCACCTAATTGATTGCCACCAATACCTAGCATTGGCACTCTTCTTCGTGGTCACTATTATCCCAAGGACTATCACCATCATGAGTGCCTCCAAAAAAGTTGGCTTTTTTAATCAAGTCAGTACCCAAGTAACCACTATTTTATTTATTGCTTTTGCGGTCGTACTGGCGGTCGTCGTTTATGTTGTTGATAAAGAGGGCTATGAGAAAATCCGCCTTGAATCTGCAAAATTGGTGGCTGAACGTGGCAATACCGCGGTAAATAGTATTTCAGCCGATATCAATCGGGTGATGCGTAGTGCCTTGCTACTACAGCAAAGCGCGCAAACCTTGCCCACAGAAGAGGCGATTTTACAAACGAGTACTGCCAATGCCTTTGATAAGCGTGATTATAATCTATTGGGTAGTGGCGGCATTTGGCCTGAAAAAGGCGCACTTGGGGCAAATACCGCGACCCATCCATTTTTGATGGTTCGTCAAAACGGTGATTATCAAGCGGTGTTGAGCGATCCAAATCCTACCAACCCTTATTATCAAGAAGATTGGTTTAGCGTCTTAAAGTTGCTCAAACCTGAGAGCTGTATTTGGAACCATGTGCGCGCCAGCCAAACCAAAGGCGAGCTGGCGATGAGCTGCGGTGTGGCAATCGAGCGTGACAATCAGTTTTGGGGTGCCAGTACGGTTAACTTTACGCTGAATCAGCTACAAGAAAACATCGTCAAGTTAAGCGAAAGCTCAGGCTCAGGCTACATTCTACTCTTGGATAATAGTGACAAGGTGATCGCCTCCTCTAACACTGAACGCTTAAGCTATGTTGATGAGAAAACGGGTACGCCGCTTGATATCAAACAAGTCATCAACTCAGACCCTGCTTGGCAACCCGTGCTTGATTTCTTAGATGTTCAACGTAATGAGATCATCGAACAAGTCGCCGCTAGCGTCTCACCACAAGTTCAGCAGGTACTGACCACGCTTGATAAAGCTGAGACTGGTACGGCAAAAGGTTATTATTTGGTGAACTATGCCGCTTATCTGAATAACGGTGAAAACAAGCAAAATGCCATGGACAGCCGCTTATTACAGAGCTTCGAGCTGGCAAAAGACAGTTACTATAACGGCAGTCAAGCCTATGTCTTTGAGATTCCTGAGACTTATTGGAAGCTGATCGTTGTCCAACCTGATGCTGAAATTAACGCCATTGCCGATAATCTCAGTGAAAACTTGGTTAACTGGATTGCATTAGCACTATTGATTACGGCTGGCGTCATTTACTTCATGCTGACTTTCTTAGCATTCAAACCCTTGAAAGAAACCACTGATAAAATCTCTGAAGCGGAAAACTTAATTAATAATAAGCAGTACAATAAGCTGAGCGAGGTTAAATTCGCAGAAGGTCGCAACGAGATTGGACTGGTGAATGGCTCTATTAATGACCTACTAGACCGAATCCAGTCTAACGAAGGTAAGCTTGCCAACATTAACCAACAGCTAGAGATTAAAGTCGAAGAACGTACTGCTGAGCTGCAAGAAACGCTAAAAGAGCTGAAAAACTCGCAGTTGCAATTGATTCGTTCAGAAAAAATGGCAACGTTGGGACAAATGGTGGCAGGCGTTGCTCATGAAGTGAACACACCTTTATCATACGTGCAAAATAATCTTGAAATTATTGGCCAGTTGACGGAGCAATACGAAGAGCTGATTGAATTGGTACAAGGATTAAAAAGCGTTAAAACTGACGCGGCGGCTGATGGAAAAATTGACAAGCTATTGGCGGATATTATCCGTGCTTCTGATGAAATCCAAGAAGATGACCTATCAGCTGAATTAAAAGAGCTGATTAAAGATTCGTTATTTGGCGTCGAGCAAATCACTGAAATGGTACTAAATCTACGTAACTTTGCCCGTCTTGATGAGTCAAAAGTGAAAACCATCGATGTGCGCGAATGTATCGAAGCCTCGCTTAAAATCGCTGGCAACTCCATTAGACATCAAGAGATTGTGACTGATTTTGCGCCCACGCCTGAAGTGAAATGCTCACCGTCGCAAATTAACCAAGTCTTGGTCAATCTACTGAACAATGCCGCGCAAGCCATGGGAGAAAAACCTGATGGCAAAATCGAAGTGCGCACCCGTGCCGATGATCACAATGTTTATATTGATGTGATCGACAACGGTAAAGGTATGAGTCCAGAAATTCTCAATCAAATCTTTGAGCCGTTCTTTACGACCAAAGGCGCAGGCGAAGGCACAGGTCTGGGTATGGCAATCAGCCAGCAAATTATGGAGCAACATAATGGCGATATCAAAGTCGTATCGACCGAAGGCGTTGGCACCACATTTACGTTAATACTACCGATTAATAATAACTTAACAGAGCAAAACCTAGTTGCGTAAGCGCTGGATCAGCTGCCCTGTTACGTAGAACATATTTAGATATTTAACGACTATTATTCATCATCATAAGGATATCATCATGAATGAATTAGAAAATGACTTAACCACAGTTGAAACCAGCGCTGAGTCAAAGCCGAAGTTGGCATTTATCGACGATGAACAACGCATTTTACGGTCTATGAAACTGCTGTTTCGTAAGACCCATGACGTCTTTATCACCACCGACCCGACTGAGTATATTGACTATATCAAGAACAACCATGTACACGTGGCGGTCAGTGACCAGCGGATGCCTGAGCGAGTCGGTGTGGATATCTTACGCGAAGTAAAAGATGTCTCACCGTCCACCATGCGTATTTTATTGACGGGCTATGCCGATTTAAACGCGATTATTGGCTCTATTAACGATGGTGAGATTTATCGTTATTTGACTAAGCCTTGTAAATCTGAAGAGCTGATCACCGTGGTCGGACGTGCAACCGAAATCGCCTTGACCTATAATCCAGACGAAGATGCCGACCAATTCGACAGTTCAGGTAATAAGCAAACGCTGCTGGTGATCGATGAAACCAATGAGTTGATTGAGCAAATACGTAAGCAATTTTCTCACAGTTATAAAGTACTGCACGCTGAGAGTTTAGAAGAAGCGTACGATTATTTGGCGAATGAAGATATCGGTGTTTGTATCACCGATATCAATGTCAGCGGTGAGAATATCGCGCCGATTATCTTTACCTTAAAGCAAGATGCGCCGCATTTGGTGGTTTTGGTACAGACTGAATTTCAAGACGCTGGCTTGCTGATTGATTTGATTAATAAAGGTCAGGTCTATCGCTGCTTGCCGAAACCGATGCGCGCCAGCCTGCTTGAGATTAGCGTCAACCGTGCATTTCAGCATCATGCGAAGCTAAAAGCTAGCCCTGACTTGGTCAAACGCTATGAAGTCGAGCATGACCCTGAAAACGATGTGCGTATTGATTTGAGCAGTCGCGTACGTAGCCTTATTGGCAAATTGCGTAAACGCTTTTCTTTATAAGTCCATAAAACCAAATAAGCACAAAAGACTACCGTCTCAATCAACAAAACCTCTATTTCAATATTGAAGTAGAGGTTTTTTGCTTTGTACTTTTTTGATGGATTTTTTGACGACCTTTTTGACTAAAATCACCAACGTGCTACATTAAGCCAGTAGCAGCTAAAGCCCCATTTACGATAATAATGAGATAAGGAATAACCATGCGCGCGGTTTTTTTAGATAAAGGCACCTTTTCTGATGGCATCGACTTGCCAGCCCCAGACGGCATCAGCGATTACCTCACTTATGATGACACCCCAAAAGATGCTGCTGTTATCGTAGAGCGCTGCAAAGACGCTGACATCATTATCACCAATAAAGTGCAAATCAGCGCTGAAGTGATAAGCAAATTGCCCAAGCTCAAGCTCATTCAACTGACCGCTACTGGTATGAACAACGTCGATCAAGACGCTTGTGTTGAGCACCATGTGGCGCTTTATAATGTCGCAGGTTATGCAGTCAAAAGTGTGCCCGAACATACCTTTATGCTCATGCTCAACGCCATGCGCGCGGGTATTTATTATCATCAAAAAGTCGCTGATGGCACATGGCAAGCAAACGGTAATTTTTGCCTACTGGATATTCCGCTAATAGATTTAGAAGATAAAACACTAGGTATTATTGGCGTTGGCACTATTGGCAAACGCGTGACCGACATTGCTCGTGCCTTTGGAATGACAGTATTGTGGGCGGAGCAGCAAGGACGCGCACCGCGCAATGACGACTATACCGCGTTTGACGACGTACTGGCACAGTCTGATGTACTGAGCTTGCATTGCCCATTAAACGAGAAAACTCAGCACCTAATTAATGCAGATACTTTAGCAAAAATGGTCAAACAGCCGCTCATCGTCAATGTCGCTCGTGGTGGCATCGTGGATAGCCAAGCGCTGACTGATGCCATTAACAATGAGCAAATCATCGGCTACGCCAGCGACGTTTTTGAGCAAGAGCCTATCATGGATGATGACCCTTTATTGACCATTGCCAAGCATCCGCGCGTTATATTTAGCCCGCATAATGCGTGGGGCAGCAAAAGCGCCCAAGAAACCTTGTGGCAGATCTTAAGCAAACAAGTTGCTGATTTTATTAATAGCCATTAAAAAACATTTAACAAACGACTGTAACCAAGCGACCTTAACGACTAAAACGTAACCAATCATCTTTTATTTTGCGATGTTTGAGCATGATGCGGTCGCTTAGATAGTTGTTTGTCACCCGCCAAGGATATATATCGCCTTGCTTGGGTAGCTCATGTTGAGCGCGCTTGACATATCCTGACGATAGCGCGCCCATCACTGTATCTGTCTGCGTAAGCGCTTTGGCATCTTTAGTCTGTGCTTGTGGCAATACCACTTGATAGCGATGCTGATGCATATAGCCCAGCAGTCGCATCACATACTGACACGCCAAATCGATTTTTAACGTCCATGAGGCGTTGGTATAACCAAACAGTGCCACCATATTTGGTATATCTTCAATCATGACCGCTTTATAAGTCATGCGCGAACCAATATCTATCGCCTGCCCGTCAATATATACTTTGGCACCGCCGAGCATCTGTAGCTTTAGTCCTGTCGCTGTGACGATTATATCAGCATCGAGAGAGTTACCCGATTCGAGCATGATGCCCGTCTTGGTAAAATGGCTGATTTGATCGGTGACGACGCTGGCGCGTTTGCCATGCAATGCTTTGAATAAATCACTGTCTGGCACCGCACATATCCGCTGGTCCCAAGGATTATAGTCCGGTACAAAATGCGCCACATCGATACCGCTACCCTTTAGCTCTGTTTTGACACCGCGTTTTAATAACGCTTTCATAAGCTTGGGTGCCAATATAGCCGCTCGATAAGTACCTTGTTGAATCAATACATTACGAGTACGCAGCAGCGTATAAGCTTGCTCTTTTGACAACGGTGAAAATTTACCTGCTAGCCAATCAAGCGTATAATCATCGCCCGGTACACTTGCCACATACGTGGGAGAACGCTGTAACATAGTGACGTGACGCGCGCATTGCCCACCTTTTTCATCCATCAAAGCTGGCAGCAATGTCATCGCTGTGGCACCGCTCCCGATAATGACTACCTTCTTATCGTCATAATCCACATTTTGCCAATGCTGCGGATGGATGATTTCACCTTGAAAATCTGCTTCTTTATTAAAAGAAGGACGATAACCTTGCTCATAATCGTAGTAACCCGTGGCGCCAACGACGAACTTTGCCGTTATCGTAAACACCTCACCGCTAGCATGATTTTTTACCATCGCCGTCCATTGTTGATGGCTACTTGACCAAGACAGCTGCTGCACCTCGTGCTGATAGCGAATATGTTCGCTGATACCAAACTCACGCGCCGTATCAGCAATATAGTTTTTAATATCACCGCCTTTTGCCAAAATCCTGTGATTTAGCCATGGTCTGAAACTGTAGCCAAACGTCAAGGCATCAGAGTCAGAGCGGATGCCAGGATAGGTAAACAAATCCCATGTACCACCCAAATCTGCTCGTTTTTCTAACACCAAAAATCGCTGTGCACTTTTCTGCTGTTGCTTTGATGATTTGCGTTTCTGCTTACCTGGATTTTTATGACCAAACAGTCCTTTGTGTTTTTGCTGCTGCAATCGGCACGCCATACCAATACCGGCAATTCCTGCACCGATAATCAGTACTTCATAATCCACTGGTGTGTCTGAGAGTGCCGATTTAGCTTTGAAGCGTTTCTTAGCTGCCTGTTTGGCTGCCGTCATATCAAGCATAATACGTTCCTTGTTTTTGCATGATGGGTTTAAAAAATTTGGCATAAATTCATTTAAAAAGGGCTTGGACTTTCCCAATCCATCCACGCACCAAGCGTAGGATGCTTGAGACGCAATTGCTGGGCATGGAGATTAAGTCTTGGCGCAATCGCTAAAGCCGTACCTTCTGCATAAATAGGATCGCCAATCATCACATGACCCACATGCACCATATGGACGCGCAGCTGATGACTACGACCCGTAACAGGCTTTAGCATTACGCGCGTGACTGTCTGACCGTTGCACTGCTCATGGCTGATGACTTCATATAAAGTTAAGGCATGCTTTGACCAGCTAGGATCGACGATATGGCGCGGTTTCGTCTCTGGCTCATAGCGCACTGGTACGGATATCTCACCCGTTGCGCCGACATGCTCCCACTCTCCAAAGACGCGTGCCTGATATTTTTTTTGTGGCAAACGTTCAATGAATTGCTTACTAATATGGGTTTGCGCGGCAGCATTCTTGGCAAAAATGAGCAGCCCTGAGGTATCCATATCTAGACGATGAATCAGCTTGACCGCGGGATTGGCACGCTCAAGTCTTGCCAGCAAACTAACCTTGAGCGTTTTGCCATCGACACTCAACAGACCTACAGGCTTATCAACCACCCAAATATCATCATCTTCGTAGACAGTAATCTGTTGCGCAAATGCTTGAAAAAAATCAAGCGGATAGGCGTTTTCTTGAGCATTGAGGGCGTTGACTTCTTCAGCAGTAAAAGGCATAAAAATAGGCACTTATATAAATGGGCTTGAATGATTAATGAGCTTACATATGAAAGCTGTCTTAAGTGGTAGATATTAGAGTATAGATATAGTGTGATAAACCGCTTATTTTTGAGCAAAAGACACAGACAGTATTATCAAGTGACAGATAAAACCATGCCTATGTCGTTATGTGTCGATTTATTGTGCTAATCGTAATTGTTAAACAATTTAACCAGCCTGCATCTGTTAACCCTGAGCAAACATGTTAATATAATGGCACATTTTAACCACTTCTAAACGCTTCTTTGGTCACCCATCATTCTATTATGCAACAAATATATTAGTTGATGGATGGCGATAGAAATAATAAAACAAGAGAGATAAATTATGTCAGACCTTATTTTACATACTACCGATGCCGACTTTGACAAAGACGTATTGCAATCAGATGTGCCAGTATTGGTAGACTTCTGGGCAGCATGGTGTGGTCCTTGTAAAGCAATCGCCCCTATTTTAGAAGATCTAGCCACTGAGTACCAAGGTAAAGTTACAATCGTCAAAGTTGATGTGGATAGCAACCCACAAGCAGCCAGCCGTTTTGGTATCCGTAATATCCCAACGCTATTTGTCTTTAAAGATGGCGAAAAAGTTGATTCAGTGATGGGTCTGCAGCCAAAAGCTGAATTGGCAAAAGTGTTAGACAAGCATCTCTAAGTTGAGACTTGCTCGTTTTGCATAAGCATTCTAAAGAGACAGCATCACCGCCGAAAAAGTCATTATCTAACGTAGATAGTGGCTTTTTTGCTTGTTTTTTATGCAAAAAACTCAATTAGACGACTTTTTTGGCAAAATTTATTGACAATGCTATTGTGAAGACCGTATAGTCTGCTGACAACAGAAAACTAACGGTTTTCCTAACTGTCTTATCGCTATTCTCCTCGTGTTTATCAACAAAAACACAATCGTCGTTATAAACACCATTGCTGAACGAAATGACTAAACACAATTACTGATATTGAGTTTTTGACGCAGACTCTTATGTAGACTTCTTTATCCTTATTTCTTATTACCTTGCATAAACGATTGCAATTCGTATATAAGCTGACACGTAATATCCAAACTACATAAATCCAGCTCTGTGCACGCACCCTCTATCACCATACTATCGTTGTTTTAATCACTGTCGTGACTTGTGCTGCTAATGGCATCTCTCATCTGATCAATTGCTAATGACCTATCTATGAATCTTACTGAATTAAAGAAAAAATCAATCGCTGAGCTATTGGCTATCGCCAAAGAAATGGGTCTTGATAATATGGCGCGTAGCCGTAAACAAGACATCATCTTTGCTATCCTAAAAACCCATGCGCGGAACGGTGAAGCCATTTATGGTGACGGCGTACTTGAGGTTCTTCCGGATGGTTTTGGCTTTTTACGCTCATCAGAAGGCTCATACTTAGCCGGTCCTGATGACATTTATGTCAGCCCTAGCCAAATTCGCCGCTTTAGTCTGAAGACTGGTGATAGTATCGCTGGCACGATTCGTCCACCAAAAGATTCTGAACGTTATTTTGCGTTATTGAAAGTTGGCGAAATCAACTTTGATACCCCAGATCGCTCACGTCATAAGCTTATCTTCGAAAACCTGACACCTCTATTCCCAACTGAGCATTTAAAACTCGAGCTTGGTAACGGCACTACTGAAGATCTTACGGGTCGTATTATCGATCTAATCGCGCCGATTGGTAAAGGTCAGCGTTCTATCATCGTCGCACCGCCAAAAGCGGGTAAAACAATGCTGCTACAGACCATCGCGCAGTCGATTACTCGTAATAACCCTGAATGCTATCTCATTGTCCTATTGATTGATGAGCGTCCAGAAGAAGTCACCGAAATGGTACGTACGGTACGCGGTGAAGTGGTTGCCTCTACCTTTGATGAGCCGCCACAGCGTCATGTACAAGTCGCTGAAATGGTTATCGAAAAAGCCAAACGTTTGGTCGAGCACAAACAAGACGTGGTTATTTTACTGGATTCGATTACTCGTTTGGCGCGTGCTTATAACACAGTTATTCCGTCATCAGGCAAAGTATTGACTGGTGGTCTAGACGCCAATGCGTTAGAGCGCCCAAAACGCTTCTTCGGTGCCGCACGTAATGTCGAAGAAGGTGGCAGTTTGACCATTATTGCCAGTGCGCTTATCGATACGGGTAGTAAAATGGACAGCGTTATCTTTGAAGAATTCAAAGGTACTGGTAACCAAGAGATTACGCTTGAGCGCGATCTGGCTGAAAAACGTGTCTTCCCTGCGATTAATATCAAAAAATCTGGTACACGCCGTGAAGAGCGTCTGCTTGATGAAGATAAACTGCGCAAGGTTTGGATTTTACGTAAACTGCTTCAGCCAATGGATGGCGTACAAGCCACTGAGTTCTTACTGGACCGCTTAAAAGAAGCGAAAACCAATGACGAATTCTTTGAGCAGATGAAACGTAAATCACAGAACTAATGATAGATCCGTGCTGCTTTGCCATACTCAATAGATAAGCCAATTAAGTAGAAAAGACCGCATTCGTGCGGTCTTTTCATTTTGTATTCATTTTTTATATATTCAGGCATGTCCTGAATTTATAAATGGCAATAAAAATGAGAACAGACCTTAATGCCTCACTATTAGACGCCAAAAGTACTATTTTTAAAAACAGTTAGCTTACTATCAATATAAATACAATAACCCTAAGCAAAACCCCTACCAACGATACAGTGGAGAAACATCCTTTACAGGCTATTTGCAAAGCTTAGCGCTTTTACTACGCCTAGAAATTATTATATGGGTTAGTATAGGAGCCAGTATAGATATACTCTGCTATCACGTGTTAATAGCAGTATAATTTTCGAGATATTTAACATCCTTGATGTAATCCTTACTAATGCAGACCTTTGTATGTCTTGCGGTAGCACAATAGATTATTCTAAGATACTTGCCCAAATATTTTAATACAGCTTACTATCGGTATTAAAATTAGTGGTAATAAAAATATCGTATTTTGATTTTGATAACCTAACAGGTGATACTATGAAATTTGCTAAAACTATCGCAATGACTGCTCTTACTAGCTCTGCCCTTATCATGGGTGGCTGTGCAACTAATGGCTACAATAGTGGCTTGAGCAATACCGCTAAAGGTGCTGCTGCCGGCGCTGCTGCTGGTGCACTTATTAGAAGTGGCGGCGATAGCAAAGACATCGCTCGTGGCGCACTTGGTGGTGCTGCAGTAGGTGGCGCTGGTGCTTACATTCTTAACAACAGCAGATAATCGCTAAATGATTATTTGGTGCTATCAAGACCGTTTTTAAGCATTTCAACTGTGTGTATTTTAAATCTATTGAATATGCCTAAAACGCTCTAAAATACAAAAAGCCTGCAATCGATATTGCAGGCTTTTTGTTGGATCGCCTTTTTTAGGCGATAGTTACTACGCTAAAATATCATAGCGATACTAACCTATAATGCCCCGCTAAAAGTATCACAAGACTGCACGTTGCCACTCTCCAAACCACGAGTGAACCACTGAACACGCTGCTGACTGGTGCCATGGGTAAAGTTATCAGGTACGACTGCTCCACCGCTAGCACGCGCTAAACGATCATCACCGATTTGACCAGCGGCATTGATGGCCTCATCGATATCACCTGCCTCCAAAAACTGTACACGCTCTTGGTTACGTTGTGCCCAAACCCCAGCAAAACAATCAGCTTGTAGTTCTTGTAGTACTGATAGCTTATTGGCTTGTGCACGAGTGACTTGACGGCTGGCTTCATTAACTTGCTGACTGATGCCTAACAAAGTCTGTACGTGGTGACCAACTTCATGCGCAATAACATAAGCTTGCGCAAAATCGCCCGCTTTACCTTGATTATCTTGGTCGCCAGAGCCTTGCTTATCACCCGTTATACCGAGATTTTGGCGCATTTCTACAAAGAAAGATTTGTCTAGATAGACAGTCTGATCGCCTGGGCAATAAAATGGGCCCGTCGCGGAGCTAGCACTGCCGCAGGCTGAGCTAACTTGACCATTGAAGAGAATCAATGATGGCTCCTGATAGGTGCTGCCTGCTTCTTTGAATATTTGATGCCAAACTTCTTCAGTATCAGCCAAGACTACTTTGACAAACTGCGTATCTCGATCGTTACTTGTCGCAGGTTCGGTAGCGGCACTGTTATTGCCAGCGCCTGCTACTACTTGACCCGTCTGTAAAGCGGTCATTGGGTTTACCCCAAATACCAGCCATAAAATGCCAGCAATAATAATTCCACCGATACCACCGCCTATCATTTTGCCGCCACCACTACTGGTGCGCACATTGGAACTGCCGCGTCTACCTTGCCATTTCATTGTTTCATTCCTCAAATATACGATATATATATATTGCTACTCGTATTGATGATTTTTTATATAGTGTAATTTTGACTCAATTCTTTATTTTTTTGATCAAATCCGATTTCTGATACGTAAGTAATGCCAAAGTATTTTTGATAAATTCTACTTTACTGGGCTCTTGATATCGCACTAATCAAGACATTTAATGACTATTAAACTCCTAATAGATACAATAGATGCTTAAAAACATAGTAGAAATCAAGACATCGAATAAGTCATCAGAATAGGGTGATGTCATTGATTATACGTCTATTAATTTGGCTCGTTGTATTAAAAATTATAACGAATAAGTGATGTAAAACACTATTTACAATTTTATTGTTACTTAATTGTACAGCCTATTTCTATTTATATAGAAATCCTATAGAATGCGTGAAAGCTGAGTAGCTGTAACTAAGACTAGTTGAATTCTGAGAAATCTCAGCTTTCAACCTTTTTTGCTGCTACTGATCATTTCATTTTCCCGGAGAAAACCTTATGAACTTAAAATTACTTGCTCTAGCTGGTATCATGACTGCAACTATGGGCCTTACTGCCTGTGACAGCAACAAAGAAAACGCTGCTGAAGATTTATCTGACGCACAAGAAGAAGTGCAAGATGCATCAGAAGAGCTAAACGAAGCTGCTGCTGAAGGTGAAGTAACTGCTGATGCTGACGCTGCTGTTGCTGAAGCTGAAGCTGACATCGCTGATGCTCAAGTTGCTACTGCTACTGACGAAATCGATGCTGAAGTACCTGTAGACGGTACTACTACTAGCGTTGACGTAGCTAGCGAAACTCCAGCTGTAGACGCAGCTGACGAAGTTGTAGTTATTGAAGAACCAGCTCAGTAATTTTATCGTTTATATGATAGAAATACTGTAGTAAAAAAAAGAGAGCCTAAGCTCTCTTTTTTTGTGCGTGTCATTTACCATTGTTCATGGTTATTCATAGTTGTATATGATATTTAATGTCTCTGATCAAATGTAGATCAACCATCTCACATTAATAATAAAGCGTAACTTTAACAACCATCATGAAGTCATGATATATTTATATGTTCAGTTTTATACGATTGACAGTTACTGCTACTCGTCAAATAGACGCTCATCAACTTGTTGACGGAATTTTTGCCCTGTTTTGAAAGTCACCACACGGCGTGCTGATACGGCGACTGGCTCTCCTGTCTTAGGGTTGCGACCTGGACGGCTATTTTTATCTTTAAGCTCGAAGTTGCCAAAGCCTGAAAGCTTGACCTCTTTGCCATCAATTAAACTTTCTGACAATTCATCAAAGAAATTCTCTACCAAACAGCGGCCTTCTTGGCGTGTTAGGTCAAGATGACTCATCAAATGCTCAATCATGTCAGATTTGGTTAAGGTGCTCACAGTACGACTCCTATGCTATGTCGTGATGTCGAATATCATGGTTTAGCGGTATGAGGGTTAATGCTAGCTATTATAAAGGTTTTCTAACCTCTTTTTAACAAAGACTGCTTTAAAATCCTTTATTAATAACCACTTAACTATTTTTATGAAAAAAAATTTTATAAAATCATAATTCTTATAAATAGCAATGCCCTATAGCCTCTTTAAGAGTGAGGCTACAGAGCATGTCTATGATAAGAGTTATATGTTAGCTGTCACGCAACTTTGCAGCATGTTGCTCAGTTAGTGCTTGCACCACTTTGTCAGTCGCGGTTTTAATGGCGTCATCAGATAGCGTTTGTGCATTGTCTTGCCATATTAGCGCAAAAGCTAATGAGCGCTGACCAGCTGGCACTTTGTCGCCTTGATACACATCAAACAGCCACAGATCAGCCAATAGCTCACCAGCTGCCGCGCGTATCGTCGACTCTAATGTCTGTAAGCTGATCTCACTGTCTACTAAAATGGCAATATCACGGCGTACTTGTGGAAATTTGCTTGGGGTGGTGATGGTATGCTGCTCACGGGCAAGGGTCAGTAATGGCGCAAGTGATAATTGAGCAACCCACGTAGCTGGCAAATCTAACTGCTTAGCCGTGTTAGGATGCAACTGACCCAACCAACCGACATATTCATCATCAATATAGAGCTTAGCACTTTGACCCGGATGCAAGAAAGCAAGCTCACTGCGCTCATAGCGAATATGGGCGCTATCCATTTGTGCAGGTAATAACTGCTCAATATCATGCTTAAGATCATAAAAGTCTAACGCACGGTTTTGATACGCTTGCTCGTCCCAGACATCGCCAACTGCTACTAACGCAATACTTGGTGTCTGCACCAACTCACTAATACTTTGACCAACAAAACTAAGCCCTGTTTCAAAGAAACGAACGCGTGGCTGCTGACGATTGAGATTATATTGCACGCAAGGCAATAAGCTTGATAGCAAAGTACGGCGCATCACGGCTAAGTCACTAGAAATAGGATTGGCCAGTGCCAGTACTTCTCCTAGGGCTTTGTCATCGAGCAAGGCTTCTATTTTTGCGTCACTAAAGCTAAAGCTAATCGCCTCCATATAGCCATTATCGACCAGCGCCAGCTTCATCTCGTGTGTCAAGTCTGCGGTATCGTCATAATCCATGCTGACTTGCAAATGCGGCAACACGCTTGGAATATTGTCATAGCCATAGATACGCGCAATTTCTTCGATGAGGTCTTCTTTAATACTCATGTCAAAGCGATAAGAAGGTGGCGTGCAAATCAGGCTATCGGCTTGCTGCACTACCTCAAAGCCCAATTGGGTTAAGATACGAACCATGACTGCTGGCTCAATCTCAATACCGATGACATCACGAACTTTAGCAATTGGTAAAGTAATCAGTGCGCGAGCTGGTAAATGCTCACTGCTTTCTGCTTTTACTATTTGTCCGGCTTGCCCACCAGTAACGCTAGTAATCAAATCAACAGCACGTGCCAGTGCCAGCTCTGGTAACTCAAAATCGACACCACGCTCAAAGCGTTGTGAGGCATCGGTATGTAACCCAAAACGGCGTGCGCGTGCGGCAATAGCTAGCTGACTAAAGAAAGCGCTTTCTACAATAATATTGGTTGTGCTATCAGTCACACTACTACGCTGACCGCCCATGATTCCGGCAAGTGCAAGTGCGCCTTTATCATCAGCAATGAGCAATTCATCACCCGTTAGAGTAATGGTTTGCTCATTTAATAAGACAATCGTTTCTTCAGGCTGTGCCAAACGCACCACGATATCGCCCTCGATAGTATCGGCATCAAAAGCATGTAGCGGTTGACCCAACTCCATCAATACATAGTTGGTCACATCAACCAAAAAGTTGTGCGAGCGTAGTCCTGACTGAACCAGCGCATCTTGCATCCACTTTGGGGTGTCGATGCTACGATCAATATTGCTGATTGACTGTAGTAAATAGCGCGGGCACGCTTCAATTGCACTAACCGTTACCGCTGGCGTAGCAGTACCAGCAGCGTTTTCAGTAGCTGCTACGTTGGCAGGAATATCAGGCAGCTGCATTGGCAAATCATTGATAACTGATATTTCGCGTGCAATACCGCGTACACTAAAACAGTCACCGCGATTTGGGGTGATAGAGATATCTAATATCTGATTGTCTAAACCTAAATACTCACGAATATCCATACCAATCGGTGCATCAGCTGGCAATTCAAGCAGACCATCGATGCTATCGGTTAAATCAATTTCAGACGCGCCGCAAAGCATACCGTTAGAGTCGACACCGCGTAGGTTACCGTTTCTAATTTCAAAACCTGCACCATTATCAGAAGGCAAAATGGCACCAACGGTCGCAACGGGTGCTTTCATACCAACGGTGACATTGGGTGCGCCGCAGACGATTTGTAACGGTTCAGCTGCACCAATATTAACCTGCGTAACGCGCAGTTTATCGGCATCTGGATGCTGCTCGACGCTGATGACTTCACCGACAACCACACCACTGAAGGCACGGGCAACCGCATAGCGATCATCAATCTCAAGTCCTGCCATCGTGAGTTGTTCGGCCAATTGCTCACTGCTATTGTTGGGGTTTACCCATTGACGTAGCCACTGTTCGCTAATTTTCATAAATATCTCAGATCAGAATTTTATAATAAAGGTTTTGGAGTAAAGGTAGAGGTATTATTAAATAATAAAATCTAGCCAAACTGCTTTAAAAAGCGTACGTCATTTTGGAAAAACAGGCGCAAATCATCGATGCCGTAATATAACATCGCGAAGCGCTCAATCCCCATTCCAAAAGCAAAGCCAGTATATTTTTCGGCATCAATACCGCAGTTGGTCAGCACCTGTGGGTGTACCATACCGCAGCCCATAACCTCAAGCCATTTACCATTGTCATCGAGGATGTCCACTTCAGCTGACGGCTCGGTAAAGGGGAAAAATGACGGACGGAAACGTACAGTCAGCTCTTTGGCAAAAAATGCTTCTAAGAACTCGCTAATCAAACCTTTTAGCTCGGCAAAAGTGCTCGACTCAGTGACCATTAAACCTTCTAGCTGATGGAACATCGGCGAATGCGTTTGATCCGAGTCATTGCGATAAACGCGACCTGGGCAAATAATGCGAATAGGCGGTTCATTCTTTTCCATGGTGCGAATCTGCACAGGACTAGTATGCGTACGTAGCAGATAATGCGCATCAAAATAGAAGGTATCGTGCATCGCGCGCGCTGGATGATGCGACGGAATATTAAGCGCCTCAAAGTTATAATAATCGCTTTCGACTTCAGGACCAGTAGCAACGTTAAAACCTGCTTGTATAAAATACTGCTGCATACGCTGGGTAATCATGGTCACTGGATGCAAATGACCTTTTTGACCACCGCGAGCAGGCAAGGTGATATCAATACTTTCGCTTGCAAGCTTGGCGTTTAATGCCGCGACTTCTAGCTGCTGCTGCTGCGCTGTTAACGCTTCTTGAATACGGCTACGGACTTGATGTAACCAGCCGCCGTAGGTCTTTTTATCGTCGCTGCTGAGTTTCCCCATCTGCTTTGACCAGCCAGTTAATGGGCTCTTTTTACCCGTCAGTTGCACACGCAAATCTTGTAATAAGCGTACATCATTGACTTGTAGGATTAAGGCTTCAGCGGCACTGGCAAACTCGGTTAACTGTGCTTCATTAAGCTCGCTTAGCTCTGTGGACAAGGTCGGTAGCGCCGACAAATCGGTGGTAGCAGCAGGGGTAGTCATAAGACGCATTCTTCCTGATTTAAACGGACTATTAATAATAGTAATTGGTAATTGTAGGTATTTGACCAAATATTGCAAACCATTTACCCAGTCATTCAAAAATAATACCAGTGATATGAATGGCTTGAATATTTAGACGATAATAAAAGCTATCTCAAAAAAGCATATTTAGCGCTGGTGCTCAAAAAATGCGGTAACATTAGATAATGTGATATAAAAAAAGCCACCGACCAGCGGTAGCTTTTATTAATATCATACTATTAATCAATATTATCCCTGTCCATATAGATAACTACTTGTAAATTCTGACTAAACAAGCAGCAACCCTAAAGGAAGGTTAATATTTATGCTAATGCCGCTTTTGCTTTTTCGACCAACGCTGTGAAAGTCGCTGCATCATGCATAGCGATGTCAGCAAGTACGCGACGATCGACAGTGATGTTAGCCAATTTCATGCCATTTATAAAGCGGCTGTAGCTTAAACCGTTTAAGCGTGCACCAGCATTGATACGTGCAATCCAAAGACGACGGAAGGTACGTTTTTTGTTGCGACGGTCACGATAAGCATATTGACCAGCTTTAGTCACTGCCTGTACCGCTACGCGGTAAACACGTGAACGGGCACCGTAGTAGCCTTTTGCGCGTTTTAGGATTTTTTTGTGACGACGATTCGCCTGTACACCACGTTTTACACGGGCCATAAATTACTCCAAGATTTCTTTAATCATTATTAAACGAATCACGATGTCATCGAATAGTAGACATCGTTATCAGATTGCAAAGTCAGATATTTTTAATCTAGTCGCTATAAATTAAACAGCGCTTAATTAAAGCTAAATGACGATAGCCTACTAGATGTATGGGCACATGCGACGAACTGCTGCTTCGTCAGACTTGTCCACCATCTTTAGACCGCGCAACTGGCGAATACGCTTAGCTGATTTCTTGGTCAAGATATGGCTTTTGTTTGCTTGCTTACGCTTGAAGCCGTTCGCTGTTTTTTTGAAGCGTTTAGCTGCACCGCTTCTGGTTTTCATCTTAACTTTCATGATGATTTGCCTCTTTGTCTTTGATAGAACCTGGTCGTCAAATAGTTAATAACGAATAGTGGCTGTAAAAACACCCACTAAACCTCTATTTGCCTCGAGGTGGGAGGCGGTATTTTAGCAGATAATGCACTGTTTTGCCAAGGAAACTTTTACGCCTCGCCTAGGGCGTGTCCTCAATCTGAACGAAAGCAACCAAATGGACTAAAAACGGTTAGATTTTGCCAAGCTAAGTCAAATAGCTGATTCATATCTCGATATTATTTGCGCTACTTTCCTTGTTTGACGGCAATCTATCTCATTCTTATCATCATTTTTAAAATGAGGACACGCCTTAGTAGGCATGACAGTGGATAATGGGTATGAGCCCATTTATAAAGATTTTAGTCAAAACACTCATAAAACTGCGGATTTACCGCCAAATAGATTGAATGTCAGCTTAAGCTGTGCTTAAGTAGAGACTGAACCTTAGTATAAGCTGAGCGCTAATAATACAAAGTTATTTATAACACTTATCGAGCGCCTATCGTACGATGATGAAGCTACCAACCTACACCATGATTAGCAGCACTCATAGCCTGCAATCAATCTAGGAGATAACGTGTCAAAACAAGAATTAGACTTTGATAACGACATATTTGTCTTTGAAACAGTGATGCGTGTGCGTCATATTGAGCTTGATATGGCTCAGTACCTGACGCTCGAATCATTGACGGCATTGCTATGTGAGGCGCGGCAAAGATTTTTTTACTCTAAAGGTATTAAAGAGATCGATGCAGATTATCACGGTTTAATTATCGATGAGTTACAGCTAAGTATTGTTAGCCGCATACGGGCGCGTGAAGAGCTATTATTTGAAGTAGGCGTTGAGCCGTTATACGATAATGGTGGCACTATAGTGATAAAAATTACCCGTATGCATAATGGAGAAACAGTAGCCAAGGCGCGGCAGCATTTTGTCAATTATGACTTTCGCCTCAATAAGTCGATTGCGCTTGATAAAATTATGAAAGAAGCGCTGTACCCACATCTCTACAGGATTTGATATTGAGGACATACCCTAACACCAACCGCTTTTTTATTCAGACCATAAATACAATCCGTTACGATTCACTTATTCCTCTTTCATTTCTATATAAATAAGAAGACAGATATATTATGACTTTACCTGCTTGGCTGGCTGCCATAAAATTTAATGATGATGGTTTGATTCCTGCAATTGCTCAAGATCATAAGTCTGGGCGTATTTTGATGATGGCTTGGATGAATGCCGAAGCACTACAGTTAACCGCGCAAACGCAGACAGCGGTTTATTTTTCGCGCTCACGTGCCAAATTGTGGCATAAGGGCGAGTCATCGGGTCATACTCAGACCGTACATGATATTCGCTTGGACTGTGATGCAGACGTGATTGTCCTTAGTGTCACTCAGGCTGGCGGTATCGCTTGCCATACTGGTCGCGAGTCTTGCTTCTATCAGCGTTTAGATTTGTCGGGCCAAACGCCGGAATGGCAAACCGTCGATAAGGTATTAAAAGACCCTGCTGATATTTATCATTCAAGCGATGCAGCAAAATCCATTCCTAAAAGTAACGAGACGCAGGCTCACGATGTAATCCCTTCAGATGCCAACCACAGTCACAGTCACCATGACAACGACACTACCAATCGCTCTATTTTGCAGCAGCTTGACGGTGTATTGGCAGAGCGTAAACAAGCGGATGCTGATAGCTCGTACGTAGCAAGCTTATACGCAAAGGGTTTAAATAAAATCCTAGAGAAAGTTGGCGAAGAAAGTACTGAAAGTATCATTGCCGCCAAAGATTTTGCCAATTGCGACGAAAATAGCAATAAAGCGCAATATGATGACGCTCGTCACGAGCTCATCTATGAGGTTGCCGATGTCTGGTTTCATACATTAGTAGGACTGGCGTGGTTCGATATTGAGTCGGATGCGGTATTAAACGAGCTAGGTCGACGTTTTGGTCTATCAGGTATCGACGAAAAGGCGGCGCGATAGTTTCTATAAGCTTGGCCGTTGCCCTGTTTGATTATTGTTGATTTCACCTTTTTGTCACAAGTGCAGGTTATAATATAGCTCTGTTTTACTTCGCATTGTATGTCGAGGCTGTTTATTGAATATAACGATATTCGATACACCCAAAGTAGGCATACAAAGACTGAAAACCAAGACACAAGGATACCTTTATGGGTAGTTTTTCTATTACGCATTGGCTGATTTTATTGGTGGTAGTGGTGGTCGTATTTGGCACCTCGAAGCTTAGAAATGCTGGCAAAGATTTGGGCGGCGCAGTCAAAGGCTTCAAAGAAGCGGTCAAAGATGAAAATACTGAGCATGCTAAAAAGCATGTGGTGCTCGATCATGATGGCAATGCACACACTGAAGAGCGCCCAACCACCACCAAGGTTGATGACACGCATAATGTATAGCCTCTAGACAGTGACCTTTTAGACAATGACATCGGAACATTATGTTTGATATCGGCTTTTCTGAACTACTTCTCTTTGGTGTTATCGCCCTAATCGTCTTGGGCCCAGAAAAACTGCCACAGGCAGCGCGTACCGCTGGGCAGTGGTATGCCAAAATTCGCCGCACGGTATCCACCCTGCAATCTGAAATCGAAGCTGAACTTGATTTGGCAGAGACCCGCCAGCTTATGCAAAAAGAGCTGGCCAAAATTCGCCAGACTGAAGCAGATATGAGGCGCGAGATGGCGGAAATGCGCGGCAGTATGCAAGAGTTTGAATCCTCGCAAAACCAGCATTTAAAAGCATCGCGTGATCCAGGCAATGACAATACGCCTAGCCAAAGTAGTCAAGCCAGTAGTGAGAATGATGATAATCGACCAGTGCAGCCAAAAGCGTTTGACTACGCCTATGACAGTAATAGACAGGCTGAGAAACCAGAAAGCCCTGAGCAGTCATCGGCACAAGGCGATAATGATAGTCTAAAAACTGACTGTAGCGATAACGTCAATCCAGTGTCTCAAACCATCACAACTAGACCGTGGGAAAATATGTGGTTTCGTCTTGGAGCTTATGATAAAGCGCGTCGTTTGCCGCAACCGCCCTACTTACCAAATTATAAAGCCGATATCTTACTAAACAGCCATATAGACAGTCCTTTACCTAAACAGGCTTCTGTTCATGAGCAGGAGAGTCATTAGTGGGCTTATTTAAACGTAAAAAAAGCCGTCAAGAAAAAGTCGTGGATTCAGATATCGAGACCTCAACAGCTACCATAGATGGTAATGTCGACAGCAATACTGAGGACTCTGGCGATATCCTAAGCTCACTTGGCGATATGCCGATTACCGAGCATTTGATTGAACTGCGTCATCATTTGATTAAGATATGTGTTGCCGTACTGGTCATATTCTTGGCTTTGGTCGGATTTTCACGCGAGCTCTATGATTTTTTGTCCAACCCATTGGTTGCCCAGTTGCCTGCCAACTCAACGATGATCGCGACGGATATCACCTCTAACTTTATGGCACCGATACGCCTGACTGTTTTTGTCGCTGCATTCTTTGCAATGCCCTACATCTTGTATCAAATCTGGTCGTTTGTCGCTCCTGGTCTCTATAAAAAAGAGAAAAAAATCGCTATTCCCGTTTTAATGTCCTCTATATTTTTATTTTATGCGGGTGTGGCTTTCTCTTATTTTATTGTACTCAAAGGCGTTCTCAAATTCTTTATTATGTTCGCGCCGCAGAACGTATTGCCGATGACCGATATCGATAGTTATTTAAGTTTTGCACTCAAACTCTTTATGGTATTTGGTTTAACCTTTGAGATTCCAGTCGTCACCTTGCTATTGATATTGACGGGCGTCGTCTCCATTCAGAGCTTAGAAGATAAACGCCGTTATATTATTGTCGGCTGTTTCGCCGTTGCTGCGGTCGTGACACCGCCTGATGGGGTGTCGATGTTGATGCTCGCCATTCCGATGTGGTTGTTGTTTGAGCTAGGAGTATTTTTAGCGAAAGTATTAATTAAAGAAGAGCACAGTCCTACTTTAGCAAGCGATACAGGGTTAAATAAAGAATAACATCACTTGTCAGATACTTATTCCAAAAACAGCCAACGCGCTAATCTGTTACTATAACCTGCTTATTTCTACCTTTATTTTCTATGAGTTTTTGTATTATTGTCATATGCGCTTGCAAGCATTTTGCAAGTGCACATGATGAGTCAGCCATTGTCTATGCAGTGGCTTTTTTTACCCCCGTCATTTTTGATCCGTTTTACTCTTTTAGGTAATTTTTTATGTCCGCATCTATGCCAGCTTATATGAGCGATCCCACTGATGAGCAGCTGAGCGCGCTCAACATGGCGATGGATCACAAGTCATTTAAAGTGGTGGCTTATGCGGGTGCTGGTAAGACGACGACCTTAAAACTGATTGGAGAGCGTTTACGTGGACGCGGCTTATACTTAGCCTTTAACAAAACCATTGCTAATGATGCACGCTCAAAGTTTCCACCGCATGTGGAATGTCGCACCTTTCATTCGCTTGCTTATCGGCATGTCGCCCGTGATATCACTGCTAAGCTGTCGTTACCGCGTTTTTCACCCAAGCGTTTGGGTGATGATTTGGGTTTGCAGCCCGTCCAAGTACGTCGGCAAATGGATGGTATAAACAAATATATTACCCTCACTCCAGCCCGACTATCGCGATTCGTCAGTGATGCTGTCAGCAATTTTTGTAGTACCCATGCCAGTTATCCTGCACCTAGACATATATTGTTTCCCAGCTGGCTCGATGATTCAGATGCCGAGCAGTTGCGTGAAATGCTCTATCCAGCCGTCGAGCAGCGTTGGCTACAGTCGATTGATGCGCGCCATCCAGCTGGTATCGGGCATGATATTTATCTGAAACTTTGGGCACTGTCTAAACCCAGTATTCCCGCTGATTTTATTTTGTTTGATGAAGCTCAAGATGCCGATCCCTTGATGATGGGAATTTTAACCCAGCAGCCACGGCAAGTGATTTATGTGGGTGACGCTCATCAGCAAATTTATGAATGGCGCGGCGCAGTCAATGCGATGAAAAAACTGCCCTTACCACAAACCTTATTGACCCAGTCGTTTCGTTTTGGCGAACCGATTGCTGAGATTGCCAATACTTTGCTCAAAGCATTGCAAGAAGACGTCCCGTTAAAAGGCAATCCTAATAAGCAATCTTCTACTGATAAGGGTATGGTACATAGTAAAAAAGATGCCATCCTTTGCCGCACTAATGCCGCCGCAATGTCGCAATTATTGACTGGATTAAAATTGGGACACCGCGTGGCGCTACAAGCCGATACCGATCGTATGCTTAAATTTTGTCAGGCAGCCGAAAACTTGAAAAACGGTAAGTCGGCGTACGGTGTACCTGAACTGGCGTATTTTTATAATTGGGGTGATGTGCAAGAGTATTCTGAAACCAATGAAGGCAGTGATCTAAAAACACTGGTGAAACTCGTCGATGATCATGGCACCAATGTCCTGAGCCAAGCGGTCAATAGTCTCACCAGTATCGAAAATGCTGATTATGTTATCTCCACTGCCCATAAAGCGAAAGGGCTCGAATGGGGAAAGGTACAGCTGGACGATGATTTCTATTATGATGTGACCACCAATGCGGTCAAAATAAGCCCTGAAGAGTTGCGTTTGCTCTACGTCGCTTGCACACGTGCCCAGAGCAATTTGGACATCCATAATATTAAAGACTTGATATCGGGATTACAGACAGGCAAAAAAGTGATTTTTGGTAATACTTAATTTTCCTCAGTTAGTCACTCTCTGTATTTGCCACTCTAAACCTCTAGCCTACCTGTCTTTATGGCAATCCTTTAATAGTACCCTTTTAGCAGTGAACAACAAGCATGAATACTAATCAGCAACTTCAAATACGTCAAAATACCATCCGTCAGTTATTCGCCAATCCCGTCCGCCTGCTCGCTCCAATGGAAGGTTTGACCGATCCATTAATGCGGCAAATCCTCACGCAAATTGCCTCAGACTTGGGTCGCCCTTATGATTGGTCGGTTAGCGAATTTATCCGTGTGACTCAACACGTATTGCCTGCGCATGTATTTTATAAATACGTTCCAGAACTGCGTCAGGATGCTAAAACTGCCTCTGGCACGCCTATTCATGTCCAGTTGCTTGGTAGTGAAGCGCAACTCATGGCAGAAAATGCT
This sequence comes from Psychrobacter cibarius, assembly GCF_904845955.1. Lineage (GTDB taxonomy): Bacteria > Pseudomonadota > Gammaproteobacteria > Pseudomonadales > Moraxellaceae > Psychrobacter > Psychrobacter cibarius_B. The sequence continues at coordinate 56,893 of NZ_CAJGYX010000006.1, forward strand.
GCTTATGCTGCCGCGCTTGGTGCACCAGCAATTGATATCAACTTTGGTTGCCCTGCCAAGACGGTCAATAGCCACCGTGGTGGTTCGGTATTATTGGATGAACCCGAAACCATGTATCAGATTATCAGCGCGGTGCGGCAAGCGGTTCCCGTTCATATTCCAGTCTCAGCTAAAATTCGTTTAGGTTATACCGATACCAGCCGCATGGATGATATCAAAGCTGCGATTAGCGACAGTGGTGCTGATTGGCTAACCATTCACGCACGAACCAAAACCCAAGGCTATAAACCACCAGCCTATTGGGACAAAATCCAAAGCTTTAACACGCTAGATATTCCAGTCATTGCCAACGGTGAAATATGGAATGCAGAACACGCGAAAAACTGTATGACTCAAGCTGGTACAGAGCATTTGATGTTGGGTCGCGGCGCGGTTACCCGTCCCGATTTGGTTGCTCGCGTGGATTGCGGTTCAGATGATGCCATGCTAAATGCAGCAACGTTGTCGTGGGAAGCGATGGTCACCCATCAGATAAGATTTTTGGAAGGCCAGGCTAAAACTGAAGTTATCTTGGTTGGTCGTTACAAGCAGTGGTTAGCAATGCTCATCAAAGGCTATAGCGAAGCAAAAGTTTTATGGGACAGTATTAAAAGAGAAAAAAATAAAGCAGCTATCATTAGTGCACTGCAAGCCAGTGTGCGCCAATAATAGCTGCTTTTATCTTAAAGCCAATCTGTCTAACGAATAAGATTAAATACTCACTCTAATCGCTAAATAGAATAACATCAAACAACAGGCAATCGATAACACCCAAAGTATGGAGCGAAACGTCGCCAAATTAGTAATATAAGCCACGCAAAAACCGATACGAATCAGCACGTACAACCAAGCCAGTATATTGATAATCGATTGTGGGACAAAGAACAGCATTGCCGTCAGTACTGCTGCCAAAAATATTGGCAACGTCTCATAGCTGTTTTGCTGGGCCGCGTTAGCACGTGCGGCCGCGCCCGTCGTACCTTGTAAAAAATCACGTGGATGGGCATTGTCAGCCAAATTAAAGCCGCCAATAGCTTTCGCTGTCAATGCCATGGCAAGCGGTAGTAAACTTGCTACGACCATCGCCCAAATGGCGGACGCTGCGGTATTAGAGACTAATTCCAGAAGTGCATTCATTATTATACTTGCCCCTACCCTGCAATCACTTCGAAATCATGGGTGACGTTCACCCCACCTTGTACCAACATTCTACTGGCTGAGCAATATTTTTCTGCAGACAGTTTTATGGCCTTCTCTACTTGGCTTTCTTTGACATCTTGACCTGTCACCACAAAATGCATGTGAATGTCAGTATAGACAGCTGGTACAGTTTCAGCACGCTGAGCGGTCAACTCGCAACGTACGTCTGTCACCTCTTGGCGCGATTTTTGTAAAATCGCTACCACATCGTAGCTAGCACAACCACCAAGCCCCAATAGAATCAGCTCCATCGGACTTGCGCCTTTTTCTTTATCGGCATCGATCTGTACATTATGCCCTGATGGTGACACACCCATAAATGCTTTGTTTTCTTGCCACGTTACACTTGCTTTTGACTCTGACATCTTGACCATTCCTTATTTTAATTAGCTCGTTGCCCGATTTTTATTTTCTGACAATATGTTTTACTTAGCTAGTGTAGCATAAGCCAATGGCACATTTTATTGAGCCCTTATCATCCAAAATCATTATTATTATAAATAGCTCACCTATTTGTCTTTTGCAGCCTTATTTTTAATTAAACCTTTTTACTAAAATCTTCTTAGCAGTGAATTAACATTCATATAGCGCCTACTGCTTATTATTCAAACCTATCCTCTTATTGTTAGAACCTATCTTTGTAGTAAGATTCCCAAAAAAACATTACAAAAGTTTAATTATAACTGGTTGATTTTAAACAGTTAAGCTCGTGAAACATTTTATAGCAAAATACTGTTACACATTTTGCTTGTTTCTTGGTTTAATAACGGTAATGAATCTTATTTTGACCTAATATCGACAACCATCACCTTATAATAATTATGATTGCTGTCACGGTTCTAGCTCAAAATAGGCTATTTTAAATAAATTAAAAAGGTTTAATCATGATAGATGCAGACGGCTTTCGCGCCAATGTCGGCATCATCTTGGCAAATACACAAGGGCAGGTTCTGTGGGCAAAACGTATTGGTCACAACGCTTGGCAGTTCCCACAAGGCGGTATCGACCGTGGGGAGACGCCGATGGATGCGATGTATCGCGAGCTCTGGGAAGAGGTCGGCCTGCATCCGCGTCATGTAGACTTATTGGCAGTGACGCAAGATTGGTTGCGTTATCGTCTGCCAAAACGCTATGTGCGGCATGGACAGCACCCTTTATGTATTGGGCAAAAACAGAAATGGTTTTTGCTACGCTTAGATGAGACGAACACTCAACATATCCGCTTTGATGAGGGCAAACCAGAATTTGATCATTGGCAATGGGTCAGTTACTGGTATCCACTTGGACAAGTAATTCATTTTAAACGAGGCGTTTATCGCCGTGCCTTGCAAGAGCTAGTGCCTGAGCTACCTCTAAGACAAGAGCTGATTATTCCTGAACAAGACAATCACTTGTTGATAGGATGAACTGACATTTTGATTAAAAGTAACACGTAATAGAAGAGCCTGTATCCTTTAGATGCAGGCTTTTCTATTATATAGCGATTATATCTTGCGGAATAATTATGGCTTGATAGCAATTTTTAGTACGCCGTCACGCTGATGCATGAACAAGTCATAGGCCTCTACAATATCATCCAAGGCATAGGTATGCGTCACCATCTCTGATAAATCTACTCGACCCGACTCGATGACATTCATCAATCGGCGCATACGCTCTTTACCTCCTGGGCAGAGAGCCGTTCTTATCGTATGATCGCCAAGACCAGAGGCGAAATGAGCCATTGGAATGACTAAATCTTCAGAATACACACCCAAACTTGAGAGTGTACCGCCTGGTTTTAATATTTTGAGACATTGCTCAAACGTAGACTGTAAACCTAACCCCTCGATACTGCTATCCACCCCACGACCACCAGTGATTTTCATGATCTCATCAACCACGTCAACTTCTGTAAAGTTTAGAGTAATATCTGCTCCCAGTTTCTTTGCCATGGCCAAACGTTCATTATTGCCATCGACAGCGATAATCAGTGACGCGCCTTTAATCCTTGCTCCAGCAGTAGCGCATAAACCGATAGGGCCTTGTGCAAATATAGCAACCACATCACCAATCTGAATATTGGCGTTTTCTGCGCCTTTGAAGCCTGTCGACATAATGTCAGGGCACATCAGCACTTGCTCATCCGTCAGTCCATCTGGCACTGGACATAGATTGGCCTGCGCATCTGGCACTAGCACATACTCTGCTTGCGTACCGTCAATGTGATTACCAAAACGCCAGCCGCCTGTGGCTTTATAACCGTGACAAGAACATCTACCATCTGCATCAAGATAGCCACCGTCTTGTGAAGGGAAACCATCTTGACTGGCATAGGAGGTAAACGTTGGGCAAATGGCGCCAGCAATGACTCGCTGCCCTTCTTCATAGCCCATGACTGCGCTACCAAGCTTTTCAATGATACCTACTGGCTCGTGACCAATGGTTAAGCCTTTTGCAACGGCATACTCACCTTTAAAGATATGGATGTCAGTACCACAAATGGTCGTGGTCGTAATTTTTATCAAGGCATCATTAGGGCCTACATCAGGGATTTTTTTATCTACAATTTCAATTTTGCCTGGTTCAATAAATATCAGTGACTTCATCATGCTCATTTCACACTCCTTGTTTTATAAACATTTACTCAACTGGTATGAACTTTAGTGACATCTATATTTATCTTACGCCATATAAATAGTAATTTAAAGTGAAATCCATTCTTTAATAAAGGGATTGGTGATTTTCTCTTGTTCGATATTAAAACTGTAGTATCAAACTTCTCATGAAAATTGTACGTGAGCCTCATTAAGAGTAGATGAAAAAGCTAATAGATTAAAAAACTAATAGATTAAAAGCCTATAGGCTACTTATGACTATCATGCCGACATTCTTTATAACTATCATGCCGACACTCTCGGCTTACTAATCTAGCAATCTCATCCACTGCGGAAGCTGCCAACTGAGAATGACATTTCAGGGTTAAAATGCTTTGGGTACGTGTCGCATAAGTGGGCAAATTATTTTGCGTATGATTAAAAGCAACAGGCTCTATATAAATAGAAGACAGAATCTGCTCAATCTCAACAGCCACTCCAGTCTCCGGCAGCTTATCCACTGGGGCTTGCGTATTGTCAGACAATACCGCAAAGGCAGCTTCTTGCCAATACTCAGGTTCACTATTCTCAGCAATTAGTGGCAATACTTCTTGGCGCAGCCTGCCTCGCAGCTTTTCAGTTTTAAACCAGCTGTCCTCAGGCTGACCATTGGAAATGACATGCAGTCCTGCATATAGTGGAATAGGAGCATGACCACGATTATTGACAATAACGGCTTGTGTCATATCACCAATAATGAGATTGAACCCAGCATAGTTTTGCAAACTAATCTGCCGTGCAAACTCCATCGGGCTGATATCACTGGTTAAGAAATCCGTGACTAGCGCCCCGCGTGAGCACTCATCAGAGCTTGCCTGCACGCCATCGCGAAAATTCAATACCGCAGCCCAACGTCCGTTTTGCTGATAATACTCTTGAGGCGCTTGATGACCGTCCTGATGATTGGCTTGATGGGGCTGTTGATGAATACCCAGCCAAGTACCGCCACTTTGTACATCGCGTCCTGCAAAAATAGGCTTATCTTCCCATTGATGTAGCAGCTCTGTCGGACGCTGCAAAAATTCATCGCGATTGGACAATAACACCAAAGGCAGCTCATCAAAGAGTTGCCAAGCAATGGCGACAATACACATAAGACTCCTAATTTTACTAAAAATATACTTAATAACATGTCATTGCTTAGCGAACAGCCAAGCTTGATTTAAGTGTGAACTTAGTTCACTGACAAATTAGTTTACTGATAAGTTTTTGCTAGCAGGATAACTAATCTGAGAGGTCGACTGGATGACTTTCGATTGTTTGCTTGGTAAATCAAACTCCCACGCAACCATGCCTTTATTGTCATTCCAGTCACGCTCAGTCACTGGCGATGTATGAGTGACGGTTACTTTAAGACTATCGTCGCGACTAACTGGCTCACTGCCCAATACTTGTAAATGCATAGATCGGTTGTGCTGATTGGTAAATTGATAAGCTTGTGTTTTAGTCAAGGTTTGCGTGCGATTAAATGCGCCTTTATCACCCTGCTTATCTTCATCAGCTATCTGCTTTACGATAGTATTAGGGTCAATACCAAAACCGATACCTTGCTCTTTGAGCGCTTGATAATTATAGCGCGCCTGCCCGACATAATTATCATCACGGTATAGCTGTAGCGAACCATCTACCCAAGCTGGTGTCAAGAAAGGTGCGGATGCATACCAATAGCCAGCTGCCTCCACGCTCGGCGTACTACGAATCCATAGCTTGCTACTGCCCGACTGCTCATCAATGACCGTCCGTACGCGCCTGCCATCGCTTGGAATACTAATACGCTGGGGCAAGCGGTATTCGGTAATGCCGTTTTTATTCTGACTGCTAACGGTAAAGCTTGGCAGCGGCGCCATGTTAGGTGTCGAGGCACCGCCATAGCTGTCTCTTGCAGATACCACAACAGGCATGTTTTCCGCCATAGGTGGTACAGATATAGTCCGATTTTCTCTATCTTCCTCATATAAAGAAAAACGCTCAACTCGTGGCAATTGGCTGGTCGTGTTTTGATTGGGATTGACAGAGCTTAGCATCAAAGGGACATTGAGCCAGTTTTCTCCTGTCTGCTGGGCAATAACCGCAGAGGCAATGATATTTAATTGCTTGGTTTCAGTATTCAGCCTTGCTTGATACGTTGGCTCCCAACCCGCGCCGCGTACTTGATAGTGCAGTTTCACACTGCTTGGTACTCGACTGGCAGTACGTACACTCACTTGAGTCACACTATTTTGAGTGGAAGTCGCGCTGCCCGCCATTAGTTGGTTGAGCGCATCTTGTGCACGGGCTTGGCGCTGCTGAATTTCTAGTATGCGTTTATTGATACTGACCGCTTGGGTTTCCAGATCGCGCGCATTATTGGCAAGCGTGCCATCTGTACTGATTTGCGTGACCTTGGTTAAATTCTGCAAGTAAGCTTTAGCTAAGCGTGCCGCTTCTAACTCAGCATTGATAACTGCCAAATTATCTTGCTGTGTCTGCACTCTCGCCTCACCTTGATACTGACACTGCGCTGCTTGCTCATCGCTTAAAGTCTCGATACTGACTTCACCAATATTGATGCCATTTGCTGCTTGTACGCTCACACTGTCTTTATCGATATAAGGTGACAAACAAGAAAAAACCAGTGTCTGCTCACCGCTACCATTGATTGGTAACGCACGAGTCACGCTCGCTAAGCCCTGATAAATGGTCACTTGCTCAATACTACTGTTCGCTGCCTGAGCAGGAGTCAAAGCTAAAGCCGCTAAGCTAAATAAACCCAGTGGCGTCAACTGTTTTTTAGAGGGTAAAAAATTAGGTAGTATTGCTACTTTTGATAACTTAGCTTGCATAATCATTCCTTAAAAATACGGTTAATCCATTAATACGGTGCATTAGCGCAAGCGCGCAGTATCTAACGCTTCATTAAATATAATGATGCAATATTTATGATGGCATTTATTTTCAGCAGCTTTTTTATATCTTAGCGGTTTTCTGGCTTTCTTTCCAGATGTTACCCGTAGCAGATAAGTTGTTACCATGAGATGAGCCTCACCGTAATTTGGTATGCCTCACTGGCTATTTTTGCTATTATGAGCAGCATTCTATTACCAAATTTATGATGCCCTTATGATGATACATCCTCAGTACGATCCTGTAGCGCTGTCTTTGGGTCCAGTAGAAGTGCACTGGTATGGCCTAATGTATTTGTTGGCATTTGCCGCCGCCTTTGGTCTGGCTTGGTATCGCAGCACCAAACGTGACAATTGGAACACTGACATGGTGTCCGACTTGGTATTTTTTGGCGCACTTGGCGTCATTTTGGGCGGTCGTGTCGGCTATGTATTGTTTTATCAATTCGGTGAATTTTTACAAAATCCCGCTTACCTTTTCAAAGTCTGGGAAGGCGGCATGTCTTTCCATGGCGGCATGATTGGTGTCTTACTGGGCATGTTATATTTTGCCCGTAAGTATAAAAAGACCCCGTTTCAGGTGCTGGACTTTATCGTTCCTTGTGTGCCAACGGGCTTGTTATTTGGTCGTATTGGCAATTACATCAATGGCGAGCTATGGGGCCGTGTCTCTAACGGTGGCTACAACTGGCTTACCTACTTCCCGCAAGCAGCTGCTACTGATATGCAGCAATTGCAAACCAACCCTGAGCTACAAGAGTTGATGCTTGAAGTAAATGGGCAGTATTTGCTACCTCGTCATCCCTCACAGCTGTATGAAGCACTTGCCGAAGGGTTATTATTATTCCTATTCCTATGGTGGTATTCATCAAAACCGCGCCCACGTATGGCAGCATCGGCAGTATTTTTATTGGGCTATGGCATCAGCCGCTTCATCATTGAGTTTTTCCGCCAACCAGATGCGGACCAAGGATTTGTATTACTAGGTTGGATGACCAAAGGGCAGATACTCAGCGCTCCCATGATTATTATTGGTTTCATTATGCTGGTATACGCTTACAAACGCGGTATCTATGACTGGGGTAAGCAGTCGGCTTATTAAGCACTAATTCACATCAAGTAGCCTGTTAAAAAACAATACAACTATGCGTTTTAATAGCGTAGAAGAGCAATCTTATGACCATGAGTAACTCCATTATTAGTAACAACAAGCAGAGTAAAAATGAGCAAGTCTATCTAGATTTGCTGCGTCTTGTCCTCACTGAAGGCACTGAAAAAGGCGATCGTACTGGCACTGGTACGCTGAGCCACTTTGGCGCGCAGCTCCGTTTTAATTTAGCCGACGGTTTTCCATTATTAACCACTAAAAAAGTCCACTTTAAATCTATCGTCTATGAGCTATTTTGGTTTTTAAGTGGCAGTACGCATGTTGATTATCTACAAGCCAATGGCGTACGTATTTGGAATGAGTGGTCAACGGCTGAACAGACAGCGCGCTTTAACCGCCCTGCTGGTGATTTAGGCCCTGTCTATGGTCATCAGTGGCGCAATTATGGCGCAAGCCAGCGTGAAGATGGGAGCTACAATAACGATGGTGTCGATCAAATCACCCAAGTCATTGAGCAAATAAGAACCAATCCCAATTCAAGACGTTTGATTGTGTCTGGTTGGAATCCCGGTGAAGCAGATCAAGTTGCGCTGCCGCCTTGTCATACGCTATTTCAGTTCTTTGTGGCGGATAATAAACTGTCATGCCAGCTCTATCAGCGTTCAGCAGATTTATTTTTAGGTGTGCCATTTAATATTGCCAGTTATGCCTTGCTGACCCATATGGTCGCGCAAGTATGCGGATTAGAAGTGGGCGAATTTATCTGGACGGGTGGCGATTGTCATATTTATCAAAACCATCGCGAGCAAGTTGAATTACAGTTGACGCGTGAGCTTTATAAGCTGCCAACGCTGACGCTTAACCCTGATGTGAAAGATATCTTTGCATTTAACTATGATGATATTAGGGTTGATGGTTACGAGTCGCATCCTGCGATTAAGGCAAAGGTTGCGGTCTAGCCTTTGTCTGATTGAAAGTTTTAAATAAATGCAGCACTTTAAGTAGCATGTTAAAGACAATAAAAAGGATACGTTATGAGTTATGCCCACACCGAAGTTGCCCAAATTGCAGCTATCAGTAGCAACCGCTGTATCGGCAAAGATAATGAGCTGCCGTGGCATATCTCAGCAGATTTGCAGCATTTTAAAAGCATGACGACCAAACAAAATGATGGTGCGATCCAAGGTATCGTCATTATGGGTCGTAAGACATTTGAATCCATGGGCAGCAAGCCTTTGCCAAAACGCGTGAGCTTCATCATCAGCAGCCAGCTAGATTATGCCGAACAAAAAGGTTTGGTCGGTAAAAGCAATGCTTACGTGGTGCATAATTTAGATGATGCATTAACGCAAGCGGCAAGTCTGGCACATGGTGCGCATCTGGATACTATTTGGGTAATTGGTGGCGAGCGCGTTTTTAGCGATGCGTTGATGTATACCGATCGCATTGAGCTGACCCACGTCGATACTGAGATTACGGATGGCGACGCTTTTTATCCTGAATTGCCAAATGAGTTTGAAGTGGCCGAAGAATCTGAGAAAATGCATGATGAAAAAAGTGCACTAGATTTTAAATTTGTGACTTATAAAATAAAAGCAGACTAGGTCAGCTGGTTATGAAACTACTACCCTTTATCTTTACTGGCATATTACTATCGGGCTGTCAGAGTCTAGCGATAAGAGAGCCTGTTATTAAGCCTGCTGAAATATTGCGTCAACCTCAGTTCACAGTTCCACACAGAGCAGCTAGACGTTTGAAAGCTGGTGAGGAATATGAAGTTGTCCTGAGCATGTTGATTGATAAATCTGGTCAAATTAGTTCCATTTCTGTTACTGAGTCATCAGGCGTCGTGTCATTAGACCGAAGTGCTCTACGTGATGCTAGAAAAATGATATTCAAAGCCGGTACTAAGGATAATGAGGTTATTACAACAAAAGTTACTGTACCCATTACCTATGTAATACATTAGAAACTGTTTACCCTACTACTAAAAATTTAGACAGACAGATAGATAGGTAGGTAGAATGTAAACGCCTACTCGTGCAATACTTTATAAACCGTTTTTGCAAGTACTGGCCCAATACCTTGCACGCCTGCCAATTCTTGCTGCGATGCACCGAGCAATTGTTGCAATCCGCCAAAATGATTGAGTAAATCACGGCGGCGCTTTTCACCCAGCCCCGGAATCACCTCTAATACTGACGATGAACGGCGCTTATCACGCTTCTTACGATGCGCCGTAATCGCAAAACGATGTGCCTCATCGCGAATATGCATCAGTAAATGCAGCGCCTTGCTATCCATCGGTAAATCTAACGGCTCATGATCGATAAAATGCAGCACTTCAAGCCCAGCCTTACGTCCTTCGCCTTTTGCCACGCTAATCAGCAAAGTATCACCAAGAATACCCAGCTCGGTTAGCACTTCTTTGGCGATGCCAAGCTGCCCTTTACCACCATCAATCAGCAACAAATCAGGCAATGGCTGCTTTTTATAGCGCCGTGTCAGCACTTGTTTCATTGCGGCATAGTCATCACCACCGACAATGTCATGAATCGCATATTGACGATAATCACGGCGACGCGAGCCACCTTGGTCAAAGACTACGCAGCTACCAATGGTCGCCTCGCCCATCGTATGGGAGATATCAAAACACTCTATGCGATCAACGGTTCTATCAGTGACGTCCGCTAAGACATCTTTTAAGGCACCAAAGCGCGCATGCAGCTCTAAATAGTCGCCCAGCTTGGTTTTTAGCGCATTATTGGTATTGAGTTTGGCTAAATCTAACCATTCGGCACGGTGCTCACGAACACTGGTTTTGATCACGACTTTACTGCCAAAATGGCTCGCTAGCGCTTCACTGACCGCCACTTGATCCGGTAATTCATGACTCAACATGATTTCGGGTGGCAAGTCATCCGTCACCTGAAAATAAAATGAAGTAATAAATGCCGATAAATTATCAGCAAGTGGCTCGCTGCTATCAACATCAGGGAAGTAATTCTTACCGCCAAGCACACGCCCGCCACGTACGGTCAAGACGTTGACACAAGTCATCCCTGCTTGACTGGCAATAGCAATCACATCCGCCTCGCCTTGCACAGTATAAACAGCTTGCTTGGCTTGTACTTCGCGCAGCATAGACAGCTGGTCGCGATAAAACACTGCCTTTTCAAAGTCTAATTCTTCAGCAGAAGCTTCCATTTTTTCAATCAAAGCGCTATGAATATCGCTAGAGTCGCCTTTTAGGAAACGAATAGTATTATTGACGTCTTCCATATATTCTTCAGGCGATACCAAGCCCACGCAAGGCGCACGGCAGCGCTTAATCTGATACTCAAGACAAGGACGCTTACGTTGCTTAAAAGAAGTGTTGGTACATTGGCGCATTTGAAACATTTTCTGCATCAGTACCAGTGTCTCTTTGGCAGCATGAGCAGAGGGGAAAGGACCGAAAAAGCGACCTTTTTGGTGATTGCCTTTACCGCGACCATAAGCCAATCGCGGGTAAGGCTTATCTGCTGAAATAAACACATAGAGATAGGATTTGTCATCGCGCAACAGTACGTTATAAGGCGGACGATATTCTTTAATCAAGTTTTGCTCGAGCAATAACGCTTCGGTCTCACTACGGGTAATAATGGTTTCAATATTATGTATCCGTGCCACTAGCGCCCGTGTTTTTGGATGGTCAATGGTTTTAGCAAAGTAGCTGTTCACACGGCTCTTGAGTGACTTGGCTTTACCGACATATAAGATATCGCCATTTTTACCCAGCATCTTATAGACCCCTGGCAAATTTGGCAGGCGCTGAATTAAATGCTTAAGACGGGCTTTCTTGTCATCGATGGGACTCGATTCTGAGACATTGACCATAGAATTTATTGCTCTTAAAAGTCTTATAATACTGCTAGTTATGGGGCGGGAGTCATTGTTTTACAAGCCAATTATTATCATAGCATCACCCATAAAAAAGCCAACACTAAGGCTGACTTTTTCGTGGATAAGTAAGATGTTATTAATGACGAAAGTTAGCCATCAATGCCGGAATACCCGGTAGCATACCAACGATAGCCATCACGCCAGTCAATACCACAAACATAATACCCGGTATGATCCAGCGGCTCATTTTAGTCAAATTGGCGCTACGTTCTTTAGAGCCAATCAAGCCTAAGTTATCGAGCAACAACGTGAGTGACCAACCAAAGGCAGGATTTACAAGCGCTGAAGCAAACACCACAATCGCAGCAGACTGAGTGGTTTTACCTTCACGAGTCATTTCCATACCAGCTTCAAGCAGTGGAATAAACACACCAACGATTAAGGCCACACACATCACTGGCTGCCAAATAGCCAAATCCATTGGATAGCCCCAAACCCCTGCGATAATACAAAACAATGCCGTCAATAAGGCACCAGCAGGAATCGGACGTTTGGCAATCGCTGCTGGGACAATATACGTGCCCCACGATGAAGCAAAGTTAGCACCGCCCAATACAGAGCCGACGACCTGACGAAACGATGCACTAGTCATTGTGTCATCAATATCCATGAGCACTTTTTCAGTACGTTTAGGATAGCTGATTTTTTGAAAAACCTGATGACCCAAGAAATCTGGTGACCACATCGCAACCGCCAAAATAGCAAATGGCAGTACGACAATAAAGCTTTCAACCGTCGGCAATCCTAGCATCCAACCGGTATTTTCACCCCACCAATACATCGGGTTCATATTCGGCAAGCCTGGTGCGGTTTTAAACTCAAAAGGAGCGCCCAATGCAAATGCAAGTCCGCCACCTAGTACACAGCTTAGCGGTACCGCAAGCCAGCGTTTTTGCCAGTGCTCAAGTAATGCATATAGCAGGATAGTTGCCAAAATAATAAAAAAGGCAATATGCGACATGCCAATACCTTCTGCCCAAGCAAAGAGGTTTTTGACCTGTGAGGTCGTACCGATAAACCCTAAGTAAATCAAGAGGCCACCGCACACACCTTTACTGGTCAGATTTGCCAGCAGACTGCCTCCTTTACTGATTGCCAATAGCAAGCCGAAGGCACCGATGAGCAGACCAAACGCCATTGGATGGCCACCAGCGGCTACAACAATAGGAATAAGGGGAATAAGGGGGCCGTGAGTACCTGCAAGGTTGGCTGTCGGGAGTAAAAATCCTGAAAATAAGATGATAAAGAATGAAACGATTAATAGCTCATAACGAACGTTTTCTAAAACAAACGCATCGCCCAAACCAAGTGGACCTGCAAATGTTGCAGCAATCGCACCCACCATAACCACTTTACCAATCGTCGCCGCCATTGCAGGAATAGTATCTTCATACTCAAAGCGATAATCACGAAACGGCAAATTGGGACGCCAGCGTTTGGGCTGCATGATTTGCAATTCATGATTGAGATAATCATCACGACTCTCAAAACTCGAACTTGGTTTGTGCAAATCGACATAACTACCTGATAACTCTGTGTCGTAATCGGATGGGTTTGACTTCTGCTGATTAGACCCTGAAGAAGGGATCTGAGAGTTACTCATCACATTTCCTTGTGTCGTCTGAGGCTTAATTTAACTGATAATTTGATAGTGACATTTAATGTGACTAAAGCGTCCATTAAAAATTGCAAGCCATTGTATGACATGAGAACTCGAAATGCGAACTTAGAACCACTCAAAAAGTCGATACACTATTATAATCTATAAATTAAAGTTTCTATTTAATGCAAAATTGAACTTAATAGAAAACCATGAGGAAAAAACACACTTAATATAAACTTTAAATTAGAATAAATGACCTTTTTCTTAATAATTATCTGTATCTAGATATTTGTTATCACATAACTAAATATTAAAGATAGTTATAATAAATAGTTTATTATAACTTTTAAGTAACCATAGAAAATTCATGTCAGTTACGCTTTAAGCCTAGCGGTTTTGATATTTTTTACTTATGATAAATGCCCTTTCGTGACTGCTCTTTGATAGAAGTACACTAAAAAATTTGACTCAAACGGTATCACTAAAAAATATAAAAGAAGCAATAGGACGAATTTATGAGTTTGCTACCTACCAATTTTGAGACGCTAAAACGCAGAGCCAAACAAAGTATCATGCCGTTATTGACACCCCACCTACTGAAGCTGCGTATCAACACTTATGCACCGTACGTAGGCGCTGGTATCAGAATCGATCACCTCAATCTCGATCAAGGTTTGTGTGTGGTAAGTATGGGGCTGAATACGCTGAACAAAAACATCGTGGGCACTCAGTTTGGCGGCAGCCTGTATTCGATGGTAGATCCATTCTATATGATAATGCTGATGCACCAACTGGGCAGCAGTTACGTGGTCTGGGACAAAAGCTCACATATTGAGTTTATTGCCCCTGGTAATAGCAAAGTCACTGCGCGCCTAAAAATTCCTAGCAATGAAATCACCACGATTCAGGAATTAGCAAAAGACGGCGAGCCAGTATTTCGGGAATACCAAGCAGATATCGTCGATGATCAACAAAAAATTATCGCTACCGTCACTAAGACGCTCTATATACGCTTGCGTAAGTACAGCAAATCTAAAGACCAAAATAGCCGTATCGAAAATCTCGATGGTTAGAACTTTAAAGGCAATTTTTAAAACGTTTCTCTAGATTTGTGATTTAAAGCATATTAATTAAAGCGCATTAATTAAAACAACAGAAACAAAAACCCCAATCTGGCAGTCGCACAGATTGGGGTTTTGTCTTTTTTGGTACTACCCGCTTATTTATATGATAAACCTATGAATAAGGGCTTGTATCTGGTTTTTCGCTATTGCCGAATCGCATAATAGACAGTTCAGCAATAAAGCGATATTAAGCACAATGCTTAAAAGCAGATACTGGATATAATCTAAGCGTTAGCTTTTGGCTTAACAGCTTTAGGTGCACGCGGAGCAAGCTTCTCGCGGATACGTGCTGATTTACCAGAGCGCTCACGTAAGTAGTATAGTTTCGCACGGCGAACAGCGCCACGGCGTTTCACTTCGATGCTATCGATGATTGGTGAATGCAATTGGAATGCACGCTCAACGCCAACACCGCTTGAGATTTTACGTACGGTAAACGCTGAGTTTAAACCGCGGTTACGTTTAGCAATTACAACGCCTTCAAAAGCCTGTAAACGCTCACGCTCACCTTCACGTACTTTTACTTGAACCACAACGGTATCGCCGGGTGCAAAGCTTGGGCGCTCAATCAATTGAGCATTTTCGATGACCTGAACCAATGGATGCTTGTTGCTCATGAGAGTTATCTCCTCACATTAGATAATAGAGGCTTGACGCATATCACCTGTTTGTAATAATGGATCGTATCTTTTTAATGAGACACAACGTAAGTGGGTTATGACAAACGGCCATTATGCTATGACTCGTTTTGTTGTTGCTCAAAATTCTGTTGCTTAACTGTTTATCTTTTTAGCCGCTATCAACGCTGTTTTTTATCTGCTTTTGCCAATGCTTTTAGCCACTTTGCTTGCTCTACCGTTGGCGTAAACGCTTGCCATAAGTCTGGACGACGCGCTTGCGTACGTTCGACCTGTTGGCTAAAGCGCCACTTAGCGATATTGGCATGATGTCCTGAAAGCAATACTTCAGGGACGGCCATACCAGCAAACTCATGCGGCTTAGTATAATGTGGACAATCAAGCAAGCCATCGACAAACGAGTCTTGCTCAGCTGACTTATCATCACCCATAATATCAGGCAGACGACGTATCACACTATCCATTAGCACCATTGCTGGTAGCTCACCACCGGTAAGTACGTAATCACCAAGCGATATTTCCATGTCAACATATTGCGACAGTAGGCGCTCATCAATACCTTCGTAACGACCACATAATATAATCATGCCGTCATACTCAGTCATATCGACCACACTACTCTCACTCAGCGTCTGTCCTTGTGGCGACATATATATCACCGGACAGTGCGCTTTGTCGACACGGCAGCCATGCTGACTTGCTCGCAGGCGCGCATCCTCAATCGCTTGGGATAATGGCTCAGCCATCATCACCATGCCAGGACCGCCACCATACGGACGTTCATCAATACGGCGATAATTATCACTGGTAAAATCACGCGGATTAATGCATTCAATCGTCACTTGTTTCTGAGTGACTGCCCGACCCGTGATTCCAAACTCACGAATCGTGGCAAACATCTCAGGGAAAATACTAATAACGGCAAAATACATTAGGTATCTACTTGCGCAGTGGCTAATATTGGCTAAATAAATCGGTGTTATTACTGATAAAGCTTAACCGCAAAGTTAAAATTATTATCAATAATCACTCGGCCATGCCACCAGCACTGTTTTTTCAGTCAAACTGACCTGTACTACAGTTTGCTTGTGCCATGGAATCAGGCGCTCATCGGCATCTAAGCTGTCTGAGTTTGCCGCAACCCGCATAATAGCGTGAGCGCCAGTCTCAAACATCTCAGTAATGTCGCCTAGATACTCATCCTGCTCATTTACAACGCGCAGGCTGACCAAATCCGACCAGTAATATTCATCTTCAGCGGGTTCTGGCAAAATGTCTTGCTCGACCCAAAGAGTTACCCCGTTCATAGTCTCAGCAACATTGCGATCAGGAATCTGCTCAAACTGAGCCACAATTCCTGTGCCTTGCTCACGCCAAGCCTTAACGGTTAAAGGTTTCATGCCGGTAGCGGTTTTCATCCACCAAGGTTTAATGTCAAATATCGCCGTACGATCATCTGTCTCGCTAAATACCCAAAGCCAACCTTTGATGCCATAAGGCTTTTTGAGCTGACCAATTTTCATAAGGGCACTAGCGTTTGGAGCAGAAGACATAACGGCTAACCTAACAATGATGAACACAGCGAAGATAAATAAAAAGCAATTAAAAACGATAAACGCAGTTAAAAGCGATAAACAGTTAATGGCGTACCTAGTTAGACCAGTTACGCTATGTTTTTTTACTAAAGTCTATCGAGACTGCTTATAGACATGCTATCAGCGTCTCAGTGACCACAGAACTTAAGCAGTTGCTTCAGTTTGCGCGACAGACTTGTTGAAAGCTTTTACCAATGAAGCAACGCGATCTGAAGGTTGTGCACCTTTTGCGATCCACGCATTGTACGCTTCCATATTTAGGCGTACTGCTTCTTCAGACTCTTTAGCGAGTGGGTTAAAAAAGCCGATATTTTCAATATAGCGACCGTCACGCGCGCGGCGTTGATCAGCAACAACTACTTGATAAAATGGGCGTTTCTTGGCACCGCCCCGTGCTAAACGAATAACAACCATGTGAATTCTCTCTTTCGCAGGTATACCAAAAAGGGCATAATTATATCACAGTCTTGATTTATTGAAAACATAAACTGCGCTTATTTAATTATTTATTAACAATAGCTTAAATGCCCATCGATGTAAAATACAATTGATCATCACCACTGATTTTTAACTGAAGATACTGCCTCTACATCATGTCCAAGTGGCTCGTTGCTGTATTATTCAGCGCTGTATTATTCGGTGCTATATTACTCAGTACTATATTAGTGCAAATTTGAGTATTCAATTGTTGCCTACTGTTTTAAAGCCATCCGTGTCATTCATTGATTATGCTACTCTATGACATAGTCAGCGAGTGAATGATGCTATCGCCTAACGAATTGCGCCATCGCTCAAGAATCGCAACCATTATGCTATTCATAAGTATCGCATGTTGTTTTTGAACGACATAAGAAAGCACCATTTTTACACTAAACTCAATAAAGCATCTTTTAATATGTTGGATCCATATGACCACACCAAAATCGCAACCACGTCGCAAAGGGCGGTTTACGCGCTCTTACTCCAACACTTGGCTGACAACCTTGATGGTCTCTTTCATTGTTCTTATCAGTGTCAGCTTGTCGATTCTGTTTTTTTGGCGCAGTCTATATTTACCCGAGCTTAAAAACCATGCGCGTTACTTGACGAGCGAGCTGCAGTTGATGAATAGTGTCAACAAAGACTGGAAAAATCGTCCTGAAGTACGCCAATGGATTTATCAACACTCACATGTCGTGGTAGTGAATAACCCTAATGACTTTCCAGCAGTGTCTGATAAGGCCTTTGTCGGCGTCTTCACTGATGTCTTACAACGCGAAATCGGTGCGCAATTGGGTCGACCTGTCGAGGTTTATTTTAAATTCAAACCGACACCACAGCTTTGGGTGCAAGACAGCCGTGATGACAGCTTTTGGATTCGTGAACCCGTGGTTTATTATTCACAATATAGTCCAGCATTATTGGTGCTTTTCCTAATCGGATTGCCTATTTTATCGCTGCTGACCATTATTCTACTGGCGCGGCAATTAAATCGTCCGCTACGATATTTACAGCGTGCTGCGACCAACTATATTCGCCTCGGTCATGCCACTACGTTGCCAACACAAAAAGGACCTACGGAGATACGTCAGGTCAACATGGCATTCAATCGTCTATTCACGACGTTAAATCAAGCACAAAAAGAGCGTACGATCATGCTCGCTGGTACCTCGCATGATCTGCGAACGCCTCTAACTCGTATGCGTTTGACTGCTGAGATGCTACCTGATGACTTTTTCCGAGAGGGATTAATTTATGATATTGAAGACATGGATGCCATTTTAGAGCAGTTTATCTCGTTTATGAAAGATGGCTCCGATGAGCCAGTCAGCCTAACCAATTTGGATACCATCTTTAATGAGATCATGGTGCAATTTGCACCAATGGAGTTCATCTATCAATCAGAGTGTCACAAAGTGGTTCCTGTGCGCCCCATGTCTATCAAACGCCTTGTGATCAATCTGGTCAATAATGCCAAGCGTTATGGCAAACCGCCCATTTACCTGTCAGCGACTGTTGTGCCAACTTTTATAGAAACCATTGAAGAGGAAGATAGCGATGTCGTCAGTGAAAATGTCGTCAATAGAGAGGCGCAAGAACAATTGCTGATATGTGTGCGTGACTGTGGTGATGGCGTTGCAGAAGATCAGCTAGAACGTATTATGCAGCCTTTTGAACGCGGAGAGACAGCACGTACCACACAAGGCAGTGGTTTAGGTCTAGCGATTGTCGATCGTATCGCCAGATTGCATCATGGGACGGTAGAAGCCATTAATCATCCCGACGGAGGTTTACAAGTGTGTGTGCGTATTCCTCTGCTTTCCAAGGTTGCTGGAGATACAACCATGGCAAACGATACAGAAAAAATGCCTGTCTTTAATGATAAGATTTGGAACAAAGAAGACTGATAGCAGTTGAATTGTTCATCACTAAAGCTAATAAATGCTCAAAACAATTCGCTGCGACTATTTAGTTGTATAACACCTAGTCTTTGTTTCCAATAATAGGTGGAATATATTTGGCGCTATTCGTAAACGCTAATGGCTGCGTAATACTTTCTTGTGCTGCTGTTAACGTTTGCGTCGTCGATGGCTGCTGCAAGAATAAATAGTAGCCCAACGTTATTGCATTTAGTACCACCAAACCACCAAATAAATATGGCATCCTTTGCCCTCCTCTGATTTAAAGCTATCTTTAAACCGTTAATAATAAAAATTAACCGACAATTCTATCTAAGGTGTGTATTCATTCTAAAGATGAGATTGAGAACACTGCTTAGAAATTGAGCAAGTTTATTTGTCACACACTGCTTAATTGATGCCGCTATTTTTATACTAAAAAATAACGACAACCCTGTGCAGTGGCATTATTTATCTTCAAAACCACGCTCGCTTTTTTCTTGCGTCAGTTCATCAGCAGCCAAAATTTGTGTCAGTGGCTTGATAGGCCACGTCATGACAAATCGTGCACCGCCAAGCTCTCGGCTCTCATCGACTTTCATACTACCATTAAACCAAAAGGCAATGCGCGATACAATAGACAAGCCTAAACCATAGCCGCCTGAGGCGCGTGTGCGACTGTCATCTAAACGTGAAAATGGAATAAAGACCTTTTCACGATCTGCTTCTGGAATACCATGACCATCATCCTCAACACTAACAAAAGCATTGCCCTTTCTGACGCCAGCACTAATGATAATCGTGGTTTCTGCATAACGTAAGGCATTGCCCGCCAGATTTTGAATCACACGGTGTAAATAACGCCTATCTGCGACAGCGGTTACTTTAGCATTCGGCAGCTTGGTCACTATTTTGATAGGCTTACCCAAGGCATTGGTTTCACGCTCAATCTGCTCCAATAACTCTCTAAGATTGACTGGTTCTAAATCCAGCTTTGGTGAGCCTTCTTCGAGCTTGGCGTAAGTCAAAATCTCATCAATCAAGCCATTAAGCGCTTCGATATCTTCATCAATAAAATCACGCTGCATAAAACGTGAGTCTTCGTCATCCGTATCAGCCAACATATCAACGGCAAAACGAATACGAGCCACCGGTGTACGCAGCTCATGTGATACCGCTCGCGTTAATTCTCGCTGCGACTCAATAAGGCGCTTGATATGCGAGGTCATGGCATTAAAAGTCGCGGCTAAACGGGCAATTTCATCCTGCCCAATGACTTGAACTTGACTTTCAAGATCACCTTTACTCACCTCATTGACACCAACCTGAATCAACTGCAATTTACGCTCAAGTGGAAAAATCAACGCATACACTCCTAAGCTGATTAAAAACATGCTGATAAGAATCATACTAATAATCAGATTAAGTGGGAACCAATTGAATAATGGCACCGGACCAATCAATATCGCCATGTCATTGATTTCAGAAGGCACCACTACTCTAATAGCCGAATTACTTTTGCTGCTATTGGTATCTTGTAAGGAAATAACCACTTCATCTCGGCGTAATCGTGCAAGCTGATCGGTATCCAAATCCAGTGTATTGACGGCCTTAAACTCTAAAGGAAAGGAAAACTTTTTTTCCAGCTCAGCCAAACGGGTACGCTTGTCAGATAACGTCACATAGTAAGACAAATCATCTAATAAAAACACAGCGATTGCCCGTACTTGCTGCTCAGTCACTTGCGATATTCTAGCGGTCAAAACGCTTTGATTGTCCGGTAGACGATAATACACATCGGCATAGACAGGTTGCTCGGTATAACGAACGACCGTATTGCCATTTTCAAAACGCCGCAGTTCACTGGCATTAAAGTCTACTTCATCAATAGGCAAAACTTTGAATTCTGAGCCAAATAAACTACTGGCATCAGACAACCAATATTCACGCTGCTCTTCACTTTCCTGATGAGCGATACCTTCACTCACCAGATGAAAAGCCCCTGTTGCCATGTTTTCACGGTAGGATTGGACGCGCTCTTTGTTGATGGTATCCATCAACAGTTGAGCAAACAATGCCACACACAAACAGACTATGAGTAGCCCAGCATAAATACGAACAAAGATACTGTGTTTTAAAGAAGAGACTAATGACATACGTGCCGTAACCAACTTAATGAAGAAAAACTGCCGACATCATTCAGCAAACAAGCGCTGCGTGATAAATGATATCAAACACTGTTGAATAAGAAACCATTCTGGCTGCTGTATTTTAATTTATAACTGAGCATCACCTAAAATCCATTTACCTCATGTACATTTAGGCAGCACCCACAATAATTGCTTAATTAAACCACATAACGCTGTATTTAAGTTCAAAAATTAAAATTTAGCCACAAAAAAACCAGCCTAGTTGCTGGTTTCTTTGGTCACGCTAATGAGCAATGAGCCGTTGCCGGAGCAAAATTGACTTAGTTGCCTTCTTTAACGAACAAATACCCTTTACTACGAACGGTTTTGATACGTTTTGGATTTTCTGGATCATCACCGATTTTTGGACGAATGCGTGAGATACGAACGTCAATTGAGCGATCTTGACCGTCATATTCAATACCACGTAGACGCTCAAAGATATCTTCACGCGAAAGAATTCGACCCGCATTAGAAGCAAGCAACCATAATAAGTCATATTCAGCGCTGGTGAAATCAACCAACTCATCACCTAAATTCACTGAACGACCGCCATTGTCGATAACCAGTTCACCAAATTCTAGGCGCTGTGGTACATCTTCTGATGGGGCATTTTCTGAGCGACGTAATAACGCACGAATACGTGCTAGCAAGACACGTGGCTGAGCAGGTTTAGCGACATAATCATCAGCACCCATCTCAAGACCCAGTACCTGATCCATATCTTCAGTACGCGCAGTCAGCATCAAAATAGGATTCTGATAGTGCGGGCGTACTTCACGACATACCGTCAGTCCATCGCTACCAGGAAGCATGACATCAAGTACGACCAAATCTGGTTGTTCACTGACGATGCGACGAATAGCACGATTACCATCGGTTTCGATAGCGACTTCTAAACCATTTTTGACCAAGTAATCTTGAGTCAACATGGCCAGACGCTCATCATCCTCAACAATCAAAATTCGGGGGGTGTTGTCTTCTTCATTCGTTGTCATTGTTATATCCTCTAATACATCTCATTTAAAAGCAGTAAAAGTAAGAGCGGTAAAATTAATAGCACCATTAAGTGGCACAATTGATGTTGGTATAGCTGTTACAAACTTGGTAGCACAGTATACTATTAAACATACAGCTTCCTATACTATAGCTTATAGTCGTTAACAAAACCTATAAACTACACCCATTAAAACTTTAGTTTACGTCCAAAAATTATGAGCTTTATACAAATAATAGCAAGTGAAATGTTTTTTTACGACCCTTTCTTCACCTGAATTTCTATAAGCAGCCAATCTTAATGCAGCGCACAGTGATAGGATACTTGATTGATACTGATACTTGTATTCCTGTTACGTCTAATATAGCGATATATCACCTTTGCTGCCAGTGACTTTTTCATCTACTATTCCCGTACTGCCTATTATTATTCGATACATAATTAGTAAATGCATAGTTCATGTGTGCATAGTTAGTTAACACTCATATTTAAAAAACTGACTGTCGAGATCGAAATTGCATCATAAATCGTGTATTTATCCTCGATCAACAAGCATAGAATATTAAATAATAAACATAAAAAAACAGCCCATGATGGACTGTTTTTTTATATCTGTGGTAAGAGTCAAAAGGAAACTCTAAAATTTTCCACAAAAAATTAAGCGCGGTTTTTGTACTTACGGATAGTCTGTAGCTGTGCCACAGACTCTGCTAATGATGCTAAAGCTGCATTAGTTTGTACAGTATCCGATTGATTAACCAGCATTTGCTCAGCCTTTTTACGTGCTTCGACAATTTTGCTTTCATCAAGGTTATGTGCACGCATCGCTGTATCAGCCAATACGGTAACCATCTTCGGCTGTACTTCTAAAACACCGCCTGATACATAAATCACTTCTTCTTCACCGTTTGGTGTTTGCACTCGCATCGCACCCGGTTTTAACAAAGTAATAAGCGGTGTGTGACCTGGCAATACACCAATCTCGCCTTCGGTACCAGTAGCTATTAACATGCTAATTTCGCCTGAATACAACTCTTCACGAGCACTTACGACGCGACATTGTAACGTTGCCATACTTAACTCCTTACGATCAAAACACAATCAAAACTGCGAGACGTTACTAACTGGCAAATAGACTTTTTATGGTCTATCTGCCCTTTAGCAAATGCTAACACAACTTACGCTGCAGTAGATTTCATTTTTTCTGCTTTAGCAACAACTTCGTCGATGCCACCAGCCATATAGAACGCTTGCTCTGGTAGGTCATCGTATTCACCAGCGATGATTGCTTTAAAGCTAGCAATGGTATCGCGTAGTGGTACATATTTACCAGGTGCGCCAGTAAAGACTTCAGCAACGTGGAATGGCTGTGATAAGAAGCGCTGAATCTTACGCGAACGATAAACGACTAGTTTATCTTCTTCTGATAACTCATCCATACCCAAGATAGCGATGATGTCTTTTAGCTCACGATAGCGCTGCAAAATCTCTTGCACGCCACGAGCAACGTTATAATGCTCTTCGCCAATGACTAATGGATCTAGCTGACGCGAGGTTGAATCTAGCGGATCAACCGCTGGATAGATACCTTGTGAAGCAATATCACGACTCAATACAACCGTTGCATCCAAATGCGCAAACGTCGTTGCTGGTGATGGATCCGTCAAATCATCCGCAGGAACATATACTGCTTGAACTGAGGTGATAGAGCCAGACTGAGTTGAGGTAATACGCTCTTGCAGCATACCCATCTCTTCAGCAAGTGTTGGCTGATAACCAACCGCAGATGGCATACGACCAAGTAGTGCTGATACTTCAGTACCGGCTAGTGTATAACGGTAGATGTTATCAACGAACAGCAATACGTCACGACCTTTGCCAGTGGCAGGATCTTTGGTATCACGGAAGTATTCAGCCATGGTCAAACCAGACAACGCAACACGCAAGCGGTTACCCGGTGGCTCATTCATCTGGCCGTATACCATCGCAACTTTAGATTTACTAAAGTCTTCAGTGTTTACAACGCCAGCTTCTTGCATTTCGTGATAGAAATCGTTACCTTCACGAGTACGCTCACCAACACCAGCAAATACTGACAAACCTTCATGTTTTAGAGCGATGTTATTGATCAGCTCCATCATGTTAACGGTTTTACCAACACCAGCACCACCAAACAGACCAACTTTACCACCTTTAGCAAACGGGCAAAGTAGATCAATAACTTTAATACCAGTTTCTAACAGCTCAGTGCTGTTTGACTGATCCGCGTAGCTTGGCGCTTCACGGTGGATAGACCATTTTTCATCAGCTTCTACAGGACCTTCTTCATCGATAGGACGACCAAGAACATCCATGATACGGCCAAGCGTACCAATACCAACAGGCACAGCAATAGGCGCACCAGTGTTAGTGACTGTTAAGTTACGCTTTAGGCCTTCAGTTGAACCCATTGCGATAGTACGGACGATGCCATCACCTAGTTGTTGCTGTACTTCTAGGGTGGTTTCGGTACCATCTACTTGCAAGGCATCATAAATCTGAGGAACTTCACTACGGTTGAACTCAACGTCAAGAACCGCGCCAATAATCTGTACAATACGACCGCTACTCATTGCGTTCTCCTTGAACTTCTGTATATAGTGGGTTTCATAAGGGGTTTCAATTATGAAACAGCAGCAGCACCGCCAACGATTTCCGAGATTTCTCGGGTAATCGCCGCTTGACGCAGCTTGTTATAAACCAACTGTAAATCGTTAATTAGGTCACCAGCATTATCTGTCGCCGCTTTCATTGCAACCATACGTGAGGACTGCTCAGAGGCAATGTTTTCCATTACCGCTTGATACACAATCGACTCAATATAGCGGCCAAGCAACTCATCAATCAATGTTTTGATATCAGGCTCGTAGATATAATCCCAGCTCAGTTCTGTTTGAATGCCGCTCTCTTCTTCACCAAACGCACTGTCTGGTAAAGGTACCAACTGATTGACAGTCGGCTTTTGGGTCATCGCATTAACAAACTTATTATAAACCACATAGATGCGGTCTATTTTACCGTTAGTATAATCGTCAAGCATCGCTTGAACCGGTGCGTTTATCTGCTCAAACGTTGGCTTATCACCATAATCGGTTACTGCCGAGGTCACTTTACCACCAAAGTTTTTGAAAAAACTCACACCTTTAGCGCCAATGACTGCAAACTCAGTTTGTACAGATTGATCTTGATACTGCTGGATACTCTTAGATAAAGCTTTGAATAAGTTAATATTCAAACCACCCGCCAGACCGCGATCAGAGGTAATGACAATATAGCCAACCTTATTGACTGGACGCGAGACCATATACGGATGTTTATAGTCTGATGAGGCATGCACCAAATGTGAAATAACCCGGCGCATACTATCAGCATACGGGCGACCCACTTCCATGCGCTCTTGGGCACGGCGCATTTTACTTGCCGCAACCATTTGCATAGCACGAGTAATTTTCTGGGTGCTTTTAATACTGGTGACTTTGGCACGTATCTCTTTTAAGCTTGCCATAATGATTCCAATATAAGAGGGTTAAAAAGCATTGGCGCATGCGACAATTATTTAGTATATAACATCAATCTAACAAATTAATGTTATATATTTTGTGCATGACGCGATCTAATACCGTCAATGGTTAGAACAGTGGCGCTACTGTCTTAATAAAAAAATACAAGACAATGCGCCACTTTATTAGCCATCAAAGACAGCCATAACCAATTCGGCTTAACCCGTTAAATTAATAACTGTGATTTTGTTTAAAGGTCTCTAAAGATGACTTCAAACGACCTGCGATATCATCATTATAATTCGCAGTATCATCAATTTCACGCATCAATTCACTCTGCTCATCATGCATATAGCGTAAGTAAGCTTCTTCAAAAGAACCGATTTTTTCAACAGGAACGTCCGCTAAAAAGCCTTCATTCGATGCATAGATAACTGCAGCTTGCTCAGAGATTGACATTGGCTGATACTGCTTCTGCTTCATCAATTCAGTCACACGCTCACCATGATCAAGCTGTTCGCGAGTCGCGTCATCAAGATCTGAGGCAAACTGAGCAAAGGCGGCCAGTTCACGATACTGAGCCAGTGCAGTACGGATACCACCAGATAGCTTTTTGATGATCTTAGTCTGAGCTGCCCCGCCCACACGAGATACCGAGATACCAGCGTTAACTGCTGGACGGATACCTGAGTTGAATAGGCTTGATTCTAAGAAAATCTGACCATCAGTGATTGAAATCACGTTAGTCGGTACGAATGCAGATACGTCACCAGCTTGGGTTTCAATAATTGGCAGTGCGGTTAAAGAACCGGTTTTACCAACTACTTCACCATTAGTGAATTTTTCTACGTACGCCGCGTTTACGCGTGATGCACGCTCAAGTAAACGTGAATGTAAATAGAATACATCACCAGGATACGCTTCACGACCTGGCGGACGACGTAGCAATAGTGAAATTTGACGATAAGCAACGGCTTGTTTTGATAAGTCATCAAATACAATCAGTGCGTCTTCACCGCGGTCACGGAAGTATTCGCCCATCGTACAACCTGAATACGGTGCGATATACTGTAGTGCGGCAGGCTCTGATGCTGATGCAACCACAACCGTGGTATATGCTAATGCACCAGTTTGCTCAAGCTTGCGTACGACGTTTGCAATGGTAGAACGTTTCTGACCGATTGCGACGTATACACACTTGATACCAGATGATTTCTGCGCGATGATCGCATCGATAGCCATCGCGGTTTTACCCGTCTGACGGTCACCAATGATAAGCTCACGCTGACCACGACCAATTGGAATCATAGTATCAACGGCTTTATAACCCGTCATTACTGGTTGATCTACTGATTGACGATCAATAACGCCTGGGGCGATTTTTTCGACTTTATCAGTCATTTTGGCATCGATAGGACCTTTGCCATCAATAGGATTTCCCAAGGCGTCAACAACACGACCTAGCAACTCAGGACCTACTGGTACTTCAAGAATACGACCAGTACAATAGGCTTTTTGACCTTCTTGCAGCTTTAGGTAATCACCAAGTACTACCGCGCCGACAGAATCACGCTCTAAGTTAAGCGCCATTCCATAGATTTCGCCTTCAAACTCAATCATTTCGCCGTACATGGCATCTTCAAGACCATGAATCTGCACGATACCGTCAGATACTTTGACAATCGTGCCTTCATTCTTTGCAGTTGCACCCGCATCAAGGTCTTGAATACGCTGCTTAATCAGGTTACTGATTTCCGCTGGATTCAATTGTTGCATTGCCTTGTTTCCTTTAATTTATGATAACCCGCCCACTGACTTAAATGCTCTTACTTTCACGCAGATCATAGATGACTGCGCTGGTAAATGGCATTAGGCCGTTAGCTGTGTTTTTAACTGTTGTAACTTGCCGCGCATCGAATCATCAATGATTTTATCACCGACTTTGATGGTAGCGCCTGCCAATAGACTTAGATCGACCGACTCATGAATCACCACACTAGCATTTAACGATGCAGCAAGGCGCGTTTGAAGCATTTCACGCTGAGCGTCAGTCAATGGATAGGCAGAGGTCACGTAAGCATCAAGCTGCTTTAAGCTTATTGCCTTGTGGCGGCGATAATGCTCATAAACTTCAGGAAGCAGCGCCAGACGCTCTTGCTGCGCCAACTGCTTAATAAAATTATTGAGCGCTGGTGACACTTTAGGATAGCTAATACTATTACCATAACGAGAGCCTTTGCTCTCGCCTAGTAGCTGTTTAAAAGCAGAGTCGCTATCACCAGCCACTTGTGAGTCATAAAGATCAACCAAAGCAGCTGACTTATGCTCAGCCGTAACGGCTGGATTTTCTAGCCATGTACGGAACGCTTTGTCATTGACAATTGCACTGGCGACAAACAAGAAATTTTCCCACTCGTTTACGGCCCCGTTTTCGTTGGCATAGTCAAACGCGGCTTTAGCGTAGGGTCGTGCTAAGGTTGATAAGTCAGCCATTATATCCTCACAGTTACAGCTTTGCCGCCAGTTGGTCTAACATACTGGCATGTTTTTGCACATCGACTTTGTCTTGCAAAATCTTTTCTGCACCAAGTACAGCCAGTTCAGCAACTTGGGCACGTAATGATTCACGCGCTTGATTGATTTCTTGGTCGATAGACGCTTGCGCTTGTTGACGAATGCGCTCGCCTTCCACTTGGGCCTGCATTTTTGCATCTTCGACAAGCTGGTTGGCACTCTTGTTCGCTTGCTCGATTAAAGCAGCAGCTTTTGTCTTTGCAAGATCAAGCTCCTGCTGGACGTCTTGCTCAGCGGTCGCCAGATCTGCTTTTGCTTTCTCTGCGGCATTCAGGCCTTCAGCAATTTTACGCTGACGCTCATTGATGGCACCAATAAGTGGTGGCCACACGAATTTCATGCAGAACATCACAAAGATTGCAAAAGCAATGGCTTGACCGATGAGGGTAGAATTGATATTCACGTGATCACCTCTTTGTTAATGAAAAATCAGTTTCATTGATCATATTTGATAGCCAAACTTTGGCTATGGTTAAGATACAAACTTTGACTACCAAACATTTACAACTGAGCTTTCTGATTAACCTGCTAGAGGGTTAGCGAACAACAATAGCATAGCAATACCAACACCGATCATCGGAATAGCATCAAGAAGACCTGCTACGATGAACATACGAGTTTGCAGCTGTGAACCAAGTTCTGGCTGACGCGCAACGCCTTCTAGGAATTTACCACCTAGAATAGCAAAACCAATACCTGTACCTAGTGCACCTAAACCGATAAGTAGTGCTACTGCGATAACTGTGTAACCACCTAATACTGGATCCATGGATGTATCCTCATTTACCTATTGAATGTCTAATTAATGTTCAGTTGATGATGCAAGTGACATATAAACTATCGTCAGCATCATAAATACGAACGCTTGAAGTGTAATAATTAAGATGTGGAAAATAGCCCACGGTACTGATAACGCCCATTGAATCCAAAACGGCATTAGAGCAATCAGTATGAAAATCAACTCACCAGCATACATGTTACCGAATAGACGCAGACCTAAAGAGATAGGTTTCGCTATCAAAGTAACAAACTCTAAAATAAAGTTGATGGGTATTAAAATAATTTGTACGATAGGGTTTTTGGCACTAAACGGATGCAGTGTTAGCTCGCCAACAAAGCCGCCCAAACCTTTTTCCTTGATACTATAGAACAGAATCAGTATAAAGACAGAAAAAGACATGCCAAGCGTAATGTTAGGATCCGTCGTTGGAACGATCTTAAAGAACACATGATGTGGATCATGTCCCATCATTGCGCCGATTTGGCCAGCAATCATAGGAATAAAATCGACGGGTAGTAAATCCATCAAGTTCATTAAGAATATCCATACAAAGATAGTCAACGCCAAAGGCGCAATCAGCTTTGAGGTACCACTATACGAATCACGAACGTTGTTATCAACGAACTCAACGATCATCTCAACCGCGGCCTGAGTTTTGCCCGGCACGCCTGAAGTGACTTTTCTAGCGACCATCCAGAAGATGGCGCAGAAAACAATGCCTAGACCAATTGACCAAAGCATAGAATCAAGGTGGATGGCTTTAAAGCCCATTGCACTAGCTTCTTCAGCAGTATAGGCAACTTTCCAGCCTTCGCCCGGCAGATAGCCGTACGTCCAGTTCGTTAAGTGGTGAGAGATATAGTCTGTTGTTGTTTGCTCGCCTGCCATAATGTCAGCTTCTTATTAATCAACGATTTAATCAACTACCAAAAATATGGTTGTCATCTGATGAGGTTTTAACGATCCTATTTGACCTGCTAGCAAGCCGATGAACCATGCTAAAGCGCTCATGTAATCAATAACATCCAACCCATAGTTCTATTACTAGTGCGCAATTTGATAACTTAAGATAAATTTTAGCTATCAAAAAAGGGCTTATGATGATTCAGTAATAGCCCTTGTATATGTACGCGAAATTATTATATCTGTGTTTACTTACTGACGCGTTTCCACGATCGACGCTTAATACAGCGTTCATAAGCAAAATATTTAGCTGCCTATATTAATGCAGCGTTGTATTCGTGTAAAGTCAATTATGACTTTTTTATGCACTGTATGAATAAGTTAGCTACTATTAACGTTTACTAACATAGCTTTGCGTGATTAATTAAATTGTAAGAATTTAATTAGAGGCAATACTGATAGCTAATAATTGGCTATCGACTCCATTATCACACGCTATACTCATTTAAACGCTCATATCACAGTCTTTATGATCATTGGCGCTGTCTTTAGACAGTTTTGTATGTTTTGACTTTCTTATGAAATCAGTCATAGAGAAGCTGGACGGCAGGGTGACTTGCCTAGCACTATTAAGCACTCAACTATTGATATAGTCATCGTCTATTAATGCTAGCGTATATGCCACAACATCCAACTGTGACTAATTTGCATTACCATAAAACCGATAAACAGCGCAGGCGCAGATAGGGGTTGTACGGTAATAAAAATTAGTGCGAAACCAAACACAGTCAATAGCCATTTGGCCATTTGACCTCGATATAGCTGGCTAACAATATGTTGGCGCGCGCGATATCCAGTGTACCAAAAGATAAAAAAAGCAAATACAGCTTGGGTAGCAAAGCTGAGTAGCGCACCAATAGCGGCGCTTTTTGCGACAGTAAGCTCACTATGTAGCCAACTGGTATCTAAAGCCCAAGCAATAATAATAAGGATAAATAATATCCACGCTTGGCGTTTGATATAGATGCCAATTTTATCTTTTTGTGTGCGTTTGGCAGGCTCGGTCATCGGTAATGTAATCCTATAGCCTTACAGCATTGGGATAAGGTGGCAATATAACATCGTCGCGACACTTTTATCCGTGAACGGCTCACTCTACAGGTGTTACCTTTTAACCAAAATAAAACGCCACTTATTATAAGGGGCATACCACCGTTAAGCAAGAAAAATATACCTTTTATCAGTGACCTAGCTGAATCACTCATAGACATCATAGTTACTGACCAATGGATAACACCCAAAATATGACTACATAATGGCTGCTAAAGCGTTGCAAGCCACTATAGTTAATCAGTTATCCTACGATGTACATTGATAGATTTGCTGTGCCATCGTCTGCCAACCACTGACAAAGTCTTTACTATTGCTCATATCTTCAGGTTGCACAGTGGTTTTTACAGGCTGTAACTTAGCGAGTAGACCTTTGGCTGGTTGACTTGGGCTAACAAGACACATTTGTTTGGCTGGACGCTTCTCATTTAGCCAGCGTATTTGGCTTGCTCGTGGTGCCAAATGGTGGTCAGTGCTTAAACTGCCAACAAGCTTTAGGTTGGTGCTAGATTCGATGTATTGATAAGCATCATGATAGGCCCAATAAGGCTGGGTTTGCTGCTTGCCTTTAGCTTGTTTTACGAAAGATGCCACTCCCCTATCCATTCGCTGAGCAAATTTTTGTGCATTGGCGTGATAAAGTGCTTTATATTGCGGATTAGCATGGCTATGAATCACGGCAAGAGCACGAGTCATGGCTTTGGCATTTTCAGGATCTAACCATATATGTGGATCCAAGGTGCCAGCAATAGGCTTGCCTTGAACGTCACGTAGCGGATGACGATTAAAGGCATCAAATTCAAATAAGGCAATCGCATTGGGTGCGGTATTAAGGCTTGCCGCCAAGTTATTTTCTAATGGCTCACCAAACCACACGACAAATTTACTGTCCTGAATGGCTTTAATATCGCCTGGGCTGATACTGCCATGATGACCTACCTCCCCGGCCTGCAATAACTGCTTGGCGGGCGGTGAACCTTCAGTCACTGCTTGACTCAATAAAAACAGTGGGTAGTTACTCACGCTGACTGTTGCCGCTTGTGCACTCACAGTAAAGAGGCCTAATGCAACTATGCCCGTAATGAACCATCGCTGTAGTATAATGGTTGAGCTTAAAAAATATTTGAAAACTGAGTTCATAATAGATTCTTTAATGTATGAAAGATAAAATATAAGTGGAAACATTTAGACGTTATCATTGTTGTATCTGAGTGATCATTAAGGTATCAATAAATAAGCCAAGATCACTTATCTGCTCTTATTTTTAGTATGTTATACTATAACATTATAAATTACTATAATAACAGTGCCATTTTTTTTGCAGGAGCGTGCACCATGTCCACCAGTTTATCAGTCTGCGAACATTTACATGATGTGCAGGACTTTACGCCGCATGACGTGACCGAGCGCCTAATGGCAGCAAAAGAACAATGTCGCCTGAACGGTGCACGCTTTACCCCATTGCGCCAGCAAATATATCAATTGGTATTGGCAGCCAATAAACCTATCGGTGCATATGATTTGATCACGCAATTGCAGCAAATGCGCTTATCAGAGCCTGATAACAATGATGACAGCAGCGAAGCGCTTAGCTCGCAACAGCACCCAACGAAAGCGGCATCTAAAGAAATTAGCTCTAAAAAACAAATGCCAAAAAATGTCGCGCCACCCACTGTCTATCGCAGTCTGGAGTTTTTATTGAGTGAAGGCTTGATACATCAATTGACCTCTATCAATGCTTATGTGCCCTGCTGTCACCCACGCGCCCAGCATACCGCAGCATTTTTAATCTGTGGTCAATGTCAGCGTGTACAAGAATGTATCAGTGTACCCGTACAGGAAATGATGAGTTTTGCTGAGCAAGACGTTGGCTTTATTGTGGAACGCAGTGTGATTGAGCTGAGTGGTCGTTGCCAAGCGTGCCAGTAGCACGCCCTAACCACTGAAGCGTAAGTCTTTGTCATCCATTTTTTATTTGTATTACTCATTCACTTATTGGTTGTCATACTATGAGCCTGTCTACCTCACCGTCTAATCAACCGAACTTTTCCGCTGTTGATGGCAAAACCATTAATACTGCGAGTAAACTGCTGAGCCTAAGCGATGCCAGCTACGATATAGGGCATCAACGCTTACTCTCACATATTGATATCGACATTGCGGTTAATGGAACAGTCAGTCTTATTGGACCCAATGGCGCTGGTAAGTCAACGTTGGTCAAACTTATTTTGGGATTGATTGAGCCAACTAAAGGGCACATTAACTCTCATCAAAAGTTACAGCTTGGCTATGTGCCGCAGCGCTTTGCTGTACCGCCGATATTGCCATTACGAGTCTGCGATTTATTGGCACAAGCGGATAAAAGGCGCTTAACGTCTGAGCAGCGTCAATTTATCTTTGATAACTTGTCATTGACGCACTTACTATCGCGACAAATGCTGCACCTGTCGGGTGGTGAGACACAAAGGGTCTTGCTCGCGCGAGCACTGTTAGACAAACCCAACTTATTGATTTTAGATGAGCCGATGCAAGGACTGGACCCTGATACTGAGGTTTGGCTCTATCAGTTTATTGATGAGCTGCCGGAGTTTTTGCGTTGTGCCATGCTGGTGGTATCGCATGATCTGCATTGGGTCATGAAAGGCAGTCGACGCGTGATTTGTCTTAATAAGCATATTTGCTGTGAGGGACAACCAAGCGAGCTTGCCATTAGTAGTGAGTTTCAAAAGCTATTTGGGCATCATTATGAGCAGCCTTATGTACATCAACCGCATGCCTGTGAGCATCACGCCCCAAGCGAACTATAATCATTAAGGCGCGTTGAACATTCACAAATATAAAATATATCGAAGCTTGATACATCAAACACATATCGAGCGTTGAGCTTTATAAAAACTTTTACGGATATTCATTATGACTGCTTGGTTAGCCATCATTGCCCCCGCTTGGATCGCTGGCAGTATTTTAGCGTTACTATCAGCGCCTTTAGGTTGCTTAGTCTTGTGGCGACGCATGGCTTTTTTTGCTGATGCTTTAGCACATGGTACCTTGCTTGGCGTGGCTTTAGCAGTATGGTGGCAATTACCTATGGGTATTGGCATTGCCTTGGTCAGCGTCATGGTGGTGCTAGGGCTGGTATTAATCGATGATGAGCGCCTGCCTGTCGATGCGGTTTTGGCGGTGGTGGCGGTGTCATTGTTATGCTTAGGTTTATTGGCTTTGACCCAGTTGACTGACCAACAAGCAAACGTACTGGGGTTTTTGTTTGGTAATTTGCTAGAGCTTGATTGGGCAGACTTGCCCTTACTTGCTGGTAGCGTGCTGGTAGGGCTCGGTCTACTTATGTATATATGGCCTGCACAAATTAAGCTTGCCACTCATGAAGCACTGGCGCGTATTCAAGGTGTTAATCCGACACGCCAGCGGCTGTTCTTCATGGGCGTATTGGCGGGATTTTGTGCGATTGCCCTGCAAGCGGTTGGTAGTTTACTAATCAGCGGTTTATTGGTATTACCAGCATTAACGGCACGTTTGTGGTCATCATCGCCAAAACAAATGGTCGTTATATCGCTACTGATCGCACAGCTTGGGGTGACACTAGGCGTTTGGGGAAGCATCTGGCTAGATATTCAGACAGGACTTGCTATCGTATTAATATTAGCCATTTTATTTTTTATCGCGCTGATTTTCTCAAAGCTCAGCACTGCAAAAATTTGGTCAGCGCGCCGTTAGACACATTATGGTTCACATAAAGCCGCTGGTTTTTTATCCTCTTATCCAACTTTATTTCATCAATATGATAGAGCTTTCATTGATTTTATGTTATAAACTTGCCCTAATACCATCGACATACTAGCGGCGTCAAGCCAAAAAACATATTGGTCAGACCAAAATTCATTAGTCTACTCGATGCAGGACATCCATTTATCTATCATTCGTTTTAACAGCATCACTTGTTTCGATTCGATGAGGGACTGACCCAATGCTAAGCTATCCTGTTAATAACATTAGCACACCAGATGAACAGGTAAACATACTACAAATCACAGATTTGCATTTATCAACGCCCGTTTCTTCTAGTGTTGATGGCGATACTAACAATAGCGAAGCCACTGTCTGTCAGCAGTGCTTTGAAACAGTACTACAGCAAGCATTGAGTAGCGATATTCGCTGCGATTTGATTATCGTGACTGGCGACTTAGTCAATGAAGTCAAACCCGCTATTTACGATCATATTTTTGAGGTATTGCAAGCGACCCATATTCCTTTTGCTTGTATCGCAGGCAATCATGATGTGACGGATGAAATAGGCAGTGACTTGCCATTCTTTGAGCGCGAACTGATTGCTCAACCTGCTGACCCGCGCTTGCTAAGCCGGCATGTCATTGAGACTGATCGTTGGCAGCTGCTGTTATTAGATTCATCCATCACGGGTAAAGTCGCGGGCGAGATAACGCCTACCGATATTGACTGGTTATGCGAGAGACTCGATGCTTGTGATAAGCCTGCGCTGATTGCTCTACATCATCATGTCATTCCCGTAGACTCTGACTGGATTGACACGCATATGGCAGAGAATAGTGAGGCCTTTTGGCAGCATCTGTTAGGATTTGACCATCTCAAGGTCATTATCAGTGGTCATACGCACCAAGAGCAGGTTCGCCATCGTCAAGGAGTCACGGTCTATAGTACGCCATCTACTTGCTACCAGTTTAAGCCTTATGAGAATGATTTCTCCTATGATAAAAACGTCGCGCCCGGTTACCGTTGGTTGCAATTAGCCAACAATGGAAAGGTTGCAAGCTGGGTAGAAAGACTGGATACTTGACGCCCAGATTTATTGGCACCCATACTGATGTAAGCCCTTATATTTCAAGCTATTGACTGATATTTCTGAGTTCAGAATACAATGGCTGGCACGGTAAAAACGACATGATGATGAAAAATAACTTCATTATTGTCAGAAACAATGATACAACGTATAAAACGAAATGAGGACTGCCTAGTATCTGGTATTAGGTAGAATTATAATAGCTAGGATGGCTAAATCGATCACAGCTAAGTCTCCACAGTCAGTGATTTGTCGCATTATTAAGACAACGCTATTTAAATAAAAATATGCATAACCATATACCTGACCATTGATAGATTGCTTTGAGCATATCAAGATAACTGTACTATTAGATCCGCTGTGTTACTTGTGTTACCAAGTGGTAAAACGTTTTATAAAGGGACAAATTATAGCGTTTATGACATTGATAGCGTCTTGTCTTTTGATACGTCGTTTTATTGAATTAATTTGAAAAAAGTAGGATACCCATATGAGCACCCTGACCACGAATCCAAGTGAAGCTAAGTTTACTCCTTATGTGCCTGCCAAAGACGAAGAGTACATGTCTGATGCGCAGTTAGAGCACTTTAAGGCTATATTATTGGATTGGAAGAGCCAACTGATTGGCGAAGCGGATCGCACCAAGACTTATATCCAAGACGAGTCCAGTGCTATGCCAGATATCAATGATCGCGCCACCCAAGAAGAAGAGTTTGCCCTCGCATTGCGTACGCGTGACCGTGAACGTAAGCTCATTCGCAAAATTGATAAATCTATGTCAGAAATTGAAAATGATGATTATGGATTTTGTGAAACTTGTGGCGTAGAGATTGGTCTGCGTCGTCTCGAAGCGCGCCCAACAGCTACCCAGTGTATCGATTGTAAAACCCTGTCTGAGATTAAAGAACGCCAAAATCAAGGCGCTTAAAAGAGTTACGACTCATCTCAATAGTAGAATGTAAGCATAAGCGACCATAACATGGTCGCTTATTGCGTTTTAGATGACTGGTTTTTAGTCAATAAATCGTGGCTGATACAGAGCTTTAAGCTTGCTTATATTGATTTGCTAACAAAACAGACTCATTTCACAAATATCTTTTTACGGATATATTTATTATTCTATCTTCTACCTTTTTTACCGATAATTTCCTACTTTGAAAACTAACCTTATTCCTATGCCCACTCCAATCATACCAGTACAGCTGATTGGTCGTTTTGCTCCCTCACCGACTGGTGAACTGCATCTTGGCTCATTGACGACCGCGCTTGCCAGCTTTTGCCATATAAAATCCATTGGTGGTAAATGGCTACTGCGTATTGAAGACACTGATACCGAACGCTGTGATCAGCAATTTACTGAGCAAATTTTGATTGATTTGGAAGCGCTTGGATTGTACTGGGATGGTGATATCATTTATCAATCTGAGCGTATTGATATTTATAATGATTATCTACACTCAGCCCTGCATCCGCTCACTTATGGTTGTCAGTGCTCGCGTAAAGATTTAGAGCAATACTGGGCGCAAGAAGAGCTGAGCCCAGCTTATGACGATGCCAACCCATTGCAACCAAACAGGAAACGTTATCCACGCTGCTGTGTCAGCGCTGACCTTGATAGAGAGCAACATAAGCTACGCATACAGCTACCGAATTATAAGATTGGTTTTAACGACGGTATTCAAGGATTGCAGTGGGATAATCCTCAGCAGACATTGGGTGATATGGTGGTGCGTCGCCAAGATGGTATGATCAATTATATTTTGGCTGCCAGCCTTGATGATGGACTGCAACAGGTGACACATATTATGCGCGGTCTAGATATCCTACCCATGACGACAGCGCAAATCAGCATCATGGATGCCGCACGCTTGCCTGCCATCGATCACTGGTATCACTTGCCACTGATATGTCATGCTGATGGACAAAAACTCTCCAAGCAGAACCTAGCGCAACCCATTGATACACGAGATCCAAGTAAACTTATCGCCGATGCTTTACAACTATTACAGCAACCAGCCGTCGATAGAGACACACCTACTCGTATGTTAAAGCAAGCCATTGCTCAATGGGACAGTACGCCGCTACAAGGCAAGCAACAGTTAAATATGCCCAATGGATAAAAGTCAGCTAGCAAAAAGCGCCACTATTTAGCGACGCTTTTTTGGATAATGCCAGTCATGATGCATCGAGCCTATGACTAATGCTCAACCTATCAATAATAACGGCATTGGCTTTTTTCGATTTCAGGGCTTTCTTTATAAATTTTTAGCAATAACGCAACCATCACCAAGCTAATCAACATTGATGAGCCACCATAACTGAAGAATGGCATAGTCAGTCCTTTGGTTGGAATCGCGCCCATATTCATCGCCGCATTGATAATTGTTTGTGCAATAAACACCACACCGATACCAAAGGCGGTATAACTCATACGCATCTGCCGACGCTTGAGCGCGTTATAACTGATACGCATCGCGCTACCGATAATCAGCGCTTCGAGCACCAGTACCATAGTAACCCCAACAAAGCCTAACTCTTCCCCTGTAATGGCTAGTAGAAAATCAGTATGTGCCTCAGGCAAATGCGATAGTTTCTGTACGCTCTCACCATAACCAACGCCTGTAAATTGTCCACGACCAAAGGCAATCAAACTGCGTGCCAGCTGATAATCGGTGTCTTGCACATCATCAAACGGATCCATAAATGACATCACACGTACCAATCGGTACTGCGCTGTCGTCACCATCAATACCGCACCACCGATGGCAGCCGCGCCCAGTGCTAAAAAGTGCTTGTAAGGCGCACCAGCGATATAAAAAATCGCAAAGATAGTACCTAAAATAACGACAAAAGAACCAAAATCTGGCTGTGACAATAGCAGCATGGTGATGAGTGCCACCACCAACATAATCCGCAAAAAACCGTCTAAGCCGTTACGAACTTCAAAAGAGCGACGCACCACAAAATCAGAGACAAAGACAATCATCACCAACTTGGCCAACTCTGCCACCTGAAAATTAAATACCCCTAGGTTCAGCCAACGCTTGGAGCCGTTAATAGGCGTACTAAAGAGGGTTGCCACTAGCAGCATGCCAGTGATACCCAATAGGATAAATTGGGTTTCAGTCTTATATAGTGTTCGCAAAGACACGCTGTAATAAGAAACCGTAGCGACCGTCAAACCGATCATCATATACAGCAGCTGGTTTTTGAAAAAGTGCAGCTCTGTCATGCCGCGACTGAGGGCAAAAGGAATAGAAGCGGAAGCCACCATCAATAAACTGAGCACCAACATACAGCCAACACTCGATAGGAGAATGGCGCGTGCTGACGGCATAGAAAGAATACCATCTGAGCCAGATGCTTGCTTCGGTTGGGACGAGGAACGAAAAAGAGAAGAGAGCGCCATAATTTTATATACACTAACGAACGAAAAAACACGGCGTCTATTAAACGCCACCGTTTAAAAAATAGAAAATAGACAGTACCAGACAGATTACTAAGCAAATAAGCTGACCATTCATGTTGCTGACTGGCTATGATTGACAGTAGCAGCAATCTATAAGCAAAACAATCATTTATACAGAAAATGCGCGCGCATCATAAAAGTCAATTCAGGGCAATCCTATTGCATTGCCCTTATTCTTTATTAAATACATGAGTTCTTTATTAAATGCTGAGATTCGCTAAGCACTTATCATGCAAATGCTTAAATCACCAAACCTTTTATTCCGCAGTCATCATATCTGACGACTCAGTTGCTAATTGACCAACCAACTGACTGAAATGCTCACCGCGAGCTGCGTAGCCACTATATTGATCAAAGCTGGCACAAGCAGGTGACAATAACACCGCTTGCACTTGCGATAGGCTGCTTGTCGTGACTTGTTGAATGGTTGTAAAGGCATTTTCTAAAGTTTGGCATTGATGTAACGCCACATCGGCGCTTATCTTAGCCGCGCGCAGATGCTGTTCAATCAGCGGCGCATCTTCACCAATAAACAGTACTTGGCTAACATACTGATTGATAAACGGCGTCAATTCACCAAACTGTTGACCCTTACCTTGTCCACCCAAAATCAATAGTAGTTTACCATCCTTTGGTGCATAGACTGCGCCCAGCCCTTCGATAGCTGCCATCGTTGAGCCGATATTGGTGCCTTTTGAATCATTAAAATAATCAATGTCTGCAGCATTTGCCACATACTGGCAACGATGCTCAAGTCCAGTAAACTGCTGTAAGGTATTCAACATACTGCCCAATGGCAAACCAGCAAGTTCGCCTAACGCTAAGGCTGCCTGTGCATTGAGCAGATTATGACGACCTTTAATCAACAGTTTATCTGCAGACAGTAGCTTTTCTGTACCGTGGGCAAGATAAATCTGACCTTCAGGAGTAGTAATAAGACCATATTGACCTTTATCAGGAGCATGTATACCGGTACTCACTCTGGGCAAATTATCAGCCACGAGCGGACGCGTCAATGCGTCTTCGCGATTGATAACCACGGACTTAGCACCCTGAAAGATACGATGTTTGGCTTGATGGTAGCCCAGCATATCGCCGTGGCGATCTAAATGGTCAGGCGACATATTTAGAACCGTCGCCACTTGCGCGCCCAAATTGGTCACCGTCTCTAACTGAAAGCTCGACAGCTCAAGTACCGCCAGTTTCATATCAGTATTATCAAGCAAGGTCAGCGCTGGCACGCCAATATTACCGCCGACACCGACATTGACACCAGCATCGGCGGCCATTTGCCCGACCAAGGTGGTCACGGTGCTCTTAGCATTAGAGCCAGTAATCGCCACTATCGGTACGGTACAAGCCTCACAAAATAGCTGAATATCACTAACCACTGGAATATTCGCTTGGCGGGCAGCGGCGACGGCTTCGGTAGCAAGAGAGATACCGGGGCTTATAATAATACGTGCCGCTTGCTGCAAGAGCTCGGCGTCAATCGCACCAAATTGGCGAATACTAATCTCAGCGGGTAGTTGATCTGCTAAGCTAGGTGTTACCTGAGCATCAGTAACAGCAACCTGATAGCCTTGATTGGCCAAATAGCGCGCAACTGATAATCCAGATTGTCCCAAACCGACCACGACTTGTAGACCACTGCCTTTGTGAAGTAAGGCGTCTGTTGCAGCGTTGGTGGTCATATTTATTCCTTCTGTTGGACGAGCAAAATGGCATCAAACAAACCTAGTCTATAAAGAAGCAAAATGATGCCGTCAAGATGAGACGCATCATAACGGTATCGTTCAGATTTCGGTACTGGTTTTTTATGACGATGTGCTATTATGCGCCTGTTTTTATATTAAGTGGCTAATGCTATAATAGTTGCCTTAATCTGTAAGTGACTGGGTATTTACCCAAGCATTTTAGTTTAGCATGTTGTCACAGTTAGCACGCTATTGTCACTTCTGTTTGGCAAAGTTACTACTATAGACGGGTCATGTCGAGCGGCTATTTTTATTTGAGAAATTATTTATTACCCTCTACCGCAGCATATCATTGCTGACGCTATTCGTTACTGTAGGTGCTCTTATAAACGCCCTGCTTTAAGCACCTTATTTTAACTATTTTTTTAGGTAATCTCACTGAATTTATCATCATATCAATTATTGGTGAGCGTATTAGCGATACCAGTAAGTAAATCAATAGACCTACTTATTACTGACCTTTAATAACTCAATACCGCAATATGACACAGCACATGTTGCCGTAAAAGCAAGATGAATAGCTACTTTTATAGCGATGCGATCATTTTATGAATGAGTAATGATTACTTTTTTTGCCTCTAACCCTATGCAGTTTACTTATGACATCTTTTATTGATAACTTACGTGACGAGTGGTTTTCCAATGTTCGCGGCGACGTTTTATCCGGTTTGGTTGTTGCCTTAGCGCTGATTCCTGAAGCCATTGCCTTTTCTATTATCGCGGGTGTTGATCCAAAAGTCGGCTTGTATGCCTCATTTTGTATCGCAGTCGTGATCAGTTTCGTCGGTGGTCGTCCAGGCATGATTTCGGCAGCAACTGGGGCAATGGCACTGGTGATGGTTGACTTAGTCGCCGAGCATGGTTTGCAGTATTTGCTAGCTGCCACCTTATTGTGTGGTGGGATTCAGATTGTAATGGGTATCTTAAAGCTCGGCAATTTGATGCGCTTTGTGTCGCGCTCGGTAGTCATTGGCTTCGTCAATGCGCTCGCGATATTGATCTTTGCCGCCCAGCTGCCTGAGCTTAACCCGATGACTGAACGCGTTGGCATGACAGTTTATATCATGACGGCGGCGGGCTTAGCGATTATCTACTTGTTTCCACTGATTCCTAAAATCGGTCGCGTGATTCCGTCACCGCTGATCTGTATCGTTGGTTTGACCGCTGTCGCCATGTATATGAATCTTGATATTCGTAATGTCGGCAGTATGGGCGATTTGCCTGATTCATTACCGATGTTCTTATTACCTGACATTCCATTGAACCTAAATACTTTACTGATCATCGCGCCTTACTCTATCGCACTTGCCATCGTTGGTTTATTAGAATCGATGATGACAGCGACTATCGTCGATGATTTGACAGATACGCCAAGCGATAAAAACCGCGAGTGTCGTGGTCAAGGGATTGCCAACGTCGTATCAGGTTTCTTCGGTGGCATGGCAGGCTGTGCCATGATTGGTCAATCTATGATCAACGTCAAATCTGGCGGACGTACGCGTCTGTCCACTTTGATGGCAGGTATCGTACTGCTCATTATGGTAGTGTTCTTAAGTGAATGGGTCAGTCAAATTCCAATGGCGGCACTGGTCGCTGTGATGATTATGGTCTCCATTGGTACTTTTAACTGGCAGTCTATTCGCGAATTTAAAACGCATCCGATGTCATTTAATATTGTCATGCTAGCGACTGTTTTGACCACAGTATTTACGCACAACCTAGCTTATGGTGTGGGGGTGGGCGTGCTGCTATCGGCGCTAGCATTTGCCAATAAAATTGGTCAATTCTTAACAGTATTTAGTGAGTATGATGAGAGTACTAATACTCGTTATTATTATGTGCAAGGACAAGTATTCTTTGCTTCTACGACCCAGTTCTTAAACAGCTTCGATACCAAAGAAGCTTTGGACAGTATTCAAATTGATGTCAGCCAAGCGCATTTTTGGGATGTCAGTGCTGTAGACACCTTGGACAAACTGGTCATGCGCTTGCAACGTGAGGGCATTGATGTCAAAGTGGTGGGACTCAATAATGCGAGCCGAACCCTGATTGATCGCTTCTCTATCCACGATCGCCGAGATATTGGCTTATTGGATTAAACAAAGCCACGTCTATTTATTGAGCTAATATTGATTAACCGCTCATAAATAGACAGTTGAATAAACAGCTGCATTGGTACAAAGGGTTGGGCATAAGCATTATCGCCCCACCCTTGAGCCAAGCAGCTGTCTTTTTATTCTGTCTTTTTAATATTGGAATAATGTGGTGGTCTTATGAGTAATTTAAAACCAGATAGTGTGATTGCCTGCTTGGACTGCCCAGACCACGTGCAAGCAGTGTTAGAAGCCAGCATGTGGGCCGCGACTCGTCTACAAGCACCTGTTGGACTATTGCATTCTGTACCGAGCTTGCAACAAAAAGCGGCTGTGAATTATTCAGGCTGTCTGAATATCGATGATGAAAGCATGCTGCTAGAGCAATTCACCACCAAGGAGCACTTGAGTAATTGTGAGCTAAAAGCCCAAGGCAAGCTTTTGCTTCATCAAGCCACCACCTATTGCGAGCAGCAGCGACAAAAACTAAAAACCTACACTTTGCATCGCCATGAACACCTCAATGAAAGTATCGATTACGTCGATGACAAAGCACAATTGATCGTTATAGGTCACAATGTCACCTGCAAATCGACATTGAGCCAGTTAATTAGAGTCAGTCACTGCCCCATTTTGGTGACTCATGCACCATTTTTGCCCCCTACGACCGTGTTATTTGCTTTTGACAACAGTCCTACTTCACATAAATTGCTCAATTGGCTCTGCAAAACCTCACTGGTTCGCGCATTAACTGTTCATATCGTGATGGTCGGTAAAGAAAACTCTGAAAATTGCGATTCGCTACGTGAA
The DNA here is from genome assembly GCF_904845955.1 of Psychrobacter cibarius. GTDB lineage: Bacteria > Pseudomonadota > Gammaproteobacteria > Pseudomonadales > Moraxellaceae > Psychrobacter > Psychrobacter cibarius_B. Next base: position 101,094 of record NZ_CAJGYX010000006.1, read on the forward strand.
GCTTATGCGCGGCTCAAACAAGCAGGCATCAAGTCTAAAAAAGCATTGCTGGACTGCCGCGATGTCACTTCAGCTTTGAATTATTATCAAAATGAAAATGATATCGGTATGCTGATGACCGGTGCCTTTGGCCAATCTCGTCTGCGTGAACTTCTAAAAGGTAGCGACACAAAAAAACTGCTCGGTAGCACCAAAACCCCCTACCTACTCTTCCCAAAGGTATAGGCTTTAGCCGATCTACACAGCCACCCCTCTCTCTTTGAGCGCAGAGCCTATACATCCATGTTAAGCTCTGCCGCTTACCGTATCACACAATTTTCCCTACTTTCTCCTCAAGTGATTCGTTTCATATGCCAAATTAGGTTAGCAAATCATCACAGGAAATAGATGGATGGTCTCCCCAAGCACCTAAAAAGTTGGTTATAATAAAGTTTTCGTCAGTTCAACGCTAAAGGTTAATTCGCATTCTCTATGCTCATAACGGTGGTTTATACCATTGCAGCATAACCAGTATTTTTTGCCATAACTATGGCTGTTTTTGAACAAACAAATCCAATCTTACCTATCCCCCTTGAGTAAATTGGCACAGTTCTTGAATGACTAATAGTTAGCATGGCAGCGATACGATGCACCACAATGCTTCGATCAACCTGCGGCATCACACAAATAAGGAATATTTTATGAAGCTAATCACTGCGATCTTAAAACCGTTTAAGCTCGATGATGTACGTGAAGCGCTTTCTGACATCGGTGTTAAAGGTGTCACTGTTACTGAAGTCAAAGGTTTCGGTCGCCAAAAAGGTCACACAGAACTCTATCGCGGCGCAGAATACGTGGTGGACTTCTTACCTAAAGTAAAAGTCGAAGTGGCTGTTATTGATGAGATGGTCGAACCTGCTATCGAAGCGATCACTCGCATCGCTAGCACGGGCAAGATTGGTGACGGCAAAATCTTTGTCACTGCACTCGAGCAAGTTATTCGTATTCGTACGGGCGAGACAGGCCCTGACGCTATCTAACGCGCAAGGCCATATAGACACAGATTTATAGATCATACCGATAGCTGTATTGCATCAATTCAAGGGGGAATTAACATGCAAAATCAAATCTTCGAGCTCCAGTACGCACTTGACACGTTTTACTTTTTAATGTGCGGGGCGCTCGTCATGTGGATGGCAGCAGGCTTCACCATGTTAGAAGCTGGACTCGTCCGCTCAAAAAACACCGTTGAGATTTTAACCAAAAATATCGCACTTTTTGCCACCGCTTGTACCATGTACATGATATGCGGCTATGCCATTATGTATGGTGGCAACCTATTCTTGAGCGGTATCGCGGGTAATGAAACGCTGGTAGCAGATGCCCTAGCAGCCTCCGCTGAAAATGGCTTTGACGGTGATTCTGTTTACTCCGCTGCGTCGGATTTTTTCTTCCAAGTGGTGTTTGTTGCAACCTGTATGTCGATCGTTTCAGGAGCGGTGGCTGAGCGCATGAAGCTGTGGTCGTTCCTATTATTTGCTGTGGTGATGACTGGTGTCATTTATCCATTAGAGGGTAGCTGGACGTGGGGTGGCAATGATGTATTTGGGATGTTCAATTTAGGCGACATGGGTTTTTCTGATTTTGCAGGTTCCGGTATCGTCCATATGGCGGGTGCTGCGGCTGCATTGGCAGGGGTATTATTATTAGGTGCACGTAAAGGCAAGTATGGCCCTAATGGTGAAATACGCGCCATTCCAGGTGCCAACTTACCACTGGCAGCGCTTGGAACACTTATTCTCTGGATGGGTTGGTTCGGTTTCAATGGCGGCTCGGTGCTAAAACTGGGTGATATTGCCAGTGCTAACTCGGTTGCTATGGTGTTTTTGAATACCAATGCAGCAGCGGCAGGCGGTGCAATTGGTGCTTTAATAATAGCACGCATCATCTTTGGCAAAGCCGACTTAACCATGCTCTTAAATGGTGCACTCGCAGGATTAGTCGCTATCACAGCAGAACCCTCAACCCCATCTGCATTACAAGCAACACTGTTTGGTTTGATCGCTGGCGTTATCGTTGTGCTATCTATCTTAGCATTGGATAAAATAAAAATAGATGATCCAGTGGGTGCTATCTCAGTTCATGGTGTAGTCGGTCTGTTCGGTCTACTTATCGTACCGATTACCAACCCAGCAGCATCGTTCGTAGGTCAGATTGCTGGTGCAGCCACTATCTTTACTTGGGTATTCATCGCCAGCTTAATCACTTGGGCGGTTATCAAATTAGTGATTGGTCTGCGTATCTCTGAAGAAGATGAGTATGAAGGTGCGGATATAGCAGAGTGTGGTATGGAAGCATATCCAGAATTTGTGAGATAAGCTCTGAAGCCAATATTAAAATATATGTACTAAAAATCCCGCATTACCAAAAGGTATTGCGGGATTTTTATTTATAAATATTAGGTCTAATACTAAAAATAAGCTATCGGTTTATTTCTTTTTCCACGTTTGACTGCGTGAGAATGGACCGATATAACCTTTTAGATTTAAGGTGTTGCCACTCAAGTTTGCGGTCATACGATAGTCTTTGCCTTTTTCAGGATCAGTGATCGTACCGCCACTATATTTGCCACCACCATCAGACTTTAAGCCTTTAATAATGGTCGTACCAACGTGCTTTTTACCTTTGGCTGAGTTGGTAGCAATAAGCGTACCTGTTAGTACACCGTTTGACTCAGTAATCTTTACGGTACCTTTTGGCTTACCTTCATCAAATGTCTGCCACGTGGTATTGGCCAAAGGATCAGCGGCGAATGCCATGCTTGCTAAACTGATACCTGCAACAGCTAGAGTGGTTTTGGTAAATAATTTCATAGACTGATTCCCTTCATACAATGATTACTCGAAACGTTATGTTTCTGATCTCCTAGGCTTATCCTTCGCTAAAATCCCTATTAACAGCTATGCGACTTTCTACTCTTTGCGAGTGGTTAGCGCATCTAAAAAAACTGCTCATCAAAATTTTATACGACATAAGCGATGTCTTGACTCATTATAAGCAATTTTAAGCTTTTGCCTAGTAATTTTTTTATAGTTTATTATTTCTATAAAAATTGAACTATATCAAATAGTTATAAAAAAGGATTGTCGATATTTTTATCCAACCGGTCATCTTTTTCTTTTGACTTATGCTGACTATTATTGTAAATAGAATTATTTTCAAACGCCTGAAGAATCTTGCTTGTTAGTTCATGTAACTGTTGCGCTTGCTCATATCCAGTAGCATCAAGAGTCAAATCAATATCGCCATATATAATAATTTTATCTGTTTGGTTTTCGATGATAAGCTCACCAATTTGCATGCTTTGGTGGTCATTGGCAAATGGATCAATCATTTGATTCTCCTTTTTATTAGTACCTTGCGTAATTTTTGGATTTTTTGTGCCTTTTATTATATATAGACTTGTGTCATAAAGGCATTATGCTTGCAATTGGACGATTACCCACTCAAGAATCGCCCAAACAAACAGCATCCAGGCCGGCTCTTCTGTTGGCTCATCGGGCAACTCGGAGCTTTCACCCGCCTTTAATGGCAGATCAAATGCCTGTGTTTTGGTTTTGGCATCCAAGACGGGCAGCACATCGATACCAATTCTGGTCGAGAGTTCATCAACACTAATAACCTCTATGCGTTCTGACTCATCATTGGGTGCATAATAGACCCCTGCTTGATTAATCGCTGGTATGTAGACGGCTTTAAAAAAATGGCTGGGCACCAGTACACGATCTGCCAATTGCTTGGTTGTTTTTCCAGTAAAGGCTACTCCAGTAATGCTATAAACCTCTCCATATTGCTGGGTCAAATAGCGAGTGGCTGATTCAATATTACGCCAGATATAGCGATTGTTGCGCGGTGACTGCGGGGCGATATTGGCAAGACTAAAGCTATCATATTGTTGACTGCGATTCGCCATATCGGCATTGGGCGCTAAATGCCCGCGATCATGGCCAGAGCCTGAATAGTCGGACAATGAAGCACGTGCGGATTTTGGTAACCTACTTTCTTCATGAAAGCTGTCTTCACGATCGATTTCTTTTGCTTGTTGTAAACGCTTGCGATCCAAATATTCTGCCGACCAAAGCGGTGTACGCGATACGCCAGAATACATAACGGCAAAACCATCCATGCATAAAGCTTGGGTTTTGTTGCTTAGCTTGGTATTAATAAACTCAGGATAGACACCGCCATAAAAAGACTCGCTACACTGAGTAAAGTCATCAGCATGCGCTGAAGTTATGCTTACGACCACCGCCATCACGGTCATTGTAATACTGTTTTTCAAACGGGCATTGAGCCTACCGAAACTTATCATTCAACTTTCAACCATCTATACTTGTCATTACGTATACGCTATCGTAGCAGGCGTTTGTAAATAAAGAAAGATAAGGTGCAAGTCGTGACATTCTAGACAGTATCCGCTATACTAAGCCGTCTAAAAACGGTGAAGTGGGTGAGTGGCTGAAACCGCACGCCTGGAAAGTGTGTATGCGTTAATAGCGTATCGAGGGTTCGAATCCCTCCTTCACCGCCAATCTTATTCTGCTTAATCAAAGCCTCTAGCTTTTCCCATCTGTTCAAACAACTCCGAAATACCTTTTAATCCAAAATACTTTCTGAAATTTTTAATTATAAACCTCTTTTTGGCTTAATCTATTTGCCTATGTCATTTTGTAACCTTTTATTTATTACATTCCTCTCGCTTACGCCCCTCCCGCACTTTTACTTGATGTTTCGCTATTTTCTACCAACATCGCCGCAGCCGTTTTTTTGAGTATCGCCCACTGCTCATCGTCGACATAGATGCCTTCTTTCCATGCGCGCTGATGGGTTTCAAATAGCTCATCTGTCGATATTTTATGATTGAAATGCTGTATGTCCTGTTCAATATCAAAATTTTGGGTCGCAATTTCAATAATCATATCATTGGTATTATAATTGGCTTGTGCTTGGTCAAAAAAGTATAAATCAGGATACACAAAACCTTGATTTAACGTAAATAATGTATGCTTGGGCACAGAGCCATTGTCCCATTTAGCCAGACAAGCAAAGCCTTTGGCAGCCAGCCCCACCAGCTCGCTATAAGCCAACCAGCGGTTATGACAGTTCTGTAAATAAATATGAAAATGCGCCAAATCACCCATTTTTTCAAGCGCATAATCGATGATAGTCGGCAAGTGACAAGCCAAGCTGCTACCATGCAAATCTAAACGAATAGCGCCGTCTTGTTGATGGACGATATCGATTGGCGTATCGTGCTCAGTTAAGATATACGGACTGGCATTGTTAAAGTGTCTGATACCGTCCAAGCCCGCCATCTGTAACTCAGCGACCATAGTAGCAATCACATCCGCTTCGCCTACTTCACGGTGCATCCCAGTAAAGGCTTTGTGTACTATCGTCACGATTTCATTATGCGATACGATCATGAGTCAAACCTCCCTGCTCTTTCGATAAATCGGGTAATAAAGGAAACAGCCATTCATCACTATGCACTTCTGCAAACAAAGGCGCACCTTGAAACAAGGTGATCCGCACCCAGCGATCTGATCTGGGATCGAACTTGGTGGCACCAAACATCGATAATTTACACCGTAACAGGTGCATGGGTAATGCGGTTTTATGCAAGACATTCATCTGAATATCGCCCAGTGGCTTATGTCCTATCGTCCAAACGCGGCGCGCAATCGAGCGATATTTTGGCTGATTTAAGATGAACTCTGAAATGAGCTGCTTTGGATCGGTGGGTTTCAACGCGAGATACAGCTTATTTGCTTGCCGTGCGATGTCTAATGCAAGCTCACGATCAGCACCCGGTTCTTGCCCGCGCACGCCCATCCTTGGCTCTTCTTTATCCACCGAACGATACCAAAACCAATGGCTATTATCGGGCTGGCTAAAATCAATATTAATCGCCCACTGATAATATCGCTCTAATACATCGATTAAATCTTGGATCACCTTGCCTTTCGGTAGCGACAGCGTTTCATCGGCATTTATTTTTTCTTGAAACGCATCGACACGCTCAGGATAAAGCTCCATCAAGCAAGAGATAATCACTTCTTGGCTCTCAAGGCTTAGATGATGGTGAGCTTGTAAGAACTCCGCCCATGTACTGTAGTGATTAATGGTTGCCATCAAATTATTTTGTAATACGGCTAATTCTGCAACGACCGCTTCATTGAGTTTGATTTGCGACTCATTGATGGTAACAATCTCGCTAAAATGCTGAATAGCACGTTTGATTAAACTGGCAAAATATACGGTTTTTTTGGGTTCAATCTGGTAGATCAGTGTCACTTGCAACGCTTCTTCACGGGTAGTTAGCCATTGATCGACGACACAAGGATGGTTGATTAGATACGGTGCCATGCCCAGACCGGTGGCGTTACCAACTCCCAAGTAACGCTTAATCTCTGGATGTAGCGAAATGGCATTATCACCCCCTTTTTGCTTTGCCAAATAATCGACCCAATCTAAGCTAAACTCACGCAGCAAATACACGGCACACATCTGCGCTCGAAAGGATTGATCAAAATCTGCACTGTGATCTAACGGTTTAAAGTCATAAATACCAAACTTACCATTGCCATAGACGGCAGTAGTGCGCAATATATAACCCACTTGCGCAAGTATATCTAAATCTGGTTGCTGACCAATGGCGAGTGAGCTAACGATATGATCAAAGACCCGTACGCTTTTATTTGCTCGTGCCAGCACCATCACCATATTAGAGTTGCGACCTGCTTCTTGCAGCGGTACGTTGGCTTGTAGATTATCCAGTAACTCTTCACTTATCTCACCAAAGACCAGACCAAAGGTCACATCCCATTTTTGGGCAATCACCCTATCATTACGCTCTTCATCAGCCAGCTCATTACAAAAAACCACCAGATGATACAGATGCTCTGGGGTATTGAGGCGATAAATAACCGTGCCATAGCCTTGCTCATCCAAACCCCACAAATGGGTACTGAGCGTCCATTGCTCTCTATCAATCTTACGCAGTAACGTGCGCACAAAGCTAATGCGAGTTTGGTGCATCGCGCCCAACCTTTCTGCATTCATAATCACGTCACGAGTACGAAATTCAGTGGTAAGTTGGGGCGGCTTGACGTTAATGCTTTCATTATTTGCATGAATCATATTCATAATTTCACTACCTTACCTAATATACTGAGCCAGCAGCTTTGTTAATAATCTCAATGATGATATCTATTGGTAAATAAATATTCAGCCGTTTTGAGGATCGTTGTTTTGACCTTGACCGTTTGGTGATCAATCAGTTTTTTGAGTAAGCTTTTCCTTAGCACGTTTTTCTTCGCTGATTTTATGTCTTACCTCTACCTGATTAGGTCGATACAAATCTTGCTCTCGCGCCATTTGCTGGGCAATTTGTGGTCCGTTCCATAGCGATGGCAGCAGGATAAAAGAGACTGGCACAGCGGTAATCACGATAAAGGACTGTAATGCGGTCACGCCCCCTGAACCAAGCGAGATTAAAACAATCGCTGTTACACCCATCATGATGCCCCAAAAGGTACGAATCATGGCGTTTGGCTCACGCTCGCCACTGATGACGACGCTGATGGTATAGGTCATCGAATCGCCTGTCGTGACGATAAAAACGGTGGTTAAAATTAGAAATAATATCGAGGTAATTAAAGGAAAGGGTAATTGCTGGGTAACGGCTAATAGTGCACCAGGTAAGTTAAAGCCCTCAAAGGCGCTACTGACACTGCCCGGATTGGCAATCTCAAACGCCAGACCCGAACCACCAACGACGGTGAACCAAAAGCAGGTAACGAGCGGCGCAATAATACATACGGTGGTAATCAATTGACGAATGGTACGACCACGTGAAATACGAGCGATAAAGATGGCCATCATCGGGCCATAACCCAAAAACCAACCCCAAAAGAACACGGTCCAACCGCCAAGCCAGCCTTCATCACCGCGAAAAGTGGCCATCGGAATAAAGTTATCGACCATCGTGCCGACACCTTGAATATAACCATTGACGATAAAATTGGTCGGCCCAAATATCAAAATAAAGACCATCAGCGCAACTGCCAAGATGACATTAAAGCGGCTGAGCAATTGCATGCCTCGAGCAAGACCACTGATCGCTGATAAGGTATAAAGCGCAATCGCGAATATGATAATGATAAGTTGGGTGGCAAAAGTATCAGGAATACCAAACAAGGTATTGAGGGCATAGCTGGTCTGTAGACCCAGAAAACCGATAGGACCAATCGTACCAGCGGCAACGGCGACGATACAACAAGCATCGATAATCGCGCCCGTTTGACCAGTAAGTACGCGCTCACCAAACATAGGATAAAGAAGTGTGCGAGGTTTCAGCGGCAAGCCTTTGTCATAATGCAAATGCATGACCACAATCGCGGTCAAACTACCGACAATCGACCACGCCAAAAATCCCCAATGCATAAAAGATTGTGATAAGGCGTTAAATGCTCGTTGTTGCAAGTCTGGTGACTCACCGTATAAAGGAGGCGCTGACACAAAATGAGCAATAGGTTCTGCCGCCGCCCAAAAAACCCCACCGCCAGCCAACAATGTACAAAATAGGATGGCCATCCACTTGAAATTGTCCATTTCAGGCTTTGGTAAGTTGCCCAAAATCACACGACCCGTGCGACCTGCACCAACCGCTAAAGCGATGACGAAAGTAGCGAGAAGCAGAATTTGCCAAAAAGGGCCAAAGATATTGGCCGACCATTTAAAACCAACATCCACGATCGTTGCTAACTGTGCTTCTGCAAAAATCGCCATGAGCACAAAAATCGTAATAAACCCGCCACTATACCGAAAGGCCGGGTTTTTTAGCCCCAACGCATCAATATCGGCAGCAGCTGGTACAGTGCTGACCTTATCCGCTGTGCTATTGGCAGCGTTTGAGCATCCTTGCTCACCTTGGTTAAGTCCCTTTAAATCGGCCATGATGTGGCTCCATATGCTAAGGCTAATGTTGCGTTTTAAATCAGAGGTATCGCAATGAGGATATAACCAGATAACCTCACTATATTATTGATTTCAAAGGCATTTACTTCAAAGCTATCTATTTCAAATGGGTATGCGCTATAAAACGTCTGTCGTCCTATAGCGATTTTTAGCGATAACTTGCTAGAATTATCCTTTATGCTAAAGGCCTTATGCCATTTCCAAGGAAATCAAACCAGTTTTGACCGATGACTTTTCCAGCGTCAATCTCATTAAAGCCATGTTTTAGCAAACCGTTATAGATGTTTTCCATACCCTCCTTGCCAGCGAACCACGGCAAGGTATCTGGCCAACCTGAATTATTGGCATTGCCTTCACCATAGTCCATCGCTTTTGACCAGCGCCCATTACGCATCCACTCAAGCACGGCTTGGGGTTGATTGAGACACAAGTCACTACCAATGGATAAATGCTCGACACCGTATTTATCAGCGCAATTGGCAATCATGGTGCAGAAGTCATCAAGCGTACAATCACTACCATTCGGCAAATGAAACGGATATAAGCTAAAACCTAACAGCCCGCCCGCTTTGGTTAAGGCGCTAATGACCGTATCTGATTTATTACGCAGGGCATCGTGCGCAGTCGTTGGATTGGCATGGCTGATACATATCGGACGCGAGGAGACTTCTATCGCCTCAAGCGTTGATTGCTCAGCGCTGTGCGACATATCGATAATCATACCGACGCGATTCATCTCAGCGATGGCTTGCTGACCAAAACGCGTAATACCGCTATCGTTCTGCTCATAACAGCCAGTCGCTAGTAAGCTTTGGTTGTTATAAGTCAGTTGCATAATTAATAAACCCAAGCGGCGCATGACGCTAATCAGGCCAATTTCGTCATCAATTGGTGAGCAGTTTTGTGCCCCAAAAAAGATACCGACTTTACCCTGCTCTTTTGCCGTTTTGATATCAGCAACCGAGTACACGGGTAAAATCAAATCAGCATTTTGCTCAAAACGTGCGTGCCATTCAGCGAAACGTGTCATGGTCTGACGCGCATCTTCGTGATAGACCAAGGTTGCGTGTACTGCATTGATACCACTATCTTTTAGCATCTTGAAGTAGTCGCGATCCCAATGGCTATACTGTAATCCGTCGATGACGATATGATTTTGGTACATATCAATTCCCTTTTTATGCTTTTACAAATAGTGTCGGCTGTTTTCTAAGTAAATTTTGGCATAGGCTGGGTTTTTAACCCAGCTTAAGACTTTGCAAAATTACGATGCTGGGTTAAAAACCCAGCCTACAAAAGCTACCCTTTACTAAAAATCAATACGCTTTTTGATAAGCAGTCTTGACGATGGTATAAAACTCTTTAGCGTATTGACCTTGCTCACGCGGGCCAAAGCTCGACTCTTTACGACCACCAAACGGCACATGGTAATCGGTACCCGCAGTCGCTAGATTGACCATCACGCAGCCAGCTTGTACTTGCTCTTTAAATATCGCGCTGCTACGCAAGCTTTGCGTAATGATGCCGCCTGTCAAACCAAAGCGCGTATCATTGGTCATCGCAATCGCTTCTTCTAAATTCTTGACGCGCATGACACAAGCGAGCGGTGCAAACACTTCTTCTTGGTTGATATCCCAGCTGTTGTCCGTCTCGGTAAATAACGTAGGCGACATATAGTAGCCGTCATGCGGCATCTCTAAACGCTCACCACCAAAGGCTAAATTTGCACCTGATTGCTTGGCCTTTTCGATCCAGTCCATGTTTGACGCCAGCTGCTTGTCATCGACAACAGGACCCATAAAGATACCGTCATCAAGCGCATGACCGACCTTTAAAGTTTTCATTTTTGCGACCACACCTTCGACGAAGGCATCATGAATACTATCCATTACGATGAGTCGCGAAGAAGCGGTACATTTTTGTCCCGAACCACCAAACGCACCAGCCACCGCCGCATCAATAGCAACTTGCAAATCGGCATCGTCAGCGATAACCAAGGCATTTTTGCTGCCCATCTCAAGCTGACAACGAATAAAGTTCGGTGCCGTCGCAGCAGCGACCTTGCGACCTGTTGGCACAGAACCCGTAAAGCTAACCGCATCGATATCTGTAGAATTAATAAGCGCATCACCAACGCTAGAGCCGCCACCTAATAGCAAGTTAAATGTACCTTCAGGCATGCCTTGACGGTGAATAATTTCGGCCAATGCAACCGCGCTGGCAGGGGTTAAATTCGCAGGCTTCCAAATGACGCTATTGCCAAAGGCTAAGGCTGGGGCGATTTTCCACACAGCAGTGGCGGTTGGGAAGTTCCAAGGTGAAATAATCGCGACCACACCGACAGCTTCGCGGGTGACCTCAACTTTCACACCCGGACGTACAGAGTCGGCAAGGTCGCCCATTTGACGCAACACTTCGGCGGCATAATAATGAAAGAACTGACCTGCGCGGTAAATCTCGCCGCGACCTTCCGCAAACGGCTTGCCTTCTTCAAGAGACAACAGCGTACCTAGCTCATCACAGCGAGCAATCATTTCATCGCCAATCGCTTGTAGGATAGACTGCTTTTTTTCTAAAGGAGTCGCTTCCCATTTTGGCTGAGCGTGACGCGCCGCCGCTATTGCCTCTTTGACTTGATCGCCACTGGCTTGTGCGAACTCACCGATAGTGTCAGTGATATCAGATGGGTTAATATTGGCAACGGTATTTACGCCCGCCTGCCATTCACCATTGATATAAAGTGATTTGGTTGGGTCTTGCTGCAATATCTGTTGGGCAGTGTGTGCTGACATAAGAGCTTCCTTGATAAAGTATTAAAAGATGGAATATTAAAATTAGTTTTAAGGCACAGCGGCATATACGACCAGCTCAACCAGCATTTCTTCACGAGCCAGTCCTGCTATCACGAGCGCTGCCCGATTTGGATAGGGTGCTTCAAAGTATTCAGCATAAACTTGATTGACCGTTTTTAGATAGTCGCGATCGGTCACATAGATCATGACCTGTAGTACCGAATCCATACCAACATTGGCACATTCTAGTGTGTGCTTGAGATTGTCTAACGTTTGACGGGTTTGCGCTTCAATACCACCTGCAACCACATCACCATTTTCATCGATAGGAATCTGCGCGGTGTACAACGTACCATTGCCAGTGATCGCCCATTCTAGAGGGGCTTTAGACGCATAAAGTGAGGTTTTGATGGCTTGTTTGGTTGAATGAGTCGTCATGTCGTCATATCCTTTGATCAATGATTGGGCAGCGATTGCTATAGAGTTATCCTACCCAAGTACTAACGATAAATCTAACTAATTAAATTTAGAATATGATAGATTTAATCTATCATAGACGATATCTTATATATTAATAGTGGTGAAGAATAAGCCTATGAAATTACAGCAATTACGTCACTTTTTATGCGTGGTAGAGGAAGGCGGCTTTCGGGCGGCGGCGGATCGAGCCAATCGCTCGCAAGCGGCGTTGTCTGCCTCGATAAAGGAATTGGAAAAAACACTGGGTCAGCGCTTATTTGAAGGAGGAAATAAAGCAACACTCACGCCTTTTGGCGAGACTTGTTTACCCAAAATTGAGCAGTTTATGACGGTTTATCAAGCGCTAGAGGATGATTTAAAAGGAGCAGCCGCTGGCGATAAAGGCAAAATAAGGATTGCAAGCGTGCCATCACTGGTGACAAAACTCTTGCCTAGCGTGTTGGTTGAGTACTCCAAGAAATATCCTGATGTCGAGATTGTACTAATAGATGATAACTCTGTCGGTGTGGCCAATCGTTTATTGGCAGGTGAAATCGATTTGGCATTGGGCAACTGCACCAGTATCGACCAATCAAATATAGATTTCACCTTGCTCATATCTGACCCGATTGGCGTGGTCTGCTTAAAAAGCAATTCGTTAAATCAACCAGTAAAACCGTCAAGAAACCAACAAAAAGCAGGGCTTAAATGGCAACAACTGATGACCCAGCCTTTTATTTATAATGGCACTTGTCGACTGCTCGAAAACACACCCGCCGAGGTGCTCAACCGCAATGCGCGTTACACAGTCGAGAATATTACGTCCTTATTTTCATTATTACGCAATGATCTTGGCATAACCACCCTACCCAAGCTCGCCTTTCCGTCGAATGAGCCAGAATTGGTATGGCTCGACTTACTTGAACCTGCCTTAGACAGACAAATTGGTATTTTTAAATTGGCAAATAAAACGATTTCACCGCCAGCACAAGCGTTTCATGAACTGTGCATTCAATATGTCCAGAATCACTATATTTTATAAAGACAGGTTAAAAATAGATTAATAATGGGTTAAAACATAGCTCATTACCGCCTACTTTTATAAGCCACTATCAGAAATTCCATTCACTTGAATAAAAGCGTCTTTCACTATGTCTAAAGGTTTAATTTCCGTTACTCGTGGCCTCTTATCTGTTATCGGCATCATACTTATCATCGATTGCGCTGCATTGATGGTCGTCGGTAAAGTTAATTTCGGCTCGGTTGTACCTTTTTTACTCGGCATGGTTTTTGTCATACATGGGATGTTTTGGCATGCAATACGCAGGTTTTGCGGCCAACATTATGGCTTTAACCGCCTTTGGTATGGGTTATGGGCTGTATTTATACTTTGGTTGTTGAGCTTCGCTCTATTTATTTGGTCATTACAACAGCAGATTGCGCTTAGCAAGCAGCCTGCACCGACAGTGGCAGCGATTATTATATTAGGCTCTGGCACGGTTGCAGGTAAGCCGACACCGACGCTCGCCAAGCGCTTGGACACCGCTGTGCCCCTTATCGAGACACAACCAGATGCTTTGGTGATAACCAGTGGTGGCGTTGGTTTTCAGCGTACACGTAGCGAAGCCGATATCATGGCCACATATTTGCATGAGGCACATGGCGTGCCATTCGAACGCATTTTACAAGAAGGTAAAAGTACCAGTACGGAAGAAAACCTCGCTAACAGCCGAGCGTTGTTAGAAGCAAAAGGGCTATCTATCACTGATCCTATCGCCATCGTTACCAGTGACTTTCATAGCATTCGCGCGGCCAGCATTGCGCGACATCAGGGCTATACACAACCGATCACCGTCGCCAGTCCCACACCTTTATCCATTCGTTATAACGCTTGGTTTCGCGAGTATTTTGCCTTTGTCAGTGGCTGGTTGTTAGGAGAGTATTGATGGAGGTGTATATTTCACCAGTTTGAACAAGCTTACTGCTAAGTATCATAGCTCCAGCGTTGCCGCATTGCTGTTTTTACCAATCAAAACGGTGGTAATTTTACAGTGCGTTATAATCAGTAAGAACCGCTAATAAATACTGCAAATAAAAATAATAATGATGGAGCGCATTATGCTATTGGATATCTTTTTAACTGTTCATTTTATGCTACTGATACTGATCTCTTTGCGAGTGCTTGCGCGCCATGATCTGACCTCGCCCGCTCGGCTCGCTTGGCTCGTGATATTGTTCATTTTGCCTTATCTGGGGGTTGTAATTTATTGGATGTTTGGTGAGGTGCATCTAGGACGCGATTTTACGCGCAAACGTAAAGAGATCATCGATAAATTAAGCGCATATAGTCCCGAAGTACTTGGTGATGACATCGCTTTGTCGGAGGCTATCAAACCTGAATACCAAGCGGCCTTTGCCTACTCTGCCAATGCAACTGGCTATCATACAACGGTGGGCAATCACGCAGAGCTGATGGCAGATGCGGCTGAGACGCGCAAACGTATGATTGCCGACTTTGATGCAGCGACCGATCATATTCATGTGCTGTATTATATTTGGCTAATCGATGGTATGGGAATCGATACTGCTCAAGCGCTCATACGAGCGGCAAGGCGCGGCGTCATATGCCGAGCAATGGTTGACGGTATGGGCTCACGAAAAATGGTCGGCTCAAAGATATGGCAGGAAATGATAGAAGCTGGCGTACAAGTCAGTGTTGCCCTACCAATTAGTAATATTTTAAAGGTACTCATGTTTAGCCGGATTGACTTGCGAAATCACCGCAAGATTACGGTTATTGATGGCAAAATCGGTTACTGTGGCAGTCGCAACTGCGCTGATCCTGAGTTTCGTGTAAAGCCAAAATTTGCGCCGTGGGTAGACATTATGCTGCGGGTCGAAGGACCGGTGGTGGCACAGAATCAGATGTTGTTTGCCAGTGATTGGCTGACTGAAAATCCTGATACGCCGCTTGACAGCTTTCCTTATTTTATTGACCCACAACCAAAGCAACAAAAATCCCCACAGCCAGAAACTGAGGAGCCTTTACTAATAACATCACCGCCACCTTTACCAGTCACATTGCCGCCAAAAGGCTTTGCTGCACAGGTTTTTTCTGATGGTCCTACCCAACGACGCAGCACCACGCCACAATTTTTAGGTGTCTTAATTGGTCAGGCAAAACGAACCCTGATCATCTCAACGCCTTATTTTGTGCCTGATTATTCGCTCGTTAGCATTTTGTGTGCGACCGCTTATCGCGGTGTACAGGTAACCATGATTTTCCCAAAGAATAACGACTCAATCGTCGTGGCTGCTACCAGTCACAGTTATTACTGGCAGCTGCTTGAAGCGGGGGTCAATATTTACGAATATAAACCCGGTCTATTACACGCAAAAACCTTGACCATCGATGGCGAAATCAGTCTGATTGGCTCGACTAATTTAGACTTGCGTAGCTTTGATTTAAACTATGAAAACAACATTGTGTTTAGCGATAAAACGCTCACAGCGGCCATCGTTGAGCGACAATACCAGTATATCGCTGATTCTGAAGAGGTCACTCGTGAGCAAGTTGAAAACTGGCCGTTATCTTATAAAATCTGGAATAACATTGTCGCCACGATGGGGCCTGTTTTGTAACCCATTATTAGGGCGTGCCCTCAATTCAATTGATCATATCTAAACGGGCTAATGACCTTAAGCCATTCTATTCAGCTGCTGTCTTCTGCAAAATATAAACGACAAACTTAGCTTGTGTCGTAAAGGATTCTGTTTCGACGGCTGCTAGTAGCGCCTGTCTTTTTTCATTAAGCGCGCGATAAGCATAAGGCGTCATAGTCATCAAATCAGCCAAATCAGCGGCTGACAACGTCATCTCGGTACTGACATGCTCCGTACCCATCATCGTAAAGTATGGAGCCAATTCATGCAAAAACTTATCCGAATCATGCTCGCGGACGTTATCAAATAACGCTTCGCGCATCGTCGCTAGATGCCCGATATCTGGCTTGGCAATGATTAAATAACCGTCTGCAGCCAATACATCATTGAACGCGTCTGGCAAGATAGGGCTAAAAATACTGCTAATACCCTTTATGCTATGCGCGCGTAACGGCAAATGGGCAGCGCTGGTAACAAGCGGATAGATGACTGCCGACTTGGCTGTCGCATTAGTAACACTGTCTTTAACTTGCTGATACCAAAGACGCCCTGCTACCTTACTGGCTTTTGCAAGCTCCACCACAGCCGGTTTACTGATATCTGCGGCGATGAGCGTATCCATGCCCGTCTGTGCCATTGCCTGCGTGTAATATCCTTCACCGCAGCCAATATCCAACCAATTGATTGCCTTGCTATCCTTTTTAGTTATTGGCTCAATTGCTGAATTAGCCACTGAATCAGCGACCGACTCATTTTTCGCCAACAATTCCCTCATTTTTTGGCAAATAAGCGTCTGTAATGACTGATAATGTCCGGCATTTAAAAACCGTTTGCGCGCCTCGATTGATTGCTGGCTATCGCCCGGTGCTTTGGATTTTTTTTGTTGCACGGGCAATAAATTAACATAACCCTGACGTGCCACATCAAATGGATGAGCCGTGTGTTTTGGGTGCAAGCTGCCATCGCAGCGCCACGTATCTGCGGCAGGCTGTAATGGTGATTGGCAAAGGGGACAAATAAATAAGCTCACAAGTATCTCAACGTCATCGCAATATGGCTGCCATTTTAACAAAATTCAGGCTTACTGCGTGATAAAAGGCGCGATAAACAATGCAGGAAAGAAAATGCAAAGAACAAATTATTAGCAACCAAACTGTTAGCAACAAAAAAAGCCACCTCAACTAAAGTGAGATGGCTTTTGCGGACATGATATTCATATTAATGTTCGAGCGATATGGCTATGTTAACGCAGCTTTAAGGTCATGAGCCCAAGGATGACGAGAATAATGGCAATAATCCAAAACCTTGCCACCACTTGCGTCTCTTTCCAGCCAATTTCTTCAAAGTGATGATGCAATGGTGCCATTCGAAAGACGCGCTTTTTACGCAGCTTATACGAGCCAACCTGTAGCATGACCGACAGTGCTTCGGCGACAAATAGACCACCCATAATAGCAAAAGCGATTTCTTGACGGGTCATAACGGCGATCGTACCGAGCATCGCCCCGAGAGCAAGCGCCCCCACATCGCCCATAAATACTTGGGCTGGATGGGCGTTGAACCATAAAAAACCAAGCCCTGCACCAATCATCGAACCACAGACAATGAGAACCTCGGAGTTATAGGCAATATAAGGCACATGCAAGTAATCAGCAAAGCGTACATCACCTGATACATAAGCCATCGCGCCCAAACCTGCCGCGACCAAGACCACGGGCAAAATAGCTAAACCATCCAAGCCATCGGTTAAGTTGACGGCGTTAGAAGCACCATTAATCACAAAGTAGGTAAAGATAATAAAGCCAATACCAAACGGCACTGCTGAAAAAGGAATCATCCAATCTTTGAAAATCGGTAGCAGCAAATCCTGCATCTCATGCGTGGTCGCGATATCTGGCTGCAAGGTGGCGATATAATACAAAGACACACCGACGAACAAAGCACCCATAGAGAGCCAAAAATATTTCTTGCGAGCAATTAAGCCTTTGGGATCTTTATACTTAATTTTTAGCCAATCATCTGCCCAGCCGACCGCGCCAAAGATAATCATGACAATGAGCAAAATCCAAACGTACGGATTATTCAAACGTGCCCATAGTAAGGTGGACACGCCAATCGCACTTAAAATCAGCACCCCACCCATGGTCGGCGTACCAGTTTTCGCCAAATGCGATTGCGGGCCATCATTGCGAATCGCTTGACCATATTTCAGTGCACGCAGACGTCGAATGACACGCCCACCAAAAAACATGCTAAATGCGAGGGCGGTAATGACCGCGAGTAACGCTCGCAGTGTCAACGAAGAAACCGCAGAAAACGGCGTGTAATACTGGCCAAGCCAGCCAAACAACCAAACTAACACCGCCTACTCCTCGATTAGCGCATTGATAAGGGTTTCCATTTGCATGGAACGAGAACCTTTAAACAGCACCGTACAAGGCTGCGCCTGCTGCGCTTGCAAATACGGCTTCAAATACGCCAATAAACTGTCTTTATCGGTAAACGCATGGGCATTGATGTCAGAAACCTCTTGTGCACCCGCCACGGTAAAAGGCGCGTATTCACCAACACACAGCAGCACATTGATGCCCGTTGTCGCAATGGTACGACCCAAGCTTTGATGCTCGCTAACCGCCGCCTCTCCCAGTTCTGCGATATCGCCCAGCACCATGACTTGCGTGCCCGTTTGCGCCGCCAATACTTTTGCTGCCGCTCGCACCGAATGCGGATTGGCATTATAGGTATCATCAATCAAGCGATGCATACCCAGTAATTGACTGTTCAAGCGCCCTTTAGCAGGACGCGCATTTTCAAGTCCGACGACAATATCACTAACATCGATATTTAGTGCATGGGCACAAGCAGCAGCGGCTAAAGCATTATTGACATTGTGCTCGCCCGCTAGTGGCAAGTTGATATCATGGACTTGATTGCCGATATGCAGCTTAAATTCACTGCGCTCAGGCTCGACATCTAAATGGCTGGCACTGACATCAGTATTACCAAAACCAATCACGTGTGACGTATGCTTTTCAGCGATACGGCGTAATTGATTGGTAAAATCATCTTTATCAGGAACGATCGCAAATTGGCTGTCATTCAAGGTATGGTAAATCTCAGCCTTGGTTTGGCAAATCCCTTCACGGCTGCCAAACTCACCCAAATGCGCCGTGCCAATATTTAAGATACACGCGACATCTGGCTTTACAATCTCGGTAGTATAAGCAATTTCGCCAATATGGTTTGCGCCAAGCTCTAGAATGGCATAGCGATGATGGTCGGATAATTCGAGCAACATCATCGGCACACCCAAGTCATTATTTAGGTTACCACGGGTAATCAATGTCGGTGCTAGTCTGCCAAAAATACTACCCAGCATCTCTTTACAGGTGGTCTTGCCGCTAGAGCCAGTAATAGCAATAACGGTTAAATTTTGATGCTGTTGACGACGATACGCAGCCAATTGTCCTAGCGCTAAACGGGTATCGCTCACCACTAACTGCGGAATGCTATTTGTATCAGCCGTAGCAATAGGGCGAGCGATGATAGCCGCAACCGCACCTTGCGCGATGGCAGTATCGATATAATCGTGACCATCAAAATTATCACCCGATAACGCTAAAAATATATCACCAGGTTTTATCGTACGGGTATCGGTGGCGATACGAGTGCTCATTACATCATCTACTGAAGTGTTTTCTGAGTCGGATTGCCCGTCACTCAGCTGCCAATGCCCATCGAGTGCTGCGGTTGCCGCGAGCAGATTGGCTGCTTGCCAAACATACAGCCCTTGCGACTGAATGCTGTTATCGTTGTCGGCTGTCATAATGATTACCTTATATATATGATGACTACTTATTTATTTTTTATAGTTAACGACTAGGGCGTGTCCTCAATTCAATCGATTATTATCTAAATGGACTAGAAATGGCTAAATTTTGCCAAACATCGTCAACCAGCTTATTAATATCTCGATATTATTTGCGCTACTTTCCTTGTTTGACGGCAATTTATCTCATTTTTATCACCATCTTTAAAATGAGGACACACCCTAATACTTTTTAGATAGCATGAAAAACTGACTGTAATCGCTATTATTTACATATAAATGCTATAAACGCCCTGCTTGTTTTAAGGCGTTTTGCAAAATAACACTGTCGTCGAAATCATAACGAACATGGTTAATTTCTTGATAAGTCTCATGACCCTTGCCAGCGATTACGACGATATCATCAGCCGCTGCTTGATTGACCGCATACTCAATCGCTGCTTGGCGCGCAGGCTCAATATAGGTACGCTGATATTGCTCACTCGTCATGCCCGCTTGCATATCTTGCAAAATGATATTGGGATCTTCGGTGCGTGGATTGTCTGCCGTTAATACGACTTTATCCGCGCCTGCCAAGCCTGCTTGCGCCATCAAAGGACGTTTGCCCGCATCACGGTCGCCACCACAACCAAACACTGCCCACAGCTGACCCTTACAATGGGTCTTTAGGCTGGCAAGCACTTGGCTTAAGGCATCTGGCGTATGGGCATAATCAACGATAAAGCAGCCATCATTAGACGGCACACGCTGCATACGTCCAACCGCACCTTGTAGCTGCGGCACCACTGCGGCAATACGCTCAAGGCTAATGCCTAAAGCGACGGCAGCTGCCATTGCGGCAAGCAAATTGGCAACATTAAAGCGCCCGAGTAATGGACTAACGATACCTAAATGATTAACTTCGCCATCGCCTAAATCTGTACGTAGCGTAATCTCGACACCTTGTAAGCTTGGTTTGATTTCAGCCGCAACAAAGGTCGCAGATTTTGATGGTTCTAAACTGTACGTCCAGACCGTTAAATCACTGGCATCTGCGGTGTCGAGCATAATCTGGGCATGTTCATCATCGATATTAATGATAGCGTGTGTCAAATCTGGAAAATGTGCTTTATCAAACAGTTTAGCTTTTGCTGCGGCATACTCTGTCATATCGGCATGATAATCTAAGTGGTCACGGCTAAGATTGGTATAAATCGCCACTGACACTGGCATACCTTGTAAACGTTGCTGATCCAAACCATGTGAGCTGGCTTCCAATGCCAATAATTCAGCATTCTCTGTCCCCATTTGATATAAAAACTTCTGAACCGCTAAGGCATCACCCGTGGTATGGCTGGCTTGCACCAAAGCACCAAGCCTACCATTACCTGCCGTGCCCATAACTGCGCTGCTCATACCTGTCAGCTGCGTCAACTGCGCCACCAATTGACTGATAGTCGTTTTGCCATTGGTGCCCGTCACTGCGACCACCGTTGGCAAGGTCACGGGCTGCTGATATTGCAAACGTGCTTGAATGAGCGTTCCTAAAAAATCACGAATATTGGGCACGTATAAAGTGGGGCAAGGCAGTGCTGCTAATTGCCGCTGCGCTTTAGCAGTACTATCATTTGGTAAAGTGATATCGGCATGATTTGATACACTAGTCGTGTTAAGCAAAGCCGTAGGATCTATTTCTGATAGGATAAAAGCCGCATTTTCAGCGGCTTGATAGAGGTAGTCGCGACTTTTTTGACAGTTTGGTATGTGGCTTTTTAATAACACAAACACATCGTTCGGCTCTAGCTGACGACTGTCTAAACGAAACTGCAGGAATGGAATATCAAGAAACGAATTCATTGGTTTTGAATCCGCCCCAATCAATGTCGTCTGAGTCGATAGTTTTTGCAACGCCTGCTCTATACCTACACCATGCCTGTTATTGCTACTACTAGATTCAGTCAGCTGCTGCAAGGTGACTGGGGTAATGCTTGGCGACGAGGGTGACAGGGTCATTGGCAAATCCTATACGGTTAAAACACATCAAATAGTTAAAAACTGAACATTAAAAAAACTTACGTTTAAGCCTATAAATCTTCCGTTTTTAACGGCTTATCTAAGGGTACATTGTATAAACGCAGCGCCTCTTTCATGACATTATGAAAGACTGGCGCGACTGTTAAACCAGCATAAATCTGACCACGCGGGTCTTCGATGAGCATCACGCCGACCAGCCTAGGGTTGGATGCTGGCGCCATACCCGCAAAAACGTTGCGGTATTGGTCAGTATAGTAGCCACCTTTTGGATTGATACGGCGCGACGTCCCTGTTTTACCAGCGACGCGATAACCGTCAATAGCAGCACCTTTAGCCGTACCACCCGGTTCGGTGACACTTTCCATCATTTGTACGATAGACATCGCTTGCTCGTGTGCCATGATACGCTTGCTTGGCTGCGGCTTGTCATCTTTAATAAGGGTCAATGGGTGCATCACACCGCCTGCCGCCAGCGCCGAATAAGCCTGCGCGACCTGAGCCAATGTTACCTGTAGACCATAACCATAACTAACCGTTGCACGTCTTGATGTTTCTTTTTCTTTTGGTGTGACAACCAGCCCACTGCCTTCCCCTGGGAACTGTAGCGGTGTCTTTGAACCAAAACCAAATTGCTTTTGCATATTGGTAATGCCATCAGCTGGTAAAGACAAAGCAATCTTAGTCGAGGCGACGTTACTAGATTTCTGTAATAGCGTTGCCATCGTGATCCGCCCTAAATTATTATGGTCACGAATGGTATAACCACGGACACGAATAGAGCCAGGATTGGTATCGATTAAGGTAGTGGCGGTATATTTTCCTGAGTCTAAAGCCGCTGCAACGGTGAATGGCTTCATGACTGAACCGGGTTCAAAGACATCGAGCAGCGCACGGTTACGTTGGTTTTCACCAGTCATCTCATTCAGGTTATTAGAATTAAAAGATGGCCATGTTGACAAGGCAAGCACTTCACCCGTTTGCACATCAACAATCATGCCTGTTGACCAGCGCGCTTTTTGCAAACGCCCTGCTTTCTCTAGTTCTTTATAAAGCAAATACTGCAAGCGCGAATCAATGGTCAACGCCACATCTTTACCTGGTATTTCTGGTTCAATCTGTTTAATTTCTTTTAAACTGTTTTGTTTGGCGTCTTTTAGCACCAACACTTTGCCATCATCACCTGCCAGCTCAGTCTCATATTGGCGTTCGATACCAGCACGACCTTCGTAACCACCTTCAGGATCGCTGACATTTTGACCCATAAAACCCAATAGCTGCGAGTTTGGTTGTGGCTGCGGGTAATAACGTTGGAAAAAGTTTTTTTCATAGACGCCAGGAAAATCAAGGGTGCTGACACTTTGGGCAATCTCAGGCGTTACTTTATTCAGTAGCGGCAAATAGTGCGAGCCTGCACCCGATGGCAGCGCTGCTTTAACTGCTGCTTCATCGGTTACATCAATACTGTCATCGATAGCAGTAACTTTTTTCAGCTCAGTGACCGAAATATTCGCAGCAGCTGCAAGCGTGGTCAGATCCATATTATCCAAACGCTTTTGCATACGCGCAACCAGCTGTGGACTCTCAGGATTGGTGATAATAATACGCTTAAGCTCGTAATATTCGCGCGCGTAATCATGCGGACTAAAGGAGACCGTCGCCAGTGGTGCACTGACTGCAAGTGGCAAATTATTGCGATCGGTAATCATACCGCGATAGGATTTTTGCGTGCGTACGCTAGTGATGAGCTCATCACCTTTGTCTTGATAAAACTGGGCATTGGCAACTTGTAAATAATAAGCACGGGCTATCAGCAAACCCAAGACAACCAATGCAATGACCCAAATAGTACGGAAACGGTTTTTGTCTTGCTCAAAACCGCCGCGAGAGGAAGCGCCAGATGCTTTACCCAAAAATCCTCTTTTATTTTTCAGGTTTTTGACACTGGTATAAGCACCTTGCTCTTCACTCTTTTTCAATCGATCAAACAATTTAGCCTTACGGTTGCCAGAGGATTTTTTTGCAGCCGTACTGCCTGTTTGTCCCGATTTGGCTGCACTGGCAGGACGTAAGGGCTTAGTCACCTTACCGCTAGTTGGCTTTTTATTCGCATTTTTTGAGGTCGTTTTACCGCTATTGGCATTAGGTTTTTTATCACTCATTGTCCTGCCTCCGCTACCGTGGCATCGGTGATAAGAGCGTCAGGCGATATATCCGTAGCAGCTCGTGGTTCGATAACGTCAGACTTATTCTCATCTGAGTCAGTATCGACGACTGGCACCTGTGCTGTGGCAACACCCGGTTGGATAATGAGCTTATCTTTTAGCGTCGGTGAAAACATACCCAGTTCAGCCACCGCACGGCTAGCGATTTGCGGCGTCGCACTAAAAGTCTGCTGTTCAATGAGCAAACGCTGATGTTCGACTTGCAGATTACGCTCTTGTTTTTTCATGTCTTGCAAGGTTTTATAATCCTGATGATATTGCTGAACGCCTTCGGCTGTTTTGATACCGCTCCACACAATCGCCACTGCTAACAGCAATAGCACCACTACATAGATACTAACCACATTAAATCGCCGCACAAATAGCTCGCCGATATCGGTGTTATGCGGCATTGCAGCGCGACGGTTTGCGGGTTTGTCAGATATTGCCATGACGCTCTCAAAAAGTGGACTTCAAGTATGAAAATTGGCAACTGTTTTAGAGCGGTAAGACGCTTTGTACAGAACCATCAATAAAGTAAAACCAAACGAAAAAGGAACAGCCGAGCCTAGCAGATAATGTTTACAGATTTTTAACAGCCGCGTAAGTATTCAGACTTTCTATCCTACTTAATTGACGGCAACCAATCACCAGCAACTCAGCCAAACACCCTCTCTATAACATCACGCTACCTGTGTTATTGCTCGACACTGGGTAGATAGTCGGTATCAGTACGAGTCGCCATACGCAACCACGCACTACGCGCGCGTGGGTTTTGACTGGTTTCAGCTTTGCTTGGACCCACGCGTTTAGGCTTGCTAAAGTAGCGTGGACGATTGGGCGGCATCGGCAAATTCTCATCCTCTGGATATTGCCCTTTACTATGACGCTGCAAAAACTGCTTGATACGGCGATCCTCTAACGAGTGAAAACTAATCACTGCCAGCTGCCCGCCTGCCTTCAAAATCGGAATACTTTGTTCTAAAAAGTCGTCAACATCGCCAAGCTCATTGTTAATAAAAATGCGCATCGCCTGAAAACTCTGAGTCGCTGGATGCTTACCGCGCTGCCAATTAGGATGCGCCACTTTAATCGCTTCAGCCACTGCCAAAGTAGAGTCATAACTGTCCATCTGCTTAATAGCACGGGCGATGCGGCGACTATGGCGCTCTTCGCCAAAATCATAAAGCACATTGGCCAAGGTTTCATCATCGACTTTTTCAAGCCACTCAGCGACCGACTGCCCACGGCTGGTATCCATACGCATATCGACCGCCCCGTCGCGCATAAAACTAAAACCACGACTGCCATCATCAATTTGCGGCGATGAAATACCCAAATCTGCCATTAAGCCATCAACTTGCATGATACCCATTGCCGCTAGACTATCCGTCAACGTCGCAAAACTATCGTGCACCACTTTCACGCGACTATCGGTCTTTGCCAATTCACGCGCGACGCTAATCGCCGTTGGATCTTTATCAAAAACAATCAAGGTTGCGTCATCGGCCAACTGACTTAATAGTAGTCGGCTATGACCACCACGCCCAAAGGTTGCATCAACGTAGATGCCACTCATCTGCAAGCTATTTTGGTTGTCACTGCTTTGTTCTGCATCGTCTGTTTGCTTTGGGAGCGCTTTGACACCCAGCACTGCTGCAACGGTTTCTTGTAACAGCACCGCATCATGAACAAAGCTCAATTCATCAGAGTTGGCTTTATCAGTGACAGACTCTTGCGTCGGCTGATTAGTAGAGTCATTCTCTACCACACAATCGTTTTCCACAGCAGACAGCTCAGCCTCTGATGCAGCATTAACAGTGGCTAAAGAAGGATTCATTTTAGAATCTTGCTTAGTATTCGGCGTATTTTTTGGCTTATTATTCAATATGGACACAAACGACTCAGTAGATGACGACCATTTTGGTCAGTAAGAGTGAAAAATCAGATGAAAATAAACAAGTTATGACTTGTCTAACATTATTATCGCAAGGATACACGGGTAGTCAAGCGCTAGACGGGCATTTCGTTAAAAATATTCCATCTCTCTGTTATACTAGCGCTATATTTTACGCTATTTTTTCTACATTGACGGCTATTGTTTGTGCCGTATTTTTTATTCAAACTTGTCATTCATATTTATCATTAGCATTTTTCACTGCTATTTTTTCATTTTTCACTGCCATATTCATTAACTAGCCTATTCTGAGAATTTTATGATGCAATCATCGACTTCAAATAACAGCACACGCCCTGTCCGTACCCGTATTGCGCCATCGCCTACTGGCTTTCCGCATGTCGGCACCGCTTATATTGCCCTATTCAATTTAGCTTTTGCTAAAGCCCACGGCGGCGAATTTATTTTGCGTATCGAAGACACGGATCAAACGCGCTCAACCGAACAATCTGAAAAAATGATTTTGGATGCGCTGCGTTGGGTCGGTCTCGACTGGGCGGAAGGTCCAGATATTGGTGGCCCGCACGCGCCTTATCGTCAGAGTGAGCGTAGTGATATTTATAAAAAGCACGCCGAACAGCTCATAGAAAACGACCATGCGTTTCGCTGCTTTTGTACCAGTGAAGAGCTCGATGCCATGCGTGCTGCGCAAATGGCCAATGGTGAAACGCCACGTTATGACGGTCGCTGTGCCCATTTAGCCCCTGAGAAAACTGCGCAATTGGTCAGTGAGGGCAAACCGCATGTCATTCGTATGCGTGTGCCTACCGAAGGCGTCTGTCAAGTACATGACATGTTACGCGGTACGGTTGAGATTCCTTGGACACAAGTCGACATGCAAGTGCTGCTAAAAACAGACGGCATGCCGACTTATCATTTAGCCAACGTTGTCGATGACCATTTAATGGACATCAGCCATGTGTTGCGTGGTGAAGAGTGGCTGAACTCTGCGCCCAAGCACCAGCTGCTTTATGAGTATTTTGGTTGGGAGATGCCGGTGCTTTGCCATATGCCACTGCTGCGTAACCCAGACAAATCAAAACTGTCTAAGCGTAAAAACCCAACCTCTATCACCTATTATCGTGATGCAGGCGTGCTGCCTGAGGCGCTGCTCAACTACCTCGGTCGTATGGGCTACTCGATGCCTGACGAAGCTGAACAGTTTACCCTAGAAGAAATGATTGGTAGTTTTGATATTCAGCGTGTGTCCCTTGGCGGCCCTATCTTCGATATCGAAAAACTGAACTGGCTCAACGCAGAATGGTTACGTGCATTAACGCCTGAAGAGCTAAAAAATAAAATCCTTGACTGGGCAAATAACAGTGACAAGCTGACGGCTATCGCAGCGGCGATTCAGCCTCGTATTGAGCTGTTGTCTGATGCGGTTAATTGGGGTGGCTTTTATTTCCAAAACTTACCTGCTATCACAGCCGAAAGCTTTACCCATAAATCGCTCACCCCTGAGCAAATTACTGAGATGCTACAACTGGCGCTTTGGCAGTTAGAGACCTTACCGACGTGGACGGAAGAAAATATCTACGCCACCTTAAAAGGTCTTGCGGCTCACCTCGATATCAAGATGCGTGATTTTATGGCACCGTTCTTTATCGCTATCGCTGGTAGCACCTCATCGACGCCCGTCATGAATTCTATGGCGATTATCGGCGCTGATATGACCTTGACTCGCTTGCGCCATGCAGTTGACGTACTTGGCGGTTTGGGTAAAAAGAAACTGAAAAAACTTGAGAAACAAGCGGCAGAATTACCAGATTTTTTGGCAGTAGAATAGTTTGGCAGCTGAGTAATAAATTGGTTGAAAGTTTTTGAAGAAAAAAGGGTCAGGTCAATTCTGACCCTTTTTTTGTCATTAATAGGTACTACTACCCTTCAACTATTAAACATCCTTTATCAAATCTTTTAATTGGAAACAAACATGACCGCCAAAACCGTCACGATAGAAAGCAAAGATTATGTCTTTAACACGCTCAAAGAAGCGCAGAAATATTATGATGCCATCGTAAAAGAGCTTTTTGATGCAAAGCTTACCCTGACAAAGGGTCAAGATTTCGAAGATTTGAAATGGATATATACTACTTACTGTGGTTATACCAATCATAATCTAGATAAACTAAGCCAGTTTGACATCACTGGATTCAAAGGTATCAGAACCGTCAGAGAAAAAGGGGGTCAATATATCCCTACTGAATGCTGTGTAATTATATTCTCTGATGGTAACTCTAATTGTACCGAAGAAGAGTTTTATACGGATAAAGCCATCAAAGAGATCTCTCTTAAGCAAAATCCACGCTGATTTGGGCTTGTTAGGCCCTTAAAATAGGCTAAAACGCTTTTTTTTGCATATTTATGCATTATTTTTAAAATAGTAGTTGACAGGACTGTCGGTCTTGCATAAAATACGCACACTCTTAGCGAGGGGCTATAGCTCAGTTGGTAGAGCACTTGCATGGCATGCAAGGGGTCAACGGTTCGACTCCGTTTAGCTCCACCATACTTATTTATAGCAACGCTCAGTACTACTGAAACGTAACTTTAAGTACTCGCTAGTAGGACGATATCAGCACCTAGGCAATGCTTACTTGTAAGCTATCTGATATTGTGCAGTACCGTTGTAACCATTGGTTATAACACTCTATGCGTCCCCATCGTCTAGAGGCCTAGGACACCGCCCTTTCACGGCGGTAACGGGGGTTCGAATCCCCCTGGGGACGCCACTATTCGGCGTCACTTACTAGCACTTTTGCTTAGCATCAGGTTAGACTAGTAAGCGAACAATAAAAAAGCCCAGTCATCATACGGTGACTGGGCTTTTTTATGTCTGTTGGTTTTGTTATATCCAGTTCATTATGGTTTGGATAAGCTGAAATTAATATATCAACGATCATAACAAGAGACAAACTCTCTAATCGCCCAGCCCCAATGCCTGTATTCGCCCTTATAATAGCCTTCTAAATACACCCATGGACGGTTTTTATTATCATAAGTGGTATCTGTGACATACACCTCGCGATCATTACGCAGCTTATTAATAATCTTGCCATTAGGTTCATCACGAATATTTAATGGAGTACCCGTCGGATCTGTTACTTTGCAAACTCTCTCGGCATGCGCGGCATTTATCCCAACCGTCGTAGCAAAAACAGATAAAGCAATGGTATAAGCCAAACGTTTCATCTCAAATCCTCATTATCAACAAATGTCTTATTAATCTCTGATATCTTATCAGAGTTCACATTGCGGTATCTGCGATTTTATAAGATATTTACGTTTTATTGATTTCGATAAAGACTGAAGCCATAACCTACTTTATGGTTTTTAATATCAGTATTTATTGAATGATTTATTCTATTGCCAACCCTTACAATCCTCGCTACCATCAATCTTATAAGAATTTTATAGAATGTATAAATATTTTATAACATACAAATTTTTAGGCTTAACATAAGGACGTTTTAACCATGTTCGGGATTGAGAACTATCTAGGGTTTATCATGGCAGCTATCTTGTTAAACCTGACCCCAGGCACGGATAGCATGTACATCATTACCCGTAGTATTTCGCAGGGGCAAACGGCAGGGTTTTATTCTGTGTTGGGTATTACTTCAGGCATTTTGGTGCATACGCTACTGGCTTCGCTAGGATTATCCGTGTTGTTGGCTAACTCCCCTACAGCATTTATGCTCGTAAAATATATTGGTGCCAGCTATTTGTGCTATCTAGGCGTCAAAATGCTCATAAGTAAACAACCGCCTTTGATAGCCGCGAGTTTGCAGGATGATGAGAAGCCAAAGCCCGTTCAGCCTTTAGATCACTGGCAAATATATAAGCAAGGTGTGCTCACTAATACCTTTAATCCAAAAGTTGCATTATTCTTTTTGGCGTTCTTCCCTCAGTTTATCGATGCCAGTTATGCTTATAGCATGGTGTCGTTCGTCATTTTAGGACTGACCTTTGCTGTCACTGGCTTTATATGGTGCTTGTGCTTAGCATTATTGGCGTCAAAATTCAGTGAAAACCTGAGAAAAAAACCCTCTATCGAAGCCATTTTAAACAAGATAAGCGGTGTGGTATTTATTGGCTTGGGAATTAGGCTATTGACTGAGAAAGGTTGAAAACATTGGAATAAATAGCAGAGGAAATAATCATGAACGATGATACTAAGCAAAAAATCACTTTATTACTTGAAGAGTTAATTAATACTCCATGCTCAGAGTCAAGGCAAGTAGCAATAAAGCATGAACTAGACAAACTGTCTCCTGACCCATTTTGGAGTGACTATATATTTTGGAGTGAGGAATATGTAAACGAAGACTTAAGTATCAATTATGAGAAATTTTTTGATAAAATTTCTGAGTATCCAAATTCTCATGAGTATAAAACAAAAAGTCGCATTTTAGAGTTGGCACAAAAACTTGTTATTAGAGATTTCTCTGAAATTAGTGAAGTTGATATCGTAAATGAAATCAATGAACTGTCTCCTGATATCAGTTGGACGAATTATCTTTTTGTCGATAAGACCTGCTTAAACAATGACGGCAGCATCGATAAAGAAGCATTCTTAAATACAATAGACCTCTTGCAAAAGTCATAAACCAAGCTCGAAATTAACAACACTGGCGAATAGCTTCATTCTAAGATCATAACGCTGACGACGGTTGCGATACTTATGAGCCACGATTTTGAACAACTTGATTAAGCCTATTTTGTGCTCAACCATAATACGAAACTTAGCCAGATAGTGATTGGCTTGTTTGCAGAGCGCTAACAGCTGACCACCACGTGGCTTTTTAAAGGGGGTGAAGCTTTGTTCATGTAACTTTGCAATGCCCTGATAGCCACTATCGGCTAATAGTTTAGTGTCACAAGGAAGCCAGTCAGGACAAGTATCTTTATACAGCTTAAAATCGTGCACTGACCCTTTGGACGTTTGAATATCTAATATTAAGCCTGTTTTCCAGTGGACGATCACTTGCGCTTTTAAGGTGTGTTGTTTCTTCTTGCCGCTGTAGTACTCTCTTTGGTTTTTTTTGGACGCTCAATTGGGGTTTCAGTGGCATCGACGATGACGACTGTCCAATTAATATCGTCATCGACTCTACTAGGCAGCTTTTTAGGCAGTTCAAACTTGCCTGAATCAATAAGAACATCTTCTACTTTACGAATGATACGACTGGCAGACGACTCATGAATGCCAAAGTCCATACTGATGTGGTACAGCGTTCGATACTCACGCCAATAAGTAAGTGCTAGTAGTATTTGTTCTTCAAGACTAAGCACGCTTGGTCTACCTGATTTAGTCTTTTGTGCTTCACATTGCTGCATAGCATCCAGCATTTCATGGAAGGTCGCTTTATGAATGCCTGTATAGCGTTTAAAGCCTGCATCATTTTTTTTGAGTAGTTTATCTATGTTTGGCATGGTTCCTAGCCAGTTGTGGATGTGTTTCTTATATTAAATCTCTTTGCTACTTTTGCAAGAGGTCTAATATTTAAGGAGAGCTGGAATGAAAACTTTAGATAGATCATTGGAATAGATTTTCAGATACGTGTTTCCCTTTTCCCAGATAATAAAAAAGCCCAATCCCCTAATTTAACTGGGATTGGGCTTTTTATAATTCTAAGCTCAATTGACTATTACGCTGCGTTTTTGCTCTCAGCAGCTAACTGACGTAGCACATAGTGCAACACGCCACCATGACGCACGTACTCACGCTCTTTTGGCGTCTGGAGCATGACATTGACATCAAAGCTCTCAGACGAACCATCGGCACGTGTGGCCGTGACTTTGGCGGTCTTGCTCTCGCCATTATCTAGACCTGTAATGCTAAGCACTTCAGAGCCGTCTAGATTATAAGTTTCTGCGTTTTCACCGTCTTTAAAGGTTAATGGCAAGACACCCATACCGACTAGGTTTGAGCGGTGAATACGTTCGAACGAGCTGGTCAATACTGCTTTTACGCCGAGCAAAATCGTACCCTTCGCGGCCCAGTCACGACTAGAGCCAGAACCATATTCTGCACCGCCAAGTACCACGAGCGGACGCTTATCTTCTTTATACTTCATTGCCGCATCATAGATGGCCATTTCTTCGCCGTCTTGAAGCGTGGCGCTATCGCCGTTGAAGTAATAAGTATAGCCGCCCTCTTTGCCAGCCATCATGGTATTTTTGATACGGATATTGGCGAAAGTACCACGCGTCATGACCGCATCATTACCACGGCGTGAGCCATAGCTATTGAAGTCGGCTTGCATCACACCGCGCTCTTGCAAGTACTTACCTGCTGGCGAATCTGGATCGATATTACCGGCTGGTGAGATATGGTCAGTGGTGATTGAATCACAGAACAACCCTAAGATGCGTGCGCCTTCGATATCAGGGATACCTTCTGGCTCCATGGTCATACCATCAAAGAACGGTGGGTTTTTAATATAAGTAGACGCTTCGCTCCACGGATACAACTGGCTATCGGCTGAGCTAATAGCGTTCCATGCGGCACTACCGTCAAACACTTCACCGTAGTTTTTGCGGAACATATCCGCATCGATATTATTAGCAATCAGCTCATTGATCTCATCTGATGTTGGCCAAATATCTTTTAAGAAGACATCTTTGCCATCTTGATCTTGTCCTAACGGCTGCGTCGTTAAGTCAATATCAACCGTACCTGCCAGCGCATAAGCAACTACGAGTGGTGGTGACGCTAAGTAGCTCGCTTTTACATGTGAGTGAATACGACCTTCAAAGTTACGGTTACCTGATAACACGGCAGCAGCGACTAAGTCTTTTTCTTCGATACCTTTTTCAATCGACTCTAAGAGTGGTCCTGAGTTACCGATACAAGTGGTACAACCATAACCCACTAAATAGAAGCCTGTTTTTTCAAGCTCGTCCATTAACTTAGATTTTTCAAGATAATCGGTAACGACTTTCGAACCGGGAGCTAATGAAGTTTTGACCCAGGGCTTGGCTTTTAGACCTTTTGCAGCGGCTTTTTTCGCCACTAATCCCGCACCAATCATCACCGCAGGGTTTGAGGTATTGGTACATGAGGTAATCGCTGCGATAACAACAGAACCATCACGCAATTTATGGCTCTTATCATCGATATTGACGTCAGAGAAAACATTAGGCTTAGCATAGAGTCTATCCGCTTGCTCTTGCTCGCCGCCTTCTTCATCAAAGCGTACCTTGCCTTCGACTTCTGATTTGCGGTCTTTGGTCATTTTTTCTAAAGTTTCGCCAAATTTTTCGTGCATATCAGATAAATTGATACGCTGCTGTGGCAAGTTCGGACCGGCAAGTGCGGGCTGTACTGATGATAAATCTAGCTCTAATTTACTTGAATAAGTCGCTGCTGGGGTATCGGCATCGTGCCATAAACCTTGCGCCTTAGCATACTTTTCAACCAATTCAATCTGGCTTTCTTCACGACCTGATAGACGCAAATAATCAATCGCCATTTGGTCAATCGGGAAAATACCGCAGGTTGCCCCATATTCTGGTGACATATTGGCAATCGTCGCACGATCCGCTAGTGGCATACTGTGTAAGCCTTCGCCATAAAACTCGACGAATTTACCAACCACACCATGCGCACGCAGCATTTCAACCACGCGCAATACCAAATCTGTCGCCGTAACGCCTTCGGTAAGTTTGCCTTTTAGCTCAAAGCCAACCACTTGTGGAATCAGCATTGATGACGGTTGACCAAGCATTGCCGCTTCCGCTTCAATACCGCCGACACCCCAACCAAGCACGCCAATACCGTTAATCATCGTCGTATGGCTGTCAGTACCAAATACCGTATCAGGATAAGCCGTCAACTCGCTTTTACCATCAACATTGACATCAGCAGCCATTACAACACGAGCTAAGTATTCAAGGTTAACTTGATGCACAATACCCGTCGCTGGTGGTACGACCACAAAGTTTTTAAACGCATTACGACCCCAATGCGGGAATTCATAACGTTCATTGTTACGTTTAAATTCAATTTTTTCATTCAAGTCTAGTGCATCTTCTCGGCCATAAGCATCGACTTGTACAGAGTGGTCAACCACCAATTCACTTGGGATAAATGGGTTAATTTGCTCAGCTTTACCGCCAAGCTCAACCACGGCATCACGCATGGCTGCCAAATCGACAACTGACGGCACACCAGTAAAGTCTTGCAGGACTACACGCGCTGGCATAAAGGCGATCTCTTTTGACGCTTCTGCGCCTGCATCCCAGTTAGCAACGGCTTCGATATGGTTTTTGCCGACAGATTGACCATTATCTTCATTACGTAATAGGTTTTCTAAGACGATTTTCATGCAAAATGGCAATTTGCTGATGTGCTCAAAAGTTTCGGTCAGCTTTGGCAAACTGTAATAGGCATGTTCCTTGCCATCGACCGTAATGGTGTCTTTTACATTAAAAATATCACTCATGGTAGCTTCCTTATCGTTGTTATAAATCCTAAGCCCAAACGGTTATAGGTTAATGCTGAGGATTGGTGGCTAGATAGATGATTGTACGAGTTGCATTCAAAATCGTTATTATTTGACACAGTAGAATATAAAGTTGAGTTAACAAAATAGCTAAGCGACTCTTTAGGACTTAACAATAACGCTCTTTTACCATAACAAAACGGCGGTGCTTTGTTAACGTCTAGACGTTGTCAAATCGTGGCATAATCGTAAACGTAACAAGGGCTTAACGTTCTATTATTAAGTATCAATATATTTTCCAAAGAAATATTAGAATCAAAGGTAGTGGGTAAACCAGTCGCGGCATACGAGCCTTATCTGTTAGATGTTTGGCTGCGCTATGCTATTATGGTGCGCTTTTTTACCGCTAGGCAAACGCCTCGAAACAATCGTTTCGCGCGCTATTTATTGATGAGTTTTTATGGCAAATTTTAACACCCACCTGAATGTTGCATTCATGGTCAGTGGTACACTCAGTTTGACAGTTTATAAAGCGGGATTGATTGATGACTCGGGGTTTTTAGTTTGCGTGGCGCTTGGCACCATCGGTGGGCTGCTGCCTGATTTGGATTCTGATAACTCGACACCGATTAAACTTGGGTTTAATATCACCTCATTTATTTTTGCCTTTGGTTTGGTCATGCATTGGCGCAGTGAGCTGAGTTTGCTTGCCCTGATTGCATTATGGCTAGCAGGCTACGGCTTTATGCGTTATGTGGTTTTCTCTATTTTTACCAACATGACCGTGCATCGCGGCGTCATTCACTCCGTGCCTTATATGGCAATTTTGGGTTTGGGGCTGACTTATTTAAGCTACTACGTTTTGCACCTCCCATTAACGCCAAGCTGGTTTTACGGTTTATTTTTATTCGGTGGCGCGCTAGTGCATTTGACATTGGACGAGCTATATAGTGTTAATTTATCCAATATGAAAATGAAGCGCTCATCAGGTACAGCGATGAAGTTTTATCAGCCTAAAGATAAGTGGTGGTATTTATTGCTATATACACTGCTCGCCATGTTGGTCTATTTTGCCCCACCATTTGATGCGTTTTGGCAGCAGCTGCGTGACCCAGCACCATGGGCACAGCTAAAAGTTGGCATATTGCCAGAACTAATAAAAAGTATGCTGCGATAAAGATACGGTAAAGCAGTAAAACCCAAGCAAAAATGAGAATAAAACATGCAACCTAATCTACACGTTTGCCCTTGCCAAATTCATCCATCATCAAGCGCTATCAGCTCACTACTACTGTATAAAGATTGCTGTCAGCCTTATCATGAGGCTGTTTATAATGATGCTTTTTATAATGGTGAGGTTGGCAAAGCAGAGGGTATAAAAGCGGAGACAGCCGAACGTCTCATGCGCACGCGCTATAGTGCCTTTGTGTTGATTAAGCCAGAATATATCGTCAAGACCACTCTACCTGCACAGCAAAACTTGTTGGATATCAAGGCGATTGAATCGTGGGCAAAAGAGATGAATTGGGCAGGACTAGAAATCGTAGCGCACACGCCAAAGCTAGGCAAACGCCATGCGCAAGTTGAGTTTAAGGCTTATTTCAAGCCAACTAATAATGCAAGTAATTTAGAAGAGAAAGTGCAGGCGCATCATGAATTGTCTGCCTTTGTGAAGGTGACAGACAAAATCAATAATGATGCACACTGGTATTTTTTGGATCCGACTGTTTCAATGTCTGTGACGCAAAAGCAGCCGTGTATTTGCGGTTCAGGTGAAAGGCTTAAGCGTTGTTGTGGGGTTTATTTGGGTTAGTTATAGCGCTTGATAACGCTCGTATAAACCTTCCATTTGATCTATGTGCTTATCATTAGATAGTAGCTCAATACCGTTGATTTTGGCGGTAGCAAAGTGAAAGACATCAAATTTTCGCTTTTCTAGGTTCTTTGGTATACCTTTACTGTCCGCTTCATATTTGTCTAAACGGTATAGATTAGTCGCCAAATCCGTCACATCTTTGCTGATATCTAGCCAAGTAAACTCTTCAACAGCTGCTCTAAATTTATTAAAATCTTCACTCTCATTCTGACCAAATTTTCTTAAAAACTCATATCTTAGTAACGGTGTAATGACTAATTCGACATTATCATCATTGATGAGTGCCAACAGATCCGTTAACCGTTCAATAAGATTGGTATCGTTTTCATCGATATTTTTATCTTCTAACAGGTAAGTCAAAAAATTTGAGTCCAGTAACTTCGCAATTTCTGTGTCCATTATTATTGCGTTCCCTCTTTAATCTCATTAATTCGCTTTTCTAGCAGTTCAGATAACATTTTTTTTGCATTTTTTTGCTGTGGCGCATTATCACGTGCCAGCTTAAGACGATTGATATCAATATCAAAGGCATCTTTTAGTAGGTCTATAAAGGCTGCATTATTGGGATGTTCTATCAGCTCAGTTTTTACGATTCCATCTTCTTTATCACGGTATAACTCATAAGCTTCGCCATGTTGTAATTGGCTCAAAACAATAGCGGAGTGAGTAGTGATATAAAACGTCGTATTTGGGAACAAGCGCTTTAAAGTAGGAATAATAGTCGCTTGCCACTTAGTATGTAGGTGGCTTTCGATTTCATCGATAAATACCACACCTTTGACATGAGCAATATTAGTTTCATTGGTAAAATAGCTATAGCCTGCGATGATAGATTGCATGATTTTTAGAATTGAAGCAAAGCCGCTAGAAAGCTTAGATAGTTCGGTTTTCTTGTCAGATACTTTGATAAATACGCGATTACTTCCTGAGATTTCAAGAAACTTACTATCAATTCGTTCGTCTACTTGGTTAAGTAAATTTAACAGTGTGATGATTTCAACTTCGCGATTATCTTCGGCGGCTTGATAAGGATTGGCAGATTGTGCACGTTGTACGACCCACTCTTTTATATCGTTACTAAATATTTCTCCACGCTTGTTATCTGTATAAAACCACTCTGCCACTTTCAAAAAATAATCACTCTTTCTTTTACTTAAGTTCCCGATACTATTATCAATATCTCTTCCCTCTTCTATTGAGCCTCTATTATTGATGGAGCTTATAACAAAAGGTATCTTAGAATCAGAGGCTTTTCTAAAATCTTTAAAAGTAAGGACATTATCACCTGTCATAAATTCGACTATTAAATTTTCAGTAGTAAACGATTTAAATTTTCTAATCTCTTCGTGAGTATCTAAGTCACTTACTATTTTATTTATTCTTTTATTAGAAGCAGCGTAAGCAGTAAACAAAGCCTCTAAACACTTTGTCTTGCCGATACCGTTTTCACCAATCAGGCAGTAGACTCTTTGGTCAGGTTGAAAGCTGAGATGTACATCGCCTACGCCCACAAGCTGTTTGATTTGAACGTCATTGCCTAACATGGATTCACCTAATTTTTATTAAACTATTAATTTCATAGCGGAACAACCAATTTAAAAATACAAGTCAACCAGCCTAAACACTCGCCCCAACCGCCCGTGCCACCGCAATGCCTTCATCAATCGTCAAAAACTTCCGCTGGCTTGGACTATCTTTATAAATGACGTCGCCATCTTGGAATATCAGACATTCATTGACGGCTAACTGTTGCCATTTTTCATTTTCAGTCAATGGCACGGTCACTAGTATCGTCACTTTATCGGTATCTGTCGTCACATCACCAAAGTTAATCGCCAAATCATCATCTGCCAATTTCGCCTCGCCAAACGGCGCTTGACGCGTGAGATAAAACAATAAACTCCCCGCATAAGCCAATTGCCAGCTACCATTTGATATCAAGCAATTAAACAACCCATTGGCGGATAAATAACGACATTGAGTGGTCAAAAAGTTAAACAGCGTTTTGTCATCCGGACGGGTTTTAAAGCTACTTTTTAGGCGATTAACAAGGTAGCAAAACGCCATTTCAGAATCAGTTGTGCCGACTGGCTGGCAATGTGAGGCGTTGCCGTTGTCTTGCAAGCGCTGACAGCGTTTGATAAATTCGCTATTCATCTGCCCGTTATGGGCAAAAACCCACTGCTCGCCCCACACTTCACGGACAAAGGGATGCGTGTTCGCCAAGCAATTTTGCCCTTGGGTCGCTTTACGAATATGAGCGATAACATTCATGGCTTTGATTGGATAGTTATTAACCAAATCAGCCACGGGCGATAAATGGCTTGGGCGATTGTCATGGAATAAGCGTAGACCAGTTGAAGCATTCTCTGGTTTGTCACTATTAGTGCATTCGCTACGCTCAAAAAATGCAATGCCAAAGCCGTCTTCATGGCTATCGGTCATGCCACCGCGGCGACGAAACCCTGCAAAGCTAAAACCAATATCGGTTGGGGTATTACAGTTCATTCCTAGGAGTTGACACATTTATACTTCACCGCCGTTCTTGTCGTCTTGTGCAGAATTTAAAGTAGGGTTAATTTTGGCGGCTGACGTTTCATCAAACACCTCATAAGGCGTTGCCCCATCGGTGTCAATATTTGCCAAAATGCGCTGTGCATGCGCCAAATCAGTATCCTGCACCCACAGCACAATCCCAGAATTCATACCCGGCATTGCGCTCAGCGGTTGCAGAGACACCGTAATACCATTGTTACGCAGCAGATTGGCATGCAGATCACCTTGAATATTGGTGTCGTAGCGTGCCAGTTTGTGCCAGTTATCAACTTGATCGGTCATGATAAATTCCTTTTAAATATTTATAAATATAACTCGTTGCTATCATTCTATTAGCAACCGAAACCTTGTGACCAATTAATTTGATTTAACGGATAAGCATCAATATTGAAACCGTTTGGATAATCTTTAAAGCCAGATTGTGATTTTAATTGCTCAATAGCAGCTTGTGCTTGTTGCTCAGTCGCAAACACACCGATTATCTTAAAATCTTCGACATCGTTATTTTTATCATCTTCTTTATAACGCGCATGCTCTAGTACAAACACGGTACTTTGCGCTTTTTCTACATGTGACCAATGATAAGCAGCAAGGCGTTTCATCAGGTCAGGATTTTTGACCATGATGTTATCGCCCGTACGACCTTCGGTACGGTTATAGTGAATAACGTTGAGACGTAATAGCCAAAAAATCACCGCCGCTTTTGCGAGCATCACTGGTAAGGCACGTTTTTCATCTTCACCGAGCATGCGTTTCGACTCATAGCCTTGCAAGAAAGCCGCCATTTTACTGCGATCAAAATTTACCGACTCGCCTTGTTCAGCCATACCCCAAGTGGTACAAAAGTCATTAATCGTAATGGCAATATCCATCACATAGTGTTCGACGCTAACTTCGGTAAAGTCTAACAACCCAGTCAGACGCGCTTCACTTTTTTGGCTATTATTTAACGATAAGTTCCATAGCGTGTTATCAGCAAACATGTCTAAATGACATAAGCCTTTTGGCAAAGTGGCAAGCGGCAAATCCGTATAAGACTGCCAAATATCACTCATCAATTTGGCTTCGTCAGCTGGCATAAACTGCATTTCACGATCGCGCACCTCGCTCCATGGGTATAAAGGCACGCCATATTCTTCCGCAGGTTGTAGTGCTTGCAATGTCTCATGCAGCATCGCTAAAGCGGCGCCAATTTCATGACACATCGCTTGTGTGGTTTGCTGTGGATGCGAGCCCGCTAGGCATGGCACTAAGGTAATTGCTTTATTGTCATAGCGTATGACATAGCATTTTTCTGCGCTATCAGCGCCTAAATCAAGCAATGATAACGGCGCGGCGACCGGTAATTTACCGTCCAATTGATTTAAGATAATCGCCATCTTTTCGATATCTTCTGGTGGACGCTCTTCAAATAAGGTAAACACATAAGAGTGTGCGCCATCTACATCGTCAGTCGTTTGAATAAACCAGTTAGAGTTTTTGATACCTTGGGTAATCGGAATGGCACGGGCGAACGATACGCCAAAACGGTGGCAAAAATCGGCAAACTGGTCATCGGTTAACTGGGTATAGACGGACATGACATCTCACTTATGGCAATTAAAAGAAGGTAAATAGGATAAATATCGACGGTAATGACAGTGATTGTACCGTGCATGAGCAAACTTTGGTTAAAAGCATAATAATCTTGCGAAAACCTGCCTGAGATGGCGGTGATTTTGCTAGACTAGCGCTTATAGAATGAATTGATTATAAGGCGAAAGTCCCTATGTTAGCAAAGCGTATCATTCCTTGTTTGGACGTTGATAATGGTCGTGTGGTCAAAGGCGTACAATTTGTCGATATTAAAGACGCAGGCGATCCTGTCGAAGTAGCGAAACGCTACAACGAACAAGGCGCTGACGAAATTACTTTTTTGGACATTACTGCGACCAATGACGAGCGCGATACCACCTATCATACCGTTGAGCGTATGGCGGAGACGGTATTTGTTCCGCTGACAGTTGGTGGTGGCGTGCGTAAGATTGCGGATATCCGCAACTTACTCAATGCAGGTGCGGATAAAGTAGCGATCAATTCTGCAGCGGTATTTACCCCTGAATTCGTTGGTGAAGCCGCACAGAAATTCGGTAATCAATGTATTGTCGTTGCTATCGACGCCAAACGCGTTGCAGATATCGACGTTGATGGCATCATCATGCCGCGTTGGGAAATTTTTACCCATGGTGGTCGTAAACCAACAGGTATTGATGCTGTGGCTTGGGCGAGCAAAATGGCTGAGCTTGGCGCTGGCGAATTACTCGTCACCTCGATGGACGGCGATGGCACCAAAAAAGGCTATGACTTGGCCCTGATGAAGCAAATTACTAACCGCGTTAATGTGCCCGTTATTGCCTCAGGTGGCGTCGGCAATTTGCAACATTTAGCCGAAGGGGTGTTAGAAGGTGGCGTCGATGCCGTCCTTGCTGCCAGCATCTTCCATTTTGGTGAGTATACGGTTCAAGAAGCCAAAGCGTATATGGCAGCGCAAGGCATACAAATGCGTCTATAGTACGCTCGTAAAGTACAAATAAAACAGAAAAAAATGTTATCATAGCGCTAACCACTTATTTTCGTTCATTTAACTGATTATCTAACGGATAATAAGCCATTTGAACCTAGCGATATATTTAGCGCATTATTTATGCCTACATTTTAATTAAAAGCCCATTCGGCAAAGGATTTTTTATGTCAAATCTACAACAGCAGCGCAATGACGTGACTCACATCGATGGTAATTTACATCAAAACAAAGACGTTCGTATTGGTATCGTCGTCGGTCGTTTTAATGGTTTTGTGGTTGAATCATTGGTAGATGGCGCAATTGACGCGCTACTACGTCACGGTGTATTAGGTAGCAACATTACCGTTATCCGCGTACCTGGTGCTTTTGAATTGCCATTGGTTGCCCAACGTGCCGCTGAGTCTGATCGCTTTGACGCCATCGTTGCTTTAGGTGCGATTATCCGTGGTAGCACGCCGCATTTTGATTTCGTTGCAAGCGAATCTGCAAAAGGCTTAAGCGCGGTAGCGATGGATTACAACATTCCAGTCGCAAACGGCGTATTGACCACTGATAGTATTGAGCAAGCGATTGAGCGTGCTGGCACGAAAGCGGGTAACAAAGGCTCAGAAGCGGCGATGGTTGTACTAGAAATGCTTGCGGTACTATCACAGTTAGATATTGAAGATGACAGTGAAGATGCTTAATCAAGCCGTCATTTGATAGGCTGTTTGTTATTTAATGAGCGCTGTGGTTCTTATGAGCTTTCGTTTTTATCGAGACCACAGCGTCAGTGTTACAAAGACTGTTACCAAGTACGCTACAAAACTCGACTGGCAAAGCCTGCCAGCTAACTACTATTTAACATTTTATTTTAAAACTTTTATCTTAAAAACTTTTTATCTTAGCAACTAGGTATAGACCCCCTATGACTGAC
Source organism: Psychrobacter cibarius (assembly GCF_904845955.1). Taxonomy (GTDB): domain Bacteria; phylum Pseudomonadota; class Gammaproteobacteria; order Pseudomonadales; family Moraxellaceae; genus Psychrobacter; species Psychrobacter cibarius_B. The sequence goes on from NZ_CAJGYX010000006.1 coordinate 143,390, forward strand.
CAACTCAAGCGCGCTATCAGCGCTGCGAAAACCGCCCAAACCAATGATAAACAAGCTGAAGCCACGCGCATCGCGAGCAGCAGTGCGGGTGATCAAATCTTCGATATGAGTGAGTCTTCTTACAAGACCAGTCACACCGCTATCCGTAAAGCGCGACGCTTCGCGATGCAAGGTCTATACGAATGGCTCGTCACTGACCGCCGCTTCGATATCGATGGTAAGCTTGGCTGGAAAGACAATGCCCCACATGATATCGCCGCTCGTACACGCGCGACCAATGCCATGCATACCGTACATATTGGCTATTATCATGAAATGATGCGTGACATCCCGGAGCAAATCGAGGCGCTAGATGTCCTTATCTCTCAGCATCTTGACCGTGAAATCGATAAATTGGATACCGTTGAACACGCTATTCTTTTAATTGGTGCTTACGAGCTACAAAACCGCTTAGAGATTCCTTATAAAGTGGTACTTGATGAAGCGATGAAGCTGAATAATCATTTTGGCGCTACTGACGCGCATAAATTGATTAATGCCGTCCTTGATAAAATGGCGGTAGAGCTACGTGCTATTGAAGTAGAAGCAGATAGCAAAGCCAATTTACGCACCTCACAAAAAGCGGCTGCTAAACCTATAATAAAAGCGGATAGCAATGCTGACGATAACGCCGATATAGAAGATAGTGCTGATACAGCTGCCATTGAAGAAAAATCAACCGCTTCAAACAAGCCTCGTATTAGTGCCAATAATGCTACCGTCAAACGCAATAGTGCTAGTAAAGCTACTGCCAATATTAGTGACTTTAAAGCGAGCAAAAAAGCGATTGAAACAGACCGCACTGATGCAGACAGCAAAGACTAATCATGAATGAGTTTGAGCTGATTGAGCGTATATTCTCCCAAATACAAGCTGCACAGTCATTGTCTAGCATTGTCGACAAAGGCATTGTCGACAAAGGCAGTTTTGAAAAAGGCATTGGTGATGATGCGGCGGTGATGAGCTTGCCTGCAGGCGCACGCTTGGTCAGCTGTATTGATACGCTGGTTCAAGGTCGACATTTTAGCGCTGACTGGGAGCAAGTAAATAAGCTTGCATTTACCATCGGTTATAAAGCCGTGGCAGTGAACGTCTCAGATATTGCCGCTATGGGTGCAACTCCGCATAGTATTCTACTGGCATTAGCCTTACCTCAGCGCTTGGCAAATGAGCACTGGTTAAGTGAATTTGCTAAAGGCTTATTTCATGCTTGCCAGCTATTTGGGGTGACGCTGATTGGTGGTGATACCACGCGCAGCGACAATTTAGTGCTGAGTGTCAGCGCGCAAGGGTTACTCACCAAAGAGACGCTAGCCGTCTACCGTTCAGGCGCGCAAGTTGGCGACAAACTTTATGTCTCAGGGTCGCTTGGAGATGCCGCTTATGCGCTACAGCATCCTGATACTGCTATCGGTATTGAGCTTGCGCATCGCCTACATATGCCAACGCCACGTATTGCACTGGGTTCAGCATTGGCAAAAATCGGTGCGACGGCGATGATAGATATCTCTGATGGTCTGTATCAAGACATTGGACATATCTGCCAACAAAGCAGCGTTAGTATGCGCATTCATCTTGATCAGCTACCTACTAGCAAAGCATTGGCAAACGCTGAGTTAACCGAGCGCTTGTTGTGCCAGCTGACTGGCGGTGATGATTATGAATTGGCTTTTACTTTGCCTGCTCATATTGAACCACCTGTTAATGACAGTAGCAACACGCCTGTTACCTGTATCGGCGAAGTCATAACCGTAAATGAGCCAGATGCTACCAAGAGTTTACGACCAGAGCTTTTTTATCAAGGACAGCCAATCACACCTACCCATCCCGCCCCCTTTACTACTTGGCCCAATCTGACGGGTTACCAACATTTTGCAGGTTAAGCCATGATTGATCACAACCTATCTAAGCCTGATATCCGTAAAGCCAATGACTGCCCGCCGCTACCCGCCAATGCCAGTATGCTTGACCGCGTAGTTTATTGGCTTGGGTTAGGTTTAGGTAGTGGTCTGCCTCGCCGTGCACCCGGTACTTGGGGCACGGTTGGTGGCTTAATCGTCGCGATACCATTGCTAAGCTTAGGATTCGTGCCATTTTTGATTATTACCATTCTCTCTTGTGTGATTGGTAGTTGGATATGCGGTCGTACCTCAGAGCTAATGGGTGGTCATGATAACCCGCATATCGTCTGGGATGAATGGGCAGGCATGTGGCTTACTCTACTGCCGCTGTCTTATATGGGTATCGCTGACGGTAATTTTTGGCAAAATATCGCTCAAACCTCTTCTATTGTTGCCATTATTATCGCCTTTATATTGTTCCGCTTTTTTGACATTATTAAGCCACCACCGATTGGCTGGGCAGATAAAAAAGTCGCAGGCGGCCTAGGTATCATGCTTGATGATATCATCGCAGGTATCATGGCAGCAGCCGTTTGGATCATTATTTATATCACCATCCTTTAATTGTTAAATTAGCCTCGCTTTTATATAAGCGACGGTCTTTCATAACCGATTGTCGTTTATAGTCCAGCATTTTTTTAACTCTCCCACTTTTTTAGTAATGCGTTTGTGACGATAGCCAATTTATCAGCAAGCCACCAGTAAATGGTAAGCCCATGACAAGCAACGTAAGTTACAAAGATGTCACGACATAGCGTTTTAGTTAAATGACAGTTTGCGCTATAATTCTAAATTATATTTTGTTACATTTGTAGGCTATTATGACATCTCCTCTTTCGGTAATTATCCTCGCTGCGGGCAAAGGCACGCGTATGCAGTCGGCCAAGCCAAAAGTACTACAGACATTGGCTGGTAAATCGTTATTGGGTCATGTCCTTGATACGTGTCATCAATTAACGGTTGACGACACTATTATTGTTCATGGTTTTGGTGGCGAGCAAGTCCAAGCAGATATCAATGCTCAATATGCGCATCTGCCTATTACTTGGGTTGCTCAGACTGAGCAATTAGGTACTGGACATGCGGTTAAAGTGACCCTGTCGGAATTACCCAAAGAAGGGCAAAGCCTGATTCTCTATGGTGATGTGCCATTAGTCAGCTGCCAGACATTAGCAACGCTACAAGCGGCTAACACCGAGGGCATGTCGATGTTGACGTTGACCGTAGACAATCCTTTTGGTCTCGGTCGTATCAAACGTGACAAAGACGGCAACATCGAAGCCATCGTCGAGCAAAAAGATGCCAGCGCCGATGAGCAAAAAATCCAAGAGATTAATAGCGGTATTTACTGCGTCGATAATGCGTTATTACATAAATACCTGCCAAAGCTGTCTAATGACAATGCGCAGCAAGAATACTACCTGACGGATATTGTCAAAATGGCAGTCGCTGAAGGCATTAATATTGTCGCGATTGAGCCTGAGCATACCTTTGAGATTGAAGGCGTCAATAACCGCCAACAACTTGCTAGCTTAGAGCGCACGTGGCAAGGCAAACTGGTTGCCGACCTGCAAGAAGCCGGTGTACAGTTCGCTGATCCAAGTCGCGTTGATATTCGCGGTACCTTGACTGCAGGTCAAGACGTGTTTGTCGATGTGGGTGTGGTATTCGAGGGTGATTGTGTCTTAGGTGACAATGTTTATATCGAAGCGGGCTGTGTCATCAAAAATGCCCACATTGGTAATGCCTGTCATATCAAACCTTACTGCGTGATTGATCGCGCTGAGATTGGGGCAGGTGTTGATGTTGGTCCTTTTGCCCATCTGCGTCCTGAAACGGTATTGGCTGACAATAGTAAAGTTGGTAATTTCGTCGAAATTAAGAAATCGACTATCGGTCATGGCAGCAAAGTCAATCACTTGAGTTATATCGGTGATGCGACCATTGGTACAGATGTCAATGTCGGTGCAGGCGTCATTACTTGTAATTATGATGGTGTCAATAAATCACAAACCATTATTGAAGACAATGCCTTCATTGGCTCGAATTCAAGTTTAGTGGCACCTGTGACTATTGGTAATACCGCTACGGTTGCCGCAGGCTCAGTGATTACTAAAGACGTCGACAGTAAAGCATTAGCCTTTGGACGGGCACGACAAACTCAGAAAAACGACTTTCAGCGTCCGACCAAAAAGTCAAAATAGCAATGGTCAATCACCAGCATTTTGACTAATGTCTATTGAAGTAATACTAAGCAGCATGACAATTTTTGTGATGCTGCTTCCTTATATTTATAACGTCAAAATTGTTAGTATAAAAGCTCTGCCAGTATGAACTTCTATTATTTATTGACTGAACATTATCGCCTCTCAAAGTATTTGAGCGGTTAAGCATTGAAACATTGAAGCTTTTAAAAATCAAAACACGAAACATCGAATTTAAGGAATAGTTATGTGTGGAATCGTTGGAGCAGTCGCTGAGCGTAATATCGCTAATATCTTACTTGAGGGTCTTAAGCGTCTAGAATACCGTGGTTATGATTCTGCCGGTCTAACCGTCATTCGTGATGGCGAACTCCATCGCGAGCGCCAAGTGGGTAAAGTTCAAGCATTGGTCGATGCTGTGGCAGTTAATCCTGAATTTTTCGATGGTCACATTGGTATTGCGCATACACGTTGGGCAACCCATGGCGAGCCGGCACAGCGTAATGCCCATCCGCACGTATCAGGCAAGATTGCTGTGGTACATAACGGTATCGTTGAAAACTATGCCGAATTAAAAGAAGAATTGATTGCTAAAGGTTACGTATTTACGTCGCAGACCGATACCGAAGTCGTCGCTCATCTAATCAATGATATCTACAAAACCACACCTGATTTACTAGAGGCGGTTCGTGCCGTTATTCCGTTATTACATGGCGCATTTGCCCTTGGTATTCTACATATCGACTGCCCAGAAGAGTTGATTACTGTTCGTTTGGGCTCTCCACTGGTGATTGGTGTGGGTATCGGTGAGAATTTTATTGCTTCTGATCAATTAGCCTTACTACCGGTCACCAATCGATTTATGTATCTAGAAGAAGGTGATATCGCCAAATTGACGCGCAGTAGCATTCAGGTTTATGCCGATGGTGTCGAAGTAAAACGTCAGATACATGAAATTGATGCGGCACAGCACAATGCGGATAAAGGCGAGTTTAAGCATTATATGCTCAAAGAAATCTATGAGCAGCCAGACGCGGTCGCCCGTACTGTTGAGATGGCTGTAGATAGCGATGAGCCGTCTAAACTGCGTGATGATTTTTTACAGCGTCATGAAGCGCAATTAAAAGGCATTAAGCATGTCCAAGTCATCGCTTGTGGTACCAGTTACCACTCAGGCTTGGTCGCAAAATATTGGTTTGAGAGCCTTATTCGTGTGCCTTGTTCCGTTGAAGTCGCTAGTGAATTTCGCTATCGCAATCCTGTCGTCATCGACAACACACTCGTCATTTGTATTTCTCAATCTGGCGAAACGGCAGACACGTTATCGGCGCTACGTGATATTCAAAAGCACACGCCAGCAGGTCTAGTTAGCTTAGCATTATGCAACGTACCGACATCGTCTCTGGTACGTGAGACGGATATCTTTTTACCAACGCTTGCTGGTCCCGAGATTGGTGTTGCTTCTACCAAAGCATTCACCACTCAGCTCGCCGCTTTAATGCTATTGGTCTTAAAAGTGGGTGTCGTTCAGGAGCGCATGACTGGCGAAAACCTGAGTACCTTGCTTGGTCAATTACAAGAGCTACGTGGTCAACTACATGCCAGCTTAAACCTCGATGCGCCTATTAAAGCCATGAGTGAGCATTTTGAGTATAAAAAGAGCTGCTTGTTCTTAGGTCGAGGTCTACAATTCCCGATCGCTCTAGAAGGCGCGTTAAAGCTGAAAGAAATCTCTTATATCCACGCTGAAGGCTATGCGGCAGGTGAGCTCAAGCATGGACCATTGGCCTTGGTCGATAAAGACATGCCCATCGTCGTACTAGCGCCAAAAGACAGCATGTTTGATAAGCTAAAAGCCAACATGCAAGAAGTACACGCGCGTCATGGTGAGCTGTTCGTTTTTGCCAGTGAATCTAGTCAAATGGTCGCAGAAGACAGATTACATGTGGTCTATGTGCCCGATGTGTGCGAGACGCTTGCCCCTATCGTCTATAGCGTACCCGTACAGCTGTTGTCATATCATGTCGCCGTAATGCGCGGTACTGATGTCGATCAGCCACGTAACCTTGCTAAATCAGTGACTGTTGAGTAATATAAGCATTTGATTTTATTATCAATAAATTTATTTTTGCACCGAGTCCTTCGCTATCTGGTACGAATAAGATAGCGAAGGATTTTTTTGTGAATAACGAATAGAAAAATGTCAGTAATTTATATAATTCAATCACTTATATAATTACTGTATCTACAGTATGGACAATGAGAACATGGATATCGAAAGCGGCACCGCCAATCAAATCACTAATCAAATAGAAATAATCTATGAAGATGAATTTCTGGTGGCAATTAATAAAGAGGCTGGTCTATTGGTGCATCGCAGTTGGCTGGATAAGGGCGAGACGCGCTTTGCCATGCAACTCACCCGTGATGCGGTAGGTTGTCATGTATTTCCAGTGCATCGGTTAGACAAGCCTACGTCAGGCGTATTATTGTTTGCCAAGAGCTCAGCCGTGGCGCGCAGCCTTGGCGAGGTTTTTACTGAACACAAAGTTACCAAGCAGTATTTAGCCGTGGTGCGCGGCTATATGTCAGAACAAGGCACCGTTGATTATGCGTTGAGCTTTCAACCCGATGCCATCGCCGATAAGTTTGCCGATTTGGACAAACCCGATCAAGAGGCGGTGACCCATTGGCAAAGTTTGGCACAAATCGAGTTACCATTTGCCGTATCAAAAAAGCATGACACGAGCCGCTATAGTCTTGTGCGCTTGACACCCGAGACTGGGCGTAAGCATCAGCTGCGTCGGCACATGCGACATGTATTCCATCATATCGTGGGTGATACCAGCCACGGCGATATACGTCACACACGATTTTTTCGTACTCACTATGATTGTACGCGCATGCTACTGCATGCTCAAACGTTAGCACTAAGCCACCCGGTTACTGGTGAGCCATTATTACTAAAAGCTAAATTAGATGACCAATGGATGCGTATCTTAGAAGAGTTTTCTTGGGTAGACAGCGCTAAAGTTTAAACAGAGTAAGGTTTATCTTAGATAGTCATATCAAAGAAGTCGACATACTGATGCTAGATATGAAGGTTCGGTACCCTAGTAAGGACTTGAACCTTCGGCTATGAGCGTTTGGATTTTTATTTTTATTTACCGTAAGCGCTGTTATAGGAATAAGAGCAGCTAACATCATATTGGCTGGCGCTTTCTTCCCAGTTTCATTTTTATATTCGCTAGCAACAACCCCGACAATATCAATATCATTGCCAGCATCTTCCACCATGTCACGACCTCTCCTGTAAGCAGCACTGAGGTTGTTGACCCCTGCCGTCAAATCCGTACAGTTAAACTTGGGAGATTTTAGTTACGCCGCTTGACGATAATAGTCAAACCACACCTGTCTTGGCGATTTATAGCCTAAACCCTTTTGAATTCTCGTTTGGTTGTAGTACAACTCGATATATCTAATGATATCGGTAATAGCGGCAAATCTGGTCTTATAGTCCTGATGATATACCAGCTCATTCTTTAATACACCCCAGAAGCTCTCTATGGGTGCGTTGTCATAACAATTACCTTTGCCACTCATTGAGCCTATAAACTGATGCTGTTTAATAATCTTATGATACGCATGGCTACAATACTGACTGCCTCTGTCAGAGTGAACAATTAGTCCCTTGCTTGGTCTCTTATTCTTAATTGCCATGTTCAATGCTTTGCAAACTAAGTCAGCGGTCATACGTTTGTTGATGGCATAGCCAACCAGCTCTTTGGTATACAAGTCTTTAACGCCTGCTAAGTACAGCCAGCCCTCGGTTGTCCAGATATAGGTGATATCACTGACCCATGCTTCGTTAGGGCGGTTGACGTCAAACTGCTGATCGAGCACGTTGTCATAGACCAGCTTGTTGTGGTTTGAGTCGGTAGTAACTTTAAAACGCTTATGACGACGGCATTTGATACCGTGTTCTTCCTTGATGCTTCTGACCATGTATGGGCTGATATCATATCCTTGCTCATTTAGATGCGCATGCAGACGCTCAAAGCCGTAGCGCTCCTTTGTTTCACTGTGTGCCGCTTTGATTAGTAGCTCAGACTGGTTACGATGTATCTGCTGAGCGCTGATGTCACGACCCAGCCAGTCGTAGTAACTTGAGGGTCTAATATGTAGTACACGGCACATGCTACTGATGCGAAAGAGTTGCTGGTTGTCTTTAACAAAGGCGTACTTTACTAGCTGTGTTTGGCGAAGTACGCCGTCGCCTTTTTTAGAATTTCGCGCTCCTCTTCGGCAACTTTCAGCTGTCGCTTGAGGCGCTTATTCTCTTCTAGCACGGCCATTAGCTGTGGGTCATATTGCTCAGTCCCTGCAAGCTTGCCTTGAGTGGCTTTGTTTTGCCAGTTAGATAGCGTTTGCATGGCTATGCCAAGCTGCTTTGCAGTCGCTGAAACATTACCCTTATTGTCTGCTATCTTCTTAATAGCTTCGGCTTTAAATTCATCGCTGTAGGTTCTTACTTTCTTGACCATGGTAAACTCCTCTTTGAGTCGTTAGTTTACCAAGTTTAATTGTACGGTTTCTTCAGCATAGCTCATAGTGCCGTCAACCCTACCGATGCCCCTAAATGCATGGCAGTAAAGACAAAAGCATACTGCATGACAAACGTACCGATAGCATAGATAAGTAATGTACGGTTAAATTTAGGCGGTTTTAGAAAAAAAACCAGTGGCACAGCGGTAAAGAAAAAACGCAGGGCGGTGAGCATTAGCGGTGGAAAGCTTTCAAGTCCCCATGCAATAAAGGTAAAGTTTACACCCCAAATAAAAGTAACCAGTACAGCCAATGCAGTATATATATAGGAGTCATGTAGTTGGCCTAGGAAGTTATGGCTGGTTATTATATTTAAAAATTTTATGACAATCTCGTATTAACCATAGGATGCTTTTAGAGAGTGAGCACTACACTTACACACAATAGAACGGCAATGAGCATTAATGTTGCACCGCCTATTTTTGTAATTAACTATAGGTTATCTTGAGCTTTCCATAGATACCGACTGGCTAAAGCAAATGCTTCTGCGTAGCAAAAATGGATCAGTAAGACCAAGAGGCAAAAAGCTGAAGCTAAAATTAGAAATTGAGAAAGATAGGCTTGCTCAGTATCGATAAATTGCGGAAATACAGCCATAAAAATAAGATAAGTTTTGGGTTAAAAAGAGAGGTTAGCAAACCTTCTTTGAACAACCTACCAGCACTTGTACTGCTAACCTCTAAGTTGCTATCAGACTCTAGGACAAATGATTTTCTCTTTCCAAAGATCATTCTGAAAAACAAAAGAGTATACCCCAACAGAACCCAGATACTTCACCCTTTAGACCCATTAATAGACCACCTAAAACAGACTGATATAAGAGAACCACTCAAAATAGACTTTTGAACGACCTAAACGTTGCAGTGTAAACGCGCTAATATAAAGACTTAAACCAGCCCCTTATAAAGGAAATAGCACCCCACAACCGTTAATAACAACGCAAAGCACTTCTTTAAAAGCTCTGGTGATAGTATATGAGCAACTTTCGCGCCTAGCTTGGCGGTAAAAAAGCTCATGATGCTGATCCCTAAAAAGGCATAAATATGCACAAAGCCAATGGTGTTAGGCACATCAATTCGTTGCTGCATCCCAAAAAATATAAAACCTAATGCCCCAGCTATGGCAATCGGCAGACCACAAGCAGCTGAGGTGCCAACGGCTTTTTGCATGACTACACCATAACGCGTGAGATAAGGCACGGTTAAGCTACCGCCGCCAATACCGAAAATGGCAGAAGCGATACCGATAACCCCACCTGCTGCTAATTGCCTAGGTTTTGAAGGCAGTTGTGTATTAGCATCGTCGGCACTACTAGAATTGGTAGCAGGATTAGCTACCTGTTTTTTCCCACCGAAAAACATCTTGTAGGCGACCCAAAGCAAAAATACGCCAACAATGAGCTGAAGGTACAGCCCAGATATCTGCCCTGCAATCCCTGCCCCTAAAAAGCAACCAATCGCTAAGCCTGGTGCCAGATTTTTGAAGACAGGCCACATGACTGCGCCTTTTTTATTGTGTGCCATGAGCGAGCTGATAGAGGTGACAATGATGGTCGCCAATGAAGTACCTAATGCCAAATGCATGATATTGTCAGGGCTGTAACCCATTTGCGTAAAGACGATAAATAATAATGGCACGATAATTGTGCCACCGCCTACACCAAATAGCCCCGCAGCAAATCCTGCTAGCGCGCCTATAATTAAAAAAACGATTAATTCCACGGGATATTTACTTCTTATGTAGAGTTAGTACGATGGTTATTTTAGTTCAGTGACAATCAATCAGTTAAAAAGCCAACTTAAGCGATTTCTACTTGATCCACTTGACCAACCCGAGAATAGGCACGATTAAAATACACCAAACTCTCCTCTTGCTCACTTTGTCTAATGGCGACCACCCGGCACATGAAAACACTGTGCGTGCCCACTTGCTGAATGTCCTCAATCTCACAATCAAAACTGACCAACGCATCTTCTAAAACGGGAGCGCCTGTTTTGAGTTGTGACCAAGAGCCGTATTCAAATCGCTCTTGTGAACTCAATTTGGAGGCAAAAGCGTTAGATATTGATTCGTGCTGTGCGCCTAAAACATTGACACTTAATATTTTATTTTCAATAAAATGAGCATGTGAGCGAGACGTCTGATTCATGCAAACCAGCAAGGTTGGCGGTGTATCGGTGACGCTACACACCGCAGATGCGGTAAATCCATGAGTACCAGCGCTGCCTTCTGTGGTAATAACATTGACCGCTGTTGTTAACAAAGACATACCATCTCTAAAATCGGTGGCTTCAATCATGACTTAACTCCTAAATTTTAAATCTTTAAGTTCATTGATAACTGAGGTCACTCATGAGTTTAAACAAGCTAGTATAGACGGGGTTAAAAACCCAACCTATAAAAGCTAAATTTTGTATCAGTTTATTCAATGAACCCTAAGCGGTCAGTTCTTGACGCACGATTGCTGCGCCTGCACTTAACGCTTGCAGCTTACCTCGTGCCACTTGGCGCGATAGTGGTGCCATACCGCAGTTGGTTGAAGGATACAGCTTATCCGCATCGACGAATTGCAAGGCTTTACGTAGTGTATTGGCCACTTCTTCAGGGGTTTCAATAGTATTGGTTGCCACGTCAATGGCACCAATCATCACTTTTTTACCGCGGATCAATTCAATTAAATCCATGGGTACATGTGAGTTTTGGCATTCTAAAGAGACAATATCGATATTCGACTGCTGCAACTTAGGAAAGGCTTGCTCATATTGACGCCACTCTGAACCCAGTGTCTTTTTCCAATCGGTATTGGCTTTGATGCCATAGCCGTAGCAGATATGCACCGCCGTCTCACACTTTAGACCTTCAATGGCACGCTCTAACGTGGCAATACCCCAGTCGTTGACGTCATCAAAGAACACATTGAAGGCAGGCTCATCGAATTGGATAATATCCACCCCAGCCGCCTCTAACTCTCTCGCTTCTTGATTTAAGATTTTAGCAAATTCCCACGCCAATTTTTCACGGCTTTTATAATGACCATCATATAAGGTATCAATCATGGTCATCGGACCAGGCAGTGCCCATTTGATCGGCTGATCGGTTTGCGCACGTAAAAACTTAGCATCATCAACAAATACAGGCTTTTGACGGCTTACCGCGCCCACAACTGACGGCACACTGGCATCATAACGATTACGAATGCGCACGGTCTCGCGCTTCTCAAAATCGACGCCATCCAAATGTTCAATAAAGGTGGTCACAAAGTGCTGACGAGTCTGCTCGCCATCACTGACAATATCGATGCCTGCATGCACTTGCTCTTGCAATGTCAAACGTAGTGCATCTTGTTTGGCTTCAAGCAGTTGCGCGCCTTCTAATGCCCAAGGTGACCAGATTTTTTCAGGTTCTGCAAGCCAAGAAGGTTTCGGTAAGCTGCCAGCCGTTGACGTCGGTAATAACTTTTGTGTCGGTAATAATATTGTCATACGATTCATCTTCTTATTAATTTGTATTTTACTTTTCGGCTACATTTATATTGGCTATGCTGCGGCTTTTTTTACGGCTTCTTTTTGAACAATGCTGCTTGTCACATCATAGCTTGCTGCCCACTCATTAAGAATGGTTTGGTATGGCTTGATGAACTGCTCTTCGGTGAACTTACCTTGTGTCAATGCCATCTGGCTGCGTTCTTCACGGTCATACACAATTTGAGTTAACGAATAATCTTGGTACTTCAAACTCGGTTGATACACTTGACCCGCTGCCGAATTGGCATTATAAATTTCAGGTCGGTAGATTTTTTGAAAAGTCTCCATGGTACTAATCGCACTGATCAGCTCAAGATCGGTATAATCGCTCAGCAAGTCACCCGCAAAATAAAATGCTAATGGCGCGGCGCTACCCGTAGGCATAAAGTAGCGAACGGTTAAGCCCATTTTGGAAAAGTACTCATCGGTTAGTGATCCTTTGTTCAAAGAGCAGCCATCTTGTTTGTATTCAACGCCCAATACAGGGTGCTGATTGGTCGTACGTTGATAGGTTTTACTGGTGGAAACACTCAAGCAAATCACAGGCTTTTTAGTGAAATTAGCTTGGTAAGCTTCTGAATTCAATAAATACTGAAACAGCTTGCCGTGTAAGTCACCGAAATCTACTGGTGGCACAGATGATGGATGTTTATCGAAATGGTCTAATAAGACGACGCTAAAGTCATAATCGCGCACATAAGATGAGAAACTATTACCAATCATACCGTCAATACGGGTGTTCTCTTTATGATCCACAATCGTTGTTTGCAGCATCTCGATGATAGGGAAAGTATCGCCATTTCCTGCAACATCCATATCGACAGAAATAATATCAACCTCAACAGAATAACGATCTGCGGTGGAATTATCCCAATGTGCCAATGCATTAAAACGATTATTGATCATTCTTAATGTTTTGCTTAAGTTCTCTTGACGATGCTCGCCACGCGCCAGATTCGCAAAGTTCGTCGTCAGACGCGTGCTATTTGCAGGATGATAGTTTTCATCAAAACGAATGCGCTTAATGGCACAGCTAAATTCTTTACTCATGATAATCCGCTACCCTAATCTACTCTCATTATTTGAGATAAAACCAAATTTGTGTATGAGGTGAATCATACCTAAACTATTACAAGAATAAAAACGATACTATTTAAATATAAGATGAATATAATTCATGTTAATGAAATTATGGTATGACATGAGATTGGATAGCGGAGACTTTACGACTTACTCGATAGGAGCATTCAGCAAAAAATAAGCCTGTAGAAAAATGAGCTACGCTAAAGAAAGCATAAAGAAAATTTCGATAAACTAACTAACGAATCTAAGGGTTCTCTCATTAAAAAAGCCGAGACTTATTTTCTAAGTCTCAGCCTTTTTTTTGATAATATAAATAGAAAATTACTTTCTATTGATTGTGTTAGCGCTTTGCAGCTTCAATCTGAATATTTAGCTGAACTTTTTCAGTAATACCCAATAATAGACCTCTTGCAAAAGTCAGATATTAAGCTCAAGATTTACCAGTCCTGCGAACAGCTTCATTCTTAAATCATAACGTTGACGTCGATTACGGTAGCGTTCAGCCACAATTTTGAATAGCTTAATCAGCCCTATTTTATGCTCAACCAGAATACGACATTTTGCCAAATATTGATTGGCCTGTTTGCAAAGCGCTAGCAACTCACCGCCTTTTGGTTTCTTAAAGGGGATAAAGGTCTGATCGTGTAGCTTGGCTATACCTTGATAACCGCTGTCTGCTAGATAGCTGGTGTTTTTAGGCAGCCAATCAGGACAAGTTTGTTTATAAAGACTAAAGTCATGTACTGAACCGTTGCAGGTTTGCACATCCAATATCAGTCCTGTTTGCCAATGTACGATGACTTGCGCTTTTAAGGTATGTTGTTTCTTTTTTCCACTGTAGTACTGTTTTTGGTTTTTTTTGGCCGTTCAATGGGCGTTTCGGTGGCATCAATGATGACTGCTGACCAATTGATATCCTCAGGCTTACCGTGTGGCAGTTTTCGTGGCAAATCAAATCTGCCTGAGTGGATAAGGATGTCTTCTACTCTTCTGACAATGCGACTGGCAGAGGACTCATGAACGTTGAAGTCCACACCAATATGATAAAGGGTTCGGTATTCACGCCAATAGGTCAGTGCGAGTAAAATCTGCGCCTCTAAGCTAAGTTCACTTGGACGACCTGATTTGGTCTTGGAAGCTTCATGCTCTTGCATGGCTTCTAGCATTTTCTCAAAAGTGGCTTTGTGGATGCCAGTATAACGTTTAAAACCTGCATCGCTCTGTTCAAGTAGTTTGGCTATATTTGGCATATCTTTTAAATATTTAGGGTTCAGTTATAGTCTTTGAGTCTTGAAACTACTTTTGCAAGAGGTCTAATGTATATTTGCTAATGCCCCATTTCGTTCGATCAATGGTCGTTGTGAAATCCCCACCGCAAACTGGCTTTTTCAATATTGGGTTTAGGTAGCAATTGAACTTGCTGGCCGTTAGCGTAATGGGATTAGTCTTGCCATGTAGTGTCAACATACCATCAACTTTGCTGACATTTGAACCACTACCATCAGTCGTAAAATACCATTTGGTAGACTCAAATTGCGCCAGTGGAAACTGCTCAATATCAAAAAAATCTGCGCTTTTTAGTGTGATATCAAATGCTGTATTGCCTGTATTTAGGCTATTCAGAGGAATTACTAGCGAGATATTACCGGTCTTAGCTGCTGGGTCATAATCTAGCTGCCCAGTAATATTATAAAAGCCACCTGTGTTGGTAGAGGTATTAAAATGGTCAATAGCAAAGCGTACATTGGTATGAGTGGGGTCGATATCGTAAGTCCTCGCCTGACTGCTGGCGATACCCAACATGCTTATGCTTAAGGCTAGTAGCGGCTTTCGAGAGGACAGTATGACTGTCGAGAGGGATATTTGATTCATAGTAACACTCCTTTGCTGTATAAATGATAGAGCCATCACATCCTTTGTGACTGTGCTCTTGTGATTGTGCTCTTATAATTGCTCTCTTATAATTGCTCTCTTATATAATGACAACAAGCCCATACTTAATCAATCAGTATGGGCTTGTCTGTTTTAAACATAGCATTCTCACTGCTAACGCTATGGTCATAAGTATGATCAAATAAATCCATTAAATCATACTTTACTATCTGTCGTTGTCTGCTCTTTGCCACTAGGTACGAGCCATTTAGCAAACCATCCTGACAAATCATCCATTAAAGTATAAACCACGGGAATCACCACAAGGCTTAATAACGTCGAAGTCACCAGACCACCCAATACCGCAGCGGCCATCGGACGACGGAAGGTTGGATCGGCATCACCCCAACCGAAGACTAAGGGCAACATCCCCGCGCCCATCGCAATGGTGGTCATAATAATAGGACGCGCCCGCTTGCGGCAAGCATCGATAATAGCCTCAAAACGCGCCAAACCTCGACGCTGTGCAATCAGTGCATAATCGACTAATAAGATAGAGTTTTTGGTGGCAATACCCATTAGCATAATAAAGCCGATCATCGACGGCATAGAAAGACTGCTATTGGTAATAACCAAGCCTACAAAAGCGCCGCCTATCGATAAAGGCAATGCCATCAAAATGGTGAAAGGCTGCAATATACGCCCAAACAATAGAATAAGTACGCCTAAAATACAAACCACACCGACCGACATCGCAATCACAAAACCGCTGAATAGCTCAGCCATGTTTTCTGCTTGACCTTGGTCAATAATGGTAATGGAAGGCGGTAGTTGTTGCATGGCAGGTACTGATTTAACCGCTTGTACCAAGTCTCCAAGCTCGCCACTCGCAGGTTGCACCGTGATACTGATGGCGCGTTCTCGATCGAGCCTGCTAATCTGCGCAGGCCCAGTGCCAAAGTCCAATGACGCGACTTCACCCACACGTACACCCTGTCCTGCGGGTAACGAGCTCGGTACATATAGACCTTCTAATTGACTGACATTTTGCTTGGCAACATCTGGTAGACGAATGACGATAGGAATCTGCCGCGTATCCAAATTGAGCTTGGATAAACGCTGCTCATAGTCACCCACCGTCGCCACTCGTAACGTCGTAGCGATGTCTTGCGTGGTCACCCCTTTATCCGCCATCGCCAGTCTGTCTGGCGTCACCGTTAACTCTTGACGCGGCAAACTGCGGTCACTGGTCACGGAGCCAGCACTGGGCAGCCCTCGAATCTCTGACATGATTTGCTGAGCGGTTTGTTCAAGCAATTGCGGATTGGTACTGGTCATAGAGAAGTTATAACCACTCTCTCCACCACTCGACAAACCGACGGTAAAGCGCGCACCTGGCACTTCTGCCAACAAACTACTTATTTGACGTTCAATCTCTTGCTTAGAGCCGCGCTCTGCACGTGGTGCTAGCACGATGTCTAGACCTGCTATATTTTCGGCTTTGCCACCACTAGAGTTTGAGTCCATGCTAGCCTGAGCCTCACCGACTGAGGTAAAAATATTGGTGACTTCAGGCATTGCTAAAATACGCTCACTTGCCAGCGCAGCAACCCGCTCTGTGTCTTCCAGCGCAACGTCAGGTGTCAACTCAATCGCCACACGAGTTTGGTCAATGTCATTATCAGGAATAAACGATGTTGGTAGTAATTTGACAAGCATCAGTGACGCCACGAATAACACTAAAGTTGCACCCATCGTTAGCCAGCGATGATGCAGTGTCCATGCCACTATTTTGAGATACCAACCCATCAGCGCGCTTTGCTTCTCAACGTGTTTTTTCTCTGGTCGCAATATATACGCTGCCATCATCGGTGTGATAAGACGCGCGACCATCAAAGACGCAAAAATCGATAATGCAGCTGTCCAGCCAAACTGACGAAAAAACTGTCCAACGATACCGCCCATAAAGGCGGTGGGTAAAAACACAGCAATCAAAGTAAAGGTGGTCGCGACTACCGCCAAGCCAATCTCGTCAGCCGCTTCCATCGCTGCTTCATACGGTGTCTTGCCCATGCGTAAATGCCGTATGATATTTTCGACCTCGACGATCGCATCATCGACCAATACACCGATCACTAACGACAATGCCAACAAAGATATAATATTGAGGCTGAAGCCAAATAAGTACATACCTAAAAAGGTGGGAATCACTGATAATGGCAAGGCGACAGCAGCAACTATAGTCGCCCGAATATTGCGCAAAAATAAGAATACGACGACGACTGCTAACAGACCACCTTCGATCAGCATCCGTAAAGAAGCTTGATAATCTTCAGCGATGGGCGTTGCCCGATCATAGACCTTTTCAATAGTGATATTACCTACATCGGCTGACAGCTTGGCAAGCTCTGCATCAACCAGCTCCATGACCTCAACTTCACTGGCACCACGCGAACGGGTGATATTAAATGCCACCACCGTTTGCCCGTCAAGCTTAGCAATAGAGCTTGGGTCAGCCGCGCCATCTGTGATTTGTGCCATACGTCCAAGCGCTTGCGTGCCGCCTACTGGGATTGCCACTTGTAAATCATTGAGCTCACTTGCCCGCTCCACCGCACCAAGGACACGTATCGTCTGGGTGGTTTTGCCCACTTCTGCTTCACCACCAGAGCTGTCCTGCTGAATACCCGTGATTTGATTGGATAGTTGTGTGATAGAGAGCTTAAGACCACTCAAGGTAATCGGGTCAGCTGCGACGGTAATCTCACGCTGCAAACCACCAATACGGCTAACCGTACTGACACCCGGTATGTCAGAAAGACGCTTGGTGACCGTATCATCGACGAACCAAGACAAGTCTTCCACATTCATGTTTTCAGAAGCCACAGAATAAGTGACAACGGGGAATCCTGCGGTTGAAACTTTAGTAATAATAGGGTCATTGGCAGCGGCAGGCAAATCGCCGCGTACCTCGCCTACTGCCGAGCGCACATCATCGACCGCTTCCTGAATATCCTTTTCTAACACAAACTCTGTGACCATGGTGGCAGCACCCGTTTGTAACGTGGTGCGAATATGCTTGATGCCCTCAATACTGGTGAGCTTGTTTTCTATCTTTTTTGCGATGTCGTTTTCGAGCTGTGATGGCGCGGCACCCGGTAAAGTCACCGTGACCACGACTGCAGGTAAGTCAATATCAGGAAACTGCTGCACCTTCATTTTCATAAAGCCATAAATACCGCCTAACGTCAGTAGTATAAATAGCAAAATGGCAACTAAAGGATTTTTTATCGAGTAAGCAGAAACATTTAAACTCATGGTTGTGCCTGCGCTGCTGTACTCGTTTGGCTAACACCATCAACGATACGCACCAAATCTCCATCATTTAAAAAGCTACCGCCTTGTTTGACAATTTGACTGTCACTAGGCAATGGCTCTAGCACTGCCACGTTTTCGCCAAGTCGCTCGCCCAATGTCACTCGTTGTTGCTTGATACGACCCATGGCCTGACCATCTTGAGTGGTCACATTGGTTACTAGCATCACATAATCATAGCCATCGTTGCTGACGATAGCGCTATTGGGCACCGTTTGCGTACTGGCACTGCCTAATAGGAACTCACCCGTTTGATACATACCTGCCCGTACTTTTGCATTGGCTGCCAAGCTCGCATAGATGGTAATCTGCCGGTTGTTGTCCGCCGTTGGTGCTATACGGCTCACTTTCCCCATTACCGTATCACCATCTGGTAAGCTCACCCGTACTGGCGTCCCGACACTGACTTCACCGACAAGCTTGGGATCAATATCTGCACGCCATTCCAAAATACCACCTTTAATGATAGTAAATAATGGCTCGCCACCAGCAACCATACCGACCTCCGCCATTTTCTCGCTGATGACACCGCTGACTGGTGCGACCACTGTTGCATTATCTACACTCAAGCGCTGAGTGCTCAGACGCGCTTTGGAGGCTTGTAGCGCAGCCTGTGCTTGAAGTTTTGCAGTGCGATAGCGATCGGCTTCTTGCCTACTAATGGCATCTATCTCAATCAATGGCAGGACACGAGCGGCATCAGCGCTGGCATTGGCAAGCGTCGCTTCTGCTTCGGCAACATCTGCCTCTGCTTGCAAAACTTGCTGATCCATAGCATCGGTGTCAAATATCGCCAATACTTGACCGGCTTTGACGCGATCACCTTCTTCGACCAATATACGCTCGATAGCCACGCCATTGACTTTAGCACTGACATTCGCCGTATCTTTGGCATCAATGGTGCCATCAGCACTGAGTGTGTTACCAATATCATCTTGGCTTGGGCTGACCGTTTCTACTGATAATACCGCCTGCTCAGTGCTCGTAGCGCTTGCAGTGGCACCATCACTTGAAGTACGACTAGAAACTGGCGATTCATCGGTCACGGCTTTATCACTACCGCCCCAATACTTTCCAAGTAGCACACCAATGATAAGCACGGCTACCAATACGGGTAACAACCATAATGGTAATTTTGAAGCGGTTTTTTTAGACAAAGTATCAGACTGGCGATACGGTGGTAGCTCAGATGGTTGAGGTGGCTCAATGTTGGTTTCTTGCTCGCTAGTCGGTGCTTGCTTATTATTAGGGTGTTCAAAATCACTCATAGTCGGTCTCTATAAATAAGCACGGTACTAACGCCGTAAAAAGTATAAGGGAAACAAAATGATACAGGCAGAGCTTATCAAAATAGTCTTTTATCATTGTAGACTATCTCGTAATCGGGTCAATTATGTTAAGTATCTACATAGTCAATTGTTGATAGTCATCAAGACATTGAACTTAATAAAGATATTAGTAGCAAAGATTATAAAGTGAACGATAAGTAAAGACAAAAGACAGCGTATTCCCAGTTCATTGCATAAGTCTTCTTCACACAAAATCCCTTGCTTAAAACTTATTCACCCAATGAAAAAATATGTTGTCATATTAAATGAATTAAGATGCGACCATTATAGTTGGAACCATCACTCGTAAAAACTAATGATACATACGCCCTACAGTTTAGACTTGTATTTACGGGGTAATTTGTCATTATTAAGATAAATCTACTAATAAAGGAATCCATCATGGCTAATAAATCAGAGGTAAAAAAGCTTAAGCAAGAAATTAAAGACACCAAAGCAAAAATTAAGCAGAAAAAGAAAGACCTCAAAGATCTTAAGAAGTCATTGAAAAAGTCGAAAAAAGCCAAATAGCATTGTTTCGAGATGATGGCTTTACGTCAAAAAACAGAAGAGGATAGCGTTGGCTGTCCTCTTTTTTACCATTAATTTAGCCATTTTCAGCCCATTTAGACGATAGTCGATTGAATTGAGGAGACGCCCTAGGCATTGGTATAACGACTCGCCTCAGGCATCCAGCGGTGAATCAGTTGGCTGACATCTGCCTTGCGCGTAGGATCTGCAATTAGATGTTTGGCTAAACGCTGAGCAATGGCAAACAGCTGCTCGTCACGTATCAGATCAGCCAAATAATAACCAACATTACCCGTTTGACGTTTGCCTAATAACTCACCGGGACCACGCAGTTCCAAATCTTTTTGGGCAATGACAAAACCATCAGTGCTATCACGCAGGACATTTAAGCGCTCTGTACCAGTTTCTGATAATGGCTTTTGGTATAACAGTACGCAATAGCTTTTGGTTGAGCCACGCCCGACTCGCCCGCGCAGCTGATGTAATTGCGATAGACCTAATCGTTCGGCATTTTCGATGACCATTAACGACGCATTAGGGACATCGACCCCAACTTCAATGACCGTTGTGGCAATCAGCAAGTCCAAATTGCCAGCTTTAAATGCTTGCATGATGGCTTGTTTGTCAACGGATTTCATCTTGCCATGGACAAGACCAATGCGAATATTCAAGCGCTCATTTAAATCTTCATAAGTGGCTTCAGCGGCTTGCGCATCTAGCACACTAGATGCTTCGACCAACGAGCAAACCCAGTACGCTTGCCTACCCGCTTCACAATTAACCGCAATCCTCTCAATGACTTCATCGCGTCGATTACGGTCAATGGTCACCGTAGTAATTGGCGTACGCCCCGGTGGCAATTCATCAATGATAGAGGTATCCATATCACCATAAACGCTCATTGCGAGCGTGCGCGGAATTGGTGTAGCGGTCATAATCAGCTGATGCGGCGTGCTATTCGCCACACCTTTATTGGTCAGTGCCATACGCTGCTCAACACCAAAGCGATGCTGTTCATCGATAATAACTAAGCCCAATTTGGCAAACTGTACCTGCTCTTGAAACAGTGCATGAGTACCGACCACGATTTGCACCGTATTTTCTGCGACTGCTTCCAATGCTTCGCGGCGCTGCTTCGCCGTTTGTTTCCCAGCAAGCCAGCCAACACCGATACCTAACGGTTCAAACCATTGTTTGAAATTGACCAAATGCTGCTCTGCTAAAATTTCTGTGGGTGCCATAACAGCCACTTGCCAACCACTATCAAGCGCATAACCCGCTGCACCCGCTGCGACCAGAGTCTTGCCCGCGCCAACATCGCCCTGCACCAACCGCAACATCGGGATGGACGTTGCCATATCAGCCGTAATATCTTTCATGACTCGTTGCTGGGCACCCGTTAAATCAAATGGTAATGCGGCAAACAACTGATCAGTCAATGGACTTTGCGTGGCACATTTGGGCGCTTTATGCTGATGCAGTTGCTGACGACGATATAACAAGCTGAGCTGATGGGCGGTTAATTCTTCAATAATTAAACGCTGGCATGCTGCATGAGTACGGGCACTTAACTGGGTGAGTAGCTGATATTGTCGTCCTGCGTCGGTATAAGTCGGCGGCGTATGCAGTAATACTAAGGCTTCAAATATCGTCAGATTATAGACGTTGTTATTAACTGTTCTATTAGCGACTGTATGGATATCACTGTTTGTATTATTATTGGCATCATAGACATTGGCTTTATTGACACTACTAACGCCATGACCAGTCGTATTATCTGGCACACTACGCGCCAGTGTCGAGAATATATCTTCTGGATACTCTGCCTCTGTTATCGGTATTTTAGCCGGTTCAAAAGGTGCTAATGGCAAGTCAGCCACGACTGCAAAATCTGTAGGAGCAAACAGCGTCATTGGTAAGCCTTCACTGCGAACCGTCTGTAATGCCAGCTTAATTAAGGTACGCAGCTTATTTTGATGTAAGCCTTTAACACTTGGATAAATGGGCTGCAAACCAGTATTTACTACCGTCTCATTACTACTGATAATTTGATATTCAGGATGGTGGATTTGCTTACCATAACGACTCACTTTCACTTCGCCAAACAATTGCAGCTGTGTCCCTAAGCTCATGGTTTGTGCAAGACCACGATAAACCTTAAAAAACCGTAGCGATATGGTGCCCGTATCATCATCTACCACGACCGTCAT
The DNA here is from genome assembly GCF_904845955.1 of Psychrobacter cibarius. Classification (GTDB taxonomy): domain Bacteria; phylum Pseudomonadota; class Gammaproteobacteria; order Pseudomonadales; family Moraxellaceae; genus Psychrobacter; species Psychrobacter cibarius_B. The sequence goes on from NZ_CAJGYX010000006.1 coordinate 166,062, forward strand.
ACCGCTGCGCTTGGTATCGACGTGTACCACACGCCCAGTAATCAACGCAGACTGCCCGTGCCCCACCTCTGCTATAGACAGCAGTCGGCTACGATCTTCATAATCACGTGGCAGATGCAGTAATAAATCAAATATTCGTTTAATATTCAATTGCGCCAACTGTTCTGCGACTTTTAATCCCACACCCGCCAGTGCCGTCACTGGCATATCTAGCGCTGAGAGTGGCAGCTCAGACCTAAAATGGTCTGTTGGGCTAGTTAAAGAAGCGTTCACTGATACTGACATCAAAGATCCTAACGATATTATTTTTAGTTTTCATATACTCATTCAAGTATTTTCAATATACCGTAGATGATGACAGTTTTTATAAAACAGCTGTCATAAACATGACACATCAAAACACCGACTCATTTCATTATAGCTGACAATACAATTGCTTATGCTCAGCTATTTAGTAATACTGCGTCAAAAAGCCTGAAAGTCAAACGGCTCATTTGTATCATATCAATAACTGATGTCTTATTTTCCGTATTATCGTCATTTTATAAGGTGTTTTTATGTTCGCTCCTGCCCAGTATCGACAACCTCTTCATAGTCTAAGAGTGCGACATAGTATGAGAATGCTATGCACCAGCTTAATTGCCGTACTCGGATTATCTATCAGCGCTTGTAGCTCTCTAACGCCAGCGCAGCCGTTACCTGAAGCATCTGAAATAGCGCAACCTAACATTGCGTTAGTCTTGGGCGGCGGCGGTGCCAAAGGCTTCGCCCATGTTGGGGTGATTAAAGCACTAGAAGCAAATGGTATTAAGCCCACACTTATCGTTGGCACCAGCGTCGGCAGCTTGGTTGGTGGCCTATATGCGAGCGGTTACACACCAGTACAGCTTGAGCAACTGGCACTGACCACTACAGATAGCGAATTGACAGATTTTGTCTTATCCAATCAAGGTGTCATCGAGGGTATCAAACTCAAGAACTTTATCAACGATAAAGTCGATGGACGAGTAATAGAGGATTTCCCTATCCGCTTTGCAGCAGTCGCGGCGGAGAAGCATACTTTGAAAAAAGCCATTTTTACCACTGGTGATGCGGGGCTTGCCGTTCAGGCATCCTGTAGCGTACCAAATATTTTTATTGCGCCACGTATTCCCGAAAAGGTCGGTAAAAAATATATCGATGGTGGCGTGGTCAGCCTAGTACCTGTCGATAGCGCCCGTGATTTGGGCGCTGATATTGTTATTGCCGTTGATGTGACAGATACTGGTATTAACAATCCTAGCGGTGTGTCTACACTTGATAAGAAATTAAACCTCAACGGATTAAGTAGTTTTTGGGGATTTTTGGAGAGTAATGTCGTAGCCCCGCCAAGCGCCAATCGTGCCTCATCGATGCAGCGTGAACGAGATCGTGCTGATGTGCTGATTACGCCTGCGGTCAGTCATATCAGCTCACTAGATACCAGCCAGCGCCGTGCTCTCATAGCTGCAGGCTCGCAAGCCACTACCGCACAGATGGCTGCCATCAAGCAATTAATCAAAGAAAAATCTAGCCGAAAATATGCGACGCTTTAAGCGCCTTGCAACGGCGTACCAAGATTTCTTATTAACAACCCATAAAAAAGCACCACAGCAACGAGCCGTGATGCTTTTTGTGATTAAACGAATATTAAGCCGGTATTAAATAAATCACCCTGATAAAATACTTAATATTAAATGACTGGCTTATTTCACACGTGCACGGTATTTAACCACTACGGTGTCATTAAGACCAACACCCTCTAAATCCCAGCGTACCGCTTTATAATACTTTAATGGAATTTCTTGCAGTTGGTTATCCACTTTTCCACGTAATGGCATACGGGCAAAAGTATTGCCGTCTGCACTGCCGTATGGAAATTCAGGTGATACTGTACGCAATAACTCTACCTGCTCAGGGATACTCATCGTCACGGTCATTTTTCGGACGCGATCTGCATTGGTATTGGTAAAATAACCTTGGTACTCCAAAACATTACCTGATTGTAGGCGCGTACTAGCATTCACCGGAGCCAAAACCTCTTGACCGTTTGCATCAACGCTAATCAATGACGCGGTAATTTTACTATTGACGGCCTGTGCACTCGAGTTGCTGCTTTTAGTAGCATTGGTCTGTACAGCTGCCGAACTATCGACCGCTTGTTCTGGCGTCGGTAGCATTGCCGAGGCTTGCGTCACTACCATCGCACCGATGAGCGTACCAGCCACAACGTGGAATAAGCGATGTCCGCTCCAAGCACTAAATGGGCTAGCAAATTGGTTACTTTTTTTCATGGTTTTCATTATCCCTGGTTAATATGTCGGTAAAACGCAGCTGGTAAAACTTGAATGACTTTTGATATATATTGAATCGTTGATAGGCAGCGCAATTTAGACGGAACATACCCACTTATAAGAAACATGTTATAAGAAACACGACTAATTATAAATGATTGACTGTTATAGTACTGGCAGACCTAGTATCGCTGCTGATTGTAGTGACAGCTAATGGCAAGCGCTGCTGGCGTCTATCTTGTCATAGCTGGTAAGCTTAGCGTATAAAGTTCTTATTTTTATTGATTATCTTCGTTCATCGCCTGTAAAGCAATAGCGTTTAGCATAGCAAAAAGTGTTTGTACGTACACTAACCCCGTGTTGAGGTTGTGTATATCGTCCATCCGTGATAAAAATTGATTGATACTACTGAAATAAAAGATAGCTCATAACGGCGTTTTTTGCTATGGTAATTCTTTAGCGATAGGCATTTTTTGCTACGCCCCTTTTCTTATTCTCACTACTATTGCCCTTATTATGACTACTAGCGCCATGCCCCAAATCAACCCTGAATACGTCCATTGGTTCCGTAACTCTGCCCCCTACATCAATACCCATCGCGGCAAAACGTTCGTGATTATGTTTGGTGGTGAGGCGGTCAATCATCCAAATTTCAGCACCCTTATTCATGATTTTGCGCTACTGCATAGCTTAGGTATCAAGCTGGTATTGGTACATGGAGCGCGACCGCAAATCGAAAAGAACTTAAAAGATGCTGACATTACCTCCCCACTGCATCAAGACATTCGAATTACACCGCGCGTGGCGATGCCTGCTATTTTACAAGCGGTAGGCGCTATTCGCCTGCAACTCGAAGCGCAGCTGTCGATGGGACTGGCCAATTCACCTATGTATGGTTCACGCATCGATGCCATTTCAGGCAATTTTGTGACCGCACGTCCTTACGGTATTCGTGATGGTATCGATTACCAAATGACTGGCGAAGTGCGCTCTATCGATGTTGAGGCCATCAAAAACAACCTGCTACACGACCATATTGTGATTTTAGGCTCAATGGGTTATTCAGCGACTGGTGAAGTCTTTAATTTGTTGGCTGAAGACGTGGCGCTCAGTGCGGCTGTGGCACTGGGTGCTGATAAGCTTATCTTCTTGGGCGAAGAAGCAGGCATCAATGACGATGATCGCTTACTAAGAGAGATGATTCCTAATGAAGTCGATCGCTTCTTACGTGATCGTGATTTAAATTGCGAGATCAATTATTTCTTAAATTGTGCCAGTTTGGCTTGCCGCCAAGGCGTCCATCGCACCCATATTATCTCGTATGCCAAAGACGGTGCCTTATTAGAAGAGCTATTCACTCGCGATGGCTCTGGTACTCTTATCAGCCATGACCCTTACGAAGAGATTCGTCGTGCCAATATTGACGATGTGGTCGGACTGATTGAGCTGTTATCACCGCTAGAAGAGCAAGGCATATTAGTCAGCCGCTCACGCGAACGCTTAGAGCAAGAGATTGATAATTATAGTGTCATTGAGCGTGATGGTATGATTTTGGGCTGCGCGGCGCTATATCCATTAGATACAGAATCAGCAGAAGTTGCCTGTGTCGCCGTACATCCCGATTATCGTAGCGGTAGTCGCGGTGCGGACTTACTGGCATTTTTAGAGCAACAAGCGCGCAGTCATGGTCTACACAGGTTGTTTGTGTTAACGACACGGACGGCACATTGGTTCGTTGAGCAAGGCTTTGCCGAAGTCGAGGCCAGCGCGCTACCTGCATCGCGTCAAGAAAAATACCATAATGGTCGTAATTCTAAAGTCTTTCAAAAAACTCTTTAGATGCTCAATTTCTAATCATAAAAAAGCCCTCATAATATTATAAGGGCTTTTTTATGATTAGAATTTAACACTATTCACTAGGGTGTGTACTAAGTATTATTTTACTTTTAATAGCTCCACCGTAAAGATAAGCGTGCTGTTAGGCTCGATACCTGCGTTACCCGCTTCGCCATAAGCAATATCTGATGGGATATAAAACTCGTATTTGCCGCCCTCTTTCATCAGTTGTAGACCTTCTGTCCAGCCAGCGATGACTTGGTTCAACGGGAACTCAATTGGCTCACCGCGCTCATAAGAGCTATCAAATACCGTACCATCGATTAACTTACCTTCGTAGTTTACTTCAACCACGTCAGTCGCTTTTGGTGATTTACCCGTACCTGCGGTGATAACTTTGTACTGTAAGCCAGAAGCCGTTTCTTTGACACCTTCTTTTTTAGCGTTTTCTGCTAAGAATGCAGCGCCTTTGGTTTTGTTTTCTCCAGCTTTTGTTTCCATGTCTTTAACGAACTTTTCTTCTTGCTCTTTTTGATAAGTCGTTAATACTTCCTGCATTTGTTCTTGGGTCAATGCTGATTCGTTGCCTTCATAACCATCACGGAAGCCTTTTTCAAAGGTATCAAGATTCAGGTCACCGACCGCTTCTTTGTTACCTTCAGCCATCATGAAGCCTAAGCTATAACCTACTTTTTCATTTGCTGAGCTTTGCTCGGTGATTGAAACGCTTTTAGCAGCTGTCTCTTGGTTACCGTTATTTGTGCTACAGCCTGTTACCAACAACATAGCACTAGCAAGTGCACCAACGCTTAAAGTAGTGATTTTTTTCATAAAGTACTCTCAAATTGTAAGGATAGTGGCGAGATGTCACATGTTCCTATAATAACAAATCTTAGTTTTAGGAACCATGTTTGCCGTCAAATTATCGGGCGAATGTACAGTCTATGTTAATATTTCTCATCATAATAACAAGTTATCACACAAATACAGTAACACGTTAAGCTTTCTATCTTTAAATCCACTAATACATCAGCTAAGCTAAATTAGTTAAGGTGATAAGTAACCGAGTGTACGTCTTTATCATGGATGATTAACATTGGCAGTAGAGCAATTAACACGAGGGAAACTAACGTTTTTTGATAAGGTTTTTTGATAAGGTTATCTACTCAAAAATTATAATATCACCGCATAACTTACTTTAAAAATACTATTAATTATAACCATCTATGTATTGGTTTCGCTCAACAATAGCTGTACTGATAATATTGTTGAGTGGCTTTCGTATGATGATTAAAGGAGGATAAGATGAATCCAATGTACACATCTTTTAACGGTTATCTTGGTGGGCCGATCGGCTCTATTATTGGTGCTATTTTAATATTTATTATTGGTTGGCTAGTCGCATTGGGTATCGCAGCACTGGTTCGTAATGTATTATCTAGAGTCAATCTGAACCAACGCATGAACTCTTCAACGGGTAAGACCTACGATTTAGAAGGTATTATCTCTAAGATTGTATTTTGGTTCATCTTTATCATCGCGATTTCTGGGGCGCTGAATCAATTGAATTTGAACTCAATCTCGACACCGTTTGCAAATATGGTCGATCAAGTCCTAGCCTTTATCCCTAATCTTATCGGCGCTATCGCTGTGGGTATTATTGGTTGGGTCTTGGCTACTGTTGCACGCACAGCTATCAACGCGGCATTGGCGAAAACGTCAATGGATGAGCGTTTAAGTGCTCAGGCAGGTGTAAAACCAATGAGTAGCACGATTGCCGATATGGTTTATTGGTTCATCTTGTTGGTTGTTTTAACGATGGTATTGGGTAAATTAGAGCTTGATGGTTTATTTGCTCCATTGACTAATATGGTTGATAAAATCTTTAGCTTTATCCCTAACATCCTCATTGCAGGTGTTGTCTTTGTCGTCGGTTATATCATTGCCAAAGTGGTACGCGGCATTGTGACCAACCTTGTGTCTACTTTTAATGTTCAAGAACTGGCTACAAAAGCAGGTTTAAGCGAAAAAAATAGCTTGCCTAATATCGCTGGTTCATTGGCATTTTTAGTAGTGATCATTCCAACTATTATTGCTGCATTAAACGCATTAAAAATTGAAGTGATTGCTCGTCCTGCGACAAACATGCTTAACAAAATCATGGAAGCATTGCCAAACATCTTTATGGCAGTTGCAATTTTAGTCGTGACCTTCTATGTGGTACGCATGGTTGCCAATATCATCAAAGGTTTGATCGAAAACACTGAGATTAATCAATTGCCTGCGAAAGTTGGTTTACAAGAAACGATGGGCGATAAGAGAGTCTCTGACCTTGTTGGTTATGCGATTATCTTCTTTGCGATGTTATTTGCCTCAATTGCCGCCGCTGACTTGCTAGGTTTTGAGCCTATCTCTGCCATTATCGCCATGTTTATTGCGTTTGGTGCCAACATTATCTTGGGCGCAATTATCCTATTTATTGGCTTCTGGCTTGCCAATATCATTGCAGGTGTCGTTGAGCGTTCTGAGCAAGGCTCACAATTCTTAGCAAACATCGTTCGTGTACTAATCATGGGTTTAGTACTTGCCATGGGTCTAAAAGCGATGGGTATTGCTGACTCTATCGTTAACCTAGCCTTTGGTCTAACACTAGGTGCCGTAGCGGTAGCCTTTGCCCTTTCATTTGGTCTTGGTGGTCAAGAAGCCGCTGCACGTTTCCTACGTAAAATGCAGGATAAAATGGACAAAGAACGTGAAGAAGCTAAAGCGAAATCTGCTCTTCATGCTAGCTCAAGTACACAAGAAAAAGTTGCTGACTCAGTTCGAGAGAACACTCCTGCTGCTTCAGGTACAATGACTAGTGACTTCCCTACTAGCACTGGCGATACCAACAATCTTAGTACGGGTCATGTAGATATTACTCACGTTGAAACAAGTGATGACGATATCGACACTGGTTCAGATCTAGCGCCAAGTAATAAAGGCTTTACTGATATTGATAATAACGACTTAAAATAAGTCATCGTTAACGATATATTTTGAATAAAAAAAGACAGCCTAGGCTGTCTTTTTTTATGGCGTAAATTTATTTTCTACAAAACATCGCTACAAAATCATATTCAGGACTTGGTCTTCCGTGCAGGTATATTCAAATTTAATTGCATTCGCATTGGCTCATTGTTACTTGCTGATAAATTATTTGCTGTTTGCTGTTTATGCTGTTGGTTTAAGCGCTGTAATTGTTTGGTCAGCTGCCGCTCACGCTGGGTCATCGGATCAACGGGTTGAATCCATAAATCTATATCAATAAAGGTGTCATTAGACTCGTCAATAAAATCAATGCCCAATACAATCACATGATGCAGCTCGGCTATTGGCAGGCGGCTCGCAACATCCTGTGCAATCCTTGCTAAGTTTGGCTGAATAGCCTGTTTACTGTGTTGGCTCTCAACATCTTGCCCATAAAATATTAATACATAATGCCTTCCCAAGCTCTCATAAGAGTGCTGATGGACGACATAACCTTCTTTTTGCAGACCATGTGCTTGTTTAGGATGCCTATATAGAGTTCGAACCAGCTCATGGCGTGAAAATAAAGACTCATCCAATAACTGCTGTTGCCAATAACAGCGTTTTGTTCCTAGTGTCTCTTTATCAGCATTGTCTAGTACTTCTGCATCGAGCATCTCTATCATTTGGGTGCTTAACTGCGACCACAGAGCTGCCGCTTGCGCCATATGCTGATGATACATCTGCGCAGTCGTGCTTTTGTTTTTGTAGGCAAGTGTCATAGCGACTAATGCAGGATTGGGCTCATCTTGCACCTCGTACTTGATGAGTGCATTATCTACTGCGATAGCGTCCCTAAATAAAGTAGGGCTATGTAAAAACTGAGTGACTAGATCTGCTTCTGATTCAAAGCTAATGACATGATTACTGGCTGAATACTGTAATTGCCCTAAACGATAATGCAAAAATCGCCATAACTCGCATGGTGCTTGTAGGCTTGCTAATATCGCCTGCCAGTCATGCCAGCTAAAAACTTGTAGCTGCTGCATACTGTCGCTCATATCCACCACCAAATCTTCCATAAAATAGCGGACACCAAAGCCATGAATGAGCCGTTTTAGGGATTGTCGTTGCTGGTTATTTATCTTAATTTTATTGATTTCTTCAGCTTTATCGGTGCGCTGAATATCAAAAACTAAAATATTATGGCTAATGTTGTCGTTATTTTTATGCTGAGCAAGATATGTCTTGTGCCATATGAGCGCGGCCTTTACTACCGCCATACGCGCAGCTTTAATATCGACCAGACTACTTTTAGCAGGCAAATATAATATGAGCTCAAGTAATGATAGGTTACCTAGTGGCAATTGATAGTGATATTGCTGAGCACGGTAACACGCGTCATATTTATGCTCAAGATGCTGCATATTGGCCAAAGCAATATCTACAGCCTCTTTCTGCAAATAGCAGGTCAACTCATTAACAAGACAATCATTATCAGATAGGGTAATAGATGAGTCAGACACAGTGTTAACCTTTTATTATCGAATGGACGCGTTGTATAGTAAGTTGCTATTGATGAGCATAACACTAGAGCATGTTGAATATTCGCAAATGTTTTTGCTATAACGACAGGCTACCGACGAAAAACTTAACAAAATAAGCCTTATTAAATGCAGTCGCTTTCAGGGCAATGAGTTGTTATGATAATAGCAAAGTAGCATGATTTGCAGTCAAACTTATCGCTTATGGGCTGCCTTTGATTACATTTTTTAGAGACATTTTTTAGAGTCATTTATTAAAACTATTTAATGACCATCATATAATAAAAAGGATTGAACGTTATGAAACGCTTTAAAGAGAAAACTGTCATTATAACAGGTGCAGATTCTGATATTGGTCGTGCAACGGCGCTTAGATTTGCACAAGAAGGGGCGAATTGTATAATCGTTGGTATTAATAACGATATTTTAGAATACATCTACGAGGATCTGCCACAGGATCATACATGGATCAATACAGGTAACCACCTTACCGTAACCAGTGATATTAATGATTTGACCCAAACGGCAAGATTAATAGAGCATGTACGCGATAAATATAAACATATTGATGTGATGGTCAATATAGATACTGCGGTCGGCATTCATCAGTCAGTTATTCCAGAACTGATAAAAACACAAGGCAATATCGTTAATGTGTCAACGCTAACGGAGATATCAGCAGACTGGAATATAGAGACCTATAAAGCTAGACAAAAGAATTTGACTGATGTTACAAAGAAGCTGGCATTAGAGAATATACCAAATAATGTACGTATTAATGCCGTATCTGCTGGATTGGTGGCAACGGATATCAGTCCAAATCCATTTATTACCCACTCTCCACTAGGGAAGACAGCGACACCGTTTGATGTAACCGCCGCTGTGATGTTTTTAGCCAGTGATGACGCTGCCATCATTACTGGTATGAATTTACCTGTCGATGGCGGGGTGAGTACGTTTAATAGCTAACTCAATGCTTAGTTTTTTAGCCATTCTTAAAACTCATCACCGCAAACAAAAGACCCCCTGACATTAATCTGTCAGGGGGTCTTAATATAATACAGATACTCATAACTCATTTAAAAACTTTATTCAGCTGAATTATTGATATCTTGTAATGGTTGAGATAAGCGCTCGGGATGTCTTGGTATCACCCCTTTATACTGAGCATAAATTTTTGGTAAATCCGCTTCGATATCACCACTAGGATAAACCAACGACATAAAGCGTATTTCTTTGGTTTTGTAATCCATCGCTACCGGCAAAATAGGTACACCAGCGCCCACTGCTAAATAATAGAAGCCTGATTTCCAAGTTTCAGTATATTGACGAGTGCCTTCTGGTGCTAAACCCAAAAATAGTGGCTTGCCTGTTTTGAACTTATCAATACTTGCTTGCAGCACTGAGCCTTTATCACTACGATCAATGGGAATGACCCCTATCCAGCTTAATAGCTGAGCAAATACTGGCACTTTAAATAACGTATGCTTACCCATAATACTGATTTTTAAATCTAAGGCAAATAAACTGGGTATCGCATAAACCCCATCGACATTCGAAGTATGCGGCAGCGCTAAAACTACAGCTTGTGAAATATTTGGAATCTCTCCAACCGTACGCCAACCCGCAGCTTTTAGCATAGCTGAGGCAATCACTGGCGCAATTTTATTACCGCGTTTCGGAACTAAACTACCCAGCTGCTTTTTACTAAGCTTGGGCAATATATTAGAGTTTACAGACTGAGAAGCATCAGCTTTTGAGCGATTAAATAACTTTGATGTCATGACGGCACCACATAATAAAAGATACCTACATAATAACATTAAGCTTATACAACTAAATTGAATTTTATAGGCTTTTATTGCTTGCCAGCTTACCGGTTTATAAACTTATATAAATATATAGCTATTGATGGACATATCCATCAAGCCCATTAGGATATATCAGCCAAATTGCCTTTATTCTCAAGCCAAACCTTGCGATCAGCAGCACGTTTTTTAGCCAGCAGCATATCCATCACGCTATTGGTCAGCACCATGTCATCCATATCTAGCTGAACTAAACGCCGAGTATCACGGTTCATGGTCGTCTCACGTAACTGCTCTGCACTCATTTCACCCAAGCCTTTAAAACGGGTAATCTGCGCTTTTTTATTGCCCGTCACATTGGCCAAAATGTGCTGAAGCTCAGGCTCATCTAACGCATAATGCACCTCTTTGCCCACATCCACGCGATACAATGGCGGCATGGCGACAAATAAATGACCCGCATCCACCAAGGCAGGAAAATGCTTCACAAATAAGGCGCAAATCAGCGTGGCGATATGCAGACCATCAGAATCCGCATCCGCTAAGATACAGACTTTGTCATAACGCAGCTCAGACAGATCGTCAGATGCAGGATCGACACCGATAGCAATAGCGATATCATGAATCTCTTGACTCGATAACACCGTATCTGATGACACCTCCCACGTATTTAGAATTTTCCCACGCAAAGGTAAAATCGCCTGATAGTGGCGATCGCGTGCTTGCTTAGCACTACCGCCCGCAGAATCCCCTTCTACTAAAAACAGCTCAGCACCATCACGCAAATCACCACGACAGTCTGCCAACTTACCCGGCAATGCAGGACCTTGCGTGATTTTCTTACGGGCGACTTTTTTGGCAGACTTGAGACGACGTCCAGCTTTATTAATCGCCAGCTCTGCGATTTGAGTACCCATATCGGCATGCTGATTTAACCACAGACTAAAGGCATCTTTTGCCAATGTCTGTACTGCCCCAGCAGCTTCGCGGCTAGATAAGCGCTCTTTGGTTTGACCTGAAAACTGCGGTTCAGAAAATTTAAGCGACAGAATATAGTTCACCCCATCCCAGACATCTTCTGCCGTTAGCTTAACACTCCGTGGTAGCAAATTATGAATATCGCAAAACTCACGCAATGCCTCTAAGATACCAGTACGCAGACCATTGACGTGCGTACCGCCCTGAGCCGTCGGGATAAGGTTCACATAACTTTCTTGAATCGGCGTGCCACCATCAGGCAACCAAGACAAGGCAAAGGTAATAGCAGCACGTTCGCCCGCTTTCGCATCGTAATTATAATAAAACGGGGCTTCAGGTAAAGTTTCTAAACCATCCAACTGTTCGCTTAGATATTCGACCACTCCGTCAGTAAACTGCCAAACCACCTTTTCATTATTAATATCATCGACAAATTCAATCGTCAGCCCAGCTGCCAACACCGCTTTGGCTTTTAGATTGTGCTTGAGCTGTTTTACATTAAATTTAGGCGTATCAAAAAAGCGACCATCTGCCCAAAAATGCACTCTGGTACCACGTTTGCGTTTGTTTGAGCTGATTGCTTCAGTGAGCGGCGTAACTGGTGCGCCATTTTCAAACGCCATATCAAACTGTGTACTATCACGCCATACCGTCACCTCAACACGTGTTGATAACGCATTGACGACAGAAATACCCACACCATGCAGACCGCCTGACACTTCATAATTAGAAGTCGAAAACTTACCACCGGCATGCAAACGGGTCAAAATCAGCTCAATGCCCGATTGATTAAATTCAGGATGAATATCAGTCGGCATACCGCGCCCATCATCCTCAACTGACAATGAGCCATCACTATGGAGCTGCACCTTGATGGTTTTAGCATAACCCGCCAACGCTTCATCAACTGAGTTATCAATAACCTCTTGCGCCAGATGGTTCGGGCGCGTGGTATCGGTATACATACCTGGACGACGACGTACTGGCTCAAGTCCTTCTAAAACTTCTAACGATTGCGCATTATATTGACTCACAAATGCATCCTTAACGATTCATGTCTGATTAATTCTATTCAACCATTATAACCAAAAATAGCGACGTTAAGGTTAATAGTCCATCGCTCACGTCATATAATGTCGCCTGTTTGTAGTGGTCAACTAATTTAGACTCGTACTAAATCTTGTAGCATATTTATCACCATAAGCAACTGCTCACCAAAGTCACTAAACCGATGATCCCCACCCGCTTGTAAAGTAACCGTACTCCCTTGCTGTTCATAAAAGGCTTTAGACAATTCAGGATTTAATAACTCATCGTCTTCTTTGATAAATACCGCAATTTTTTTAGGATAATGAATTTCTGATAACTGATGATCTGCAAACCATTGCAAATCCGCAGAAGTAATATCCCAACCACCAGCAGTCGTATAGAGAATTTGATTCTTTGGCAATTCATCTTCGCCTTGACCTTCATCACTATCGTTATTTAGCAGTAAGTCATGAGCAAAGCGCTGTAATGTCACATGTGGCTGAGTACTAGGATTTAATAGTAAAGCCGCACAGCCTGTATGATTGCTTACCAAGGTAGAAAAATACCCACCCAATGAGCTACCAACGAACACAACTTTTGAATCGCTGCCCCATTCTTCAACTAAACTTATCAATTTATCGAACACGTCTTGTGGCGATTTATTCAGATCAGGACGCAGTACATTGATATCAGGATGGTGACGCTGGCAGTATTTTTCTAATAGCATTCCCTTGGTAGAGTTCGCATCACTGTCCAGTCCATGGATATAAATCAAGTTCACGTATCATCTCACTTATTAATTTTGTTATGATTATCTTATATAGGCTAGTGACGCTAAGCATAGCACCCGCTAAACAAAAATAATAACGATAAAACGGCACACCATTAGTCAGTATTTGCGACATAATAATATTGTCATGATAGTTTTATGCAAGTCAAAGGAATGACGATAATAGCAATGGAGTCGCCATGAACCAACAGTTTGAGCTGTTTGAGATTGCCAATCCATGTATTGGTCTTTGCCAAAGCAATAAAAAAGGCTATTGCTTCGGTTGCCTGCGCAGTCGCATGGAACGCCAGCGATGGCATGATATGACGACAGAGCAGCAACGCGAGGTGCTAAGGCTTATCGCAGGACGTAAGCTGCGTATAGAGCAAATGAGACAGCGTAAGGGCGAGCAGTTGGGATTTGATTTTGAAGAAGTGATTGAGGTTGGTGAGTTGTTTTGAGAGTATTTGTGATGTGAATTTGAGCATTGAAGAGCCTTTCCTAAAAACTGTGTAACTGCTTATAATCCACTAACCGGAGAATAAGCAATGACTACTCAATCTGACATTAAAAAACTGGCCGAGCAAATGGCTGGTAGCATGAAAAGCTTTGATGACATCAAAGACTTCCAAAAGCAGCTCATGCAATCCTTTATCGATACTGCCTTAGAGGCTGAGATGGAAGACCATCTCGGCTATCCCAAGCATGAAAAGGCGGATAAACCTAATAAGCGTAACGGTCACACTAAAAAGACCGTCCGCAGTGACACAGGCGATCTTGAGATCTCCACCCCAAGAGACCGTCATGGTGACTTTGAACCTACACTCGTGCGCAAGCATCAAACCCGTATTAGTGGCCTTGATGACAAGATCATATTCCTTTACGCCAAGGGTCAAACCACCACCGAGATCGTAGAGAGCATTAAAGAGCTCTACGATGTCGACATCTCAAGCTCTCTTGTCTCAAGAGTCACCGATAACATATTAGAGGACATCACCGCTTGGCAGAACCGGCCGCTGAGCAGTGTTTATCCTATCGTCTATTTGGACTGCATCGTCGTGAAGATACGTCAAGACAAGCAGATCATCAACAAGGCGATCTATCTGGCCTTAGGCGTGGGACTCGACGGCAGAAAAGAGCTGCTTGGTATGTGGCTCTCAGAGAATGAAGGCGCTAAGTTCTGGCTAGGCGTTCTCACTGAACTACAAAACCGCGGGGTACAAGATATCCTCATTGCCTGTGTCGATGGTTTAAAGGGCTTCCCTGATGCTATCAACACCGTTTATCCAAACGCTCAGGTTCAGCTGTGTATCGTGCATATGCTGCGCTATTCAATGAAGTTTGTGCCATGGACGGATAAGAAGAAAGTAGCGGCTGATTTAAAAGCCATCTACGGAGCTGATACGCTTGAGATAGCCGAGGCCAATCTTGAACACTTTGATGAGACTTGGGGCACAGAGTACCCGCACGTGGTCAAGTCTTGGCGCAATAACTGGGAGGGCTTAACGGTGTTCTTTAATTACCCTAAAGACATCAGAAAAGCCATTTATACCACCAATGCTATTGAGTCTTTAAACAGCGTGATTCGGACAGCGGTGAATAAGCGTAAGGTGTTCCCCTCTGATCAGGCAGCATTCAAAGTGGTGTACTTAGCCACCCAGCAGGCATCCAAAAAGTGGTCGATGCCAATCCGTAACTGGACGTCTGCTCTGAATCGTTTTATGATTATGTTTGATGATCGTATCAGCAGGCATTTAATCTAAATGGCAGTTACACAGAATCTGGGATGGTCTCGCATTGAAATACACTTCAGCTAATTACAATTATTTAAATAAATCAATTTTTATTCACCATTTAAATCTAGAGATCTAATACTTAGTAGTTCGCTATTTTCTTCACTTAATTCAAATGCTGAATCATTAAAGTATAATTCTATTATCTCTGCATTTGCTCTTATACCGTCCATATAGTCAATATTTATATAAGCTGAAAAATTTTCTGTATGTTTTCTTGTTATATCGTTGTAGAGAACAAACATATATCTTTTATCCTCAGAATCCCAAGGTGAACGATCATAATCCATAATTGAATAATGAGCTTGTAAAATAACTTCAAAATCTATTTCGTATTCAACATTTTCAACAGATACTGAAATAATATTCTTATGAGTTATGCAAACAGACTTAATATCTACTTGGTAAATTTCATCATCAAAACTAATAGCCTCATCAGAGTAAAACTCACCTTCATTAATTTTCGCTTTAGCGAAAGCGATTATTTCAGCTTCTAATTGGTCAAAAACACTATCTGCAAATTTTACAGGCTCTTCTAACTCTTTTTCCTTTCTTACAACCAAATCTAAAAACTCATCAACTCTTTTTAGATGAATTAGGTTTTCTAGATTGTCAGCATATTTTTCCATATCGTTATCATCACTAATAACGTATAAAACATGTCCTCTATCTTTGCTTACCTTAGATATAGCCTCTAAGACAAACGCATCTGGAAATTCTGATTTTTTACTCCCCACATCAAACGGAGCTTCTGAATTGAAGTATTTTTCAAAAATAACAGTAGCATCCACACTAGCTATATCAACAATCTCCGCCGAGCTTCTATCTATAAAATCTTCAAAATTTTGTAAAGCTACTTCATAAATATCATTTGCTTTTACAATATCAAAAATACCGTGGCACGGAAGATCAGGAGTGTTTCTTAAAAACATTGCTTCCTTTTGTACTTTCTTAATAGCCCTACCTGAATCTTCTGACTTAGAGAATAAATGAGCTTTTATTTCATTGATCGTAATTTGAGTTATCAAGAGATGGATTCTTTTTGACTCAAGATAATCGCAAAGCTTACCTAACGCATGTTCAGTAAATTGGTAATTCTTGCTTTCATATGCCGATGTATCAATAAATACTAATCTACTTTCTAATTCACTACTCATAACTTTCCTTATAATATACGTTATGCTTCACTCTGTAGCTCATTTTTAGCAAAACAGAGAATTAGTCTCAAAATGTCGATATTAAAACGGAACATTGTCACCAAAGCTTTCTATTGGCTTAGATATTTTGGGTTGAAGAACTTCTTCATTGTTTAAAAGCTCATCTACGCCTAACTCGGTAATTGAATATGCGTAAAAATCGTAACCATCCTGATGATCTGTTTCTATAGATTTATCAATTAGTCCCATACGTTCAAGCTTGATAAGCGATATTTGAAGAACAGCTTCGTCAACACCACGGAAATTATTAAATATTCTATGGAACGGTAAGCCGATCGGATCAGCAACGTAACTTTGAAGGCAGATTGCTAAAAATTTATAGTCTTGTACTTTTAACTTATAGGTCGCTGGATTAGCAATGATTGTTCTAGATTCAGAAAGACTAGCGTGATTTATGAGTCCTAATCGTTCTACCTCAGATTTAATTAAAGAACATGCTCTGTTAGTCGCAGAAATCAAATCCCCATCAGAGCGATTTGCATCGAAGTCCGTAGGAGTTACTCCCAATAAGTCAGTTGGCAAGTGCATTTCTATATCACGCGGCTTCAAAACAAAAGAGCGAGACTTCCCAATTGCGCCAACAAATAGACCCATCTCGAATATTACGTTGTCCCTGACTATATGCTCGTTTCTATTTCTAATCGTAGCAATGTCATCAGGTGCGAAAATAAACAACGCAAAATCTACAGTAGAGGATTTCTCTACTAGATCTTCGATTGTTGAAGACGATAGCTTGAACGTACCGTTCTTCCAAATGGTGACTTCAAAATCATGGTCAAGATTTACATTCACAGCCTCAGCAATTGGAAGGCTTTCAACCGAAGATGCAATAAATAATCGTGGTTTTCTCAACTCATAATCTCCATAATTCCTTGACTGCTAATAAGTTATTATCCTCAATTGTAGATGATATGAATGCTAAAAGGTATGAATTATCACATTCTTAAAGTATGAGCATGGTTAAAAATCAACCCCCACGCAACCCCCCCCTTTGAAATAAGTCGTAAGGGGTTTTACTTTAGGATTTGCTGTGTAGGTCGCTAGGAATAAAAGATAAAAAAAAGAGCCATCCTGTTAAGGATGGCTCTTTTTAAGT
>NZ_CAJGYX010000007.1:0-123043 GCF_904845955.1 Psychrobacter cibarius
GGTAATAAGCCATAGCATATATTGCTTCGAAACCAATGTGAACGCAGGGTGTTCACATCTAAAGTGAGATTAATATATCCAACTAACGCGCTATTTTTATTGGCCTCACTAGACGCTGACGATTCTTGCTCACCATTTGATAAAGTCGTGGACGATTGCTGACTGCTGTTTAACGTATCTAGCGCGCTATCATCACCGATATCGTCACTGGTAACGGGATAATTGAGGCTGACAGTATCTGCAAATAAGGCATTCTTCCAATCATCTCTGGATTGATTAACTTCATCAATAGGTTTGGGTGTTGAATAAAATAAAATACTTCTAATGCTGGGTTCACTTTCTAACAAGAATCTCACTTGCTCTGCCACGATATCAGCACCATCGGCTGTCGATGCGCTGGTGGTCAACATGGTAGCCAATTGCTGGATATGCTGACGCTTCTCTTTATAGTGGTATAACAAACCATAAACGATAGACATCAAGAAGCCTGCCAACACAGCCAAAATAATGGCTTGTACGACAGAACGCCAAATAAGCGTAGAGATGGTTTGAGAGGGACGGTTGTTCATATTACTTAACTGAGTTAAGAAAACTTTTGATTATAGTACAGGTATTTTGTAGGAGTAGTGAGGGAAATATCACATGTTAATAAAACTTAACAACGTATTAATATATCATGATGACCGATATAATCATCATGATATGGCACATTACAGAGAAGCATGAACAATAGAATAAAACAGTCTTTATTTACTACAACAATATAAAGACCGTCATCATTTTGCTAAATTAACGCTTTTTATCTTTATTGGTGAATTTCTGCTTATCTTTGGTAGTAAATTTCTGTGCCCGATTACGCTCGCGTTGGCGCAACTGTTGCGTCTTCGCTTTGGTTGGCGTATCGCTCTTGTTGGCATATGGGTTGTCATTTTGTTTAAGGACAACGTTGAGCGGCGTGCCTTCGAGCTTAAATACTTGACGGAATTGGTTTTCAAGATAACGCTGATAGCTCTTAGGTAGCGCGCTGGTTTGGTTACCATGAATGACAATCACGGGCGGATTGTGACCACCGATGTGAGCGAAGCGCAGTTTAATACGGCGACCAGCAACCGTTGGTGGTGGATTGGCTGTCACCGCGTCTTGCAGAATCTGAGTCAAACGATTGGTTGACACTTCAAACATCGAAGATTTATAAGCACGCAAGATAGACGGGTATAGATTACCCACACCCGTACCATGTAGCGCTGAGATTAGATGCACTTTTACATAAGGGATAAAGTTAAAGCGGCGATCCATCTCAATCTTGATATAATTTTTCTGATCAGCAGTCAGACCATCCCACTTATTAATCGCAACAACTAGAGCACGACCCGCATCAAGCGCATAGCCAATCATATGCAAGTCTTGATCAACGATACCTTCATGCGCATCAATAACAATAACGGTTACGTTAGAATCTTCGATTGCTTGTAGGGTTTTAATGACCGAGAATTTTTCTACTTTTTCATCAATTCTACCGCGGCGGCGCACACCAGCAGTATCGATTAAGACGTAGTCCTTACCTTCGCGTGTATAAGGAATATAAATACTGTCACGCGTGGTACCGGGCATATCAAAAACCACTACTCGGTCTTCACCCAATAGACGATTGACTAGCGTCGATTTACCAACGTTTGGACGACCTATGATCGCTAGCTTCAAACCTTTTGGCTCTACAACATTCTCTTGCTCAGGCATATCAGCCGTCAATATTTCAAGCAAATTACCGACACCGCGACCATGACTTGCTGCCATCGGATATGGCTCACCCAATCCTAATGCATAAAACTCGGCAGGTGCAGCGTCGTGAGCACCATCGACTTTATTGGCAACCACATAGACTGGTTTGCCAAGGGTGTGCAAAAACTTACCAATCTCAGCATCTGCGCCGATCATACCAGCACGAGCATCCACCACAAATACGATGATGTCTGCTTCATGAATCGCTGTATGCGATTGCTCAGACATATAATCATCAATGTTGCCGCTACCGTCATCCGCCTCACCAATACCACCAGTGTCTACAACGATAAAAGATTTGTCTTCATAGGTCGCATCACCGTACTGACGATCACGAGTCAGTCCTGACAAATCAGCAACCAATGCCTGCCGACTTTTTGTGAACTGATTAAATAAGGTAGATTTACCGACGTTTGGACGACCAATTAAGGCGACCACAGGCTTGATACTCATGGGTTACTCTCAGTGAAAGGCACAATGGCGGGCAGTACAGTTATTCTTATAACCAGTGATATAACAGTAGTCGTGAATAAGCTGCTCTTGACCGCAAATTAAAATGAATGATAAAACAATAGCAAAAATAATAGTCAGCTATTTTACAATTAGCAAGTGGTACATAGGATGACTAAATGATAAATAAATAATATATATGGATAACACCTACAGCGCATCGGTCGCATAGAGTACGCGAAAGCCTGTATTTAAACAAGCAATTTACACAAGGCACTAAACGCTGACGAAGCAGCGTTTGTGTTTTCTAAAATTGCAATCAACCCGTTGGCTTAACGATAATATCAAACATACTATCTAAGTAAGCATTAACCGATAAAAAGCTTAGCGGGCTAATTGCCAAATAGCAACTTGTCCTGATGTGCTCTGTGTCATCAAGCGGCTGCCTTGTACTTGCAAGCTACTCAAAGCACCCTTAGTTTGTACACGGCTAACGATTTTACCGCTAGCTGGATCAAATAAGTGTACCATGCCGTCAAAATCACCCACGGCAATATAATTGCCAATCATTACAGGATTGGTTAAATGACGATAAGCCAGCTCTTCACTTTCCCAAAGAACCTCACCATTACTGCGATTATAGGCAACCACTTTGCCCTCTAAGCTGGTACCAATCACTTGCTGGTTATTTACAGCAAGTGACTTTAAGCTGGCAAGCTCGTTGACAAACATGACTTGACGCGAAGCCAAATCAATACCTAATAACTGACCACTATAACTGATGGCAAATAGCTGGTTTTTATCGACGATCGGCGTACCATCGACATCACTCATGCGCTCAACTTCACTACTACCAGTGCCAACGCCAACACGTCTTGACCACTGCGGTAAACCACTATCAGTCGTCACCGCATGTAAACGACCATCAGCAGTCGCCAATAATACCGTTTTGCTATCTAATAACGTTGGCGCCGCACTACCGCGCACACTGATGGCTGGCACTTGTGTGGCAAACTGCCAGACTGACTGACCTGTCTGTAGTGACAAGCCATGTAAAAAGCCATCGTTCGCTGATAGAATGACACGGTTATTGGTAATTAAAGCGGGTGTAAATACTGATCCTGATAGCTGCTTCTGCCAGCGTTTTGCACCAGTTACACTATCAAATGCCATCACTTGACCACCGCGTGTGCTAATAATCGCTGCTTGGCTTAAAGCATCTAAAGCAACACCGCCCGTGATTTGATCGCCAACGTTGATCGACCATAAACGTTCGCCTGCACTGTTAAAGCCGGTCAAGTCCCCACCGCGCGATGCAGTGACGATTTGGCCATTGACATAACCTACTTGCAAGTCTAATGGATCTTTCTTACTGGCTTTTTTATTGCCAATATCCGTGCTAAAAACCGGTTGCAACACACTGATGGGCTCAGCAGTCTGTACCAGCTTGACTGGATCATTGACGACGGGTTTAATACCGCGATTACACCCAATCACTGCAGTGCTCATCACTGCCAATACTGCCACATGCATCACCGTCGATTTGACGGTTTTAACTTTGATATCTTGCTAGAGCGAATAGATTGAGTCATTATGAGTTCTCACTACAAATAAATTATTATTAATTAGTAAATTGGTTATCAGTAAATGTAAGATCGGCGATTAGTATTCATCAAGCACATTCAATGAGTGCTGATGGTCTATCCGATGCTGTTTTACTGCACCACTTAGCTTGTAGAACGGTTATAGATACGCGCTATTGACTAGCAATTATCAGGCATTAGGTAGAACGCAAACGCTATTATTGGTTAACAGCGCTTTTTACTGTACAATTATTGCGCAACCTCGGCAGCAGCATTTTCTTCCACTAAGGGCTGTGCAGCACTACTTGACTCTTGAATCAGACTGACTGGTTCGTCGATAGGCTCAGGTACGATGCCCAGACTCTCCATCTTTAATGCCAATACTGCACGCGTCTCTTGACGATTGCGTAACAACTCCCAAGCATTATTGTACGACTTGATCGCTGAGTCTTTATTATCTTGTGCCAAATAAATATCCCCTAACAACTCTTGTTGGCTGGCTTCAAATGAGCTTGGCATATCATTGTTGGCTTCTGCTAATGCAGCATCCGTATCGCCTGCCGCCAGTAACGTTGTCGCATAGCGCAAACGAGTAATTGCCTGTAAACCTGCATCACCTAAATCAATGGCCAATGCTTTTTTGAGGGTTTCACTTGCCTCGGTAAATTCATTATTATCTACTTGCTGACGCGCTTTAATCATCAGTGCCTGCCAAGCGTAAACCGACTCACCATGCTTGCTAACTAGCGCATCAATATCTTTATTTAGCTGGGTGCGACTTTGTGCAAGTGCTGCTTGTGCTTCTGCTTCCAAATCAGGGTTTTGTAAGGCCAAACTGACTTCTTCATACAACCGCTGAATGTCTGCATAATGATCTGCTGCAACGGTGTCTACGCGCGCATGGTTGTCCTGCCAATATGTCCAACCAAAATAAGCGGCCAGTGCCAACAAAATCGCAGTGACAATATACCTGCCATACTGCTTTAACGCTTGCATTGAATTGTCTGCATTCGGCGAATTGGGTGTCAGAGCCATATGTGTTTACCTGATAAAAGTGTTATTAAATTGCTAATGCTAAAACCGCAATCGATTACTGACGGATAAAATTTTCTTTGCTCGACAGCCAATCTGTCGCAACCGTCTGTTGTTCGCCCGTCTGCATGTCTTTAACGCTGAGGGTATTATCATCCAGCTCTTGCTGCGCAATAATAACGGTCAATGCAGCACCTGACTTATCGGCTTTCTTCATTTGCGCTTTTAGGCTCGTCGCACTCGCCATTTTCACCCGAATATCTGGGCGACTATAGCGTAGGCGTTGGGCATAGCCAATACCAGCACTATAAACTTCTGGATGCGCAACAACGAAAACATCGCAAGCGGGAACATCAGCAATTGGCGCAACTGCTTCCATTAACAGTAATAAACGCTCAAGCCCCATGGCAAATCCAACAGCAGGCTCAGATTTTACTGGCTTATTGCCATCAGTACCGATGGATTTTAGTTGCCCGATCAAACCATCATAACGACCGCCTGCACAAACGGTCGCTTGGCTACCAAGCTTGTCAGTCACCCACTCAAAAACCGTTTTGTTGTAATAATCAAGACCGCGTACTAGGTGTGGATTGATCTCAAAATTAATACCCAGCTCTGTTAAATAGGCTTGTACTTGTTCAAAGTGTGCCACGCTCTCTTCACCTAAAAAGTCAGCAAGCTTAGGCGCATCTACCAATAGAGCTTGGGTGCTTGCTTCTTTGCTGTCTAAAATACGTAGCGGATTGGTGGTCAGGCGGCGCTTGCTGTCTTCATCCAGCTGATCTTTTTTATCGGTTAAATAAGCAACCAATGCTTCGCGATAAGCATGACGCTCATCAATTTCGCCCAGACTGTTTAGCTCTAAACGCATCTCATCTTTTAGACCCAACTCCTGCCACATTAGATGGGTCATGGCGATCAGCTCAGCGTCAGCATCTGGTAAGGCACTACCAAAGCTTTCAACACCTATTTGATGAAATTGACGATAACGACCTTTTTGTGGACGCTCATAGCGAAACATTGGACCGATATACCATAACTTAGGCGTATCACCGCGCAGCAAGTTGTGCTCAATCACAGCACGTACTGCACCTGCCGTACCTTCAGGGCGTAGAGCCAACGGCGTTGGTGGCTCAGACTTATCGGTAAAGCTATACATCTCTTTTTCGACAATATCAGTCGCGCCACCAATGGCACGCGCAAACAAATCGGTTTGCTCAACGATTGGCAAACGAATATGCTCAAAGCCGTATCTGCCCAGCACTTCAGCCAATATCGCTTCTAAATGCAGCCATTTTGCGGACTGATCAGGCAAAATATCATTAAACCCTTTGATAGCTTTAATCATGGTACGGTCATATCCTTAAAAATTTTAACAAGTGTCTCTTTTATTTTTTGCTCATAATAGTGTTTTATTTTACGCGGATAATCTCATTCTCGCGTTTTTTAGCCAAATCTTCGGCATGTGCGCGTACCATGCCTTCTATTTCATCGACCAAATTATCGGTATCGATAAGATGGCTTTTTTCACCCATACGATATACCAAGGATCTTGGTGCAGCACCAACAATGCCAATATCGGCCTCTTTGGCTTCACCAGGACCATTTACTTTACAGCCGATCACAGACAGGTTCATTGGTTCACGAATGTCTTCTAAACGCGACTCTAAAGCCGTCATAACTCGAATCACATCAAACTCTTGGCGCGAGCAGCTTGGGCACGCAATAAAGTTGACACCATTAGAACGTATATTGAGCGATTTTAGAATATCAAAGCCGATTTTAATTTCTTCTTCAGGCTCTGCCGCCAGTGAGATACGAATGGTATCACCAATGCCATCTAATAATAACCCGCCAAGTGCAATCGCGGATTTAACCGCGCCCGTACGATAAACGCCTGCCTCGGTGACGCCTAAATGCAGTGGATTATCAATTTGGGCAGAAATCAGGCGATACGCATCCAAGGTCAAAAACACATTGCTGGCTTTAACCGATACTTTATATTGATCAAAATTTAGACGCTCTAATATATCGATATGGCGTATGGCTGATTCAAGCATCGCCTCGCCAGTTGGCTCGGTATATTTGCGCTGAATGTCTTTTTCGAGCGAGCCTGCATTGACACCGATACGAATAGGGATGTTGTAATATTTGGCACAGGCGACCACTTCACGTACTTTGGCGTCGCTACCGATGTTACCTGGATTAATACGCAGACAGTCAGCCCCTGCTTCGGCAACTGCTAACGCAATTTTGTGGTCGAAATGCACATCTGCAATCAAAGGCACACTGACCAGCTTACGAATTTCGCCAAAAGCTTTGACCGTATCCATCGTTGGCGTCGACACCCGCATCAAATCCGCACCAGCTTCAACGCAGCGTTCGATTTGGGCGACAGTTGCTGCCACATCGCAAGTATCTGTATTGGTCATACTCTGCACACTAATCGGCGCATCACCACCAATCGCGACATCACCGACATATATTTTTTTGGTAAGGCGACGGTTAATAGGCGCTGACGTTGACATAGACAAACCCTTCAGTTAAAGCGAAAAAACGCAGAAAAAACACACTTATAATAGCTTGCAGATAGCAACTTTTAAAAATAAATCTTGTACAGCAGTCGATAAGACTAGCATTCACAATTAGCCGCTTAAAAAGTTAAGGCGCTAACTCAAAATTGGCTTGCTTATCCGTTGCATAAGTATTTAGCGCAACCGCTTCTTGGTTAAGCATTATGCTGACATTATCAACATTATCAATTTGTACATTAAACGGCGGCGTACCTGACAGTTTATAATCCCCAGATGTCTGTGAGCCACTCATTAGGCTGCTACCAGAGGCATCAGTAATACTAACGACGGCGGTATCCGTCAGTTTGACATCTAAAGACGCTGGACTTGCATCGCCGCCCAAGTTTAGAGCAGAGCCAGAGGCACCAACGCCCATCTCATCAGTATTGATTGCCGCACCTTGCGCTTGCTCTATCGCTGAGACGTCTTCGACCGTCGATATTGGCTGCTCGGTATTCTCTTTACTTGCATTACTCACCATGCGAAATAAGAAAATCGCTAAAATAATGACACCAATAACGGCGATGATCAGTAGTGGGTTAAAACGAATACGATTGTGCGTATCACGTTGCAACGTGCCCATTGGACGCAGTGGCGTATCCGTGTTATTCACTGACTTTGCTTTCAGCTCCGTAGGATAAGCGGCATCAAAGCTGGTCGCTATTTTTACAGGATCCAAACCCAAAAACTTAGCATAATTGATGGCAAACCCACGGGCAAAAGCAGCTTGCGGCATCTCCGAAAAATTTTCATTTTCCAGCGCTTGTAAATGACGCTTTAAAATAAATAACTCAGCAGCCACCTCGTCTAAGCTGATTTGCTTATTTTTACGGGCTTGCTGCAACACGGCACCAAATGATCCCTGAGCGTTAGATTGAGTGTTTAATGATGGGGTGGTCATTTCCATGGTGCCTCTGGATTGTTAAGCCAAGTCTTAAGTTGTTTTGCTTCATCACTTAAAGGATAAGCAGATAAAAGCTGCTGTGCCAATTGCTGGCGCGTCGTTATGTTATTTTGTGCAGCGGCCAATTTGATACCTTGTAATAGCAAGCGCGGGCTAATGCCCTGCCCTTGCACCAGTATCAAGGTTTCATCATAAAGCCTTTGAGCCTGTGGAACACGTTGCTGCTCAAGCAATAAATCAACCAACTCGATATGGGCAATAATACTATTACGATTGCCATCAAGTGCCCGTAAAAATGCTTTAGCAGCCGCACTGCGATCCCCTAGCTGTAAGTAAGTGCGCCCTAGATTCTCTAGCGCACCAATACGACCTTCGTAACCTAATGCTGAACCCGCAATCTCAAACTGCTCTGCCGCCTCACGATAGCGCTTCATTTGTGACAAATAAACGCCATAGTTATTGTGGGCTTGCTCAAAATCTTTATCAAGCGTGATCGCTTTTTTAAAATATTGATCGGCTTTTTCGAGATTGAGTCGACTGCCCTCTTGCTGCAGCAAAACGCCCATCATATCATAGGCTGGCGCGTAACGGCTATCGGCAGCAAAGGCTTTTTCGAGTTGGCGCTGAGCGGTATCAAGCTCATTTTTGCGGATATATTGCGCGGCAAGTGAAGTGCGCACGCGAGCAATTTCTTGTTGATCTAAGTTACGATTGTCATTGGGTCGCGTAGACGTTTGATAAGCCGCGATGTTTGTCAAATCATTGGTCGGCGTGCTTTGACAACCAGTGAGCAGCAGCCCTACCAATGCCGTCACTAATACCGTACGCTTCGACATCGCTATTGGGTCAATAGCCACTTGTCCATTCGCTGTACTCAATCGCTTATAAGTTTGAGAAAATATTTTTTGATAATTGAACTGACAAGAATTTCTAGAAGTCATCATAGCCGCCATCATAAAACTGTGATTCAATGCGTTCGATCCTCGAGGCATCAGTTTAATAGATTTAGCCCGCATAAGTACAATTTAGTTGTCATTAATTGCTGTGCACATCCAAACTAATCGTTATTGCTACATTTTTATTACCATTGCGACAGATAAAAGACAAATACGATGCTACATCGAAAATGTCTATTCACCATCTATATGACCATCATACTAAACACTTTCACGATCCTTGATGCTTTGCTGCCACGCGGCTGAACGACGGGTTCTGTCAGCCACTTGCCCAACCAATTGACCACATGCCGCATCAATATCATCACCGCGTGTTTGACGTATGGTACAAACAAAACCTGCTTCACTTAATATATTGCTAAAGGCATGAATACGATTATTACTCGACTTATCATAATTTGCATGAGGGAACGGGTTAAATGGTATCAAGTTAATCTTACTCGGTAAATCGCCCAATAATGCGACCAATTGCTCAGCATGCTCATTACTATCATTGACACCATCTAGCATCACATATTCAATAGTCACGTGTTTTTTGTGGCGCGGATTGACTTCAAAAACGTAATTTCTCGCTGCCGCCATGAGCTGCTCTAATGGATATTTTTTATTAATTGGTACTAGCTCATTACGCAACTCATCATTTGG
Source organism: Psychrobacter cibarius (assembly GCF_904845955.1). GTDB lineage: Bacteria > Pseudomonadota > Gammaproteobacteria > Pseudomonadales > Moraxellaceae > Psychrobacter > Psychrobacter cibarius_B. The sequence continues at coordinate 9,923 of NZ_CAJGYX010000007.1, forward strand.
CGCGTGTAATGAAATCGCTAAAGCCACGTCAAGCTCCTGTGCCAACTCGTACATTTTTGGAACGACGCCTGAAGTCGACAAAGTAACGCGGCGTTTTGATAAACCATAAGCATGGTCACTGAGCATCAATTCCATCGAGCTGACAACGGGACGATAGTTTAATAACGGCTCGCCCATACCCATCATGACGACGTTGGTGACGTTGTTTTCCCATAAACTATGGTCAACATTTTCTAAACTATCATTTTCATCGGTCATATAAGAGGCATTTGCCACCCATAATTGTCCAAGAATCTCAGCCGCCGTCAAATCGCGCTCAAAGCCCTGCTTACCCGTACTACAAAAGCTACAGTCGAGCGCACAGCCCACTTGCGAAGAGACACACAAGGTTTTACGACCGTTTAATTTACTGTCATCTGCGGGAATCAGTACGGTCTCGACCAACGAGCCACCCGTGACTTCAAATACCCATTTACGCGTGCCGTCATCACTGTATTGACGATGAATCACTTTCGGCGGAATGACGCAGGCATTGGCTGATAATTTATCACGCAAAGATTTACTTAGATTGGTCATTTGCTCAAAATCAGTGACACCCTGCTGATATATCCACTTGATGACTTGCGTCGAGCGAAACGGCTTTTCGCCAATACTCTTAAAGTATTCCGCCAGCTGCGCTTGTGTCATACCTAGTAGATTGGTTTTCGCCTGCGCCTCGTCTACTAATTTTATACTCTTAGTAGTCTTAGCAGGGACTTGTTGGACGTCAGTTTGAATAGGAGTTTGAGCAGTTGACATAATAAATAACCTTTTTGTATCTACTGGTATGAGCGATACAATTGTTGAGATGGGTGTTGCAGACGTACTCAATATATGAGTGCATGAGCAATCCGTTATGAGCGCATTTTTTACCAAAAGCTAAAAGTAATATGCTGATAAAGGATTGATAACGCTATATAAAACCAATAATGAGGGAGAAAAGTTAAAATTTCAACACTAAAATTTCAACACATAGTCAGACTATTATAATAGCTAAAACGGCTTATACCAAAAGATATAAGCCGTCTTGCCACACTAATAATTTATAGTCAATTTTATAAGCTATTAGTGCATAGTGAATCAAATATAGAGCTGGTACAAGGAAGACAAGCGCCAATTGTACATTGAGTACATTAAGCGAGTCTGACACCGTAACAGACTATATTTGGTTTACTATATTAACGCGTACGTGCACACACTTCTTCTTCATTGAAGAAGTAGCTGATTTCACGTGCTGCTGATTCAGCTGAATCTGAACCATGAACCGCGTTTTCATCGATGCTGCTAGCGAAGTCAGCACGAATAGTGCCTTCAGCGGCGTCTTTCGGGTTAGTAGCGCCCATGATATCACGATGCTTAGCGATCGCATTTTCGCCTTCTAATACAGATACCAATACTGGACCTGAAGTCATAAATGACACTAGATCGTTGTAGAATGGACGCTCAGCGTGCTCAGCGTAAAAACCGCCCGCTTTTTTATCATCAAGTTGCATCATTTTAGCGGCAACAATTTTTAGACCTGATTTTTCAAAACGATCGTAGATAGCGCCGATGTTGTTGCCAGCTACTGCGTCAGGTTTGATGATAGATAAAGTACGTTCGTTAGCCATGAAAAGCTCCTAATAAATAATGAATTCGATAAAAATGAGATGGTAAATACTTTGTTTTATCTTTGGCCGCAATGTTGACTTAGGCATATTTAAATAACTCATGGTCTATCAATGCGATAATATGAGCGCCAACACAGGATTGCTGCCTATTATAATGATTAGCGCTATAAATGATAGGGTTAATTTATGACCGCACCTTGCATAAAAGTAAATTTATGACCGCAGCTTATCTTAAGACAAAGTGAGCATTCATCAATAGCAGATTCTTACCCTACGTATCTCATCACTAACTATCTTTGTCATTAATGAGCATAAAACCAACTTGGCGAAAACTCTATGTAAGTGTTACCAAAAAAATCCCTCAGCATATAATGCTAAGGGATTTTGTTAATACGCAGCTATGAAGGTCACTGCTTTCAAGCAATACTAAAAAACAACTACTCGCCTAAGCGGCTGTCGCGGCAACTGCCAGCGCTACATTCACGCACACGATCATTTAAGAAGTTCACTCGCTCAGTTGTCACCCGAGTCGCACAGCCCATATTGACAAAAAATCCTTCATCATTATTATAACTACATTGGTCATTACGCTCGCGTATCCACGCCAATTGTCCACGTTTGAGTTTGGATTTTTGCTGGCTATTTAACTGCTTAGCCAATTTTGCATAAGAATTATTCAGCTCTTTATCCGCTTCTAAATATACTTTCGTTAAGCAATATAAATCATCAAAATCATTGTTGGGTTTGTCACAGTTTTGCGCGCCCCATGACAGCATAGGAAACATAAAAGCCGCAGACGTTAGCAGCGCTAAAGCTGTTTTGCCTATAGAGTGCTTGATAATAGTCGCTTTCATCACGTTTTCCTTTTTATATATTGATAAAGTTACATTCATTTATGACATAATATACCAATTAAACCAGAATAATGTTAGCAATTCTCTCTTTTATACTATTTTTTCTTATCTCAATTTATTCAATTGCCAGATATCTTGATTTTTTATCGTTAGAGATTAATAGTGATTAACACTTTTTATCACTTGGCGTTAATAATAGTTAGCATAATAAAAAATGATGAGAATTTACTTATAAGACATTACTCACAAGGTAATACTCATAAAAAAATCCCAATGCTCAGCACTGGGATTTTTTTATGAACGCTTAAACTAATTAAATTTTACGATAAGAAACTAAGCATCATACGGGTCACGCAATACGATTGTCTCTTCGCGATCAGGACCGGTTGAGATAATATCAACTGGGCAACCAATCAACGCTTCGATACGTTTGATATATTTTTTCGCATTTTCTGGAAGTTCATCATAGTTAGTGATACCAACGGTTGACTCACTCCACCCTTGCATCGTCTCATACTTAGGCGTGACTGACTCATAGAATTCAGCATCGTGTGCACCTGCACATTCAGTCTCAGGCAAGTTATAACCCACACCGATTAGTAACTCTTCAAGACCATCTAATACGTCAAGCTTAGTTAAGCAGATACCTGACATAGAGTTCAGCACCACGGCACGGCGTAATGCTTCCGCATCGAACCAACCACAGCGACGCGCACGACCAGTGGTCGCACCAAATTCATGACCGACTTTAGCCAAATGCGCACCAACATCATCAAATAGCTCAGTTGGGAATGGACCACTACCGACACGGGTAGTATAAGCTTTAGTGATACCAAGTACGTAATCTAAGTACAATGGACCGATACCTGTACCAGTAGACACGCCGCCAGCGGTTACGCTTGAGCTAGTCACAAACGGATATGTACCATGATCGATATCAAGTAATGTACCTTGCGCGCCTTCAAACATCAGGTTCTTACCAGCCAAACGCAATTGATTAAGGTCTTCGGTCACATCAGTAACCATGCCTTTAATCTCTTCTTTCCACTCTTGGCAAAGCTTAAGTGTCTCATCAAAATCAATCGCTTCAACTTTATAATACTGAGTCAATTGGAAGTTATGATATTCGATTAAGTTGCGGAGTTTTTCTTCTAAATCATCACGGAACAAGTCAGCAAGCTTGATAGCACGGCGGGCTACTTTGTCTTCGTAAGCAGGTCCAATTCCGCGACCTGTCGTACCGATTTTACCAGTACCGCGTTTTGCTTCACGTGCTTGGTCAAGTGCCACATGATACGGCATGATAAGTGGGCAGTTTGGAGAGATACGCAGACGCTCACGTACTGGTACGTTGTTGTCTTCTAGCTCTTTCATCTCTTTCAATAATGCGTCAGGTGCTAACACCACGCCGTTACCGATGAAGCAGATAACGCCTTCACGTAAAATACCTGATGGGATTAAATGTAGGATGGTGGTTTTGCCATCGACAACTAACGTGTGACCAGCGTTATGTCCGCCTTGAAAACGTGCAACTGCTGAAGCTTTTTCGGTTAGTAAATCGACGATTTTACCTTTACCTTCATCGCCCCATTGGCTACCCAAAACTACGACATTCTTACCCATGATCAATCCTTACCTTTATGTATTGAGGTGTGTGCAATAACGGTTTAAAACCTGTGATAACTTTCGTTATCTTGATTTTAAAGACGTTAAAAAATGGTAATAATACTAATATTAATATTAAAAACTAATGCTTAAATACTCTGTAACTGCCAATGATTATCTATAAAGCTCAAACGATGCGTCATACCAACTGGGCAATCCTCTGCATTCAATGGCATGGTGACACGATAGCCTTGCTCACGTAAACTCTCAACCTGCTGTAGCAGTATCTGTCTCTGTTCTTGGTTCGCACTGCTCAATGCTTCATAGTCGACCAATACGATAATGGGCGCCTCAAGCTGCGTGTGTGCAAGCAAACGACTGACATCCATACTAAAACCAGTGGCTTCACGTGGCTGATTGATTGCTAACTGGTTGCCGCTTTGCATACCATCGAAACGACCGCCACGTACCAGAGGTTGCGTCTCACTATTGATATAGCCGTTGAACACAATACCCGTGTGATAATGATAGCCTGATAATTCCGTCACATCGATACTCACAGGGCATTGCCACTGGTCTTGTAAATGTGTTTTTAAGCGTTGTAATTCATTGATAGCAGTTGCGACTTGCGTGTCCTGCTGTGCAGTCTCTGACAATCTCGCCAATAGATTGGTAATATCATGACCAAAACGTGCCAATGCATAAAAATCATCACCCATTGACAATAACTGGCAGACACGCTTTAGCTCTGGTAGATTTTTATTGGCATATAAATGCATGAGTTGCTCAGTGTCATTATCAGACAACGCTGCCAACTCAGCCAAGCGTTTGAATATCGCCACATGACCCAAGTCTATATGCAGCGTCGCACTCATATTTAGCTTATTTATCATGCCAAACAACACATCTATCAGCTCAATATCTGCGGCAAGTGAAGCACAGCCAAATATTTCAGCGCCGAGCTGCAAAGGCGTACGTGAGCCAAACAGCCCTGATGGCAAGGTATGAATCACATCACCTGCATAGCAATAACGCGCAATACCTGTGCCGCCCCAATGCGCATCAATACGCAAAATCTGCGGGGTAATATCCGCACGCAGACCCATCAAGCGACCTGTTAGCTGATCGATAATCTTGAAGGTTTGGCGCTTTAAATCTTCTGAGGCGCCACTCAACAATGACTCAGTAAATTCAATCATTGGTGGATTGACCAACTGATAACCATGACCAATAAGCTGCTGAGTCAGCTGATACCTAAGCACTTCTTGCTTACGCGCATCTTCGAACAGCACATCCACCACCCCATCAGGCAGCAACCAGCTATTGGCAACGTCGCTGGCAAAGTTGTTTAAATATGGCATGCTAGTAGAGGTAGCAGTGTTTTCAGCAGGCTGAGCCGCCGCTTCATTAGTCGTATTTAACTGGGCAAGTTTTGCAGAATCAGAACTGACAGACACAATAAATCCTTGTTTGGCGTATCGCTTACCAAAAACGCGGTACTGATGCGGTACTTAAAGGTTATATTTACAATTGCATTGACGCCATGCATTTTTATTTTTAACGCGCAACATCATTGACCCAATTATTTATAAACAAACTAGGTAGCCGCAAAAGGGTGAGTAATAAGTATAATTTAGAATGATAAGACGAGTATCTTTATGCGCTAATAAACGGCGTTAAATAATCAAGGCACTCTATGCTTTAGTTTAGCATAGCAGCCAAGGTTCGCCTAGTGACAATTAGCCACAATTACTATCTAATTACGTCTTATCAGCACTTAATCTATGAAGGTTATCTGTAGACTATATAAGTAATCGTTGACTCAAAAATGGTTACCATCATTTTATATCATAAAGAAAATAATGAGCAAAGTGAGAACAACGCCTTCGATACCGACTCATGGTACACTAAGCCATATTTTTATCTCGGAAGCCTTATGTCATCTGATTACCACCCAAACCCTGCCAACAATCAAGCCAATGTCTTAGGTACGGCACTTGCCAGCTGCTGCTTTGACCCTATTACCGGTTATTACCGCAACGGCTTTTGTCATACTGGCAACCATGACGTTGGTCAACACACCGTATGCGCCAAGATGACCAGCGAGTTTTTGAACTTTTCTGCCAGTCGCGGCAATGATTTGATTACGCCGCTACCTGAGTATGGATTTTCTGGTCTTAAGCCTGGTGATTATTGGTGCATTTGCGCGTTACGCTGGGTCGAAGCTTTGGACTTTGATATTGCCCCGCAAATCAAACTAGAAGCTTGCCACGAAAGCTTACTGAGCTTGGTCGATATTGATACTTTGAAAAGTTACGCCCTTTAATAACGATCATTATTAACAACAATCATTATAAGTTCTGATTGTGACACGTTTTTTACTTTATAAAGGGAGGGTGTATGGAAAACAATAACGACCAGTTGATCAAAAAAACCGCGCGTATTGCACCTGACTCTAATATCAATCGTATTTACGCCGATATGAATGATGAACATCTCTATCTAGACAATGACGACAGCTATATCTATGGCGATGCTGATACCACCACTGAGGACACCATCGAGACCATGACGGTCTACGATCCTGACTCTGAACGCTATGAGGATATTGACTCTTCCAGTGCCGATGAAGTCGTCAATTGCTATGCTTATTCACGTAAGACCGGTGAAAATCTCGATAAATTAGCGCTAAACGATGTTAGTCGTGCCTTAAATAATAATGGTCAGTTTATTTGGCTTGGTCTCTATGATCCAAGCCTAGAAACCATGGTCAAAGTCAAAGAAGCCTTTGGGCTACATGAGTTGGCGATTGAGGATGCTTTCGCCGATCACCAGCGTGCCAAAGTCGAGAACTACGACAATGACATGGTGTTTGTGGTATTGCGTACCGCTAAGCTTGAGGACAATGTCATTCGCTATGGCACCACCGCGATATTTATGGGCAAAAACTACCTGATTACCATCCGTAATGGTCCATCAAATTCCTACGCACCTGTCCGTGAGCATTGTCATCGTCGCCCTGAAAAGCTGCGTATGGGGCCGATATTTGTACTGCATGCTATTCTCGATTTTATCGTGGATAATTATATGCCGATTACCGATCGTTTAGGTCGCTATTTGCGTGAGCAAGAACGTTACGTGTTTACCTATGAGTTTGATAAAGGTACATTAAAAAACCTTTATGAGCTCAAATCGCAACTCGTACACATGCGGGCGATTATTTTACCAGTACAAGATATCTGTAGTTTTTTTATCAATCATAAAAAAAGCGAGATGGTCTCTGGGTTTTCTCAGGCCGCTAAGCCCTACTTCCGCGACGTCAATGACCATTTGCTACACTCATTAGACGCCATTAATGGTCTAAACGAGATGCTGAGTGTGGTCATGAATACCTATATGGCCATGGTTAATATGGGACAGAACGAGGTGGTTCGTAAGCTTGCTGCTTGGGCAGGTATTTTAGCTGTACCGACGGCCATTGCAGGTATCTATGGGATGAACTTTGATTTCATGCCCGAGCTGCATTGGCAATATTCCTACTTTGTCATCATGCTCATCATTGGATCATTATGTGGCTATTTATATTACAATTTTAAAAGGCTTAAATGGTTATAACCAAAATTTATAGTTGATGTTTCATTGATAGTCAGCGTTCAGCTTTTAAAAACAGCATCCTTCATGGTGCTGTTTTTCCACTTTATTATTGATAATAATTCTTATTTGTAATACTATTCACATTTATTATTGCTAAACTCTTGCCAGCATTTCTATTATTCCAATGCCATCATGTACGATTGACTCAGTCAATATCACAAATCCTACAACCGTCGGTTTCATATGGGACGGTTTTGTTATTTTATGGCTGGCATACTGACATATTGTCAATTTGCATCTATCGAGGTTTTTATGCGTTTATCCCGTCTTACTCAAGCTGTCGCGGTCGTTACCGCAGCCTTGATTCTTACTGCTTGTGGCAGTGATTCCGACACAGCCACTGCTATCATAGATGGGACACCGCCACTACTAACCACTGATAGCAACTTTACTGATGGCTATAGCGCGGTTGCCGCGGTATTTGTCTCAGGACAAGTACAAGATAGCAGCGGCGTTAAATCATTGACCTATATGCATAATAACGAATCAGCTCAAGCGCTAACGCTAGATACTGATGGTTATTTTGATGATCGTATTTTATTAACGATAGGTAGCAATACCATTGTCTTAGAAGCCACAGACAATGCTGGTAATATCATGCGCTCAACCAAGACCATCTACGTAGGCGATACCATAGCGGCAGGTGGTTCGCATACCGCTGCCCTGCGTGATGGTCAGCTATATGGTTGGGGTCGCAACAACTATGGTCAGACAGGACTCGGTCTGACCACAAAAATCAGCGATATTATGGGACATCCAGACACGCCGATGCTGATGAACAGCGCACCAAAAGACCTGATATCTATTGGCTTTAATCAAAATCATTCACTCGCTATTGCTCAAAATGGTCAAGTTTATAGTTGGGGCGAAGACAAATACGGGCAGCTGGGTCGCGGTGATGGGGGTCGAAATGACTGTAGTAAGACTGCTGACTGTCGTTTGGATATCAGCGCGATCGAAGGTATCGAAAATGCCGTCATGGTCGCACCCGGCTATAGCCATAACTTGGTATTGACCGAAGAGGGTACGGTTTGGGCCTTTGGTGCCAATGGGTACGGTCAACTTGGTAATAATACCAGCACCGATAGCAGCACCCCTGTCAAAGTTGACTTTACAGCAGCCACAGAGGCAGGACATATCGTGCAGGTGGTTGTCAGTGGCAATAGCTCTTATGCCTTAGATGATAAAGGTCAGGTTTGGGGTTGGGGCAGCGATGCTTACGCCAACCTTGGCACAGGCAAAGTCTGTAACACTACAACCAACTGTATCAACGTCAATGCAACCCCTGTACGTATTCATGTCATTAATGAAACGATTAATAACGCCATTAATGCTAAGACAGATGACGCCACTCAAAAAGCTGACGACCAACCCGCTATAGATGTAGAAAAAGTGACCCAATTGACGGCTGGCAAAGACCATATCTTAGCATTGACCAGTAAAGACGCAGTGTATGGCTGGGGGTTAAATGCCACTAGTCAATTGGGCTACAATGGTGAGACATTTAATGGCAGCGAAAAGGCATGGGCAGATGTCATTACCTCACCGACCAAACTACCTTGGTTTACAGATAAAGAAGTTCGCCGCGTCTATGCCAATGGCAATGCCAGCTATGCGTTACTGGACAATGTCGCCACTAATAATGGCTCATCAACAACGGATGGTATTCTCTATGCATGGGGCATGTTTGGGGAGACAAATGGCGCAGGCAAGACCATTTACAACGACCTAGATGAACCAACCAATAAGCTGCCGAATCTCAAGAATATCGATAATATGGCCATGGGTGCCATGCATCTAATTGCTCATGAAAAATCGTTTGACCAAGATAATAATACGCTGAAAGCTGGTCATTTATTTACGTGGGGCTGGAGCTTTGAAGGCTCACTCGGCAACAAAGACACCACTCATATTTGGATGTACAACAACCCTATCCCAGTTGCTTTACCTAGTCAGCTATAAGTGCTTTAAGCATGACGAAGTAAACAGTGCATAGTTGGTTGAATTTCCTATCATAAAATTCTCAAACAAGCAGCCTCGTTTATGCTGCTTGTTTGAGTCAATACGCCTAACTATTGCGCGGTAGCTTATCGCACAATCCTCAGGATATCCTCAATTAAATCGTCAGCCCTCTAAATAGGCTGACGATGAAGATACACCCTAGCCCCTTATATTCTAGCCATTTCAGGTCAGCCCATGTTTTTACGATCAAACTCGTCAACCATATCAAATTCTTCACTGTATACATTACCTCCCATCATACGTAACACACTACTCAGTGTAAGTATCGCGCTGCTGCTCACTGCTTGTGGTGGCTCAGATGATTCAAATAATTCCAGTAATGATGGCGATACTAACGTACCCAACCCACCCACTACTCCTGACACTCCAGAAATCGATACCAACTGGCAGCCAGCAGGTGGCAGTGCTACGATTGCCGCCAGTGGATCACAGCCTTTTTTGCAAATCATGCCCAATCTACCGAGCAGCGCTTTAGGCGGGGTATCACCTGGACGTGAGTTATTTATCACAGAGTGGACACCAGCAAATGAGGGTCGCGTACTGTTCGATGGTGTGGGGCCACTGTTAAATGCCAATGCCTGTACCCAATGCCATAGCGCTGAAGGTCGCAAACCCATTTATGCAGCCAATGGTCAGCTGAGTGATGCGATTTTATTCCGGTTGGGTAATAAGCAAGGCCTGCCACATGCTTATTACGGTGAACAAATGCAGCATCAAAGTATTGCCACAAGTATCAATCCCGAAGGGAGCATGCGCTACGCAGCGATGCCCAGTCAAAATGATAAACCTGCTGGCATACAGTTTAGCTTTACTCCAACTGACCCTAATCAACCCTTAGGAAATACAGCGATTAGCGGACGTATCTCACCGCAATTGGTCGGCATGGGCTTGCTCGACCTGATTCCTGAAGCGAATATCATTGCGGCAGCTGACCCTGATGATAACAATCAAGACGGTATCAGTGGCCGCGTACATTGGTTACAAGATGGCAAACAGCAGCGCATTGGCCGCTTTGGATGGAAGGCGATTAACTCAAGCCTGCGCACCCAAAACGCCAATGCCATGTCGCAAGATATGGGTTTGACGACCTCGGTATTTATGGATCCTAACTGTACAATAAATCAGCCTATTTGTTGGACAGCAGCGAATGGCGGCTCTCCAGAAGTCTCAGACAGCAGTCTAGACGCCGTGACCGATTTTATGACCGCCCTTGCCGTACCTGAAAGGCGAATAGACGATTTATCAGATTTTAATAAAGGAGCGCAACTGTTTGCACAAGTCGGCTGTGCTGGCTGTCACACACCCAAGCAAAAAACAGGCAATAGTGATCGCTTCCCGCTCCTATCACAGCAAAACATTTATCCTTATACTGATTTATTACTGCATGACATGGGTGCTGGACTAGATGATAGCGTGAAAGAGAAAAATGCAGAAAGCTTTGAGTGGCGTACGCCGCCATTGTGGGGAATTGGCATTGTGGCACGTGATCCAGAAGCGCGGTTTTTGCATGATGGTCGTGCCAGCAGCTTGACTGAAGCGATACTCTGGCATGGTGGTGAAGCAGAAAGTACAAAGACGCGCTTTACACAGTTATCCGCCACGCAAAAACAAACATTAATGACCTTCTTAAAGGGAATTTAACGCTCAAACAATAAAATGTGAGATTTAAGAAGGCAAAAAAGGGCTACCAGTGGTGAACTGAACCCCAAATGTTGGACGGTTTAGTTTATAACAAGGACTGAGTTCTGTATTGCACAGGACTCAGTCCTTTTAATTTAAGTTGAATACGCTCATGATTATAATAATGCATATACTCATGAATCTGTTTCTCTAACTGCTCAATAGTTTTCGGTTTCTCAATATAAATCGTCTCGCACTTCAGCGTACCGAAGAACCCCTCTATCAGTGCATTATCCAAACAGTTGCCTTTTCTGCTCATACTTTGCTTAATTCCGTGCTGTTTAAGCGTCGTGCTAAACGGTTTCATTTGATAATGCCACCCTTGATCTGAATGCAGCATTAATCTTTTACCACGGCACGCCTTTGTCTTATCTAAAGCACTAGCTAGCATCTTACCAACTAAGTCATAAGTGGGTCTCTTTGAGAGCGTATAGCTGATGATCTCATTGTTATAACAATCGAGTATGGGTGATAAATACAGCTTATGATCACCCACCTTAAACTCAGTAATATCGGTGAGCCAGCGTGTGTTCGGTTTATCTGCAGTAAACTGGCGCTTTAAATAGTTCTTTGCAATCTTACCTTGTTGTCCTTTATAAGAGCGGTACTTCTGACGTCTTATCTTGGCGCTAAGCTTCATGTTACGCATCAGCTTAGCGATGAGCTTGTGGTTGTAATGACTACCTAACTGCTTTAGAGCCTCAGTGATTCTGCGATAGCCATACCTGCCTTTGTGCTGATGATACAGCTTAGCAATACGCTGTTTTAATTCAGTGTATTTGTCATCACGCTCAAGTCTTGCTCTATGATAGTAAAAGACACTTTTGGGCATACCAGCGGCTTTAAGTAAGTCAGATAAACAGCAGCGCTCTCTTAGTCCTTCGATGAGCCTTGCTTTTTCAAAGCTTGTTTCTTCTTCTGTTTGAGCAAGGCATCTAGCTTTTTTAGGTAGGCGTTCTCCGCACGTAGATACTCATTCTCACGCTTAAGCTCTGCTAAGCTCTTTTCATCATCTGGCTTGTCTGTGATAAATGGTTTGCTCATGGCGGTTCTACCTTTATGTTTAGATACGAGTCCAGACATACCCTGTAGTCGATAAGCTTTGTGCCAATGACTAATGAGCGCCGGTGAGCTGATGTTAAACTTCAGTGCCACCTCAGATTGACTTAAATCTTCTTTAAGCATGGTGGTTAGTACGTTAAGTTTAAACTCACTGCTGTATTTGGCCTTACTTGTCTTTGGCTTAATGGCATTTATGCCACCGCTTTGGTATTGCTTAACCCATTTGAGTACAAACTCTGGATTGACGTTAAACTTCTTAGCGGTGGCGTGACTACTATGGCCTTGCCGATAGTATGCGATGACTTGCATCTTAAAGTCTAGATCGTAACGCATAAAAATACCCCATAAGTTGTGTCCAACTTATGGGGTTCAGTTCAGTGGTAACCCTTTTTTATGCTGCTATTTAATAGTTATTCACGGCGATGCTTGGTATGACTATCAGGCGCTTGAGCATTATCAGGTAACAGCGCTTTAATCGTTAAGTTTGCATGCTGTTTATCAAGATTGTCCTCTGGACGGCCAAACGTTTTTGCTGTCCAAGTTAATACTACGATAGAACCGCTCAATAGCATAATGGCCACAGAAATTGTCGCCAGCAGCCATAAATGAAAATAGTCTGAGACCGCCTGTACATCGACCACCAAATGTCGTGATAAAGCAGTAATCGCGATAAATATTAAAAACTGTACCGGCAGACGATGGGTTTTAAAATAAATACCTATCATGGCGAGCAGCTCAAGATAAATAAACAACATCAATATGTCTTTTAAATCCGCTGAGCCTTTTTGAACAATACCAACGAACTCTTTGCCAGCGGTCCAAACGACAACCACACTGATTAGAAATAAAATAACGTAATGACAGACATCGACAAACTCTCTACCGATACCTTGTAGTCGCTCATGAACACCTACGTTTTTTTTAGCCATGTTTAGGTCCTATCAACTGAGATGTGGTTGATTTAGCCTGAGTATATATTACCTCAGCCCCCTTATTTATCGGCAATCAGTATTCGTATGACTCTCTTTTTAGCCGATATTCAAACCGGCAGATTTTTCAGCAGCATCAACCGTTTGGCGAATCAAGGTATTAATGGTCATTGGACCCACGCCGCCCGGTACAGGCGTATAAGCACTGGCGATGTTTTCAACACCTTGCAACTCGATATCACCAACGCCGCCATTATCAGTCGGATGGAAACCTGCATCGATGACTACCGCGCCTGCTTTGATCCAATTAGCTTTGATCAGTTCAGGCACGCCCACTGCCCCAACCACGATATCCGCACGCTTAATATGCGACTCTAAATCCTGCGTTCTTGAATGGCAAATCGTTACGGTGCAGTTGGCATTCAATAGCATCATCGCCATTGGTTTACCCAAGATGGCACTGCGACCTACAACTACGGCTTCCTTACCAGCAAGCTCGATATTATGATGCTCTAATAAGTGCATGATGCCTTGCGGGGTACATGAACCATAAGCAGATTGCTGCATCGCCATACGACCAAAGCCAAGGCAAGTCACACCATCGACGTCTTTTGCCAAGTCAATCTGCTCAAAGCAAGCACGCTCATCGATATGCGCAGGCACTGGATGTTGTAGCAAGATACCATGAACGTCTGGATTGCTATTGAGCTCATCTATCTTCGCCATCAGCTCTTCAGTGGTCGTCGCACTTGGCATCTCAACGCGTATAGAATCCATGCCGACACGTTTACAAGCATTACCTTTCATACGTACATAAGTCGCAGATGCGGGATCGTCGCCGACCAATATCGTCGCTAAGCTTGGGGTGCGTCCTGTTTTATTCTTGATAGCGTCTACACGCGTACTCAGTTGCTGTTCTATTTGTTTAGCAAGTGCTTTACCGTCCAAAACGGTAGCAGGTCCTTGGGCAGTTGACATAGTAACTCCAATAGAGGGTGCGATAAAAAAAAGAAAGACAGCGCCCGCAACTATTTGCATGCCTGTCTTATGCTTGATCAATGTATGATTAAGACTGATATTGTACCTGTCTGGACTAAAAAATCCTAGCGTGAGATAAGACTTGGATACTTATAAATTTCTATCACTCGCCAATCTAGCAATATCATGTCATTACCAATGCAACCTTGACAACCTTTATCGTTTTATAAGACAGTCTACTCACAAATAAAAGTTAATAGCCGCAACTATTTATAAATACTCAACACGCCTTAATAAGCGATATTCTCACATTACTGAATCATTGAAGCAAACACGCGATCGATTGCATCTACCGTTTGCGCAATTTCGGCAGTGGTTAAGGTAGGATGAACCAAAAACATTAAGCTGGTCTCTCCCAACTGTTTTGCTATTGGCAGTCTGTTTTCTGGACGCAAGCCTGTATCATCGAATGCTTTTTCTAAATATACCTCTGAGGCAGAACCTGAATAGCAAGGCACGCCTGACGCATTTATTTCTTCAATGATGCGATCACGCGTCCAACCCTCAGCTAGGTTATTTGGTTGCACGTAAACATACAATTTATAATAGGCATGGGTAGAGTTTGGAAACTGATAATCTTGCTCTAATGTTGGCACCGATAGATAGCCTTTTTCTTCCCATTTAGCACATGCCTTTAATATCGCTTGAGCATTAGCACGGCGCTTCGCTATCCAGTCACTCATATGTGCCAATTGAATACGCCCAATCACGCCTTGAATCTCGGTCATGCGCCAGTTGGTGCCAAAGCTCTCATGTAGCCAATTATAGCCGGGCAGTTGCTCAGTCTCATAGACCGCGGCATAGCTTTTGCCATGGTCTTTATACGCCCACATTTTTCGCCATAGCTGCTCGTCATCGGTGGTGGCCATGCCGCCCTCGCCGCCTGTGGTCATGATCTTATCTTGGCAGAAACTCCACGCGCCAATATGACCGATACTACCAACGCTACGACCTTTGTAGCGTGCACCATGCGCTTGTGCACAGTCTTCAATGACATATAAATCATGCCGATCTGCCAGTGCCATGATGCCATCCATATCACAGGGCCAACCTGCCAAATGCACACAGACGATGCCTTTGGTTTTGTCCGTCAATACCGCCGCTATCGACTCTGGAGTGATATTCCCTGTCGCCTCATCAACATCCGCAAAAATGGGCGTCGCGCCTGCATTAACCACTGAGGAGATACTGGCAATAAAAGTGCGCGGCGTCACGATAACTTCATCACCCACACCTATACCAAGTGCCTGCAATGCCGCGTCCAATGCCAAAGTTCCGTTGCCCAATGCAATCGCGTATTTGCTACCCGCCCAGTCAGCGAATTCCTCTTCAAACTGACGGCATTCTTGCCCTGTCCAATAATTGACCTTGTTGGATAGCAATACTTGACTGACCGCATCCGCTTCTTGCTGAGTAAAACTAGGCCAAGGTGAAAAAGGAGTATTTAGCATGCGTTCCTCATCAAAGCGCGTTTTTATCGACGCTATTACCTGTGAATTTACTCATGGTCGCTTCACCATCAGCACTAATACCATCTTTGATAATGACTTTTTTTACTGTTTTAATCAAAATCTTAATATCTAACCATAATGACTGATGATCGACATACCATGTGTCGAGCGTAAATTTTTCATGCCAACCAATCGTATTACGACCATTAACTTGTGCATATCCCGTAATACCCGGACGTACACGGTGGCGACGCGCTTGCTCATCATTATATAGCGGCAGATATTCCATCAATAATGGTCGCGGCCCCACCAAACTCATATCACCTTTAATCACATTCCATAGTTCAGGCAGCTCATCGAGACTACTATTACGCAAGGTCTTACCAAATGCCGTCAAACGCTCATCATCCTCTAAAGGATTACCCTCTGTATCGATCGCATCTTTCATCGAGCGAAACTTAATCATCTCAAACGGCTTGCCATTTAGACCAGGGCGAGTTTGTTTAAATATCACTGGTGAGCCTAAGTTTTTTTTGACTTTATAAGCCGTAATAGCATAAACAGGAGATAATATTACCAAGGCCGCCGTGGCCGCCGTGATGTCAAATAGTCGCTTTATCATTTTTCAGCCCGCCTTTTGTCGTTTACGCGGTCATCCCTATTACGTAAATAAAAACTTAAATAACTTTGCCACAATTGCTTGCGTTCAAAATTTGCAATGGCCCAGTTTCTTGCATCAGGATATCTCTTTTCAAATTCCTTATCAGTAGCAGCAGCACTGATCGCTTCGGCGACAGACGACATATCCTTAAAATTGAATTTTCGACCACTGACACCTTCTTTGACACTATCTTTTACACCAACGACATCATAGGCAAAGGTTGGAACGGCGCAACTTGCTGCTTCAATAGCGACACTGCCAAACCCTTCACGATAGCTCAAAAATAAATGTAAATCAGCACACTGAAAAACCTCGTGCACATTTGGGTTGGCTGGTATATATACACCTCTATTATCTTTGACGACTTCTTCAACGGCTGTTTTCCCTACGTCGTCTTCACAGTCTCCTATGAACATAAAGTAGACGTTTTCTTCTCTTAGTTTTTCGGATATATACTCAATATCTTTGAAGCCTTTATCATCACAAACTCGTCCTACCACGCAAATCACAAAGGTATTGTCAGGTATCTTGTACTTCTTTCTTAATGCCTCTTTTTCTAGCTGAGCCATAGGTTGCAGCAAATCAGTATCGATGCCGTTAAATGAGCCATTATCAATGACAGTTGCCTTGCTCTTTTTGAGGATATTTTCTTCTAGGCATACGCTGAGCAAAGATTCAGAAACAAATAAAACTTCGTGAGACAAGCCAAAGCTTAATATATCCAGACCCTGAAACACCCTCTTTTTTAAACCTGAAAAATTCTCATAGGCTCTACCCACGCTAAAAGCAATTCGTCTCTTTTGCAATGTAACAGCACTTGCGATACTCCCTAACAACAAGGCTTTAGGTGTTAAATAAACCACCACATCAAAACGATTCGATAGCATATAACGGGTTAAAAGCGCGAGTGACTGAGCATCTTTAAACAAAGAAGGCTTACGCTGAAAATTTAAATTAATCACCTTACCTATTTTGCGCTCACGTAAAATATCTAACTGCTGTTTATCGCCACCGCAGATTAAGGTGATATCAACATCCGCGTGATCTCTAATGTATTCAAGCTGATCACGATATAGCACATTAAATGACACCGCATCTGTCATTAGAAAGCATATCTTTAATGTCATTTCAGCACCTCAGTATTTTTTATATATTATTTTATCAGTGACGTTTTATAAACAATATCATTTAGCACAAATACTATTTACCACTGACTGATGATGACTTCTTAGCGTGTCAGATATTGTTAATTTATTTCTTTTATTGGCTATCTTTTGTAATAATCCTATCGAATCTAAAAAAGTGACTGTTGTGAGTTTTGCTGATAATTTCAAAGAACCCAAATAACTGTTTCCTTTATATTCACAGTACGTTTTAAAACTGTCTTTGTATGATCTGGTTATTTTAGATAATGATAAATTTCCTTCTTCTCTATAATAGTATAATAAATCGGGCAATACTGCTAAATTTAAATCTTGATTTGAGATAGCTCTACACCACAAATCGTAATCTTCAGACCTTGGATAATTTTCATTATATTTATTTCGTTCGTACCAACTCTTTTTTGCCAAAACAGCAGCATGTACAATAGGATAAGCCGCGGCTATTTCTTTAAATTCCGTGTAAATTTCATCGACATGACGGCAACCATAAACTTTATTAAAATTATCAATAGACACGACACCTGTAGAAACCAAATCATAATCTGGATTTTTTTCTAAAAAACTTAATTGAATCGCTAGTCTATCCGGATGAATGAGATCATCGGCATCCATGCGCGCTATATAATCATAGTTCGCTTCTTCAATAAGCTGATTTAATCGAGCAGGCAGTTTTTTATTTATGCCATCAGCAATGACCTTTATTCTATGGTCAGACTCTTCAAAACGCTTGGCGATGGCCAATGACGCATCAGTAGAGCCATCGTCGATCAATATAAGCTCCCATAACTCATGCGTTTGAGCCAATATGGATTTGATAGCATCTTCCAAGTACGCTTCAGCATTATAAATGGGAATACCAATAGATATATATGTCTGATTTTTCATTAGAAAACCTCAAATATCGGATTGATAATATACGGACTCAAGTTACTAAATCTCGATGTCGTCAAGACAAAATACATGAGAAAAATAATGATACTCGCTATATATAAATAAATATTATTCATTCTTTTTAAAATCATAGGCAGTATCAAAACTAATGTCCATGTAAAATACGCAAGCAGCCTTTGAGGACCTGAAGGACTGGTGCCCAACATCGCTAAGGGTATGATAAAAACCACGCCTGATGCATAAAATGTTATTAATTTTTGAAAATCCTTGTCTTTAATTTTATAAAGATAACTGACCAAGATGATTAAAATCATGATAGCTGTATAAAAACCAAGTGTTAAAAACCCGCCTGCTTCATCGGATGCTTTCGCATAGCCCTCATATCTATCATTAGTAGAAGAAATATAAGCGACCAATACCCCACTCACTAATAGCGAGCCTAAAAATGTTGCCAAAATCTTATATAAGGGTTTTATTCTTAAATTGACGATGAAATAAAATGGAATCATAAATAATGCTGTTACATGGAACAATGAAGCAATTGCACAAATCAGCAGGTATGGAATAAATCGTTTTTCCAACAGATAAGGAATGGTCAAGGTAAAGATCGCCATTGCCAATCCTTGACGCAGTCCATTAAAAGAAAAAGTATAAACGCCTAACGTAATAAATAAAAATACGGAAAACCAATAATTGACGCTGTATTTTTTAATCACTCTAAGATAGCAATAGACAATAATTAAACTGGTAATAACAAGCAGCCAAAAATAATGAGTGGTCATACGTAATAATGCATACTCTAATAACTGATAACCGAACTCAATGTCTTCGTTGAACCTAAAGTACTCGGCATTCAATTGACTATTGAAATTTCTCGTATAGTTTCCTGTATCCGTACCGACTCGGTAGCTACGAAGGCCTGCAAACAATGTCAATATAATTAGCGGCAGCCAAAAAGACGTACGATTGAGAGATTTTTTCTCCAGTACGATCCAAAAAATAACAAGGCTAAGAACCAGCAGGTATGGAAGCATTTAACCCTCTATAAAAGTAGATGTCGTCAATCTTATATAAATCGGATATAGTGGCAGGTTTACACCGTCTAGTATCTTTTGTACCGTCCAGTACCTATATAACTATAGCCTTCCTACCCACCTCGATTTTTTTCTCATTCCGTCCAAACTACCTTGAAACGGCTATAGATAAGAAGCAACCACTTTGTCACATATTCAAGTACTTTTGCATTAGTATTTGCGCGTTGGTAGCAGCACTAAATCCATATAAATTCAGCGCTGTGGTTATGTCTTTTTCATTGGGCTCTGGCTGTTTAGGCGTTAATAAGTAATCAACCCAATCCTTGGCTGAGTGAATCGGTAAAAACTGTACTAACCCAAGTCCTAAATCTACTTCAGGTGATACTTGGTCAGAAACCAATGCCTTTAACCCAACTGTTTGGCTCTCTACCAAGACGACAGGGAAACCCTCGTGCAACGAAGGCATGATCATATAGTCGGCGCTGGCCATTAATTCTGTGATATCCGTACGCATCCCCAAAAACTTGACTGTATCTAGGAGTGACTTATCTGCTACTTGTTGCCTGAGCCTCATATCCAATGAACCTTGTCCAACAATGTATAAGGTAAAAGCGATTTGACGTTTTTTTAACTGCTCAGCGATCTCTAAAGAAAACTGATGGTTTTTAACCTCATTTAGACGACCAACTTGGATGATTTTTAGCCCCTCATCGCCAAATTCTTGGTCGATATACTGTCTTGATTGGTTAGCGACTGTCATCATCTGCTGTATGTCAACAGCATTGGGCAGTAGCCACACATCTTTTATGCTGCCAAATAGGTAATTTGCCGCTTGTTCACCGCAACTCATTTTATTCGTGGCCAATTTACGATTGGTAATGAATGCCCACTGTTCATATATTTTTTTAACAATATTGGTTTTACCATTACTGGTGCTATGAGAATGTGAAATGCGATGCGGCACGCCAGCACCTTTAGCAGCCAGCAGATGAAAAGCATTGTTTAATAGCATATGAGCATGAACGATTTGATAGTCAGGGTGTTGTTTAAGGAAGTTTTTAAGCTTCCACATACGCGCTAATGAATGATCCGCTAAAATCGGTATAATCCTACCGCCCAGCGCTATTATCTCAGCATCATAGTCACCGACCTCGTCAGTAAAAGTGATAAAATCAAACTGAATCTGGCTATAATCTATATGGCGATATAGATTCATAAGCATGGTCTCTGCCCCAGCCCGATCCATTTTTCCCACGATGTGTAGCACTCTCTGAATAGTCATCTCTTTACCTATTAAGAAGCCATAAAACCAAACGTATATCTCAAAACTATTCTGAATCTATTTTCTCTTGACCTTTAACCCTTGCTCTTTTGTCTAGCGCTTGACGAAGCACCTGTAACATCGGCAAGGCAACTGGAGTCGGCATACGTACGATATCACTAATCATCATATTTCTTACGGTCAAATCGCTCTTATAACCCTTTAGTCGTAACGTTTTATCTGCTTTTTTAGCTTGTGCCAATGCAGCTGCTAAATAGTCATTATCTATACGAGTAAGAATACTCCAATGACTTTGTTTAATTTTATTGGCGAGTGTTTTTTTAACCTCATCCGCTTGATAGTCCTCTACTAAACTGATGACTTCTGCATGGATAACGAAAAGGTCTAATAGCTTTTTATCTGTTGACCCTGTGATCGACGTGCCGCGCTGTCTGTATAGATAAAAATCAATGGGCAGGTGATACTTAATATTAGTAGCTAAGCCAAGATGCCAATGAAAAGGCCAATCTTCGTAGTACAGACCCACTGGGAACTGTAACGAGGCAGACCGCACTACGCTAGATTTAATAAATTTGAGCCATGCAAAATGCGGTAAGCTAAAATATGAGCCGTCTATTTTGGTTGCCTCAGATGCTAAATTGCTAGCGGGATACGGCAGATCTGTCTCTGTGATGCCATCTTTGAACGGTGTAAAACCATATGTTACAACCTCTGCATTCGTGGTGAGCGCACAATCCACACACGCTGCCACCAAGCGAGTGTCTATAATGTCATCAGAATCAACGAACATCATGTATTCGCCTATCGCAGACTTGATACCAGTATTACGTGCCGTAGAAAGACCACTGTTTTTATGATGCTGAATGACTTTGATGCGTTCATCTATGAGATGTGACGCGAGTGCTTGTTTTGAATCATCAGTGGAGCAATCTTCTACAACGATAATTTCAATATTCTGATAAGTCTGCTGCTTGATGGATGCCAAGCAAGCATCGATATATGACGCAACGTTATACACTGGTACGATGACACTCACTAATGGCGTTCTGATAGTCGTCATATCGCTACTAGCGCTTTTTTTAGGTCATCATACCCAGCCATATCAACTGGAGACTCATCCATCGTACCGTGAGGCAGGGACAGAAGGCTATCGATGAATGTTGCAATATCAGCAATCTCATCCAACTCTAAAAACACCAGCCTTGGATGACCGCCTAACCAGTCCAACTGCGTCTGTCTTATCTTATGATTGGAGTTCGGGAGTACCAAGCACGGCGTACCCGATAGCAAACATAAAATCATGCCATGCAGACGGTCAGTCACGACCAATTTTGCAGCACGAAACTGACTAAGCTTGTCAGTCAGTAATTTTGTGCAATGTGCCTCATCGAGTTGCGAACCACCAGCATGTGTGTCGGTCTTTTCAATCTGATAGCCAGTATCTGCTAAGGCTTTGTCTATCATGGCGTATAGCTCAGCTGATAGTGCGGCTTCTTTGTCATCTCGTAAGCAGCGCAAAATACCTGAAGGCGCTAAGCAATCTGTCGTACCCAGCACTGTGGCATTAGCGCTCATCACAATATCTGGTACGAGACCAATATGCACATTACTGTACTCAGCAAAAAGCTCGATGAGTTTTGCCGCTGTTATCGACTCTCTGGCAAAAACATGTATATCTGGATGCTTGGCGTAGACGTTTACAATACGCTGCAAGGCACGTTTAGATTGAATAGAATCATTCCAATCTAGTGTCTGAGGAAAACAAACGATACGATTGGCAGGAAATGACTTGATGACTAATTGGCGCAGCTCCTCAATATCAGGATACGTGCCACCCATATTACCGCCGCCGATGATAGTGACGATATCCGTCTCTGTTATTTGCTGTTTAATGGAATTGAGTACAAATCTGGTTTGACTGATAGCAACACTAACAACGTCATAATCCGTCAGCACACGTTGCAAATACTGCTTTTGCGCGTGAGAAATAGCAATATCACCAATATTGCCATAGTCGGCGGCAAGAAAAATAAAGCACCGTTTACCAGTTGGTAACGGTAAACCTCTCGCCCCCATATAAGCGGCCAAGTGTTTTTTTAATCTGAGCGGAATGAGCTTTTTTATAGCAGCAATATTCATTTTTAATGCTCCCTTATTTGTTTCTCATTAACAGCTTTTTCACCCACATACGACGCCTTGAGCCAACAGGAAACAATCTATTCAAGTTAGGAGGCGGTTTACGTTTGAGTGCTTTTTCAATGTATGGCAGCCATTCAAGACCTCTACCCGTTTTAATCATCTCATGACGAATTAACTTCCAATCTATGCTGACAGCCCTGCCCTTTAGAGCCATTGATTTAAAAAGTGATGAGTCCATGGGCTCGCTAAAACATTGAGGGTTATCTATACCTGCAACCAAAAAATTGAGACGCGTCCTAACACATTTCTCACAGCGACCACAGTTGCTATCATGCTTATCTCCAACCCAACAGACACGTAAATTATCTATACCCAATGGCCATTCTGCAAGCGCTTGAAGCTTCTCTGACCGACTAAAAC
Source organism: Psychrobacter cibarius (assembly GCF_904845955.1). Taxonomy (GTDB): domain Bacteria; phylum Pseudomonadota; class Gammaproteobacteria; order Pseudomonadales; family Moraxellaceae; genus Psychrobacter; species Psychrobacter cibarius_B. The sequence continues at coordinate 33,457 of NZ_CAJGYX010000007.1, forward strand.
CTGCACCATCATGAATGAGTCTAAAGTCGCCAGAACTTAGCAGCGGGTCAATGATTGGGTGTGAGCCCCAAGGACTAATTAATACATCATAAGAATCACCACTACCAATGAGTCCAATGCCTGCATATCGTTTTAAGCCACATAAGGCCGAAGCGATAGCAGCAGCATGATAGTCTTCCCAGTTGATAGACCAAAGCGTGCGAATATTTGTCTCAACTGGCAATAGCTCGATATTGATATCTGCGAGTGTGTTTGCCGCTATTTTTGCTGCACTGGCAAAGCCTTCTGTATCCTCTAAAGGTATATCAAAGCCATGCACAAAAACCCCTGCTTTAATATTTCGTGTGGCGTATCCTGCTCTGCCTGTCGCATGACGATAAGCGGTAAACTGAGCATCAACGCCACCAGAAAATGCAGCAATCGCACCATCTATATGGCAGTCTTGTTCTCTTATACGATCCACTTGTATATCAATCAAAAAATAACGCTCTGGCAACCACTTATTCCAAACATACTGTAGCTCTGTCAGGTTGGCTAATAGCTCATGCGACACGCTACCATGCACATGAATGGCTGCTCGCATCTGCATCGCGGGCAACAATGTAGCCAGTAAATAAGCATCACAATCATCGTCTTCTGGCATTGGCAAGTTCGCTGGATATACAAACCACAATGCCTTCTCAGTCATTTGCCCGCTAGCTGTTGTCTGTTGCAGCAAACAACAGCGCTTTTGACCGTTTTCGTCACTGCGTAAAGGCTGAGGCAACAAATCAATATTAAGCATATTTTTTCACCTTTGCTTTAGACCAAGACAGTTGAAGAAAAACCAGCGTCATAACATACCAACGCCGTGAAAAACATAAAATCAATACACGAATGCCACGTGCAGGATGTCGTTGATAATAATGCGGCAAACAGTTCTGATAAACAAAAGACTGGCGTATTTTAACCAGCTCTGCACGACGCTTTTTCATATCGATATGCGCCAAATTATTAAGTAAATATGGCAGCATATGCTCGACATAACTACGAGCAAAGTCCGATAATAGCACTTGCTTCTCAGTAGCACTGATCGACCAATCATGTATCTTGACTCTGGCTGTATAGTCCGCTTCAATGGACTCCAAAAGCCCTGATTTGTATTGTGAGCTTGTTATTGAGGTCGCATTTTCATAGTAGTTGTATGGACAGTCTGGCAGCACCGATAAACGATTTGCTTTGCTTAGACATGCGATATTAAAAATACCATCCTCACCAAATTTGACGTCGCTATCGAAGCGCAGCTCTGCGATTAAGTTTTTGCTATACACCTTGGTGCAGGCGTACCAATATATATGTCTATTCTCTGTCACTCTCAGTTGTAGCATTTCGATATCTTGCCGTGAGTATTCTGCCACACTATTAGGACGCTCAATAACAGAGCCATCCAGCATCATGCGTTTATGACCAAATGCCAACATCTCGACATCTCGATCTACAGCTTGATCAAAGACAAAATCAAAATACCAATCATCAATGGTGTCATCCGCGTCTATAAAAACGATGTAACTGCCGGTTGCGATATCGAGCCCAGTATTACGAGCCTCTGCCACGCCACCATTTTTTTGATATTTCACCGTAATCCATGACCTAGCATTTGCCCAGCTATGCAATAGGCTAGCAGTATGATCTTTAGAACCATCGTCAATGACTATCAGCTCAATGTCGTGACTCTTTTTCGCAACGTCAATACTGTTGATGCAACGATCAATAGTAGCAGCGGCATTAAATGCAGCGATAATGACTGAAATCATAGTGAGCCTCTCAAGTTGAGACTTCTCATACATATCCTTTGTGACATTCAAAGCAGTCAAAAAACATACCTACTGCTCCACTTCATCGATATGAACAAGACGCCGAAAAGCGACATAAATGATAGATAAACTGAGCAACACCCCAACAAATGAGAAAAGGGCAATGGCTATCATATCTGACTCAAAAACGTAAAAACCTACATACAGCGCTGCAGCACGAAATACCACTGCAAACACTTCTCGAATCAAAAGGAATCGCTGTAAACGTAATGCTGGCAATGCCGCAGTACTTGCACCAGACACTAAACTGGTCAAAAGCCAAATAGACAGCCACTGCGAATAACTACCTGCTAATGCCCACTCTACACCGAACACTAAAGAAAAAAGATAATCGCCAAAAACGAACACCGTACCGAATGGCACAATACCTACCACCAATAAAATCAACGTCACTTTTAATAAAAATTGATAAGCCTCAGATGAATTTGCTGTGATGGCACGCGTAATTTTAGGATAGAAAACCTCTCCAACCGCCTGACCTAACAGCATCGCTGGCGCGCCAAGCACAAGAACAGCTAATGAATACTGCCCTGCAGAAGAGGCACTAAATAATGAGGCTAACAAGATAGTTGGCAACCCCACTGAAGCCGCATTCAGGATACTTTGTGGCATACGATATATCGCAAAATCACGCTGCGATATGGCGGCATGTCGAATACCCTTATTGCCAAACCAATGACGCACATTTAATACACCTACTCTAGGTACACGAAGCATCTGCATGATAAAGTTTGTGAGTTGCCCTGCTATCGTCAATAAAATAAGCAACATCCCTGAAGGCGCTAGCATACCGCCTATCAGCTTACTGCTGTCTGTCACAAACTTGCTTTCCACATAAGCCCGAGCTTTCGCTTTAAATAAGCCCACTCTAATAGCAGACTGATCAGCGACAGAAAGAAAAGCACCGACTAATAGCGTTAATGGTATGAGATATAGCATGTTTGGCGTGCTTTCCATACCCATCCAACTTGCCAAATGAAACTTGCCGACATAGACAACAATGAATGAGAAGACAGCTATAACCAAACTGAGCAATATAGACAATCGGGCAATGGCCGCAGCATCCTCATCACTGTCAGGCATCACGATTGCATTTGCATAGCCCATAGTGGCAATCGGCGTAATAATGCTGACGATAGCAGTAAAGGCAGCAGCGATACCGAAATCCTCAGGTCTATATAGTCTGGTGAGAAATGGCATAAAAATCATGGCGATGGCCTGTCCAGCAGCAATCCCGCCACCGACCATGACCACATCTCGCACAAAGTGACTGGTTTTCAACCTGTTTATTGTGCTCTGTATCGATGAAAATACTCCAGAGCTCATGACATATTGTCCAATTTAGTGACTCACAGAACTTGTAAGGAATTTATGACAGCGCGCCTCTCTCTATTAACCCATTTCATTGGTCAGTGTGGTATCTCCTTTCTCTACTACCTCGACATCCTTATCAGATCCTTCTCGGTAACCTTCGACAAAAAACTTAAACTGTGTTTTCAGCCAGACCACATCCTGCTGCTTTGCTTTTTCTGCAAATTCAAATAAAATATTTTCGATATCTTGCAAAGGAAAGCTGTGCTCCATTGCTTGCATAATCAATGGATGAAAAGTAGGTTCGATATTGTCTTCACCAATGATTAACTCCTCGTAGAGCTTTTCACCCGGTCTCAAGCCAGTAAATACGATTTCGATATCGCCATTGGGATTGCTATCATCTTTTAGCTCACAACCTGTCAAACGAATCATACGTTTTGCCAGATCAACAATTTTGACGGGCGCGCCCATATCAAGCACAAACACTTCACCACCGAATGCCATCGCACCTGCCTGAATAACCAAACTGGCCGCTTCTGGAATCGTCATAAAATAGCGCGTGATGTCTGGATGAGTGATGGTGATCGGACCGCCTTGCTCAATCTGTTTGGTAAATAACGGCACCACAGAGCCTGATGACCCTAAAACATTGCCAAAACGCACCATGCTAAAACAAGTCTGACTGTTACTTTGGCTCAATCCTTGGCAGACCAACTCAGCCAGGCGTTTGGACGCTCCCATGACATTGGTAGGTCGCACGGCTTTGTCAGTAGAAATCAGCACAAACGTCTCAACACGCGCCTGTATCGCAGCACGGGCACAATGGTAAGTGCCTTTGGTATTATTAATGGTGCCCTCAAAGGGATTGGACTCAACAATAGGCACATGCTTATAGGCTGCAGCGTGATAAATCGTTTTTATATGGTTGTTTTCGAATATATCGATTAATTTTTTTTCGTTACTGACACTGCCGATAATGCTAATAATCTCAATATTTTGATAATCAGCATTCGCTGTTTTTAAATTACCAAGTTCCTGATCTATGGTGTATAAAGCATACTCAGACTGTTCATATAGCACCAAGCATTTAGGCTTATTTTTAATGATTTGCCGACACAGCTCACTACCGATTGAACCACCTGCCCCAGTAACGAGAACGTTTTTGCCCGTGATGTTTTTTTGTAGCAACTCCGCAACAGGTTCGACCGTTTCTCGTTCGAGCACATCTAGTATGTCGACGGGTCGTATATGACTGACGGTTACTATTTCATCAGCAAGCTCACGTAAGCTTGGCAAGTCTTTTATCTTAACGGAGATACCTGACAGACTGTCCATAATCTGTTTTTTACGACCACGGCTCATAGAGGGCATGGCCAAAATCACCTGCGCCACATTGAGTTTTTCTATCAACCACGGAAGCGCGTGAGCTGCATATATTTGTTTGCCATGTAAATAGGCCCCAGTAAGCTGCGGGTCATCATCGATATACGCCACTACATTGTACTGATAAGAATGCCTCAAACTTTCTAGCAACTCTCTACCAGCTTCTCCTGCACCATAGATAATCACATTGTCACAACAGGCATTTGGACGACGGTTTTGACCTGTACCCTGTAGACGTTTCAGTAACGCGCGGATCATGAGCCTACTATTCCACAGCCAAATAAAAAATAGAAATAAAAATATAACGGGGGCTGAGCGCGGTATTGTCGCTGATTGGCTCAAATAAATGATGACTTGATAAACAATAATAAGTAAAAAAAACAGTTGCAGCACACGACCCATCACTGCATCAAAAAACCCTCGAGAGGCGCTGCGATAAAAACCAATAAGATATAAGCTAGCAACCGGCACGAATGCATAAAAAGCCAACGCTGCAAGACTGATATGAGAGGCCACATAGCCTTGTCGTAGCATCAAGGCCAATAATAGACAAAAGATCGACATGGCAAAATCTATACTAAATAAGAGGGTGCTTTTCGTCAGGCGTGGTAATGACAATAAATACAGAGCCACACGCTTCGACCATTGATTAAAACCACTGGACGATTGATAAGCATTGTTTGACTCTGTTTTTATAAACATAATATCCACCCAATTAAGTTGGTTTGCTTATAAGCGACTACCACGCAAACTAGTGGTTATCTCCGTAGGCATAATGATAGTGATAGCTATATTTATCCATAAGACCCTGCTGTACATCATTGAGAATAATGCCATCTACTTGTACATTGGCTTTATTCATTTGCTTGATCGCATAAACCAGTTGCCCTTCTATTGAATGATTAAACTTCGTGACGATAAGCACTTTGTCTGCATGTTGCGCAAGTACCATAGCATCTGACGCCGCCAATATCGGAGGTGAGTCGATGACAATATAATCGTATTGAGTTTTTAATACTGCCATCAAATGATTGAATTTTTCGCCCATCAATAAGGAGGTAGGATTATGCGGCTGCCGTCCGCGCGGTATGAAATCAATCAATTCCATACCAGTGGGATGAATAAAGCTTTCGACCCCTAAGCTAGAAACCTCACTGTCTGATCGAGTACCATCAATCGGAGAAAAATGCTTTTTATCCTGCAACAAATAATCGGCAAGACCATCATGTTGGCTCATATTAAACATTTTATGCAGCTCACCTAAGCGCATGTCACCATCGATGACCAAGACTTTTTTGTTGAGCTGGGCAAATACCTCTGATAAATTGGCAGCGATAAACGACTTGCCGACACCAGGGCTCTCCCCAGTAATCAATATAACTTGCGCGGGCTGCCCGACCGCTGTCCCCATTGGCATACCAAACATCAAATTGGTTCTTAAACTTTTGATCGCCTCATAACTCAAACTACTGTGATCAACATGAGCGAGCATGCGAGGGGTGGTATTCTTCTTTTTACTCAACCTCGACAGTAAGGGTGAGCGTGGAATCGTTGCAATGACAGGGATGCCCGTTGTGACCTCTAAATGCTCTGGATCTTTGACGACATTTCTAATAAGGTTCTTCAAGAGCACCAGCATCACCCCAAACATCATGCCTATCAATGTGGTCAGCATCAGGATTTGTAGTTTATTTGGTGCAATGGCATTAAAGGTACTGGTCGGTGAATCGATAATACGGGCATAGCCGATTTGACCAGCCTTGACGATTTTAAGTTGCTCATAATTTTTGAGCAGCGTCAGATAGATTTCTCGATTGATTGCCGTATCTTCTGATAGCTTTAGAAACTCTCGCTGTATTTCAGGTAGACCTGCAATGGTATTATCTATCTCTCTTGTTCTATTATTGAGCACTTTGAGCTGTTCATTAATTTGAATGACCAGTGGATGTTCTTCGGTATAATAAGTGGTTAGGTCTGCTTTTTTTAGTTTAAGCTCATTGAGCTGCTCATCAATGCGGGATTTCTCATTCAATAACAACTCGGCTTCTTTACCCACATCAATCGTGCCATATTTTTTACGAAAGTCATTAAACAGTGCCTCAGAAGTCTCTAATTTTTCTTTTAATAGAGGGATCTGCGTTTCCATAAAGGCAAGTGTTTTGGTCGTTTCTTCAGAACCGCGAGATTGGTTTTGATCGACGTAAGATCGGACGATCTGATTGAGTATAGTCGTGATTTGCTCTTGGTTGGGACCTGTCATCGACAGCTGAATAATCCCCGTTTTTTGACCTTTTTCTTCAACGGATAAGGCGCTGTTGATAGCGTCAGTCGCAGCCTTTATCGTCTGCTTACTAATATTAATTGGGTAACCATCAGCAGGTAACTCTGTGACAGTAATATTAATCTGACCGTCCAACCCTTTGAACTGATGCGCCTGACCAAGCTGACCTTTAAATTCATCAAACCCATTGCTCAAAACAAACCCTGTAGCAGATTTTGTTAGTGTAAAAAGTTGGTTCAAGTACGCTGGTGATACATCAAATTGGCGGACTTTTACTATGCCATTTTCGGTATCAAGTGACACATCATCCGGTGTATTTAATTGCGTGTAAGTATGATTGCTTTTTATTCTGTCAAGATGACCAATATTGGGATCTGTTAGCTTAATGCGCAGGTGCAATAGCTCAACCACTGGCTCCAATATCATACGTGATCGTATCAGCTCTGCTTCTGTCTCCGCTTTGCTGACTTCTGCACCAACCAGCTCTGAGATACTCTCGCCAAGCGCCTCTATTCCTTGAGTATTTTCTTCAATCTGTATCAGCGCATCTGATTTATAGATGGGATTCACATAGCGGGTATACAAAAGCCCTAGTAAAAGCCCCAATATCGCCATGAGAGCAATGATTTTCCAACCACGTAACAATACTAACACCAGCGCCATTAAATCGATGTCGTCATTGTTTTTTTCGCCCGTAGACGTTGATAGGTCTTTTGAATCCATATTATTCATAACCATATACTCATCGCTCAATGTTGATCGTTTAATAGCATTCGCTGAACTTCAACGCTCTAATCGATGGCGCGTCGCTAATCTTGTCAGTCCATTGTTCAAGACTAGCGATAATATCTTGTCTACTCTTCTCAAATGCTGAGTCATCCTGCTGATAAGGGTCAGCAATATCTTTATCAAGCCAATGCCCTATTCGAAAGGTTTTTCCGCGACAGTGCGGCCACTGATTTTCAATCCATTTGGTTTGGCTGGTTGTCATCGTCAAAATTAAATCTGACTGACTGACCAATGCTTCATCAATTTGCTTGGCGATATGAGCACTGATGTCTATATTATGAGTGGCCATCAATGCAACCGCTTTGGCATCAGCTGCGTGACCTACGAGCGCTGACAAACCAGCAGAGTCAATGTGCTTTTCTGGGTAATATGCCGTTAATATGGCAGCGGCCATCGGGCTGCGGCATATATTGCCAACACAAACGACCAAGATCTGATCAAACGCTCCCATGACTGACTCCTATATCCCTGAAATCACATTGATTGCTGATGTTGAAGGCAGTATAGCGCTAATAATACGATTCCAGCGCGCCAAGCCAGTTGGATCAACATAAAGAATGTCATTGGCTTGCATGTCAAAACGACTGGCCAAGGCAAAGCTTGTGATGCTCTGCATGTCGACATAATAAATATTGGTATATTGATACTTAGGATTATCCCGAACGATATATACTTTGGCGGCGTTGGCCGTATTAGAATTCAACCCATTTGACTCACCTAGTACATGCGCTAGGCTTAGCCCTTGCTCAGGAATAGCAACGGGCTCAATTTTGCCAAATTCTCCCAATACATAGACCTTATTGCGGCTTTGGCTATTGACATGAATAGCATCGCCGTCTTGTAAGTATATTTGATTGGCAGACAGCCCCATTTGATTTAATGATTGGATACCGAGCTTGTAACTTTTGCCTTGACGGTTTAATACGATATGGTTTGAATCACCCGTATCAGTCGTCCCACCCGCCATAGAAATAGCACCATATACTGAGATGGGCACATCTGCGATAACAAACTCACCAGACTGCTTGACCTCACCATCCACAAAAAACTTACTACCACGGTAGTTGATGATTTTGACCTGAGGATCTGAGTATTTGAGATAGCGTTGAAGCTTGCTTTGCAAAGTGGCAGTGAACTGCGGCACACTGAGACCGCTGGCTTTGACTCTCCCTATTAAGGGGAATTGTATAAACCCTTGCTGGTCAACAGTCAGACTAGACGTTGAGGCATTAATATCTGGATAATTGGTCAGGATAATATTGAGAACATCCCCTTTAGCAATGCCATAGCTGACACGCCCAGATGTTTTTACTAAATGATATAAATCTCGATCAAGATTGACGGCTTCTTTAGGTGGTAGATTAGCCAAACTCAAAGGTTGAATATAGAATTGTAGACCGTTTTCTGCAGTGAATTTCCCTGACTCGGGTAATTTCCCAGACTGAAGTCCTGAATTTATTGTGCAACTGCTGAGCAATACTGTCAGCAATAGGCAAGACGCACTTACTATTAAGGAGCGCTTTTGTACAGAAATGAAATATTTATAAACCATAACAGTTACTCATATTTATATTCGTGAATCAAAAATAAGTGCCTTGCTGCTATCAATATATTCATAAAAAAGGATGTATTTATTGAATATACACCTAAACTATACATAACGCAATATTTATAAACATTGATGTAAGAACAATTTTCTTAGTTGATTTATTTTACGTAAACCCTTTTCACAAATGACGTATAGCGCATATCGATAAAAACAAGAAGACAGAAAAATCTAAATTTAAAGACATATTCAAAGGAGTTAGCAGTATTTTTTAGGGTTTATGCTGCCGAAAACAGAAATTTGGTATTGGTTATGCTGCTTAACTGATCTTAATAATATTCAAAGAAACTACTGTTTTATTAAAAATATAAATATAAGCATTTGTGTGCAAATAGCTTAGTTTCACAACACCCTAATCAACTTTTATTTTAGAAATCTCTTTTAATTTAGCAAACTTTCTTTTATTAATGTAAAACGATAAATTGATACCGTTTGTAGATACTGGTTTGCGTGCTAAAGTCATCAAAATAGCGTAGAATAGTCAATCCAATTTTTTACATTGAGAAATGTAAACCCACCGACTCAAGGACATGATTATGAAAGATGAAAAATTACAGAAAGCCCTCGCCCGTATGGGTCTTGGCTCACGCCGTCAAATGGAAGAAGTCATAAAATCAGGGCGTGTTACTGTTAATAACGGACCTGCGACCATTGGTGATCGCGTCGAGCAAGGCGATGAGATTCGCGTTGACGGTCGTCAGATTAAATACACCTCTGAAAACGAAAAGCGTCGCCGTGTTATCGCTTACTACAAACCTGAAGGCGAAGTCTGCTCTGCTAAAGATCCAGAAGGTCGTCCAACCGTTTTTGAGCGTTTACCAAAACTGACTCATGATCGCTGGGTGATGGTTGGTCGCTTGGACATCAATTCAACCGGGCTATTATTGTTTACCAATGATGGTGAGATGGCGCATCGCTTGATGCATCCGTCTGGTGAAGTCACTCGCGAGTACGCAGTACGTGTATTGGGTGAAGTCACGCCTGAAATTGCACGTGCATTAACGGCTGGCGTTATGCTAGAAGATGGCATTGCAAAGTTTGAAGATATCAAAGAAGGCGGTGGTGAAGGCGTCAACAAGTGGTATCACGTCCAGCTAAAAGAAGGTCGTAACCGTGAAGTACGTCGCTTGTTTGAATCGCAAGGCCTGAAAGTAAGCCGTCTACTACGCACGCGTTACGGTACGATTGCTCTACCAAAAGAGCTACGTACTGGTCGTTTCTTAGAACTCGACAGAAAAGACATCAATACGTTGACCGATCTAGTGAGCTTACGTCCTCGTTATGGTACGGGTCTGCATGGCGCAGCGAAAGAGAAACAAGAGCGTATCAGAAGCAAGCCGCTTAAAGCGCGTCGCGCTACTGACAGTCGTAGCGATAGCCGCAGTGGTAGCGACAATCGTAACAGCAGCGCGAAGCCTAAAAGTAGTGCTAGCCCTGCCAGCCGTGGTACGCGCAATACTCGTGACCGCAACGACAAGCGTTAATCGCCTGAATGTAAAATGTAGTGTGACTTTGAATCTTCAATAGTTTTAAAGTAGACCACAAAAAAGCTGCCAATGATGAATAATCATTGGCAGCTTTTTTTATAGAAATAATATAAAAGGTAGCTGTCAACCTGACGACTTATATTTAGCTATCGTGGCTATTAATATAATTCCTCATTACTCGTGGCTCTTGCAACTGCTGACTTTCCATTTGTTCTAATAATCTATCTAGACGCTGCTCAATATTATTAAAGACTTGCTGTAATAACTCACTGGCTTCAATCCTTTTATCATCACCAACATGATTGGTGCTTGTATTGATTTGTGCCAAATGATGATGCCTGATTAGCATTTCAGGTAGCCGAGTTTGCAACATCTTGTTTAATACAAACTGTTGCTCGGTTACGGCAGGCGTTTTATGCTGAGCTTGTAGTGATTTTTGATATGCTTGATAGTGGGTTACTTTTTCATCGATACGTTTTAATTGGCGCAGCTGTGGCTCTGATAAATTTTTCAGGTGTTTTTTATTTAAATTTAGTTGCTGCCAACTGAGTTTGGACAATGACAACGGTGCATCATAATCCTGATAAGTGAGTACACCTGGCGAAATACCGACCGCTTTGTGCAGCGCATGCCAGCCTTTTTTACCCAAATAAAAGGTGGTGACGGTCGTCACAATGCCAATGCCTATTAAGATGCTCATATACCCTTACTCTTCATCGTTTGATCACACCACTTTGCCTTTACAGTTTAATATTCTCAGCACTCACATTCTTACCAGTTGCGCTAGTTGGATTTTCAATCGCTTTAATTTCTATATTGGTATTAGCACTACGGACACTACTAACATTGCTATCGAGCTTTTCAATATCTGTCGTAGTAGCAGGATTATTAAAGCGTTTTTGTAGATAGCGGTTGGTCGCCAGCAGCTTTTGACCATCTTGGTGATAAGAGGCATTCAGTAAATCATCAAACTGAGTATTAATGGTACGTAATACATCTAATAGCGCTTCTTTTCCAGTCACATTAGAGTGCTTGATTTTGGTCGTGTCAGCGCGCGCGCCATCCCCCACATCTAAGTCGTGCAAGCGGCGATAGTCAGTCACAGCAAGTGGCACATGTCTGTCCATTAAATTTTGAATCATAATGTAGGTTTCATTGACCGTGTCTTTATCGTCTATCTTGCCATCATTATTGGTATCGCCATAAATGACCCGCAGCTTCTCCCCTTTTTCATTGATTTGGTCAAGTGCTGTTTTGACTTCAACAGGCAAGCTTTTTTCTGGGATGTAACCCAATTGCGGCATCGCTTTGTACTCAAGCATTTTAGGCGCAGTCATTTTTTTGATACCACGATACCCCAGATATAAACCAGCGACTGGTAACACTCCATATAAAATGAACATGACAAACATCGCAGTAACTTGAGTCATTAGAGTATCCTAATTGTTGAATAAAATGGCTTGGTAAATTTCTTGTTATTTTAAACTTCTTATTATTTTAAATAAGATAGATAGTTATTATTAAACAAAAAAATAAGGCTCTATTAAAGCCCTATATTGTTATGCATTGCGTCGCTTGTGTGAAAACCATGTTAGGACGTGTCCCCAATTTAATCACAGCTCTGAATTATGTTAATTTTATAATGACAATCAACAGCCATTAACTATTAGCCATTAACTTTTTGTCCGGCTTTTGACATAACGGTGCGTTGAAGCCAAACGATTCATCACCGTTTGATGCAGCTCATCTAACAATTCATCAAGCTCATAATCAATTTCTAAAAACAAATCCGTCAGCATGTCACCTGCCGTCATTTTTCCTTGCACCATATTGTTTTTGGTGCGGTGCGGACTAAAACGCTGTAATTGCTCATAATGATGGAGGGCTTCTGGAATGCTCTCTGACACCAGCTTATCGATGACAAATTGGCGTTCATTATGTTGCTGTTGCTCCTCGTTCAGCTCACTGCTCCACTCACGATAGCGTTTTAACTTACCATTGATACGGTCTAGTATCGCAACGGCCTCGATGGGCATGGCGTTTAGGGTGGCTTCATCGACCACATCAACAAGCTCAGTCATAATCGGGCAGCGTCCATGTTTGAGATACCATAAAGTATCGGGGTCAAAAGGCGGTCTATTGGTCGGGCGCATCTGAGCGCGATTGGACAGGTAGCGATCAGTCAAAGGTGTCGGCGTTCTGATATCACTCACTTGCGCCAAAGCATCACAAATACATTCGCTGCGCTCAGGCGGCGTCAGTACAGAACGCTGACTGACAGCTTGATCGTTTTTATCATTGTTTTTACTATTATTATCAGTCACCTCTATATCTTGACTGATAGCCATCTCCTGAGCATTTTTGGCTGCTAGCGTTGGCAGGTCATCTTGAGCTTGCCCAAATGACTTTAGCATTCTTGTCAGACTTACCACCATGACCTACCTTGCCCCTCGTCCCGTGCACGCTTATTGCGCTCGTATTGCATAGATTTATCCAATAGCGTATCTTAACAGCTTTTTACCGCGCTGCCAGTAAGCAAAATGTCAACACCTCTCATCCGCCCCCTGCTAAGCACACTATTATGAATGCGACCGACTACACCTCTGGATTCTTACTTGGGCTATCGCTCATCATCGCGATTGGCTCACAAAACGCCTTTGTACTCAAACAAGGACTCAAACGCGAGCACATATTTTTTGTCTGCTTATTTTGCGCGGTCAGTGATGCGCTATTAATCTCTGCGGGCGTTGGCGGTTTTGGCGCGGTTACGGCGCAATATCCGCAAGTGGTCAATATCGCAAAATTCGCTGGTGTTGTATTCTTGCTAGGCTATGGATTGCAGAGCTTATATGCCAGTGCGCGCGTCACACATGCACTCACCGTCGAGGGACAAGTCGTCACCAGCTTAAAAAAAGCCCTGTTATTATGTTTTGGCTTTACTTGGCTCAACCCACACGTCTACTTAGATACATTGGTACTCGTTGGCATGGTTTCAACGGGTGCTAGTAGTAAGCTGGCATTTGCAGTCGGCGCAGTCAGCGCCTCATTCTTTTTCTTTTTTGCGTTGGGTTATGCGGCGCGATTACTCAAACCATTATTTGCCAAACCAAAAGCGTGGAATATACTCGATGCTTTGGTAGGGATACTCATGTTGTATTTGGCGTGGCATCTGTACCGAAGTTAAAAACAACGATAAAGGCAAAATAGGTGATAGGATAAACCATTAACACAGCTCCTAAATATAAGTATAAGTACAAAAAAAGCCAAACACCTTGTATAAATGCGTTTGGCTTTTTGGAATCTCACACTTTTACTATTTACGATACTTTTTTACGCTTTTTAGGCTTAACGAAGGTTAAGTTCAAAAAATGCTCAAGCGAGTCATCAAGGACGTCCAACCAAGGCTCTGGCAACTCAGGCGATAGCGTGCCTGTTAACGTAGAGCGATACGCCTTTTCTCTAAAGGTCATGATATTATCGGCTTTATCTTTTTGCCATTCTTTTAAGATTTCACCCTGTTTTTCAACGGCAAATTCTGGATAATCGGTCGCATTGGTTAAATCACGAATATAAGCGGCTTGAAAGTCGATTGAATCGCTGACCGTCACGCACTTCGCATAAGTTGCCAACCACTTTTTCTCATCTGCTTGACAGTGTACCAATTCAGGCAATTCGATATCGCCCATCATCACATCACGTGCATACCATGCTTGAGCGTCAAACATATTAAAGGTGAAATACTGATCCTGCATACCTAAATAAATGAGCTTTGGGTTTGGCTGCCAGAAAATCCCTTTGTGCAAGTTGGCTGGATATAAGCAGTTATGCGTTTGCAGACGTAACTCATCGGGCATAAAGGGGAAATGAAACAGATAACCGGTACACATAATAATGGCATCAAATTTTTGGCTGCTACCATCGGCAAAGTGCGCCACATCTTCTTCAAAATGGGTGACCAAAGGCACTTCTTTGATGCCCTCTGGCCAGTCATAGCCGAGCGCTTGCGTGCGATAGCTGATAGTGACTGATTTGGTGCCATACTTATAGCACTGCGTGCCAATGTCTTCGGCTGAATAACTACTGCCGATGAGCAAAATATCTTCGTCTTTGAACTCTAAGGCGTCACGAAAATCATGCGCGTGCAGAATGCGACCAGGGAAAGCTTCTAACCCTTCAAAGTAAGGCATATTGGGCGTGGAGAAATGACCCGTCGCCACGACGACATAATCAAACTCTTCCACTTCTTGCTCGTTGGTTTTATGATTCATCACCGTCACGGTGAATTTTTGCGTCTCATCATCAAATGACACCCAACGTACTGGGCATTCAAAGCGGATGTATTTCTGGATATCTTGTTTATCGATACGCCCCATAATATAGTCTTTTAGGACTTCACGCGGTGGATATGAGGGGATCGCTTCACCAAAATGCTCGTCAAACGAATAATCAGCAAATTCTAAGCACTCTTTGGGACCATTGGACCATTGGACCACAAGTAACGGTACATACTACCGTGAACAGGCTCACCATTTCTGTCTAATCCTGTACGCCAGCTATAGTTCCACATGCCACCAATAGCGTTTTGCTTTTCATAACACACTATCTCAGGTAAGTTCTTTGCACCAGCCAAACGAGCTGCTTCAAAAGCGCGTAATTGTGCTAAACCACTTGGACCTGCACCTAAAATAGCAATTCTTTTATTACTCAAGACTAACTCCTATGATAATAGTTGTCTGTCCACTGTAACATATTTTTATGAATGGTGTTTTTTCGAATACTTTTGGTGATTAATTAGCCATAGCTTAAGACATGACTATTCTACAAAAAGGGCTTCTAACCGAATCTTTGGTTTTTAAATTTGATATGAGTTTGCACGTGCTTTTCATTAAGGCGTATTAAACATTCATAAATCAGCACTGTCAGTGCTAGGGTTGAATACTCAACACGCCCATTGAGGAATAAGTCAAAAAACTGACGGACAAACATAACGTAGCAGCGTCATTACACTAAATCAGGAAATAAAGTGCGTAAGCCATTAACGATAATTTCGATAGAAACTGCCGCCAATAACATCCCCATAATTCGGCTCATGATGTTCAATCCAGTATCACCCAGCAAGCGACTGATACGACCTGCCGCCATCAATGCTAGATAGCAAAACAGACTGATAAATAAACCAGCAATCAATATGGCAGATACTTGCAAAATACCAGAGACTTGTGAAGAATAAATAATCACCGTCGAGATACCACCTGGTCCAATCATCATTGGAATAGCGATAGGCACAACTGCTGCTGCCATGGTGGGCGGCGCGTCTTGTACATGGTCAACATCGAAGTTTTCTTGATCGGGCTTCACGGGATTACCGTCGCCATTCATCATATTAAGAGCAATCAAAAACACCAAGATACCACCTGCCAGCTGAAACGAGCCGATAGAAATACCAAGTGCTTTTAGTAATGTCTCGCCTGCTACCGTAAAGAAACTAATAGTGATAAAAATCGTCAAACAAGCAACACGCGCCACTTTGCGTCGATTATTCATCGAATAACCACGGGTCAAATCCAAAAATAACGTCAAAGCGCTAAAGGGATTAATCAGTACCATAAAGGCTAAGATTATCTTGATGATTTCAGTATTCACTGAGCGCTCGCTTGTCTATTAGTCAAATCGGGCAAAAAGATAAGGTCATCGTGCAAGTACGACGATGACCCAATAGTTGGTTGAAAATGTCATTGTATCATAGGCAGATAAGCTAATTAAATCATTAACTTTGCTTAACTTTCTGACAGCAGACTATCTATAAAAACAGATACTTAACATTGACCAATCAACCGTCATTTGGCGGGTAAATAACCTCATAAAGCCTAATCACTAAAACAGGTATGTAAAGACAGGTATGTTGAAAATCATGCGCTAAAATCAAGACCGATATCTAATGCCGTGGTACTGTGCGTCAAATAACCCATGGCAATAAAATCAACACCCGTTTTTGCTGCTGCTTGCACGGTTTCAGGAGTAATACCACCTGAAGCTTCTGTTCTCGCGCGACCTTTACACATCGTTACTGCCTGCGCTAGTATTTCAGGGGACATATTATCTAATAGCACCAAGCTCACGCCAGCGTCTAATGCCTGCGCTAATTGCGCTAAAGTATCGACTTCTACTTCGATGGGAATTAAATGCCCAGCGAAGTTTTGCGCTTGTTTAATCGCAGTCTTTATATCACCAGCGATGGCAATATGATTGTCTTTGATTAAAATAGCATCGTCCAGTCCCAAACGATGGTTGCGCCCGCCGCCGCAGCGTACCGCGTACTTTTGTACAATGCGCAAGCCAGGAATGGTCTTACGTGTACAAGTAATTTGCGCAGGATACTCTGCCACACTATCTACAATTTTTCTGGTATCTGTCGCAATGCCACTCAAGTGGGTCATAAAATTGAGCGCGGTACGTTCTGCTGTCAGTAAATGGCACGCATTACCACGCACACTAGCCAAGACTGTACCCGCGTCAACCCATTCACCATCAGCAACTTGAGCCACAAACTCAATCTGAGGATCAACCATCGCAAACGATAAACGTGCCAAATCCATACCACATATCATGCCTGCTTGCCGAGCTTTAATCTCTAGCTTTGCTTGCATATCGGCTGGAATGGTGGCTTGTGATGTGACATCTCCGCGTCTGCCCAAATCTTCAGTTAGCGCAGCTTCAACCAAAGGTCTAAGCAATACATCATCCAATGCTGGTTCTTTTTTAACTGTCATCTTTAACCCTTAAATAAACGTGGCGTTCATATATGCTTACGCAATTAAACTCAAAATGAGCATAAATATAGCGTAAAGTTAACAGCCTCGCAAGGAACCGTCATCATTTTGTGCAGCTGACAGGGTTTTATAATCATCAAAATAAAGATAGCAAGGTAGTCTATCGACTCCTATTTACGCTTAGGCAACTTACTATCCATCAATAAGCTTTGTAGTTCAATATCATGACGAAAGCGATAAAGCTTGGCAGGGCGACCACGTTGGGCGCTACTACTCTGTCCTGTTTCCGTCACAAGTTTTTGTGAATCTAGCAAACGACGGAAATTTTGCTTGTGCAAGCGCACTCCTGAGAGCGCTTCTACGCTTTGTTGTAATTGTGACAAGGTAAATACATCTGGCATCAAGCCAAAAATAAGCGGTTGGTATTCAATTTTGGCACGCAGCCGTGAAATAGCCGTTGCAATCACTCGGCGATGATCATAATACATCGGCACACCAATGAGCTGTGACCAGTTTTCAGGTAGCTTATTTTGATGGCTCGGTTGGTGAGCACTTTGATGGACGCTTTGATGATTCATTGAATAGCTGGGTGGATAATTAGGTGCTTCCGGTATCAGCCCCGCTTCATACAGCATCTCATAGCGCAGTAACACATGCTCAGCGACCCACTCTCTATTTTCATAATGCTCATAGGCTGTGTATTCATTATCCGCATTTTCACTTGTGGTCATATCACCCACTAAGAGCGCTTCACTTACACCCCAACATAAACCAATACGCTGACGGCGGCGCTGCTGAATGCCTGAATCTTTAGCGCTATCTGCCCAGCTCAATAATGCTGGCACAATATTATTCATAATGATGCTAGGTATGCCATCCAAATGATTTTCCCAAGGAAAGTAATCATACCAATCGCGCCACAATGCTTGGCTTTGTAACTGCTGCGTTTGTGTCTCTTGCACCAGTCCCAAATAGCTCACGTAGACCAGTGCATGACCATCAACATTGCGCCTATTGGTATCGACAAAGGTGTATAGCTGCTCCAAATAACCAAGTGGTTGCTGTGTTTGCTCCTCAACCCATTGGCGCACACCCGCTTGCAATGAACGATGCAACGGCATCAATGGACCATTGGGTAACAGCTTTCCTTGATCAACGGTTAAGACCCGAGCGGTATGCTCAGTAATGGCGACTAGCACGGCCACGACTTCTGTGGTGCCACTACCTTGCTGATGCGCGTGTGAATAAGACAACGTCATGACTTTAGTGATTACCTTTTATTTTAATTATTAAATAAAGCTCAACTGCTAAGCCGTTGACCATTTGCTCAGTATAGCTTGAATCAACGATTATCATAGTTCGTGGTTGTAATTATATAAAATGAGTCTTTATAAATCATAAATGTACAAATCATAAATGTATAAAAAATACTTGTATTTATGCTCAAAATGAGCATAATTAAAACATCTGACTAGCCAGCGATATTAATTGACTTATTTTTAGCGGCATATTGCTTGTCGTTACTGCCTAAAAGGTTTGCATCTATGAAAACTTATCCTTACGACGCGCCCATCATGAGTAATGACAATCGCATTGCAATACAAATGAATATTGAATATGCCAAAGCTAAAATGCCAGCAGACTTGCCGCGTACTGAACGTCTCATAGTCGAGGAAAACATTAAACAGCTATTAAAAGCGCATGATGCAGTATTGGTCGCCCATTATTATGTCGACCCCTTTATTCAGGATTTGGCATTGGCAACCGGCGGTTGCGTGGGCGACTCGTTGGAGATGGCACGCTTTGGGAAAGCGCATAGCGCCCAGACCTTAGTGGTCGCTGGCGTCCGCTTTATGGGTGAGTCGGCGAAAATTTTAAGTATGGAAAAAACAGTACTGATGCCAGACCTAGAAGCGGAATGCTCGCTTGACTTGGGCTGTCCTGCCGATGAGTTTTCAGCCTTTTGTGATGCTCACCCTGAGCGTACAGTCGTCGTTTATGCCAATACCAGCGCCGCCGTCAAAGCCCGTGCCGATTGGGTGGTGACCTCATCGGTTGGCATCGACATTATTCGCCATTTGCATGCGAATGGTGAAAAAATTATTTGGGGTCCTGATCGCCATTTAGGTAAATATATTGCTAAAGAGACGGGCGCAGATATGCTGCTTTGGCAAGGCTCGTGCCTCGTACATAATGAGTTTAAAGCGACCGAGCTAATGCAATTAAAAGAGGAGTATCCAAACGCTAGGGTATTGGTGCATCCTGAATCCCCTGATAGCGTAGTGGCGCTCGCCGATGTGGTAGGTTCGACCAGTAAGCTGCTGCAATCGACTTATGAGATGGATGCTGATACCTTTATCGTCGCTACCGATTTGGGCATCTTGCATGAGATGCAAAAACGCTCACCAACTAAGCGGTTTTTGGCTGCACCTACTGCAGGTGAAAGCGCCAGTTGTAAGAGTTGCGCATTTTGCCCATGGATGGCAATGAATGGTCTAAAAGGTATTGAACAATGCTTGACGCAGCGCAGCGGTGAAGTTTTGATGACGCCTGAGCTGGCAGTCGCGGCTAGAAAACCCTTGCAACGCATGCTTGATTTTGCCGAATCACAAAAACAGCGTGTGACAGCGAGCGGAGATATTGTCAAAGACCGTGAGTTATTTGCCAATGTCGGAGCTGCCTAATATGAGCGCGGCATTGACAGCGGAATCATTAGGTCTCGATAGCCCTGCTGCTATGGTACAAACTGACGTACTTATCATTGGCGCGGGATTAGCAGGCTTAAGCACGGCTCTAGCATTACCAAAATCGCTAAACATTACCGTATTGAGCAAAGCCGCCTTGGAAGTCTGTTCCAGTCATTATGCCCAAGGTGGTATCGCGGCAAGCTTGGATAAAGAGGACTCTGTCGCTGACCATATAGCTGATACCCTAATCGCTGGCGCAGGGTTATGCGAAGCTAATAATACCAGTCGCATTTTAAGTGCCGGGCAACAGGCCGTCCAATGGCTATGTGAGCAAGGCGTGCCTTTTACGCAGATACCGCAAGAAGATAATGCAAAACCTGTCACCAAACTACAGACTGCCGACTTACATTTAACCAAAGAAGGCGGGCATGGTTGCAGGCGGATCGCACATGCGGATGATGCGACTGGTCGACATATTATGGAAGCCTTGACTATAAAGGCGCAAAATGCTGTTAATATCACTATCTTGCCCTACCATGAAGCGCTGAGCCTTTTAACAAACAGTGCCAATCCAAATAAGCAATGCCAAGGGGCGCAAGTTTTTGATCATAATAATCAACGACAACTGACTTTTTATAGTTGCGCAGTCGTACTGGCTAGTGGTGGCATGGGTCAATTATTTAAGCGTGCCAGTGCACCCGACGTCTGTGTCGGCGATGGGGTTATGATGGCATGGCAAGCCGGCTGCCGATTAGCAAATTTAGAATTTATCCAATTTCATCCGACGGGCTTAGCAGTGGCAGACAGTAGTTTTTTAATATCGGAAGCACTACGCGGTGAAGGTGGGCGGCTGACCTGCCCGCAAACCGGTGCGCGCTTTATGTTGGAAATTGATGAACGGGCAGAATTGGCACCGCGCGATATCGTCGCTCGCGCCATCGCTGAGCAGATCAGTAATAACGGACTTGGCTACGTACATTTAGATGTCAGTCATTTGCCAGAACAGTTTTTACGGGAGCATTTCCCACAGATTTATCAAACATTATTCAACCTCGGTATTGATATGACTAGGGAACCTATCCCCGTTGCCCCTACCGCTCACTATAGCTGCGGCGGTGTGGTAACGTGTGCCAATGGTTTGACCGATGTGGCAGGGCTTTATGCTGCTGGTGAGGTTGCTTATACAGGTCTACATGGAGCAAACCGCTTAGCTAGTAATTCACTTTTGGAGTGCGTAGTCGTTGGGCGCAATATCGCTGCTGACTTACCGCGATATTTAAAAGCATTAGAAAACCTAACTCCCGTTGCCAGTTATGATCACTCGAACTTATTAGCAACTGCCATTTGGACAGCACCAACGCTCAAAGATATTCAAGCTATTAAGCTTCCTTCTTCTCCTACCATTCTATTTAATTTATCTCATTGTGATGACACTGATATCGTTACCCACGATTATGCTGGCAAAATAGTCACAGAATTAAAAATTTTAATGACCTCCTATATGGGTATCACTCGAAATGCCGAATCATTAGAGCAAATATTAATACAGATACTACAATGGCAACAGTGGCTTGAAAAAACCAGATTAAATCAGTCCAGCATGAGTACTTTAGATGGCACTATCACTGCTGATGAGCTGACACTATTTCAATTAGCACGACAATTACAATTAGCCACATTGGTTATTCAGTCAGCTTATCAGCGTTATGAGAGTCGCGGTGGTCACTATCGTAAAGACTATCCGCATTTGGCATCCACACCTCGAACCAGTGTGATTGCGCCATTATCGAAGTTGAGAGAAGCTGACAAAACAGC
Source organism: Psychrobacter cibarius (assembly GCF_904845955.1). Lineage (GTDB taxonomy): Bacteria > Pseudomonadota > Gammaproteobacteria > Pseudomonadales > Moraxellaceae > Psychrobacter > Psychrobacter cibarius_B. The sequence goes on from NZ_CAJGYX010000007.1 coordinate 55,442, forward strand.
TGACAAAGAGAGTGGCGTTGATTGGCTGCTTCAGCCTATAATCGATGATACAGAGGCTAGAGTGGTAAATACAGTTGCTAACGTCTAACAGCGATTGAAGGTTGCCACTCTAACCATGAGCAAACGGTAACTTGCCGTTCTTTATTGACCTCAAAGTGCTAAAAATATGGCTACTGATACGCTGTTTGTGATCGGACTTATGATGGTCGTCAGTTTGACGTGGGGCACGCTTGCCTTACCTCGCTTGCGTCAGCGCTTACCGAAAATTTATTTGATCGCCCGCTCATGGTGGCTCATGTTAGCGGCGCTTTGCGCGTGTTATGTTATCGCTAAAATAATGAATAATAGCCAACTCATGCAGCCTCCTACCTACCCCTATCAGTGGCTACTCATCACTTTTTTTGTCTTGATAGGTTTGCGTGGCGTTTATGAGATTAGACGTATATGGTGTCCACAGAGCAAATCTATGTTAATTGAAAAACTCCAAGCGCGCGGTTTGCAAGCAAATACTCAGCCTTTTATCGAAACCCCTGCCCATTCTACTCAAGCTTACACACGTCTAAATCTGTTAGACCTAATCTTTAGTTTTGCTTTTATCGCCCTGATTGTCAGCCTCATTGCCTTACAGCAATTAATCTGGCAACGCGAGCAGTATGGCATTTTATTTTTCGTATTATTCGCCAGCCAGTTCAATGACATTGCCCAGTATTTATGCGGACGATTGCTTGGTCACAAACTATTTAAGCGCGGTCTTGCGCCAACCATTAGCCCAAATAAGAGCATCGAAGGCGCTCTTTTCGGTAGTATGCTCGCGGCAGTATTGGCAACGCTATTAGGCATTTGGCTTACGCCATTTAGTTGGTGGGTTTGCTTATTAGCTGCTTATGGCTTAGCGGTCAGTGGTATCGCTGGAGATTTATTAGAATCCGCCTTTAAGCGTCAGCACGGGGTAAAAGATACTGGCACTATGCTTGCCGGACATGGCGGCGTATTGGATAGAGTGGATAGTTTGCTAATTGGTGTACCGTTATTTACCTTGTTTTATTGGCTGCTTGGGTAAGCTGTTATAGTCGATCTACTTTTAAAAGAATATAGTGCTACTGGGATTAATTATTCGCAGCCTCTGTCGGCATATGCACAGCAAGCAAGAAAAATGGATACCAGTAGCAAGTTACAATAGTTGTATTTCTTTTATTTAGGACTGACTATATTAAGTGGTTTTATCCAACTTACTGCGCAATATCCAGTTAAGCACAGGCTTAGGCAAATGATTGAGCGCCCGAGTGATATAGCGCATGGAGCATGGAAATATGGCCAACTCATTATCCTCATCAATCGCTTGCATAATGTGGTTAATCGCTGTTTTTGTCGTCATTATAAAGGGCTTATGGCTAGCATCACCGTCATTCAAATCACGTAGGGCTTGGGTATTCATATAACCTGAGGCGATGCAGTTGACTTGGATATTATACGGCGCAAGTGCCGCTCGATAAGCGCTGGCAGTCGCAATCATCGCGCGTTTGCTTTTGGCATAAAGGCTGGCATAAGGATAATTCATTGTACCGGCGATAGAAGCGATACAGATTATGCTCAGTCTAGAATTTTTGTCCATATCCAATAACTGACTTTGACGCTTCATCTGCTCACTTGCCCACCTAAAAACCTGCTCGAACGCTTGCAGATTAATCGCTAGCATTTTATCGCTGTCAGCTTGACTCAAATGATGAATACGCTCATTGGTGTAACTACCCGCGCTATAAATTACTCTTTGAAAACTAATATCTGACAAGTTATCTACCAACGTTTGTGTTTGCGCGCTATCGGTTAAATCACAGCAGTAAGTAACAATGTCAGGATGCTGACTATTGATATGGGCTATCTTCTCTACGCTATGACCAACCCCACTCACTTGCCAGCCAAGCGCCTGATGATGCAGCGCCAACGCCAAGCCAAGTCCACTCGTACCGCCGAAAACGATAAGATGCGATAGCTTATGAGCTGAAGTCGACTGTGTAATATTTTTCATTTGTGAGTTCATAGACCATGCTGCTGTATATGGTCAGTCGTACGCTGATAGCCATATTGCCATTGCGCCTGCATTTGCTGCACAAAACCGTCATAGTCACTGTGAATGAGCTCAACAGTCAGTTGTTTTATGTTAAAACGCTTTTGTACTTGCTGTCCTGCCAACTGCTGACCATTATCTGCAAAGGGCAACCAGTGTAGCTGATTCACTCGCTGATAAGTTTTAGCAGAATCAGCGAGCGACAGCATTTCCGCTGACTCATAACCATGCACCTGTGCCAAACGCTCATTGGGGTCAAAACCAAAAACGCGCTGAATCGCAGGTGCCGCCAGCCATGAATCATAACCTGCCTTGGTCTCTGCAAATACCGTCTGCCCTAGCTGACATGCCAGCTCGATCGGAGTGAGATTAATCACCCCACCTAAGCACCACCCCAAATCGTCTATATGCGTTGGCGGTAGATAATACATATCTGCCATAGAAGCACGAACCGCTGGATTGAATTCCCACTGCTTTACGATATTTACTGACTGATGAATACGCCTATCGGCAAACGTATGCGCAGGTGCGTTAAGTATTTCATCAAAATGCTCTGATACTGCCAAACACGGTGGCGCAAATAATAACTCTTGTAGTTTAAACTCATCGTAAACAGAGCTGTCAGTAGTAAGCGTTTGATTGCTGGGTTGATTGGGCGCTTGATACAGTCGACTGGCAATAATGGCTATCTCTGGCGCGGTAGGGTTATATAGATTATTGTGATTAGGAGAAAAATGAGACAATTCATCGAGCCATTGCCCCTCGTTATCTATCCGAAACATCGCTAAATACTGCAACTCATCCAATAGTCGTTTGTAGCTGTCTGATTGCTGCTGTTTTTGTCTTTTACCTCTTTGTTTTGATAACTGCCAACGTTTAAGCGCCTGAGTCATATAACGTATCTTTAATCGCCTATTGGCTTCGTCTGGCGCAACATGTCTGATTGCCGTAATGACACGATACAACTCACGGCTGCACATGAGCTCCTGCAAATCCTTGGGATCAGGCGCTAGATTGACCAGATAAGCCGACAGACTGCCACCGCAAGTGCCGACGATGACATCTGGCTTCAAATCATGAGCAACCAATGCCGCATAGCTGCCCAAATAATAGGCGAAACGTGAACCGCCCCCTGAAAAAAGTTGCACACGCTCATAGGGCTTGGCATGCGTATTATTCATGATTGGTTGAGGTGACTTTAATTGCCAATGACACGGTAAAGATACCAAAACGATCGATACGCATAGCGACTTTCTTAAAGCCAGCATTCTCAACCAATTGATCCATTTCCGCTTGTGAGCGACAGCGCATCACCCAACTACTGCCGCGATGATTGTTTAAGGTTTTACTAATGAATTCCTGCTCAGGATGCCACGGCTGATTGGTATAAAGTAAATAACCATCAGATTTTAAACTGTCATAAATGCCTGCCAATGCTGTCGCTGGTAGTGTATTGTCAGAAAACAATTCAAACACGCCAGAGGCGATAGCAATATCGAATTTTTTATCATCAAGACTTTTAGCATTGGCACTTCTCTTCTGCATATTAGAATAACTGGCAGGGTCAAACGCATCTTTTTGACAAGTAAGGACACGATCAGCAATCTCTAACTGCTCCGCCTTTGCCTGTAAGGCTTGGATATTATGCTGCTCATAATCACGTAGCTCAGCATGCAAGTTGGTAAACTCTATTAATAAATCAAACGCATAAAAGCCATGCCCACTAGCGATATCGAGTAGTTTTGGTTGGTATGGTTTAGTACTGCTCTGGTTTTTGTCTTCAATATCTGCCAGAGCCTCGCGTGCCAGCTCCAATATATGCTCACGGCGGATACGAATCCCCTGCCAGCCTATATTACTAAGATAAAATTTATCGACCGCCTGACCAAATTTATTTTGACCACTAGGCTGATTATAATAAACATGATCGAGCGAGTGACCCGAATCAAATCCATGCTCCAGTCCTGTGGCAATCGCATCGCTGACATGACCAAATTTTTGCATGGCAAATCTAGTAATCGCAAAGCTAGGGTTAAAGGGCTTAATCGCTAAGCGATCGACTTTATCTTTACTAGCACTATTAATATGCGCTGTGCTTAAATCAGGCGCTTTAACGTCCTTACTGAATACTTGCTCAGCGAAATTAATACAATCCGCGAAGACGTCCGCTTTATTGGTCTCATGAAAAATCGCATGATAGCTGTCTGGATATAATTGCCAGCGTTTATTAGTAGTATTGATGGCCTCATAAAAATCGCGCTCTGCCTGCTTATCGACCACGTAATCCTTGCCTGCACATAATACAAACGTCGGTACGGTGATAGCACCCGCATCATCGAGCAAGCGCTGGCCCGTTGCGTGCGTATCGATGAGCAAGTCGGTCGAGATGCTATTAGAAATCAGTGGATCGGCATTATAAGCTTGCTGCGCGTCTTTATCATGGGTTAAGACTTGCGCTTTGACGTAACTGCTCACGCGTGACATCAGTCCAAGCGCGCGAGCTACCTTTAGCGATGGTATCGCAAATGGCATATACAAGCGAATACTCAACGCTGGTGTACCCAATATCATCCCACGAATATTTGGCGCATAATCATGTACCCATGCTGCGGCGAGTACCGCACCGATACTACTGGCGACGATTAAGGTATCCTCGATAGCAATGCCCGTTTGCCCGATAACCAATTGTACAAAACCGTCTAAATCGCGCTCAAGCTCGGTGACACTCTCGGCATGATCCTTGATACCACCCGAGCGCCCATTACCGCGCGCATCCCAAGCGAATACTTGATAGCCTGCAATGGCAAACTGCTCTCCAAGTTCTGCTAATCGTCCCGAATGTTCGTGACCACGATGTAATAAAATGACTTGACGCAGAGGCTGACTGGCTTTTTTTATATCCTCTAAAGGCATCGTCAGCCAATAGCGGTAATAAATCGCCGTGCCATCGTAAGCATTGTAGCAACTTTCACCGCTTATCAATTTGGAAGACGATAAATTGAGTGTATCGCTAACCTGCTCCACTTTTTCATGACTATTGAGAGGGGTGGTCGGCATTATCTTAGGCTCCAAAAAGGAAGTTTTAATAGCAAAATTTGATAAAGGGGCATTTAATGAAGAAAAATTTGATGAAACAGCATCGAAAAATAGCGTATTGGGTTGACCAACATTCTCTTGGCAACCAAGAAGAAAAACTGATTTATGCGATGACTCTGGTATTAACTCAAGAGTTTCTGAGTGATTTGAGCGAAGCGCGGGTGGTTTACGCATCAAGTATAAATCTGCCATATAACGCAGGCGATTCAAGCAGGTTTTTAGTAGCAGCGCCTCTGTCAGTATCAATAGTGGACCCACTTTGATGTGCGATAGCACGGTCGGTACTTTAGTCACCATAAAAGCGCCAAGCAAACCCAGTAAAAAAGCACGATCGCTTTTGCCTAAAGGTCCTTGGTTTGCTCTAATGTCTAATATCGTATTACTAGTGATACCTAGTAACTCAGTGCTGATACTAAGCGCAATCAGACCGATAATATGACGCTGATGGATTGATATGCGGTTTGGTAAATTGACTGTCGACGCTTGTAAATTACCATTAGCAATATGCGGAGCTAAACTTGCGATAAGCGCCGTATCAGCCACGATATCACCCACTTCATTAAGCACTGCCCCAAGCCTTGAGGCTTGCCCATGCTCACGCGCCATCATGCCATCGATAGCATTGAGCGCCATACGCACAAACAGTGATGAAGGTAACAGCAACCATAATGCCTGCTGCTCAGTTGCGGGTTTGGCAATCATATAGGCCGTACCAAGGCTCAGTACTACGGCTGACACCGTCACTTGATTGGCAGTCACCTTTTGCTCGACCAACGCATCACTTATTGGGCGCAGCTGATCTTGAAACTGAGACTTGAGCTGATATAGCGACATGAGGCAAGCCAAATATAGTAAGTCTATTAATGTAGCAACAAAAGTTGGTCAGGTAAATACTTAAGCGTTGTTAGCAGTCAAATTATCATGAATGAAATCCTGACTTACGGCTTAGTGATTCACGATTTTATCTTAACGCTCAATAGTTGGTCGTTAAACAGTCGGCTTTTACAAGGAATCTTAGCCGCTCATGGCAGCATTGATCGTTTCATGTGATACAATTTCCAGCTTCTTAAAAACGCCTTTGAAAATGCCGCGAGCCAATCACCATGCAAAGCCTAGTTACCCTTGTTCTGGTATTAATGCCAATGTTTATTGGCTTTGCCATTCCTTCTCATCCAACCATGACAAAGCTTGCAGATAAAGGCTTATCTTATCTGGTATTTATCATCTTAGCGCTGATTGGTATCGAGCTGTCACAAGTTGAAGGACTTGGCAGTCAGATAGGCGATATTGCCCTTTATGTGACTATATTATCGATATTGACAATTGGCAGTGGTTTATTTGCCCTGATGTTATTTGACCGACTGCGTCCATGGCATGCCAAAAAACCCAGCGTAAAATCTAAAGAACATCGCGTGAGTATCCGTGGTAGCCTCGCTCAAGTTATTTGTGTGGTCATTGGTATGGTGATTGGTTATTTCTTACCAGACAATTATATGCCGCCTGAAAATACCATGACGGTGATGCTGATGATATTAATTTTGTTGGTCGGCATTGGCTTAAAAGGCTCAGGTATTACGCTAAAAGAAGTGCTGCTGAATAAGCGCGGCGTTGAGATGAGTGTCATCTTTACACTAGCTGTATTGGTTGGTGGCTTGATATTTGCGCTGATATTCAGTGAAGTATCGTGGACCAAAGGCTTGGCACTGGCGTCAGGGTTTGGTTGGTACTCACTATCAGCAATCGTCATGACCGATGCTTATGGCGCGGTTTGGGGCAGTGTCGCCCTCTTTAATGACTTGGTACGTGAGTTCTTTGCGTTGATATTTATTCCCGTGTTTATGCGTAAATATCCATCAGCAGCAGTTGGGCTTGGCGGCGCGACCAGTTTGGATTTTACCCTGCCAATTATTCAGCAATCTGGCGGTCTAAAAGTAGTGCCTTTAGCGATTAGTTTTGGTTTTATTATTAATATCGTCTCGCCTGTGTTGATGGTGGTGTTTTCGGCGTTGGGGTAAGAATAATATTTGACGGTTGAAGAAAATCAGTCGTTATTATTCGAACAGTTCACAGTGCTTGGCATATTCACCATATTTTTGCATATCAGAATCATATTCAAGATTCATCAAATCATGAACTTCACTACTCGCCATTAAAGTTGCGCGGCGTTGTTTTGCCTCAATATTTTTAAGAGTGAGCTTTTCAAAACTTGGATCTATAAACGCTGTATCTGTAACTATAATCTTATTTGAGCACTCATAAGTACGGATACGCTCAGCATCGATATTATATTGCAACACTAAATTATTCTTAATAATTAGCGCGCGATTGCGTGATAAAGAATCGAAACCAAAAGTCGCTAAAGCATCTGTATCTATTTCACTTTTCGCTGCATGACCGAAAATAAAAACATTGGCTTTTGGGCGATCATTAAGACTTTCTGCTATTTTCACAAATACTGCATCATAGATATCAGATAGCTGACTGCTCATTTGCGAGAAAAACCCATTGAACTCCATTTCAAGTGCCTCGCCTCCCTCAATTATTATTTCACAGCCTTTAGCATCAATTACTACATTGGGTCGCGTTTCAGGGCATTCGTCTATAGCATCAAGCACACCATCGCCATCTAAATCGCTATCTGCCTGCATCGTTCTGATATTTTCATATTGAGGCAAGGTTTTAGCCGCTACGATTTCAGTCGTTTGACAGCCTGCTAAACTAATAAATAATGCCAGTAGCAATAAATTTCCATAGTTTCTAGTTGTCATTGCTACTCTCTTTTCATTCAGAATAATTTAAGGCTTTATCTGTCATTACTTTCAGTTTTTTGAAATATTTAATATATTACTTAACATTACTAATAAGCGCATAAATACGCTGGTTGAGCCAACTGTTTTCGATATCATTTGGCGCAATTGGACGTTCTGACCCATAGTAAAAGGTCTTAATACGATCAGGATCAATATTATATGTCATGGTCATATAATTTTTAATTCCTTCCACGCGGTATCTTGATAATGTTTGATTTGCATTATTGTCTTCACGTTTGGATATATGCCCTTCGATATGCATAACAGCGTCCAAATGATCTTGCATTTTTTTGCCTGCGTTATCTAGCTGTTCATAATACTCATTTTTTATCTCACTGCTATTTTCATCATAATAGGCTCTAGCTTCCATCATAAATTCATTTTCACCAAAAAGTAAGGAATCTGGACACCCCCTTTCATCTATCACTACGTTAAAAGGTGTACCTGGACATTCATCTATAGCATCAAGCACACCATCGCCATCTGAATCAATCTCTGCTTGCATCGTCCTGATATTTTCATCTTTAGGTACCTTTTTAGACGGCGCAGCTGTAGTGGTTTGGCAGCCAGCTAAAGCAATAGATGCTATTAATAATAAAACGTTATAAAGTCTCATCAGTAGCCTTTCTTTATATAATTAAATGCTACTCTAGCATTCGTAAAAAATTAATTAAAAAAATTATAACCTAAGCCATCTCTAGATTTTTTTCCACCTGACAAACTCTATCATGCCACTCGATAAAAGCATCAATAGCTTGCGTAGCTGCTGTATTTCTATCAACAGTTTCTTTACCAGCAAAACTCTCGACATAATGACAAGCACGATAGCCTTGGGTAAAACGATCATAGTCAACAATCCACTGCTTACGCGCTTTTAACTCATCTTGACGTTGCTCAATGCTACTATCTATATCTGTGTTCTCAGAGCCAAACCAAAAGTCCTTAGCAGGGATATCTTTAGCCAACTTATTATTTTCAACCTCACTCAGACGCCACGGCTTGGCAGTAATCCGTGCTCGAAAGCACTGCTGCACCTGACATAGACGCACATAATTGGTATCCGCATGGAAATACGCAAACCATTCCGCGACTAACCTATTACTTGGCAATACAACATCGTGAGTGGCGATAATACGAAAACCTGCGGGCGTCTGATATAAACGAAAGGACTCGGTAGGATGATTAGCAATACGTTTTTTGATTAAATCTGTCATATAAGGCAGTAACGAGGCGGCGTCATCGGCATATTTTTGCGCGCGGGCCTTGTCTTTAACACTGGCTTGTTGCCACAAATAAGCAGTCGCACCAATCATAACAGCCAATAACCACAACCATGATAGTCCTAGCCAAGCGATGACACTGGCAATAAGTATAAAGACAATAACAAAAGCCCAAACTTTTATTTTGGTTGTTGGATTGCTTTGATTAATGAGAAAGGCAGGCATAAAGCCATGATGGTTATAATCATAAGGATATTTTTGATGCAATAAATCATCATTATCAACATCAATAATGGCGATATTATCGACGTTAGCGACTTGTGCGCCGTAACTGTTACGCGTAACGATAAGCTTCGTTACTGCTGCACTATTATTCGATAATTTATTTTCTGGAAAATCATGCTCAGAAATAATCTCTTCACGAATAGGAATACCGTTGCCTTCGTTATACTCTTCCCTGCGCTCACGGCGTAAGATATCTTCACCTGCCAGCCAGCGCTTATGCGCCTCACTGACTCGCCATTTAGCATGGGATAGCGCTTCGCTTTGACTGACATCTGACCAACCGTAACGTTTGATAGTGGCTTGCTTGGAAGGTTTACTAGACGTTTCTGATAACTCAAAGCGCTGTTTATGTTGCGCCCAGTATTTAGGGATAAGCATGAGATTTGCCTTCGAGTAGTTATTTTTATCTTATGGTTATTTATTAATAAATGACAAAAACTAAAACTCGATACACCTGTTTGAGCCTAGGTCATTTTGATGATAATTAGCTTTGTGGTTTTTTAAATCAGTTACTAAGCTATAAACTCTACGATTCATAGATCTGCCTTCCTCGGTGTCAGAAGGTGCAATAGAACCTTTAATACCGCAATCGAGAGTAGTCAGACGACTAGACTCGATTTTGTGATTTAAAACTAGGTAGTTTTTAACAATGAGTGCTCTATTCTTAGCCAGTGAGTTTGATTGCAACATTGAGGTAGAAGCTTTATTGACCTCATCCTTCGAGACATGAGCTTCAATTTTCATAGTAGCCGTATCATAGTTATTCATTTGTTCTGCTACTCTATCAAGCTCATCATGATACTGTGGCAGTAATTCACTGCTGTCCTTGGTAAAAAAAGCACGATACTCCATCATTGGAGGCATACCAATAAGACTTGTAATCTCAGGACAACCTCTTTCGTCCACTACCACGTTCTCTGTCATATTTGGGCATTGATCTAAATCATCAGGCACGCCGTCGCCGTCGCTATCTAAATTAATCAGAATAATTGGCAAATTAATAGTTTGAGCTTTTTGGTTAGACAAGTCAGACGTTTGGCAACCTGTTAGTGCTAATGCACTTATCATAATTGATGCTATTGTCCATAATTTAGCATTCATATTTTACGCTTCCGTAAGTTAAAGCTATCCCTAAACTCCACTCGCCTGCTTAGCAAACAGTCTCATTAATGGCTTAATTTTGCCAACGCGATACATACCTTCGCTACGAATTTGTTGAATAGGACGCATCTGTGCAAGCGACCCTGCAAATAGCCAATTAAGCGCGGAAAAGCTGTGCATCATTATACTATTATGCGGACGACGCAAACGCTCGTAGCTACGCAACGTTTGATTGCTGCCCCAACTGGTTCCACCACTACGTTCAAAATCATGTGCCAATTGCTCACTTAAAGTCTGCACATCGAGCATGCCCAGATTCAACCCTAGACCCGCCAGTGGATGGACGCCATGCGCTGCATCACCGATCAAGACTAGGTTGTCCGCGACGTAGCTTTTTGCTTGTTGCGCAGTCAGTGGAAAGCTAGCGATTGACTCAATCTGAGTGATAGCACCTAGCTCATAGTTACTGGCAGCAGCCAATTTATCAGCAATGACGCGCGCGTCCTCCTCTATCAACGCCAATGCTTGATTGCGCGGCAATGTCCATACGATCGACTGCCAATGTTGTGGGTTGGCTTTATCTGCATCAGTAATATCAGCGAGCGGCAATAACGCCAGCGTACCTGTGGGCAGCATTGCTTGGCGCGCAGTCGCTTGATGCGGTTTTTCGGTGTGAATCGCACAGCAAATAGCGGTTTGATTATAATCGAGTGTGTCCAGCCCAATCGCCGCTTGTTGGCGTACAAATGAGCCCCGACCATCGGCACCAACCAGCAGAGCCGCTGCTATAGCAGTATGATCATCTAAAGTCACACGGTAGCCTTGCTCTGCACCCAGCCAATCCATATTGATAACTTTATGTCCAGCGATGACGGTTAAATAGTCACTGACATCATCCTCAGATAAACGCTGCCATAACGCATGTTCAATGACGGCAGGCTCAACCATGCTGCCGAGCATTTGCGGTAGCGTAGTATTAGAATGATTATCACCCCTGTCGCCAAATAATAGCTCGCCCATGCCGTTTAGCTGCCACACCTGCATTTGCGAGTAGTCCGCTTTACGCTCTGATGCTGCTATCTTTTGCCATGCGCCCACGTCTTTAAGTAAGTTAATACTAGCAAGACTCAAGGCATAAACGCGCGCATCCCGCTTGCCAAGCACCTGTTGCCATTCTGAGTCATCACGTGCAGGACGGGCATCAATTAACGTCACAGGCATTTTTGCTTGTGCCAACTGTAAAGCAAGCGTTGCCCCAACAATACCGCTACCGATAATCAGCGTATGATTATTTTTCATAAGTTATTCCTACATTTAAGTGCAATCGTATAGAACATTGGTCTAGACCGTTAATATACCGTGATATGGCAAACTAGGACTTTAACCCCATAGCATAATTAGCGACTAGTGGCTTAATATTTGGCAGTTTATCAAAGGCAACCAAGGCCACATTCCTTGCCAACTTGATGGCTGGATTAGGATGGGTAAAACCATGTACCACGGCATCACAGAAGCGAATGACGCGTTTTTGATCGCTTAGACGTGCTTTCTCATAGCGTTTTAACAGTTGCGTATCGCCGATGTCTTTGCCCTTTAGCACTTGCGCGCTCAGCATTTGTGCCAGCACATGGGCATCGCGCATACAGAGGTTAAAACCTTGACCAGCGACAGGGTGCAAGGTATGAGCAGCATTGCCCATGATGACACAGCGACCCGCTACTTGCTCGTCTGCCAGCACGCGTGTCAGTGGATAAGCGCCGCGGCGACCAGCAGCGACAAACGTGCCCGCACGCTCACCAAAGGCTTGCTGCAATGTCGCTAAGAAATGCGCATCATCTTCTAAGTATTTATTTTCTTCCCCTTTTGGACAAACCCAAACCACCGAGCGTCTATAGCCTGTCTGATAGTCATCATTGCCATCGCCGTCTGGATCGGTCAGTGGCAACACCGCCAGTGGCCCTGCTGGACTAAAACGCTCAATCGCCACATGTTCGTGTGGCTTGTCAGTTTCTACCACGCCGACGATAGCGGTTTGCTGATAATCAAAAGTCGTCGTGCCAATATTTAATAATTGGCGTACCGTCGAATCGCGACCATCACAAGCGACCAACACGCTGGCCTGCAATTGCTGCTCATGCTCCTCTTCACCATAATAGTTAAAGCTGAGCGTCACCCCATCTGCTTGTTGGGTCACGGCGCTGACACTGGCATTATCGATCAAAGTGATTAATGGCTCTTGCTGCGCGGCTAATAAAAGCTTACGTCCGAGCCACGCATTTTCCATCACTTGTCCAAATGACTCGACCCGCTCTTCCGCTTTGTTTAATTGTGCACGCCCAAAGCTGCCTTGCTCACTAATTTGCACCGCATCGATACGACAAGCATGACTTTGCAACTCACCCCATAACCCAATCTCTTGATAAATCTGTACCGTACGACGTGACAGTGCTGTATTGCGGCTGTCTAAATAATGGCTACGATTGCTGTCATCATTTGGACTGATGGTTGGATAACTGTTTTTTTCTAATAACGTGCTAGCAATACCGTGATGCGCTAGTAACAGTGCAAATGACAATCCCACATGACCACCACCAGCGATGAGGACTTGCTGCTCAGTAGCTGCCTTTTTATGTTCAAACTTTTTTTTAGCATTCGATAAATTTACATCAGTATTTTGCATTATTATTCCTAATTTTCATGTCTATTTTACGCTGTTGGGCGCACGCACTATAAGCGATGAATAATCGCTAGAATTATCTTAATTTTTTAGGGCATATTGAACATTTACACATTGGCATAGCCTTAGTCGAATGCGTAATAAGCACTAACCTTCGTCAGCTTTCATCAGCCTTTATCATTTTATTCATATTTTAAACTCAGCGATAAAGCACTATGATATCCCCCATAGATTACCACAAATCACTCATCACTCTGTCGCCTTAACAGTAGCCAAAACTTATAATTGAAACGCTTGATTTCGTCACGCTCTAAACGTTATTTGCAATACTGTAACCCGCTCAAAAGTAGACATAAAAATATCAATGTCGAAAAGCGGTTGCAATCGTCGTACAAAAACAGTGTCATCTGTTCGACGTATGGCTTGAAATTTAAAATCTATCGACCATAATAAATGCAAGACCGTTAGTTATCACCACTCCTAAAACGAATAATAATTCTACCGTCATTTCTATCTCTATAACGTAAAGCCAAGACCATAACGACCGACCATTTTATCTCTTAAACCCGCAATGCCATCGAAACCAAATCATAGCGTTGGGGTACATAATAAAAGGATAATCGCTTGACTGATTCCATGAGCCGCCGTATAAAGTTTGAATCATTGACACCCGCACAGCTCAAAACCGTGCTTGGTGAATACAACAACCACATGAAATATATCCAACAACGCCTCGATATCAAAATCATGCAGCGTCAAGGTGACTTCTGTTTGAGTGGCGACATATCGAATGTCGAGCGCGGTGAACGTATTATTTATAAACTGGTAGATGAGGCACAGAATACCAAGGACATTAGTGCAGCGGAGCTACATCTTATTATCCAATCGAGCATTTCTCGTGATGAAGATATGGAAGCGGATGAGCAAGAAGCCAAGGATAATGCAGACGCTGAGACGGACTTAGAATCAGCTCACGAGTTTACGCCAGTTAGCTTACGCACGCGTAAAGGTCGTATCATTCCTCGCGGTGGCAATCAGCAGACCTACGTCCAAAACGTACTGAACTCTGATGTCTCATTCGGTATTGGCCCTGCTGGTACGGGTAAGACCTATTTAGCCGTGGCTTGCGCCGTGGATATGCTTGAGCGTAATGAGATTGAGCGGATTTTATTGGTGCGTCCGGCGGTAGAAGCTGGTGAAAAACTGGGCTTTCTGCCAGGTGACTTGACGCAAAAAATCGATCCCTACTTGCGTCCATTATATGATGCGCTATATGAGATGATCGGCGTTGAAAAAGTGGGCAAGCTGATTGAAAAACAAGTCATCGAAATCGCACCCCCTGCCTATATGCGCGGTCGTACGTTAAATAACTCGTTTGTCATCTTAGATGAAGCGCAAAACACCACGCCTGAACAGATGAAAATGTTTTTGACCCGTTTGGGTTTCGGTTCACGAGCAGTAATTACAGGTGATATTACACAGGTCGATTTGCCACGTGGTCATAAGTCAGGCTTAGCACAAGCAATGGAAATCTTAAGTGGTATTGAAGAAATTCATATCACCAAGTTTGATTCAAAAGATGTGGTACGTCATCAATTGGTACAGAAAATTGTAGAAGCCTACGATGTTTATGATGAAGAACAAGTAGCGTTAGAAGAAAAGCGTAAGTTTGAGCGCAGAAAAGAGCAAGAGCGTAAACAAGTTATCGCTAATGCTGCAGCCAAGCTATAAACGGTCTAGCCTGCTATTTAATGTTATAAAAATGCAAAGCCGGATTACTGTCAGTAATCCGGCTTTGCATTTTTTAGCTTTAGTCATAACTTATATCAGATAATAAAGCACACCATCTTACAATAAAGTAAAAGGATAATGGCATGAGCCAAGAGAAGGGTAACAACAGTTTTGACAACCATGATACAAATGAGCGTGCTGGCGATGATGCCAGTTTGGCAGCACTTGATATCAGTGCCACCAGTAGTATTGATGATGACATACTAGACACTTTTTATGATCGTAAGCACTTACAGTCTGTGATGATGGCAGCGTTGGATTATATCGATGAGCGCATTAAAGAAGGTCTAACGCTACCCTATTTTGTAGATATCGACCCTGAGCTATGGCAAGAAAAATCTAAAGTATTAGACATATACATTACCGATGAAATCGAGGGTCAGGCATTAAATTTGGAAGCACGCGGTAAGGATTATGCGACCAACATTTTATCTTATCCAAGTGATCTGCCAGCCGCAATTATTGAGCTGATGCCAACGCTACCTCTCGGTGAGCTGGTCATCTGTCATGGCGTCATAGTACGTGAGGCTGCAGAGCAAGAAAAGACAACCGCACAGCACATTAGCCATTTACTGATACATGGTGTGCTGCACTTATTGGGTTTTGATCATGAGCTTGGACAAGCCGAGCAAGATGAGATGGAACGGTTTGAAATTGAGGTTTTAGCCGGTCTCAGCCTTCCAAACCCTTATACTTAATTCATATTTTTTAGCGATTAGTCTTTGGTCATCGGTAGCTTTTGTGCTTGACTCATCTGATTAATCATCTGATCCAGTCCTTTGACGTGGACATTACGCTGCGGGAATGGAATGTCGATTTTTTCATCATCCAAGGCGTATTTGAATTGCTCCAGCAAATCACACTGCATGGTCCACCAGTCAGCATTGGTTGTCCAAATATTGAGCGCCAAGTCTACTGAGTTATCACCCAAATTGGTGACGCGTACGATAGGTTCAGGGTCAGTAAAGGCCAACGGATTATTTTTTGCCAAATTCAGCATCACGTTTTTGGCAGTTTTGATATCGGCATCATAGCCAATACCGACCGTGATATCGACACGGCGGTTGGGTAGCGCCGTATAGTTCGTCACTGCTGAAGTCGTAATATCACTATTTGGGATGATAATATCGTGATTGTTTATCGTCGTTAGGTGGGTATTGACCAAAGTGATTTCTGTTACGGTCCCTGTGTAGCTGCTGATTTGCACATAATCGCCGCGCACAAAGGGGCGAAACGTCACAATCATGATGCCAGCGGCAAAGTTCGACAACTGATCTTTTAGTGACAGACCAATGGCGACTGCAGCACCGCCCAATATAGCGACGACTGAGGTGGTTTGTACGCCAACCTTACTCAAAGCAGCTAACGCAACCACGACCAGTAACACTCCGTAGATTAGACGACCTAAAAAGTTCGCAACTGTGTCATCTAAGCGACTACGCAACATCATTTTGTGAGCAACGGTGACTGCCTTTTTGGCAAGCCAGCGACCTACAACGAATATTAATATCGCTAGCGCAACTTTAATGACCAAGCTTAATGCGTTACTGGTTAAGTTGGCAACATCTATTGTAAAACCTAAAAATTCCATACTGACTCTTTATTTTATAGCGGTGTGTGGTATTCGTTTGTTATAAATATTGGTATCTTATCTGTTTGCAGCGTAGCTAACGCTTATCATCTATATATTCAACACGCCCTAATAAGTAACATCCACTTTATCGCTGTAACGATAGGTACGTATCAAACGCAGCTCAACAATATCTTCCATGTCTTTGGTGAATTTACCAAAGGGCGCTGCTTGGCGTACCGATTGCTTTGCTGCTTCATCTAATAATGTGGAGTTGGAGCTTTCAAGCAGACGTATGGCTTTAATATTACCATCACTACTAATGATGACCATAAGGCGCACTTCGCCCGTGATACCTTGTGCCCGTGCCTGCATGGGATAATGCAAATTCCCAATGCGTTCGACATGCTCACGGAAAGTATTAATATAATCAGCCGCGGCACCACGCGTCGTCGAGTTGCTATCGACCGTCACGACTTTTGATTTGGTTGCATAGACTTGCTGACGTTGAGACAGCTGTGTCTCTAAAGTAGCAATTTGTTTACGCAGACGCTCTTCTTGCGCCATCATATCATCTTGTGCTTGCTTGCTATCATTATCAGACTCCACACTCGCTTGACGCCAGCTTAAGGTGGTACGCAGATAGCTTTCTTGATAATGCTGCTGGCGTACTTGACGCTGCAGGCTAATCACATCTTGCGTCTCACTTATTTGCTCAGCAGACAATGGGCTGATTTGGTCGTTCTCTTGTCTTAATTGCTCCTCCACTGTGCCGCCACCTTCTTGGGAGGCATTAGCAATAAAGTGGGCGTCTTCATTTGGCTGCATATTGTCGGTTAGCGCTTTTGCCACATCTTGCATCATTGCCGCAGGATCTTTGCCCATCGAAAAGCCAATACCAAAAATAATAATGGCGTGTACGGCCACAGCGATAACGATGTCCACCGGTAAACTAACATCCCGCTTAGGTGCTTGCGCGGAAAAATGATAGCTTTGTGAATCTTTGATATAGGCCACAATGGGTCTCAGCTTATGAATATGAGCTTATAAATACAAGACAGCAAATAATAAGCGTTATGATAATGGGCAGGATTTATACTGGCGCTATCATAACATGACATAGAATTCTGTCGCTAGCACAACCGTTGCCGACTCATTTTAATCCACTCACACAGTATTTATCTCCTTTGGTCAATTTATTGACAAGCTGAACCAGCAAAAATGATATAAAACCAATGCGGCTATGTCATCGCTAGGCCGTATTTTGAACATATAAGCATTGCCAATTAAATGATTTGCGACAAAACCCATGTGTCCATTTTGAAGCCATCATATCTGTTATATACTGTTTTATAATTTTTGTGTCATTAGGGCGGGTTAAACAGGCGTAAATAGACAGGGCTGATTTAGCAAAAATGCTTGTAATGACCACTCGCCAGCTTTCATTAAAGAACAGTCTGTCATTTTTTAATCAGTCGCTCTTTATGCCATTGAGTCAGCTACCTCCCCTATAATTATAAGGATAATAAGTTTGAGTGATTTTGATAACAGGGATAATTCAGACAATTTTGATGAATTTTTTGAAAATATGGGCTATCGTTTCGACGAATCATTTAGCGATGGTTGGGAGCGCCTTACCCAATCAATCAAACAGATATATCATAGAACGACTGATAAATTCGAAGATGAGTTGTCGCTGCCAGTGGCACAGATTTATGTCAATGATGCGCTACAGAAGTTCGTCACTGATAATGTAAAAGCCATCTTAGAGCTGCGTGTTGAGATGCATGATGACTGGTTTCGCTTATACTGTACGGTCGATGCTGGTGGCATTTATGCAGAGGTGGCGAGTAATTTTAGTTTGATTCATGTACAGCTCGATCGTAACGTCCAGCGATTTGTCTTTGGTCAACAGACTTATACTGATGTGCTAAATCTACGTTGTGAGTCGTTTATTAAGCGCCAAGGTATCAAACTGTTTATTTGGTTTTATCACACTATTCTGAAAAAAGACCCTTTAGGCTTTATTCTCTCCTATATCAATATCGCCCGTGCAAAAGACGAGGTTATCTACCTTGATATCAATCGCTGGTTAAAAAAGAACAAAAAAATCATGAGCACTTTACATAAAGTTCAAGTCAACTATGGCGAGCTTGAAGAAGAGCAAATGATTTTGAAAACTCAAATCAATTATCGTGATTTATTGGCTGCCAGCAGTAACGAAGATATTACCGGCGATGATGATGAGCCTGAGCTGATGCAAGGCCCTATTAACCCAATAGATGATGCGACCGAACCGAGTCAGGTATAAATCCCTCAGTATACAAATGACGTTTTTTACTTAGCAAAAAAGCGCTGACACTTAGAGACTGTTTTTGTCTTTTAGAGTCAGCGCTTTTTTATCAAGCAAATTTTCAATGGCTTCTAAAGCGTGCCGTCATCAATCATGCAACTACCAGTAATTTTCTACTGCAATATTGCCCTCGCCGCGACGATTCATCACCAGACCTAAAGTCTTGAGCGCTTCTTTGGTATCTTCCACCATGTCTGGATTGCCACATAACATGACATGCGTACTATCAATATCTAAGGCAATCCCTGCTCGCGCTTGTAGCGTACCATCTAGCAGCAGCTTGGGCAGACGCTCTGTCAGGGCGCCTTCGACAGGTTCACGGGTAACGATGGGAATAAAGATTAGTTTTGCAGGATTTTCAACCAAAGAACCAAAGTCTTCTTGCAAGCTTTCGATCTTTTCAACATAAGCAAGCTCTTCTATCGAGCGCGCGCTATAGGCCAAGATGATGTGCTCATAGTCTTCCCACGTCTGCAAATCTTGTAACATTGATAAAAATGGTGCCAAGCCCGTTCCAGTCGCGAGCAGCCATAAATCTTTTGGTAAAGGCTTTTGATAACGTGCTAACGTCAAAAAACCAAACGGCATAGTATTGAGTAGTAGCTCATCGCCCACTTCTAAATGCTGCAACTGCGACGTAAATGCGCCATCAGGAATTACGATAGAGAAGAACTCTAGCACCTCATCAAACGGCGAAGAAACGATGGAATAAGCCCGAAAGATGTCTTCGTTTAGTTTTTCATTCTGTTCTTCATTAGCAACGGCATTACCTGCTGCACGCTGCTGTTTATAATATTTTAATTGACTGGGATTGACGCCCAAACGCACAAATTGACCCGCAGTAAACTTAAAGCTATCAGGACGGCTGACAGTGAAGCTAAATAGATTTGGCGTCCACGTGGTCTTACTAAGCACGGTTACTGCCTGAATATTATCACTCATAAGAATTATCGACTCACTTTTTAGTAATCATTATTTTTATCAAGACTTTAAACGACACAAAATAAAAGATGCGCCAAGCTTATCATAAAGCTGGCGCATCTTGGGTTTCTGACCGTAATAACAGATAAGCAGCGGTATCAGCATACCCCTACTTACCCTTTTGCTATTTACCAAATACGTGCCAGACTTGCCCATTCAATCATACTGTTTGGCAAGATACCAAAGAAGATAATCATCGCGGTCACCGCAATAACCATGATCCCGCCAGTACGCATCGCCCATTGGCTAGAAACGTCAAACTCAATGAACTGTTTCGGACGTTTAAAGAGGGTGAGCATTACGCGCAGATAATAGAATAAGCCGGTCGCACTACCCAAGATAATCATCGCTGCTAAGAACCAATTGGTTCCTTGTACCGCTGCCAATATCGCAAATAGCTTGGTAATAAAGCCAGCCGTCAACGGAATACCTGCCAATGACAACATCATAATAGTCATAACCGCAGTCAATACGGGACGACGCCAAAACAGCCCTTGATAATGGGTCAATTCATCAGCCTCACCAGATAAACGATAAGGGCTCGACATCAAGGTTACAACGCCAAAGGCACCGATAGAGGTTAATGCATAAACCGCCATATACATACTAGAGATACTATCCGCTGCCGCGCCGATACTGACGATGACAATCAACACATAACCCATATGGGCAATGGATGAATAACCCAATAGGCGTTTGAGGCTGGTTTGACGTACTGCTAATAAGTTACCGATCAAAATAGATAAAGTTGCCATGACCATTAACAGCATTTGCACCGATGGCAAGGCCAATAAAGACGTATCGATTAAGAAACGAACCGCTAAGCCCATCATAGCTACTTTTGATACCGATGCTAAAAAGGTAGCGATTGGTGCTGGAGCGCCTTCGTATACATCTGGTGTCCACATATGAAACGGCGCAGCAGAGAGTTTGAAGGCGATACCAAACATCATCATCGCCGCACCAAGTATCAGAAGTGGCGACTCAAAAACATCACCCAATACCATACTGATTGGCTTAAAGGCGAGCGAGCCTACTTCGGCATAGATAAATGCCATACCCATGAGCAATGTCGCCGATGCCGTCGCTGACAGCACCAAGTACTTCAGCCCTGACTCTAGTGAGCGGTTGCGCATATAGGTATATGACAGCATACCGTATAGCGGTATAGACAGCATCTCTAAGCTCATAAAGAATGACGCTAAATGCTGAGCACTGACCATCAGCAAAGCACCAATCGTCGATAGCAACATGAGCAAATATAGCTCTTCTTTATTATCCTTGAGATTGGCCAAATACGCATAAGATAACGTACAACAAGCCAATGCACAGATAAAAATAATCACCATATTAAACTGAGCAAAGTTATCAATAACGAATAACTGCTCAGCATTTGGCATGAGATTACCGCTATTCACAATCCCTGTCATTTGCCCAATGAGGGTAAATAGACCAATATTTAAGCCGACGACCGTTATCGTACCAGTCACCATATGTGAGCGTTTAATTGCGATGGCAATCATGACCACCAATACCGTAATAACGACGGCAATGATTGGCGCATAAGGCAATAACCCCATCAAATCATTCATCGTAATATCATTCATGACTTAACGTGCCTCCATTGCATCAAGCAGTTGCGACGCATCTACTTGTGTGACTTGACTGTATATATAAGCATTATTGATCCACTGCATCGCATGACTTGACGTATCAAGGAACGGCTGTGGATATAGACCAAGCCATACCAAGCCTGCAGCGAGCATCAATAACAATGACAACTCACGCTTACCCAAATCTTTTAATGGACGCGTAGGCAAACCATGTGCTTTGGTTTCTTGCATGGCGACTGCTTCGATGTTGTTTTTGCCAAATAATGCACGGTGAATCAAAATAAGCGAGTATAGCCCTGCTAGTACCAGACTGAATGTTGCAAAGACCACAAATACTGGATACTGAGCGAAAGCACCAAATAAAATCATGAACTCGCCGATGAAGTTACCTGTGCCCGGAATACCGAGCAACGCGGCACAGAAGAACATCAGTATCGGTGCGTAGTAACGGAACTGACCCCACATACCACCCATCAAGGTTAAATCACGCGTATGTAGACGCTCATATAACTGCCCTGCCATGATGAATAGCGCTGCTGAGCTTAAGCCATGTGCTAGCATCTGAATCATCAGACCTTGCAAGCTTAATAAAGTACCCGCATAAATTGCTAATACCACAAAGCCCATGTGCGAAATACTGGTATAAGCGAGCAAACGCTTCATATCGGTCTGCATAAAGGCGAGCCATGCACCATAGAAGATACCAATGGTACCCAAGGTCATCGCAATCGGTGCAAAATCTTGTGATGCTGCTGGAAATAATGGCAAGACAAAACGAATCAAACCATAAGCGGCGGTTTTAATTAATACCCCTGCCAAATCCACCGAACCTGCCGTTGGGGCTTGTGCGTGCGCATCTGGCAACCAGCCATGAAAAGGAATAATCGGCAACTTAACCGCAAAGCCAATAAAGAAGCACAACATGATCGGATATTCCCAGCCGCCAAGTGACGTACCGAGCAAATCATTATAATTAAAGCTCACCACCCCTTTTTGAGCGTAGCTGATAATGACCAATATCAAGATCCCGACCAGCATAATAAGCCCAGACGCTTGGGTATAAATAAAGAACTTAGTCGCTGCGTATTCCTTGGTTTTGCCAACCACATCATGACCCCAAATCGCGATCAAGAAGTAGATAGGAACCAGCATCATCTCCCAAAAGAAGAAGAACAAGAACAGATCAATGGCTAAGAACACACCAATGACGCCGCCCAAACTCCACAAAAGGTTGAGATGGAAAAAGCCGACTCGACGCTGAATCTCATTCCACGAACAAGCTACTGCAGCAATACCGAGCAATCCTGTTAACGCCACCATCATCAGCGACAAGCCATCCATCGCTAAATGGAAGCTAATACCAAAAGTCGGTATCCATGGCACACTAAATTCAGCGACCCAAGGCACAGCAGCGTCTGGCGCAATCACTTGCTTACTCATGCCGCTAAAGTCGCCGTATTGCCACAGCACTAGCGACAATACAAAGGTCAACGTCATACCGATTAGAGCAATCCATCGCGGCAGACGTTTATTAAAGCGCTCGACCAACCAACATAACAACCCGGCAATAAAGGGAATTGCAATTAATGCTGGTAGCATCCACGTTTGTTGTAACTCAATCATCTTATACCACCGTCATCATTACCAGCACTAGTAATACAGCCATGCCCAAGCCAAAGCTTGCAGCGTAACCTCGAAGTGACCCTGTTTGCGTCGCAGACAATACCTTATTACCAGCAGATGCCAGCTTAGGTAAAACAAGCCACGCTTTATCGATAGGGTCGGCTTTAAATAAGCGGCCGATGAACAAAAAGGGTTTTACAAAAATTACATCGTATAGCGCATCAAAACCTAGACCATGATAACACCAGTGATATAGCGCCCCACCAACACGTGAGCGCTTAAAGCGGGTGAGCATGCGACCTTTATCCACAACATATAATAGCGCCGCTATTATTAGACCAGCCAGCATCGCACCCATGGCGATAAACTCAGCCGTATGCTTACCATGCGCTTGACCAGCGACTTCCAATAAATGCCCAACACTCTCTGGCAAGACGCCTTGTAATGGCGGGGTAATAAATGCGCCCACTGCCGTTGATAATACGAGCAACACACTAAGTGGTAGCCAATATGACACACCAGATAACTTATGAGCATGGGTTTTTTCTTCACCAAAGAAGATAATCCAAATCATACGGAAGGTATAAAGCGCGGTTAAGAAAGCACCGAATACACCCATATAGAATAAGACCATATGACCGGTTGCATAACTTTCCCAAAGAATCGCTTCTTTAGAATAAAAGCCAACGGTGACCCAAGGTATTGCCGCAAGTGCACCGCCACCAACGATATAGCACCAAAATACCAACGGTATCTTTTTACGTAGACCGCCCATCTTAAAGATGTTTTGCTCATGGTGTACCGCAAGGATGACGGCACCTGATGATAAGAATAACAGGGCTTTAAAGAAAGCATGGGTCATCAAATGGAAGATAGCGCCTTGCCACGCGCCAACGCCGAGTGCTAAGAACATATAGCCAATTTGGCTCATCGTTGAGTAAGCAAGAATACGTTTGATGTCGGTTTGTGCCAGTGCACAGAATCCAGCAACGACCAACGTCAACGCCCCGACGCCGCCGACCCAATATAATAAAATACCAGGGGTCAGCTCAAACAATGGATGTAAGCGAGCGATTAAATAAACACCTGCCGTGACCATCGTTGCCGCGTGAATAAGCGCTGATACTGGCGTTGGACCTGCCATCGCATCAGCCAGCCATGTATGTAATGGCAGTTGCGCCGATTTACCCATCGCGCCGCCAACTAACATCATGGTTGTCAACATCATCGTTGGATTGTTGATATCGAATACTTCTGGCGCACGGGTAATAATCTCTTGAATATTAAGCGTACCGAATTCGCGGAATAATAAAAACAGACCGAAGGCTAAGAATACATCACCCACGCGCGTCACCGTAAAGGCTTTCATCGCTGCAAGACCATTGGCGCGGTCATGGTAATAAAAACCGATCAGTAAGTACGAACAGATACCAACGCCTTCCCAGCCAAGATAAAGCAAGAACAAGTTATCTGCTAATACTAGCAATAACATGCTGGCGACGAACAAGTTCATATAGCTAAAGAAGCGGGCAAATCCAGTGTCGCCTTTCATGTACCAAGCGGCAAAAAGATGGATTAAAAAGCCAATCCCAGTGATGACACCCGTCATCGTCAGTGCCAAACCATCAAAGCTCAGACCGAAACTTGGGGCAAAATCTCCGACTTGGAACCATGTCCAAAGCGGAATCTCTATGACTGTTCCTGCTGGATTATTGGTTAAAAAAGTATAACTAACGATTAGCGTGCATAGTGCTGATAACAGCATACTACCGACACCGACAATCGCTGCCACCTGCTCTGTTAGCTTGTCGCGCATAAAGGCCAAAATCAAAAAGCCAACGAGCGGGAATATAAAGGTTAATGGTAATAAACTCATGACATCATCCTTTCATCTCATTGGCGCTATCGACATCGAGATGCCCACGCTGATGATAAAACCGCAATAATATTGCCAAACCAATGGCGGCCTCTGCTGCTGCCAAGGTCAAAATAAAGATAAACATAATCTGTCCATCTGGATCGACCCAACGACTACCTGCCACCACAAATGCTAATGCTGTTGCATTCATCATGATCTCAAGGCTCATTAGCATAAATAGGAAATTACGTCGTACCATGACGCCGCACAGACCAATGGCAAATAAGATACCTGCCAAAATCAGTCCATGGCTCATGGGTATCATGCCCAGTACATTCTGCGCCTCAGCAACTGGCTGTACTAAGCCTGCTACCTCGTGGGCAAACGGCACGTTTGACACATCTTGTGTCACGCTCGCTGCTAGTACCATTAGTCTGACTCCTTGCGCGTGACTTTATTCACACCCAGCTGCGTACCTGCATTCATACTTACATAGTCATGCGGGTCAACATCTTTATATTCGTAAGGTTCTGCCATTTTCGCCGCGTCAGCATCTATAGGCATGCCGTGATCATCGTAGTGTTTGATACTTGCGACATTAGCATTAGATCCTTGACTACCATTACTGTGGTTTGCATTAACAGTAACCTCATCAGCGATAGACTCTTTACCCAAATGATAAGCGGCGACTAAGGCTGCCAATAGTAGCAATGCAGCCACTTCTATCAACATCACATATTTAGTAAATAGCACCGTACCGACTGCTTTGGCAGATATTGTCGAGCCACCAATCATTGCCGCTTCGTCATGACCCATACCAATCATCGCATACAGCACAACCGCGATAATAATCGTTAACCCTGTCGGTAGCGCCCAAGTGCCCGCATCAAGCCAGCGCTCTTCACGCTCATCATTGCTCATACCTAAGTTCAGCATCATGATGACAAAAACAAACAGCACCATAATGGCGCCGGCATAGACGACAATCTCTAACGCACCAGCAAATGGCGCGCCTAGGACGAAAAATATCCCTGCGATTGCCAGTAATGACACAATCATCGATAAGATAGCATGCACTGGATTGGCTTGAGTCACGACGCGCAGACTGGCAAATATGGCCACTGCTGCAAGCGAATAAAACCCAGCCAGTTCAGGATGGTTCAAAATATTCATCATGGTAGCAAGCTCCTTAGATCAATCGGTGCAGCTTCGTTTTGTGCTGCGCCTTTTGGTTTGTCCGCTACCGCCATACCCGTCACGCGATAATAGTTATAATCAGGATATTTACCTGGCCCTGAAATGAGCAAATGCTCTTTTTCATAGACCAAGTCTTGGCGCTTATATTCACCCAACTCAAAGTCAGGCGTCATTTGAATGGCTGTCGTTGGACACGCCTCTTCACACAAGCCACAAAAAATACAGCGCGAAAAGTTAATTCGGAAAAACTCTGGATACCAACGACCGTCTTCACGTTCCGCTTTTTGTAAGGAGATACACCCTACCGGGCATGCCACCGCACACAAGTTACAAGCCACACAGCGCTCGTCTCCATCAGGGTCACGCGTTAGGACAATACGTCCACGAAAACGCGGCGGCACAGGTACCGGCACCTCAGGATAAAGGATGGTGTCACGCGGTCTGAGCGCATGACTATTGACCATCCACATGCTGCGGACAATGGTAAATAGTCCAATGACGGTCTTTTTTATGGTAGTAAACATGGGATTATTATCCTTATCAGCTTTACCCTAGTTCATCAATGATGGCTAGTGATGACTACAACGTTGGGGAAAAGATCAAAATGACCGCAGCAGTAACCAACAGGTTAATCAGCGTTACTGGCAGACAAACTTTCCAGCCAAAGTTCATCACTTGATCATAACGCGGACGCATGAGTGAGCCTCGAGCCAAAATAAACATGGTCATAAAGAACAGCGTTTTAATCATGAACCAAAAAGCTGGTGGAATAAATGGAATATCTAAGTTAAAAGGTGCAAGCCAACCACCAAAGAATAAGCACGTCATTAAGGCAGAAATCAGGACAACGTTGACATATTCGCCAATAAAGAACATACCGAATTTCATGCCAGAATATTCAACATGATACCCTTCAGCCAGCTCTTGCTCTGCTTCTGGCTGATCAAATGGATGTCTACGGGTAACGGCTACACCCGCAACAACAAAGGTCAAAAAGCCAAAAAACTGCGGAATGATATACCAGCCGTCGATTTGCGCCTCAACAATGGCGCGCAAGTTAAATGAGCCTGTCAATGCGACTACGCCCATCAAAGATAAGCCTAAAAAGACTTCATAACTGATGGTTTGTGCTGCTGAACGTAGCCCGCCGAGTAGTGAGAATTTATTCGCTGATGCCCAGCCACCGAACATCACTGCATAGACGGCAATACCTGCCATCGCAAAGAAGAACAGAATACCGATATCCCAGTCAGCAACACCAAGCGTTGGCGAAATAGGAATAATGGCAAATGAGGCCAGTGCGGTGAACATCGCGACCGCAGGTGCCAACGTAAACATAAACTTATCGGTAAAGTTTGGTGTCCAATCTTCTTTAAAGAAGATTTTGAGCATATCCGCGACTAGCTGCAACGAACCAAAGGGTCCGACGCGGTTTGGACCGTAACGATCCTGCCATAAAGCTAGCATGCGGCGCTCATAGACAATCATCATAGCGGCAACCATAACCACGACCAAGAAGATGACCAGTGATTGCCCGACCATAAATAAAATGGACCAAGCATCAAAGCTCATGCTACCAGCCAAGAAGCTTGGCACATCAGGGATAATACGGGTAACTTGCATATTACACCTCCTGTGTGGTGGTCGGTGCTGTGTTCATTTGCGCAGCATCGTTATTGTTCATCATATCGTTAGCCATGCTACCCATCATCGTCACTGGTGCATCCACTTTGCGAACCGACGCTGGCATTGATGGATGAATGATACTCACCTGCCCAACTGGGTAACCGATACAGCCTTCTGCTAAATAACCGACTATCTGTACTGGCAAGGTGATTTGTTGCTTATCAATCTCAATCGCTAAGTAATCGCCATTAGCGATGTTCCAGTCCTTAGCGTCATCCATACTGATACGCCATGCGGCAACGGGTAGTTGCTCTGCGACGATTGGGCTGCGCGAGGCCATCATCGAGCTGGCATAGATATTATAGATAGGCACCAGTTTCGCTTGACCTTGCTGCATATCCGTCGTCGTCACAGACATCGCCTCTGGTGCCACATATTGACGTATTTCTAGACGTGCTAGCTGATCAAATAAGCGTACGCCTGGATCACCATTTTTCAGATGGCCGCCGACTTTGTCTTGATACTTGTTCCACGCTTGTGGTGAGTTCCAACCTGCCGCATTGGCAAAAGGAATCATCGAGCTTGGCGTTTCTTTACCACTATAACCTTCCATTGAAAAGGTCAAACCGGTGTCTAAATCTTTTGGCTGCATCGGCTCATGCACAGATATCGGTGCACGCATAGCGGTACGACCTGAATAACGGCGCGGCTGACGTGCAATCTTAAGACCCGTCATACGGTAATCGGCATCAGGAGCAGCATTTTTAATACCAGCAAGCTTAGGATGTGTAGCAATTAATGCATTGATGACGTCATCTAGCTGCGTCCAATCGACATCATGACCTTCGATGCTGCTATGCACGGCATGTAACCAGCGCCAGCCTTCTTTAATACTGCTCATCGGATGGTAGTATTCGTTGTCGTAAACTTGGAAGAAGCGCTGAGCACGACCTTCAGCCGATATCAGCGTACCATCCGCTTCAGCAAAGCTTGCTGCTGGCAATACGATATCGACATCTTTATGCCAATCAAGCAGCTGGTGATCTAAGGCAATGACAGTCTTATCGGCTAATAGTTGAGTCAACTTACTGGCATCAATAGCATCAGTCAGTTGATTTTCGGCAACAATCACCACATCAAAATCAGTCGCCAGTAGCTCTTCGACTGATTGACCGCCAAGCATGCAAACACCCATGCTATTGGCATCGGTAACCGTTAGGTAAATACCTGCTTGTGCCTGATATTTATTGTTTACTTCTTTCAGCTCAAGTTTTTTAGCAGGAGCGCGTTCTACATTGTCTTGCGTTTCTGTATCAACACCGGTTTCAGGTTTGTTTGGTTTAGCGGATAGCTCTTTATCTTCTATTTGCGCTTGCTCATCACGGACTTGAGCATTATACGTGTCCACTTGCTGCTGTTCAGTCGCTTTAATGGCTGAGCGTTTTTGCGTCAATGCTTGAGTAATCTGCGCCGCTGCTTCAATCAAAGCCGTAGAGGATAAACTGCTACCCGAGATAACCAGTGGCTTATCTGCTTGAATCAAGTCATAAGCGATTTGCTGAGCCAACGCTTGCATGCCATCAGTTTCAATACTTGCATCAGCATCTTGCTCAGCTGCTTGTAGGTCTGCGATTTCTGCGAAATCATCAGCGAAATTGGCAATTTCATCAGCGACTTTAAAGCCAAGTTTAGTGATGTCTTCAGGCGTTGCTACGACACTGACTTTACTGATGTCTTCTAGCTTAGTCTGTACCACGTCGATGACATAAACTGGGCTTAACGCATCTTGAGCAATACGTTTAACAGGCTCGGCAAGCCACGGCTGCGTTTGTAGCGCCGCTGCCATTTTCAGGCCTTCGTTTTTTGCCGCTTGGCGTACTGACAACGCGACACGTGATGAAGTTTGGGTGATATCTTCACCCAATACTAATACCGCATCATAACTTTCGATATCAGTCATGCTTGGGTTATAAATGCCTTCCGTGCTAAGCACTTCGATACATTTATTGACCAACGCTTGCTGCTGATGGTTCAAACCTGTTGAAAACTTATCAAAGCCAACGAGGTTTTTTAGCGCAAAGTTGGTTTCCAAACTGGCACGAGGTGAGCCAATACCGATGACCTTTTTATCTTTGATACGTTTGATGGTTTCATCGAGTGCATAGTCAATATTGATTTTGACATGCTTGTCATTGATACGTTCAAGCGCTTGGGTTGGACGGTCGTCACGATTGACATAGCCATAACCAAAGCGACCACGGTCACATAAGAAATAGCGGTTTACTTCACCGTTATAGCGGTTTTCGATACGGCGCAATTCACCATAACGCTCACCTGGTGAGATATTACAACCAGCTGAGCAGCCATGACAGATGCTTGGTGCATACTGCATGTCCCATTTACGGTTATAACGCTCAGAGTGTGTCTTATCGGTGAAGACGCCCGTTGGGCATACTTCCGTTAAGTTGCCTGAAAACTCGCTTTCGAACTGACCATCTTTATCACGACCAAAATAGACGCGGTTGTTTGAGCCATAAACACCCAAATCTTCGCCGCCCGCATAGTCTTTATAAAAACGGACACAGCGATAGCAAGCGATACAGCGGTTCATCTCATGCGCGATGAATGGGCCAAGCTCTTGGTTATGATGGGTGCGTTTGGTAAAGCGGTAGCGACGACGGCTATGACCTGACATATAAGTCATGTCTTGCAAATGGCAATGCCCACCCTCTTCGCAAGTTGGACAGTCATGTGGATGGTTGGTCATCAGTAACTCAACCATCGACTTGCGGAATGCTTTGGCTTCATCGTCAGTAACAGAGATATACATGTCATCGCCCGGAGCGACCATACATGACATCACAAGACGGCCACGACCTGCTTCCATATCTTCTTTGTTTTGGAATTGCTTGACCGCGCACTGACGGCACGACCCTACTGAGCCAAGGGCTGGATGATAACAAAAATACGGCACATCAATGCCGAGTGATAAGCAGGCTTGTAGCAAGTTATCTGCGCTATCTACTTCGACAGTGGTTCCATCAATATGTATGACTGCCATGCCGCTCTCCTTATTTCACTTCTGGCTGTTGATTGGCTGCCGCATCAATGACATCGACACCAACCGCCTGCGCGATTTTTTGATCAAACTCTGGACGGAAATATTTAATCGCACTCATCAGTGGTTCCATCGCACCCGGCGCATGTGCGCAGAAAGTTTTACCAATCCATAAGTCACGCGTGAGGCCTTCTAGTTTTTCGACATCGCCCACTTGCCCTTCACCATCATTGATAGCAGTAAGCAGTTTGACACCCCACGGCAGACCATCACGGCATGGCGTACACCAACCGCAGGATTCGCGTTGGAAGAAAATCTCGAGATTACGAACGAGCGGTACCATATCTTGTGCTTCATCCACCACCATAATTAGCCCAGTACCCATACGGCTACCTGCTTTTTGAATGGTGTCAAAATCTACCACCACATCTAAATGCTCAGTGGTTAAAAAGTCAGTAGAGGCACCGCCCGGTAGCCAAGCTTTGAGGGTTTTACCATCTTGCATACCACCCGCTAAATCTTCAATGATTTCGCGTGCCGTATAACCAAACGGTAACTCCCACAGACCTGGATCGTTAACTAAGCCTGAACAACCGAACAGTTTGGTACCCGGTGTCTGGCTCTTGCCTTTGATGTTAGATAATGACTGATACCATTCAACACCATGGTTTAGGATGGCTGGCATGTTACACAAGGTTTCAACGTTGTTGACGACGGTTGGACGACCCCATGCACCAGAAATTTGTGGAAACGGTGGTTTGGTACGTGGATTAGCACGGCGACCTTCTAAGCAATTAATCAATGCGGTTTCTTCACCGCAAATATAACGTCCAGCGCCAGTATGCACATGCAGATTAAAACTAAAATCTGAGCCTAAAATATTCTTGCCCATGAGATTGTTAGCCAAGCATTCTTCGATGGCAGCGACCAAACGCTGGGCGGCTAAGATATATTCACCGCGGATAAAGATATAACCATCAGTTGCGCCAATCGCATGTGCGGTAATCAACATACCTTCAATTAACTGAAACGGTAGGCGCTCCATCAATAGGCGATCTTTAAAGGTGCCCGGCTCCATTTCATCAGCATTACAGATGAGATAACGTGGTAGACCATCTGGCGGTGACATAAATGTCCATTTCAAACCAGCATTAAAGCCTGCACCACCGCGACCTCTGACGTTGGCAGCTTTAATCATATTGCCCACTTCTTTAGGCGATTGACTCAAAGCTTGCTTTAAGCCATCAAAGCCTTTTAACGACTCATAGGTGGTCAAATCTAGTACGGCATCATGATGTGCTAGACGCCATGTTAACGGTTTGGTTTCGCTAGTCGCTGTTGCTTTATCACCATAAATTGGAATGCGCTGCTCATTAAGCTGGCTAGGTGCTTTGCCTTGACTACGTTGAGCAATCTGCTCTGAAAGCGTTAATCTCATGCGTATAGCTCCAATAATTGCGTGACTTCTTCGGGCTGAACAGGACCATACGTGTCTTCGTCAATCAACACAGCAGGGCCTTTGTCACAATTACCTAAGCAGCAAATTGGCAATAGCGTAAAACGACCATCAGCCGTCGTCTGACCATATTCAATGCCCAGCTGCGATCTGATCTCAGCAGACAAGGCTTCATAGCCTGTCAAAAAACAAGCCACTGAATCACAAATAAGGATGACGTGGCGACCGACAGGCTGACGATAAATACGGTTAAAGAAAGTAGCAACCCCATCCATATCTGACATCGGAATATCTAGAATATTGGCAATAGCATTCACTTGTGCATCATCTACCCAACCGTTACGCTTCTGCACAATTTTTAGCGCATCTAACGAAGCGGCACGGGCTTGTGGATAATGGTGCATAAACTCATGAATAGCTGCAATTTCCTCTCTAGTGAGGATGCTTGCCACATCTACTTTTGGCATTTTGTCGGAAACAATTTTCATAGTCTTCTATCTGTCCTCACTCATCACGCTTTATCAGCTAATAGCGACAGTCTTACGAGTGTCGATATATGGCAAGATATCAGCATTTTGGTGTGCCATTTGGCAATGATATATTGATAAACGTATTTCTTTAATAACGATAATTTTCTGATCAAAGCATTAGACTAAAGTGCTAGCGATCACAGTATTAACGATCACAGTCAGCCATTACAATATCAATCGATGCCAAATACATAATGGCATCAGAGACGAGCGAGCCATTTATCACCGATGGCATCTGCTGCAAATGCGCAAATGTCGGCGTACGAATACGGGTACGATAGCTCATCGTCGCCTTATCTGAGGTGATGTAATAGCTGTTCAGACCTTTGGTCGCTTCTACAATCGTCGTACACTCGCCCGCTGGCATCACAGGACCCCAAGATACTGAGATAAAGTGATTAATCAAGGTCTCGATATCGTTTAAGGTACGGTCTTTCGGCGGTGGTACAGCGAGTGGATGATCCGCTTTATAAGGGCCTTGTGGCATGTTATCCATGCACTGGCGAATAATACGTAACGACTGACGCATCTCTTCGACTTTGACCATACAGCGATCATAAGCATCACCGTTGTAACCGACTGGCACTTCAAAGTCGTAATTTTCATAGCCCATATACGGACGTGCTTTACGCAAATCAAAGTCAACGCCTGTCGCGCGCAGACCTGCACCAGTAACACCCCAAGCAAGTGCTTGCTTGGCATTGTACTGAGCAACGCCTTGGGTACGACCTTTGAGCACACTGTTTTGCAATGCCGCTTTGACATATTCGTCCAAGCGTTTTGGCATCCAATCCAAGAATTCGCGAACCAGACGCTGCCAGCCACGTGGTAGATCAGCAGCAGTACCGCCGATACGGAACCAAGCAGGATGCATACGATAGCCAGTCACAGCTTCGATGACGTCATAGGCTTTTTGGCGATCGGTAAACATATAGAATACCGGGGTCATGCCGCCCGCATCCTGAATGAACGTACCGACAAATAGTAAGTTATTGGTAATACGGAAAAACTCGCTCATCATCACGCGAATGGTTTCAGCGCGCGGTGGAATCGTAATTCCAGCAAGCTTTTCGACCGACATGATGTACGGCAGCTCATTCATCACACCGCCGAGATAATCGATACGGTCGGTATAAGGAATAAATGAGTGCCAAGTTTGACGCTCAGCCATTTTTTCTGCACCGCGATGGTGATAACCGATATCAGGGATACAATCGACGACTTCTTCACCATCGAGCTGTAGCACAAGTCTAAAAGCACCGTGAGCAGAGGGATGGTTAGGACCGATGTTCAAGAACATAAAGTCTTCATCACGACCTGAGCGTTTCATGCCCCATTCTTCTGGGACAAAACGCAAGTTTTCTTGCTCGTACTGCTGCTTGGCGGTATTCAAGAAATATGGAGTAAACTCAGTCGCACGAGCATGATACTCTTTGCGCAGTGGATGACCTTCCCAGTATTTTGGCAATAAGATACGGGTCAAATGCGGATGACCGGTAAAGACAATACCGAACATGTCCCATACTTCACGCTCATACCAGTTGGCATTTGGCCAAATCTGGGTGGCGCTCGGTACATTGACATCGTCTTCACTCAGCGCGACTTTAATACGTACGTCGCTATTACGCTCAAGCGACATCAAGTGATAAAACACCGTAAAATCACTGTCAGGCAACCCTTGGCGATGTTGGCGTAAGCGCTCATCTATCGCTGACAAGTCAAATAGCATGACGTATGGCTGGGGTAATTTACGCAAGAATAAAAGAACGTCGAGCAAATCAGCACGTGCCACCCAAACCGTTGGAATCTCATCCACAGTGTGCTGCACGACAAACTTACCGGCATACTTCTGCTCCAGCTCGGTGATAACCGCTGGAACAGGCTTAATGTTAGGATCTATGTTTTCAACTACCGTGACCATGAATGATGTATTCCTTCATTAATCATCATTGAGCTATGTTGAGCCTCACCGAGCTATGTTAATCATAACTGAACCATGTTAATCATAACTGAACTACGCTAAACATAAGCGAACTACGATGAATATATGCGTACTGAGCACTTTTACGGATTGTGTATGATTGAGCCAAACTAAAACATGATATAGCCAAATAATTTATGCCTAATATACTGTTTATCACATGCAGTTTGGCTACAGGCTCGCTGATTAAATACTGTCTGGACTACGCAAGTTTTTCACAGCGATACGATCTGCTTGCTTACGGTCACGCTCAGGCGTCATTTGTGGCTGATAAATACCCTGATCATTGACATGAATACCTAGCGGGCGACGCTCTTTAGTAATCGACTCTTGCAGCAACATCAAGCCTTGGATCAATGCTTCTGGACGCGGCGGACAACCGGGCACATAGACATCAACAGGGATAATTTTGTCCACACCTTGCACGACCGAATAGATATCATACATACCACCCGAGTTGGCACAGGCACCCATCGAGATAACCCATTTTGGCTCAAGCATTTGCTCATACAGGCGCTGAATAACCGGTGCCATTTTAACAAAGCAAGTACCAGCAACGATCATCACGTCTGCCTGACGGGGCGACGCGCGAATGACTTCGGCACCAAAACGTGACAAATCATGAACGGCGGTTAGGGTGGTGGCATATTCGACATAACAGCAAGAGGTACCAAAGTTAAATGGCCAAAGTGAGTGCTTGCGCCCCCAGTTTGCTGTTGAATGGACGAGGTCTTCGAGACGACCCATAAAGACGTTTTTATTCACTTCGTCTTCGATTGGATCATTGACCGTTTGGCTTGTCTGAGCAGGATAGACATCTGCATCAGGGTTGGCTTTTGTTAATGTGTATTTCATAACATACAACCTTTATATTAGGCGAAGCGCAGCAATCATCTTGCTTCCGCTATCGCCTTAACTTCTATTATTAATAAGCGACCATTTTGCAGTAACGTGCCACAAGACCGTCAAAAGCGATTAGCGTTTGACTTTGTCTTGTTGCGCAGGTGTGGCAAAATCCATGGAAGTCACATTACCAGTAGTATTAATATGATCGATATTTTGCAAGTGACGACGGTTAGTCTCGATATTGTTCGATACATTAATCTGCCCTGAAGACTGGGCTGGTATCTTGCCAGTTGGATCGACCATCAGCTCATCGACGCCATCAAACTGCGTAATATCTGCCAAATTAAAACCTACTGGAGCTGCATATAGACGTGGTTGCTTGCGGCGCTTGTCCGATGGTGCCCAATTCATCGCACCCAGACTGAGCTCGTATACCAAGCCTATAATCAAGATGGTAATGAATATCGCGGCAGCGGCGAAGCCCAGCCAGCCTGCTTCACGTACTGAAACAGCATAAGCGTATAAATATAGCGCTTCTAAATCAAAGATAACGAAGAAGATTGCCACCAAATAGAATTTGGCAGACAAACGAATACGGGCGTTGCCAGCTCCGACAACACCCGCTTCAAATACTTCTTCTTTTTGTGAGCCCTGAGAGCGACCGCCAAGCAAACGCGGCACAACCAGCATAAAGACCACTAGCCCAATGGCGGCTAAGATAAAAGCAATGGCTGACCAATTAAAAGCAGACATGATAATACGTGCTCCTCACCCAATCGAGTGTCAAGCGCAGCGCGCATACTCACAAACTATAGAGTGGCAATAGCGACTGGCATAACGCAGACGAAAACACAAAGTAACTGCCATTGGGTCTTAATAACTCAATGGCTCATATAGATACTGTGCTGGTAATAACCAATTATCAAGCTTATTGACGACGATGTCAGACATGACCAACTATAGATACTCCGATATACAACGGAGAAAGGCTGGTCGCCTAACGCATCTTCTAACAACGTAAGATCAACGTATTAAATCAATATCATATTCGATAGTTTATTTAATTGATTTAATAGCTCATTACACGTGGTCAACAATGACGAGACAACTGGCATAAATTATTTACGTACTATACGCATATCAGTGCCTAA
Organism: Psychrobacter cibarius; assembly: GCF_904845955.1. Classification (GTDB taxonomy): domain Bacteria; phylum Pseudomonadota; class Gammaproteobacteria; order Pseudomonadales; family Moraxellaceae; genus Psychrobacter; species Psychrobacter cibarius_B. The sequence goes on from NZ_CAJGYX010000007.1 coordinate 92,330, forward strand.
AAGCTAGTTTTTAACTGTATTGAACGGTCACTTTATAGGTGAAAGAAACATGTTTTTTTTACCATGAATTATGATATAGACGTTACCTTATATTAAGCCCAAATCCACATTTTTGAGTGGACGCTAGTATATATAGTATAAGTCACGAAAAATTAACGCTTTTTTACTGGGTGCCGATCCTTGAACTCCTCCCCAATGTGACGGTTTTTGCTTTATAATAACCCGCCTAATTGCATGGTAGTATCAGCGGCTGTTTTAACGATGGCGCTCTTGATTAATTGTCACAAAATATTAATGGTCATGAGCGTGATTAGCGGATAGGTTGATTAACCTTATCGACGCCATGTTTTGATATCGAGATGATGCAACAAGCTATAATGCTATGTTGCCGTCTTGCGCTATCGATCTGCCTGATACGTGCCGTTTTTATCTCACTGAGCAACGCTTGATATCAACACTCGTCTTTTTTGCTTTCTTTTTGCTTTTGTCTTACAGGTCACCTTATGAGTCAACTTAATCCCAAACAACAAGAAGCGATGCTCTACGTATCCGGTCCATTGCTTGTGCTAGCAGGTGCCGGCTCCGGTAAGACATCGGTGATTACCCGCAAGATTGCGTATCTAATCGAAGAGTGCAACATGCCAGCCGAGCGCATTACCGCAGTGACCTTTACCAATAAAGCGGCGCGCGAGATGAAAGCCCGTGTCAGTAAATTGCTGCCGAGTGAAAAAACTCGCGGGCTGACGGTATCCACCTTTCACCAATTTGGGCTACAGTTTTTGCGTTATGAGTTGATTCATACACCGCTCAAGGGTAACTTCTCCATCATGGACAGCGACGACAGTAAGCGTTTGCTGATGGAGCTGATGATGCGTGACAATTTAAGCGGCGCTGAAAGTCGCGAATTGGTCGGCAAAGCCATTAAAATGATTTCTGACTGGAAAAACGATCTGATTGAGCCGGATAAGGCGATGGAAACCTTAGACGATCCAGAAGACATGATTTTTGCGACCCTCTATGCCTTATATGAGCGCAATTTGCGGGCTTATAACGCTGTTGATTTTGATGATTTGATTGTACTGCCCACCAAAATCCTGCGTGAAAATAGAGAACTGCGTGACAAATGGCAAAATCGCATTCGCTATCTATTGGTCGATGAGTATCAAGATACCAATACTGCGCAGTACGAAATGATTAAATATCTGGTCGGACCGCAAGGGCGTTTTACCGTCGTGGGTGATGACGATCAATCTATCTATGCGTGGCGCGGGGCAAAACCTGAAAACATGGCGTTGCTCAAGGAGGATTTTCCTAAGCTAAAAATCGTCATGCTTGAACAAAACTATCGCTCGACCACGCGTATTTTGACTTCTGCCAATGCCGTTATTACCAATAACGAGCATTTATTTGAAAAGAAACTCTGGTCAGATAAAGGTCAAGGCGAAAAAATTCGCATTATTAACTGTCGTAATGATGATGATGAGTCTGAGCGTGTGGCAAAAGAGATTGTTACTCATAAACTGCGTTTCGGTAATGAGTGGGAGCAATATGCCGTTCTTTATCGCAGTAACTTTCAGGCGCGCATGCTAGAGGCGCAGTTGCGTCAACTGCAAGTGCCTTATAAATTATCGGGTGGTCAGTCGTTCTTTGCGCGTAGTGAAATCAAAGACATCATGGGCTATCTGCGTTTGATTTTGAACCCTGAAGACGACAGTGCGTTTTTGCGTATTATCAATACGCCTAAGCGTGGAATGGGGCCAGCAACGCTAGAAAAGTTAGGCTTATTTTCACAAGAGCATAGCATCTCGCTACTCGCTTCTTGTACCCACGCAGGGCTCGCGCATGTTTTACCGTCGAAGGCTTATGGTACGATAAAGGAGTTCGGTGAGTTTATTGAACATTATACGCGTGAGCTGGATCAGCATCCTGACCCTGTGCCTATCGTTCGTCAGATGATTGATGAAACGGGTTATATCGACTTTGTGCGTAGCGACGCCAAAACCCCGCAACAAGAAAAAAACCGTATCGATAATATTGATATGCTCTACACTAGTATTCAATCACTGATTAATCGCGCCGAAGAAGACGAAGATCGCACCATTGATACCATCATTCGTAAGCTGGTGTTGCTAGATATGCTCGAGCAACAGCAAGAAGAAGAAAATACCAACAAGGTTAACTTGATGACCTTGCATGCAGCAAAAGGTTTGGAATTTGATTTTGTGTATATCATGGGGCTTGAGGAAGAAATGCTACCGCATCGCAACTCTATATTAAGCGAGACGGTCGAGGAAGAACGGCGCTTAATGTATGTGGGCATTACTCGTGCGCGTCGAGAGCTGACATTGACGCTAGCGACTCAGCGCCGTGCAGGCGGACAGATGCGTGTCACTTCTGAATCGCGCTTCTTAGATGAGTTACCAGAAGAGCATATCGACTGGCCAGCCAAGGCGAAAAAGAAAAAAGCGACTAAAGACCCAGAAGCTGTTGCTGATGAATACTTGGCTAATATTCGCGCTTTATTGGGTAATCGTTAGCGTTAGGCTCAACGCTTGAGAGCATCATCAGTTAGCGACATGAGAAATTAGCACTTATTCGACATTTTAGTGTTTGTTATTATTTATACTTTCTAAAAACTTTGGAACCTTTATGCCTACCCCTATGCCTGATCAGGAACGACCATCTACGCTACAGGGAGATTACAATCCAGCAGAGTATAGCGGCGAATATAAGCTTCTATACCTGCAAAGTTTGGTTGCTGACAAGGCATACGAGGCGATTACTGAGTTTTTAGAAAAGCAGTCCAAATATGAGATTGCGAGCCTATTAGAATCGTTCCCTAGCCAAAATCGCTTATTGATTTGGGCACAAGTACCAGAAAATATCAAAGGCGAAGTACTTGCCGAGTTAGAGTTTGATACACGCCAGCCGCTGTTAGAAAACGTCTCATCGAAAGACATTTCCTTATTTACCCAAGACCTTGATGCGCAAGACATCTCTGAGATTTTAGACACCGTCACCGAAAGTGTGCGTACCTCGGTCATGGCAACCTTGGATGAAGACATCCGAGTGCAGGTCAATAAGCTCGATACCTATGCTGACTGGGAAGTCGGTCGTTACATGGATCCTGACCTCATTCAGATTAGGGATGATATCACCCTTGCAGAAGTACAGAACTGGCTACGAGAAAATGACGATTTGCTCGATGATGAAAGCCAAGAGCTGCTGGTCGTCGATCAAAGCCAACAATTACTCGGGCTGCTCAGTCTGGTCGATTTGATTAAACACGATCAAACTACTTTAGTCTCAGAATTGATTGATAACGCCATCACCATTAATGATCGCTTAGACATCCAAGATGCCGCGGCGATTTTCCGCTCAGAGGATATTCGTTTTGCCCCCGTTATTAATAGCCACGGTGAATTGGTCGGTCAGTTAAATGGCGAGGACATCATGGAAATTATCCAAGATGATGTCGATAGCACCATGAAAAACCTCGCGGGTGTCAGCCAAGATGAAGAGCTGTTTGCGCCTATTTTAACCAGTGCCAAAAGCCGCAGTATTTGGCTGGGCATTAACTTGTGTACCGCCTTATTGGCTGCCGCTGTGATTGGTCAGTTCGAGGCGGTACTGGCAAAAGTGGTGGCGCTGGCGATACTCATGCCTGTGGTTGCTAGTATGGGCGGTATTGCCGGGTCTCAGACATTAACTGTCGTCATTCGCGGTATGGCGATGGGTCAAATCGGTGGTTCCAACCGTTTGTGGTTATTAAATAAAGAGCTGTGGGTTGGCGCGATAAACGGTATCATATGGGCGATAATCATGGCGATTATTGCCCAATTATGGTTTCATGACATTAAAATTAGCGCCGTCATTGGTTTTGCCATTGCGATTAATATGACTGCTGCTAACGTTTCGGGCATTAGTATTCCACTGCTCCTAAAACGCATGAATATTGACCCTGCCCTATCCGCCTCGGTTATTTTAACCACTGTGACGGATATCGTCGGCTTTATGTCATTCTTAGGTTTGGCAAGTGTGTTGATACTATAATCACATAGCCAACGTTAAAACTATATTATTTAGAAACAATATTATTTAGAAACTATCCAACCGTTAAGTGAGTGCGTTATGCAAGCTGTACAAGTTAAAGTATTAAACCCCAAAATTACTGAAGATAAAGCGTTCTCGTTACCGACACGCGCCACTGATGGCAGCGCTGGTATCGACTTGCGCGCTTGTATTGATGAGCCATTGACGATTAAAGCAGGTGCCACGCATTTAATTGGTACTGGTTTGGCGGTTTATATCCAAGATCCTAACTTTGCAGGGATGATTTTACCGCGCTCAGGTCTTGGTCATAAGCACGGTATCGTCTTGGGTAATTTGGTCGGCTTGATTGATGCCGATTATCAAGGTGAGCTGATGGTCAGTATTTGGAATCGTAGTAATGAAGACTTTGTGTTGAATCCTGCGGAACGTATGGCACAATATGTCGTCGTACCCGTTGCCCGCCCTGAGTTTGAAGTGGTATCAGAATTTAGTGATACCAGTGCACGCGGTGCAGGCGGCTTTGGACATTCAGGCCGCCAATAATCAGTCGTCATTACTGATTTGCCATGTTAATTATCTTTTAGTTATCACAAAATCACCATCACGTGAATCACGCCATAAGGAGAGTAAGCGATGCCGTCTTTTGCTGCGCAGCAATGCTTATTTCGTGCTTATGATATTCGTGGTTCACGCCAGCATTTTACCACTGACTTTATTCAAGCATTGGGCAAGACATTTGCTCAGCTTTATAGTGCCGCAGATTGCAACCCAACAGCAGATCCTGTCAAAGCCTGCCTGCCAAAACCAAGTATTGACCTTACAAGTACCGTCGTTGTGCTTGGTTATGATGTGCGTCTCGGTAGTGATATTATCGCTCAGAGATTGGCTAATATACTGACTGAACATGGCTTACAAGTTATCCGACTGGGGTTAATCACTACCCCCATGATGGTTTTTTGGGCAGAGCAATACTCGGGTCATGGCATTATCGTCACCGCCAGTCATTCTGCTAAAGATATTTTAGGTATCAAATGGCTGGTCAATCATCAATCTCCGAGTCATGCAGAGATTCAGTTGCTTTGGCAAAAAACACGGGCTAACTATGCCTGTCACCTTAATTACGGTCAAACACAGGTCGATGCTCAAAATACGCTGACAAATACAACTGCTAAATCTATTTGTAATCAACCTTTCAATTTATCTGATGCACAAGTCGCGACGACTTATATTGAGGCTATCGCTCAAGTCTTTAAGCAAATCCATCCCTGTAATAAACCACTTCTTAAAGATAACCAACAACCATCTGGCACCCTTGATGTAGTAATCGTCATAGACTGTATGCATGGCGCGACCAGTAATATCGCCCAGCGTTTATTTGAGCATTTTTGCCAGCAAGTCATCATGATTAATGACATCGCAGATGGCAGTTTTCCCTCTGGCAATCCAGATCCCACTGAACCACACCGTCTTAAACAATTACAGCGAAGTGTGCGTCAACATCAAGCAGATATAGGTATCGCTTTTGATGGCGATGGCGACCGCTTAATGATCGTTGATAATAGCGGTAAAGTTGTCACGCCCGATCACTTGCTATATTTATTAGCGCAAGTGGCGCTGACCGAACACCCCGAATCGCTGTGTTCTAAAAGCCCAGACCATTCACAACTGCCCTCTCAAATCCTTTTTGATATTAAATGCTCCCATCATCTACCGAAACTCTTGTCTGAGCTTGGCGCAACACCTGTGCTCAGTAAAACGGGCAGCAGCTTTATGCGCCGACAGATGCAGCAATCTGCTGGTCAAATTGTCTTTGCGGGTGAATTGTCAGGGCATTTCATATTTAACGATAGCCGCTTTATTATTTATGATGACGCCATGTACGCGGCCTTGCGATTGCTGCATTGGCTAGCGGCTTACGATGCTCAGGGTAAAAAATCTCTGACTGATATTACAGAGCAATTGCCTGCTATGGTCAGTACGGCGGATCATTATTTGCCGATGCTTAAAACCCTTAAAAAAGACGATGCTATCGTCGAGCAGCTGACCAAATTTTGTCAGTATTTACGCCAGCTCGTGGAAGCGACTGTAGCAAAAGATTCTGGTGATCATTGGATAGCTACTGGCCAGCCATCGCTTTGCCGTTGTTCGATGAGTCGGCAATATATGACGTCCAAGCAAGCCAAATGCTTATTGCCAGTGGGGACGAAGCTGAGCTGTATTGATGGCGTGCGTTTGGATTTCGCCCATGGTTTTGGGGTGCTCCGCCAATCAAATACCAGTCACAATCTTACCGCACGCTTTGCTGGTGATAGCATAGAAGACTTACGCGACATTCAAGCAAAATTTGCCGCTTTATGTCGCCCATTTGATAAAAAACTGGCGGAACAAATTGTCGCTATTCCTGCCGAATAGTTTTGAGCAAAATAGTTACCGTCAAAGTAGTTGCTGTCAAATAAAAATATGACTTTTTAATACCATAACTTAGGAGTTTATAATGACGCTTAATTTAGATGATGCCAAAAACACTGCTGAAGTATTGACCACAGCGCTGCCTTATATCCAGCGCTTTGTCGATAAGCTTATCGTGGTCAAATACGGTGGCAATGCGATGACGGATCCTGCGCTTGAGAGCTCATTTGCCCGCGACATCGTTTTGTTAAAAACTGTTGGCATTCATCCCGTGGTCGTGCATGGCGGTGGTCCACAAGTGGATAATTTATTAAAAGAGTTGGGGCGTCAGTCAGACCGTATCGATGGTATGCGCGTCACCGATAAAAGCACCATGGATATCGTCGAGATGGTCTTAGGTGGTAGCGTCAACAAATCTATTGTTAGCTTAATCAACAAGCACGGTGGCCGCGCTATCGGTTTGACGGGTAAAGATGCCAATTTAATCCTAGCCAAAAAACTGATGATGGAAAAAATTGGCACAGATGGGATTGCTGTGCCCGTCGATTTAGGGTTTGTCGGTGATGTGGTCAGTGTCAATAAAGACGTGATTAACATGCTCATTGCCTCTGATTTTATTCCCGTCATCGCGCCACTTGGGGTCGATAGCGAAGGCAATACGTACAATATCAATGCCGACTTGGTTGCAGGTAAAGTAGCGGAATTTTTACAAGCTGAAAAGCTCATGCTTCTAACCAATATCAAAGGTGTGCTGGGTCGTGACGGCGAAGTCGTGACTGGACTCACACCAAAGAAAGTCGACAGCCTCATTGAAGACGGCACTATCTCAGGCGGTATGATTCCCAAAATCCAATGTGCACTTGATGCGGTACGTAGCGGCGTAAAAAGCGCGGTGATCGTCGATGGTCGTGTGCCTCATGCCACGCTGTTAGAGATTTTTACCAATGAAGGGGTTGGTACATTAATCAGTCGTGATTTAGGCTCATCATTGGCGGACTAGCAGGAGTAAATCATGGCATTGTGGCTCTGGTGTCTGCTTTTTATCTTAGAAAGCTTGTATTGCTGGTGGATTATTGGCTATGGTGGCGCAAAATGGATAGAAGGCTGGAAGTCATTTTTCCTCATTGAGTGGTTTGCACTAGATTGGAATGCTGAACAAATTCGCTTTTACGTCTTGCTTATATGGCTCGCAAGTGTGATTTGGTTTATTCTAGGTGTTATAAAGCCCGAGCTAAGAGGTTCTTAGCTCGGGCTTTATTGATGGTAGCCGTATTCTTTTACGAAAAAACTTTATCAAACTCAGCTTCATCATAACCGCATAGTAATATATTTTTATCTACCTGCTCACCTTCAACTATCGGACGCTTAATCATACTGGTATTTTCTACGAGCAAATCAATGGCGTTATCTAGACTAGCATCAGCCGCCTGCTTTTGACTGTCGTCTAGTTTTCGCCATGTCGTACCGCGCTTATTGAGCACTTTATCAATGCCTAATTCATCTACCCAATGTTGGACGCTATCTTTATCGATACCTTGTTTTTTATAATCATGAAAATCATAGCTGACACCCAACTCATCTAACTTGGTAAAGGCTTTTTTCATGGTGCTGCAAGATTTGATACCGTAAATGGTGATGGTCATAAAAACTCCAAATCAATGATCATTGATCATTGATCATTATTCTGTTTATTATACCTAAGCCTATGGGTATTTGGTTTATGATAACCAAAACATTAAAAACCCGCTCAAATTTTCAAATTTGTATTCTTCGTCATGCGCAAACGCCCTATCATATCGTCGCAATTTTTGCCAAATTACGCTATGCTATGGCATTGTGAAATTTCACCCAATTTATTCGTATTAATCAATCTCGAGCCAACTATGAGCAATACTGTGACATCTGACCAAGCTGAAAACAATCATTATAACCCACAAGCGATAGAAGCGGCGCAGCAAGCCAAATGGGCAACTGACAAGCGCTTTGAAGTGAGCAATGAGCCAAGCGATAAGCCAAGTCGCTATATGCTGTCGATGTTCCCTTACCCAAGCGGTAAGCTGCATATGGGTCACGTGCGTAACTATACCATCTCTGATGTACTGAGCCGCTACTATCGCCTCAAGGGCTATGAAGTCATGCAGCCTATGGGCTGGGATGGTTTTGGCTTGCCAGCAGAAAACGCGGCGATTGCTAACCAAACGCCACCTGCCAAATGGACGTTTGCCAATATTGACAGCATGCGCGCGCAGCTTAAACTACTGGGTTTGTCTATTGACTGGTCACGTGAATTTGCTACTTGCAGCCCTGAGTATTATCAGTGGGAGCAATGGTTGTTTTTACAGCTATACAAAAAAGGCTTGGTCTACAAAAAGCTTTCGACCGTCAACTGGGATCCTGTTGATAATACCGTCTTAGCCAACGAGCAAGTCATCGATGGTAAAGGCTGGCGTAGTGGCGCTGCGGTCGAAAAGCGCGACATTCCGATGTATTACTTTAATATCACTGATTATGCTGACGAATTGCTCGATGATTTGGATCAGCTAGAAGGTCACTGGCCATCAGAAGTATTGACCATGCAGCGCAACTGGATTGGTCGCAGCGCAGGCATGGAAGTACACTTCCCTTATGAGCTTGCTGGCGAGACCAATACGTTAGATGTGTTCACTACTCGCCCTGATACTTTGATGGGTGTGACTTATGTGGCGGTCGCAGCCGAACATCCGCTAGCGCAGTATGCGGCTGAGCATGATGAAGCGATTGCGCAATTCTGTGCGCTTTGTAAAAAAGGCTCAGTTGCAGAAGCAGACCTAGCTAAAGCTGAAAAAATCGGCATGGCTACTGGTCTTACGGTCACGCACCCACTCACTGGCGAAGAAGTGCCAGTATGGGTTGCCAACTATGTGCTTATGAGCTACGGCTCAGGCGCAGTGATGGCTGTCCCTGCTCATGATGAGCGTGATTATGAGTTTGCGATTAAATACAGCTTACCCATTAAACAAGTCATCGATATCCCTGTCGGCTATTTCGATGCGTTGGAAGCAGATGCAAAGGCGAACGATACTGAGATTAATCGTGCTTATACCGAACGCAATACTTTGGTCAATTCAGGTGAATTTGATGGTTTAGACTTTGAGCAAGCATTTGAAGCGATGCTGACCAAACTAGAACCACAAGAGCTTGCTAAGAAAAAAATCCAATACCGTCTCCGTGATTGGGGGGTTTCTCGCCAGCGTTATTGGGGCTGTCCTATCCCAATGGTTAACTGTGAGCATTGCGGTACCGTACCTGTCGAAGAGCAAGATTTGCCCGTTGTCTTGCCGACTGATGTCGTTCCTGATGGTCGCGGAAATCCGTTAAAAAATATTCCAGAGTTTGTCAATACGACGTGTCCTAAATGCGGTAATCCTGCTGAGCGCGAAACCGATACCTTTGATACCTTTGTGGAGTCAAGCTGGTACTATGCACGCTTTGCAAGCCCAAATGATGGGCAAAGCATGGTCAACAAATCTGCCGCCAATAAGTGGCTGCCTGTCGATCAATACATCGGCGGTGTTGAGCACGCGGTGATGCATCTACTTTATGCACGCTTCTTCCATAAACTGATGCGTGATGAAGACTTGGTGTCAGGAAATGAGCCGTTTGCTAATTTGATGACGCAAGGCATGGTATTGGCAGGGACATTCTATCGCCTAAATGCGGATGGCAGTACTACCTACTATTTTGCAGAAGACATTGATATCGACTATGACGAGCGTGGTCAACCGATTAAAGCCATCTTAAAATCTGATGGGCAGCCCGTAACCATTGGCAAAATCGAAAAAATGTCTAAGTCAAAAAATAACGGTGTCGATCCGCAAATTACTATAGATAAATACGGCGCTGATACCGTTCGTCTCTATACGCTCTTCACCGCACCTGCGGATCAAACGCTAGAATGGTCAGATGATGCACTCAAAGGCCCTTATAACTTCGTCAAAAAAGTATGGCGTATTGCTACTGAACACATGCAAGCGCTTACTGCCGCGAACCTAAGTATCGAGACGCTGAACAATGAAGCTTTGAGCACTGATGGCTTAAGCAAAGAAGCCAAAAACTTACGCCGTAAAACTCATGAAACCATTGCTAAAATCGATAGTGATTTGGGTGATCGTTTGGCATTAAACACACCTGTATCAAGTTTGATGGAGCTTGCCAACGAGCTGACTGGCTTTAAGGCCAATAGCACGCAAGACCTACAGGTACAGCATGAGGCATTGACGGATCTGCTGATTATGCTATCCGTATATGCGCCGCACATTGGTGAACATTTACTTGAGCAATTGGGTTTAGATACCATTACCTTGAATTATCCAGAAGTTGATAAAAGCGCTCTGGTACAAGATATGATCACGATGGTAGTACAGGTCAATGGTAAAATGCGCGGTAAAATGGACGTAGCCCCAAATAGCGATCCAGAACAGCTAAAAGCACAAGCACGCTCAATGGAAAGTGTGGCAAAATTCTTGACTGGCGACATCAAAAAAGAAATCGTCGTCCCCAATAAGCTGGTAAACATCGTGGTGGTAGGCTAGATTTTTTAGGCTCAGTACTTTTTATTAGTTTAATGATTAATCTGAGCCTATTCATAATATTAGGATAGCGATTATGTCGTATAAATATCGAGCAGGTCAGTCACCCAAAGCCAGCTTAAGCAAAAAAGACGCTTTTGCTAAAAAATCAAGCGGACAAAAACTGGTGGCGGCTTTTCTGACTGCCCTGCCAATGTTTACGCTATTAGGTGCAACGGCAGCTATTAGTGGCTGCGGCTTTCAACTGCGTGGCTATGATGCGCCAATGCTGCTTGATGTCGCCAAAACAGCGGTGATTCTCGAAGACAATCGCACCTCATTTCCGCTTAAGCTGCCATTGACAAGACGCCTGAAAACTTTAGGTGTTGAGGTCATTGACAACATGACAGCAGCTGATGTTGCGAACAATAACAAACAAGCAAGTGCTGAACCCATTGCCGCTATCACCATCAATAACGTGCGTTTTAAGCGTTATGAGCTGGTCGGTGTCTTGACAGAGATCCGTTTGGTACTTTCAGCAGATGTCAGCTATCAGACGATGGAAAATGGTAAACCAATTACGTTAAGCAACCCCATTCAAGTCGAGCGTAGCTATCAATATAATGAAGCATCGGTGAGCACTGATGATCAGCAAGGCGATCAAATTCGTGACTGGCTCTATGACAGATTGGCACGCCGAATTACTGATCAATAAGTCGCCATCTCCCTACCAAAGGTCAGCTCTTCTGGAGTCAGACAATCTGTGCAAAGCGGTAATGGCTCAACGTCGATCGCGGTGGTGGTGCCAAACCCATAATTTATAATGCGCAACACATTCCACGTTTATTTTCATCAATCTGTGTACTTATTACCCTATGCAAGATACCTTTATACAAGCCTATCCAAAGCTACTACAGCCTTCCGTTGCAGTCGCGGGCTTGTGGCTGGCGCATGGTGATGAGCCACTACTCAGTCAATGGCTCATCGATGCCTTGCGCCCACATTGCCGCGCGCAGAATTACGCGATTAAGCGTATTGAGCTGATATCAGTCAAGAGCTGGCAAGAAGTATTGTCAGAGCTTGGTAGCCAGTCTTTATTTGATGATGCCAGTGCACTCATCGTGACGGGCAATCATAAGCCTGACAAGGCGGTCATCACTGAGCTTGAGCGCTTTGCCGTTGAAGCTCAAACAGGGACGCACAGTCATAGTTTATTATGGCTCACGCCCAAACAAGACAAACGATCGCAAAGCAGTAAGTGGTTTACGCCATTTGCTCAATATGGTCATGTCATTGATTGCAATTTATATAATGAGCAGCAACGACAGCAGCTACTGCAAATACAAGCTCAGCAGTTTGGTTTACGGCTATCGCAAGAAGCCTGGCAGCTGCTTATGTCGCATACTGAGCACCATCTGCTAAGCGCTTATCAGACCTTATGGCGGCTATCCTACTTATTTGCGCCGCAGCTAGTCGCTAAGAATATTGAGGCTACTCAACAGGCTGATCACTCTACACAACTTCCAAACAATGTTGCCTTAGACATTAAGGATCTACAAGCCGCGTTGGTCAGTGATGCACAGTTTAGCGTCTTTGATTTATCGGATGCCATGCTTGCCGGTAACAGCACGCAAGTCGCCAAAATCATGTTTCAGCTGAAAGCCACCGACGAGCCAACCACCTTGGTATTATGGGCAATCAGTAAAGACATGCGGCAAATTATGCAGTTGATGGATGGGCAAGACCCGCAAGCGCTTGGTATCTGGCGTAGCAAACAAGGATTGTACCAGCAAGCTTGCCGTCGCCAGTCAAAAGCGCAAACGGCTGAATGGCCTGCCCTGCTTTATAAATGTGACCAAGCCATCAAAGGACTCGTGCGTCAGCCAGCGTGGGAGTTATTATTGCAGGCAGCGCTTGAGTTATCAGGTAAGCGGCTGTTTGCCGTTTGATTGGTTGAAAAAATTCAATAACTTATTTAGCCAAGTAATTTTGTTAACTGAATAAGGAGCGTTCTGTAAAATTTCTGCTATATCAACCTCTTTTCTTTTACCCCACTCATCGCTTAATTCAGTCATAAGTTCGATTTGTTTACGAAAGCAAATTATTCTTTGATCCTCACCGATGACAGTATTTTGCTGTTGATACTCACTCGCTATCATAGAAGTTGTAGTCTCAAAAAACCTATAGATAAAATCATCTACGTCCCTAGAAGACTTTCTAGTGAGTTCGCTACCTCGTTCACATACTACATAATGGTAATAGTCATCACTTATCTCTAAATGTGGTTCCCCGAATCCAGATGGCTTTTTTCTTAAGATCACATCATTGGTACTCAACCCTATTTTTCTACCATAATCATTAACTATATCTTGAACTTGCTGATGATTTAGCATCATAAAATCCTTGTTTCAATATGAATAACTTTACTATCCTAACTTACGTTCAGATGATTATTTTTTTTTACAAAACCACCTTAACCTTTCTTAAACTAATTACCATTCCCTTTTGGACTTCAAGCCTCTACTATATGTACACTTGATTTCATTGTGACTGGATTGTTGTTATGCGCAAAATAAGCAAAAAGTCTGCTATCAAATGGGGTGTCATCGCCTTAATCATCGTAGCATTAGGGGCTTTGGCCTATACTTTTTTAAAACCAGAAGAAGAAAAACCCAGTTATTTAACCGCACCTGTTGAGGTTGGTGATATCGAAAACAATGTCATGGCATCAGGTAAAGTTAAAGCACTTAATACCGTTGATGTCGGTGCACAGGTTTCTGGTGAGGTCACAAACCTCTATGTAGAAGTGGGTGACGAGGTGAAACAAGGCGATTTGATTGCACAGATTGATCAAGTGACTCAGAAGAACAGCCTGAGCAATGAACAAGCCAGTCTTGAGCAAAGCGAAGCCGCGCTACAAAGTGCGCAAGCAGAATCGTTAAGCAAACAAGCTAGTCTAAAAAGTGCCTATGCCGATCTTGCCAGCCGTCAGTCTGAGCTTAAACAAGCACAGTCTGATTTTGCACGTTTGCAAGACTTAGTCGCTATCGATGCTATCTCACAACAAGAATATGATACACAAGCGACCAATGTCGAGACCGCAAAAGCAGCCGTTGCCAATGCACGCGCTGCTATTGATACGGCACAAGCCGCCATTGCAACAGCCACTGCAAACATTAATAGCCAACAAGCAGCATTACGAAAGTCTCAAACCAATGTCGCAACGGCTCAAGAAGACCTTAGCTATACAACGATTCGCGCACCAATATCAGGTACTGTCGTATCAGTGACCACAGAGCAAGGCACGACGGTCAATGCCAATCAAACAGCCCCGACCATCGTAACTTTAGCAGATTTGTCTACTGTTAGAATCAACGCACAAATCTCCGAAGCCGATGTTATCAATGTCAATGCTGGTATGCCCGCCTACTTTAATATCATCGGTAATCCAGACAAGCAGTATGATGCGACACTGACAGCTATTGAGCCGGCACCTGAGGAAATTAGCAAGACCAGCTCAACCGATTCTGCAATCTACTATGTTGGCTACGTAGAAGTAGCTAACCCTGAGCGATTATTTCGTATTGATATGACCGCCCAGATTTATATCATCATCGATCAAGCCAAAGACGCGTTGCTTGTGCCATCAGCAGCCATACAAGAAAGACCCGCGAGAAATCAAACTGAAGGTCAAGCAAAAACCAGCAAGGTTGTACGCGTACTAAATGATGACGGCACAGTAGAACCTCGCACAGTAGAAGTGGGCATTGATAACCGAGTAAATGCGCAAATTTTAAGTGGTTTAAAAGAAGGTGAGCAAGTCATCATCGGCGAAGGTAGTGCCAATGCTTCAGGTAAAGGTGGTGGTCGTACTCGTATACCTGGTGGTACTCCAAGGATGTAATTAATTCTTTGACTATGTTAACGATGAAAGGGCTTGAGCAACTTAGCCCTTTTCTCACGACACTCACTATCTTTGATTAAAGACATTGCTATGACTATATCTCAATCTGCTAAACAGCCGACCGACAGCACTAACACATCGACAGAATCTCACTCACAGAATAACACTACATCTACCGCTGACAAGCCCATTATGGAGCTGTCGGGTATTATTCGAGAGTTTGCTGCTGGCGAGCAAACCATTCGCGTATTGCACAAGGTTAATTTAACGATTAATCAAGGTGAAATGGTCGCGATTATCGGGCAATCTGGCTCTGGTAAGTCTACTCTAATGAATATCTTAGGTTGCTTAGATCAGGCGACAGCAGGTGACTATAAGATTTACGGCCAATCAGCAAACAAACTAGAGGCAGATGAGCTGGCTGAGTTACGCCGAGAGCATTTTGGCTTTATCTTTCAGCGCTACCACCTACTCGGTGACATTAGCGCTAAAGATAACGTTGCCGTCCCTGCCGTATATGCTGGTATGAACACTGAGGCACGAATCAATCGCGCAGAAAAGCTCTTGACCGATCTAGGTCTTGGTGAAAAGGTAAATAATCGTCCTAGCCAGCTCTCAGGCGGCCAACAACAGCGTGTTTCTGTTGCTCGCGCCCTGATGAATGGTGGCGATGTTATCTTAGCAGATGAGCCAACTGGTGCACTAGATAGCAAATCTGGCGAAGACGTGATGGCGATCTTACATGATCTAAATGCTAAAGGTCATACCATTATATGGTCACTCATGATCCCAAACTTGCTGCCCAAGCCGAACGAGTTATTGAGTTAAAAGATGGCTACGTCATTGCAGATTACAAAACTGAGCATTATAGACCGACAACTCAACACCCAGCATCTATCCTCGGTGGACATCGTAAAAGTGCCTTCGGCAGCTTTGTGGATCGTTTGCTCGAAGCTTTTAAAATGTCCTTACTTGCCATGCGTGCACACAAGATGCGCACATTGCTGACCATGTTAGGCATTATCATCGGTATCGCTGCGGTTGTGTCTATCGTTGGTCTTGGTCAAGGCTCTCAGCAGCAAATTCTCGCAAATATTAGCTCGCTAGGAACCAATACTATAACAGTGAATGACGGCTACCCTAGAGGCGACCCGCGACGTAAATATAATGACGACAACCTCACACCAGAAGATGCAGAAGCGGTCAGCAGTCAACCGTATGTTATCAATGTGAGCCCTCAAGTCAATACCAGCTCTAGTGTACGCTATCGCAGCGTGCAGGAAGACTCGACCATCAATGGTGTTGGTGAGTATTATCTAGAGGTCACTGGTGAGACGCTGGCATTAGGTCAAGGTTTCGATTCGCAAAGTATCGACCTTCGCAGTCAAGATATTATTATCGATGACAATGCCAAGAGTGCTTTTTTTGCAGATATAGATAACCCTATCGGAGAAGTCATACTCATCGGTAGTGTGCCTGGACGAGTGGTTGGCGTCCTTGAGGCAAGCGACAGTGGCTTTGGACCAAGTAGCACGACACCCGTCATATATATGCCTTATACCACTGTGATGTCACGTATAACTGGTAGTGCAAATATTGATAGTTTTATAGCACTGTTAGATGATAGTGTCTCATCTAGTGTCGCTGAGTCAGCTATTTCCGACATAATAGAAGGTCGCCATGGTAAAGATGATTTTAATATTATTAACTCAGACTCTATTCGTCAGACCATTGAATCGACCACAGGTACTATGACACTGCTCATCTCATCGGTTGCTGTTATCTCATTGATCGTTGGTGGTATTGGTGTGATGAATATTATGCTAGTATCGGTCACGGAACGCACTAATGAAATTGGTGTACGTATGGCAGTTGGGGCTCGTCAAAACGATATCATGCAGCAGTTTTTGATAGAAGCCGTACTCGTCTGTATTTTGGGCGGCTTATTAGGTATTGGACTGGCCTTTGCTATTGGTGAAATCATTAATAATTTTGCTGGTGATAGCTTTAAAGTGATTTACTCATCAACCTCTATTATTGCTGCTTTTATTTGTTCAACACTGATTGGTGTCGTATTTGGATTCTTGCCAGCGCGTAATGCTGCTAAATTAGACCCTGTTGAAGCACTGTCTAGGGACTAAAACGTCGCGACTGACGTTTTAAATAGGCATTTACTGCCATGAAACAGCCACCAATAAGCCAAATTATATAAAAAAACGCATTTTTTCGCATTAATTGCACTTTTTTTATATTACGGGGTTGTAATTGTCCTGATAGTGTATATAATGTGCTCTCACGTTTAGGGATAGAAATTCTTTAAACGTTGAAACAAACTTAATGCCTCTTTTAATGTTGATTTACCTAATATTAAAAATTAAGTTTAAAGACATTTTTTAGATGTCTAGTTTTAATAAGTTTGCCTTTAAGGAAACTTATCTTGTAGTAGATATAAACCTAGTAAAGGTATAGAGTTTTTAGAATTTATGAAAATGTAAATTCTCTTGCACTCAGATGAAGTACTACTTCATTTTATCTTCGCTCAGGGCCGATAGCTCAGTTGGTAGAGCAGTTGACTTTTAATCAATTGGTCCCGCGTTCGAGTCGCGGTCGGCCCACCATATTTAGTATTATGCTTGTTATGTACATTGCCCTATCAGGTATTGGCATAATAAGTAACAAAGTTTAAGAAGCTTTCTTTTAGAAAACTTCACCGAATTTACGAAGTTGTAAATTCACTTGCAGAGTTAAAAAAAGCCATGCTTTTTTATACACTCTTCAGGGCCGATAGCTCAGTTGGTAGAGCAGTTGACTTTTAATCAATTGGTCCCGCGTTCGAGTCGCGGTCGGCCCACCATATTTAGAAAGCCCAGTCATTATATTAATAATGACTGGGCTTTTTTTTGCTTAAAATTTCACTTTATT
The DNA here is from genome assembly GCF_904845955.1 of Psychrobacter cibarius. Taxonomy (GTDB): domain Bacteria; phylum Pseudomonadota; class Gammaproteobacteria; order Pseudomonadales; family Moraxellaceae; genus Psychrobacter; species Psychrobacter cibarius_B. The sequence continues at coordinate 110,165 of NZ_CAJGYX010000007.1, forward strand.
TTTTACGGTTTCGTTTAAAAATAGTGAAGTCAGTGTCTTTTCGCCACAGTAGCTTATGCTTAATCGTGTCTTTGATCGTCCGTGGATGCTTGGGTGCTTGCGTAATCAGCATATCAAACGTTTCTGCGTCTATTGCTAGCTCACGCCCATGTGCCATCATAACCATAGAAGGTTTTAACGCCTTTATTCTTTGTAGTGACTGAATATAGACTTTAGGATCATAAATAGGAAAAGGCGCCAAACTTATGACGCAGTTTGATAATGAGATCGGCCGTATAGACTTGCCGACTTGGTACATGAAATAGAGACAAGTCACGATCTGTATGTCCGGGTGTTTCCAGTACTTGCCATTCATCAAATTTCGGCACACTATCCCCATCTTTAACGGTCATATCAGGCGTAAGATGGGCAGGATAATACAGGTTCTTAAGGGAGCGACCTTGACGTCTCGCCACATAATGCGCAAGATTTATATCCACAAAATGCATGGCATGCCCACCGATACCGCTATACCATTGACGCTTTTTTTCTGCCGAAACAATGATACAGCCCGTCTCTTTTCTGAATTGATGAGCGCCGCCTGCATGATCAGGATGCATATGGGTCACCACGACGACTTTTAGATCGCTGATTGGTCGCTGTAACCTCGTTCTAATATAATCTAATACCATCGCTACATCAGGGCGGCAACCACCGTCCAGCAGCATGATTTTATCTGGATATACCGCAAGATAAGTACTTTGAATATATCCATCCAAGCGTACAATGTCACATAAACTCATTTGCATTCCCTGCTACATGATTGCTCACTGTTATAGCATCCCTATTATAGGAGACGCTTTTAACGCGCCTTAATAGGATTTAGTATAACGCCCACCATTCAACTTGTAATGACTTTGAGTGAACGCTTGTGACTATAAATTGCTTTTTTATAAAACTTGCCATCAAAAAAAACCCAGCGCTAAAGCTGAGTTTTCGTTAAATTAGTAAAATTTTAAAAGTATCAGAAGTTTAAACTTAATACTACCTTATGCCAAGTCACGAACCTTTGGCTCACGTTCCCACAGACGAGATTTGGCATTTTCAATAAAAGTATCCAATTCAGCCAGTGGCGTGATAAAGGCGTCTTTTTCGATAGGTAGCTTACTTAAGATAAACTCATCAGTCGCCCCGCAATAAGCAATCGCTTTGCAATGTCCATAGGCATCATTGAACCAATCTAGTGCTGAGCTGTCTTTTGCTAGCTTTTTAGCTTGGTCTGGCATAATAATACTAACGACTGCGTCAAACATCACTGAAGGGCCGCCAGCGAGACGCTCATCTGCTTGTATGCGAGTGTCGTCATCTAAGACAACTTCTTTATTGGGCGCAACAATTTTCACGCTAGCACCCTGCGCTTTTGCCGCCTCTTCGAACTTTTTGATTTCACTATGCTTAGAGCCTTCAGCGACCAAGATACCAATCAAACGGCCTTTTAAACTCTTAAGCGTTAGACCAATGGTTTGTACTGCTTTCGATGTCGCCATATCCTGTACAGGAGCAGCGGCATCAGCAGGCTCTGGCAGTTCCATACCTAGCGCTGTTGCCACACGATTTGCCAAGTCTTCATCAATATGCGGCAGATGGCTCAGCATACGCGTACGTACATGCGCCGTATCTACTTTACCTAGCTCAAAGGCATAAGCAGAAGCAATGTGTGCTTGTTCAGCTGGCGTCTGGCTACGATAGAACATCCGCGGTTGACTATAATGATCGGCAAAACTTTCTGCACGCACGCGACCTTTCACACCATCATCCAACTGCTCATGGAATGATTCAAAGCCACGTTTGACACTTTCGCGCGGTCTAGTCGGATCTAAGCTTTGCGGTTCATAGAGCACACGAGTCTTAGATACTTGCATCTGCATATGACCATCTTGCTGATTATTGGCAAACGGGCATTTCGGCGCATTGATTGGAATTTGGGCAAAGTTAGGCGAACCTAAACGTGATAACTGCGTGTCTAAATAACTGAACAGACGACCTTGTAATAATGGGTCATTACTGAAGTCGATACCTGGTGGCAGATGCGATGGACAGAACGCCACTTGCTCCGTTTCTGCAAAAAAGTTATCGGGATAGCGGTTCAGCACCATTTTACCCACGACTTTCACTGGCACCATCTCTTCTGGAATCAATTTGGTGGCATCTAGATGATCAAACGGGAACTTATCAGCTTCTTCTTCAGTAAATAACTGGACGCCAAACTCCCATTCAGGATAGTCGCCATTATTAATGGCTTCAAATAAATCACGGCGATGATAATCAGAGTCAGCGCCTGAGATTTTTACCGCCTCATCCCATGTGGTTGACTGTACACCGAGTACAGGTTTCCAATGGAAACGGACAAAGGTGCTCTTGCCTTCTTTGTTGATTAAACGATAGCTGTGAATACCAAAGCCTTCCATCATGCGTAAACTGCGTGGTAGTGCACGATCACTCATCAGCCAAATTAAATTATGCATGGTCTCAGGACTTAATGACACAAAGTCCCAAAAGGTATCGTGCGCCGAAGCGGCTTGCGGAAATCCACGATCAGGCTCTGGTTTGACCGCATGAATGAGGTCTGGAAACTTCATCGCATCTTGAATAAAGAAAATCGGCATGTTGTTACCAACGATGTCCCAATTGCCTTCTTCGGTATAAATCTTTACGGCAAAACCACGCACATCACGTGGCGTATCTTTTGAGCCTTTGTTACCTGCAACCGTAGAAAAACGGGTAAATAAAGGCGTCTGTTTACCTGTTTCAGTCAAAATTTTCGCCGTGGTATATTTTTCGAGCGACTCAGTGAGTTCAAAATAACCGTGAGCAGCACTACCACGCGCATGAACGATACGCTCAGGAATACGCTCATGGTCAAAATGATGAATTTTTTCCCGTAATACAAAATCCTCTAGCAATGTGGGGCCACGTGCGCCTGCTTTTAGAGAGTTTTGATTGTCAGAGATGACGACACCTTGTTGGGTCGTCAATACTTTGGTGTCATCCCCTGCGCGCTGGTGAGTCTCACCGCCATTGCCACGTTCCGTATTCATATCTTTAGCGGGGTCAGTATGATCAATATTATTTTTCATTATGCATCCTAGCTAGTAATTAAAAGTAGGCTCTATTTCTTTAGAACCTTTGTATAGAGCTACCTTTAATGTTAGCCAAAAAATATGACTAATTCATGGCACTCCTTGTTGATATTTGGTTAAAGTTTGCAGCCGTGATAAAGCCGTAATTTCAGCGTATCTAAAGAGAGCTTCAACGTTGACGATAGATTCTTGTCATGTGGTGATTTTTTAAGGTATGCTCTTAGGAAGCATTAAAACAGTTGATAAATAAAATGGGCATAGTTTTAGCCAATTATTTATCTTTTTTATACGATTATAAGGCGACCTACTATGTTATCAACTTCAAATACTCCGTCCAAAAAACCTTATCACTCATTGCTAATGGGTGCGTCAATCGGACTAATGGCACTGACTTTCAGCCAAACAGCTGCCGCCATTACAACCAAAAATATTACCTATACCGTGGATGATCAAGCATACGAAGGCTATTACGCCAAAGCGGACAAAGCGAATGCGCCTTTTATCTTACTCATTCATGATTGGGATGGATTGACAGACTATGAGCGCAAACGTGCTGACATGTTAGCCACTGAGGGCTACAATGTATTGGCGGCAGACATGTTCGGACAAGGCGTTCGCCCTACTTCTATTGAAGAAAACAAACGCTTAACTGGGGAGTTATACGATGATCGCAATAAAATGCGCCGCATACTTCAAGGTGCGCTGAATGCTGGAAGACTACAAGGTAATGATGTGCGTAAAGGCACTACCATGGGATATTGTTTTGGCGGTACCGTTGCTCTGGAGCTGGCGCGCTCAGGATTTGAGCAAAAAGCATTTGTACCCTTCCATGGTGCCTTTGATATTCCAACGGGTCAAAGTTATGACAAGACAACTGGAGAAATCTTAGTATTCCATGGCTCTGCTGATGAATCTGTCTCTCTAGAGAGCTTCGCCACTTTGGGTAAGACGCTAGAAGCCGCCAACGTACCGCATGAGATGGTGACATATAGTGGTGCACCACATGCCTTTAGCGTGTTCGGCAGTGATAGATATGATGCACGTGCCGATGAGCGCTCGTGGAAACGCTATTTGGATTTTTTAGCAAATGAATATAAATAACTTTAATTTATATCCTATAAGAACAGCGACCCTTAATTATTAACCACCCTATCTCATTGATAAATGAGTCGATTAGAAGCCAAGGAAGCCAATTATGTTATTGAAGAACGACGTATTGCGTGCGCGTGTTAGATTGTTAGGCGCATTTTTAGGTGAGGCCATTTCTCGCCAATCTGGGGAGGATACCCTACGTACTATCGAAACATTGCGGAAAGGCTTTATTCAGGAGCGCCGCGAGCATAATCCAGTACACAAACAGCAGCTGATCGATCTTATTGCCTCATTAGACAATCAAACCTTAAAAAACGTCATTCGGGCATTCTCTATTTACTTTTTCCTCGCCAATTTAACTGAAGAAAACTATCTGCGTGAGCAACGCCGTACTATGCGTGCCCAATCCAATCAAAGCTGGGAGGGCTCCTTTCGCCGCACCTTGTTAGAATGCCGTGAGCGGCAAATCGAACCTGCGCAAATCAAAGAGCTTATTGATCACCTTAAATTTATTCCTGTTTTTACGGCTCATCCTACCGAAGCCCGTAGACGCACCACCATGAATATCTTGCAGACCCTCTATGAGCATACCGATGCCATGAGCGACTATTCCGAAGGTAGCTTAGCCTTTATGCAAGCCAAGCAAAAAACAGCAGAAACCATTGATTTGCTATGGTCGTCAGACGAAGTTCGTAGCCGCAAACCGTTGGTTTATGATGAAATAAACAACGGCTTACACTATTTTGATGCCAGCTTATTCACTGCCATTCCCAAAGTATATCGTAATATAAAAGACGCTATCGTCGATATCTATCCTGAGTTAATCGACTATCCTTTACCCGCCTTTGTCAGTTTTGGCTCTTGGATTGGCGGCGATAGAGATGGCAATCCATTCGTCACCCATGAAACCACTGAAATGGCGGTATTGATGCATGCCAATACTGTACTGCGTCATTATCAAGTATTGGTCAGAAAATTGCGTCGTGAGCTGATTCATAGCGATACTATCGTCGATATCGCGCCAGAGATTTATACCCGTATCAAAGACTACAGCACACTCGATCAAAAAGTCTTTTGCTACAATCCTGATGATTACAATAATGAGCCGTACCGAAGATTGCTGTCCATTATTCTGGCTAAAATAAAAGCGACCAACCAGCATATCCAAAGCCAAGGCACAGATGATGAGGCTGCAAAAGAGGCTTACTCAACACCGACGGCCTTGTTAGATGATTTACGCCTTATTCGCAAAAGCGTTAATACTCATGACAAAGCGCATGGCGAAGGCTTACTGCTTGATACTATTCGCCTAGTCAAAACCTGCGGCTTTCATTTGGCTGCGCTGGATATTCGCCAAGATTCAGGATATCACGGCGAAGTCATTGCAGATATTTTTGCTAGCGCCTCGAATCTGCCCGACTATCGCACCCTCAGCGAAACAGAGCGCCAACAATGGCTAACGCGTTTGCTGGAAAAGCCAGGTGCACCGCTGATTTATACCGACAACTTAAGCGCGCAAACACACGAACAGCTTGCTCTGATGAATTCTGTCGCTAAACTTCGCAAACTGGTCGGCGACGATACTTTTGGTAGCTATGTAATTTCGATGACCAATAACGCCAGTCAGCTATTAGAGGTGCTGCTACTGATGCGTTTTGCAGGCTTATCGGGTATTGATAAGAATGGGCATTTATTTTCTGCCCTACCAGTTGCGCCACTGTTTGAAACCATCGAAGATTTAAAAAATATCGATAAGATTATGCCAATGGTGTTGGACAATCCGCTGTATCGGGAGCTACTTGAGCACTCAGGAAACATTCAAGAGATTATGCTTGGCTACTCAGACTCCTCTAAAGATGGCGGCATTATTACCTCCGCTTGGCAATTATATAGTGCCCAGCAAACCATCACCGATATCGCCAATCAATATGGTATCACCACCCGCCTGTTCCATGGTCGTGGTGGTTCCGTCAGTCGTGGTGGTGGCTCAACCCATCAAGCCATCGCCGCGCAGCCTGCTGGCACTTTAAATGGACAGATCAAGTTCACTGAACAAGGCGAAGTACTTTACGCCAAGTATGCCAATCCAGATACTGCCGTGTTTGAATTAACCATGGGAATCACGGGGGCGCTAAAAGCCAGCTCGTCACGATTTGTCGAACAACCCAAACAGCTAGATAGCTATGAAGCGTTGTTTGCTGATTTGGCAGATGCAGGCGAACAGCAATATCGTGAGCTGACGGATAACACAGAAGGCTTCTATCAGTTTTATTCTGAGGCTACGCCAGTACAAGAGATTTCATTGCTCAATATTGGCTCGCGTCCTGCTCACCGTAAAAAAGGACTACCGAGCAAATCGACGATTCGAGCGATACCATGGGTATTTGGCTGGTCATTGGCGCGCTTTACCCTTCCTGCTTGGTATGGCGTGGGCAGCGCTTTAGATAGCGTCAAAAAAGACGAAGCGTTAATGAAAGAGATGAATAAAAACTGGCCGTTTTTCAATGTCTTTATCAGCAATATCGAAATGGCTTTTACAAAATCCGAGATGAATATCGCCCGTGCATACAGTCAACTGTGTGCAGATGAAAGCTTACGTGAGCAGGTCATGCAGGCAGTGATTGATGAGCATGAACTGACGCACGCAGGTCTCAACTCCTTGCTAGAGCAGGCGTCTTTACTCTCAAACCAACAAGACTTGGCTCATTCATTGGAATGGCGTAACGCCTATTTAGACCCTATTAACTATATTCAGATTGAGCTACTCAAACGTATGCGCCAATCTGATAACACTAGCAATGACAATCTGGAAAATAACGATAGACTTGCTGTCGAAGATGCATTAATTCGTAGTATCAACGCCTTGGCAGCAGGGCTACGCAATACGGGTTAGTATTTATAAATAGGTTGGTCTTTACGTATTCGAACTTACATAAAGCTGAGTTGATTCATGGTGTTATCACAGTGAATCAACTCAGCTTTTTACGTTAATAAAGTTTTTCGAATACTAATATTTGATTGTTAGATGGCATCTCACAACGCTTACTTAACGTTAAATGATGTGCATTTGCCAAATCTATAACGTCTTCTAAATGACGGATGCCACTGTTAGCATCGCGCTGGCGCAAGCTATGGTCAAACTGACGATTGCTTGCGCTGCTATAACTACCATTTTCGTTAAAGGGTCCATAAACGATGAATTTACCATTTAAAGGTAGCATACCACCGACCAATTGGAATAATTTAGCCACTAAAGACCACGACATGATATGCAAGGTATTGGCGGTAAATACCGCATCATACGGTATATCGGCAACCTCATTGACTGGCACTGAATCACACGATACATCAAAAGTAAGCGGTGTATATAAATTAGGGGCAGGATAGGCAGCATGCCAAGCATTGATGGTGGCGTGATTAGCCAACATATCACTGGTCTGCCATATTAAATGAGTCAATCTAGGGGCAAAATACACACTATGCTGACCCGTACCTGACCCAACCTCTAACACATGAATAGAACCTTGCAACTCTTGCTGTAAAAATTCTAGAATCGGCTGCTTATTATTTTCACACGCTTGAGAAAATGCTATTCCAGTAGGAGCAATCGATTGGCTATTATCTAAATCATCATTCAACACTGCTAATATCCTTATATATCTTCATTACTGTAGCTTTGATATTAATAATGGCGACAAGCAAAGCGTCGAAAAAACTAATAAATACCCGCTTCTACCCCAGCTGCCAGTGTCATCGCTAGCTCTTCGACTTGATCAGTAAAGATTTCTTGCCAATCATCTTGTAAAATCAGCGCCTCTTGCACCCATGACCAGCGCAGTCCTGTGGTAATGGTTTTGAGCGCAAGCTTAGTACCTGTCCCATCATGCCCAGCTCGAATATATATCGCAAACGGCATGCCCTGCTTCTTCTCTAACACAGGGTAATAACAACGATCAAAGAAATCCTTGGTCAACCCTGACATATATGCTAGATTTTCAGTCGTTCCTAATAATAGTGCGTCAGCTGCCAATACATCTTCAGGCTGGGTATCTTGTGGCGACTTTAATATGACATTAATGTCTAACTCAGGATGACTAGCACCAGCATAAGCTGCATGAGCCAATCTTTTGGTATTAGGCGATGGCGCATGCGCAACGATAAGCAAAGTCTTGGTAGCCATATTAATCATTATTCTTATGAGTAATGGTCACATTTTGGATAATATCGGGATGGATACTTTTCGCCACTGGGCACGTTAGCGCGGTGTTATAGAATATTTTTTGTGTTTTATCATCTAACTCTTGATTAAAAGTAATCGCGACATGTACTTCACTGACACGTCTTGGGTCAGCCGCCATTACTTTGGTCACTTCAGCGGTAGTGCCTGCAATATCGATATCCATATCACGAGCTTTAATACCGATAATGGTCAACATGCAACTGGCTAAGCTCGTCGCCAACAAATCAGTCGGTGAAAATGCCTCTCCTTTACCTTGATTATCAACTGGTGCATCGGTGATGATTTCATTGTTTGATTGCAAGTGAATAGCAGTAGTGCGTAGGTCGCCTTGATAAGTTACTTTTGATGTGATCATATTTTTACCTTTAACAATTGTTATTATTGGATTTGGAACTTTGAAGAAGATTTCAAAGCTCTCGCTGGTATATAATAAACATTTTATTTTTGCTTATAGAAATTTAAGACGTTAGTTTTGGAACTATTGACAACGTTTTAATAGATTAGATAATTCAAACTTGACTTACTTTCTACATAAGAAATTATTTAGCTATAGACCTAACAGTAAGTCCATCATTCATGTCAAAAGCAGAACGACCAATATTTTTTTCGATTGTAATATTTGGTATATGGCCAGATTTGATAATCTCACGATATAAGCAACCAAGTATACTATGACTATCCTTAGGCTTATTATTTTCCATTTTAAGAGAAAGAAACTCTGAGTTTCTCAACGGTTTGATCAATACCTTATCTGGTAATGAAGTAATCTGAGTATATAGATCGACACTATCATTAGCAGACTGAGCAGTCTTAATAAAGACGATATCTTCTTCTACAGATATACGGGCTAGCTGTTCAAATGATACAATTTCAAAATTATTACCGCGGACTATAGGGACGTTTGAAACTTGAATAGGATCTAAACCAAAATGAACCAAACTATATGCTAAAAAGCATTTATCTATAGGATTAAGACCTTTTTCTAGTAATATATCTAACTGCTCTTTAGCCCAAGACTCTATAGTTTCATTTGTAGCTGAGTATTTTTGACCTTCTCTCTTGGCAGATTGAGGCAAATAATCAATATACCCCATATAGTTCTCACCACCTCTCATGTGGATACCAGCACTAAGGCCACCTACTGTTCCAGACCGCAAAAAATTTTGTTCGTTGTTTGGAATTATTGAAATTGCTGCAAGCCCATACCATTTATCATCTTGAACTATGGGTCGCAACCTATCGGAATGAGACTCAATGTATTCTGAAACGCTTGAATCTTGGAATGCTGCAAATGAAGTTGTTTTTAGCCATTTTTTATAGTTTGTTTCTTTACGTATATCTGTATGTATTTCCTGATAATCTAAATTGTCAATTTTTAGACGAACAGATACATCCAAACCAACGCAAATAGCAGAAATATAGTCCTTAATACTGACATTTATATTTACTGCATTTGATAGGTTGCGTTTTATTTCGACAGATTCAGTATCCTTTAGTACATCAGGTAATAAATTCAATTTCACTTGTGTAGAAACACTAGACTTAAAGTCTTTGGGAGGCTGATTCTTAAGTAATGGACGTAAAGATAGTCCATTATTAAAACTTAACTGCCATATATTTGAAGCACCCTCATTCCATGGCTTACTGGAAACTACCACTTTATCAGCTCCCATGAACACAGAATAAAAACCTATACCAAACTGACCAACAGATTTGAACTTAGAGGAACGAAGACCAGGAAACTCGCTTTGTACCAAAGAAGAAGTCCAGAAACTAGTACCAAAATCAAGAAGAGGGCCTGTCAATACTCTTTTTGACATACCTACACCATCATCCTCAATATAAAATATTTTACCTTCAGAACTGCTTTTAAAATGTATAGATATTTGCCCAGAAAACCCTTTTTCAATTTCTCTTCTTGCATGAATGGAATCTCGAGCATTTTGTATTAACTCTCTAATTATAACCTCAAGCTTGTCACAACCTTGTCCATATAGCTTTTCACCACCAAGAGACTTTACAAGATTCTCTATATTTCCCACATGTACTTCAGCCATACAAGGATTCCATCCTTCGGTCTGAATAAAATTAGACATCAACTCTGGGGACTCAATACCCTTGACTCTTTTTACTTGAAATTGTGGTGTTAATATTTGTCTAGACTCAAGTAAAGCATTCGATGACCGTATTTCTTTTTCAATCATGCAGACAGTGTCATATGCTACCCACCAAGCTTCCGACTCATGTTCTAAAAACTTATGAGTTGAAGTGAAAAGAAGAGTTGAAAGCGAATTATCTGATTGATCTATGTCTACCGAAGCTAGTTTATTTTGCGCTTGCCAATGTGTAAATGAAATCCCTCTTCTCTTAATCAAAGCATGAAGAAAGTCGGGTGCTCTTTCACTATCTATATGAGCCGCATCAGCACATCGTACCATGCAAGCAATTTTAATAGGATCAATACGCCATTCTCTTGGAAAACCAGGTATAACATTAACCTGAGCAGGTAATTTATTTGCAACATCTTCTATAGACCAGTGATGACTGGCAGCTATTTGTCCAATTAATTTCCCAAAATGCTTTCTTATTTTGCTGTTTTCAATTAAATATAGTTCTTGTTGAGTAGAAGGGTCTTGCCAACTTTTTTCTACTAAATTCTCAGCTTGATTGGCATGAAGAAATCTTAAAGCGGAAAAATCCGCGATACTTTTAGCTTCCTCATCTTCAATAGATTCAGGTAGACTAGCAAATGAGTCTTTCCAGATAATAGTTGAGCGAATACCTTCAACACCATTATCATATGCTTCAAAACACAATGCAGAATCATGCAATAAGACTGCTCCACCAAACACATATGCTTCAAGTGGATTAAGAGGATATTCATTACCACATATTAGGTCAGCAACTTCCCACAACGCATCTAAATGACTAATATCGTGTTGAGTTAGCCCAGGTAAATCTCCAGCAATCTTGGAAACTAAATGCTCTGCATTCTCTCTGAAATTAGTAAAAGAAGCTCGCAATTCTTCCCTTTTTTCATCAAATCCATCATGTTGTTGCTCTAGCGTACGTTTCCAAAGTCTAGTGCTTTTGATTCTATCGAGTGACAATTTTATATCCTTAGGTTAGTAACAAGATTAGGTCTAAAAACTTAGTATCTTTTAAACTTAGCACTAATTTCGCATATCAACAATACAAATATATCAAGACAACTTATTAAAAAATATTTATATGAGATAGATCTAATCAACGAATCAGAAGATAAAAAAAGCCCTCTTTGCTATGGAGTGAGCTTTAGATATATAACACTAACGACGATCTACTCTCACATAGAGCGAACAAAAAATATTATATATTTGGTATTCATACTTAAACAACTTACAGACCACCTGTGAGATCTAAGAAGTTTCCAGTCGAAAAAGAAGATTTATCTGAAGCTGACCAATAGATGGCTTCAGCGACCTCTTCAGGTTGCCCGCCTCTTTGCAGTGGAATCACCGTCTGTAATCGCTCCACTCTTTGTGGCTCTCCGCCATCAGCATGCATATCAGTGTAAATCAGCCCTGGACGGACACCATTAACCCGAATACCTTCAGCCGCAACTTCCAATGACAACCCTTTAGTTAAGGTATCAATAGCGCCTTTCGATGCGGCATAATCAATATATTCATTCGGAGATCCTGAGCGCGCTGCTCCAGAAGAGACGTTCACAATCACTCCTCCCAAGCCGACGTGCCGAGTAGACATGCGTTTTACCGCCTCTCTACAACACAAAAAATAGCTGGTGACATTGTTTGTGAGTATGGCGTTTATTCTGTCGGCAGTCATATCTTCTAAACGGGATTGTTTTTTCAAAATACCCGCATTGTTTACGAGCACGGATAGTATGCCTAACGCTTTATCGACGGTGGAGAACATGCGGATGACGTCTTCTTCAGAAGATACGTCAGCCTGAATTGTAATACATTTCCCACCAGCGGCGATTATCGTCTCAGACAGTTTGTTGGCCGCTTCTGAATTAGATTTGTAATTGATGGCCACCGCGTAACCTTGCTTAGCAAAAAGCGTCGCTGTGGCAGCACCAATGCCCCGACCGCCACCTGTGATAAGTACCACTTTTTGAGTGCTCATAACGCTATCCTTGATCTATCATTTTATACATGAATTCGAAGTGACGCATAACGCTCATATTTTAGGCTGATTTATAGCAATAAGAGAAGGCTTTCTATCGAACTGCGATGATTATACTGTTTTTCAAAACCAACTTTCCAGTGATAGGTTTTTAGCGGTTACGCGATCAGAGAAGTAGCATTCTTTAGATAGACATAGCACTTTTTTTACACACAAAGAAAACCCCCTCCGCATTAGCGAAGGGGGTTTTACTTTAGAATAGAGAGCTGACGATGACCTACTCTCACATGGACGAAT
>NZ_CAJGYX010000008.1:0-92548 GCF_904845955.1 Psychrobacter cibarius
AATTGGCAGAATGGCAGTGTATGTTTATTTGCGCTGGGCTGAGGTAAGCTCGTAAATAAGAGTACTTATTTCATCTCAATTACAGTAGGTTTCTTTAATGAGTCGTTATCACTGATCATTAGCTAAAAAATGAGTTGGTCCTTCTTTATCTTATCGTGATGAATACACTGATAACCAGCTTGATATCTAAAGCGCATAAAAAAAGGAACTTACCCTACGGTAAATTCCTTAATATGACACGAACAATCAATTCTAAAAATTTGCTTTTGCTTTAATCGTCGTAACAATACCCGACAATGCATAGATAATACCAATGGCTAAAATACCGACAGGTATGTCATAGAGCACAATACTCATGACCAACACACCGATTATTAGAACCACAAAAGGTACTTTCTTTTTATCAAACTCTTTAAAGCTATAGTATTTGACGTTACTAACCATCAGTAAACCACAAATCACCACCCAAGCAGCAAATAAGAACATGACTGCCGTATCGTACTGCCCAACCCATTCATTATGGTCGACAGCGACCATAACCGCTGCCGTTACTAATATAGCAGCTAGTGGACTCGCCAAACCGACAAAGTATTTTTTATCAACAATACCGACCTGAACGTTAAAACGTGCCAGACGGAAGGCAGCACAGGCGGTAAAGACAAACGCACACCCCAAGCCAATGCGACCTAACGGCTGCAGCGCAAAACTATAAACTAAGATCGCTGGTGCAACACCAAAAGCCAGCATATCGGCAAGCGAATCATATTGCTCGCCAAACGGGCTTTGCGCATTAAGCATACGCGCCACTCGCCCATCAGCACCGTCGAGAATAGCGGACAAAAAGATGGCTAAAGAAGCTTTGTAGAACTCGCCTTGCGTACTGGCCAAAATCGAGTAAAAGCCAGATAGCAGTGACAAGGTTGTAATTAGGTTTGGTGCTAGATAGACACCGCGACTGACCACTCGCTGCCCTTCAGCAACTTCTGCTTCAATCACTTCAAAGGTCAAGCCATCATAACTCTCATTATCCGCTAAGCGAATATTGAAATCATGCTCATCGACAAAGGGCGGCTGGGCGGCTGCGCTGTCTTGTAACAATCCATCACTTAGAGGCGGATGATTTGATTCGTCTTTAGGTGATTGCACGTTAGTCATCTCAATATCCTTATTTGCCGGCATAGTTATTCACTAACATGGTTATTCGCCGACTAGCCAGCGTACATTGGTTGCGCTATCAGGCGTTAAGTCTGGAGCATCAGCCACTTTTAATGCAGGCTGTAAGAAGCGTAATATCTCACGTGCATGATTATCAAACTGCCAAGGTGGATTGATCACCAGTAAACCTGTACCGTTAAGACCAACCGCCACATCATTTGGATAAATATTCAGCTCACAAACCAACTGGCGGCGCATTTCAGTACGCTTCAGTTTTTTATAGAACAATTCAACGGCTTCAACGTTCTTAATAGGGAACCAAAGCGCGTAAGTGCCTTGTGGCCATTTATTATAAGCAGCAACGAGTAAATTTATAAGGCGTGTAAAATCTTTGTGCTCTTGCTCATAAGGCGGATCAAGAAAAATCAGACCGCGCTTTTCTTTTGGTGGAATAACGGCGGTAATACCTTCAAAGGCATCACGATGCTGTATACCAATGGGTAACTTGTGCAACTGATAGTTTAGCGCATCATATTCGCTAGCTTTGGCTTCAAAAGCTTCACCGCGCACGCCCGCATCTGGATTTTTCTCGATATGATGGGCAACCCACCAAGGAGAACCAGGGTAGACTTTATTGTCATAAGTGAAACGGGCTTGCTTAATGCCTTCCATATAATCTTTGACGGCAGCGGGTGCCTTGTCAGTATTGGCATTTAGTAACGCTTGGATACCACCTTTGGCCTCACCTGTCTTGCGCGCTTCTTCACTGCTCAGTGAATACAGTCCGCGACCACCATAAGCATCAAGCACATAAAAAGGTTTGTTTTTTTGCCCCAATTGATTAAGGAGTTGTACCAATAAAATGTGTTTAACCACATCAGCAAAGTTACCAGCGTGGTAGGCGTGTTTATAGTTCATAATCTCAAAAGTTTAAATAAGAAAAATTACATCTATGGTAGCATAGGCAGAGTAAAAGATAACGATGGTTTTGGTAAAAAGGCATTGATTGGCTATGTATTGCCAGCTAACTGACCATAGTGAGACGAAATGACAGAGATTATTAGCAATCTTGATGTGACAAAGTTGGTGATTGATCATCCGATAGGAGAAGATAATCCACCATTATTATTTCCTCATAGCGACGACCCAAGCCAAAAACCACTGACTCAGCGCGTATTACAACAGTCTGATTTCGATATCAGTTGGCAAGATAAGCTGACTGATACACAACTGGATACATTCGTTGATGATGGTTGGATCATTATTGATGAGACCTTTGAAACGAAAGCGCTGTTAGCCTTGCAAGCAGAGAGTGGTTTTATTGACTATCGTGATGCAGAACTGACGGCTGGGATTCGTGTCAGTGATATTCGCGGTGATCGCATCCGCTGGATTACGGAAAACTTCTTTGCTGGGTTTTATTATTTGCAAAGTATCAATGCGCTTGCTAGCTTATTTAATCGCAGTTTATTTGCCGGTATTCGCCACAGTGAAGCGCATTATGCTTGCTATCCGGTGGGGTTTGGCTATCAATGGCATAGTGACAATCCAGCTGGGCGTGATGAACGCGTTATCTCTGCGGTGTTTTATCTCAATGATGAATGGGAACCAACTGACGGCGGCGCACTAGAAATCATTGATAAACATGGCGTCCATCATAACGTCATGCCTGTCGCCAATAGATTGGTGATATTTGACAGTGACCTACAACATCAAGTACAAATTGCCCATCGGCAGCGTTATTCTATCGCTACGTGGATGCGCCGTGATGGTTTGGTGCCTTTTGTTGAAGACAATATTTAAAACGCATTAGCAAATAACGAGCAACGACTGATTGTATTGTATCGTGGCTGCCAATCTTAAAAATTTATCATTTTAATTTATAATAAAAAGGTTTATTCATGTCGGGCTTTAATAAACAAACCATCCATCAACAACAAAACCATCAGCAGCAAACGCTAGATTTAAGTATTGCGCTAATTGAACGCCCTTCAGTGACACCAGATGATGATGGCTGTCAAGATATCTTGTCAGAACGATTATCACAAGCTGGGTTTGACTGCGAATTTATGTATTTTGGCGATAGAGATCAAAGCGGCGAACACGCTGAAGTCAAAAACTTATGGGCTCGCCGCGGTACCACTGATCCAGTTATTTGTTTTGCTGGTCATACCGACGTCGTGCCAACAGGCGATAAAAACAACTGGACTTATCCGCCATTTACGCCAACCATCGCTGATGGTTACCTATGGGCTCGCGGTGCAGCTGACATGAAAACGGGGATTGCGGCTTTTACCGTCGCTGCCGAGCGTTTCGTCGCGAATTATCCTGAACACAAGGGTTCGATTGCTTTTTTAATCACCTCAGATGAAGAAGGTCCTTCCATCAATGGTACGGTCAAAGTCATTGAGACCTTAGAAGCCCGCAATGAAAAAATCACCTATTGCTTGGTTGGTGAACCATCGAGCACAGATACGCTCGGCGATATCATTAAAAACGGTCGCCGCGGCTCATTGGGTGCGGAACTTACGGTCACTGGCAAGCAAGGTCATGTTGCTTACCCGCATTTAGCTTGCAACCCTATTCATGCAACGATGGCAGCTTTGGCGGAACTGACTGCCGCTACTTGGGATAGTGGCAATGACTACTTCCCTGCGACTTCACTGCAAATATCAAATATCAATAGTGGCACAGGCGCAACCAACGTCATTCCTGAAACACTAGAAGCTGTGTTTAACTTTCGCTTTTCTACGGAAACGACCGAAGATGAGCTAAAAGCAAAAACTCACGCTATCTTTGACAAGTATTTTACTGATAGCAAAGCAAATTATAATATCCATTGGAAATTGTCTGGTCAGCCATTTTTGACCCCTGAAGGTAAGTTGGTTTCTGCCTGTCAAAAAGCCATAAAAAAGGTAACTGATACTGACACGACACTATCTACATCAGGTGGTACTTCTGATGGACGCTTTATTGCACCAACGGGTGCACAAGTCGTTGAACTTGGTGTAAGAAATGCGACGATTCACCAAGTTGACGAAAAGGTAGAAGTCGATGACTTAGGCAAGCTTGCGCAGATTTATGAAGGGATTTTGGAAAATTTGTTGTTGGATTGAAAGTTTTTATCAAATATTTGAGGATATGCTGCAATGATTCAATTTAACCCTATGACGCTCGCCTTTACTGTTGTCCTGATTGCGCTATTAAATGGCTGTAACGCCACATCATACGAACCAGTAAAATCTGAACCTACAGGTACGGTAGTTGGGCAAAAAAAAATTCATATTGACTGGACAGAAATTGATACTAAATCTGATGTTTCTACCGACAATACACCACGAGATGTTGACTACCCAGACCATATTGTTAGTTTAGCAAATGCCGTTAATAGACCTGTCGCCGATATTTATCGTCATGAAATGGTATATGGTTCAGTAGAGGTGCAACAGTTCGTGGATCAAGTAAAAGCACAACTTGGTGATAGCTATGTTGACATTTATGGTAATGCGGATGGTGTGCCGAAATATTTTATCGTCACGCAACCGAATGTAGTCGCTGACAGTTACGAATATGTCATTAAGAAAGGCGAGCTACGCGGCTTTAGCATAGCTATTGAAATATTACCAATAGCGGATAGAAGTCGCGCTCAGATGCTAGATGTTTATAATAGCCAAGAAGATATGGAAAAAATTGATAAAATCATCAAAAAGTACGGCGGCGAGATGCAAGGGATAGGCTTTACGCCTATGGGGTTTAAAATTGTTATCGATACTTATTTTCAAAAATCTTTAACGCATATACGCCATAAACAAGTAGAAAATGAGCTAAAACAGTTAACAGGTGTGAATGTAGAAGTTAGGCAAACGAGCAGGTTGATGTTCTAAATTTATTTTTAAAATTATCAGATTGGTGGGTTACGCTTGAGCGAACCCACCCTACAACACCTTCAAATATCATAGCTATATTCTAAAACTTTTACTCAATACCAATATAGAGATCTACTTGCCCATACTCTAGATTACCACCGATATAATGCTCAAAATCGACATCAAAAGTTCGGGTATGCTCACAGCTGCGATCATTAAAATAGGTCCAAGCCTTTTCCCAAGCATTCATCACCGTGTATGGCATTCTACCCTGCTCAGAGAATACCAAATACTTTCCTGCAGGAATATCTACTGTTACTAAGTTTGCAGCCTTAGACATATTTTCACTGTCTGATGGCTCTTGCTCACTGGCTACTTTCCAACTGGCAACCACGTCAAAAGCGCCGACCAAATCATCGCTCTCATAGTTATGATAGACACCATAAATGTCTTCGCCTTTAGGCAGATCACTGGCATGGTTTTGGTAAAACTTTTGCCATAAACGACCCAGTTTCGCCGTGTCTTCGCTAATCTCAGCGTTATTGGTCGTACGAACGCTAATACCTTTACAAGTTATTGCTTCAGGTAGCTCTTTAATTTGTGACGTCATGATCTGTAAGTCCTATATATTTATTCAGTTTTCTATTTGAGATGGTATTAAAAATAGCGCTTCAGGGTATAAATCTAATCTGCTTCATCAATCCAATTCATTTGAATCGCTTCCAAGATGCCTTCGTTTGATTTTTGTGGATCATCATCAAAACCTTCAAGCTCAGTCACCCAGCGATGTAAATCAGTAAAACGGATATACTGCGGATCGGTCTCTGGAAACTTCTCATACAGCTCAATAGCGATATCTAAGCTGTCTGTCCATTTTAATTTTTGCGGGGTCATGATGGCTCCTTAATTTTTAATCATTTTTAGACACGTCATCAAATCAGTGGTCAATTTGAATGGTAATTTGATTGGCAACTTAATAACCGCTATCCTACCAAAATTCGCCTGCTGATTATAGACAAGTTCGTTATGCAGCATTTGTTGTTTTACTTGTTTCAGCAGATTTGGCAGATTTAATCGCCACTTGATGCTGATTCCAAGAATCAATGACCTCGTTCAACCGCTCGCCTATCATATCCAATATCTCTGGCGCACATTTGCCTTTTTTATTGTTCAATACAAACTTAGTCATACCAACGCCCATCAGCTGGTTTTTTACAAAAAAGCGCGTTTCAAAATAAACGTATTTTTTATCCCAGCCAACAAGCGTGCTACTTACTGTCATTTTATCTAAAAATTTAATTTCTTTCAGATAAACCATTTCTTGCATGGCGATAACCCAATTCAAGGGCTTGATACCTTTTTGATGACAGCATGCCATCAGCCAGCGAGTAATGTTTAGCTCAATAAAAGACAAATAACGATAATTAGGCAGATGGTTCCGAAAGCCCATATCATGCGGCAACACTCGATAATGACGAACCGTCGGTGCAATCAAGAGCTCAGTACTAAGGCGCTCGCTTATTGATTGCTGCTTAAGTTGTTGTTT
Organism: Psychrobacter cibarius; assembly: GCF_904845955.1. GTDB lineage: Bacteria > Pseudomonadota > Gammaproteobacteria > Pseudomonadales > Moraxellaceae > Psychrobacter > Psychrobacter cibarius_B. The sequence goes on from NZ_CAJGYX010000008.1 coordinate 6,568, forward strand.
TAGCAAACTGACCATAATAAAAAAACGTACCAACATATTCATAAATAACTCTCTTAACGCTTATTTTGTGTAAACTTATTGGGTATAAATTAGTGTATATAATATATAAACAGTGACGGGCTATAAATGCAGCGTACCTTAACGCAAAAAAGCCACCTAAGTGACTTTTTTATTTAAAAGCGGATATTTAAAAGCTTATATTTAGAAACTTATATTTAAAAACTAACTTTAAAGATTAATGACCTGCACCATTGATACTACGTACCATCTCTTCCACCATTTTCTTAGCATCGCCAAAGATCATCATCGTCTTATCCATATAGAACAGACTGTTATCAAGCCCTGCATAACCCGTGTTCATCGAGCGCTTGATGACCATAACGGTTTGAGCTTTAGTGACTTCTAGAATCGGCATACCAAAGATTGGTGAGGTTGGATCATCTTTCGCAGAAGGGTTGACCACATCATTTGCACCGATAACCAAAACAACATCTGTACTCGCGAAGTCTGAGTTGATTTCATCCATCTCTAAAATATCATCATAAGGTACGTCCGCTTCAGCCAATAGCACGTTCATGTGACCTGGCATACGACCAGCGACTGGATGAATGGCAAAACGCACGTTCACGCCTTCTTCTTTTAGCAGCTCATATAGCTCTTTTACCGCGTTCTGTGCACGACCTTGCGCCATGCCGTAACCCGGAACAATAACCACACTACTGGCATTGGCCATCAAGAAGCCAGCATCTTCTGCTGATCCTGCCTTATAGTTCTTCGGTGCGCCATCATCAGCGCCTGCTGCCACGGCTCCTGTACCCATACCGCCAAATAAGACGTTAAGTAATGAGCGGTTCATGGCTTTACACATGATATAAGATAAAATCGCGCCTGATGAACCGACGAGCGAACCCGCGATAATCAACATCGAATTGCCGAGGGTGAAACCAATTCCTGCCGCCGCCCAACCTGAGAACGAGTTCAATAGTGAGACAACCACTGGCATATCACCGCCACCGATTGGCGCAATCCACATCCAACCAAATATCACGGCAATCACTGCCATCGCATAAAATGCTGGTAATGAGTCAGTGACGAAATACACGCCACCGAAAGCAATCATCGCAATGAATAATAATGCTTGGACGGGTTTTACCCAACCCCCAACCAATGTTTTCGCCCAGCTTTTCGCTGCCAATTTACCAAAGGCAAAGACCGAAGCTGAGAAAGTAATCGCACCGATGAAGCAACCGATAAATAGTTCGACACGAGCGACGGCACCATGTTGCTGTTCAGTATGCAATACGGTTGCCAGTGCAATAGCGACCGCTGCCAAACCGACGAACGAGTGCATCAAGACAACGGTTTCGGGCATTTGGGTCATCGCGACTGTTTTTGCTTTCCACATGCCGACGAGAGCACCCAAAATCATCGCGCCGATAATTAACCAAAGTACTGGACCTTCTGCTAAGAAAAATGTCGTGACGACGGCAATCGCCATCGCTACCATACCAAAGCGGTTACCACGAATAGCCGTCTTAGGGCTAGACGAACCACGCAAGGTCAATACAAAGAGGATAGCGCCTACTAAATAAAACCAATCAGCATTTGCCGCAATCATTGTTGAGAAATCATTCATGCGTCGCCTCCAGTTTCAGTCGTCCCAGTTTCAAGAGCGGGTGCTTTTTTCACTTTCGGTTTAAACATCGCAAGCATACGCTCAGTCACGGCAAAACCACCAAAGATATTGATACTGGCTAAAAATACGGCAAAAGCACCAAGGATACTGGTCGGTGTAAACACAGAGCCGTCAATGGTGACGGTCTGTAGCATCGCACCAACGATGACAATACTCGATAGTGCATTGGTGACAGCCATTAATGGTGTGTGCAATGCAGGCGTGACGCCCCAAACGACGTAATATCCGACAAAAATAGCGAGTACAAATACGGTAAAAATCGCTACAAATGGTGTGCTACTCATGGCCGCACCAGCTGGCGCTAAAATAGTGGCAATCATCTAATCCTCCTAAAAATTTATTCGTTACTGGCAAATATTTAGTGACAAAGCATATGGTGATAGACCGTTAAAACTAGCGTTTGGCTAGTCGTACCTGACTGTCATGTGTCACTGCCAGTGCGCCTTGAATCTCGTCTTCCATGTCTAATTTAAGTGCCAAATTAGCTGATGCGTCACTTGCTGAAGCGTCATCGCTAGCAGGCGCAATTAAGGTCGTGATAAAGTTAACCAAATTGTTGGCATACAAATCTGAAGACTGCGCGGCGAGCATCGATGGGATATTGGCAGCACCAACGATACGTACGCCGTTGTCTGTAGTAATGGTTTCGTTAGGCACACTGCCTTCGACGTTACCACCCGTTCCAGCAGCCATATCGATCAGTACTGAGCCTGCTTTCATTTTGGCAAGCGTTGCTTGATGCACCAAGCGCGGTGCGTTACGACCCGGAATCTGTGCAGTAGTAATGACGATGTCCGCATTGCTCAAGGCTTTGTCTACGACAGCGGCTTGATCTTTGACATATTGCTCTGATGGCGTCCACGCATAGCCACCTGTAGACTTAGCTGTCTCAGCCTCCTCTGCACTCATTGGTACATCCAGCCACTTACCACCCAATGACTCTACTTGCTCACGAGCAGTTGGACGTAAATCACTCGCTTCTACCACTGCACCCAAACGCTTGGCTGTCGCAATCGCTTGCAAGCCAGCAACCCCAACGCCTAAGATGACCACTTTAGCAGGCTTAACTGTACCGGCTGAGGTCATAAACATCGGGAAAGGACGTGAGTATTCATTTGCCGCGAGCAATACTGCTTTGTAACCAGCAAGGTTGGCCTGCGATGACAGTACATCCATATTCTGTGCGCGTGACAATGTGCGAGGTAAAAGTTCCATCGCAAAGGCAGTGACACCTTTGGTCGCATAAGTGTCGAGCTGAGTATTACGATATGGGTCGAGCATGCCAATGACAATCTGACCTGACGTCAAGCCTTCAATAGCTGCAGCAGGTAAGTCATTGACGGTGGTAATGATTTGAGATTGGGCGATGACGTCACTGCTACTGTTGGCAATGTCAGCTCCAGCCGCTTGATATAGCTCATCGGCGTAATAGGCTGCTTGACCTGCACCTGACTGGACAACCACCTCAAACCCAAGTTTGCGCAGTTTTTTTACCGCGTCTGGGGTTAGCGCTACCCGACTTTCATTTGCGCTATCTGCACTAATAACACCGATTTTCATACCGTCTCCTTACTTACGTCTAATGACTATACTTACGTCTCACGACTACCTTTAACACCCTCAACGCACATTTAAAAAGCACAGGGGACAAAAAAACCTTTGGTCATGGTTGGTTCAACATCCTGACCAAAGATTATCAATTTAATAAATGATAGCGACTTTGCCATCATGTCTTTTTATTATAGAGACATCATCTGCCAACTTTCATTGCCTAATGATGACCCACAAGTAAAATAAAAAGTTAGGCATTTACACCATCTGCATAACTTTTATTGTTATATTAAAAATTTTTCCTTTTCAATTAAACGCTAGACTTGACAAGCTATCGGCTTATATCACTCAAATATCTGTCCTTTTTAAGGGTAACGTTAAAAAACACGAAATAACGACGGGTAGGTCAAGATACAATGCTGCATATCGTATAATAAGAAAACTTGATACATAAATAGAATACCCATTGACTCACTATAATAAGGAATGACGATGTATTTTTTACTTTCCCCTGCCAAATCTTTAAATGAGAAAGACGCGGTGCCAGTGAACTTAGACAAATATTATAGTCAGCCAGAGCTCATCGAACATGCGCAAGCATTGATGAAAAACTTAAAATCAAAAGAACCGATTGATTTACAAGAACTGATGGGCATCTCTGATGATTTGGCACAGCTCAATGCCAAGCGCAATCAAGAGTGGCGTTGGAGCAACGATAAGCCCTTTACTTTAGACAATGCCAAACCTGCAGGTTATTTATTCGATGGCGATGTTTATACTGGACTTGATATGTATCATATGGATAAAGACAGCGCCATTTACGTCAATAAGCATCTGGGTATCTTGTCTGGATTATATGGCGTATTGAAACCGCTCGATTTAATCCAACCCTATCGTTTAGAGATGGGTACCAAACTGAAAAATGAACGTGGCGATAACCTTTATGAGTTTTGGGGCGAGAAGGTAACTGCCATTATTAATGCACGTATGGCAGATAGTGATGATAAGATTTTGATTAATCTGGCATCAAATGAATATTTCAAAGTAGTCAAGAAGAAAGCGCTGAATGCGGAAGTTATCACGCCACGATTTGAAGATGAAAAGAATGGTCAATACAAAGTGATTAGCTTCTATGCCAAAAAAGCACGCGGACTGATGGTGAAGTATGCTGCTGATAATAAGCTGAGCAACGCTGAGCAGCTAAAGCAGTTTGATTTGGCGGGATATTATTACTGTGAAGAGGCTTCTGATGATAAAACGTGGACGTTTAGACGGGATGCAGCCAGTCAGTAATTTTAAAAAAATCTAATTTGTATAAATAAACCCCGATATGCTGAGCCTATCGGGGTTTATTTATATTTTAGAGGTCTCTGTATTCATATCAGGACATCCTTTGCGATTATACTGTTTTGAAGCTGCTTCATACTTACCTTTTAAAAGAGCATAGTCAGATTGAAGTGCGCCATCACCTCCCTCTAAAAAGAAAAGTACTGGCCAGAATAGTACTAAGCCAACACCCATTTGCCATGCGTCAGCTGATGCCTTTTTATCTACTTGACCAGTAATTGTAGCTACTCTTTGTGATATGTCTCTCATTTCATTTTCCAAAGTAGAACAGCTAAGACTTGCATATTCATTTGGAGATACATAAGTCATGGGGATATTAGTAGACTTACTAGCACAGCCACTCAACATAGAAACAGTAGTTAGAGCTAAAAACACAATAGATAGTTTTTCTTTCAATGAGTGTTCCTTTTAGTCACTTATATATTTCATCATTAACAAAGAAAGAAAATAATAATATAGTTTCTAAATTATTACAATATGTAAAAAATACAATAATTATTGTTACATACAGATACTAAATCAAAAAAATGCTTCATCTATATCTCTAAACCCTATATGAGTAATACGGAAATCCATTAAATTATTGATAAGAAAAACCAAGATAAGCTAAGCCTACCAGGGTTTTTCGAAAAAATATTATCACCAGTTGCCGTAAAACCTCTCAATGATTATACGGTAAAGCGCAATTTATCTCTTGAGACATCAAGTACGACAGTTTGATCATATACGTTATAGGTATGAAGACGATCGATCTCGTTTTCCCAATTGGGTTCGATATAACGCACAAAGGTTTCTTTGTAAGATGTCGGTGTCAACTCTTCTACCAGATACAAAGCCACTCTACGCCCATACCTAATAGTGCCATCTTGAGCCGTACGGAACAGCTGACCATCTCTCTTAAATAATGCACCTGCTAATCGTGACCCACGCACGTCAATTTTTAAAGGCGCAGAGGGATGAATGGTCCAGTTATCTGACTCCAACTTATCAGACGTATAAATATGCAATTCTAAATCCATCGTAAGAACTGAAATTGAACCATGCGTGGTAAAAAGATACCATAAGCCATTGTGCTCAATAACGGCACTATCTGCTGCCTGAACCCCAGACACCAACTCATGAACTTTTTCCCACTTCTGCGGAAAATCCGTCGCTTTTAATAGGTTAATACAATTGGTCTTGGCGGCTTCTGGAATCATATATACAGCGTTTTCATGCTCGAATACATTAGGAAAGCTTAAATGAGAGCTAATACCTAAATCGACTGGTCCAGAATTGATAATTTGATGGTGCTCATCCAGTTCCACCCACTCTATGCGGCCGATACCTTCTTTGTAGTTTAAGCTCTCAAAAAATATATATAGTCAATCCACAATAAAACTGGAACAACCCATATCATAAAATAGTTTAGGTAGATTATTCTCCATCCAACCTTGGCGTAGAAACTTTGCTTGCGCCCATTTCTTTTCGATAGGATTTAGATCAGGACTGTAGGGTGGTAAGAATAGAAGCCTGTGACCGTACCTATTCAGCAGTCTTTGAACTCGTTTGTGAAAGCTGGCGTTATCCATAACAATTACACATTTGGTTCTAAGACTTGGGATTAGGGTGTATTTACACCAGTCGTAGAATATATCGCCATTAATATTTTTATCAAAGTAATCAAGCGCAAACAGCATCTTTTCATATAAAGCACCGATGACGTTGGTACGCTTTTTGCTTGCCAGTTGTAGCGATCAATGCAAGGTTTTCCTATTGGTGTATAGCCGTAAGGGCGAATAGTTTCAGCTTCAAAGCCGCTTTCATCCATATAAATAATGGGATAGCCTTGCTTCATAAAATGATCAAGCTTACTTTGATACGCCGCTCTTTTGATCGGACATGCTTTTGGATGTTCTAAGGTCTTTTTTGACTGATGCCAAGACGCTTTAAGGCCGACTCAATGCCTGACTTACTGCAACCTAAACGCTGTGCTCGCTCGTACATATAATCGTCTGGATACTGCTTAACATCTTTCAGTAATGCTTCATTTGATATTTTAGTCGGTGCTTTATTTCTAGTCGTTTTAGGAACTAAGCTCTGCTGCCAGCTGTGAATAGAGCTTGTGCTAAGCTCGTAAAAAGCAGCAGCTTCTCGAATGGTCATGCCGTCTTTAATGCTACGCAGTACTTGTTTGCGAAAGTCGATTGAATAGGTCATCGTTTATTTCACTAAATGAATTGATTATAAACATTGTATCGGTTTTATCTAAGATTAACTATAACGCCTTGAATTTCGCTCAATATAAAAAGGGTCAGCCCAAAAACATCCTTTTTCAGGCAATAGCTCAGTGTATGTTTGCATCGACTGATCAATAGAACCAATCAAAATACTCCAGTTATTGTGATAAAGACTCTTATAAAAAGTCTTTATCGTATAGTTTTTAAAAAAACCCATCAAATGCCGTATGGCAGTCAGTTGCTGGGGTTCTTCATAAATTGCATCGTCAAGCATTGAATTCGTCGAATTTCCACTTTTGACGCCAATTTTATTTTTATGGAAATACCAATACAGTATCGATGCTGAGACACCATTTAATTTATGCTCGGTTAAATTATAGTCCCAGTAAAATAAAGAGCCATACCCTCTCCCAACGACTTTATCACCATTAAGACGCTCATTTAACAGATGTAGCGTGACTACGCTATTCTCCCATTGTTCGGCAAACTGCCAATACAATGCTGATCCGCGTCTTTGTTTGGTTTCATCGCCGTAACGAAATAAGAGAATACCTTTTTTTGAAACACTCAGAATTCTCCCTGCTAAGGTGCGAAAACCAAATTTGACCAGATAATCTAGATTGGCGGCTTCAAGTTTCTCAATCACTGAATCCTCAATCTCATCATAAATTTTATCCTGATTTACTACTGATATTACGATGGGCATCGTACCATTAGCCACCAAGTCATGAATAGAATAACGCTTGGTATTACTCTTATTTCGAGAAAGAAAAGAAAATAACGTTTGATTAATGGAAGGAATAACTTTGGATAGACGAGACATGTGAGACGCTTGTTTTTTATCCCGTTGGACAGCAATACAAACCTCAACCTTGCCTTCATCGACGAGAGATTTTAATGGTTTGAACTTATACCATGCCATGTTTCCTCTTCGATGAGAATCCCAAGCCTAATTTTTTTCATCATCATCACCTTGAATTGCACAAGAGTTTGTGGCTGGGCAGCTTTAACACGTGCGCAATTGTCCTTTGATAAAGTATCAGTCCATTGATTATATTTATTAATTACATTTAAATAATAACATATATAAAAACTTTATATATTCAATACTTTTGATAATGTCAGATCGATTTTGTTGATCTAATGGGTATTTTACTTGTTGAAGTTTTTAGAAATACATCAAAGATCATGAGTAAATAATAGATAGAGTGTCACCACTAAGTCTGGGAAATAGCAACGCTCTCGCTATGTCTGTCAATTGGCAACCTTCCCAAGCATAAAACACTTATCCAGCACTATCGAATGAATGTATATAAAACCGTGATTACCTCATATACCAATGAGTAGCGCTTTAAAAATTAGGCAAAAAAAAGCCCTGCTATCTTCCGATAACAGAGCTTCTAATGATCAAATAAACGTTATGACAAAATCATACTTCTAGCGAAAAGCGCTTTATGGATTGACTAAAGCAGTACGACTAGGCGACCAAGTGAAGATTGTACTAATAGTACATCGAGCGAGGTTAACAACGTCGTACAAATTTAGTCGAGGCATAAATTACATCATACCGCCCATTCCACCCATACCGCCCATTCCACCAGCACCGCCCATGCCAGCCATACCGTCATCACCTTGTGGCAAATCAGTAATCATGACTTCGGTCGTTAGCATTAAGCCAGCTACAGATGCTGCATTTTCTAGCGCTGAACGAGCTACTTTAGCTGGATCAAGAATACCCATCTCTAGCATATCGCCGTATTCGCTAGAAGCTGCGTTGTAACCGTAGTTACCGCTGCCACTCTTCACTTCGTTGACTACCACTGATGCTTCTTCGCCAGCGTTGGTAACGATTTGACGTAATGGTGCTTCCATTGCGCGACGTAAGATATTGATACCCGCGTTTTGGTCATCGTTATCGCCACGTAGCTCAGACAATGCATTCATTGCACGAACTAAGGCAACACCGCCGCCAGGGACAACGCCTTCTTCAACCGCTGCACGAGTCGCATGTAGCGCATCGTCAACACGATCTTTCTTCTCTTTCATTTCAGTTTCAGTCGCAGCGCCAACTTTGATAACGGCAACGCCGCCTGCCAGTTTAGCCATACGTTCTTGAAGCTTTTCTTTATCATAGTCAGACGTTGATTCTTCAACTTGACGTTTGATAGATTCAACGCGATTTTCGATGTCAGCAGAGTTACCAGCGCCATCAACAATCACAGTGTTTTCTTTACCGACAGTGACTTTCTTAGCTGTACCAAGTTGCTCAAGAGTAGCAGTCTCTAAACTTAGACCAATCTCTTCAGAAATCACAGTACCGCCCGTTAGCGTTGCGATATCTTCAAGCATGGCTTTACGACGATCGCCGAAACCTGGTGCTTTAACGGCACAAGTTTTCAAGCCGCCACGCATGTTGTTGACAACCAATGTCGCCAATGCTTCGTTTTCTACGTCTTCAGCGATGATTAGCAATGGCTTGCTCTGCTGCATCACTTGCTCAAGTAATGGCACGATTTCACGGATATTGCTGATTTTTTTATCAACCAACAAGATATATGGGTTTTCAAATTCAGCAGTTAAGCTGTCTTGCTTGTTAGCAAAGTACGGGCTGATATAACCACGGTCAAACTGCATACCTTCGACAACTTCTAAGGTATCTTCGAAGCTTGAACCTTCTTCAACGGTGATCACGCCTTGCTTACCGACTTTTTCCATCGCTTGAGCAATTAGCTCACCGATTTTGGTATCTGAGTTGGCAGAGATAGAGCCCACTTGAGCAATCGCTTTTGAATCGTCAGCTGGTGTAGCCAGCAAATGAATTTGCTCAACAGCAGCGCGCACCGCTTTATCGATACCGCGTTTTAGATCCATTGGGTTCATGCCAGCAGCAACTGACTTCATGCCTTCTTGCAAGATAGATTGCGCCAATACAGTCGCAGTCGTCGTACCATCACCAGCGACATCATTTGTGCGGCTAGCCACTTCACGGACCAATTGAGCGCCCATGTTTTCAAATTTGTTTTCAAGCTCGATTTCTTTGGCAACCGAAACACCATCTTTAGTGATGGTAGGCGCGCCAAATGATTTATCGATAACCACGTTACGCCCTTTAGGACCTAGGGTTACGCGTACTGCATTTGCTAGGATGTTTACGCCATCCATCATTTGTTTACGGGCATCAATGCCGAATTTTACGTCTTTTGCCATGTTAAATTACTCCACTATTATAAGTATGAGAATGCAATTAAATGTTTCAATGATTTTTCAATAATGTTGTCAAAATGCGCTGAGTATAAAAATACTCAAAAAGGACTAGCCTTCTAACACACCCAATACATCAGATTCTTTCATAATCAATAGTTCTTCGCCGTCAACTTTCACGGTTTGACCAGCATATTGACCGAACAAGACTTTGTCGCCAGTTTTTACATCTAACGCGCGAGTTTCGCCGTTGTCACGAATCTGACCATTACCAGTGGCGAGCACTTCACCTTGTGAAGGTTTTTCTTGAGCAGAACCAGGAAGCAAGATACCACCAGCCGTTTTTGTTTCTTCTTCTATGCGGCGGACAACGATGCGATCATGTAAAGGACGAATATTCATCAATATGTCTCCAATAATTTGGTTATTTGCAGTAAGGGTTTATTTGAATTAATGGTCTCAATACCAATATCTATAGGCGTTACTGCTTAAAACAGCATTCTAAAGATAAGCTTTGAGCTTGTATCAAAAAGTGGGGGCAAAGTGAGTTAGCTTCAAGTGTAAAGCCCAAAAATTTACAAGAATTTTGCATATCGTGGATTATTTAGTTGGTAATGACGTTTATGAACAGTCATTTGATTGGATTGCACCGTATTAAAGGCCTTAGCACGATGTTAAAAGCAGCCATATGAGTGCTAAATTTCAACACCGATAAGTTACCGCATATCATTTACAACTGACCGATCACCTTACTCCTGCTTACTCAAGTTACAGCAAGTGACGCCTGATGATATCGCGCTCGATGTCAGCAACCTTGACTACAATAGCAACACCACAGGGACAGCTGGCACTCTTGAAAAGATAGCAGAACATGACCATTATAGTCCTTGAGAAAATAACAATAGTTATAAGCAATGCCATAAATAGCGATTAAGGAATGTCCATGAGTTTTTTATCAAACGATCAAAAGTCATTAACAACCGATACTAATAATACTAAACGTAGCAAGTCTAAGTTTTTAACCGCCCTAACCACTGGGGCCAGTATTGCTACGATTGGAGTGATAAGTATGACTGCACCAACCCTTGCCAGCGCAAAGAATATCGAACCTTCAAGCGCCAACTATAGCTTCACCGTTGAGGACAAATATAAAGGTACGGCTACTCGCACGCTTAACAAATCTGGCAATACTTGGAAATATAATGTCAATGCTCGGGTGGCAGGTGTCGCAAGCGCTTCGCAAAACAGCACTTTCACCATCAACGGTAATAATGTCATTCCGACTCAAGCCAGCACCACTTATAAGCTATTAGGCGTTGGTCGTACGCATAAATTAGACTTTAATCCAAGCAGTAAAAAGGTGGTGAGTAACTATAAAGGCAAATCGACGACCATGAACATGGCACAACAAGCTTTTGATGATTTAAGTTTGGAAGTGCAAATTCGCCAAGATTTATTGAACGGTAAATTCTCTGGCAACTATTACATGGCGAAAAAAGACAAAATAGAGAAAACCCCTTTCAAAAAATCTGGTAACACCAAGATTACCGTTCCAGCTGGCACATTTGATACCGTACGTGTCGACCGTATCCACGATGACAATAGTCGTTCTACCAGTTTTTGGCTCGCACCAAGCTTAGATTACCTACCAGTAAAAGTTAGCCAAATTAATGATGGCAAAAAGATGGATTTAGAATTAACCAAAGTAAATTAAGCTTTTTATTAAATAAGCAGAAATAGCATAAAAAAAGCGGCACTCTATTTAGAGTGCCGCTTTTTTTGTCTGAAACTTCGCTAAATCAACTAACGTGGCTGCTTAACGACGTTGTTCATTGAAGGAAGACGCTTTAGTAGAATAAATAACCAAATATTGATTGCCAGTAATAAGACAAAATCAAGCAGATAAACCACTATCTCTGCCCAACTGCTGCCGTAAACGCGGGTAAACAGCACCACACCACTCGCCCCCAAATAAACCAAGGTAAGCATACTGCCTATCAATAGCACATATGGCGAACGACCACGTAGTATCGCGGGCGTCAAAATAAATGCTGGCACTAGCCATAATGCTTGCCAGGCGATACCGCCAATGATATCAGGACTACTGGGATTAAAAACATTGATAAAAATAGGTAGCCCAAGCAGTCTATAAACCAACCAAATCAGCCAAGTCACCATCAAGCGCTGACGAATGGGCGTAATTGGCTTTTTAAGCTTAGCAGCTTTGGCAGATTTTTTGGCTGGTGCGCTTATCTCACTATCGGAGCGGTTAGTGACCATTAGATATATTTACTTCCTAATTAATAGCGTTATATAAGACGTTGCATGCTATAAAAATCCGCTTAGCGAGTCCAGTTAGCTTGCGCCAATGCAGTAGCACTAATAGCCAAGCGCCGACCTTGGGCGATAGCCAACTCGCGCTCATCTGCTGAGACAGGTTGATCATGCAACGCCCCACTCACGTGGCTGGCACCATAAGGCGAGCCACCACGATGAGTACGATTAAGCGCAGGCTCAGCATAAGGCACACCAACAAGGATCATGCCGTGATGCATCAACGGCAACATCATGGTCAGCAATGTCGTCTCTTGACCGCCATGCATCGAGCCGGTCGCAGTAAATACAGCAGCAGGTTTGTTCTGTAAATTACCTGCCAGCCAAATAGTGACCGTATTGTCCCAAAAATATTTCATGGGAGCAGCCATATTACCGAAGTGCGTCGGGCTACCAAGCGCCAAACCCATACAGTCTTTTAGATCGTCCATAGTGCAATATAAGTCACCTTCATCAGGTATCGCAGGCTTGCTCGATGTGGTCTCGGGTGCAACCGTTGGTACAGTACGGATACGGGCTGTCATACCAGCATCCTCAATACCCTGACCGATAGCATAAGCCAATGTCTTAGTCGTACCGTAATTTGAATAATAGAGTACCAAAACATAAGGGGCGGTCTGACTCATTAGCAATACTTCCTCATAAAACCATTAATGTTATTGTTGATTCTCATCACCTACAACAGCTTCTATGCAGTCTATTTCTTTAGCATAAAACCTTACTTATTATGTAGCTATAGTCGATTCAATTTAAAAATAGTACAAGGCAACCGAGTGTAGATGTATATTAAATACTTCAAGCGAGGTTAACGCTGGAATAATTTAATAGTGGAATGACTATATACATAATATGTGACAGATACCGCAATATAGACATATATTATGCCCCAGTCATTCACCGACATGCAAACAGCCTTGGTACACATTGTCGCTAATAACCTGCTAGAGAGGTTGCTGCTGTGCATTTTGACACAATTAAACCGCAGATGATAACAGCATATCTTTGTTACACTACTGTCACTCAAACACCTGCTAAATGGTCGATATGGAAAATTTATCAAAAAAAATCCCGTTTTTACATCAACGCTGGTTTCAATTCTTACGATTCTTGACTCGGCACTTTTTTGAAGACAATTGCCAGCAAAAAGCGGCATCACTGACCTACACGACTATGTTGTCAATTGTACCCGTCCTAACCGTCCTATTGATGATCCTATCTTCTGTACCCGCACTTGCGTCCGTTAGAGCACAGATATATGAAGTGATTTATAGTAACTTGCTACCACAATCCAGCATGCAGGTCAGTGAGTATATCAATAGCTTCGCTGAAAAATCCTCAAATCTAACCATCATTGGGGCAATGGTGTTATTTTTTACGACCATTATGACGTTAACAACCATCGAGCGCGCATTTAACCAAATCTGGCGGGTAGAAAATCGCTCTGGCGGTATGAAAAGTATGCTGCGCTATTGGACCATCGTCACGTTAGGACCGTTAGTACTGGGTACGGCATTTCTTGCTTCAAGCGCGGTACAAATTTTGAGTTTTTTAAATCAACAAATCGCTGGTTAGGGCATTGACTGGTCTTTTTGGGTACAAGCCGTATCCATTGGGATCACTGTCGCAGGCTTTATTGGTATGTACTGGTTCATCCCAAAAGCACGCGTACCCGCGAAAAATGCAGCCATTGCTGGTCTCTTCGTCGCTATCGTATTTGAGCTGATGAAGCACCTGTTTGGTACAGTAATGGCAAACTTCACCAGTTATGAAGCGATTTACGGGGCTTTTGCGGCACTGCCCATCTTCTTATTATGGATATATTTGTCTTGGAATTTAATTCTGTTGGGTGTTGAGATTAGCTATACCTTGACGATTTTTGAGACTGAAGAGGTTTACCCACGCCATCCGCTCCTAAGTTTGCTCGATATGCTAAACCTCGTTTATACCCATCACTTAAAAGGCGAAGCGGTAAGCGAACAAGCGTTACGTAATGTATTAGGACGCAAAGAGCTACCAAAATGGTATACCTATATTAATTATCTGCAAGACAGCAATTTAATCACCATGACTGAAGATAATGATTATGTGCTTAAGAGAGATTTGAGCAAAATGACATTATGGGATTTTTATCGCACCCTACCTTACCCCTTGCCTATCAAAGATGAGCTAGATGAGATGGGGCCAGAGGATCAAAAACCTTGGCTTAGCTTGCTAGTCAATCGTTTTGAAAATACGGAAGCTTATGCCAAGCAACAGTTAGATCTACCGTTAAATGCTATTTTTGCCAATAGTGAGCCACGTAAAAAAGCTGATTCTAATGGAAAAGGCATCAAAGGCGGTCAATCAAATTTATTTAGAAAAACTTCGGCGACCACTGCAGCATTAGACAAGAATGAGCCGATCAAAGACACCCCACACTTTGACCCAATAGCTTATGATAAAGACAGTGATATTGAATGCGATGAGCGGGACAATGAGATTCTTATTCCTAAAGATTTGAATGACTCTCAAATTAAAACCAATGGTAATCTCTTTAATTATAAAGACGATATCATTACTGAATCAGATAACCCAAAGACGAATTAAGAAAAGCGTTAGTAACGAATGAGGCATATTGAATAATAAAAATTAGTTTTCACTAGAGGTTTTAATATAACTTATTATTATACACCGAACAAAAGTCGTACGAGATGCTAACACAGCTGTTATATTGCCTTAAACTATTATTAGGGCAATAAATTGAAAAACACAATAGCATTTCCAGTAAAAGCGCTAAGCATTTGTGTCGTATCCATTATGCTTTCTGCTTGTGGTGAAGGTGATGGCAGCACATCATCACTTGTACCACCAACCGTTAATCTACCAGTAGAAACGCCGCCTGTTAAACCACCCGTCACTACGCCTGTTAAGCCGCCCGTAACGAGTATTCCTGCAACACCGCTTGAGCCTAGCACGCCTGTTAAGCCACCGGTAACTACGCCTATTAAACCACCAGTAACGAGTATTCCTGCAACGCCACTTGTGCCAGCTACGCCTATTAAGCCACCAGCAACGAGTATTCCTGCTACGCCAATTGGGCCAAGCACGCCTATTAAGCCGCCAGTAACGAGTATTCCTGCTACGCCACTCGAACCAAGTACGCCTATTAAATATCCAGAACCAAAAAAAGATATTGCTGATTTTTATTTATTAGGGTTTTTTGATCACGATGGTAGAGCGGGAGAAATTCGTACTATTCGTCCAGACTTGGTTGGCGATTTTCAAGCGATGATACAGTTTGGGCAGAATCATACCGTTGATCCACAGGGTAACGAAGCAAAAAACATGCCGCGCCTGACGGCAGAAAAAGAGGCGCTGTTATTGGTGACGCCTACGCTTGAAATGGGTGATATTAATAAATTAGCGGCTGAAATTTACAAAGACTGGGTTTTATTACGAACTGTCAATTTAGCCGATCCGACTCAAATCCCAGACACGGATCAGACTAACACTGATCAGCGCGCACGCGTTGCTTACAGTAAGCGCGCATGGTCAACCAAACTCAACTGGGATGAGGTACAAGGTGGTCTCAAAATTCGCATTGTGGATGACCAAAATCGTAGCGGTGAATTGTCAGAAGATAACATAGATTTTGCCGCCCCTGGTGAGTTGGTATTGACCAATATCCGTCTGGGCATGTTAACGGATGCACCTCAATCTTGGGGTCATTATATGCTACGCGATCCAGAAAGAGCGGGTTCAGACTACTTCCAAACCATTCCAGCAGCACAAATGACCGTTGCTAGCTATGATGACATGAAGCTCGAACAAGTAATGGTCGCCAATGGCACTATTTATGATTCAGTCAGTGACTCAAATGATGCTGGCGTTTATGCTGGTGATATGCGCGAAAACACCGCGAAATCAACCTTTGGTGTTGGCATTAATTTAGCCAATTGGGGCGTCACCAGTGCTTCAATGCAAAGTCAAGAGCAACCGCAATTGACCCAGAACGTCAATGCGCATCACGCTCGCGGTAAATATAAGAATGGTGAATATAACCACGGCTTAAGCGGCGGTAATGGTATGTTGACCCTAATCGACTCTCAAGGTAATGAATTCAGCCACGAAATCGGTCATCATTATGGCTTGGGTCATTATCCTGGTGAACAGAACGGCGATTTCTTTTGGGCCGAGCATCATGCCAATAGTGGCTGGGGCTATAATGGCGTCAGAAACAAAATGCGCAGCAACTTAGACTGGCCACGACAGGTCGAGGGTGATGGTCTCACTGGTAAACCTCTTTTCTTAGCCACCTATGGCTATGGTCGCGATGCGATGTCTGGTGGATCACAGAGTGGCGCTTATTCAAACTATACTCACTATACGGGTTATAGTACAAAAATTAAGATACAGCCAGCATTTGATAAAGCAGTATTCGACGCTGACTCACCTACTGGCTATAAGAAATGGAATGCTGAGCTTAGAAAGATGGAAGTCATCCAGCCTAAAGTGTGGAAAGAATCCAAAAACGTTTGGTACAACAGTGCCAATGGTAATTACTTAAAACCACGCTTACAAGGCGTGCCAGTATTTACCATTTTAGGCGGTTATGACCCTGTCGCGCAAAAAGGCATCATTTATCCTGAGGCACGTGGTAACTGGGGCAACGTCTTTGAGTTACCGACACCGAATAACTCACTTGAATCAGCAAGCTGCTGGTTAAGCGTTACTTATAGTAATAACACGATTAATGATATTGCGTTGGCTCCTAATCGGATGACCAGTAACGCCAATAAGTTCCATGTTAATTTAGCGATTGCAGACAACCCGAAAAAAGTAGATTTATACTGTAAAAAAGCCAATGAAGCACAAGTACAGCTCTCAACCATTGATATTCGTCAATATAGTGATGCGATTAAACCCGCGGTTACCTTTGGTAAAGAACAGGGCTATACGGCACTAAGAAAGATAGAATTGCCAATCTTAGAGCAGAAACTTCTTGCTCAAGCAGAACATTCGACTATTAGTTTAGACGCCAATGGTCAGTTATTATATGACTCTTACAAAGAGTATCGTGATGAGCTTAGCCCTTTAGCACTCCAAACATTAGAGCGTTATGAGAAGCAGCAAGAAACTCTAAATCGTCTAAACCGCTGGGTCAATGTCTATCGTACGGATTTAATCAAAAAAGAGCCTGAAGCACTTACCGAATTTCAAAAGTTTGTTATAGATTTAGAGCTACAAGATGATAAACCTTTAGATAATGTGACTACTATCCGTAATGGCAACAACTGCCTTAAAGTTGAAACTCTAGAAGGTGGTAAGTTAAATAGCTTTATTAGTGGCCCAAGTGGCTGTACTGGTGACGACTCTGAACAGTGGATTTACGATCTTAAAGGTAAAATTCACAGCAAAATGGCATTAGATCAGTGTTTAACGGAACAAGGTTCTTGGGTCGTTTTAGGTGCTTGTAGCTTGGACTCGCCAGCGCAAGTTTGGGAGATGAACGGTACTGACCAAATCAAACAAGGTGGCAAATGCTTTGATTTGCGTACTGGTAATTTAGTAGATAATCGCGGAAGCTTAATTACTTACAATTGTAGTGGTGGCTGGAATCAGAAGTGGACAACGTTAACCAAAAACCCAAGCTTTATCTTAGCAACCACTGGTAATAATCTACCGTTAATCGTAGATATAGTTAAGTCGTTATAAAATCGATACAGCCTATATAGTTAAGTCGTTATAAAATCGATACAACCTATATCATGAAATAGTTTAGGCAGATTATTCTCCATCCAACCTTGGCGTAAAAACTTGGCTTGTGCCCACTTCTTTTCAATGGGGTTGAGATCAGGACTGTAGGGTGGCAGCCATAGAATGCGATGGCCATGCCTGTTCAGTAATCTCTGAATACGCTTATTTTTATGAAACCGAGCATTATCCATGACAATCACGCATTTAGTCTTGAGACTTGGAATAAGCGTGAACTTGCACCAGTCATAAAATATATGGCTGTTGATATTCTGTTCAAAGTAATCAAGCGCAAACAGTACTTTCTCATAGAGAGCACCGATGACGTTGGTACGTTTTTGCTTGCCAGTTGTAGCTATCAATACAAGGGGTTCCAATCGGTGCATAGCCATAAGGTCTGATAGTTTCAGCCTCAAAGCCACTTTCATCCATATATACTATGGGATAACCTTGCTGCATAAAGCTACTAAGCCTACTCTGATACTGAGCTCTCTTTATCAGACATGCTTTTGGATGCTCCAGTGTCTTTTTTTGACTGATGCCAAGACGCTTTAGAGCATTGAAGATGCCCGTTTTACTACAATTTAATCGACGAGCTCTTTCGTAGTTATAATCATCAGGGAATCTTCTTACGTCTTCAATCAATGCGTCATCAGGTATTTTAGTCGGTGCTTTATTTCTGGTTGTTTTAGGGGCTAAATTCTGCTGCCAGCTGTGAATGGTGCTGGTGCTAAGTCCATAAAACAGGAAGCTTCACGTATGGTCATACCATTAGCGATGCTAGAAAGTACCTGCTTGCGATAGTCTATTGAATAAGTCATCGTTTATTTCATTAAATGCAATTGTTAATAGGATTGTATCGGTTTTATTTGGATTAGACTATAGTCTGCAAAAACAGCTAGTATCGACGGATGATATGCAAACGCGTTCATTAAGTATGGACAGTAAAGAAGAGCCATCAGTGCTAGCAAAAGTAAGCACTGCGATAAGCACTTGGGTTAACAACTTGGTCAGTTAACAAAAGAATTCATTATGTTAAAAATAAGCTCCTATGATAGGGGCTTATTTTTTTACTAAATTTTTAATCTTTGTGGCTTATATGGTAAGGTAATTTACTCTTAAGAGGTTTTATTAGCCAAACAAAATCGTAGCTTAGTAATAAAAAATGGGTCACTTTTTAGGTCACTTGTGGAGCATATAATATTGAATAAACACCCTGAAAGTGGCGGGTTTAACTCTGCATTGCTGACAATAACGCACAGACTAAAGCAGTTTGCCCAGTTATGGTCACTACAGACACTGACCGATTTGCCTGATCGACTAAGAAACCTATGGCAGCAGCTTATTAGCTCTTATTGGTTTATCCCAACGGCGTGCGTCATTGTAGGTATATTGCTTGCGCCTTTATTGGTCACTATCGACCAACACTTTGACCGCGAAACTGTCAGAGAGATTACCTTTGCTTTTACCGGTGACGACGATGCGGCGCGCGCTATCATGACAGCGATTGCAGGTGCAGTATTAGGCGTAGCAGGCACGACCTTTTCCATTACAATCGCCGTGCTGTCGATGGCCTCTTCGCAATTTGGCCCACGGCTGTTGCGCAATTTTTTAACTGATACACCTAACCAGTTTGTGTTGGGAGCGTTTATTGGCACGTTTAGCTATAGTTTATTGGTGTTAAAATCCATCCATAAATATGACGTGGCTTTTGGTGTACCACAGCTCGCCGTGACTTTTGCGATTATCATGGCAATTATATGTGCGCTGTTGCTGGTGTACTTTGTACAGCATATGGTACATGCCATTCAGGCCTCACATGTGATTCAAAACGCCAGCAATGATGCGATTAATAATATTCACTATTGGTATCGTGATCATTGCGATATCCAGCATCAACGCGATATAGAACATCATGACATTGAACAGTTTCATCACTGGTCAGCGATGCCCATCTATCCACCAAGCTCAGGTTATGTTCAACAATTTTACCTTGAGTCACTGATTACACTGACACAAGACTATGGCGGCGTGGTGCAAATGCGTATTAATCTTGGTGATTATGTCACTGACAAAAACGTCATCGGCTATTTTTACCAGCGTCCAGCAGGTCATCCAAACAATCGACAAAAAACAGCGACGCCATCTTTAGCTGTTGTGCCGCGTGCCCCTGACGGGCTTTTTTGGCAACGTTTTGCCGGCTGTATACGTATCGAACAACGACTGACTCATTCTAACGATATTGCTTATAGCTTGGGACAAATGACTGAAATCGCCGTCCGCGCCTTATCGCCTGGTATCAATGATCCAAAAACAGCGGTCAACTGCGTACAATCACTGACCAGTTGCTTAAGTATTATGATGCGTCGTCAGCCGCCCAGTCCCTATCATTTTTATACACCGGCACAAAACGATGATTCATCGAAAGCCGAAGTTAAACAGCGACGCTTGGCTATATTAGCCATAGTTACTCATACTCCCAAAATATCTGATTTTATCAATACCTCGCTTGGCGAGATACGTCGGTATGCAGCAGCTGATTTGATGGTCTTAAAAGCACTATGTCAGGCGATGGTCAATCTAAGTTATGCTCGCGTAAATAACGCACAGCAGCAAACCCTATTGCATGAGATAAAACTGATTGAGCGCGCGGGAGAAGAAAACCTAAGCTATCAAGAGCTGATAGATGACTTGAGCGCGATGTGCCAACAAGCCCAACAATTCATACTTAGCAACGATGCTCATCATCAGTATTTTGACTATGTTAGCGCGTTTGACGCCCATATTCGTCAAGCATTACAAACGCAATCAAAATAAAAAGACAAACGATAACTAAACTAAAATCAAACCTATTTAGTGTTTGTAAGCACTAAGCTTAAGACCATTCATCATTACTTGAGAATTTTTTCATGGCCCCTACCAGTAGCCTAACCATACTTGAAATCAGCGCGATATTCTTATCAATCACAGCCCTATTAACTTACGTTAACCATCGTTTTATTGGTCTACCGACCACAATTGGCGTGATGGTTATCTCCATTTTATTATCTATTGGCGCCATATTTTTAGGATTTTTGGGATTTGATCAGCTGATTGATTATGAAGTAAGCTTATTAGAGCAGCTTGATTTTACCGAAGTCTTATTAGATGGCATGCTCTCTATGCTGTTATTTGCAGGGGCGCTGCACGTCAATATCAGCGATTTAAAACGTTATAAACTGCCTATTGGCATCCTTGCTTGCGTCGGTACCATCGTCTCTGCGATGCTTATCGCCACGGCGCTTTATTTTATGCTGCCGCTGCTTGGTTTCGGTTTGCCGTTTCTTTGGTGTTTGCTATTCGGTGCTCTAATATCACCGACCGACCCCATTGCCGTAATGGGTATTTTGGCATCGGCTGGCGCGCCAAAAAGTATAGAAACGGTCATCGCGGGTGAATCATTATTTAACGATGGTATCGGCGTCGTCATCTTTGTATTGCTGCTAGGGATTTTATCCAGTGGTGATATACCGACGGTCAATTATGTGGCGCATACTCTAGCGGTTGAAGCTGGTGGCGGCATTATTTTTGGCTTAGTACTTGGGGCGATTCTGTATTATATGCTGAAAAGTATCGATAGCTATCAAGAAGAAGTGTTGTTAACGCTTGCTGGTGTGATAGGTGGTTATGCACTCGCCAGCCATTGGCATTTATCAGGACCACTCGCCATGGTGATGATGGGACTGATGGTCGGTAATCGCGGACGAGCATTGGCGATGAGCGATAAAACGCGGCATTATATTGATTTATTTTGGGAATTAATCGATGAAATTCTCAATGCTATTTTATTCGTACTCATCGGTTTAGAAGTAGTGATGATTGCTTATTCGGGTAATTTATTTATCGCCGCTGGCTTGACGATTGTCATTGCCCTAGTTGCGCGTTTTATCGTTGTAGGTATGACGACCAAAACCTTTCATCGTCAGCTCGATTTACCGACTGGTGCATGGAAAGTGCTGACATGGGGCGGATTACGTGGTGGTATTTCGGTTGCTTTAGTATTGCAGCTGCCGCTGGGAACCGAACGCGATATCTTATTGGCGCTCACTTATGCAGTGGTGATATTCTCTATCTTGGTGCAAGGTTTGAGTATTGGCAAAGTCGCCAAAAGCATTCGCACTGATAAAAGTACAGCAAAGCCATAATTTATAACCAGTTTTAAGCCAATCGTTTTAGCAAAAGAAGGCCAGCATAAGAGAGTATCTTACGCTGGCTTTTTCATACACATTCAGTTTTTTTTGATAGCCGCTATATACGCCTTTTTTATATCAATCCTTTACGCTTCATATTACGATAGACCACGACCACAATAAGAAGGTTCGAGACTAATATTCCAAGCTTAAACCAATCAAATGGGCTAACGATTAGATAGTAAAGCTCAATAGGAATAAACACCCCATAACCCAGCACACCAAACCAATACGCCCATGTTTTATCTTGCCATAAGCCATAAGCCTCAAGAAAACGTAGGCTAGCGTAAGCAAAGATTAATAACAAAAATAATGACCAGTTTTTACTTGCCTGCTGGGCAATCCGTACTGCACTGTCAACTTGCGGTGCCAGTAGCTGTCCAAAAGTCTGTTGCCAAGAATCTGTCGCCGTCGTCAGCCAATGCTCAAGGTCAGTATGCCATGACCATAAAGCCCCCGCCCCTAATAACGCACCGACGCCTTTGACCACCTCATAGATTGCTACCGCTTTGATAGATTCACTGGCAGTACCGTGCGACTTTATGGTTTGGTTGTGCAAGTGATGATTGTTATCCTTCGAGGATGGTTGCAGACTATCATCCTGCCTAGGCAAATTAGCCAAAGAAAGTCTCCACAACGCGGCCTTGCAACTGCTGATTAAAGAATGGCGTGTTTTTACCATTAGACAGCATGGATTGGGCGGTCACTTGCCACTCCAAATTAGGATTCACCAGTACTGCGCCGCCGATTTTTTCATATTGCTCACTAATACCAGCGATTTTCGCCGGATTGAGACAGATTTTATCGACAAGTTGCTCTAAGGTTAACACCTCATCATTGACTAGCTGACAAGCCAGCGCCATAAAGGTATCAAAATTTGAGATGCCTGGTGTGCTCTCAGCAAATGGGGCTTTTTTAGCGGTACTGTTCAAGGGTTCATGATGGCTACATATCGCATCAATGGTGCCATCTTTTAGACCACGGCGGATGGCTTGCTGATCGGTATTACTACGCAGGGGTGGTAATACATAGGCTTGAGCATTAAAACCCTCTAAATTATCATCGGTCAAATATAACTGATGCATCGCCACATCACAAGTCACGGGCAGACCTTTATCTTTTGCCCAGCGCATCAATTCGATTGAAGATTTACAGGATAATTGACTAAAGTGAGCAGCAATGCCCGTTTCTTCAACCATTAGCAACTGCGTTGACAAGGCAACCGTTTCAGCGATCCAAGGAATCCCTTGCAAGCCATGATATGACGCGATATAACCTTCATGCGCCACGCCATCACCAGATAGACTTGGTTCATCAGGATAAAAGAATACTTTCATATTAAAAGTCGCGGCGTATTCCAGTGTACGCAGTAATACTAAATCATTGCGAAAAGGGCGGCGCGCATTAGAAACGGCTATACAACCGCCTTTTTTAAGCCCAGCGATATTTGATGGGCGCTCACCTTCTAAACCAGCAGTCAACGCACCCAAAATATGCAAATATATGCCGCCATCACCAAGCGCGCGCTCACGTAAGCCTTTTAATAATGAACCGTTCTCTAAGATAGGATTGGTATCAGGAGGAATGACCACATGCAAAAAACCATTGGCGCGAGCAGCGCGTCCTTCTGATTCCAAAGTGCCATGTTGTTGTTGACCTGGTTCACGTAGGCGGGCGCACAAATCAACCAAAGGCGGCAGTAGCCACATTTCACGACCAGCTTCGAGTGACGCCAACTTATCTGTCGCAGCACTTGATAGTGAGTCTTTAAATGATTGAGGAAGATGGTTAAGTATCGGTGCATCCGTATTTAACATAGTTGTCATGAGCGTTATTACCGTATCAATAAAATGGGATAAATAAATATAAAACAGCGAGGCAGAGGATTATTTACTCGCAGCTTGGTGAGCGCGCTGACCTTCCATAGCTAGCGACAGTACTGCCATACGAATAGCGATGCCGTTATTCACCTGTTTTAAAATCACTGACTGGTCGCCATCAGCAACGCTTGATGCAATCTCAACACCGCGATTCATCGGCCCTGGATGCATGACCAACGCATCGGGCTTAGCCAACGCCATGCGCTCTGGTGTAATACCATAGTGTTTATAATATTCACTCGATGATGCCAGCAGCGGCGAGCCGATACGTTCGTTTTGAATTCTTAATCCCATAATGACATCACAGTCCGTGACACATTCATTCATATCTTCATAGACTTGTACCCCAAAACGCTCAATACCTTTCGGTAATAAGGTACGCGGCGCACAGACGCGAATGTCTTTGACACCTAAGGTCTGTAGTGCACTGATATCTGAGCGCGCCACTCGCGAATGCTTGATATCGCCAACGATAGCCACTGACAGCTCCTCAAATGGGCGCGGCGCTTCACGGTGAATGGTCAGCATATCTAGCATCCCTTGGGTTGGATGCGCATGCCAGCCATCGCCGCCATTAATAATAGCAATATCGGGTGTCACCTCTGTTGCCATAAAATGGGCAGCACCTGATGCTGAATGCCGTACCACAAAGATATCTGCCGTCATGGCTTGTAGGTTCCACAGCGTATCGCGCAAGCTTTCACCTTTTTTGGTACTAGAGCGCTCGATATCGATATTGAGCACATTGGCACCGAGACGCTTTTCGGCTACTTCAAAGGTCGTACGGGTACGCGTTGACGGTTCAAAAAACAAATTCATTACCGTATAGCCTTCGAGCTCAGGACGGTTAATGAGCTGTCCGTTATCATCAAAAAACGTCTCTGCTTTGGCAATAATAGCCTGCAACTGCGCCTTATTAAGACCTTCTACCCCCAAAAAATGACGAATACTGCCATCGCTATTAAGCTGCGGACGACTTAACGACGCATCAAGTTTCTCATGAATGGTATCAGGGTCGAATTTGGCATAATCCGTTGGCGAGACGGTCTGAGTTGAGCGGCTATCGATAGAATTTGGCATAATGGCAGGTCTTTATTGTTGGTTTATATGATTTAATAATCATTATTTATGCGTTTTTTGGCGATTTATAGTCGACGATAAGCACAGAGACAAGGACATTTTGGCACTTATTTGCTACAATTTACCCCAGTGGCAGTGAGAGACATAGCGCCGTAAAAAACAGCCATTGTTATCCTCTTGGGCAGTAGCCATAGACCTGTCAAAACCATCATCAAAAATCCGCTTAGCCAAACGATAAATAAATAATAATAGTGATAGTGTAGCTGATTTTGTGGTCAGGACAAAGATGCCGTGCGAGGTATTTAAAAATTTACCAGATTTAGGTCTGTAACGTGCGACCCAACCGATTTTCCAACCCCTTATTTAATCCTTAGTTTCAGTAGCCTTTATTTTAACAGCATTTATTAGGAAGCCTTATGACAACCCTTACAGACTATCTCAATGATTATTCGCCCAATCCTGCACTGAGTGACGTTATTACGACTGTCACTGACGTGGGTAAAACCATCTCACAATTATTGAGAAAAGGAGCGCTAGCAGACA
This sequence comes from Psychrobacter cibarius, assembly GCF_904845955.1. Lineage (GTDB taxonomy): Bacteria > Pseudomonadota > Gammaproteobacteria > Pseudomonadales > Moraxellaceae > Psychrobacter > Psychrobacter cibarius_B. Next base: position 32,381 of record NZ_CAJGYX010000008.1, read on the forward strand.
TTCTAGGCGAAGCTGGCAACCAAAACGTCCAAGGTGAAGAGCAAAAGAAACTAGACGTACTGGCCAATGACTTATTATTAGATGCTTTGGCGAAAAATACCCATTGTGCAGGTGTTGCCTCAGAAGAGCTTGACGATGCTACCCCTGCTAATGCAGATGGCAGTTTGTTGGTATTGTTCGATCCACTTGATGGTTCATCAAACATCGATATTAATATGGCCGTTGGCACTATCTTTTCTATTTTACCGTACCAGCGCCAAGGTCAAGTCAGTGAGAATAGCGACTTCTTGCAAGCGGGTAATCAACAGTTAGCCGCCGGTTATTTGTTATATGGTACCTCTACCGTACTAGCGCTAACTATCGCCGATCATGTCGTGATGTTTAGCCTAGATCCTGACACTAACGATTATGTATTGATACAAGAAAACGTGCACATCAATGCCGATACCAGCGAATACGCCATCAATGCTTCAAACTACCGCTACTGGCGCGCACCCATGCAGCAGTATATCGATGAGTTAATTGCCGGCGAAACGGGTGTTCGTGGTCGCGATTTTAATACGCGCTGGGTGGCTGCCATGGTCGGTGATGTGCATCGTATTTTATGTCGCGGTGGTCTCTTCACTTATCCGTTCGATACCAAATATGCCAATAAAGCGGGCAAATTACGCTTGATGTATGAAGCCAATCCAATGAGCTTATTGATTGAGCGTGCGGGTGGCGCTGCTACTGATGCAGTCAATCGCATTTTAGACATAGAGCCAACCGATATTCACCAACGCGTCCCAGTGGTACTAGGCAGCAAAAATGAAGTCGATTATGTTAAAAGTCTGCATGTAAATTACGCTGATAAATAAACTCTTTGCCTTTACTTTGATAACAGTCAGTATAAAGCCAGAGCATTTATAAGCTTTATACTGATCGTTTAATTTTTTTATATTTTTTTCTAAGCGATCCACTATGGTAGCAAATCCCACCGAGCTTATTACCTCAGATAAGAATACGACCGTTAAACTTGTCAAATCCTTGTTAACGCAAGCGCGGCAGCGGAAGAAGCAAGGGCAAACGGTGATTGAGGGCGTCCATCTCATCGATGCGGCGCTGCGTAGCGACTACCCGTTTGTCCAAATCCTACTCGCAGAGTCTGCGCACAACCATCCTGAGGTTCAGCAAATTTTGACGCGCTTGCCTACTTATACGCCTATTTTAACGTTATCAAATTCGCTGTATGAGAGCATTCGTAGCTTAGGTACTGGTATCGATATCATGGCAATCATTAAAGTACCAACACCTCGTTTATCGATGATTGATAATGACTGCTTGATTTTAAATGATGTGCAAGACAGTGGCAATGTGGGCACCCTATTACGCACCGCAGCAGCGGTTGGCATCAAGAACATACTCTGTACCAGTGCGACAGCACAAGCGTGGTCCCCTAAGACATTACGAGCAGGCATGGGCGCTCAGTTTGCTCTGACTATTTATGAAGGTCTAAGTGTGCAAGATGTTTTGAAACATGTACAAACACCGCTATTTGCCACCAGCTCCCATACTGATACAGTCATTTATCAACATGACTTAAAGCAACCTATTGCTTGGATTATGGGTCATGAAGGTCAAGGCGTTTGTGATGAGCTGATGCAGTGCGCCACCCCTATCGCTCTACCACAGCCTAATGGTCAAGAAAGTCTGAATGTCGCCATTGCAGGCTCATTATGCTTATATGAAACGCTACGTCAAAGAAACTATGCCTAAAATATTCTGTCATGTATGTAGCACATGTAAAGCATTGACTGAATACATATAGTGATTCAGTCAATGCTTTAGGTAGAATTTATTTTCTCAACTACATATAGAAACTAACCTTGTGCTTCCATAAAGCTTGCAGAATAGTTGTTTGGTGCATTAAAGTTAGTAAAACTAATGCTAATGGATTTCTCCAGTCCATTCACACAATGCCACCACCCTATAGGAATAAATAGCGCCTCGCCAGCTTTAATAGTGACTTCAACTGGGGTCACATGCTGCATTAATGGATGTTCCTTTAAATCAAAATCAGGAAAATTTACTTCACTATAAACGTGCAAATCATTATAGAGCCAAGGTACTTGCCACGCTGGAATCAACGTAACTTTCTTAGTGCCATACACTTGAACCAACATGTTGTTAGTTAAGTCATGATGCAATGGCGTAAAGGTGCCTTTGGGTCCCATCCAGAAATAGGTACTAAAAGCTGCATCATTATCTAGAAGATGGCGATATCCTTCACCAAAATCACCGATGTCATTCAATACTGGTCTAATGGCTTCAACGTTTTGTTGTGTGTTATTAGCAGTCATATAGTAGTTATTACTTTCACCATCATTTTCTATCATATTGACAAATTCAGACATCAGCATTGATTTACGATACTTATCGGAATGACGTTCAAAAAGAACATCAGTCTCGCGATTAAACTGCACCTGAATTTCCGCATCGCCTAGCGTATCTGCGAAATAATGCGGACTCCATTTCTTCAGTGCTGGCCAATGATCGATACCTTTTTAAGCACCACAGGCTTATGCTTACTATAATAATCCTTGATAAATACCTCAAACGGCGGCGTATCAATCACCTCAATTTGTTTGTTGTATCCGGGATCTAACTTGGCTAAGTCGTCACAGGTATTAAGAAGCCATTCTCGTTTTTTTAGTAGCTTAGCGGCTTTAATGCCTGCTTGTAGGTAAGGGCTTTTAGAGGCCGTCTCTATTTCTAGCAATATCTCTGCGTGACTAAAGCCTTGCTTAGCCAATACTTTCGCAATACTGTTTTTACTCGTGCCTTCAAGCAAATTGGTAGCGACCCATCCTTTCCAATTATTTGGCAGTCTACGAATTGATTGTTTACTGTTGTTTGCCGCCACCTTGGTGTGATCACTCAGAGCGGCTTTGATTTGAGCGTCTGAAAAGTGATTATCCTTTAGCGTTTGAACAATTGTCTCTGGTTGGACACCACGAATTATATTAGTCGCTACCCAGTCATTCCATTCCTGAGGTAAGCGTTCTGACGTGTTTAATTCTGCCTTCATTAGCATCTCCTAATCCCTTAATGTACTAATTAATTGGTCTATCATGTAATCATCTATTATTGAGTATAGTCAGTTAATTATCACTATAATCTTGCTCTACAAATTAAACTATAACATTAATATAATAGCTTACATTCATATAGTAGCGGACATTTATCCATTTGACTAGAGCATGTCCGCAGTTCAAAAATGCAGATAAAACAAGATGAACTGTAGCTATACAAGAAACAGCGAAATCATGTCAGCATTGACAATACTCCACAAAAAAGCCTTCGATTCATTGAACCGAAGGCTTTATGACTTATGATATATTAAGCGACATTAAACGCTTAACTGTTCAAACTTAAACTTTGCTAGTAAGCTCAGGCAATGCTGTAAATAAATCCGCTTCTAAGAAGTAATCAGCAACGCTAGCGATAGGTGCTTCTGGGTCATTGTTGATAGCAACAATAACTTTAGAATCTTTCATACCCGCTAAATGCTGAATCGCGCCTGAAATGCCCGCTGCGATATATAAGTCTGGTGCAACGATTTTACCCGTTTGACCGACCTGCATATCGTTTGGTACATACCCTGCATCAACAGCGGCACGTGATGCACCAACGGCAGCGCCAAGTTTATCAGCCAATGGTTCGATATATTTGGTGAAGTTTTCACCATTTGCTAAGGCACGACCACCAGAAACTACAATGCCTGCTGAAGTCAATTCAGGACGGTCAGATTTCGCCATCTCTTCATTAACGAAGCTTGCTTTGCCAGTTTCTTGCACGTTGTCGATTGTCTCAACAGTAGCTGATCCACCTTCGCTTGCTACTGGGTCAAAAGCTGTGGTACGTACTGTCATGACAACTTTATCTTCTGTGGTCTTAACAGTTGCTGTGGCGTTACCAGCATAGATAGGACGCTCAAACGTTTGCGCATCTATGACGGCAGATATTTCTGATAGCATGCTTACGTCAAGTAAAGCAGCAACGCGTGGCATAAAGTTTTTACCAGTGGTGGTAGCAGGTGCAAGGATATGGCTGTAATCACCAGCGATATCAGCAACCAATAGCGCGACGTTACCCGCCAATTGATGCTCATAAGCAGCGTTGTCTGCTAATAATACTTTAGTCACGCCTTCTGCTTTAGCTGCTTGGTCAGCGACAGCTTGAGCACCACTACCTGCAACCAACACATGGATATCATCACCCATTTGCTTAGCAGCAGCGATGGTATTCAAAGTTGCCTTTTTTAGACTGGCATTGTCATGTTCTGCATATACCAAAATTGCCATGGTTTTAATCCTTTTTTGTTCGTATCATCTATTCATGCGGTTGTTTTTGTACAAAGCTGTTTGAGCAACTATTATTTTATATAAAATAAATCAGTTAAATCTATAGCCTTGTACAGGATATGCCGTAGCGAAGTATCCAATCATTGAAACATTAAATGACTTTTGCTTCGTTTCTTAGCTTATCGACCAACTCATCCACTGAACCTACTTTGATGCCAGCTTTACGTTCAGCAGGTGGCACAACTTTAATGATCTCTTGCTTAGAGGCCATATCAACACCAAAATCAGCAGGCGTTTTTTCGTCAAGTGGCTTTTTCTTCGCTTTCATGATGTTAGGCAATTTAGCATAACGAGGCTCATTCAAACGTAAATCAGTGGTAATAACCGCTGGTAGCTCAAGTGCTAGCGTCTGTAAACCACCGTCGATTTCACGAGTCACGTTTACTTTATCGCCTTCAACCTTCACTTCTGATGCAAACGTACCCTGACCGATACCCATCAATGCCGCTAGCATCTGACCAGTCTGGTTGTTATCATCATCAATGGCTTGCTTACCCAATAAGATAATATCAGTGCCTTCACTCTCGGCGATATTTTTGAGGATCTTAGCAATTTGTAATGGATACGGCTTGTCATCAGTCAACACTAAAACACCACGATCAGCGCCCAATGCTAACGCTGCACGAATTTGCTCTTGTGATTCTTTTGGACCGATTGAAGCAACAATGATTTCATCAATCACACCCGCTTCTTTTAGACGAACCGCTTCTTCTACTGCAATCTCATCAAAAGGGTTGATTGACATCTTAGTGTTTGATAAATCAACGCCAGAGTTGTCAGCTTTTACACGAACTTTTACGTTGTAATCAATGACACGCTTGACCGCTACTAATGCTTTCATACGTTCCTCGTTTATTAATGTTATGAATTAAAAATTGTCAGTTAAGAACCAAAGGTTCATTTTTTTAAACTGTCGTTCAAAATACTACTTAGGGTTATTACTGCGTCAACAGATAGTAGTTAATTAAGCGAGAAGAAACAATACCGAAAATGGTATTAGTATCACACTACTCATTGATAAAATCTGCTAAAGCTAAGCCAACCGTTATTATCAGACCCCTGTATCTTGCGTGACCACAGGCATAAGGTCAAGACAACGCCGTGAATAATGCGTCATAAATTTGTCACCATTTTATAATAAATAGTTTATAAGTGCACAATTTTACAGTCTTCTTTAACCTACATTCTCAATATTTCACCTGTTTTCAGCACTGTCAACACGATAGTTACTTAATGGATTGTTGTGATCTATCTCGTTGGCATCAATCGAGAACATCAATCGACAACATCAATCAAAAACTCAAAATCTACGATTTGCTGTTTTTACTGGAACCAATCAGCAACTCACTGTCGCGTATATCATCGAATAATGACCAGTCAGGCGTAACCGCATTATTTTTGATGACACTCATATCCCCTGTGGTTTCCATAATGACAGCAAATACTTCCGTTTTAGACTTGATCCCATTCTTGCGCAAAACCTGTTGAACATCACTGGTACTGAGATTGGCCTCTTTTAAATTTCCACTAAAATACTCGCCATGCGCCATTAATATAATGGCTCGATTGTCTATCAGAGATTTTAAGGGTTTGAATTTACGCCTAATAAATGAGATAACCCCTTGAATCACAAACAATACTGCGACAGCAAACAGCCCTTGCATTAATGACGGTGTGTCTGATAGCACCGTTGAAGCGAGTATACTGCCAATACCGACAGTCATCGCAAAATCATGGCTTGAGAGCTTGGAGAAACTTCGCAACCCCATCAATCTTGTAAACAACATTAACCCTAAATAAAAACCGATTGCAGATAGAGAAATACCCAGCACTTGCTGCCAATCGATTGAAAACCATGCCTCCCACTTCATAAAACAACCTTATTTTGTTATATCTTTTTTGTGTCAGTGCTGATGACTGACAGCTAGTACCAGTATGCTTTTGATGATTTTACGTTTATAGCGAGAAAAATGGCATAAAAAAAGCAACCTGATAAGAGGTTGCTTTTTTTTAGAGTTGAAACAGTATTTTTATTGTTTTAACAAACAAAGGCATCAATGCATATTGATAATCTTACTGTCATCAAGCTTACTGACTAATCAGCTTACCAGATGTCAAATGAGATTAGATAGCTTCGATTTGCTCGGCTTGTGGGCCTTTTTTGCCATCACCTAAGATGAAAGACACTTTTTGGCCTTCGGCTAGAGTTTTGAAACCACCACCTTGGATAGCGCTGTAGTGAGCGAATACGTCTTGTCCGCCATTGTCTTGAGCGATAAAACCAAAACCTTTAGCTTCATTAAACCACTTTACAGTGCCTTCAACTTTATCTGACATAAATTTTCCTAACTCTTTAACTGTTGGCGAGACGTGTGTCATCACCGATTAATTGATATATACCCAAACTATTTTCTGCTAAATGCAACAGTCAATATGATCAAAATATCGTTAGATAACTTGAAATTACGACCTAAAATCTTTTGAGTACAGGCTGATTATAGCAGCTTTTTATAATCGCAACAGGTTAAATTGATGATTTTTGTAAATAACGATAATCCGTTTTGAAAAGTCACGAAAGCCAATTAAATACTATCTAATACATTGATAAGAAAGATATTTTATATCATTTACTATCTATCATTCTAACGTAAAGATGTCATTTAAGTTGGTGACAGCATTATCTCAAATAATAAATAGGTGATAAGTCAGCATATGCTTCATTGAGATATCGGTAGCCACGGTGAACTTAATACTAACAAACAAAGCGCAAAAAATATCAGCGAAAATGACTGACTATAGGCGATGTATTTAGCAGGTATCACCAAGTCTTTAGGAGAATCAGGAATACCTTTACGTTTTAGTAAACGCGTCCCGTATATCCATCCAAAGGTAGTATAGATGCCATAAGCAGCAGGTACTGTAATGGCTAGTGGCGTCAAATCAATCACATATAATATGACAACGGAAATAAAGAACCACAAAGTATCCAAGAGTGAGCTGATTTGAAAAAACTTAGACTTAGGCAATTTGCCATCGGTTTTTTTGAGCATCTCCCCTTCTATCCATATTAAAACAGCTACCACAGCGCTAAGAGTAATATATACGAATTGCGGCGTTAGCCAGTCTGGATAAGATATTTGCACAACACACAACCTATAATCTATAAAAAATAAGAACGCGCAACTCAATCGTCTTGATAATTAACCAGCAATTGGTTGCACTAAGAATATTCAAAAAAATCAATGAAGGCTAAATATATGAGGCATCGATTGGTGGTTTTCAACCAACACCAAAGCGATTGTGGTTAAAATTTCACTAAAGTAGTTCAAACTAAAAAAGCCCACACTATTAAGTAATAGCATGGGCTCTTAGGTCTATATCAGCGATTAATCTATTAATAACTTAATACTGAATTAGTTTTTTTCTTTATCGATGATTTTATTACCACCGATCCAAGGCATCATGCCACGTAGCTTAGCGCCAGTGATTTCGATTTGATGCTCTGCATTGTTACGACGACGAGCCGTCATTGATGGATAGTTGGTTGCGCCTTCAGAGATAAACATCTTCGCGTACTCACCAGACTGAATGCGTTTTAGGGCATTACGCATAGCTTCACGTGATTGCTCATTGATGACTTCAGGACCAGTTACGTATTCGCCATATTCAGCGTTGTTACTGATTGAATAGTTCATGTCAGCGATACCGCCTTCATACATGAGGTCTACAATAAGCTTTAACTCATGTAAGCACTCAAAGTAAGCCATTTCTGGGGCATAGCCAGCTTCAGTTAGGGTTTCAAAGCCCATTTTAACCAGCTCTACTGCACCGCCGCAAAGTACCGCTTGCTCACCAAATAGATCAGTCTCAGTTTCATCTTTAAAGGTTGTTTCGATAATACCTGAACGACCACCACCAACGCCAGCAGCATATGACAATGCCAATTGTTTGGCTTGACCTGAGGCATCTTGGTAGATAGCGATAAGATCAGGGATACCGCCGCCTTTTGCAAACTCTGAACGTACCGTATGACCTGGTGCTTTTGGTGCAACCATAATGACATCAAGATCACCACGTGGTACGACTTGGTTATAATGAATCGCAAAACCATGAGCAAACGCTAGGGTTGCACCTTCTTTGATGTTTGGTTCGATTACATCATTATATAGCTCTTTTTGAAACTCATCAGGCGTCAAAATCATGATGACATCAGCGGCTTTTACCGCTTCTTCTACTTCAGCTACTTTTAGACCTGCGTTTTCTGCTTTTTTCCATGAGCCAGAGTTAGCACGTAGACCAACGGTCACATCAACATCTGAATCTTGTAGGTTAAGCGCGTGTGCATGGCCTTGTGAACCATAACCAATGATGGCAACTTTTTTGCCTTGGATGATTGATAGATCACAATCTTTATCATAATAAACGTTCATAAACAGAGTCCTTTTCCTAAATCATGGCTTGCCATGGATAAATAAACACTTAAATTATAATCACCTTATCGAAGTGATGGGTGAGATAAGCGCGATGTTAATGTTTGAATAAATAATTTGACCTACAATAGGTACAGTAAGCACCCATTATAAACTGAGCGTTTTTTCGCCGCGTGCAATACCAATCACACCCGAACGCACCACTTCCATAATACGTTCACGACCAATCACATCAATAAAGCCGTCAAGTTTGGCTTTGTCACCGACGATTTGAATGGTATATAGATTAGCGTTCACATCAACGATTTGTGCGCGGAAAATATCGGCACTGCGTTTAATCTCTTCACGTACGCCGCCCGTTGCCCGTACTTTTATGAGCATCAACTCACGTTCGACGTGTACGGTATCTGATAGATTAAGCACTTTAACCACTTCAATCAATTTATGCAATTGCTTGGTGATTTGTTCTATTTTTTCAGGTGACGTAATAGTGGTCAATGTTAAGCGAGAAATACTCGAATCGTCTGTTGGCGCAACGTTCAAAGTTTCAATGTTGTAGCCACGTTGAGAGAACAAACCGACCACTCGCGACAACGAACCCGCTTCGTTTTCCATCAATACCGAAATCAGATGTTGTTGTTGCATTAGGTACGCTCCCCTTTTGTTAACCACATATCACGCATTGCTTGCCCAGCGATTTGCATCGGATATACATGCTCGTTACGATCGACATAAACGTCAATAAATACCAATCTATCTGTTATTGCCATGGCTTCCGCCAACTGTGCTTCCATGGTCGCAGGATCAGTAATCTTGATACCGACGTGACCATAGCTTTCAGCGAGTTTGACAAAGTCTGGTAGTGAATTCATATAAGAATGGGCATGACGACCTTCATACAGCATATCTTGCCACTGCTTCACCATGCCTAATTGGGCGTTATTTAGATTTAAGATTTTAACTGGCAAATTATATTGTAAGCAGGTTGAGAGCTCTTGAATATTCATCTGAATAGAGCCTTCACCCGTGATACAAACCACATCACGCTCAGGGTTAGCAAGTTTGGCTGCCATCGCATACGGCAAGCCAACACCCATCGTCCCTAAACCACCTGAGTTTAGCCATTGGCGCGGCTCATTATAGGTATAATAAAGCGCTGCAAACATCTGATGCTGACCGACGTCACTGGTGATAATAGCGTTACTATTCGTCACTTTATCTAAAGCTTGAACGACCGCTTGGGGCTTAATGCCGTTATCGGTGCTGGTGTCATAACGCAGGCCATGACGCTTACGCCACTCATTAATCTGTGACCACCAATCCAACAATGCTGGTTGATCTAACTCTTTATCTTCACCGATAATCTCTAGTATATCGGTCAGGACAGATTTGACATCACCCACGATCGGAATATGCGCATTAATCGTTTTTGAAATAGAGGTAGGATCAATATCAATATGAATAATCGTCGCATTCGGACAGAATTTTTTGACATTATTAGTGACACGGTCATCAAAACGTGCGCCAACTGCCAAGATGACGTCGGCATGATGCATGGTCATATTGGCTTCATAAGTGCCATGCATACCGAGCATACCCAAGAACTGACTATCAGAACCAGGGAACGCACCCAAGCCCATTAAGGTATTGGTTACTGGTAAATTTAAACGATGCGCAAGATTAGTAAGCTCTTTATGCGCATTGCCTAAAACAACACCGCCACCAGAGTAAATAATCGGACGCTTTGCAGCAAGCAGTGTTTCAACCGCTTTTTTAATCTGACCACTATGGCCTTTTAATGACGGCTGATACGAACGTATAAACACTTCTTCTGGATAAGCATAAGCAAACTTTTCACTTGGCGCGGTCATATCTTTTGGTACATCAATCACTACAGGACCTGGGCGTCCAGACTGGGCAATATAAAAGGCTTTTTTGACAATCATTGGGATTTCGCTAGCGTGGCGCACTTGAAAGCTATGCTTCACGATAGGACGTGATACACCGACCATATCTGTTTCTTGGAAGGCATCTTCCCCAATTAGGCTGCTAGGTACCTGACCTGCGATAACCACCATCGGCACAGAATCCATAAACGCTGTTGCGATAGCCGTTACGGTATTAGTAGCACCTGGACCTGACGTCGCTAAGACCACCCCTGTCTGCCCTGTGACTCGCGAATAAGCATCTGCCATGTGACCGGCTGCTTGCTCATGACGTACTAAAATATGCTCGATATTTTCTTGTTGAAACAAAGCATCATAGATATGAAGAACCGCACCACCTGGATAGCCAAAAATATATTTGACGCCCTCATCAGTCAGTGATTGCACCAACATCTCAGCACCAGATAGCATTATAGGTTGATCACTACCCTCAGCGAGGCGTTGTTGCTTTTCTTCAAAATTTTTGGCGGCATTCCCCGTTTGGGTATGTCCCGTCATATTCGGACTTTGCGTGGTTTGCGTCACTGTCATCACCTTTTTTTTGTCAAGAATTGGCGTTCATTTATAAGAGAGAACCACGCTATTTACACAAGATGGTTCATCTTATAGAAATGGCTGCAAATCCTTATCCATATCAAGAATGTGTGCCCACTATCTCTAAGTAACGCTGTTTTATAAGACAGCAGGCTACTCAAACACAGCAATATATGTAGGGTCAGTTTTATGGCAGGAGTCTATCGATGTACAGTGACAAGATGCGCGTGCATCTATAAAAGAAGCTTATTATTGATAAATAGCAGATAGCATTTACAACAGATTGATTTATACAGAGGCATTGATATTCACAATTTAAATCACTCTCACAGCCAATACTAATTTGTAAAATGGTTAGACTTTACGACAGGCTTATTAAAAAGATTGAATTGCTGAATATTTTTCCATGTTTAATACAACCGCTAGAGTCACGCTTAGCGCATTTCAAATAATAAGTTTATCTTAGTCATTGTAGACAGATAAGTCCGGAGACAATACATAAAGTCATCGATAACAATCGTTATGATTACTATCTTTGCAATATCATTGTCACAAAGAAACGAAAACTGCGTAAGCCACTGATAAGTAACCTATCGTCCTCATTTTCAAGTGCCACGGCAATATCATAAAAGCCGCTCACTGACCAATCAACTGCTATTATATTCGATGGTTTGTGAGCTATTGTCAAGAAAAACTTCTAAAGCCCATCCCTAACTATTAGTTATTAAATAATATACATTCATAAGGATTATTTGTTAGAATCGAAAGCTGGTACATTTTTAGTACCATTCCAACACTTAAATGTTATATTGACACATATATACACATCTGTTTTTTACCCCTTGAGAGGATTGCTACTATGGCATATGCGTCTAAAATAAATACTGCTACCAAACTGCTTATGAGTACTGCGTATGTGCTATAGTCAATCCACAATAAAACTGGAACAACCCATATCATAAAATAGTTTAGGTAGATTATTCTCCATCCAACCTTGGCGTAGAAACTTTGCTTGCGCCCATTTCTTTTCGATAGGATTTAGATCAGGACTGTAGGGTGGTAAGAATAGAAGCCTGTGACCGTACCTATTCAGCAGTCTTTGAACTCGTTTGTGAAAGCTGGCGTTATCCATAACAATTACACATTTGGTTCTAAGACTTGGGATTAGGGTGTATTTACACCAGTCGTAGAATATATCGCCATTAATATTTTTATCAAAGTAATCAAGCGCAAACAGCATCTTTTCATATAAAGCACCGATGACGTTGGTACGCTTTTTTGCTTGCCAGTTGTAGCGATCAATGCAAGGTTTTCCTATTGGTGTATAGCCGTAAGGGCGAATAGTTTCAGCTTCAAAGCCGCTTTCATCCATATAAATAATGGGATAGCCTTGCTTCATAAAATGATCAAGCTTACTTTGATACGCCGCTCTTTTGATCGGACATGCTTTTGGATGTTCTAAGGTCTTTTTTTTGACTGATGCCAAGACGCTTTAAGGCCGACTCAATGCCTGACTTACTGCAACCTAAACGCTGTGCTCGCTCGTACATATAATCGTCTGGATACTGCTTAACATCTTTCAGTAATGCTTCATTTGATATTTTAGTCGGTGCTTTATTTCTAGTCGTTTTAGGAACTAAGCTCTGCTGCCAGCTGTGAATAGAGCTTGTGCTAAGCTCGTAAAAAGCAGCAGCTTCTCGAATGGTCATGCCGTCTTTAATGCTACGCAGTACTTGTTTGCGAAAGTCGATTGAATAGGTCATCGTTTATTTCACTAAATGAATTGATTATAAACATTGTATCGGTTTTATCTAAGATTAACTATAATGCTGTCGATGAATGCCAGTCATGCTATTCAAGTTTATAAATCTGTCGGTGCACATGGTGAAGTCAAATACAGCCAACATGCGCCGCAAAATGGTAAAAATATTGAGCTGATTGAATTTCGTAGTGACGGCAGACAAAGCAATGCAGGACAATTGGCTGGCAAAACAGATGCCAATCAAAGTACTAATACTCAAAGCGTAGAAGAGCAAAGAGTTGCAGCGCTTGAAGCACGGATTAAAGAACAAGAAGCACAAGCCAATGCACAGCGTTGCCAGTCACTCCGCAATAATTTGACCAACTTGAATGTCGGCGGACGTATTTATGAGATGGATGCAAATGGCAAGCGTCAATATTTAGACGGTCGTGAAATTGAGCTCAAACGTGAACGCGTACAGCAGGCAATTGATCAGTATTGTGGCAACTCAACTACCTAGGCTTAATGCTAATTATAGACGTTAATCAATAGCTGCATCACATGACGAATGGCTGCTGGCATATCCTGAGCTTGTAGTCCTCGTTGTCCAACCAACAACGTATTATTACTTTGATTGACCAGCGTATTCCCTGCTAATCCATGTATAACAACCGCTTGATGCAAGCTTTGCATTCCTGACGATAAATCTTGTTGTGCTAGCAGACCAGCAATGACACCGGATAACACATCACCCATGCCGGCCGTCGCCATACCCGCATTACCGGCAGCACAAACATAAACGTGGTGCTCGTCTAAGCCCTGCTCTAATATCAAAGAACCTGCGCCTTTTAGCACCCATTCACCACCATAAGTTGTAGCGCACTGTTTTATCGCTTGCAGTCTATTGCTTTCCACTTCACTGATTCTCTTATTCAGTAATCTAGCAGTTTCGCCACTGTGCGGGGTCAAACAAACTTGATAATTAACACTATATTCTCGCAGCTGGCTGACCAATTCATGATGCTCTAATTGCAATGATGCTAAATGATAAAGTCCATCAGCATCAATCACTATTGCCTTTTTAGCTGTCATCGCAGTTTGTAGATACTTTATAAATAACACTTTTGCTTTTTCATCACGACCAAGCCCCATACCAATCGCAATCACAGTGGCTGACTTGATTAACTCCTGCACTCCGTCCATATCATGCAAATTAATCGTCATTGCATCTGGTAGCGAAGTTAATAGGGCGCTATGAAAAGCCTCATGGCAAGCAACTGTAATTTTACCCGCTCCTGCCGCCATCGAGCTCGAAGCAGACAATATCGCAGCGCCGCCCATACCTTGTGAGCCATCGATACGATTACCGCCAATAATCAGTACATGACCATAGCTACCTTTGTAGCTATTTTGACGGCGAGGACTTAGACCATATGCAGTAGTAATCAGTGTTGCTACTGGCATGAAACTTTTGTCATTTATTGGATAAGGTATCAGCGGTATATCAATTACCTTGCCGCTATGATCCATACCATCTTTGGTATGCAAACCGAATTTCCGTGCAATTAAACATAGCGTTATATCAGCCTGTATAGCCACATGCTCAAACACCTCGCCAGTCGAAGCCACCAAACCACTTGGAATATCAACCGCAATGGCCAAGGTATTATTTTGTTCAGATAACTTATTAAAGGTGCTAATGGCTGTTTTGTAAATACCTGTAGGCGCACGATCCAGTCCAACACCAAACAGCGCATCAATATAAACATCGGCTTGCAGATTACCATCTATTCCTTCTTCTAGATCACAAGCACTATTTTCAAAGCGTCGATAAGGGCAATTGGCCAATAGCGCCTCTTTTAGAGCTTTTTTTGCGTCGGAAAATGCTGTTGTGTCATTGGTATCAAAATCATCACTCTCAAAACCAACTGTTACCACTTGTACCTGCCAACCCATTCCCTGTAAATAATGAGCAATGAGCCAACCGTCGCCACCATTATTACCCTTTCCAACCCAAATGCTCACTCGATGCTGACACATATGATGACAAGGCACATAAGTAGTGGCTGATAGATATATGTTTAATTGCTTTTGTTCATATAATTGTTCTATGTGTTGCGCCATTTGCCAGGCTGCTTGTTTCATCAACCCAAAACTATCATGCCCCTCTACAAACCATGCTTGCTCCATCGCATAGAGTTGTTCACTGCTATATAACGGGATAGGTTTTGTACTTTTTATAGGTGATAAATTGATCTGATTTTTCATAACTAATCCTTGAGTATTTTTTGCTGATTTTTTATTTTATTGGCATATTATTACTATCATTTAGCATCAGCTTAGCAAACGCTTACATCAACGTATGTATCAATATGAATGTGAAATTATTTGCTTTTATACTTGCGCTCTTAGCTCACTGGCTTATTATATCGGTATTCACTCTATCGCCTACTGTCACACATGAATAATCTTCCTAAAGTAAACTTGCCTATCTCTTCAACCCAGCAGAAATCAGCTAAGCAAATCTCTGCTGAACCTAAGCCTGCGTCCGAAAAAAAGATTAAGGTAAATAATAGCCCAACATTTACCACCACAGCAGATGTCAAACAATGGATTAAAGACCAAGCACAGGCTTTAGGGTTTGCCGACTGCGGTTTTTTATCGGTGCATCATCCTTTATTTGCTAAGCAGATTGTACAATTGCAACAATGGCTCGAAAAAGGTTATGAGGGGCAACTGCAGTTTATGCATAACAACCATGAACTGCGGGCAAATCCTGACCAACTGGTAGAAGGGGCAAAAACCATCATCAGTGTCCGTATGGATTACCTGACTCAAGCACCAACCCCACGTACGATTACTGACAATGACTACCCCAATCAAGGTATCATTGCTCGTTATGCCAGAGGACGCGACTATCATAAAACGATGCGCAGTCGTTTGAAGCAATTGGCACTAAAGATAGAAGCCCTGCTTCCTGAGTGGCAACACCTCAATATAGGTTCAGAGCAAGATTTTATTTTTAGGCCTTTTAGCGACTCTGCTCCTATTTTCGAGCGACCCATTGCCGATGCTGCTGGTCTTGGCTGGACAGGAAAGCATACCTTATTAATCAACAAGCAAGCGGGTTCATTTTTTGTATTGGGTGAGCTATTTATTAGCCTAGAGTTACCTGATGACAAACCCGTCAAAGAGCATTGCGGCAGTTGTAGCGCTTGTATCGACATCTGTCCCACTCAAGCGATTGTCGCGCCCTATGAGCTCAATGCTGCAGCTTGTATCTCCTACCTCACTATCGAGCACGACGGTATTATTGATATAAAATACCGCCGCGCGATTGGTAATCGCATCTTTGGCTGTGACGATTGTCAACTTATCTGTCCTTGGAATCGCTACGCCAATCTTACACCTGTAGAGGACTTCGCACCACGGCATAACCTTGATAGCAGCAGTCTGCTGGAGCTGTGGCAATGGCAAGAAGCTGAATTTATGAAAAAAACTGAAGGCAGCCCGCTTAGACGAACAGGCTATGTGAACTTTTTGCGTAATATCGCGATTGGTCTTGGAAATGCTAATGGTAATGAAGAGACCATTACTCAGTTACAATCAAAGTTGGGCGTACATAACGAAATGCTTGATGTACATATCAATTGGGCCATAGCTGAACAGTACGAGAAGTTAAAAAACCTTTAAATCTTAAGTTTAAATTTCTATACGCCAAAAAAATGCCTCTTATTTATTATAGTAAGAGGCATTCTTTATTTTATTCACACATATCGCTGACAGTTCAAAAGCATATTATGGCTTAGGAATGCGTAGTACTTGACCAGGATAAATCTTATCAGGACTAGATAGCATCGGCTTATTGGCTTCAAAGATTTTCATATAATCATCTGCTGAACCATAAACCTCTTTTGCGATCTTAGACAAGCTATCACCAGATTTCACTGTATACATCGTTGACTCAGGCGCATCTTCTTCAATATCAATATTATCGATTACCTTGGCCACGTTTTGTACATTACCAATGGCGATAATTGCTTTTTCACGGTCTGCTTGTGTTTTAGCTTTACCGCTGATTTCTGCAGTATCTGTTGAGCCGTTATACTTGATTTTCAAATCGCTAATATTAAGATTCTGCTGTTGAATACGACGAAGTAAAATATTGGCAACTGATTGCGCAGAAGGTTCGCTACTCTGTACTGGCGTATTAGCGTCTGCTTTTGTTTCTGACTTGGCATCGTGTTTGGCGTCATCACGATTGAAAATTTTATCACCGATATCTTTTGCAAAACTGAACATACCCATTTACATACTCCTTTAAATATTGTTATTTATTATTCATCATTATTCTTTTAATGGCATATACTTTCATATATAACCACACTTTATATATAACTACACTTTGTTACTACTTGCCATTATGAGTATAGACAAAGATAGGTGATGTAGATAGTAATAGTATGTTGAGTAATGTTGATTTGGCGTAGCTTATGTTAACGTATTGATTAGTCACATAACTACCTGTTGCCATGGCAAATTAAGAACATAAAAAAACCGCCTATCTCTACAGATAGGCGGCTAAAATAACTCGCTAAGCCACTAGCTAATTATAGCTGCGCTTGTACATAATCAATCGCTTTTTGAACAGTCGTTAATTCTGCTGAATCTTCATCAGGAATGGTAATGCCAAAGTCACTTTCAAATGACATAACCAATTCGACTAGGTCTAACGAATCTGCACCTAAGTCTTCCATAAATGATGCATCATTGTTGATATCTTCAACATTCATACCCAATTGCTCAGCTACTGCAGCTTTAACTCTTAGCTCGGTATCATTACTCATGTAGATTTCTCCTTTTTGATCTATTATTTTGGCAAGTCACCATAGGCCTATCATTAGGCTCTACAGCATTGTATATAAAATCATATCTTCAGATTAGCACAGCTATCTGAGTACTTTGTAACTTGTTTTATAGCTGGTTATACGTTTTGACAGATGTCTAGTAAAGCCCTGCTATAATACAGGGCTTTGACATAAAAGTATCCGTCATTATAACACCCTTTATTATAGTTTACACTCGTGCACAGAGTTTTTTATTATAACTGTGTAACACTTATTTATCACCTACATATACATACCACCATTGACAGGAATAACAGCGCCTGTGATATAACTGGCCTCATCACTGGCTAAGAAATGTACGGCGGCTGCAATGTCTTCTGGCTGTCCAAGGCGGCTGATAGGTACAGCGTCTAGCATAGAGTTCAATAGGCGCTCATCAAGCTCGTCCGTCATATCCGTTTCGATCAAACCAGGGGCTACACAATTAATCGTCACTTGTCGTGAGCCAATTTCACGCGCGAGCGTACGGCTGAACCCTTCGACGCCTGCTTTGGTCGCCGCATAGTTAGACTGACCTGCATTACCCATTTGCGCAACGACAGAGGTTATATTGATGATGCGACCACGGCGTGCTTTCATCATACCGCGCACAGCACGTTTACTCATGCGGTATACCGACGTCAAATTGGTATCGATAACATTTTCCCAGTCGTCATCTTTCATACGCATCAGCAGACCATCTTGGGTGATACCTGCATTATTGACCAAGACTTGTACTGCGCCGTAGACGCTCTCAATCTCTTCAAACAGCTTATCAATTTGTGCGGTATCACGCACGTCTAAAACACGTCCAATACCGCCACTATCGTGGAGATAACCATCAATCAGCTCAGCACCTTTTTCCGTAGTGGCTGTACCAATAACAAAATGTCCTTCTTTGGCGAAACGTTTGGCAACGGCTTTACCAATACCACGGCTAGCACCTGTCACTAGAGTAATCGTACGACTCATGATAACACCTCCATTAATTTATCAAGACGAGCGGGCTTGTCAGTAGGATAGCTCGTAATTGGCTGTGCTTGGCGCTTCGCCAAGTTGCTCAATACATTACCACTGCCGCATTCGATTAAAATATTAATTTGCTTGTCAGCCAGCTCTTGCATGGTTTTTGACCATAATACTGGTTGGCTTAATTGCTCTGTTAATGCCTGCTTGATACCTACCGCACTGCTCTCAACACGCGCATGTCGATTTTGGATAACAGGAATCGTTGCTTGATCAAATTTTATTTCTGCCAGAATCTCAGCCAATGCACTACTGGCTGGCTCCATAAGCGCGCAATGTGATGGTACGCTGACCTTTAGCGGGATAGATTTTTTGCCAGTGTTTTGCACTTTATCAATAACGGCATTCACACCAGCAGCATTACCCGATATCACCACTTGTCCTGGACTATTAAAGTTGGCTGCACCTACAATGGCACCTTCGACATGTTCAGTCGCTTGCTCACACAAGTTTTCTACTCGATTGTCCTCAAGCCCTAACACTGCTGCCATGGCAGTATCGACACCTACAACGGCTTCTTGCATCAACTGACCGCGCTTATGTACCAATTTAACCGCATCAGCAAGCGATATGACTTCAGCCGCACAAAGCGCACTGTACTCACCTAGAGAATGACCCGCTAAATAACAAGGCGCTGTATTTATTTTTTGTTTTAAGATACGCCAAATGGCAATGCTCGCCGTCAGTAATGCTGGCTGAGTATAATGTGTTTGGTTGAGTTTTTCTTCATTTTGACAGATTGCCCATAAGTCTTCACCAAGCGCGGCGCTAGCTTCAGTAAAGGTATCGAGAATCTCTGGATAGATTTCAGCAAGCTCACTAGTCATCCCGACTACTTGCGATCCTTGACCAGGAAAAATTACCGCAATACGTGTCGGCGGCTTTTTTACCATATCGGGTACAGAGGCCATAACCAATATTCCTTATTTAATTGGAAATATCCCTAAAAACAATTGGGGTTTATTATACTATTAGAGGCGATATAAAGCCGTTGCTTTAGTATTTGTCTAAAAAAACGGATTATCGATAAACTATACACTGACGCACACTATTATCATAGCGGATGCTACTGAAACACGTATAGTAAAAGATACCACTCAAATTAAAATGGTAGAGTATATCGGTTCATTTTCATATTTTCTAAAGGCACATGGTAAAAGGTTGTTCAAATACCTACCATAAAAGCCAATAGCAAAAAGCCAAGTTATCTAGCCACATAATATATGATAGCGAAATAACTTGGCTTTCTTCAGCTCAAAACATATTACCTAATAACAGCGTTGCAAAAATAATGACAGTCACCAGTACTATCATTATTTTTACAATCAGCTATTGAATAGCCAACAATTTAAGCGTCTTGACTAACTTTAAACAACTGGCGACCACGGTAAAAACCATCTTTAGTCATGTGATGACGACGATGTTTTTCACCAGTGGTAGCATCTACGCTTATCTCAGCGATTTCCATACGATGATGTGAACGGCGCATGTCACGACGAGAACGACTTTTACGACTTTTTTGAACGGCCATGATATAGCTCCTATACTTAAAAGGGGATAAGCTTGAAATTCAGCTTTAATCGACACTGACAGAGGCTATATAATCACAACAACCTAAGTCTTACGCATCATTAGTTAAATAGATTGCCACGTATTAAAGTGTTGATTACGTCTAAAATCTATAGTTAGTCTGCAAGATCAGCATCTATCCGCCAGTAGCAGATTGCTAGAATGCAATAAACGGGACATTATACGCATGTTTAGCGGATTAATAAAGCCCTGCTTCTCACTCTTTGGTAGAAAGCTGATGAAAGGTATCATAAATTTATTAAGTAGTACATTGATATATGACTTGTCTCTTAATAAGATTACAACTTGCCTTTTAGCGAGGCTAAAGCAGCAAAAGGATTTTCGCTTTCTTCCTCTTCTGGAATCTCACCAAATTGCTCTACCGTCATTTCACAGTCGTCATGTTTTGGCGACATTGGCGTCTTCAGTAATATCTCATCTTCTACCAATTTTTTGAATGGCAATAAAAGCTCTGGTGCAGGCTCAGTAATAATTTCACCAAGTAATAAATAGTCTTGTTCATCATTGATTGAACGTGCTTGGCTCTCATCTTCTAGTAGCGCAATATTATAATCATCAGACAAATCGATAGCCACTGGCTGTAGGCAACGTTGACAGGTTAACCAAACTTCACCCGTCAGTGTGAATGCCAAATGTAAAACATTATTGCGGCGATACAGATTGGCATTAAGCGAGATGTTTGCTTGTTCATGTTCGGTGGCTAAGGTAGCAGCAAGACGTTTGAAAGCGCTTGGCTCTACCTCTCCTGTCCATTCATAACCAGTATCTGCCCATTTATCCAAAGAAATAGATTCAGGCATACTAGTAGATAAAGGCACTTTTTTATTATCAGCATAACCTGCTGACGGTTTACTTTCTGGAGTGCTTGACATGCGCGACCTCATTCATCAAAACGGTGTATAATATTGTCTGCCATACTAACGGAAAGCATTGAGCGACGCTAGCGCTAGTATGTTAAATTTATTTGATATGAGCTCTATTTTCATCTCTTTATTTCTCCTATTTACATTCAAAGATAATTCTTCTTTTTATCTTTTATTTGACCAGTGTTTTACCTATGAATGTGCTTAATGATAAACCTGACTTCTCGAACCTACTTTCTCCACTTGAAGCAAAAATACTATTGCAACGTCTCACTACGTTAACCAGTAATGTGAATGCCTCTTCCACTGACTCGTGGAACCTTAACAACAATCAGTGCTTAGAGAACGTAAAAAGTGAATGGCAAAGGTTAGAAAGGTTAGAAAGGTTAGCTACTATCAAAGGCTTAGATGGCACTCCATCATTGGTTAATAAATACGAGCAAGCGGCTACTGATTGGCTCATCCAATTATTCAATAATTTATTCGTTCATCAAAACGTTACATTGGTTCGTGGACAAGGAGAACCAGAGTACTTTCCAGCACAAAATAACGAACCCGCAAGAATTGAATTCGCTCATGGATTTTTTGCTAGCGCATTGCATGAGCTGAGCCATTGGTGTGTGGCTGGAGAGGCTCGTAGACGTTTACCTGACTTTGGCTACTGGTACGCACCAGATGGGCGTACCGCCGCTCAGCAGCAAGCATTTGAGCGCGTAGAGATTAAGCCACAAGCGTTAGAATGTTTATTTACTCTCGCTTGCGAACGATCATTTGAGGTGTCACAAGATAATTTGTTTGCTGACTTTGATACGAGCAATAGTACATTCGCAAATGACGTCTACCGACAAGTGCAACAATACATCGCTAAGCCCAATATATTACCATCTGATGCTAAGACTTTATTACACGCCTTACTCAGTGTCTCTATAGCTGATCCAGAGTAACAGCAGCATATCAGCATAAAGGTGCAGCATTTTTGCGTTAACGATTGTCTACGCATAGTAACGGCTTGCAATCAAACTTATATTGGCTTTGCGCTATACTAAGAAGGCAGTGATGCTTTTTTAGTAAACTTAGTGAAAGAAGCATACGCGCCATAAATGTCCTACTTAGTCAAAAACTTCACATTTAAAAACCTATAACTATAAAATAAGGAACTGCTATGCAAGTATTTTATATTCATCCAGAAAATCCACAGCCACGTCTGATTGAGCAAGTGGCGGATCTGTTACGTAAAGACCAGCTCATTATCTACCCTACCGATACCAGCTATGCTTTTGGTTGTCGCTTAGGGGCCAAGGATGCACTCGATAAGCTCAAACAAATTCGTGAACTTGATGATAAACACCAGTTTACCTTGCTTTGCCGTGACTTAAGCGAAATTGCCAACTATGCTGCAGTGGACAATATACAATTTAAACAGCTCAAAGCACTTACTCCTGCGCCCATCACCTTTATCCTCAACGCCACAAAAGACGTACCAAAAAAATTAGCACATGCGAAGAAAAAAACCATCGGTATTCGAGTACCTAGCAACCCCATTGCGCAGGCGCTTTTAGAGGCCATGGATGAGCCTATCTTGACGAGTTCATTAATTCTGCCTAACCGCGATGACATACTAGATGATCCCTTTGAGATTGAGGATTTACTAGGCAATCAAATCGACGGTTTGATAAATGCAGGTATAAAAACCACTAAGCTCACTACGATTGTTGATATGACTGGTAGCCAGCCTGGAATTATCAGACAAGGTGCCGCGGATGTAGATTCACTACTACGGTAATAGACTCAAGTATCAGACACAAAAAAAGCTCCAATTCAATTGGAGCTTTTTTATATACATTTTTTGCTTATTATAAAATTAGTCGCGATCAACCAATTCTACATATGCCATTGGCGCATTGTCACCATCACGGTAACCACATTTTACGATACGCAAATATCCACCTGGACGGGTCTGGTAACGAGGACCTAACGTGCCAAATAGTTTGCCTACCATAGCTTTGCTACGCATACGGCTAAATGCCAAACGACGGTTAGCAACGCTGTCTTCTTTAGCCATAGTGATTAATGGCTCGGCAACGCGACGTAACTCTTTTGCTTTTGGTAAAGTTGTTTTGATCAGTTCATGCTCAAATAATGAGTTAGTCATGTTCTGAAACATTGCCTTACGATGACTGCCGGTACGACCCAGCTTGACTCCACTCTTACGATGGCGCATAGTCAAAAATCCTTAAAGTTTAACGGCTACGATAAGAAAAGCGATCATCAACACGAAGGTCAGCTGGTGGCCAGTTATCTAGGCGCATACCGAGCTCTAAATCTTTAGACGCTAGTACGTCTTTGATTTCCGTTAATGATTTCTTACCAAGATTTGGGGTTTTTAGAAGTTCAGTCTCTGAACGTTGTACCAAATCACCGATATAGTAAATGTTTTCAGCTTTCAAGCAGTTGGCTGAGCGAACCGTTAGTTCAAGATCGTCCACAGGGCGTAATAGCACCGGATCAACCTCTTCTTTCTCTTTCACAGGCTCAGGCGCTTCTTCAGCTTCTAGGTCAACAAAGATAGAAATCTGTTGTTGTAAAATAGTGGCTGCTTTACGAATTGCTTCTTCTGGATCTATAGTGCCATTAGTTTCAAGCTCAATGATAAGACGATCAAGATCAGTACGCTGCTCTACACGAGCGTTCTCAACCTGATAAGCAACACGAAGCACAGGACTAAAACTTGCATCAAGCTTTAAACGTCCGATTGCTTTAGTATCACCATCTTCACGGCGCTGGTTTGCTGGCTCATATCCACGACCCATTACTACACGCAAACGCATCTTAAGAT
Organism: Psychrobacter cibarius; assembly: GCF_904845955.1. Taxonomy (GTDB): domain Bacteria; phylum Pseudomonadota; class Gammaproteobacteria; order Pseudomonadales; family Moraxellaceae; genus Psychrobacter; species Psychrobacter cibarius_B. The sequence goes on from NZ_CAJGYX010000008.1 coordinate 56,636, forward strand.
GACCACGATCACTCAATGTACCCAACACCAATTCTGGATTGACGATGTCTACATTATGCGGTAACGCGATGTCTGCAGCAGTAATAGTGCCTGGACCTTGTTTATCCAAGGTCAAAAATACTTCATTTTGGTCATGAAGGGTAATAGCCAAGCCTTTTAGGTTCAAAAGCAAGTCAAGTACATCTTCTTGTAGCCCTTCAAGCGTTGAGTATTCATGGTCAACACCATCAATCTCAGCTTCAATGACTGCAGCACCAGGTAATGAAGATAACAAGATGCGACGTAAGGCATTACCAAGTGTATGCCCAAAGCCGCGTTCTAACGGTTCGAGCGTGACTTTCGCAATCGTTTCATTAACCGTATCCACATTAATGGCATTCGGCGTTAGAAACTCAGTTGCATTTAGCATCATAATGTCACCTCGATTTATTAAACTGGTTTAATTAACGTTGATTGCTCAATGCCGTTTTCACGACATCGAGCAGTACGTCATTACTTAGAGTATAGCTCAACGATCAAGCTTTCGTTGATTTCAGCAGGTAGATCAATACGATCAGGCGCTTGTTTAAACGTGCCTTGTAATTTGCTGTGGTCAACATCTAGCCATTCTGGAATACCACGTTGGGTAGCCAGCTCAATTGCGTTTTTAATACGTAATTGCTCGCGAGACTTCTCTTGGATAGCGATGACATCACCATCTTGCAACTGAATTGATGGAATGTTCACACGAACAAACTCATCACGGCCAGCTTTTTTTACCATAACAGTACGATGACTGACTAGCTGACGTGCTTCGGCGCGAGTTGAGCCAAAGCCCATGCGATAAACAACGTTATCTAGACGGCTCTCAAGCATGGCTAACAGGTTTTCACCAGTAGCACCGCGTTTACGAGCAGCTTCTTTATAGTAATTAGCAAACTGACGCTCTAATACACCATAGATACGCTTAACTTTCTGCTTTTCACGCAGCTGTAAAGCATATTCTGAGGTCTTGTTACGGCTTACACCGTGTTGACCTGGTGGACGACCAGCTTTTTTCGTTTTTACGTCGTATGGTTTAACGCCAGACTTAAGACCTAAGTCCGTGCCTTCACGACGTGATAATTTGAGTTTTGGTCCAATATAGCGGGCCATTGTTATGTCTCCTATAAGCTTTTGGGATAAAAAGCTTCGTCTTTAATATTAGACGCGGCGCTTTTTCGGCGCACGGCAACCATTGTGTGGGATTGGGGTTACATCAGAGATGCTGTTAACTTTATAACCCAATGCACCTAGTGCTCTTACCGCAGACTCACGACCCGGTCCTGGTCCTTTGACCAAAACGTCGATATTCTTAACACCATATTCTTGAGCCGCTTTACCAGCGACTTCAGCTGCAACCTGAGCTGCAAATGGTGTAGATTTACGTGAACCACGGAAGCCTTGTCCACCTGAAGTGGCCCAAGCCAGTGCATTACCTTGACGATCGGTAATCGTAACAATGGTGTTATTAAAAGACGCATGGATATGGGCAATGCCCTCCGATACTGAACGACGAGTCACTTTCTTGCGACTACGAGTGTCTTTAGCCATCTTTTAGCTTCCTAAGTTAATTATCTTTTGAGAGGGCGTGTCGGACCCTTACGAGTACGAGCGTTGTTCTTAGTATTCTGACCTCTAACTGGTAGGTTACGACGATGACGGATGCCACGGTAACAACCAAGATCAACTAAACGCTTAATATTCATTGACACTTCACGACGAAGATCACCTTCAGTCATGTAATTTGCAACTTGTGCACGGATAGCATCTAACTGTGTATCATCTAACTGACTAACTTTAGTAGTAGGGGCAATGCCAACTGCTTCTAAGATTTTCTGAGCAGTGGTACGACCTACACCAAAGATGTAAGTTAGTGAAATAACAGCATGCTTATTATCCGGAATGTTTACGCCGGCAATACGAGCCATTGATTTCTCTCCATTAAAGAAAAATAAGCGTTATTTATCAATAAGGCATTATTTTTCAGATTTGTTGCTGTCAATACTAAAGCTTTTATAATTATTATCGCTGCTTTGACTTTGTTACAAGCCTATTCATACTTGAAAAATGACGGTCTTATAAAAGTTTTTGCATAAACTACGGCAAGTGGCGGATGATATCCCATCCGTCGTCATTTTTCAAGTACTAATTAAGATAGTAACAAAAGTCTAAGACTTTATAATACTAAATATTAACCTTGACGTTGCTTGTGGCGAGGTTCTGCTGTACAGATGATATGTACACGGCCTTTACGGCGCACAACTTTACAGCTACCACAAATCTTTTTAACTGATGCTTGAACTTTCATAGCATGCTCCTTTGAGATATCGTACCGCTCATTTAAGGTTGAGTGGGCGATTGAATTAACGTCTGATCATGATATTGATGGGTCATCAAATGCGCTTGGATTTGCGAAATGAAGTCCATTACCACAACCACCATAATCAGTAAAGACGTACCACCGAGTTGAAACGGCACACCAAACGATGACTGGACGACCATTGGCATTAAACAAATAACCGTCATATACATCGCGCCAATAAAGGTCAGTCGGTTTAATACATGATCTAGGTAACGCTGAGTTTGTTGTCCGGGGCGAATACCTGGGATATACGCACCACTACGTTTAAGGTTTTCAGCTACTTCACGTGGACTAAATACCAATGCCGTATAGAAGTAACAGAAGAAAATAATCATCGCGCCAAACAGAACCAAATATAGCGGCTGTCCTGGAGACAACACCAATGCCATATTCTGTAGTATCTTTTGTGCAAGGGTAGGATCAGTTGATTGACCGACCCACTGCCCTAAACTTGCTGGAAACAACAACAACGAGCTAGCAAAAATGGCTGGGATAACCCCTGCCATATTAAGCTTCAGCGGCAAATGTGACTGCTGCTGAGCATATATTTTGCGACCTTGTTGCTGCTTCTGTGCATAGTTCACTGGAACACGGCGCTGAGCACGTTCAATATAAACGATACCAGCAGTAACCGCGATGCCTAGTAGCACAAAAATAAACAGTACAATCAAGTTCATTTGCCCTTGATTGACCTGTTCGATAGACTGCGAAATCATACCTGGCGTACCAGCCACAATACTCGCAAAAATGAGCATTGAGATACCATTACCTACGCCGCGCTCTGTAATCTGCTCACCAAGCCACATCAAGAACATAGCGCCCGCTACCAATGAGGTAACCGCTGGAATATAGAAGGTCAGACCAGAAGATAAAGTAAGATTTTGACTGATTAAGCCAGCACACATTCCTAATGACTGTACTAGGGCTAAAGCAAGTGTCCCTTGACGGGTGTACTTGTTTAGCTTGCGTCGTCCCGCTTCGCCTTCTTTTTTGAGGGCTTCAAGCGATGGTAATACTGCAGACATCATCTGTACAATAATCGATGCTGAAATATACGGCATAATGCCGAGCGCCATAATAGACATACGCTCTAGTGCACCACCTGAGAACATGTTAAACATACTCAAAATGGTGTTTTCGTTGCGCGAAAACAGATCAGCCAAGTTGACCGGATTGATACCCGGTACTGGAATATGTGACCCTAAACGATAAACAACCAATGCGCCGATTAAGAATAATAAACGCGTCCATAATTCATCATACTTGCGTATGAATGCAAATGGATTGAGCGGTATACCAGTCGATGACATTGATTGTTTTGACACGTTACTACTCCTCGATGCTACCACCAGCAGCTTCGATTGCTAGCTTAGCGCCCTTAGTCACTTTGATACCTTTAAAGGTATAAGCTTTAGTGACTTCGCCTGACAACATAATACGGGCACGCTTCATGTCGTGACGGATTAGGTTAGCAGCTTTAAGTGTTTCAAGGCTAACCACATCGCCATCAATTTTATTTAGTTCAGAAAGACGTACTTCAGCCGTCTTCATTGCCATTTTACTGGTAAAACCAAATTTAGGTAGACGACGATATAAAGGCATTTGTCCACCTTCAAATCCTGAGCGTATGCTAGAACCTGAACGAGATTTCTGACCTTTTACACCACGACCACCAGTCTTACCAAGACCTGAACCGATACCACGACCACGACGTTGGGCAGTTTTCTTTGCGCCAACACCTGGTGATAATTCATTTAATCTAAGACCCATTACGCTTCCTCCACTTTTACCATGTAGTTAACGCGATTGACCATACCACGTGTTGAAGGTGTATCTTCTACTTCAACAGTATGATTAATACGGCGTAAACCCAATCCTTTCAAGCTCGCTTTGTGGCTCTTTAGGCGATGGGCACCCGATTTAAATTGAGTGACTTTCATTTTTTTCATCGTAACTCACCTAGTCTAAGTTAACCCAAGATTTCGTCTACAGATTTACCACGTTTTGCTGCCATCTTCTCTGGAGTTGACATATCACGTAAACCGTTAAACGTTGCGCGAACAACGTTAGCAGTATTGGTAGAACCATAACATTTAGTCAAAACATCTTTGACACCAGCAACTTCTAATACAGCACGCATTGCGCCACCAGCGATTACGCCAGTACCTTCAGATGCAGGCTGCATATAAACTTTACTAGCACCATGACGTGCTTTGATCGGATGATACAAAGTTGCATCATTAAGCTCAACAGTAATCATATTACGTTTGGCAGCTTCTAGTGCTTTTTGGATAGCAGCTGGCACTTCACGTGCTTTACCGCGACCAAAACCAACACGACCATTGCCATCGCCCACTACGGTCAACGCAGTGAAAGAAAAAATACGACCACCTTTAACAACTTTTGCAACGCGATCAACGGTAACTAAGCGTTCTACTAGACCGTCAGTCTGTTCATTTTTATCATTTTTATCATTTCTAGCCATGATTAAAACTCCAATCCGTTTTCGCGAGCTGCTTCAGCTAAAGCTTTAACTCGACCATGATATTTAAAACCACTACGGTCAAAGGCAACTTTCGTGATACCAGCTGCTTTTGCGCGTTCTGCGATCATTTGGCCCACAGACGTTGCTGCATCAGCATTGCCAGTCGCGCCTGAGCGCAAGCTGCCGTCTAAGGTAGATGCCTGAGCAATCACTTCACCACCGGTAGGAGAGATAATCTGGGCATAAATATGTTTTGGCGTGCGAGTAACCGTTAAGCGATGAACGCCTAAGAAACGGATATGCGCGCGGGTTTTCTTAGCTCGACGCAGACGAGCTGCTTTTTTATCAAACATTTCAACTCACCTTATTTTTTCTTGGCTTCTTTGCGAATCACATGCTCGTCACTATAACGAATACCTTTACCTTTATAAGGCTCAGGTGGGCGGAAACCGCGGATATTAGCCGCTGCTTGACCAAGCTGCTGTTTATTGTTTGATTTCAAAACAATTTCAGTTTGCGTTGGGGTTTCAGCTGACACACCTTCAGGCAACGTATATTCTACTGGATGAGAGTAACCAACGTTCAAAGTTACCTTGTTACCAGCAACTTGTGCGCGATAACCAACACCAATTAACTGAAGACGCTTTTCAAAGCCTTCATTCACGCCTTTAACATAGTTGTTAACAAGAGCGCGCATGGTACCAGTGTGCATCATAGCTTCTTTTGAATCGACTGTAGGTGAGAAAATGATCGCATCATCTTCCTGTTTCAGCTCGACCAATTCATGCAGGCGTAAAGACAAAATGCCGTTCTTGCCTTTCACTACGACCTGCCGATCGTTCAAAGTAACACTTACGCCGTTTGGCAGTGTCACTGGGGCTTTAGCCACACAAGACATAGGAATATTCCTTAAAAAATTAACTTCTTTATATTAGCGAAAAAACTAACAGGCTAAAAAGCGTGTTAGTTTAGCATAGTTGACTGCGTTAGACACCTATCAATTTGAAATAATTCATTATTACTCAATCAATAGAAGTCTAACAATCATCAAATAGACTTTATCGTCGTGTAGCTTACGCTACAAATGCGACGATTTCACCACCGATACCAGCAGCGCGTGCAGCACGATCACTCATGATGCCTTGGCTAGTTGATACGATAGCAACACCCATACCTTGCTTAACAGTAGGGATAGCGTCTTTACCGCGGAACTGGCGTAAACCAGGACGGCTAAAACGTTGAATCGTTTCGATGACAGCGCGGCCTTCGAAGTATTTCAATTCGATAGATAGGGTTGCTTTATTGTTTGCTTCTTCAGTAACAACAGCGCTCGCCACATAACCTTCGCTAACTAGCAAATCAGCAATTGATTTACGTAATTTAGAGCTCGGCATTGCTACCGATACTTTGTTAGCCATTTGTGCGTTACGAATACGGGTTAGCATATCCCCAACGGTATCTTGCATACTCATATAGTTACCCCTTACCAGCTTGCTTTACGAACACCAGGCACATCGCCTTGCATGACACGCTCACGCAGCATATTGCGTGATAAGCCAAACTTGCGGAAGTAACCGTGAGGACGACCGGTGATAGCACAACGATTGCGCAGACGTACTGGCGATGAATTGCGTGGAAGAGCTTGTAGCTCTAGCATCGCTTCCATACGAGTTTCGTCACTTGCAGTCATATCACTGATAGTTTCTTTTAGCTTGATACGCTTATCAGCGTACTTAGCAACCATTTTTTCGCGCTTTAATTCGCGGTTAATCATGCTCTTCTTTGCCATAACGTCTTTACCTTATTTAAATGGGAAGCCGAATGCTTTAAGCAACGCGCGACCTTCTTCATCAGATTGAGCTGACGTGGTGATTGTCACATCCATACCGCGGATACGATCAATCTTGTCAAAATCTACTTCTGGGAATACGATCTGTTCTTTGATACCCAATGAGTAGTTACCACGTCCGTCAAAGGCTTTAGGTGAAAAACCGCGGAAATCACGAATACGAGGAATTGCAATGGCAATGAGACGATCTAAAAATTCGTACATTTGCTCACCGCGTAGCGTTACTTTGCAGCCAATTGGCCATTCTTCACGAATTTTAAAGCCAGCAACTGATTTACGCGCTTTGGTGACGACAGGTTTTTGACCAGCGATAGCGGTCATGTCAGCTACTGCACCTTCAAGCAATTTCTTGTCTTGAGACGCGCCGCCTACACCCATGTTAAGTGTGATTTTAGTGATTTTAGGCACTTGCATCACATTAGCCAAACCAAGCTCTTCTTTGATTTGCTGCTTTAATTCTTCGTTATATAAAGATTTTAATCTTGCCATTACCATTACACCCTTAGTGTCTTACGCAGTCGCCACTACTTCACCGTTCGAACGATAGACGCGTTGTTTCTTGCCGTCTTCGCCGAACTGATAAGTAATACGATCAGCTTTTTGGGTTTGCGCATTTAATATTGCGACATTTGAGATATGTAGAAAAGCTTCTTTCTTAAGAATGCCACCTTCAACGCCAGTTGCCTGATTTGGCTTCTGATGTTTAGTGACAATATTAATGCCTTCAACTTTAATACGATCATTTTTTACAGCTTGTACAGTACCTTGCTTGCCTTTGTATTTCCCAGCAATCACGATAACTGTATCGCCTTTACGTAATTTTGACATGGATTACCTCACAATACTTCTGGTGCTAGTGATACAATTTTCATAAACTGATCACCACGTAGTTCACGAGTTACCGGTCCAAAAATACGAGTTGCAATCGGTGCTTTATTTTGGTTCAACAATACCGCAGCATTGTCGTCAAAACGCAGAACAGAACCATCAGGACGACGAACGCCTTTTTTGGTGCGTACAACTACAGCATTCATCACGTCGCCTTTTTTAACACGACCGCGAGGAATGGCTTCTTTAACCGTTACTTTAATAATGTCGCCAACTGATGCATAACGACGATGAGAGCCACCCAGTACTTTAATGCACTGAACTCGTCTTGCACCGCTATTATCTGCAACTTCCAGCATCGATTCAACCTGAATCATAGCGTTACTCCACACGTATGAGCAATAAAAACCAGTTGCTGCCGCTAGCACAGTATGAGTAGTCGGCATTTTAATAATAATAACCGCTGCTACTCTTAATGTGAGTGATATACGCTCGGCGCAATCAGCATCCTTAAAAAGGCGGCTATTTTAACAGCTTCTGGCTTTTAATGCAATTTACTTAGATTTTTTCTACTTTTTCAACCACTTCAACCAAAGTCCAAGACTTGGTTTTAGAGATTGGACGCGTTTCTTTGATGCGGACAAGGTCGCCTTGTTGGCAAACATTATTCTCATCATGGGCTTTGATTTTTGTAGAACGACGAAGCTGCTTGCCATACAAAGGATGACGAACCAGACGCTCAATCAAAACTGTGATGGACTTGTCCATCTTGTCACTGACAACTCGTCCTGTCAATACGCTAGCATTAGCTGTTTGATTGTTATCGCTCATGAGTCGCCTCGTTGTTTCTCGTTAATCAAAGTCTGAAGCTGAGCAATCGCACGACGATTAACACGTACTTCATGGGTATTACCCAACTGACCAGTTGCTTTAGCCATACGAATACGGAAAGCATCAAGTTGCTTTTCATCAAGTAACTGAGTCAGTTCTTCTAATGATTTATCACGTAATTCACTGATCTTCATTACATTATCGTCCGCTTAACAATGGTAGTTTTAAAGGGCAGTTTTGCTGCAGCAAGCGTGAACGCTTCGCGAGCAAGTTCTTCTGAAACCCCTTCGAGTTCATATAGCACTTTACCAGGTTTGATTTCGCATACCCAATATTCTACAGGACCTTTACCTTTACCCATACGTACTTCTAGTGGTTTATTGGTAATTGGTTTGTCTGGGAATACACGAATCCAAATCTTACCACCACGCTTAATTTTACGAGTGATGGTACGACGTGCTGCTTCAATTTGACGGGCAGTCATACGACCACGAGTCAACGATTTTAGACCAATTTGTCCGAATGCAACGGTGCTTCCACGATGAGCTAGCCCAGTGTTACGACCTTTGTGCATTTTACGAAACTTGGTACGTTTTGGCTGTAACATAGTTTAACCTCTGTCTGTGTTTCGACGATTTCCGTTTCCACGACCACGGCGTTTTGGCGCACGAGTCTGCTCTTCTTTAACGGGATTGTATACACTGTTCATACCGTCAAGGATTTCGCCACGGAAGATCCAAACTTTTACACCGATGGTGCCGTAAGTAGTTTCCGCACGTACTGACGAATAGTCGATATCAGCGCGTAGTGTATGCAATGGCACACGACCTTCACGGTACCATTCAGTACGAGCAATCTCAGCACCGCCAAGACGGCCAGACAGCTCAACTTTAATACCTTTAGCACCAGAACGCATGCTGTTCTGTACGGCGCGCTTCATAGCACGGCGGAACATAACACGACGCTCAAGCTGACTTGCGATACCTTCCGCTACTAAATGAGCATCAAGATCAGGCGAGGTGATTTCTTCAATGTCGACCTGAGCAGGTACGCCCATAATTTTGGTCAATTCTTTTTGAAGTCTTTCAATGTCTTCGCCTTTCTTACCGATAACAATACCAGGACGCGCAGTGGCGATGGTAATCTTAGCAGCACCGGTAGGACGCTCAATCATGATTTTGCTAATCATAGCACTATCAAGCTTTTTGCGCAGATATTCACGAACTTGAATGTCGTTGATTAGGTATTCTGAGTATTGTTTAGGGTTAGCATACCAGTTTGCGTTATGCTTCTTTACAACACCAAGACGAATTCCGATTGGATGTACTTTTTGACCCATAACTTATTCTCCTACCTTTATAGTGATGTGACAGGTACGCTTACTGATACGATCAGCGCGACCTTTAGCACGTGGTAGGATACGTTTTAGCGTAATGCCTTCATCAACGTAGATGGTTGATACTTTAAGGGTATCAATATCTAGACCGTTGTTATGTTCGGCATTGGCGATGGCTGAGTTAAGACATTTCTTAACAAATACAGCGCCTTTTTTATTACTATACGTTAGGATATCCAAAGCACGCTCGATAGATTTGCCACGAACTTCATCGGCAACGAGTCTAACTTTTTGTGCCGATATGGCGGCACCGCGTAATTTTGCAGTTACTTCCATGGTAAGCACCTTATCTCTTAGCTTTTTTGTCAATGCCATGACCACGATACGTACGAGTCGGGGCAAATTCACCTAGTTTATGACCAACCATCTGTTCACTCACGATAACCGGTACATGAGTACGGCCATTGTGAACAGACAAGGTTAAGCCAACCATTTGTGGTAGGATCATCGAGCGGCGCGACCAAGTCTTAATTGGCTTGCGTGAGTTGGTGTCTAATGCATTCTCAACTTTGGCAAACAAATGCGCGTCTATGAATGGACCTTTTTTCAATGAACGAGGCATGAAATTCTTCCTTTATTTCTTCTTGGCGCGACGGCGGATGATCATATTGTCAGTACGCTTATTACTACGCGTTTTAAGTCCTTTAGACTTCTGACCCCAAGGGCTGGTTGGATGGCGACCTTTATTACGACCTTCACCACCACCATGTGGGTGATCAACCGGGTTCATAGCAACACCACGAACAGAAGGACGAACACCACGCCAACGTGAAGCACCGGCTTTACCAAGTGATTTCAAGTTGTTTTCAGTGTTAGAAACTTCACCAATAACGGCACGGCAGTTCACGTGTACACGGCGAGTTTCGCCAGAGCGCATACGTAGAATAGCATAAATACCTTCACGACCTAACAACTGAACGCTAGCACCCGCAGAACGAGCCATCTGTGCGCCTTTACCGATTTTAAGTTCGATATTATGGATCACAGTACCCAATGGGATGTTTTTCAGCGGTAAACAGTTACCTGGACGAATTGGTGATAGCTCACCTGACATTACTGTATCGCCAACTGCTTGTTTTTTAGCAGCAATGATATAGCGGCGTTCGCCATCAGCGTACTTAAGTAAAGCAATGTGCGCAGTACGGTTAGGATCGTATTCAATACGCTCTACCGTGGCTGGGATATTGTCTTTAGTACGTTTGAAATCGATAATACGATAATGCTGCTTATGACCACCGCCAATATGACGAGTCGTTATGCGACCATTATTGTTACGACCACCAGTTTTACTTTTTGATTCGAGAAGCGCTGCAAACGGACGACCTTTATAAAGGTGTGGATGCACCACTTTTTCAACAAAACGACGGCCTGGTGATGTTGGCTTTGCTTTTACGATAGGCATGAGTGTAATCCTTATTCGTTGTTCGCTGTTTCACTAGTAGAAGCAGTCGTATTCGCGACCTCTTCACCAGCATCAGCCATTTGTACATCTTGACCAGCTTTTAAGGTAACGTAGGCTTTTTTGTAGTCATTACGACGGCCGATACTTTTACCAAAACGCTTTGTCTTACCTTTAACATTCAAAGTGTTTACTTTTAAAACTTCAACACCTTCAAACATCATCTCAACCGCTTTTTTGACTTCAAGCTTAGTAGCGTTAGAGTCAATTTTAAATACCTGCACACCAAGTGAGTCGCCAAGCATTTGAGATTTCTCTGAGAATACAGGTCCTCTTAGGATCTGATAAAGTCTTGCGTTATTCATGCTAGTGCTTCCTCAAATTGTTTCGCAGCTTCGACTGTCATGATCACTTTATCAAAAGCGATCAAGCTCACTGGATCCACTTCACTTGTATCAAGTACATTGACATGTGGAATGTTGCGAGCAGCTAAGTATAAGTTTTCGTCAACTTCTTTAGTGACGATTAATGCACGTGATGCATTTAACTCACCTAACTTTGCAATCAACTCTTTAGTCTTAGGTCCAGAAACGCTTAGCTCTTCGACCAAAATCAAACGCTCTTGGCGAATCAATTCGGCTAAGATACACTGCATAGCACCGCGATACATTTTACGGTTAACTTTCTGTGACCAATCTTGTGGTTTAGCCGCGAATGCACGACCGCCCCCACGCCAGATTGGGCTACGAATAGAACCTGCACGAGCGCGACCAGTACCTTTTTGGCGCCATGGCTTAATGCCACCACCAGAAACTTCGGCACGGGTTTTTTGAGCGCGTGTACCTTGACGAGCACCAGCAAGATATGCGGTGACGACTTGATGCACTAGTGCTTCGTTGAATTCACGACCGAAAGCCGTATCAGAAAGCTCAACTGCCGCCCCTGTAACTGTTTTTAAATCCACGTTAATCCCCTTGCTTAGGCTTTGACTGACGGACGTACGATGACATCGCCACCGGTGGCACCTGGGATAGCACCCTTGATGACAAGTAACCCTTTTTCAACATCAACCGATATCACTTCTAGGCCCTGAACGGTAACGCGTTTGTTACCCATCTGACCTGGCATTTTTTTGCCTTTGAAGACTTTACCTGGTGACTGGTTTTGACCAGTTGAACCAATGGCACGGTGAGATACTGAGTTACCATGAGTGGCATCTTGCATGCTGAAGTTGTGACGCTTCACGCCGCCTTGAAAGCCTTTACCTTTACTGTTACCTGTGACATCAACCATCTGACCTTGTTCGAACAAGTCAGCTAGGATCTCACCACCAATTTCACGACCTTCAAGATCGCTATCATTGGCACGAAATTCCCAAACACCACGACCAGCGGCAACGCCAGCTTTAGCGAAGTGACCTTTTTGAGCTGCTGCTACGCGGCTGTCACGACGGGTACCTGTGGTAACTTGGATGGCTTGATAGCCATCTACATCAGTATTTTTTACTTGAGTAATGCGATTAGCACTGATCTCAACCACTGTTACAGGGATAGATGCGCCTGCTTCAGTGAAGACACGGGTCATGCCGCATTTTTTACCGACTAAACCGATCGCCATTTTAGACCTCTTTATATCTTATATTAATGGGTTGGGTGTTTATGTGCATTAACCCAAAGCAATTTGAACGTCAACACCCGCCGCCAAGTCAAGCTTCATTAGCGCATCCACAGTTTTGTCGGTAGGTTGAACGATGTCAACCATACGCTTATGAGTACGGATTTCGTACTGATCACGAGCGTCTTTGTTTACGTGTGGTGAAGTTAGAACGTTGAAGCGCTCAATGCGAGTCGGCAACGGTACAGGACCACAAACTTGCGCACCGGTGCGCTTTGCAGTATCAACAATCTCTTGTGCAGATTGATCAATCAGACGATGATCAAAAGACTTAAGACGGATACGGATTCTCTGGTTAGCCATGCCAGCAAGCTCCTAATATGTGCTTTTGTCATTTTTGCTTTGCAAAGATATGATCAAAAGCCGTTTGGTTAAATATTCACTTAAAGCGGCCTTCTGTTCTTAACCAGAATGAGTTCTTTATCCGAACTTGTAGCGTGCCAAAAGCAAAATAGTTTAAAGCCCCGCCGACCCTTCCATTATAGGATGTCAGCAAAGGCATAATGAAATAGTGCTAGAAACGATGCTCTAGCTGTCATAGCGCCCGCTGTTTGATTGGCGGCGCATATATAATTCAGTGGTGTATATTATACATAGTATTTCAGTCATTGCAAGGGTAATATTTATAGCGACTTATGATATTACCCTTTATAAACAGTAATATGTATACAACAGTATCTGTGCTTTATAAGCACGCTTATATGAATCGATAACTATGCACAGTTAATCTAAAGCTATGAAACATCCATCTAGAACCGTTAATCCAAAACAATGTCATATTGCTCTTGAGTATAGAGATTTTCGACATCAAGGGTAATCACTCTACCAAGTAAATACTCTAAATCTGCCACAGTGTCTGACTCTGAAGTGAGAAGTAAATCAATGACTGCGGCATGGGCAACGACTGTAAATTTCTTGGGAGAGTTATAAGTACGAGCACAACGCATGATTTCACGGAATATCTCAAAGCACACTGTCTCAGCCGTTTTAACAAAGCCGCGTCCTTGGCAGGTCGAGCACGGCTCACATAGCTGCTGCCCGAGCGACTCACGCGTACGTTTACGCGTCATCTCTACTAACCCAAGCTCACTGACCTGAGTAATCTTAGTTTTGGCATAGTCTTGTACTAGCTGTGATTGCAGACTCTCTAACACATCATCTTTATGCTGCTGTTCAAGCATGTCAATAAAGTCTAGGATGATAATACCGCCTAGATTACGCAAACGCAGCTGACGGGCGATTGCATGAGTTGCCTCAAGATTGGTTTTATAAACCGTATCTTCTAACGAACGCCCGCCTACGAATGATCCCGTATTGACATCGATTGTGGTCATCGCTTCTGTTTGGTCGATAATTAGATAGCCACCTGATTTTAAATCTACGCGGCGTTTTAAAGCATCACGCAAATCATCTTCGACACGATGGACATCAAACAAGGATGGCTCAGCGGTATAATGTACAATGCGGTCATAGACAAAAGGCACAAACTCTTTGGCAAAGGATCTGACTTGTTCGTAAATTTGTGCATTATCAATGATGACTTTCTCGGTATCCGCGTGTACCAAATCACGGATAGAGCGCAGCGGTAATGATAGCTCTTGATAAATAAGCTCAGAACTTTGATGTTGTTTCATCTCTTGGCGACGCGCGCAGATGGTACGCCACAGCTGCAATAGATAATAAATGTCTTCTTCAAGCTTATCGACAGGGACACGTTCAGCAGCGGTACGAGCGATGAGACCGCCTTTTAGATTGACCGTTTGCATCAAACTAGATAGCTCAGTCTTCAGACGAGTGCGCTCTTCTTCGCCATCAATGCGCTGAGAGATACCAATGTGTTCGCTTGAGGGCAGATACACCAAATAGCGAGATGGCAAGGATATATTGGTGGTCAAGCGAGCACCTTTACTGCCCAACTGATCTTTGGTCACTTGCACTAAAATACGTTGGCTTTCATGCAAGCGATGTTGAATCAACGTTTTAGAAACAGGGATGACTTCGGTATTTTGTATACTAATCACCGGTGGCGTGACAGCCAAGTTATCAGTACTATTTTCTACCACAGCATCTTCTATATTGCTATCCGAGTTTTTATCGCTATTGTCAGCCGCTTTACTTTTATTTTCTGCTACTGGACGCGGCTCACGCTGCATATCATTGACATGTAAAAATGCTGTCCGCGACTGCCCGATATCAACGAATGCTGCCTGCATACCAGGTAAAACGCGTACGACTGTACCCAGATAGATATTGCCGACCAGACCCAATTTATGATGACGTTCAATATAAATTTCGCCCAAGATGCCATTGTCTAAAACTGCGACACGGGATTCCATTGGACTAATATTAATCAGCAGCTCTTCGGACATAATGTTTTTCTCTTATCTCTCAGCTTTCTTGTTAGACGTTCATCGTCTATTATCTTTATAGTGTAACAAATGCAGCTGGCTCTCGCCCATTACTCTCGCGTGTTATTATGTGCAGCAGGTTAGAGTGACAACCAATCTCTAAGAGACCAATAATCTCCATCAGGGTCTGTCTCGTATTTTACTTGATACTAATATCTGTGACGTTTTGAATTAACGCCAGCGTTTGTGGAAGCGGTAAACCCACGACATTGGTATAGCTACCATTGATACGGCTGACCCAAATAGCACCCAAACCTTGTATACCATAACCACCCGCTTTATCAGCAGGCTCACCACTTTCCCAATAGTTACTCATCATCTCTGCAGTGAGCGCTATAAAGGTCACTTCGGTACGCTCAGTGATTTGTTGCTGATTAATGATTTGAAATACTGGCTCATGAGTTGAGCTGTTAGCCGCTTTAGAAGATAATGATACATAAGTTGCTTGAACCGCTGTCCATACTTCATGGACATTATCAGACATCTGTTGCCACATGCTATAAGCGTGCTCACGATCGACTGGCTTGACCAGCACTGTTTGACCATCTGCCAGCACACCGATGGTATCAGACGTTAGAATGATCAGTGAGTCCGAAAAACAGCTTTTATCCGTTTTCAAGCGTGATGCTAGTTGCTGTATGGCAGCCTCAGCTTTAGTGGCGACCATGCGCTCGATATAGTCTGTAGGTGACTCATCATCATGCTGTGTTTCATCAATATCTACACTCAATGTGCTAAATTCTAGTTGTGCTCTTTCTAACAGTTCACGACGGCGCGGCGAACCAGAAGCTAAAATAATATCCATCGCTACTCTCTTTATATCTGAATTTATCTACCTACTACCGAAAACTGCTGCCTGTTAGTGCATTAACATTAGGTAGTCATGATTAATAAACACCAGCGCTATAATCTTATTGGTTATCAGCAGAATTTTTCTTATGACGCAAATTTACGCAAAGCCAGTAGTACCAATGGCCAGCTGATGATACTCATCAACAGTGATAAGGCAGATTGTGCGACAAAGACATTTTGGATAAACATCTGCAATATCCATAAACATAATTGAAAGACAAACAATCCTAAGCTCGCTAATAACCATGCACTGATGGTATTTAGTTGCCTAATATAAATACTGGTTATTTTTATAAAGAAGGCGACTGCCACGGCGGCAAAGGCTTGCTGTCCCAAATGGGTATCCATGAGTAAGTCAGCAATGAGACCGATGGTAAATGCTGTAAAAACACCAACATAGCGTGGCTGAAATAACAACCAAAAAATCAGCACCATGATCATGACCATAGGGCGTAAAGTAGCCATACTAGGACTTAACGGATATACATTAAGCGATGACGCAATAACAAAACTTAGAATGATGGTAGCAATCAGTAGTACCGTTGCATTCTCAGAATCAGGATACGACATGGGTACTTACCTTAACGAATGTATTGATGGCTGCTGTTAAAGCATGAGTGGGCATTGATGGGATAAAAACCATGGCTAAAAATGTATCGACAAACAGACCAGTTAATAAATAGATGCCAGCCATTATCTGATTGGTGCTTACGTATTGAGCGCCTAACTTCTTAACGGTCATTAAGGGTAATATTATTTTTATTCACCAGCTTATCTTGCAAGACTAATACATACGCATTATCGATAAAGTTCGCCGCTGGGGTCACTTCTATACTTCTAAAGTTATCGGCTTGAGTATCTTTAATATGGGCGATACGCCCGACACGATACCCTGCTGGAATACGCCCACCCAATCCTGATGACACCAGCTCATCACCCACACGCACGTCTGAGGTTTTGAACACATAATCAAGGCTTAATGAGGTTGGTATACCTTGCCCTGTCACGATAGCGCGTTGACCTGTGCGCTTAACCGTAACTGCAACTGATTGCTGCTCATCAGTAATCAATAGTAGGCGACTGGTATTGGGATAGACATTAATAATCTGCCCTAAAATACCGTCCTCATCAATCACTGTTTGTCCAACTTGAACCCCGTCTTGAACGCCTTTATTGAGCACCACGATTTGTCTGAGTAAGTTGGTGTCTGTACCGATTACCTGTGCCAAATTAAGATCAAATTGTTCAGGTTTGGTCGTTGATAAAATACCTTGCAGGCGCGCATTTTGTGCCAAAATATAATCTTGCTGCTGCAACTTGGCTTGCGCATGGATAAGCTGAGACTTCAATTGCATGTTTTCGCGGCGCAGCGCTTCTTTAGACTGTAAGCTGCCACCTGCCCAATGCTTGGCATAACTCGGTAACAGTGATAGCTCATAAATAGGCTGCATCGCGGCATGACTGGTACTACGTACTGGATTAAACCATTCTGAATTTTTGCTATCGAACCACATCAGTATTAGAGCTGCTATTAATACAATGGCAGTCTTACGAAGTGCTAACGGCTGGCGCGCAAAAATACTTGGGGTCATAAGTCGTCTAACTCAGGAGTTATAAAATAAGCAGTAGCCAGTACTGGGTTCTAGTTGATTAATGCAATTAAAGGCAGCGCAACTGGCTACCTTTAATTTTATACTGTTTTGACCCACTATTTTTACGCAAGCTATAATCAAGCACGACGTAGATGATTTATCAATACCGCAGTGCTTCACTAAAGCAATCTAAACAAAAATCATGTTCAAGCTTTTGTTATTGATAAAGTCAAGCGCAATACCACCGCCGCGGCTAACACAAGTCAGTGGATCCTCGGCAACGGTCACAGGTAGACCTGTCTCTCTTGAGATTAATTTGTCCAAATCACGTAACAGCGCACCGCCACCCGTCAAAACAATACCACGCTCTGCGATGTCTGATGACAGCTCAGGTGGCGTCTGCTCAAGTGCAGCTTTCACTGCACTAACGATACCGCTCAGCGGATCACTCAGGGCTTTTTGTACTTCTTCTGAATTAACAGTAAAGGTTTTTGGCACGCCTTCTGCCATGCTACGACCGCGAACTTCAACTTCTAGCTGACTGTCTTCATTCAAAGCAGAGCCAACTTCGTGTTTGATACGCTCAGCTGTAGTCTCACCAATCACGCAACCATGGGTACGGCGTACGTGGGTGATAATCGCGTCATCAAACATATCGCCACCGATACGAATCGACTCAGCATAAACGCAACCAGATAACGCGATAACGGCAATCTCCGTCGTGCCGCCACCAATATCAACCACCATCGAACCGCTGGGTTCATGAACCGGCATGCCAGCACCGATGGCAGCTGCCATTGGCTCTTCTAACAATAGTACTTTACTCGCACCTGCCGAAGATACCGCTTCACGAATCGCTTTACGCTCAACCAGAGTAGATTTGCAAGGCACACAAACCACCACGTTAGGCTGCGCCATAAAACGCTTGGCTTTTACCTTCGTGATGAAATGCTTGAGCATTTTTTGCGTCACTTCAAAGTCAGCAATCACGCCGTCTTTTAATGGGCGAATCGCTGTAATATTGGCAGGTGTACGACCAAGCATCTGCTTGGCATCAATACCAACAGCCGCAACGGTAGGGTTTTGTGTACGATTACTTCGTAACGCAACCACCGTAGGCTCGTCAAGTGCGACGCCTTTATTAGGAATAAAAATGAGAGTGTTCGCAGTACCGAGGTCGATAGCGATATTATTTGATAAAAATCCAAACAGGTTCATGACTAACATTTCCGGCGTATTACAAATGAGGCGAATGAGGCGAATGAGATTGACTGAGGCATTACTCGTCAGCGTTGAGCAGGTCGTCGTTAGACATTACTTATGGCGAAATTTGAACCTCGCAATAAGTCAAACCTAAGCAATAATGATGCAATGGAAAAACTGAGCTAAATTATACCGATTTGGCTCAAAAAAAACACAGATATTTGCATCAGTAAGTCAGGATTTTGGTCTTAAACGCTAAAAGTTGTTACAAAGTTTAAAATAGCAGTAAACACCATTCGACTTAATGAAACATCATTTAATTCAATAACTAACAAGGCTCTACAGGCAAATGATAATTTTGCATAGCAGCACAGGTGCATACTGTAACGTATTTCAGAACGTGATGGGTAAGCAATTGAGAATCAATCGTGAATTATACGGTCAATTTTGCAAATCACGCCATCTTGGTTGATATTGTGCATCAATCAAGCGTCATGCTCTGTAAACTTAAGCCAGATGCTTTATAATAAAGCCACTATATATACATCTTAAGATAAACCCCTTGTTTTAGTTTGTGTTAATAATTATCTATATCTAATGCTTGGCTATTTTAGCCGCATTCTACTCTAACAAAAACTGTCCTTCACTGGAGAAACTATGTCACAGCAACCAGCAACGTCTGACAGCAACGTCAGCCGTGAAGAAATCCTAGAAGTTGCCAACCTTGCACGTTTGGGTGTCGATGAAAGCACAGCCGATAGCTATGCCGACGATATTAGTAAAGTATTAAAACTTATGAATACGCTATCTAACGTGGATACCACAGGCATCAAACCCTTAGCGAATATCCATGAAGCTTGCCAAGAATTGCGGGCTGATGTGGCCAAACACGATATCAACCGCGCGCGCAATCAGTCAGTCGCCCCAGCTGTTGAAGATGGCTTATATTTGGTTCCACAAGTGATTGAATAAACGGCGCGCTGCTTTAATCGCTACCCTATTTTACTTTATGCTACTCACATTTTGACGGACGACACCTTATGTCAGAACTTCATTTATTAAGTACCCAGCAGCTTATTACGGGCTTGCAAGACAAACAATTTAGCAGCCTTGAGCTGACAGAACACTACATCAAACGTATAGACGCGCTAGACAATAAGATTAACAGCTTTATCACTCATACTTCTGAGACAGCACGCGCGCAAGCAAAGGCAGCTGACGAGATGCGCGCGCAGGGCGATCAACGTCCATTACTTGGTGTACCGATGGCGCACAAAGACATCTTTTGTACTCAAGGTGTACTGACGACTTGTGGCTCTAAGATGCTGCATAACTTTATCTCGCCTTATAATGCCACCATCGTCTCGAATATTGTCAAAGCAGGCATGATTAGTTTAGGCAAGCTCAATATGGATGAGTTTGCGATGGGCTCAGACAACAGTAGCTCTCACTACGGCACTGTGCAGAACCCTTGGAACCTAGAGCGCGTCCCCGGTGGTTCATCAGGTGGTAGTGCTGCTGCCGTTGCCGCAGGTTTTGTCCCAGTCGCAACGGGCAGTGATACTGGTGGCTCTATTCGCCAGCCTGCGTCATTTTGTGGACTAACCGGTATTAAGCCAACCTATGGTCGCGTCTCTCGCTTTGGTATGATTGCCTATGCCTCAAGCCTTGACCAAGCGGGCAGCATGGGACGCAGCGCTAAAGATTGTGCCTATCTGCTACAGCCAATGATTGGTCACGATCCACGCGATGCGACTTCTATCAAATACGATATGCCTGACTACGTACAAGACATTAATGATGCTGAAGCCGCGGCTGGTGATAAACCATTTGCTGGCTTGCGTATCGGTGTGGCCAAAGAATACTTTAGTGCTGGATTAGACGCTGAGATAGAAGCGGCCGTACGTGCTGCTCTGAACAAGTATGAAGAGCTGGGTGCGACGATTGTGGAGGTGAATATCACTGACCCTGAAATCACGCTTGCCACTTACTACATGCTAGCACCTGCCGAAGCCTCATCAAACCTATCACGCTTCGATGGCGTACGCTTTGGCTATCGCTGTGAGAATCCAACCGATCTGCTAGATCTATACACGCGTTCACGCTCTGAAGGCTTTGGTCCTGAAGTACAGCGCCGTATCTTGACCGGCACTTATGCACTTTCGGCAGGTTACTTTGATGCGTACTATACAAAAGCCCAAAAAATCCGCCGCTTAATCGTCAAAGACTTCGATGAAGCCTTTGCTAGCTGTGATGTGATTGCTAGCCCAACAGCACCAACGGCTGCGTATAAGTTGAGTGACAATCTCGACCCTGCGACCATGTACTTGGGTGACGTTTATACTATCGCGGTCAACTTAGCGGGTCTACCTGCACTCAGTCAGCCAGTTGGTCTAACCTCAGAAGGTTTGCCTGTTGGCTTACAATTAATCGGTAAGCATTGGCAAGAGAGCCAATTGCTCACGACTGCTCATCTATTCCAGCAGCATACCGACCATCATTTACAACACTCTACCATCGCAAAGGAGACGGTATAATGAGTACAGCTACTACTGATAACAATGCCGTGCGTGAGCATGCCGTGCGTAAAGAGCTTTTCGTCGATGGCTATGAAGTGGTCATCGGCATCGAGATTCATTGCCAGCTCAATACCGAAAGTAAGATATTCTCAAGTGCGCCCACTGATTTTGGTCATGAGCCAAACAGCCAAGCCAGTATCGTCGACTTGGGTTTACCTGGCGTATTGCCAGTGCTAAATGCTGGCGTGGTCGATCGTGCCCTAAAATTTGGCATCGGCGTCAACGCTGAGTTGGGTCTATTTAATACGTTTGACCGTAAAAACTACTTCTATCCAGATTTGCCTAAAGGCTATCAAATCACTCAGATGGCAAACCCTATCGTTGGCGAAGGCTATATCGATGTCGTGGTCAATGAAGGGGATAAGAACGAATATCCAAAACGTATGGGCATCACCCGCGCGCATTTAGCAGAAGATGCGGGTAAATCAGTCCATGATGCCGTCGATGGTATGACTGGTGTGGATTTGAACCGTGCTGGTACGCCATTAATCGAAATCGTCTCTGAGCCTGATATGCGCTCGGCTCATGAAGCACTTGCCTATATCAAAGCCATTCATCAGCTGGTCACGTGGCTAGTAATCTCAGATGCAGTGATGGCTGAAGGCTCATTCCGCTGTGATTGTAACGTCTCTATTCGTAAGCCTGGTGCTGAATTGGGTACGCGTACTGAGCTCAAAAACCTCAACTCGTTCCGCTTTATCGAACGCGCTATCAATCGTGAAACCGAGCGTCAAATCGATATTTTAGAGGACGGTGGCAAAGTACTGCAGGCAACGATGCTTTATGATCCAGAGCGCGACGAAACTCGTGTGATGCGTACCAAAGAAGACGCCAACGATTATCGTTACTTCCCTGACCCTGACTTGCTACCTGTGCGTATCGAACAGCATACGGTTGATAGCATTCGTGCAGCAATGCCGGAGCTACCCGTTGCTCGTCGTGCCCGTTTTGAAGAAGCGCTTGGTCTATCAGAATATGATGCGCGTATCTTGACTGGTAGTCGTCAAATTGCCGATTACTTTGAAGCTGTGGTCGCAGAAGTTGGGCAAGCAGATGCCAAAATGGCTGGCAACTGGGTGATGGGTGACCTACTCGGTGCACTAAATAAAGATGATAAAGAAATTACTGATTCCCCTATCAGCGCCAAGCAATTGGCTGGTATGCTAGCGCGTATCAAAGACGATACCTTGTCTGGCAAATTGGCTAAGAAAGTCTTTAGTGCGCTCTATGAGCGCGCGGGCGGCGATGCTGATGATGCCGCTGACAAAATCATCGAAGAAAAAGGTCTCAAGCAAGAAACCGATACGGGCGCTATCAAAGCCATCGTTGAAGAAGTCATTGCAAAAAACCAAGCGATGGTCGAAGAATATCGCGGCGGTAAAGAAAAAGCCTTTAACGGTCTGGTTGGGCAAGTGATGAAAGCCAGTCGTGGTAGTGCCAATCCCCAGCAAGTGAACCAAATCTTAAAAGAGCTATTGGGTTAATTGCTGATTGGTTGTACTGAGTGTAATACGTAAATTAGAGTTATAGAATTTGACTAAAATAAATAGCTCTTGCAATATGCATAATTTTGCGTAAAATAGTCAGTCATTCGGGGCGTAGCGCAGTCTGGTAGCGCACTACACTGGGGGTGTAGTGGTCGCAGGTTCAAATCCTGCCGTTCCGACCAAGAAATACTAAATAACTCAACGGCTTAGGTCGTTGAGTTATTTTTTTGGCACAAATTTGGCAAAAATTAACATTGTATGCCAAAGTTATTCATGACTGGATGAAGCAGCTCGGCATTACATAAATTACCAATCATAAATGTCGCTGTTATTCCGATAATCAACAAGCCGATTACCCACATTGGCAACGTGAGCGACCAATTAGTTAAGCTTTGACTCTCGCAATTTCTACACCGCCAATCATTCTTTCTAAGCCTAGTTCCACAATCTGGGCACCGCTTATGATTAATAAACATCTCACTTCCTTCCAACCCTATTATTTTTACGCTTTATAAAACCTACATACTACTATACTACGAGCAGACCTCTTTGTTCAAAATCACTGTTTCTACTAGATTATCTTGATTGTCATAACTTGATAGCTTAACCACAACATTATTAGCTGCTTGATATTTTGCACTATAAAAACTCTGACAAAGTTCATCAACACCTAATTCTTGAAGGCTAGGCTCCATATTCTTAACTGCTATTGAGCTTGAATATAAGTTCATTTTCCAGCTCATCAGGTAATTTTTATCTCCCAGATTAAACTCAGGTTGCTCGTTATTGATTTTTTCATTAGCCACTCGATCCATTGAATCAAAAAAAATAGATGCAGTGTCTAAGTCTACATAATGGTAGTCGTCATCTACGACCTCAAAATCTTCAAAAAACTGATCCATCATACTGAATACTTCAGCATTAGCATTAACTGTTATTCCTATTGATATAACTGCGACTAGCCATTTGTTCATAATATACTACCTATCATAATCAACATCTTTATTTCTTCAAACAATTCGAACTGTTTCTTGATTTTATCATATGTATAACTGCTTTTTTTCTCAGAACTTGATACTTCATAAATACCGTTTATTTTCTCAATTTGATAGGAGCCATGCACTATTAATTGCTTGTTAAATACCTTTTAAGATAGGTTCTTATGGCAAAGTAGGGTTTTTTATCATAGCCAAAGTTATTACCATAGACATAGACGCACAGGCAGCGACAAGTAGTGGAATTGTCATGCATGAAGTATGGTATAGATGGTTATTTATCATAGGTTATCATCTTAGTTTTAATAGTAAGGCATTATTGAGAAGCGCTATTCAACTTAATTTTTATATGATGAATATCATGCTTTAGTAATAGCATAATCAAGCACTACCCTAACCGATACTTGTCATCTATAGACTTTTGGCAAGCGAGCAGCTAGGGTAAATGTACCACTTTATGAAGGTTCAACCCATGTCTGAGGCTATCGCTCAGCCCCTCTCGAATTACCTTATAGATGACGCACCTTGGGACGTATACCAACGACCTTATGTGCGTGATTTAGCGTATGTACTTGCCTGCCCTAACGTCTTAACCGAATGGCTGGACTTTGCGCCGCATCAGAATACACATACCGTATCGGTACATAGCGCACACTTTTGGAAACAGCAGTTTGCGGCGTATCAGCAGCGTTTGGAAGAGCTAGATAGCACCAATGCTTATCAGGTGCTGACTCGCTATTTACTCAAGCGCCCTAGCCCCAATCGTTTGGGATTTCACTTTGAAGGGTTACTGTCATTTTGGCTAGAAGATGGCTTTGCGCGTAAGCTACATCCGTATGAAACGCTAGCCAGTAACGTCCAGTTGTATAACGGTAAGCAGACGACTGGTGAGCTGGATTTGATTTTATACAATCATCAAGACAAGCTCACCGAACACTGGGAATTGGCTATTAAGTTTTTTATGGGCTCAGCGCCTTTTGCTCCTGAGAACTGGGTTGGGATTAATTCCAATGACAATCTACAGCGCAAGATGACCCACATGCAAACCAAACAGTTTCGTACCGTATGGGTAGATACCGAAAAGCATGGACAAGTTAACATTGATAAGCGTTATGGCGTGATTAAAGGACGCTTCTTTTTGCCAATCAACACCACTAACTTTAATTATCCATCTTGGTTAGCACCAAGCTTTCCGATGCACGAATGGTGCGATAGCAATGATATGACTAATCTTGCGAAGATTGATATAAGGGCATTACGAGCTGCCCATTATATCGAATGGTTTACTAGGCGCGACTGCTATGATGGACGACAGCCGCAGGTAGCTTGGTCAAACGACGCAATGCCTATGCCTACGACAGGACTATACTTCGAAGGTCATAGTCCGATCGTCATTTATCCTGAACAGCGCGACAAAACGTATGATAAATTTTAGTAACGTCCACCGCATTATATGTACATCGACGCTTTAGCCATCTGCTTTATTAATGCAATGAATCAAGCTACCAAGCATAGCGTCCATACAAGCTAATCTCACTGCGTTTGGCTTTTTCTGAATCGAGACTGTCAGTCAGCAATTTGATGCCAGCATAACGACTGTCTACAGCGAGACCCAATGCTTGCGTCTGCGGCTCTATCAAGCCCGTCACCGTAATGGGGAAAGCATCATTGGACGTTTGGTAGCCTGCGGATAATTGATACAAGTCTTGAATGTCATTCACTTGACCATGTAGACCGAGCTGCCATTGACTGTCTAGCTGATGCTGAAGGCTACCTTCCACTCGCCATGGCAATGTCTGTGTGACATCGTCAGTACTAAGCTGCCCTTCAATCGTATAGAGAGGTCTGCCGTTGACGTCATAATCCAATGCATAACGAGTGCTCGGCATGTCTTTCCAGCGCATGCGTCCAAGGATATCGTAGCCACTCAGAGACAACCGCGTACTATCAGACAACTGACCTGTGAGCTGCAAATCGAGCGAATAACCATATCCCGAAGGTTTCGCGGGGTTCCAGTCTAGGTTTTCCTCCCCTAAAGCTGGTTCATCATAGTAATAATCGATGTAAGCGTTAGTTTTATCCAAACTGTCTCGTATATCTGTCACCTCATTATTTGGTAACACTCTGGTGCTTAAATCGCCAACTATCTTACCTTCTAATGCATGCAGTCCTTGCCAGAGATTGGCCCGAGTCGTCAATTGCCAGTTAGGCATGAGCTGCTGCGTCAGACCAATATTAGCACCGAATCTTTCATTGTGCTTGGCTTCTAAAAATAACGGATAAGTTTGACTGGTACTTGAGGGCTGTTTATTTTCATACTGCCAATAAATTTCGGCAGTCTCTTTGCTAAACGTCATCAAGTAATCATAACGCCAACCTAGACCGTAGCTAATCGCACTGCCCGCAGGACGAATCTCAAGCGACGTCCGACCTTGGGCATAAGCATGATCACCCGAGTCCAAAGGGGCACTCCAATCGTCCAAAAATGCTGAGATAGGCTGTGTTGGACTATGAGCCGTTGCCATCACACTCCACTCTATCTGCGCGTCTGATTGTTTGGTCTGGCTGTCTAGCAAGCCTGTCGCTTGGGGGTAGAAGTAAAAATTCGTGTCAGCAGCTGGTATATCTGCACTATCAGCAACCGCAGCGCTGGATATCATCATAGCGGCAATCGCTGGCGCAGTGATTAACTTGGTACGGCTGTATAAATACGATGCTAAGCTTTTAGGTAAAAAACCATAGAGACTTGAAACGTTATATGGCATAAATTTCTCACGTTTATTAGAGAGCATAAAAAAGAGACAGGAATCTGTCTCTTTTTTTTGTTGCTATACCTCAATCGCTACTAACAACGTTTGAGAGTCGATGTGACACATGATTTGATTATAGAATAATTAAACTATTATCAGTAAACTTGGCCGTAACTTTGCCATCATTATCCATTAAATCACCGTAGTCTTTACCGTTAACCATGATATCGCCAAGCTTGCCCATTTTATCTTTGATAAAGTCACCATTGGCATCGACATTTAACTTGATCGACGCTTTATTTTGCTCAACGGTAAACTGGGTGCTAACCACATCATAGTTATTATCTAAGCTTGACTTACCTGTTACAAATAGCTTCTTACCCTCTACGCTAGCAGTCAGACCTTGTAGCTCAATAACATTACGAGCAGTACGTTTAAGATTGGCTTGGAAATCAAGTGGAATCGTTGTTGCGCCCTGTTTAGTTACCTTGCCTTTAAGCGCCAATACTATTTCCATACCTACGTATTTATTGGCGGCCTCTTCGATATCACCGACTTCATCGATTATGATAAATTTCTTTATATCAGCGTCATTGGCAGTCGCGTTCAGTGTAATCTCTACATCAGTCATCGGTTTTTGCTTGGTCATCTTGCCCGTTATAGCAAACTTATAAGGGATTGTTCTAACCACCAGACTGTTATCTGCCAGCTTTCTGCTGACATCCAGTGCGGCAAATTCAAAATCTTTTGCTTCAATCACGCTATCATTAGCCGTCAACTTCAGACTGCTTAATTTGATGACCGCCTTTTCTAGCGTGATGCCTTCTCTATTTGCGTCATTGATATCAAACTCATCATTGACCACGACTTTATCACTGAATTGACCACTGACTGTTGCGCCTTTAGTACTTGAGTTGAGAGTAACGGTATCAGTGCCAGTGCCAATTTCAATACTCTTGAAACCCAAGCTACCGTTAAAGTTATCTGTACTGGTGTTTGAGCTTAGCGCATCTTCAAAACCATCAAATGCTACCTTAAAATTGTCTTGATTGACGACAACAGGTCCGTACAAACCTGTTTGCGGGTTATACACATAATCGTATTCTTCAATATCAACCTTGGTGCTACCAGTTAAGGTAAACTTCCCATCAGCATTTAGCGTCGCTAAAAAGTCTTTTTCTGGGGTCAAGACTATATTTCCCAATGCCGTTTCAAACTCTTCATCATTAGCCAGTGCAGTAATGTCAGCTGCCGTGAGCTGTGATACATCATTCTCTTCCATATAGTATTTTAGATCACTTGGGATATCGAAGGTATAACCAAGTCGCGTATCTTGCTTTTCTGTAAGGATATCACTTACATCTTCGTAAGCATCTGTAACCGCTTTATTGTCACTGACAAATAGCTTGGCGGTACGAATCATCTCTTTCGCTTGCTCGATCTCAGACAAACTATTATCGACAGGCGGCTTAACTGGCACATCAGGCGTATTAGTACCATTACCAGAAGAGCTATTATTATTGTCATCACCACAGCCTGCTAACGCTAACGTGCTGGCTAACGCTAATGCGCTCAATTTAAAAAATTTCATAACACAGTCCTTTATAGAATGATTTTAAAAACTAGAAGCACCAAAATCTTTATCCAATTAAGCAAATAATGCCTTAATTCAGAAAAGCGCTTCTTAATTTAGAAAACTTAAGTTTGCTTTAAAATAAAATAATAATACTCTTATTTAAGCAACTTATCTATAAAGTAAACGAATATAACAGCAATGTTACACAAAAAAAATGCCGTTGTTGCGACTAATCTTGACTGCCCGCCAAAGACACTTTATCAATAATTTTCAATCACTTGCATCAGCTCGTACCTGAGCATATCTGC
The DNA here is from genome assembly GCF_904845955.1 of Psychrobacter cibarius. Classification (GTDB taxonomy): domain Bacteria; phylum Pseudomonadota; class Gammaproteobacteria; order Pseudomonadales; family Moraxellaceae; genus Psychrobacter; species Psychrobacter cibarius_B. The sequence goes on from NZ_CAJGYX010000008.1 coordinate 85,231, forward strand.
GCTTGGCATGCGCTCAGCGTGAAAGCGCACAATAGCAATACCGGCACTAGCAAGGGCTTTGTCTTTTTTGTCATCCGCCTTTTGACGCGCTTTACTCGTGTGTGTCCAATCATCAAGCTCGATAGCAACCAGCGTGGTCTGCGCATCAATATCCACAATCACATAATCGACGCTTTGACGGCAGATACGATTGAACCAAAAACTACGCTCGGAGGCCTCACTGCTATTGCCTTCGATAATGCGTGACAGTTGAACTTGAACGAAAATATGATATTCCGGCAACGCACTTTTTAGCTTATTAAAGAAAATGACTTCCGTATCCGTCATAATCGGCATCGGCGCAAACGGCCAAATAGCCAACTCATCACCGCGTACTGGCTTTGGATCAGGCTCAATAACTGGAGGTCTTTTCAACAGCTTTGGTACGGTAATCAGCCCTAAAAACCCAACGGCCAATATTAAAAATATAACACCAAATGACATGGTTTTACCTTATACATGATTAAGGCAGCCAAATATGTATGACGACTTCCATAAAGTGACATACATACTCAACTGCGACAGGGCAGCCCTTATAGGCTGACCCGTTATACAGAAAAAATCAGGGGCAGTCGGCGCACATCGTAGCTAAGCTTACGCCAATCAGCAAACACTAAAACAAAAAACACGACAATAAATGTCGTGTTTGAATAAAACTCAGATAAAACAATAAAATCTAACAAAGACTCTGCTGTTTATTTAGCAATAACAGTCATCCGATTATCGTGATTTTAATGCTATTTTAGCGCCAGTATAAAACCCAAGCACTGGTCGTATTGACCTTGGGATCGCTATTAATTTTATCTTTTAACGCTAACGCTGCCACTTTGCCTCGCTCAGGACCGACGATGACGCGAACCCCGCGGCTGGTAGGGCTGGTCTTAACTTGGTAGCCTGCAGATTTAAATTTCTTTGCCAGCTCATCTGCTTTGGCTTGATCGTTTGCCAATGCTACTTGCACCCCAAAGCTGCCTTTGGCGTCGGTTTCTTTGACTTCTTTACGGGCTTCACTGAGTTTCTGCTGTGCTTCACGCTTAGCATCCGCTGATTTTTTGGCTAAAGCCTCTTCTTTCTGACGCTTGTCTTCACGTGCCTGCTCAGCCGCTGCCGCTTCACGTGCTAATCGCTCCACTTGCTTACGTGATGGAATGGTGATGTTTTGACCCAGTTGCAGCGATGTCGATGGTGACAGATTATTCGCTTGTGCCAATACTTCTACTGGCATATTGTACTGCCGCGCCAGTTTAATCAGCCCATCTCCTCTTTTGACTTGATAATCAGAAGGCGATTTTGGCGGCTCATTTTTAGCCGCTTCTGCTGCCGCTTGTTTTTTCTCAGCCGCAGCATCCGCTTGTTTCTTAACATCCGCTTGTCTTTTTGCTTCCGCTTCTTTTTTACTGTCTGCTAGTTTCTTTGCGGCAGCCTGCTCTTTAATCGCCGCTTGCCTTTGAGCTTCTTGTTGCGCTTGGGCAGCTTTTTGCTGGTCGCCAGTGTTTGTCTCACTTTCAGCTGACTCAGCAGCGCTAGTCTTTTTTATTGGTGTTGTAGCGTCATTTTTTTCCGCGTCTGATTTATCACTCTCTTCAGCAGCTGCCGCACTACTGGCCATGTACTGCTGACTTTCTGCACGGGCTTTTGCCAATGCTTCCGCCTCAGCGGCTTCTTGTTCAGTTAAGAACTGCTGGGCACGTTTTTCTTGTTCAGCCACACGAGCAGCGCGCTCTTTTTGTTTTTCTGCCAAGATACGTTTTTCAGTCTCGATATCCGTCGTCAGCGGCTGAGGAGACTCTTGCTGAGGGCTTGGCTTATCTACTATTGCTGACGCTGGTTGTGGTTCATTACTATCACCAATCTGTTGCACCATGGCGTATAGCATCACGCTACCGCCGATAATCATCCCAATGCCCAATAAGGCTTGTCTCGAAAAGTTCATCCGTTTACGTCTCTTAGTTGGTAATAAGGTTGATTGAGCGGCGCAACTGCCGTCTCAAAACTTTGTTTAGATAGTTTTAATAGCCTTGATAGGTGTCATTGCCACCAGTTGCGTCCATCCGTTTTTGAATGTTATGCCAAGCGTTTAATGCCATTATAGAGCAGCTTGCCAAATCACTTTGATTATAAAGCATATTTTTCATACTGTCTGCCATCATGCTACTGCTAAGGTTAACATTAAATAAGCACCATTTTAATGTTAATTATCAACCGCCAGTGCGGCCAGTACCTCGCCGATCGTATGAAAGGAGCCACATACCACGATGAGATCTTGCGGCTGACTGGCATTGATAACCGCATCGGTCGCTTCTGATAAACGTTTAAATTCGTGTATTTGAGCATTATCGACATAGGTCGATAGGATACCTTGCAAGTGCTCGGTGCTCGCGGCGCGTGGATAATCAATCTCAGCGACAAACCAATCGCTAATCGGTAAGCTCGCTTCGGTCAAATGCTGCACGACTTTATTGATATCTTTATCGCCCAACATAGAAAACAACATTTTAATGCTGGCAGGTTTTGCTGTAGTTTGATTTTTTTGGCTACTATGTGGATTACTGCTGTGATTTGCAGTATCAGAGCGATTGTAATTGGTTAAATGCTGTTGCCAAAGCGGTAATAGTTGCGCCAATAAAAACTCGACGCCTTGCTCGTTATGCGCGACATCAAACAACCAATGGCGATTGTGGGTCTCACGATAATCAAAGCGACCAGCGAGCCTAACCGTTTGTAATGCTTGCTCAATAGCAGTACTATCGACATTTAACGAACTTGCAAGCACTGCTGATAACGCATTGGCAGTATTAGTCAATGACAGTGCTGGGCGCGGTAACTGCATGGTGACCGCAGCATTGCTATATTGCCAAGCGCTTGCATCCACTTCACGATAATAAAAATCTTGCCCAACTTGATAACAAGTTGCTTGATGCTTATCAATCGCTTGCTGCACACTGACTGGCATCGCGGTAGCACCATAAACCACGCTGATACCATCACGTAAGATACCTGCTTTCTCACGGCCAATATCTTCGACATTGTCACCCAGCCAATCGACATGATCGATAGCGATATTGGTAATCACTGCCATATCAGGATCAATGATATTGACCACATCTAAGCGCCCACCCAGCCCGACTTCCAACACCCAAACATCGCAGTCTGCTTCGGCAAATATCAATAATGCGGCAAGTGTGGTCATCTCAAAAAATGATAAGGTCAGCTCACATGCTAATCGCGCTGCTTCTACCTTGCTAAAGGCTTCAATTAACGTCTCGTCACTGACCATCTCGCCATTGATACGCACCCGCTCATTAAATACACTTAGATGCGGTGATTGATACAGAGCCGTTTTATAACCTGCTGCTTGGCACATCTGCGCGATGACAGCCGTCGTTGAGCCTTTACCATTGGTGCCCGCCACCGTAAATACATAAGCATCGTCTTTGGCTGACTGTACCACGCCTAACGCCTCAGCAACTGGCAAAACTCGCGACAACCCCATATCTATTGCCGATACATGAATCTGCTGCATATAATCGAGCCATTCGGTCAAGCTAGAATGCTTGTTGGGAGTGTTAGGGTTAGAAGGTAGAGAGTCAGACATGGACAGAACCTATATATAATTTTTCGAATAAAAAATAGAGGATTAGAAAGCATTCACTAAGAAATTACAGACAGTATATAACTACCTGCCCAAAAAGCAAAAATAGCATTTACCGCTGTTGACGATAAATGCTATTGATTGATCTTACTTAGTCAGCAAAACTGAGCATGCTACTAAGCATAAGTCATGCGGAATATTAAACTCAGTTATCCGTTAGTCAAGCCGATGAGCAAGTTAGGCATCAACATTAGGCATGCGGCTTAACTTTGCCAGCAGACGATAAATGGTATCAATCATTTGATGACGATGCACCACTTCATCGACCACACCATGTTCTAACAAGAACTCGGCACGCTGGAACGGCTCTTCTAGCGTCTCACGAACCGTTTGCTCAATCACGCGCTTACCAGCAAAGCCGATCATGGCTTTTGGTTCTGCTAAATGAATATCACCTAACATAGCGAGCGACGCTGTCACACCGCCATAAACAGGATTGGTCAATATCACGATATACGGCACGCCAGCAATTCTCAAACGCTCAATCGCTGCGGCAGTACGAGCCATCTGCATCAAAGACAGTAAACCTTCTTGCATACGTGCGCCGCCAGAGGCAGCAAAGCAAACTAAAGGCACTTTGTCTGCCAGTGCTTTCTCAGCTGCTTGGACAAAACGGTCACCAACTACAGAGCCCATAGAACCACCCATAAAGCGGAAGTCAAAGGCACAAGTCACCACATCAAGATTGCGCAGCTTGCCATACAGTACAATCAGCGCCTCAGACTCGCCGGTTTTGTCCTGTGCTTCGGTCATGCGCTGCGGATACGGCTTACTATCCACAAAGCTTAGCGGATCTTTGGCAGTAAATTGTTGTCCAAGCTCACCGTCTACTTGATCGAGCAACCAGTTTAAGCGCTCACGAGCACTCATCGGTAAATGATGATCACAATGCGGGCAAACATAGCAGTTAAAAATAAGCGCCGTATTGGTAATCATCGAATGACAATTACTGCACTTGGTTGACGGTTCAGTCTCTACTGCTGTCAAAGGCGCTGTCAGTTGCTGTTTAATACCCGGTATCGGGCGATTAAACCACGATTGACCAGCAGTATTACCGTTTGGCTCAGCGTTGCTTTTTTCAGTATGGTTCAGAGTCGTCATATCAGGTTTTATTATCGTATCAGTCATATTATTCGCCATTATCAAAGGCTTATCGACAAGCTGGCTCATGCGCTTGTCCCTAAGAATCGATTTATAAGGATCAGTTTAATCGTCACATATTCTCATAACTTTCGCAGCTATAAAGCTACAGTTATAAGGCACGCTTACGTGAAACTGTAACAATTTATATGTGATGTTAGTTTACACACGTAAACTAACTTTAGCAAAGTCATTTAACCCTGTCTTTATAAACATTGTTATTCATATTGCCATGACGATTTAAGTGACGATAATTTAACTTTATTTAACTCAGGCTCTCAAACTATCAAGTGCACCGCGTAGCTCATCCATTTTTGCCATAATTTTTTGCTGAGCGGCGGCAACCGCAGTGCTATCATTGGCATCTATATCAGCAAAATTCTGCACCAAGGCACTACCGACAATAATACCATCAGCATGTGCTCCAATCGCTTTAGCAGAAGCCGCATCACGAATACCAAAACCCACACATACTGGCAAATCAGTCGCTGCTTTAATCGCTTGTACTTGAGTCGCAACATCATCAGTATCAAGCGTTGCCGAACCCGTCACGCCTTTTAATGACACATAATAAATATAACCACCGCAATGGGTCAATACTTGCTCACGGCGCTCAGGTAAAGTGGTTGGTGACAATAAGAAAATCTCATTCATCGAATGGTCAGTCAAATGCTGGGTAAAACTGCCCGCCTCGCTTGGTGGTAAATCAACCATCAAAATACCATCGACACCTGACTGCTCACATAGCGCAACGAAGTTATCGTAACCAATGATTTCAACAGGATTGAGGTATCCCATCAAAATAATGGGGGTCTGCGTGTCTTGCTGACGGAACTCTGCAACCATTTTTAGCGCATCACGTGTACTCGTACCTGCGGCTAATGCACGCTCTCCAGCTAAAGCGACGACTGGACCGTCTGCCATTGGATCAGAAAACGGCAAGCCAACTTCAATCATATCAGCACCGTGCTTGACTAAGTCATGTAGTAAACCAACGAAGTTGCTAGGGTTGGGATCACCTGCCATGACATAAGGGATCAGGGCTTTTTTATTTTGTGCTTTTAAGGTTTCAAAAGTGCTTTCAATTCTGGTGCTATTGTTGATAGTGCTCATATCAAAATCCAAAAGTTATACTCATTTTGTAGGTATTAATGAATGTTGCCATAAAATAATTTTATAAATCGTATAGCTTTTGAACTATAGTGTTATATTTTTTAGGTAACAAGGACAGTTCACCGTAACTCAGGTCGGTTACACATAAACCAACGCCGCTCTCTTCTATCTTGCCATAAAAGATGACGTATCTACCAACAGAGTTATCATTAATTTTATGTTTAGCTTGTAATGAATGCTCTTCTTTAATACAAAAATCTGCATAACCTCCACCTTTTTTGAAAGATAGAAAAGTCATTCTTATGTTATTATCTCGTTTTTCTTTGCCCTGATGATCAGATCTTGTAATCTTTCCTATATATAGTTTGCTATCATTATCTTCTGCTTTGATATCACTCACATCATTTAGTAAATCACTCAACGGTAGAGCTATATTAGAATTGGGCAGGTAGTAGCCTTTATGTAAATTTTTTGAAAAATTTCTACATATGGCTCTAACGGATGTTACCTTGGAGGGTAAGGAAAATTTTTCTCCTGTATGTCTACTTATTGAGACATCTGTAGTAGGACCATCTATATCCTCTATCAAAGAGTCGTAGCAATCTTCATCATCGTCAACATTCTTAACTTCAGGGACTTCCTTCATAAAGCTATCTATAACGACTAATTGTTCATTATCTACAGCTTCTTTAGCCTCTTCTTCATTGACATAATTTAGACCTTCACCTTTGTTTGCCCTGTACATGCAATTAATATGTGAATACGAGGGCAGATGTTTAAAATATGCTAATACGTTATTTCTTGAACGAGATTCTACCAAGGGTGTTCTTGTTAAAGGTGTAAAACACTTTGGACAAAATATTTTCTCATACATAACATCACGAATATACTCATTTGAAGTAACTGCCTCATGGTTTTTTAACAGCTCGGCATAGTTTTCTATCGAGTAAGTCCAGTTATCAGAATACATTGCGTATGGTATTTTTCTTGAAGACATTTGAGTATCCTTTTCCATAATAAGACAGCTTTTACAACTCAATCCCTTCCGCCTTCATCACTGAATGCAAATCTTTATCCCCACGACCAGACATATTAACGATAATGGTTTGATCAGGGGTCATCGTCTTAGCTAGCTTCAATGCATAAGCAACGGCATGCGCAGATTCGAGCGCAGGGATAATACCTTCTTTACGCGTCACTTCATGGAAGCCTTCTAGCGATTCTTTATCGGTACAGCCGACATATTCAACACGCTTCATGTCTTTTAAGAAGCTGTGCTCAGGACCAACGCCAGGATAATCAAGACCTGCCGAGATAGAATGCGTTTCCTGAATTTGACCTTCATCATCCGCCATGAGATAGGTACGGTTGCCG
>NZ_CAJGYX010000009.1:0-75446 GCF_904845955.1 Psychrobacter cibarius
TGAGGACACGCCCTAGCAACTGTTCCCTTATTGCGGTCAATCTATGAAGCCTGCTACTAATATCGTCTCTACTGTTACTCATTATTTGCATCGTGATGACACGCTATCTCCACCTCAATTGCGCAGGTTGGGGCTTATTTATAGCAGTTACCGCTTTGCTGTTAGTCTGTTTTCTCTACTGATGGTATATATCACCGCTCACTCTGACAACAGCCTCTCTCTACCAAGATTTTTACAACAAACAACGCTTAGCTTTTATTTCCTACTGAGTCTTATTTTACTTGGCTTGTTTTATGTCGTTAATCATCAAATGCGGCGGCAGTTAGCTTTTGGTTTAGTATTAGACGTCATTATATTAAGCTTATTACTATATACAGCGGGTGCGCCTGATTTACAGTTGACCATGCTATATATGGTGGTCGTCGCAGCGAGTTTTATGTTGCTACACGGCTCACAAGCCTTAATTATTACCTTACTCGCTATTATTTTTGTCATTTATCAGCAATTCTTTTATGCCATTGCCAATAGCATGAGCTTAGCAAATTTAGGGGACGCATTGCTCATGTCAGCCAGCTTTTTGGCGGTTGGTGGTTTGAGCTGGTCCATCTCACAGCGTTTGGTACAACTTGAGAAAGTAGCAGCGAGTCACGCTAAAGAAGTTGAACGATTAAACGTCATCAACCAAGAAGTCATCACGCAAATGGTCAATGGTGTCATCGTCATCGATAAAAAGCATATCGTTTTAGCAAACCTTGCCGCTCACCAATTACTTAGCCTTTCGCACACCCCTTCCGCATCATTGCACAACACCTCTATTGATACAAAAGATACTCGAAACAATACTCGCAGTGCACTCTTATCTAACTTTCAGCAGCAGCTTGGTCAACAACATACGCAGCTATTTAAAGCCTGTTTGTCAGTAGCGGCAGGCCAATCACGTACCTTTATTTATGATTTGCCTGCAGTCGCAAACGCTTCCATATTCGGTAAACTGCGCGTACAAATTATTCCATTAAAAGATGACAGTAAATTGATAATGTTAGAGGACTTACGCCGCGAGCAAGCCAGTGCCCAACAATTGAAACTGGCTTCTTTAGGGCAATTGACGGCGAGCATCGCCCATGAAATAAGGAATCCTTTGGCAGCGATATCACAAGCCAGCCAATTATTAATGGAAGATGTTATAGAAGCCAATCTAGAAGTCGATACAGCAGATAATACAATAACGGCGACTATCTCAAATGACGATATGGCAGCGAATCATGAGCTTTATCAAATGATATTTTCACAAACAAAACGCGTGAATCGCATTATCGAAGATGTACTAAAATTGTCTCGCCAGCAAACTGCAAACCAGCAGTCGATTATACTGGCAGACTGGATGCCAACATTTTTAGAGAATTACTTTCAAGGACACGATGTTTTTCTACACGTAAAAACACAACCGACCATATCATTCGACACGCATCAACTAGAGCAAGTCTTAATCAATTTAATCAACAATGGCTTGCGCTACAGTAGCTACGCCCACCCTCATGCCTATGTGGAAATCGAGATTTATTGTGCGGATAACGATGTTATAATTGATATCTTGGATGCTGGTCGTGGGGTTAGCACCAAAGACTTAGAACATTTATTCAATCCATTTTTTACGACAGATCAAGCAGGGACAGGCTTAGGACTGTATTTATCACAAGCTTTTTGTGAGGCCAACCAAACTCGTTTGCTTTATATTCCTGAACATGAAAAAACCTGTTTTCGCTTGATAGCACCTGCTATTGGCGCTGATACTCATGTAAATAAAACTGAACATAATGTGAATGCCACTATTTTATAAATATTAACGTTACCAAGTATTAATATTATATGGAATACTTTGCCATTAAGGCCTCTTGGTTTTTACCATTTTATAGCTATTGAATACGATGAGATGATGTATGACAACAACCGCGCTAGTCGTTGATGACGAAGTGGATCTGTGCCGATTGATGCAAATTACTTTGACCAAAATGGGCATTAAAAGTGATGAAGCATATACTCTGTCACAAGCAAGATCATACTGGCAAGACAATGATTACGATTTTTGTCTGACCGATTTAAAGCTGCCTGATGGGTCAGGACTAGAGTTGGTAAAAGAAATTAGCAATAGCTCTAGTACGCCCATTGCCGTGATTACTGCTCACGGCAGTATGGATCTCGCCATTGAAGCATTGAAGCTTGGTGCTTTTGACTTTGTGAATAAACCTCTTGAGTTACCGCGCCTACGTCAACTGGTGGAAAATGCTTTAAAAGTTATTCATCAAGATAATGAAGCAAAAGCCACAGCCGAATGCTCACCTGAACAAAAACTGCTGGACAGTAGGCTCATTGGTGATTCTGCGGTGATGCACCCACTGAAAAATACTATTTTAAAATTGGCACGCTCACAAGCACCTGTATTTTTGTCAGGCGCTTCGGGTACTGGTAAAGAAGTGGTTGCCCGATTGATTCATGATTTAAGCCCACGCCGTGATGGTAGCTTTGTACCAGTAAACTGTGGGGCGATACCATCAGAGCTGATGGAATCAGAGTTTTTTGGTCATAAAAAAGAAAAAACGGTGAGAGCCATTGGTGATACCAAAGAGGTTCCCGTAGATATTCGTATCTTGTCCGCCACCCACAAAAATTTAAACCAATTGGTGCAAGACGGTGCGTTTCGACAAGATTTGTACTACCGTATCAATGTGATTGAGTTAAAACTGCCGACGCTCAATGCACGTCGTGATGATATCCCTGTATTAGCCAAGCACTTTTTAGCATTAATTGCTGATGAATGGCAGCTAGAGAATCCACCCATACTCACTGTTGAGGCATGCGAGCGTTTGCAAGATCATAACTTTGCGGGCAATGTTCGTGAACTACGTAACGTCCTTGAACGTGCAGTAACCCTAGCAGAGACACCGCACATTGACATCAGCCACTTGGGTTTGCCTGATATTGATATAACCCATCACCGCGCAGTCTCTCAAGATCAGAAAAGTGAGCCAGCGGTTGTCAATAATACTCAACATTCTGAGCGTCAAACAAGCAACCAAATGGTCGCTCAATCGATAGAAAATAGAGAAAAAGTCATTCAATCTATGGATGAGACAATAGCGCCACAGGTCAAGCAAGTGACGACCAACTTGCATCCTTATCGTACTAACGCTCAGCACTATCCTTCTATGATACAGCGTTCAGAAAGCCATCATGCAGAAAGCCCAAACCATACGGCCCGTCATAATCATGAAGAATCTGTCACCCATCGATCTATTCTGCAAGGAAGTGATGAAAAAGCAATTCTAAGCAAATTAGAGGATGGTCAGTTACCCTCTCAAGGGTTAGAACACTACCTACAAGAACAAGAAAAACAGTTGATTATTACCGCGCTAAAACAAACGGCTTGGAATAAAACGCAAGCAGCTGAGCTACTAGGCACCACTTTTCGCTCTTTACGCTATCGCATGAAAAAACTAGAGATAGCTGAGGATCAATTCGAGCCATAGCATTCGCCATTTTTGAATAATGACAAATGATATTTTAACGTTGATATATTGCGATAGCCTGTCTTTAAGCGAGCCTTACTGAACCCTATCGCCTGCCACCGCTTGATCGACTTTGGCAGGTTTTCGGACAAAACGAATACCCGAATCAAGTGCTTTTGTTTTTAGTAAAGCAAGCGCTTGCTGCTCCCATGTACTTTCACTTCCTGACAAGGTCATATCAGGCTCTACCCCGATTCCATCGATCTTATTGCCTGACGCTGTCATATAGTTAGCGACGGTTAGTTTGACAGCCTGCTCATCATTCAGTGGGATGACCGCCTGTACAGACCCTTTACCATAGCTGACTTCACCAACGATTGAGGCACGTTTTTGTGCTTGTAAGCTGCTAGCAAGCACCTCTGCCGCTGACGCCGAATAGCGATTTTGCAACACCACCACTGGCAATGATTCAAGTATCGCCAGACCTTGAGTGGATAGCGTACGCGTGTCACTTTGACGACCCTTTACTTGTACCACATCAGTGTCGCTCATAAACAAACTGGCCACGCTCACCGCCGACGTTAGCACCCCGCCTGGATTATCACGCATATCTAGCAAGATACCTGTGATAGGTGCGTCTAGATCTATCAAGCCTTCCAATAGTTTTTCACGGCTATTATTTTGAAAGGCAGGTAACTTGATAACAGCGATACCGTCAATGAGACTTGCCTCGACCGTTTGAGGGTGGCTGTTATTACGCTGCAAGGTCGTGGTATGTTTGCGGCGACCAGCTTTTGAGGTGATAACATCTACTTGCGTACCCGCAATCCCTGTCAAAAGCTGCTCGATATCGTTACTTTCTTTATCTTCATCAAGTTTGAAATCACCGACTTGATGTAAATAATCGCCAACCGCAATGCCCTTTTTATCTGCAGGCGATGCATCAATAACCTCTGTAATCACCCAATAGCCATCTGTAGGCTGATAATTGACTTTAATACCAACATCACCCACATCACCTTCGGTAAAGGCACGCAGGTTTTCATAAGCCTCAGCATCTAAAAATTCAGCATGACTATCTAGCTTAGTCAACATACCACTCAACGCATTATTGAACAGCTCTTCATCGTTGACCGCATCTACATATTCACGGCGTACCAAATCCACTACCGCAACAAACGTCTTGAGCGTTTCTGGAGAAATGGCATTCAATGATACTTGCGCAACCTCAGGTGGAATACTGACATCGATCTCATTCGTGTCATCAGTCAAGGCACTCTCATCTGCGACACTGTCTATCGAATCGTCAACTTGGTCGGCCGACTCAAGCATATCAGCGACATCTGATAAATTATTAGTGTCATCTTCTGTGGCTATCTCATCGGCATTTAAGCTAATCAGTTGTAGACTGGCGGTGGGATTATTGATGGTCGCATTAGCTGGTGACCTCGCTGCTTGTGCGTACATACTAGCAGTGCTGAGCCCAAGCAGACCTATCATCAATGCAGGTTTAAAAATAGTCGGCGCAGTGAATACCTTCATTGCTTGTTTGCCCAATCGCTTCGTCACTGGTAAGCGCATAAAATAAATAGAACGCATAAGAGAACTCGTTTAATAATAGAATTATTTTTATAGATATATAGATGAATATTTATCTCATAAGATAGCATCAAGAGCCAGTCTAAGACTAGGAGAGTATTGCAAGTAACATTCACGATAACTGATATGATTTCATCAAATGATGAGTAGCGGTGTCAAGTTTGTTTAGCAGGCGAAATATCATACTTGCCCTTATTTTTCTCACTACCCAAACATTTAAAGATAAATAAAGTCAGCCAAATATCTCTTAAAAAACAGATCAAAAAAAGGAGAGACAATAAATATCTCTCCCCTTTCTATTACTTCTAACAATGCTAGTAAGTTGTCAATATAATCGTATTAAATGCCTGACTTACAACGCTGGAACCAGTAAGCTTTCGCCCGTCATTTCAGCAGGCCGCTCAATATCCATCAGCGCCAAAATAGTCGGTGCGACATCGCTCAACTTACCACGACTACGTACTTGTAGCTTTTTCTCACCCACATAAATGAGTGGCACATGTTCAGTGGTATGTTGAGTATGTACTTGACCGCTTTCGTAATCTTGCATCTGCTCACAGTTGCCATGATCTGCTGTGATAAGCATATCACCGCCAGCAGCGCGTACCGCTGACTCAATACGGCCAACACAGACATCTAGCGCCTCTACTGCTTTTACAGCCGCATCAAAAATCCCTGTATGCCCGACCATATCACCATTGGCATAGTTGACAATTAACACGTCATATTTGCCTGATTCAATGGCAGCCACTAATTTATCGGTCACTTCAGGCGCACTCATCTCTGGTTTCAGATCATAAGTCGCCACATCTGGAGAGGGTACGAGAATACGTGTTTCACCCTCATACTCTTCTTCACGACCACCGCTAAAGAAAAACGTCACATGCGCGTATTTTTCAGTTTCAGCGATACGCAGCTGAGTTTTACCATTGTCTTGCAAATACTCGCCAAGTGTATTGGTCAACGACGTGGGATAATAAGCAACGCTAGTTTTGGGATTGTCTGCTAAAACGTCAGAATATTTGGTCAGCATCACAAACGCCGCAAGTTTTGGCTGCTTATTGCGGGCAAACCCTGAAAACTCATGATCTGGCAAGACAAAAGCTTGCGCCAGCTCACGGGCACGGTCAGCACGGAAGTTCATAAAGATAAGCGCGTCATTGTCATCAACGGTATATGGCACTTCATCACGGCCAATCACTACGGTCGGGTTAATAAATTCATCGGTTTCGCGTGCCTTATAAGCAGCTTGTACTGCGCCATCTGCACGCGTAGACAGACGATCGGCTTTACCTTCAGTGATAAGCTCATAGGCTTTTTGCACACGATCCCAGCGATTGTCACGATCCATTGCATAATAGCGCCCAATGATACTGGCAATCTGTACGCGGCCGCCTTCATAATGAGCATTAAGCTTATTGATATGATCCCGCAGACGATTAATATACTTATCCGCCGATTTAGGTGGGGTGTCGCGTCCATCCAAGAAGCAATGAACAAAGACATTTTTGGCGCCGTGCACTAACGCCGAGTGGCACATTGCTTCGATGTGATCTTGATGCGAATGTACACCACCATCTGACAGCAAACCCATGATATGGACGTTACCACCCAACTCGTTCGCGGCTTTAACCGCCTTGACTAAGGCTTCGTTTTTATAAAATTCACGATTGGCTACTTCACTTGAGATACGAGTCGAATCTTGATACAGAACGCGACCCGCACCTAAGTTCATGTGCCCAACTTCTGAATTGCCAAACTGCCCATCTGGCAAACCAACATCTTCTCCAGAAGCAGAGATCAATCCATGCGGATATTGCTGATAAATCCTATCCAAATTTGGCATACTGGCGGCAGCAATCGCATTATCCTTATCGTCTTCACGATGCCCAAAACCATCTAATATCATTAAGACATGCGGCACTTTTTTATTTTGATCGCCATCCTGCTTACTATTGAGCTGAGCCTGATTATCATCGATAAATGCTGATTGTTGCTGGGTATTGGTCATGGATTACCGCTCCTCAAGTGAATGAACACCTATAATGCTATATTAGGATGTTTAAAGCCCTCTATATTAACACACATCTTAAAATAGCTGAAAAATCGTCATTTTACGCCCACTCTTAAGCGTCTAAAGCATACTTATTTAAAGCACATCTATAGTTAAGTCGTTATAAAATCGATACAGCCTATATCATGAAATAGTTTAGGCAGATTATTCTCCATCCAACCTTGGCGTAAAAACTTTGCTTGTGCCCACTTCTTTTCAATGGGGTTGAGATCAGGACTGTAGGGTGGCAGCCATAGAATGCGATGGCCATGCCTGTTCAGTAATCTCTGAATACGCTTATTTTTATGAAACCGAGCATTATCCATGACAATCACGCATTTAGTCTTGAGACTTGGAATAAGCGTGAACTTGCACCAGTCATAAAATATATGGCTGTTGATATTCTGTTCAAAGTAATCAAGCGCAAACAGTACTTTCTCATAGAGAGCACCGATGACGTTGGTACGTTTTTGCTTGCCAGTTGTAGCTATCAATACAAGGGGTTCCAATCGGTGCATAGCCATAAGGTCTGATAGTTTCAGCCTCAAAGCCACTTTCATCCATATATACTATGGGATAACCTTGCTGCATAAAGCTACTAAGCCTACTCTGATACTGAGCTCTCTTTATCAGACATGCTTTTGGATGCTCCAGTGTCTTTTTTTAACTGATGCCAAGACGCTTTAGAGCATTGAAGATGCCCGTTTTACTACAATTTAATCGACGAGCTCTTTCGTAGTTATAATCATCAGGGAATCTTCTTACGTCTTCAATCAATGCGTCATCAGGTATTTTAGTCGGTGCTTTGTTTCTGGTTGTTTTAGGGGCTAAATTCTGCTGCCAGCTGTGAATGGTGCTGGTGCTAAGTCCATAAAACAGGGAAGCTTCACGTATGGTCATACCATTAGCGATGCTAGAAAGTACCTGCTTGCGATAGTCTATTGAATAAGTCATCGTTTATTTCATTAAATGCAATTGTTAATAGGATTGTATCGGTTTTATTTGGATTAGACTATATCAGTAGAAAAGGCGGTTAAAACTTAATAGCAATAATGCCACTCTCTAAATCTACGTATCAATCTGTAAATCATACTTGCAATCATTCAAATCATTCGTTAAGATAATTATATTCTGAAGTGTTGGCTAGTAGATGTTTATTCCCTGAGCCGATAATGCTTTACCAGGATGTGGTACCTATTGCTTCATTGTGTATGCCTGCACCGCTTGCGGTGTATCAGGAAACCTGCAGAGGCAGTGACGCATCCGCCCTGAACTTCACGGTTCATGGGTCACCATCTTACAGCGGCACTTCGGTTGTTCTATTCGGTTAATTATTATTCTAATAATATTTGGTAGGTTTACTTATAATCTACCATTTCATAAAGACTTAGTAATAACCATTAAAAACCCCCTTTTATCATTGATAAAAGGGGGTTTTTCTATGCTTGCCGATTAATTCTACTATTCATCATTGGCAGATTTGGTGATTTTTTTCACATCCTTGGGAATGGTTTTTGCTGTCCCATCAATCGTTGTATGCTGTTTAAACCCATCGCCAAACGGGTTTTGTTGTTGACCAAATGGGTTCTGATTATTCATACCACCTGCGCCGCCGAATGGGTTTTGACCGCCCATGCCACCAAACGGATTTTGTCCGCCGCCCATCTGTCCACCCATTTGCTTGGCCATCATTTCCATCATTTTTTGCTGATTATTCATGACATAATTATTAGCAAAGTCTTTGAGCTTCTTTTGCACGGGTGGCAATATCACCAATAATGCGAGCAAATCGCTCAGCACACCTGGAATGAGTAGCAGAATACCAGCCGCTGCCATGGCCACACTTTTCATCATGGTTGATTCTTGCGGACGCATCGATGGGTTCATCATGCCACCTGCTTTCATTTGCTGCGCCATTGGATTGAGGGCAGCCATCCCTTTACGCAAGAGGGAGATACCGATGACTGCGGCGATAATAAACCACATAAATACCCACCAACCACTCATAAACTGAGCAAGCAAATACCAAAGTAGCATTTCGATAATAAACCAAACAATGGCAATACCAACTATCTGACCCATAAAGTGTCGTCCTATAAGATAAAATCTAAAAAATTAAGCGCCATGAAAATTAAAATGGCTAACATATGATGTATATGGGGATTGATTGCTATACTATCAAACTTAAGGCTGATTTTTAAGCCATATAGTCGGTACAATATAATTTGGATACAAGGAAGATGAGTAAAAGTACTACGAGTAGTAGGCTGAGCGAGTCTGACACCGTATCTGATTTATATAGGATTGAATATAAAATAAAATGTAAGCAAGATGGGATATTATGGCAATTATTATCGGGATTGATCCTGGTTCGCGCATGACCGGTTATGGCATCGTGCAACAAACAGGCGACAAACTCACCTATATCGATGCAGGTACCATACGTACCGACACCAAAGAGATGCCTGAACGTCTAAAGCGGATTTTTAATGGCTTAACGCGCATCACACAGCATCATTTGAAATATGCTGATGAGCCTATCTATACTGCCATTGAGCAAGTATTTATGGCAGAAAACCCTGACTCAGCGTTGAAACTTGGGCAAGCGCGAGGTGCTGCTATTGCCGCTATGGTTGCTCTGGATTTAGAAGTGTCAGAATATACTGCACGCCAGATTAAGCAAGCCGTTTGCGGTTATGGTGCAGCGGCAAAAGAGCAAGTGCAAGAGATGGTCTGCCGCATACTATCTTTGGATGTCGTGCCACAGCAAGATGCCGCCGATGGTCTTGCCTGCGCCATCTGTCATGCGCATTCAAGCCATTCCATGAATAAATTAATATTAAACAGCGCCATGCGTGGGCGCGGTGCATCTAAGAAAAAAGGTCGCTGGCGTTTGACAGAAGAAGATTTAGGCAATTTGCGTTAAGAACGCTTATAACACAAGCATAAAAAACACGCGTCTAAATAGCGCGTGTTTTTCGAACTGTCTAAGTTATTTACACTTTCACTTTACTATAAAATCGCTTTACTCTAAAAATGCAACGGCTTAAACCGACTACTCTGCGACGGCACTTTCAATCACTGCATCCAACACATAAGCATATTCTTCGCCTTCTATACTATTGCTATCGTCACTGTCTAATGGGTAACGCTGTAGACGTAATACTTCATCGTGCATGCCATCATGCTGATAGCCATCGATTTCACCCGTAAAGACTGCCCACTTGCCTTCGCTCATTTTAATACCTTGGTCATCATAGGTAATGGGTTTCACTTGTAGACACATCTCTAAGCCATTATCGGTGCTAGGTATCATTTTCGAGCTTACTGCCCAGAATACGGTCTCACCTTTACTATTATACTTGGCTTGTGAGGTAAGCCTGCCTTCCCAAATCAACGTTGCTCCATCACTGGTGACTTGGGTTAATATTGGCTTATCACTCCTGAGACTATCATCCTGAGAGTTGTTGTCTTTAGCGTCGCCATCTTTGGCACTGTTAGCTCTCACTAATGTTAACTGGCTTTCACCTTGCATCAGCTGACTTAAACTATTTTCAGCCTTATCAAGCTCGCCACAAGACATTTTCGTACTCATACCCTCTTCAACAGTCAAAGTATGACCTTGCAATTGGTAGCCGGCGCTCATGGTATTACAACCAACGCTATAACTTAACGTATTCTCACCTTGGTATTGATTAAAAGACAAACGCACTTGGTCTTTAATATCCGTCAGCATATTTAATGGCTGTGCGCCTTTGTCCATTACAGACAGCAATGTCCAACGATAACGTGAAAGATTGGCAATCATTTTCTCTTCATCGCTCATGTTATCCATCTGAGTATCATCCGTTACTGCATCGGCATTCATATCTATGCCATCATCATTTATTGCATCAGCGCTTTTCTGAGTGCCTTCTTGTACCTCACTTTCATTGGGCAAAGAGGCATCTTGGCAAGCACTTAATGCCAAGCTTAGTGCCAACAAACTTGGTAGTAAAGTGAATCGAATTGGCCATTTTTTAACAGATGAGGTCATAGCAGTCATACCTTGTGGTTATCCCTTTTTTAAGTCAAAGTATTTAAAAAATCAAGTTAAATATTTAACAATAAGGGGCTGATGATATCCACTTTAATAAAGCGTCACATTTCACCACTATAGCGCCGTTGATTACCATGGTTGTAACAAAGTGTTTATTTTTATGGATTCATCGTAACTGCTATTTTAATATTTAAAGGTACCATAAAAAATCAATGGTCTCAGATAATTGGAAATTTCATCAATTATTCAAGACCATCAATGATGTCACATTTTTAATTTTTCGCGCTAGGCTTACTCGTTTGTATGAGCAATTTTGGCTTTTGCCATATTTTTAATACTAAAACGCTCATTCATCATTTGATAAAAACGCGCAAGATTTTCGCCCTGCTCGTTCGGATTTACGTTAAGGACTTTACCAAAATCCAAACCGAGATATAGGACGATATCAGCAAAGCTTAATTGTTCACCGACCAAATACTCACGACCTTCTAAAATATTTTCAAAATAAGCAAGAGCTTTAACAGCTCGTGCAACAGATGGCGCGACAAACTCTGGGACTTGCTCAACGCGTTGGGCTTTGGACGGATGGCTGTGCTGAAAAGCCAGCATAAAGTTATACAATACCTCAAACTCAGCAATGCGGCGCATAGCGCACACTTGCGCACGTTGTATCACATCATTACCCATCACCGAACGCTCACCATAGACACGGTCGAGATACTCACATACAGCCTGCGAATCATTGAGTACCGTGCCATCCCCTAGTATGAGAACTGGCACGGTCTGCATTGGATTTATTTTGGTGAACTCGTCTGACGTTTGCTCATTGGCAGCAAAATCAATATCAATCACGTCCACATCATCCATATCATCGACATCGATGCCTTTTGATGCTAACAAAATAAGGGCTTTACGTGGATTGGGCGCGGTACGGGTGACGTATAGTTTTTTCATGGCAAATTCCTTGTAAGATTAGACAAAAGCGACTCAACGCTATCTGGTTTTATTATGGTTGTTACGCTGTTGATGATAGATAAAGACTTACCATCCTTTATACAACAGTTATATCCTACTCTGCTCATCATAGCAAAGCCTTATTAGGCTTGCTTTTTTGATCAGAGACTCAACAACAAAAAGCCCCACAACGTTACGTCATGAGGCTTCATTGCATTCATCCAATCATACTACTTATTTATTGGGTGCAGGCGTAGTACGTAAATAAGGCTTAATTTCTGTATAACCTTTAGGGTATTTAGCCGCGATATCTTCGTTTTTGACACTTGGTGGAATGATGACATCATCACCGTCTTTCCAGTCAACTGGCGTCGCAATATTATATTCATCAGACAGTTGCAGAGCATCAATGACACGGATAATCTCGTCAAAATTACGACCACAGCTCGCAGGATAAGTCAGCGTTAAGCGGATTTTTTTATTTGGATCAATAATGAAGACACTGCGTACCGTATGCGTGCTATCTGCATTTGGATGCATCATGTCATATAGCTCAGCGACTTCTTTGTTCGGATCAGCAATGATTGGAAAATTTAACTCAGTACCTTGAGTCTCACCAATATCTTTTGCCCACGCATGATGGTCATCGATACCATCAACAGAGATACAGATTGGCTTGACACCACGCTTTTGAAATTCGCCATTCAGTGCCGCAGCACGGCCAAGCTCAGTAGTACATACTGGCGTAAAATCAGCTGGATGGGAGAAAAAAACGACCCAATTATCGCCTGCCCACTCGTGGAAATTGATATTACCTTCTGTGGTTGCAGCGTCAAAATTCGGTGCGGTATCGCCTAAACGTAAATGTGCCATGCTTAATTCCTTAGCTATGTTAGTGATGAGCACTAATATCCAAAGATATTCGCGTGCTCTATTATTATCAATGTGCCCTGTCAGATATTACACAATAACTCAAAGCACGTCAGCAAAAATTCTATTTTATCTTAGCAAACTGGTTATAACTGTCTTGTGAAGGATTGTAATGCGGTTATTCTGTTTATTACTAGGTAACTTAGCATACACTTAGCGAATGAATCAAATTACCATTCCAGAATCCCATAAACAAAAATCACCGAATTTACCTTTTTTACTGGTACCGCCTGCTGCACGCCCAGCATCTGTTAATGTGAGCTCACCTTCTTGCTCTTGTAAATATCCCGCTGCAAGCAACTTATCATTTAACTCTTGTGTCTTAAAACCCAACTCTTTGGCAAGCTTCGCCGCCGTTAATTTAGAGTAATTAGGCGTTGCCGCTTCTGTAGCAGTAGGTGTGACCGTTGTATTAGCATTATTGCTGGACATTGTATGACTGGCAGTAGCAGTATTATCAGCCCTACCATCAGATTCGGTCACTTTTTCAAGCGACATGCGCACTTCATCGCTGATACGAATAATGCGCTGTGCCTCCTCATAAGTATCGGCATATAGTTTGGCATCTTCATTACGATAAATCAGCACGCCCATTTCATTATTATTGACTTGGCTAAATTCATACAGGTTCAAACTGGTAATAATGCATTCGTTTTCATTGAGGTAGCACTTCGCATGCAAATTTTTGCAAAAACTGGTACGAATAAAGGTCAGGTTTTTAAGCCAGTTTATTTCTTCTGGGTGCAAATCATTCTTGCCATAGACAATGCGAATATCGATTTTTAGACGATTACGGTCTTCCAATATAGTCGATTCAATTTAAAAATAGTACAAGGCAACCGAGCGTAGATGTATATTTAATACTTCAAGCGAGGTTAATGCAGTAATACTTTTATAGTGGAATGACTATAGCTTTTTAATACGCTCATTCAGCTTTAGATAGGGACTGATGATAATCAACCTATCAGACGCATTTTTAATCAATTCTTCTAAATGGTAAGTCGTGCCACTGCTGTTTAAAAATTTTGCCATTATTATTTCCTCAAATCTTACGATCAATCACTTTATAATCATGCACAAAAAAGCCCATCCCTAGCGTACTAGAAATGGGCAAGCTTGCAAACTACTATTGTTCAGTAGTTTTTCAAATAAGCGCTAATGCCGCTAATAGTGATAAATTAAGCTGGCTTATAGCTGTCACGCAAGCTGACGATTTGGTTAAAGACTGGTTTGTCAGTGTTATGGTCTTCGCTATCAGAGATAAAGTAACCTTCACGCTCGAACTGGAAGCGTGTGCCAGCGTCCGCATTCACCAATGACGGTTCAACCACGGCATTGAGTTCAGTCAACGAGTTAGGATTTAATGCTTGATGGACGTCAGCGACGCCACTTGGGTCTTCGACACTAAATAACTGCTCATACATGCGCACCGTTGCTGGGATGCCTTGGCTAGCTGATACCCAATGAATCACGCCCTTAACCTTACGGCCTTCAGGATTTTGACCCAATGTCGTCGGATCAATCGTCGCTTTTAGTTCGACCACATTGCCCGCTTCATCCGTAATGTGCTCAGTTACTGCCAATACATAGGTATTACGCAAGCGGATTTCTGGCTTTTCTGGCGATAGACGCTTATACCCTGCTGGCGGCTCAATCTCATAATCGCCTTGGTCGATATAAAGGGTTTCGGTAAACGGAATTTCACGCTCGCCCATATCGACATTAGGATGATTTGGCTGCGTCAGCCATAAGGTTTGCGAAGCATCATCAAAGCGAGCATTGACGCTGTCCGCTTTTTGCGACTCCCAACTACTGACCGCTTCGGCAAAGTTGGTAATGGTCACTTTTAATGGCTTAAGTACCGCCATACCACGACCTGTGGTCGTCTCTAATGATTGACGAATACTAAATTCTAATAAGCGAAAGTCAACGACGCTGTCTACTTTTGTTACACCAACACGCTCACAGAAATCACGTAAACCCTCTGGTGTATAACCACGGCGACGCATGCCAGCGATCGTCGGCATACGCGGATCATCCCAACCACTAACGATATTTTCGTCAACCAACTGTTTAAGCTTACGCTTGCTGGTCAAGGTATGATCGACATTTAAGCGGCTAAATTCATACTGGTGCGGTGGTACATCAAAGCCAATTTTGTCAATGACCCAATCATAAAATGGACGATGATCTTCAAACTCCAGCGTACACAATGAATGGGTAATGCCTTCGAGTGCATCAGAGAGCGGATGGGCAAAATCATACATCGGATAGATACACCATTTATCACCCGTTTGGTGATGCGCTTGATGCATGACGCGATAGATGACAGGGTCACGCATATTCATGTTTGGGCTTGCCATATCAATTTTGGCGCGCAACACCGCTTTACCTTCTGCAAACTTACCTTCTTTCATGTCATTAAAGAGGGTCAAGTTTTCTTCAACACTGGCAGAACGATGTGGTGACGCCGTGCCTGCCTCATTGAATGAGCCTCGGTTTTCTTTAATTTGCTCAGGCGATTGCAAATCTACATAAGCGTCGCCTTGTTTGATAAGCTGAATCGCCCAAGCATGAAGTTGGTCAAAGTAGCCTGACGCATGGTGCGCCTCTCCTGCCCACTCAAATCCAAGCCATTTCACATCATTTTCGATATTGTCGATGAAGTCTTGCTTTTCTGCGGTTGGGTTGGTGTCATCAAAACGCAGGTTACAAACACCACCAAACTCTTCGGCCACGCCAAAGTTTAGACAGATAGATTTTACGTGCCCCAAGTGCAAGTAACCGTTTGGCTCTGGCGGAAAACGCGTCACGATTTGTGGGTATTTTTGCGCCTTGACATCGTCACGAATGATATTGCGAATAAAATCATTTTTTTGTTCGTCTTTTTGTGCATTGTTGCTTGAGTGCTCACTCATCGGGCATTGCTCCTAACGCAAATTGTCAGTTCATGCTACGTGCCATCACGTAGCATGGAAAATTCAAACCAAATCATTAAAAACAAGTTATTAAAAATGATAATAAAAAGCTAAAGTTGCGTTATTCTATCAGCTTTTGCGAACGCATTAACAGCCTGATACATGACACGAGATAAAAAAGCCGTTAGACTAGCCATAACTTTTTAATCACCAACTTTTTAGCCACCACTTAACAGCGTCATTTTAGGCGCTGCAATCAAAGAGGAATATCACATGGTAGACATGCCACCAGTAGTAGAACTAGACACCAATATGGGTGCGATCGTTATCGAACTCAATGAAGAAAAAGCACCAAAAACCGTTGAGAACTTTTTAAACTATGTAAAATCTGGTCATTATGACGGTACGATTTTCCATCGCATCATTGACGGCTTTATGATTCAAGGCGGCGGAATGGACGCTGAAATGAATGAAAAAGCGACCAATGCCCCAGTTGAAAACGAAGCAGACAACGGTCTAAAAAACGACGCTGGTACGATTGCAATGGCACGTACGCAAGATCCGCATTCAGCAACTAGCCAGTTTTTCGTTAACGTAAAAGACAACGATTTCCTAAATCATTCTGGCAAAAACATGCAAGGTTGGGGCTACACCGTATTTGGAAAAGTAACAAGCGGTATGGACGTGATTGAAAAAATGCGCGGCGTACCTACTGGTCGTTTCGGCATGCATGCTGATGTACCAAAAGAGCCAGTGGTTATCAACTCAGCGACTATTATTACTAAATAACTGTCTCTCAGTAATCATTCTTCAATAGTTATTACTCAGTAGCGATGAGTCTGTAAAAGCTTATGAGTCGTTGCTGTTTAAAATTACGAGGATAAGGATAAATGCAAAGTTTTGACCACCTAATTACCACCCGCCCTCATGAGGTGCGGCAAGTATTGATTAGCGATTTGCATTTATCGCCTGAAGAGCCTGCCTTAGTGCAGGCTTTTTTGGCGCTGCTTGATGATTGCCTTGCTCTGCCTGCGCTCAAACGCTTGTTTATCTTAGGTGATTGGTTTGAAGTCTGGCTCGGTGATGATTTTTATTTGTCTTTATCCGACGAGGAACGACAAAGTCATTGGCTCACCCCACTTATCGTTAAGTTAAAAAAGCTACGGGTAGCTGGCTGTGAGATTTTGGTCATGCATGGCAACCGTGATTTTTTGTTAGGTCAGCCATTCTGCAGTCTATTTGGTGGCGAGCTTATTTATGAGCCGTATACTTTAACTGTCGGTCAGCAAAATTATCGTCTAGAGCACGGTGATGCCTTGTGTACTGATGATAAAAAGTATCAGTTTTTTCGCAAAATCATGCGTAATCGTTTGACTCAGTGGTATTTGCTCAATAAATCGTTAGAGAAACGCTTGGCAATCGCCGATAAAATGCGCCAAAAAAGCCAGCAGAATAATGCCAATAAAGCGGCGCATATCATGGATGTCAATGAAGATGCTGTGATACAAGCAGTGGCTGGTAGTGATGCTATACTACATGGTCATACCCATCGTCCAGCTATTCATCACGCGACTCATGATAAAAAACGCTACGTGCTCGGCGACTGGAGATTATTAGATAAAGATATTCGCCAGCCAAAAGTAAGTGCGGTGATTGGCGCAGTCAGGCGACGAGCACTCAGATGACAGTTTTAATAGTAATGCTGCTGAATTTAGATTGATTGAATTTAAATCGCTCATTTAATGTCATTTTTTTTGAGCGCCTCTGAACAATAAAAAAGGTCTGTTGAATTATCAACAGACCTTTTTTATATAAATGACACTGCATGATTGACGCGCATCTAAGTGTCAAACTATTGATCGCTCAACTCTTACTTTACGGTATTAATTTAAAGAAATGCTGGCGATAATGCTTCAATTCACGAATAGAATCACGAATGTCATCTAACGCTAAATGACTGCCGCCTTTTTCAAAGTTTCTGAGAATATCAGGACGCCAGCGGAAGCAAAGCTCTTTAATTGACGACACATCCAGATTGCGATAATGGAAGAATTTTTCTAATTCCGGCATTTGACGCGCCATAAAGCGGCGATCTTGACAGATGGAATTGCCACACATTGGCGACTTACCACTATCGACCCATTTATTGAGAAACTTAATGGTTTCAGCTTCGGCCTCTGCCAATGTCACGGTACTACGGCGGACACGGTCGACCAATCCTGACTGACCATGCTGCTTGGTATTCCAATCATCCATTTTATTTAACGTTTGATCCGATACTTTTATAGCGAACACTGGCCCTTCGGCAAGGACATTCAAATCTTCATCAGTGACAACGGTAGCAATCTCGATAATCTCGTCATTCAAGGTATCCAGCCCGGTCATTTCTAGGTCAATCCATACCAGCCCTTTTTTGCCTTGGTTTCTAATTTTAATCTTGTTGGGGTGGTCACCGGTACTCATAAAATATCCTATGGTCAATAAAGTTTAGAACAACTTTGGAGCAATATTAATTAGATAAATCGCCTGTTAATGTTCATGCATAAGTAGCAAAACGTTGCATCTACTGATTTATAACCCTTAAAACGTTACAAAATCTCTGTCTGCAGCAGGCGCTTTAGGCTGTATGTTATCAAACTTTCACGCTACACTTAGCAATATTTTTTTAATAGGTTCAAAACCCATGGCATTAATTCGGCAACGCAAACTGACTAAACAACAGATTCGTCGCATCGACAAACAACAGCTGGCAAGCCAAGACAGCATCGATGACAGTTTGATGGATGGCGTGGTCATGGCGCACTATGGCAAGCAACTAGAAGTACAAGTGACCAGCTTGCCTGCAGTGATACCTGTGCAGCCGAAGATTGCCCCCGATGATCCTGAACCGTTTTGGCAAGAGCTGGCATTAGGCGATATTTGGCGTTGTCATGTGCGTACCAATTTACCGATGCTAGCCGCTGGTGACCAAGTACGCTGGAGTGCTGACCCTAATACTGGCTTTGGACGTATTGAATCGGTTAAGCCGCGTACCTCTCTGGTCTCGCGTCCTGATCGTTATCATAAACTTAAACCTGTCGCCGCCAATGTCGATATTTTGGCGATTGTCTTCGCGCCGCTACCTGCTGCCGCGCCAACCCTCATCGATCGTTATTTGGTCGTCTGTCATCATGCTGGTGTAAAGCCACTGTTGGTGCTTAATAAAGCCGATTTATTGGCAGAAGAAAACGGCGTCGATACCAAAGAATTATTGGCACAATATGCTTCTCTCGGTTATGAGAGCGTTCTCACCTCAGTCGATTGCCCTGAAAACGTTGCGGATAGCGATGAGCAAGAAGGGCTGGATGAATTAAAACGTTATATCGATAAAAAACTGGTTATTTTTGCGGGGCAATCTGGTGTCGGTAAAAGCAGTTTAATCAATGCCCTACTACCTGAATCGGCACAAAGCGTCAATATCATCTCTGATAACTCAAAACTTGGTCAACACACCACCACCACCAGTCGCTTATTACCATTTAATCCAGCCGACTTGACCCAAGGCGGTATCGTCGATACGCCAGGTATCCGCGAATACGGCATTTGGCATCTCACACCCGATGATATCATTTCAGGATTTGTGGAGCTTGCACCGTTATCTGGCAACTGTCAGTTCCGTGATTGTCGTCATACTCACAACAGCAAAGGCTGCGCCCTATGGCAAGCGGTTGCTGACGGCGTGGTATTGCAGCGCCGTGTGGAAAACCTCGTGACTTTAAGAGAAGAGGCAGATACTAAGCCCTATTAATATTGGCATTATTAGTATCCGCCTTATTAATCGCTGCCTTATAGATCGTTAATCGCTCGGTTGACCATCGCCCGTTTACTATGGTTGGTCTAATCGGTATAATAGCGTCTTGTTCAGTATCGTTAGGCTGTCTTCTCAGCTTAACCGAACACTTATTTTTTTGGAGGTATGGTTTGGATCGTGCGCTGGAATTTGTGGGCAACCACCCGTTTTTATTTGGTATATTAGCCGTACTTGCCGTGCTATTTTTTACGATTGAAAACAAACGTAGTGGCAGAAAAATATCGCCCAATACCTTAGGCATGATGGTTAACTCGCAAAACGCGCAGCTGATCGATATTCGTGCCAAAAAGAAGTTTGAGACCGGTTACATCCAAGGCAGCCGTAACATACCGTTCACCGAGCTTAAAGACCGCTTAGAAGAAATCCGTGCAATTGAGCAGCCAGTAATTATCATTTGTGATATGGGTGTGCAAGCAGGCGCGGCGATTCAGATGATCGGCAAGGACAGTGTCTATCGCTTAGAAGGTGGTATCGGCGGTTGGCAAGCAGCGGGCATGCCATTGGTTGGGTTAAAGGATGCAAAGCCTAAAAATAAAGGCAAAGCCAAACCAAGTCTACATAAGTAGTCCGCTATACTGCTATTTAAAAATATTTAGCCCGTATCAATTGATATATGATTGAGGGGCGTTGAATATTCACAAATAAAAAAGACACCTTATCGATAGGTGTTTTTTTTGTTTGTGGCATTTGTGCTACTGTCAGCGCTTTTATACTCAAACATCTTGAATTTGCTCTGCTCATCCCCACTTTAATAACGAGCATCATCGAATCTATCTTCAATTTACTTGCTGGTAACGGATTATAAGAATTTTTATCAAATAATTATTTATAATACTTTTTATAATAAAACGATTACCTTCTAAACTTATAAATAAGGATTTACCATGACTGTCGCTGTTAAAGTTTATACGACGCCTATCTGCCCATATTGCTCAAACGCCAAACAACTCTTAAAAACTAA
Source organism: Psychrobacter cibarius (assembly GCF_904845955.1). Classification (GTDB taxonomy): domain Bacteria; phylum Pseudomonadota; class Gammaproteobacteria; order Pseudomonadales; family Moraxellaceae; genus Psychrobacter; species Psychrobacter cibarius_B. Next base: position 20,808 of record NZ_CAJGYX010000009.1, read on the forward strand.
AGGCGTTGACTACGAAGAAATTGGCATGCACGATATGAGCCGCGAAGAGCGTCAAGAATTAATGAAAAAAACCAATAACTATCGCACTGTACCGCAAATTTTCGTCGGTGAGACCTTTGTCGGTGGTTTTGATGAGCTCAATCAAATGAACCAACAAGGCAAACTTGACGAGCTATTAGCAGGTTAATCTGCTACTTTTCGTTGCTGTCTGTCTTTGCCTGTGTAATGATAGACAGCGGCAAAGATAAAAGAGAGTAATAAAAACATCCAGATTTTGTCTCGATTTATATTACAATGAACTTTTATTAAAATGACAGTTTGTCCAACTATTTGATTAACTTTTAGAGGATTTATCATGGCTGAAGAACAAGCACAACCACAATTAGCACTAGAGCGTATCTACGTAAAAGACATGTCACTTGAAGTCCCAGGCGCTAGTGTGTTCACCAAAGAGTGGAACCCAGAGCTTGATATCAATTTGTCTAGCAATGCTGAAAAACTGGATGACGATCATTATCAAGTCATCTTAACGGTGAGCGTTACAGCAAAAAATGCGGAAGAAGCAGCATTTATCGCTGAAGTGCATCAAGCAGGTATCTTCTTATTAAAAGACATCCCAGAAGACCAAATCGGTCAAATCTTAGGTGCATACTGCCCGAACGTTTTGTTCCCATATGCTCGTGAAGTCATCAGCGACATCGTAACGCGTGGTAGCTTCCCGCAGTTATTGCTAGCCCCTGTCAACTTTGACCAAGCTTACGCACAAAGCCAGCAACAAGCACAAGTTGATGCTGAAGGTAATGCATAAGTTTTAAGCAAAAATGTGCTAGCTTTATTCGCAGTATATTTTAATAAAAAAGCCGTTTACTCATTAGGAGTGAGCGGCTTTTTTGTGGATGCTGTTTAAGCGCTTACTCAAAAGAATCGTTGAGCAATGAGAGTTCGGCTTAGTAATGTTGTAAGACAGACAGTTAAAACCATCAGACATAAAAAACCCTGCTAATAAACAGGGTCTTCAATCGCGTCATCAATTATTCGAAATCGATGATTAGCCTTTTAACGCTGACAAGATTTGTTGCTTAACATCATCGATGCCTTGCGTGCCATCAAACTTATCATAATTAGGGGCATCGGCACCTTCTTTGGCCTTGTCTTGATAAAAACCAACAAGCGCTGATGTTTGCTCATGATAAGTCGCTAGACGATCACGAATGGTAGATTCTTTATCATCTTCACGCTGGATTAGCGCTTCACCTGTCACATCGTCGATACCATCGACCTTGGGTGGATTGTGATCAACGTGATAAACGCGACCTGAACCAGGATGTTGGCGACGACCAGATAAGCGCTTGACAATCTCGTCATCTGGCACGCTAATTTCGATTACATGATCGATAGCAACGTCAGCATCTGCAAGTGCTTGAGCCTGTGGAATCGTACGCGGAAAACCATCCAAAATACAACCATTGGCACAATCAGGCTTAGCGATACGTTCTTTCACTAGGTTAATAATGAGGTCATCAGAAACCAAACCACCAGCATTCATGATGTCTTTGGCTTTTTTGCCAAGCTCGCTGCCTTCTTTGATTGCTGCACGCAGCATATCGCCAGTTGAGATCTGCGGGATATCATATTCTTTAGAAATAAACTGGGCTTGGGTACCTTTACCGGCGCCTGGTGGACCTAGCAAAATAATACGCATCATTACACGATTCTCCTTAATAGATAGGATTTTGGGACTAATAAAACTCAGGGATTGGTTGTTTGCCAAGCTACCTTACCTTGTGGCTTGGCAAAGCTCAAGTATTTTCATTATTTGCAGTGATAAGTTGTCATGACTTATCTGTTCATATAATGCTGTTGCGCGCTGCTGTATCGGACAACAGCGCTTACGTCAGAGGTGCTGACAACAACAGATATAAATACTATGGAATTTGTTGATTGATTTCAACATTGACCTGATTTTGTTCCGCACTAATCACCACAGGATTACCTGACAAATCCCCTGACTCTGCACTGGCAGTACCACTATGGCTGATACGAGCGATGACAGCCAACTGAACTTTATCCGCTCTCGCCGATTTCAAAGTACGTTCAGGCATCATGGCATCCAAATCGCTTAGGCTAATGCTGGCTTCACCTTGCTTGATAACACTGATCGGCAAACGTTTGGCAGCAAATGGTGGTCCACCATTGACATCACGTATGGCGACAAATAACACATCGTCGGCTTTGACTAACGGCAGCAGGCTAGCATTAATCGTAACAGTCACTTCAACACCTTCAGAGGCTTGCTGTTGCTGAGCGGTGACATTAGCACTTAGCTCATCTAAACTCGCCAATGCTTTGGTATGATCACCAGGTTTAGCCGCAATACTGTCACGTAGACGCTTAATCCAGCCTTGTGCTTGATCAAAATTACTACTCCGTGCCTCACCCATTGCCATGAGCATTTGCGCGCCCTCATGCTCTGGATTTTTAGCCAACACGTCTTGTAGCACTCGGCGACTATTAGCGTCTAATTGGCCTTTATTGGCAAAGAAGCTAATCTGTGCATAAGTGGTTGCAATCTCTTCATTGTCTGGTGACAAACGATAAGCACGCGATAAGGCTTCAATTGCGGAATCCGTTGCTTCTAATGATAAGAATAATTCTGATAAACGCATCCAGCGATCTGGATCATCAGCGTGACGATAGACATTGGTTTGCATGGCACTAATCAGCTGTTGACCATCTTCAATCGCCCAAGCAGGCGGCTGATCAATCTTACCCGTTAATAAATCATCAGCCACTTGACCCACTTTGTCTTCAGCTGCCCAAAGCTCGAACACAGGCGTACGATCGCCGACCATCAAATACGCCATCGCTGCTAAGACAGGCACCCAGACAGTAATGATCAATCGGCTTTTGATACCAGGCGCGACCATCGGTGTGACTTCACGCTGAGCATCCAATAACTGGCGTTCAAGCTCCAGTTTTTGGTTCTGGTAATGGCTGTCATCGATAGTGCCATTGTCTTTATCTGTTTTTAGTTCCGCTAAACGCTCACGGAACACAGCAACGTTGATATCCAACAGCTGATTGTCCAGAGGCTTTTCTGGCGAGCGTGACGCTCGCAGCCAAGGCATGATGGTAATAACAGCGAGTATTAAGGCGATAAGTAAGCTTAGAGCAATAAATAAGCCCACAGTAGAGAATATGGTCATTTTTTGTCCTTGAGGCTTGTAATATCATGGTCGTTTTTGTCATCGCTCGAAGCACGTGATAACAGACGATCAATCTCGGCTTTTTCAGCAGCAGACAGAGCAGCAGCCGTACTATTGACCGTCACCCCGCTTTCACCACTAGCGACAAGCTGACGTCGTTTGCTTTGCCAGAACCAGCCTATGAGTAAACTGATGAGTAATAGTGGCGGAAAAAACCACAAAATCCACGTTGATGGACGGACAGGCGGCTTATAAGTGATGAAATCGCCATAACGTTCCTGCATATAAGCACGAATCTCGCCATCACTACGACCGTCTTTTATCAAATCATACGTTTTTTGCTTTAGATCTTGAGCAATGGGCGCATCCGATCCTGCAAGATTTTGGTTTTGACATTTTGGGCAACGCAGCTCTTCGATGAGACCACGATATTGGGCTTCTTGCTGCACAGAATCAAAGTCATAGACCTCAATAGCAGCATAGCTTGCCATACTTATTAGACAAGCTATCAGTAAGCTCGCGACTTTTAACGTAACGGCTGTTATTTTATTGGCTATCATTTACACGCCTCCGCAACCTGAGTCGGATCTGGACTGACGTTGTTATTATTAGCTTCATTGAGCACCATCAAGCAAGGCGTAATACGGCTTTGCCAGTTGCTTTCATTGATCTCACCAATGATGTGCTGACGAATAATACCATTACCATCGACTACGAAAGTCTCAGGCGCACCCGTCAAACCTAAGTCCAAAGCAAACTGACCAGATAAATCCTGAATAGACATCGAGAACGGATCGCCACCTCGGTTTAAGTAGCCTAGTGCATCGCCAATGTCATCTTTATAGTTGACCCCGACCAGATTGACACCGCGCTCCTCTAATTGCATAAGAAAAGGATGCTCAATAATACAAGTTGGGCACCAAGAGCCCCAAATGTTCATCAAAAAGGGCTTATCAGGCAGATTCTCATTGGTCATGATACGACTGGTATCTGATAATAAAGGCAGCTCAAAAGCGGGCACTGGGCGCTCAAGTGCCGTATTGGTAACGATATCCGTCGGCTTACCCAAACGCAGATATAGCATGATGATTAAGCCAATGAAAACGATCAGTGGAATCAAAAACCATAGCTTAAGTTGCTTTTTATTCATGGTTTTCGTGCCACCTACCTTATCTTGCTTTGCATTTTGCTCAGGGGATTGCTTTGATGTGCTCATATTAATTATCCCCTGTCTTTAATGCTGACGCATCCAAATCGGCGACGGTGGTAAAGCCTGCTTTATTCGCTGCAATTTGTGCAGGTGTCTTGGTTTTCTTAATACGATACCGATGATCAAGAATACTCAATACTGCACCAAACGCCATAATCAGAGCGCCTAGCCATATCCAGCGGATAAGCGGTTTCACATAAATACGTACTGCCCATTCGTTGCTATCTTCGGCGATAGGTTCGCCCAGTGCCACGTAAACATCACGCATGAGGCTAGCATCAATCGCGGCTTCTGTGACTGGCATCATACTAATGATGTAATTACGTTTTTCAGGATACAGCGTAGTCACAGCACGGCCATCTTTGCTGATTTCAACCTCAGCTTGGGTGGCATCAAAGTTACTGCCTTTGACTTCACGAAAGCCTTTAACGGTAAAGTCATAGCCTTGGACATGAACGCTATCGTTTGGTCCAAGCGCGACATCACGTTCAATACTTAACGTACTGGTAAATGCGACGCCGATGACGGCAATAATGACACCAATATGAGCGGTCTGTTGACCCCAATAGCTCAGACGTAACTGGCGTAACCCTTTAACAAAATTGGGTGCGTTTTTGGTTTTGTCTTTAAAATCAACCACCATCCATAGCAGTACCCAAAAACTGACCGCCAAGGTAACGCCAATATTAAGCATCGCAGACGGGCTCACAAAATACGTGATAACTGCCGCAAGCACTAAACTACTGGCGGCAATGACCATACCAGCGCCCAATAGCGGACGGCTGTCTTTTTTCCAGCGAATGTTCGAGCCCATACCCATTGCCACTAAGATCAGCCACGTGAGCGGTACAAACAGCGCATTAAAGTAAGGAGGGCCGACTGACACCTGGCCTAAATTAAAGGAGTCAGCAATGATAGGATACAGTGTGCCGAGTAGTACGACCAAAGTCGAAATCAAAATAATAACGTTGTTAATGACTAAAAATGACTCGCGTGAGATCAGTTGATACTGACTTTCGACCGTTAAACGCCAACCACGTACCGCAAACATCAACAAGCCACCGCCGATGATCACACCGAGAATGACTAAAATGACCAGACCACGCGTTGGGTCTGCGGCAAACGAATGCACCGAGGTAATAACGCCAGAACGCACGAGAAAGGTGCCCAATAGACTGAGTGCAAAAGCAAAAATCGCCAGCATAATCGTCCATGCTTTAAAGACACCACGTTTTTCTGTAACGGCAAGCGAATGTAGCAGCGCTGTACCAGCCAGCCATGGCATCAATGAAGCGTTCTCTACTGGATCCCAGAACCACCAACCACCCCAGCCAAGCTCGTAATAGGCCCACCATGAGCCAAGCGCGATACCAACGGTCAAAAAGCCCCAAGCCGCCAATGCCCACGGACGCGACCAGCGTGTCCACACTGCATCTAAACGACCTTCCCACAATGCCGCCATACAAAAGGCAAACGGCACGACCAAACCCACATAGCCCATATACAGCATCGGTGGGTGAATAATCAAACCGAAATCTTGTAGCACAGGATTTAGATCCGCACCATCAACAGGTAAGTTTGGCAATGTACGATCAAATGGCGACGAGGTAAAAATCAGCATCGCTAGCATCATCATCTGCACGCCAGCCAAAATCACCAACACTCGCGCACGCATAGACAGTGGCAAACCACGGCTAAAGTAAGAGACCAGCGCACACCAAGTAGCCATGATGGTCATCCAAAGCAGTAATGAACCCTCATGACCACCCCAAGTTGCCGACAGCTTATAATACCAAGGCAACAGCGTATTAGAATGCTGAGTGACATAGACGAGGCTGAAGTCATTGTAATAAAAGCCTGCCATCAGCGCGGCAAATGATGTGATCATGGCAGCAAATTGTGCCCACGCCAGACTTGGTGCCAAACGCTGCCACGCAACGTGGTCACGCATGATACCGACGGTTGGTAATACCACCTGCAAAATCGCCAATATAAAGGCGGCTAGCAAGGCAAAATAACCCAATTCTGTGATTAACATACGGTCTAACCTTGTTTACCTTAATACGGTCATTGTTTATTTTAGGGATTGGTTTTTTAGGATATTCGAAAGTATCCAGTAATCGTTACTACGAGTATTTATACTGCTGGTCTTTATTAGTGTTATTTATAATAAAAGCGCCATTAGCCATTGCAGCTGAGGGCGCTTACAGCAAGGTACATTAGCGTCAACTTGTCACGTTTCTGTATCCACTCTGTATGCGATGTGTATAAAGACATAAAAAATGCGTCATTACTGAATCGCAGGAAAAAACACTAAGACCAGATGCAACCAGCCTGCTAAAAACCCTGTCAAACCACCCAACACGATTAACGTCATCTCATCTTCACGAAAAGCGGGACGTAATAAGTTCTGAAACTCATCTGGCGTCAGCGCGCGAATACGGTCACGAAACAGCCCAAAAATTTTACTGGCACGGCTTTCATTGAGCTCAGGATCTCGCAATGGCACCATTGTCGCAACAATTGACTTATCAATGATGGTGTTTTTTAGCTGTCCATATTCGCGGCGACCCAAGCCTAGACGCAGTGTCGTACTAATCACAGGCGACTCTAGCACTTTATATAAATGCGACTTCATCAACTCACGCGTTTGCGCAGCACGGTCACCATACATCATCTCATTCATGATGTTCTCAAGCGTCACCAAATCTTTTACGACAATTTCAGCAAAAACCTCAGAAACTTCCTCTTGGCGTTTCATAAAACCGCCTTGCAAACGATACTGGGCGATATGTGGTAATTGCGGTCTAATAAATGGAAAGCGACTCTGGACGGCAAAAAATTTCACATAAGGAATAAATCGCGGCTCTACAGGATTAAACACCATCCAAATAGCAATCCAATTGGTAAGAAAGCCCCAAATCGCGGCAAAAAACGGCACTGTCCAATGCTGCGGCACCACCAAAAATATAAACATTTGGATAATACCGAAGACCAAACCAATCAAAGCACTGATATGCCAAATAAAATCGATCTCTTTTTGACCAACCTTCAAAAACATATTGACCATTAAACGACGATCACTTTCCATCGTGTTAACAATCATTTTGCGCATATCAACCAAGTCTTCGACGTTATGGGTCAAGTCAGTCACCAAAGACTGCATGATATTGGGCAGCTCTTGATGCGCTTGAGCGTAGACACGGCGCTTCAACGCATAAGGCAGATTACCCCACAACGCTGGCGAATGATCCAACATGATTTCATCAATCAATGCTTCAAGGTTTTTGTCCACGGTATCCGTGATAAATACCGCCATCTGCTCAGGCTCCATCGCCTGAAAAAACTCATCAAGCGAGCCAAGCTTTGACAGCGTTTGATCCACGATAACGCCTGATATCTTGCCAGCCTTTCGTGGGACGATACCTTGCCAGCCAATACCTGGCAACCCAAAAAACGGGAAGTTTGGAATACGAATACCCCGAAACTTAATCGGATAGAACAGCATTTTAAGCGCCATCCACACGTGTATCCATGTGACAAATGCAGTCACAGGCGGAATAGTCAGCATGGCAAAAAACTCTGGGTGTTCAGCTATTGTCTGCCACAATGAAGTTGCATCCATGACTTATCTTGCCCCTGACAGGTTAATTGTCGTCGCTAATTAAAAAGGATTAGCAAATTAGAACGCTTAACAAAAAGCCGCTCTGCCCATGATAATTATTATCAAATAAATCGCCTGATTTTAGCATACTTGCCATTCATTAGCACACGTCGAGCCTAGGTAAGTTGTGACTAGGGATGACACGTTTTACTATTACTCTCGATAGTAACAATATGAATATCATCTACAGACGCTTTAGATAATAACGACCACAAAATAAATGGCGGTGTACTGCGGCGACTCATTTGTTCTGTTATAATTTGTGATTGTATGACCGCACATCGCTGTATATAGATTGAGGGATTATTATTTCAACTCATATCAGTCCATGTAATTGAAATTCTTATTATTATCCTTTATGCTCGCCGCACTTTGGTGAACGACCCTGCCCCTTTACTCTCTTTTATTGACTCACTGACCGTTTGGGCTCTTACTTTCTATGAATAAACCGCTAACCCCCAATACTGAACAGGTCAATCGTGTTTTCACCAGTCGTATTATTATCCTTGGAATTCTGATATTCATTGGATTGAGCGGCTTGATCGTGCGTTATGGTTACCTGCAAGTCTATGCGCACGATAAGTATACGACGCAAGCAGACAATAACCGTATTAAGCTGATCTCTGCACCGCCCAGCCGCGGCTATATTTATGATCGCAATGGAATCATATTGGCAGACAACCAGCCCGTATTTACGGCCATGTTAAGCCCTGATGAAGTCGAAAATCCAGAGCGTACGCTAAATTTGCTTGCGCCTATTTTTGAGCTAACAGATGAAAATATTACCGATATTTTAGCGCGACTGAGTAAAAGCAAAAACGATCCTGTGACCATCAAAATTGACTTAACCGATGCCCAATTGGCGCAGTTTAGTGAGCGTAAACCCTTCTTTCGCGGTGTGACTATTCAAAGCAAGCTGACACGTTCATACCCTTATGACGAGCTATTTGCACACGTCATCGGCTATGTTGGGCGTATCAATGATAAAGAAACCAAACGCATTGACAAAGATCGCTACGCTGGCACTGACCTTATCGGTAAAATCGGTATCGAAGATTATTACGAGGACATATTGCTAGGGCAACCGGGTTATCAGTCGGTAGAAACCGATGCGCATGGTAATATTTTGCGTCAATTAGACACTAAACCACCAGTAGCTGGTAATGACATTACGCTGAGCTTAGATTATGGCTTACAGCAAGTCGCCCAGCAGCAGCTAGACGGTCGTCGCGGCGCTATCGTGGCAATCGATCCAAAAAATGGTGATGTATTGGCGTTTGTCAGTAATCCAAGCTATGACCCCAACCCTTTTATCTCAGGCATCTCCTTTAAGGATTATGGCAATCTGCGTGAAGATCTGGATCAGCCGCTCTATAATCGTGCGCTACAAGGGACATACCCACCCGGCTCTACTATTAAACCTTTTGAAGGCTTAGGCGGCATTCATTATGGGCTGCGCAATTGGGAAACCACTATCTATGATCCCGGTTACTTTAGCTTACCAGGAGACTCACATCGATTCCGTGACTGGAAACGCGGTGGTCACGGTACGGTAGATCTTAAAAAATCTATCGTGATGTCAGTGGATACCTATTATTATAAATTGGCTTATGAGATGGGTATTCAGCGCCTACATGATTGGATGGCACGTTTTGGATTTGGTGAACCAACAGGTATTGATTTGCCCAATGAAAAATCAGGAATTATGCCGTCACCAAAATGGAAAAAAGATACCTATGACAAAGGCTGGTTGCCGGGTGAAACCATCTCAGTCAGTATCGGGCAGGGTTATTTCTTAGCCACACCATTACAGATTGCCAATGCAACCGCCATGACAGCGAACAAAGGCTATCACATTACTCCGCATCTCCTAAAAAGTAGCGATGGTGCAGCACAAGTTAACGTAATCACCAAACCCGACGGTAAAATCGAATATAACGGCAAACCGTCTGACTGGCTACGTATGCACGATGCGATGGAAGAAACCGTCAAGGCAGGTACCGGACGTGGGATTTATACGCCGCGCTATCGTATTGCGGGTAAAACGGGTACTGCGCAAGTCAAGTCCATTGCGCAAGGCAAACGCTATGATAAATCTGCCATAGACAAACGTCACTGGGATCACGCGTGGTTCAATGGTTTTGCACCCGTAGAAAATCCTGAGATTGCGCTTGCAGTACTGGTTGAAAACGGTGGCGGTGGTAGTGTGGTTGCTGCACCCATCGGTCGCGCACTATTTGACTACTGGATATTACAGCGCAAAAACGACCCTATCTTGCCACCAACGGCTGATCAACTAAAAGTCATCAAACGCCAAAAAGCTTTTGAAAAATTGATGCGTGATGCCCAGCGTGAAAAAGAAGAAAAAGCGCTAGAAGAAAAGGCAGAGGTGGAAGCAGCCACAGCCGCCACAACCTCTGAGTAAAAGTACGCTAAACCAGATACGGTAAATATAAATATTATGAAAAAATCTATAAGCAGCCGCGAGCATAGGAACAATCATAAGAACAAAAATATAGCTGCGGGCGACGTGCGGATCATTGGTGGTCAGTTTAAACGCCGTGTTGTACGTTTTATCGACGCAGAAGGTCTACGTCCTACCCCAGATCGCTTGCGAGAGACGCTGTTTAGCTGGCTACTTCCTGATATTCATGGCGCTTATGTGCTTGATAGCTGTGCTGGTAGCGGTGCCTTAGGTTTTGAAGCATTGTCTCGTGGTGCCGCGCACGCAACCTTTATCGAAATAAATCCTGCGCAAAGTAATATGCTGCGTCAAAGTGCTGAACAGTTGCATCTGAGCGCTGATACCCATCAAATTATCCAAGGCACTGCAGAAAGAGTATTGATGCAAGAGCAGATTGTTCCGCGCCCTTTCAATATTGTATTCATCGATCCACCGTATGCTCAAGATCTGTGGCAACCTATTTTAATGGCACTGATTACCCAGTCGTTAATTGATAGTGAAACACTGATTTATCTAGAAGCGGATAAAGATTTAAAAAGCCAATTGAAACAACTGGAAGAGACGCTTAATAAAAATATAGATATCCAATCAGGTACTATTCAGCAAACAATCCGCTTTGAATGTGTGAAACACACCAAAGTTGGACAAGTTGTTGCTGGACTTTATCGTTTATCATCGTCATAATTGTCGGGTTAATGCCTGCCATTAACAAATTTTACAAATGTTTAGAACCGCTAAAAACTGGCCAACGCTGCAGTTTAATGTATATAAGGCGAAAATAAACCCCAATGCAGCTTGCAAGCGTAGGCACTACTGCTTATAATGTGCAGTCTGTTTTTTGAGAGCCCCGTTCCCAGCTAAACTCTCAACGAATTCTAATTTTAAGGTTTTATCATGAAAACACTTAGTGCAAAACCAGCTGAAGTGACCCATGACTGGTATGTCGTAGATGCTGACGGCAAAACCCTTGGTCGCTTAGCCACTCAAATCGCTAGTCGCTTACGTGGCAAGCATAAGCCTTCTTTTACGCCGCACGTTGACACTGGTGACTTCATTGTTGTCATCAATGCTGATAAAATCACGGTAACGGGTAAAAAAGCGCAAGATAAAAAATACTATCGTCACAGTGGCTACCCAGGTGGTATCAAGGAAACCAACTTCAGTAAGTTGCTTGCACATAAGCCTGAAGATGTTCTACACAAAGCAGTTAAGGGTATGCTTCCAAAGGGCCCTCTTGGCTATGCGATGATCAAGAAGCTGAAGCTATATGCGGGTACTGAACATCCACATACTGCACAGCAACCTAAAGAACTAGACATCTAAGGATATACTTATGGAACGCAATTACGGAACTGGTCGCCGCAAGACGTCTACTGCTCGTGTCTTTTTAGCTAAAGGTACTGGTAGCATCGTTGTTAACGGTAAGCCACTTGATGAGTATTTTAGCCGTGAAACTTCACGTATGGTTGTTCGTCAGCCTCTAGAATTACTTGACTCACCTACTGCTTATGACCTTTACATCACTGTAAAAGGTGGCGGTATTAGTGGTCAAGCTGGCGCAATCCGTCACGGCATCACGCGTGCATTGATTGAGCTTAACGAAGCCAACAAACCTGCACTAAAAGCAGCTGGCTTTGTTACTCGTGACTCACGTCAAGTTGAACGTAAGAAATTGGGTCTACGTAAAGCACGTAAACGTCCACAATTCTCAAAACGTTAATCAAAGCTATCTCTTATCTTTTTGCGGCTATTGTCTTTATCTCAGAGCGACAGTCACAATATTAAAGAAAAGAGTAGATTTGCAAAACCTTATAAGCTGTCCGCAGCTTATAAGGTTTTTTTATGGCTGATGACTTTTGCATTTGCTCGTGATTTTGTGCGTAAATCACCTTGCAAAGCAATGCTGACTACCCCATCATGATGATAACTTTTCATTATTAGTAACAATTTTATGAAAGCGCCTGAACAATACGACCCCAGCAAACCACCTACCAAAAGCAGCCTGCCACCGCCAAGTACGCAGCAGCCTGCTAAGTCCCCAGCGATACCTGCTGGCATGCCAACGATTACCCAAAATCATAAGCGCACAGCACCCATCGAAAAAAAGCCTTTTCAATGGCAGTTTTTGTTGCCCAAATATTGGGGCATTTGGCTATTGGCAGCAATAATCTTACCCATCATATATTTGCCGCTACGTTGGCAGTTTTGGCTGGGACGTCAGCTTGGCATATTTATCTATAAAATAGCAGGCTCACGTCGGCGTGATACGCTTATCAATTTGAAACTGGCTTTTCCAGAAAAGCCAGACGTCGAGCGCGAATTGATGGCAAAACAAGTCTTTGTCAATCAGGGCATTGGTGTGTTTGAAACTTTATGTGCTTGGTATCGTCCAAATGTTTTTACTCGTACCGTTTCAATTTCAGGATTACAGCACGTTGTCAATGCACAGAATGAGGGTCGTCCTGTCATTTTACTGGGCGCTCATTATACGATGCTTGATCTGGGCGGCATGCTCTGTACGCAATTTTTTCCGATGGATGGGATGTATCGACCGCAGAATAACGCGCTACTTGATTGGTTTGTTTATAATGGCCGTGCCAGTATTCTTAGCAAGCAAATAGCCAGTCGTGACATGCGCAGTTTTGTTGAGTCAATTAAAGCTGGTCACGTGATTTGGTACTCACCTGACCAAGATTATGGTCTAAAACAAGGCGTCATGGCACCATTCTTTGGTGTGCCAGCAGCGACTATTACAGCATCACGGCGCATGGCAAAATTGGGCGACAAGGCACATCCACCCGCATTAATGGCGCTGCATACTTACCGGCAGACACCAGACAGTTTACCCAAAGGCAAACGCCCGCACTATCATCTAACGATTACCCCAGAAATTCAAAACTATCCAAGTAACGATGAATTGGCTGATGCGACGCGAGTCAATGAGTTGCTAGAGGGATTGATTCGTATTGATCCCACTCAGTGGATGTGGTTCCATCGTCGTTTCAAAAATGGTCCTGATGGTCGTACTGATATCTATAAGTAAGCGTGTATTGCTACGAAAAATCGCCAGAAAATTTGCTATACTTTGCAGCTTATATTTTTTATATTACCTGCATATAAATAACAATGAATTTATAATAAATTGAAAAACGAAACTTTTATAAATAAAACCTTGATGAACCAAATAATGGATTTACCATGAATAACACTCATATTTCTGATAACCAAAGTTCTGATAACCAAAGTTCTGATAACCAAGCTCCTGATCACTCAACGCAAGCCAAGCGCATTTTGACGGGCATCAAACCGACGGGTACCTTGCATTTAGGAAATTACGTTGGCGCGATTCGTCCAGCCATTCAGTCTATCCAAAACAGTGATGACGAAGCATTCTTTTTTTTAGCAGATTACCATGGCATTATCGGCTGTTATGATCCTACTATTATTCATGAATCGACCAAAGCCATTGCAGCGACTTGGCTTGCCTGTGGTCTGGATCCTGAGCGCGTCACTTTTTACCGTCAATCAGATGTGCCGGAAATACCAGAGCTTGCTTGGATTTTGAACTGCTCATGTGCCAAAGGTTTAATGAATCGTGCTCATGCTTATAAAGCAGCTGTTGATATTAATATGAAAAAAGAAGACGTCGATCCTGATCAAGGTATCAACATGGGATTGTTTGGCTACCCTGTACTCATGGCAGCAGATATCTTGATGTTTAATGCCACACATGTACCTGTCGGTCGCGACCAAATTCAGCATGTTGAAATGGCACGTGATATTGCTGGTACCTTTAACCATCGCTATAAAACGCTCTTTACCTTACCATCTGCCGTTGTAGATGACGATATCCCATTACTAACGGGTTTGGATGGTCGCAAGATGAGTAAGAGCTATGGCAATACCATTCCGCTATTTGGTGATTCTAATCCACAAGTTAGCGCCGAAAAGCAGATGCATAAAGCCATCATGAAAATTGTGACCAACTCACAATTACCTGCTGAGCCAAAAGACCCTGATGACTCTGCTATTTTTGAGATTTATAAAGCCTTTGCGACCCCTGCTGAGATTGCCGATATGCGCGCGCAGTTTGCTGCTGGTATTGGCTGGGGCGATGCCAAGCAAGCCCTGTTTGAGAAAATAAATACGGAAATAGCACCCTTCCGCGCGCGTTATGAGCATCTTATGGCTAACCCAAAAGAGCTAGAAGAAATCTTACAAATGGGCGCAGAAAAAGCCCGTCGTCATAGTCGTAAGCAACTAGATAAGACTCGTCGTGCCATTGGTATCCGTCCACTTGCTAAGCTTAAGTAAGTCTTTGACTGCTTTAACTTATCTTAATCAAAGCGGATGCTAAGCGTGCAGACTGAGCTAACAAATCAACCAGCGGCTTTAACAAAAGCCGCTTCTCTTGTAGGCGCGTATCAAAACTCTGAGCTTATAGATAGCAATGGCGAGCATGATGGCCAACACGACCATTTAGCTATCAATGATATGTCTTTACGCATTTACCAGACATCCGTACAACATCTACCAGAAGATCTCTATGTGCCGCCGCAAGCCTTTGCCATTTGGCTTGAGCAGTTTGCCGGACCATTAGATTTCTTGCTATATTTGGTCAAAAAAAATAATGTTGATCTGACCCAAATGCCGATACTACCCATAACTGAGCAGTATTTGGCTTACATCAGCGAATTAGATACCGAGCATTTTGAATTGGCAGGCGATTATCTGTTGATGGCGTCCACGTTGATTGCCATTAAAACCGAGCTGTTGCTGCCCAAACCTGAAACTCCGAGCGATGAGCGTGATCCAAAAGCAGAACTGATTGAGCGCCTTGAAGAATATGCGCAAATCAAAGTAGCCAGTCAACGCTTAGATAATCTGGTGCGTCTTGAGCGTGATGTGTTTTTAGCCATGGTCAGTATGCCCGGTCAAGACGTCATGAATGCGGAATTACCTAGCTATTCGCCAAACCTTTTGATTGACAGCTTATTTAAAATGCAACTGCAGCCCGATTATCAAATGCATACCATTAAAGTCGACGCTGTTCCCCTTGCTGATCGTATTGCCAGTATTAGCCGACAGCTCAGTACGGATGGTGAGCACTCTTTTTATGAGCTACTAGATAAAACACAAGGTAAAATAGGTGTGGTTGTCAGCTTCGTCGCCATACTAGAGCTGATAAAACGACAGTTGGTTGGTATCGTAAATACTGAGTTAGAAAGTCACCCTACCACTGACAATAATGATGCTGAAGACAGTCATATTAAACCCTTAACGTTACAGTGGTTGGCATAGTTATTATCGACCTGTCTATTCCTATAAATATCGATACACATTATCATTTAAAAAGAGTCGCTTTCTAATGACAGATACTGACAATACCAAGCAAGATCATGACAAACCATCCTCATTATCTACCGCTTTACTGTCATTGACCGATGAGCAGCGACAGCATCTAGAAGACTTAAGCAAGCATATTGAAGTGCTATTACATGCGTCAGAAGCGCCCCTCACCGCCACTGTCTTAAGAAAACACCTGTCTTTAACGGCTAAAGAGCTAACACAGGCTTTGGCGCTACTAAGACAGCGCTTGGATATGGGCGTGCTAAGCTTGCACGAAACTGCCAGCGGTTATCGACTGCAAGTCGCGAATAACTATAGTGCTTTAATTCAACGCGTCTTCCCACAGCGCCAAGAACGCCTGAGCCAAGCCTTACTTGAGACGCTTAGTGTGATTGCTTACAAGCAGCCAGTGACTCGTAGCGACATAGAGCACGTGCGCGGTGTGACGCTATCAAGCAATATATTGCGTCAACTATTTGATAAAGGCTGGATTGAAGAGAAGGGCTACAAGGAAACATTGGGTCGCCCAGCATTGCTACATACCACGCCACAATTTTTAGATGCCTTTGGACTGAGTGAGTTGAGCGAGTTACCACCGATGCCAGATATAAGCGCCATCAAAGCAATGTCTTAAGCATTTAAAAATCATTAAGCATTTAAAACATGATATAGAAGAGATTTAGCAGTATTTTCCAGAGAATCCTCATTCAAAAAAAAGACAGACCACATAGGATCTGTCTTTTTCATTTAATCAATGAAGTCGTTGATTAGCCTTTAATAATTGGCTCTTGCTAACGGCCTGTTATTGATTGATAACATCAACACCTTTTGGTGGCGTAAACTTAAACTGACTGCTACTGATGCTTGGGTTTAGTTTGATACTACTGAATTTGATGGAAGTGGTTTGACCAAGGCTGTCATTTAGCACCATCATTACTGGCTTCCCACCGCTAAAACTCATTGATAAACTCTTAAAGCTAGCACTGTCTGATTTTGGGTACAGCACGTAGTAATTTTTATTGTCATATGGCTGGGTAATTTTAAAATTCTTGTCAATTTGGCTTGGGTCGCCTGATAACAGCAGTGCTGGTGTATTGCCAACTTGGCTGTCAACGTTTTGCTTGGTCGCTTGCTCTAAATCCTTGTCATAAACCCACATGGAGTTACCATTAGCGACGATCAGTTGCTGTGATGGCGACTTTGTTTCCCAGCGGAAATTATTTGGGCGTTGTACACTCATCGTACCCGTAAAAGTACCACTGTTGGCACCTTTCGTCGTTTGGCTAAAGTTAGCCGTCATGCTTTTGGTATTTGTCAGCAGCTTGTTTAAACGTTTGGCAGCGGTCAAATTATCAGCTGGTGCAGCAGTAGCTGATTGTGTCAATACCATCATTGGGGCTGCGACACCAAGCGATGTCATTAATACACCAGCTAAAGCACCGCTCATCATTTTTTGTTTTAAAGTTGTTTTGTTGGTTAATAAAGTCATCATAAATCCTCTCTAAAAATGCATAATCGCTTAAAAATTGTCGCTTTAAAATAAGACATCTTATTAAAATTTTTGTTTTCCATAAATATTTATCTAGCAGCCATAAAACGGGTGCTCATAAACAATGACAACAGTGTGCCAGTTTTTTTATTACACGCCTAGTCATGATTTGCAATCTTTACTACCGCTGCCATACACGCTTGTAACTACTCTTTTGACCATTTTTGTGATCATAAGCGGCTACACAATAATAAACCGCATGGATGGTGATTTTTTTGACTATTCATTATTTCCTAACGTTATTTACTAATATTGTTTAGCAGCATAAAGCCAATTTAGCATCCTTAACCCCTACGAAAATAACTAAAAAAAAGCCCCTACTACCAAACGGTAATAGAGGCTTTTTAGTCATCGGATTATTTTAGTCTTTGACTAAAACAACCTAGATGGGCAATTATGCGCTTTCAACCATTACATAACGACGGTTGAACTTACCTTTGGTCGCAAACTTTACCACACCGTCATTCAGTGCAAATAAAGTATGGTCACGACCCATGCCAACGCCTTCGCCTGCGTGGAATTCTGTACCACGTTGACGAACGATGATGTTACCAGCTGTGATAGCTTGGCCACCAAAGATTTTAACGCCTAGCATTTTTGGGTTTGAATCACGACCATTACGGCTTGAACCGGCAGCTTTCTTATGTGCCATGGGAAAATCTCCTTGTTAATTTGACTTATCGCTGATGCGATAACTCTTAAGCGTTTAGTGCACTATTTAGCAGTAATTGCTAAGTGGATAATTAGGCATTAATAGCTTTGATTTTTAACAAGGTATACCATTGGCGGTGACCTTGCTCTTTGTGATAATGCTTACGACGGTTGTGCTTAACGATACGGATTTTTTCGCCGCGACCATGTTCAACCACTTCAACTTCAACGCTAGCACCTTCAACGATAGGCTGACCGATTTTGACAGTTTCGCCGTCAACAATCATCAATACATCTTCGAATTTAATTGTTGCGCCAGTTTCCGCTTTTAGTAGTTCAACTTTAAGCAACTCATCGACAACTACACGGTGCTGTTTACCACCAGTTTTGATTACTGCGTACATTGTATGACTCCGTTTAACCCGTGTGCCGTGGCTGATGTTATACCAACGCTTTTACGACGAACACGACAGGGAAAAATTAAAGGCAAGATTTTACGGCTTTTTGCTCATAAAAGCAAGCCGTCTATCTCACTTGTTTAACTGGTTTTTGTAAGGCAGTTACACGAATAACCACCTCACTTTTTATTATATCTACTGCTGATTAGGAGCGCATCTAAGATGCTACTCCAACAAAAAAACACTATATAATAACAGCGGCTATTATAACTTATATAATCAGCGACTTACAGCCTTTTATACATCTCTTAAATGACCTTAAATGTCGCCGATAAATGACCATTGATTCTAGTGAAATTTCAGCCAGTTTTTACAGTTTTTATGTCAATTTCTATATATAGCAAATCTTATATAAAAGATAGGCGCGATGTTTTAGGCACGTTTTAACCCACAATCTAAAGGCATAGCTATGCTATTATAGAAAATAATGCCTTACCTATCTATAAAACTAAGGCTATAAAAAATTCTCTTTATTCTTATTAATATGACTATTTATTATGACCAGCATCCCTTCACATAAAACAGATTCAATGACTCAATCAACGCCTAATTATGCTGATATTCAAAGTATCGTGGCGGATGATTTTGAGATTATGGACAAGCAAGTATTTGGTAGTCTTAATTCCAAAGTTCAGCTGGTAATGAGCGTCTCACAGCATGTAATTAATGCTGGTGGTAAGCGCATGCGCCCGCTGATTACCTTGTTATGTGCACGCATGTTTGAGGACAAGCCCTCAGAAAAAGCCATGCATCTAGCCGCTATTACTGAAATGCTGCATACAGCGACCTTGGTTCATGACGATGTGATTGATGAGTCAGGACAGCGCCGTGGTAAGCCGACCGCTAATGCCACATGGGATAATGCCACCGCGGTACTGGTCGGTGACTATCTGATTGCTCGTGCCTTTAATTTATTAGTTGGCTTCCAAAGCCTGCCACTGTTGCAAGTATTCTCAGATGGCACCTGTGATATCGCTGAAGGCGAAGTATTGCAGCTCCAGCATCAGCACAACCCTGCCGCGACAGAAGAGGATTACTTGCGCATTATTGACGGTAAAACCTCGCGGCTGTTTATGATGGCGACTCAAGGCGCTGCAATTTTACAAGACAGAATAGAGCATATGCAGGCTTTAGGCGATTTTGGTCAGCACTTTGGCAATGCTTTTCAAATTATCGATGATGTGCTCGACTATAGTGGTGATAGTGAGGTAATGGGAAAAAATTTAGGAGACGACCTTGCTGAAGGTAAGCCAACCCTGCCGACCATCAAAGCGCTTGAGCTGCTAAAAAACAGCGACATCAAAGGCTATGAGCAGTTGCGTGTCGCCGTACAAACTGGAAAGACACCGAACGCTGAGCAACTTATTGAGTTAGTGCGCCGCTCAGGATCATTAGATTACTGTAAGCAGCGGGCTTGGGAAGAAACTAAGCTGGCACAACAAGCATTGAGTACGCTACCTGACAATCGTTATCGCACAGGCTTATATCAATTGACTGAATTGGCTAGCGCGCGCTTGCTGTAGTCAGTATTGTCATAACAGCTATTAATATTTGCGGCTAGCAGCCATTAGCTGTTGGTAAAGACCATTAATGAGTAATTGTGTTAATGGTCACAGTTAATAGTTGCTAAAGTTTGTGTTTTGTTGGCAAACCTTATTTATCATTCATTAAAGACCTTACAATCTATATGGTTATGCCATTTTCACAAAAGTTTACAATTATTTCTCATTGACCGTTGTATGACTGTACATTAGCTGTTAATGAAGATGGCGCTTGCCATGACAGCATTTCATGCATTCACAAAAGCTGATATTACGATTTCTAACCATAAATCCTGCGCTCAACTACTTGACTGTGGGGTTATCCCGATAGTTTATAATTACTCGTTAACTTTACTAATCAAGGTTGTGGTTTGGCTACAGCTTTGATGCTTAAGATTCTTACACCGATACTTGATACTTATATCGCTATTAGAGGTTCTAATAGTGATGTTTGGCTAAATTCATATTATTAAGAATAAATTTAGCCGAAAAAGTAAAGATCATTAGAATCAACACCCATTTTTATATTCAATACGCTTAGATTTATTGATAAACTTTTTATACTGTCATTACTTATTTTATACCTATTGCCGAGGACATTGATGAAGCACTCTACTCTTGCGCTTGTAATAGCATCTGTACTATCTGGAGCTGTACTGATTGGCTGTGACAAAAACGAGGACGCCGCTGGCGCAGATGCCGCACAGCAGCAGATGCCGCCTGCGGTTGTTAACGTCCAGACTGTCACGCTCGATACTGTACCCCAAGTGCAGACTTTTTCTGGACGTACCACGGCTTATCAGACTGCCGACGTCCGCCCACAAGTTAATGGCGTTATTGACGAAGTATTGTTCCGTGAAGGCGGCAACGTCAAAAAAGGCCAGCCACTTTATCGTATCAATACTGATAACTACGCTTCTTCTGTCACCAGTGGTCAAGCAGCAGTGCAACAAGCACAGGCAAATTACCAGACAGCACAAGCAAATAATGCCAATGCAAAAGCCGAGCTAGCCAGCCGTCAGGCATCATTGGCACAAGCGCAAAATGATTTACAGCGCTTACAAGGCTTGGTTAGCATCGACGCCATCTCAAAGCAGCAGTATGAGCAAGCACAAACACAAGTACGTACTGCACAAGCAGCGGTACAAAGTGCGGCCGCCGCTGTTGGACAGACACAAGCAGGCATCGAAAGTGCAAAAGCAGGCATTCAAACTGCTCAAGCGGGTTTAGATGCTAGTAACCTAGATCTTAACCGTACCATCGTACGTGCCCCTCTGTCAGGTCGTACTGACCGCTCTAGTGTCACCGCTGGTACTTTGGTCAGCGCAGGTCAAGCTGATCCGCTGGTGACTATCTCACGCTTAGATCCTATCTATGTTGATATCAGTCAATCATCCTCTGAGCTATTAAAACTGCGTCAGCAAATCGCTGAAGGCAAAGCACAGCCGGGTATGAACTCGGTTGAGTTGGTATTAGAAGATGGCTCAGTCTACCCAGCACGCGGCAAGCTTGCTTTATCTGAAGCAAAGGTTGACGAGTCAACAGGCGCTGTGACCTTGCGTGCTATTTTCCCCAACAGCAATAATATCTTGCTGCCTGGTATGTATGTGACGGCGCGTTTGACACAGAGCGTGATTACCAATGCTGCATTGGTACCGCAAAGCGCCGTGATGCGTACACCGAAAAGTGAGACGCAAGTTTACATCGTTGATGAAAATAATAAAATCCAAGTACGTCCTGTCACTATTAATGGCACTTATAAAGGCCAGTGGGTTGTCACTGACGGCTTACAAGCAGGGGACAAGATAGTTGTTATCGGCGGCTCAAAAGTTAAGCCTGAACAAGAGGTGGTCGTTAAGCCATTAGAGAATCCAAACCCAGCACCAGCTAAAGAAGGTGCCCCTAATGCCCAGACGCCGCCGCAAGCTGCTAAAGCGATGGATAAGCCAGCTAGCAAAGATGCCACTGCTCAGAAACCAGCAGAGTCTACCGCTAACTAATTCCATTCAAAGATAGGAAGACTAGGAATATACTATGTCACGTTTTTTTATTAATCGCCCTATTTTTGCATGGGTTATGGCTATTTTAGTCATGCTCATCGGGGTGATATCGGTCATTAACTTACCGATTGAGCAGTATCCACGTATTGCACCACCGACGATTTCAGTCAGCGCAAGCTATCCTGGTGCTAATGCTCAGACGGTTGAAGATTCAGTCGTTCAGATTATTGAGCAACGCATGAAGGGTCTTGATGGTCTGATGTATATGTCGTCATCAAGCTCCTCGAATGGTGCTGCATCCATTACGCTCACTTTCGAAAATGGTACAGATTCTGATACTGCACAGGTACAGGTACAGAACAAACTCCAAGCCGCCATGAGCTCACTACCCGAGTCGGTACAGCGTCAAGGCGTCAACGTTAATAAATCCTCTAGCAGCTTTTTAATGGTGCAAGGTTTTATCTCTGAAGATGGCAGTATGGATCGTGCGGATATCGCCGATTATGTCAACTCAAACGTTGTTGATCAGTTAAGCCGTGTGGAAGGTGTTGGTGAAGTACAAGTTTTTGGTTCTGCTTATGCCATGCGCATTTGGTTAGATCCGGCGCGCTTACGTAGCTATAACATGGTGCCAGCGGATGTGGTTGAGGCAGTACGTGCACAAAACGCCCAAGTATCTGCCGGTCAGCTAGGTCAAGCACCTGCTGATACCAATCAACAGGTTATCAATGCGACTGTCACGGTTCAAAGCTACCTACAAACGCCTGATGAATTTAAAAACATTCTATTAAAAACCGATACTGCTGGCGCAAAAGTGCGTTTAGGTGATGTGGCAGAGGTTGAGATTGGTAGTGCAGACTACGGCGTAGTGTCGCTATACAATGGTAAAGAAGCAGCTGGTCTCGGTATTTCATTGGCGGGTGGTGCAAACGCACTGGAAACTCGTGAAGCTGTTGGGGCTCGTATGGCAGAGCTGGAAGCAAACTTCCCAGCAGGTCTAACATCCGTTATCCCTTATGACACCACACCATTTGTGCGCTTGTCTATCGAACAAGTAGTTATGACACTGCTTGAGGCAATTGTTCTCGTATTTATCGTCATGTTCGTTTTCTTACAGAACTGGCGTGCGACTATCATTCCTACTCTTGCCGTACCTGTGGTACTACTTGGCACCTTCGCTGTACTTTACATCGCTGGTTTTAGTATTAACGTCTTGACCATGTTTGCAATGGTGCTATCCATCGGTCTGTTGGTCGATGATGCGATCGTCGTCGTCGAAAACGTCGAGCGTATCTTGGAGGAAGATCCTGATATTTCCATCAAGGATGCTACCGTACAATCGATGGGCGAGATTAGTAAAATCGTTATCGGTATTGCGCTGATTCTATCTGCCGTATTCGTACCGATGGCATTCTTCGGTGGCTCAACAGGTGTGATTTATCGTCAGTTCTCTATCACCTTGATTACCAGTATGGTGCTATCGGCCTTAGTAGCGCTTATCTTTACCCCTGCCCTTTGTGTGACCTTACTCAAGCGTAGCAAGAGCCATGATAAAGGTAATACAGAAGAGCAAAAAGGCTTCTTTGGTTGGTTTAACCGCTCGTTTTATAAAGTCAGTCGTAGTTACGAGAATTTAGTTGGCAAAAGTTTCCGCTTGAAGTGGCTATACTTAATTCTTTATGCTGCCATTATCGGTATTATGGCAGTGGTATTCTTACGTATTCCCGGCTCGTTCTTACCAGAAGAAGATCAAGGTATTATGTTTACCTTGGTTCAGTTACCTGCTGGCGCGACGCTTGATGAAACGCAAGAAGTGCTCGATAAAGTCAGTGATTATTACAGTACCCAAGAAGGCGATAATATCGCTTCAGTCTTTACGATCGCAGGTTTTAGTTTTGCAGGACAAGGGCAGAATATGGGACTGGCCTTTGTACGTTTATCGGATTGGGCTGATCGTCCCGGTGAAGAAAACACTGCACAGGCTGTCGCTGATCGCGCCATGGGTTACTTCTTTACCCAATTAAATGAAGCCCAAGTATTTGCGATTGTACCGCCAGCCATTACCGAACTTGGTAACGCCAGTGGTTTTGACTTAATGATTCAAGACACCGGTAACCTTGGTCATGAGGGTCTACTCGAAGCACGTAATATGCTGCTTGGCATGGCTGCGCAAAACGACAAAGTCGCAGGCGTTCGTCCAAATGGTCAAGAAGATGCACCGCAGTTAAAAGTGAATATTAATCAAGAGCAGGCCGCTGCTTATGGCTTGTCACTTGCTAGTATTAATAGCGTTATTTCTACCGCTTGGGGCTCAAGTTATATTAATGACTTCGTCGATCGCGGGCGTATTAAACGCGTCTTTGTTCAAGGTGAACCAAGCAGCCGTACCAATCCTGAAGATATTGCTAAATGGTATGTACGCAACGATGTAGGTGAAATGATTTCATTTGATGCGTTCTCTAGCAGCGAATGGCAATCTGGCTCACCGCGTCTGACCCGTTATAACAGCTTACCATCGATGAATATTCAAGGTAGTGCTGCACCTGGTCTAAGTACGGGTGAAGCGATGAGTTCGATGGAAGCAATGATGGAGAATCTGCCTGAAGGTGTGGGCTATGAGTGGACGGGTATGTCACTTGAAGAGCAAAAGTCAGGTGCACAAGCGCCGATGCTATACGCGCTTTCAATCTTGGTGGTGTTCTTATGTCTAGCAGCCTTGTATGAAAGCTGGTCTATCCCCTTCTCTGTGCTATTGGTCATTCCACTTGGGGTATTAGGTGCAGTCCTCTTTACTTGGCTACGTGGCTTTAATAACGATATTTATTTGCAGGTAGGTCTACTCACAGTCGTTGGTCTATCCGCTAAAAATGCTATCTTAATTATTGAGTTTGCAAAAGAGCACCAAGAGGAAGGCTATAGTCTGAGAGAAGCCGTTATGACAGCAGCGCGTCAACGTTTGCGCCCGATTATCATGACCTCGCTTGCCTTTGGACTGGGTGTTGTGCCATTATTTATCGCCACAGGTCCTGGTTCAGGCAGTCAAAATGCCATCGGTACCAGTGTACTAGGTGGCGTCGTGACCGCGACATTGTTAGGTATCTTCTTTATTCCCATGTTTTATATTTGGGTACGTAGTATGTTCCCGTACAAATACGAGAATAATAAACCAAATGATAAAGATGATGGTCATGGTACGCCTGATCCACAAGACCCAACGCCTTCTGAGAATTATCAGCCTGCAAGCTTTGGAGACAATACACAATGAGTGTTCAGAAAACATATAACACCAACTCAGCAGCGGTAGCAAATATTGCTATCACTGCGCAACCAGCGGGCTCACATATGCGCAGAAATGCTGGTCGCCTAATCGGCTTGACCGTTTTAGCGATGAGCATGGCTGCTTGTAACACGATTCCAAAAGCAGATATGCGCCCTGTGCTTGCTGAGCCAAATATCCCTATCGAACAAACCTATGGGGCATTCGATAAAGAAACGGTTAGTAGCGCTGATCAAGCAAGTATTGCGGGTCAACGCTGGCAGAATTTTTATAGCGATGAGCGTTTAAAGGGCTTAATTGCTTTAGGGTTAGAGAACAACAAAGATTTTGAGAGTGCTCGTTTAGCAATCGAGAAAGCACGTGCACAGTATCAAATTACCGATCTTAATGATCTACCAGCGATTAATGGTAATGGTGGATATACGCGTCAAGCACAAAATAGAACCGACAAAAACCCCAACAGTAGCTATAACGTCAACCTAGGCTTAGCTAATTACGAGTTGGACTTTTGGGGTAAAATTGCTAGCTTAAAAGATCAAGCGCTACAGAATTTCTTAGCCACTACAGCGGCCAAAGATTCGACCCAAATTAGCTTGATTAGTAACATCGCTCAGAGCTATGCCAACTTAAGCTATAGCTTAGCGCAGTTAAAGCTGGCAGAAGCCACGGTTGAGAGTCGTGAAAAGTCCTTGTTTATCGCTGATAAACGCTTTGAAGCAGGCATTGATCCGAAGCTGCCATCTTTGCAAGCCAGTGCGTCATTAGAAAATGCCAAACTTGCTGTCCTACGGGCACAAAGCAGCATTTTAAAGTCACGTAACGCCTTGCAGTTCTTGGTAGGTGGACCGATTCCAACCAATCTAATTCCAACACCAGCTGTCAGCAACATCACTAGCCAGCAGATATTTAGTGCAGGCTTACCAAGTGAGTTGCTACGTTATCGCCCAGATGTACTGCAAGCAGAATACAACCTAAAAGCCGCTGGTGCCAATATCGAAGTGGCACGCGCGTCTTATTTCCCATCTATCAGCTTAGCCAGTAGCATTGGGGTTAGTAGCGGCAGTTTAGATGACTTATTCAAAAGCGGCGCTGTCGGTTGGTCGTTTGGTCCAAGCATTAGCGTGCCTATCTTTGACGCTGGTCGCCTAGATGCCAATTACGATGTGGCTAAAATTGAGCGTGAACAAACGCTCGCAGGCTACGAGAAATCTATCCAAACCGCATTCCGTGAAGTGTCAGACGTACTCGCGACACGAGCCACGCTGGGTGAGCAGCTCGAAGCACAATACCGTCTACAAGATAACTTTGAACAAACATTCCAGATAGCAGATGCACGCTTTAAAGCAGGTATCGCCAACTATCTAGATGTGCTAGATGCACAGCGTTCATTGTTCTCAACGCAACAAGGTATTTTGGATTTAGAGCTACAAAAAATTGTGAGCCAAGTCGAGCTATACCAAGTGCTGGGTGGCGGTGCCAATCTGGATGTACCAACGGCGATTCCTGTACCACATAAAAACTTAGTGCAACTAGTGAATCTACCTGCCAATAGCAATAAAGCAAAAGCGGCAAATGCTATCGATGCGGCTAGCTCAGCGCGAGTTGCTTCTGCACAAGAAGCAAACGCCATTAAACAAGCGCAACCATCGGAAACGGCCACCTTTGAGCCAACCGCTGTCGTTGACGTCAATAATGATGGCAAAAAAGACGCTGCCGTAGGAGTGGTTACCAAACAGACGACGTATAACGAAACCAGCGTTGAGCAAGTACCGGTCACGCAGATCGTTGAGCCTTAAACACTCATAAATAGTGTGAGGTGAATTCCTTCACATTGATAGTCGATAAGTACAAAAGCCCTACCGACTTGGTAGGGCTTTTTGCTTTTGTAAGGCGCTTTTAGTTATAGTAGACAAATTAGCTTACACATACTTTTATCCACTTATTAATGTCCGTTCTATAAAAAAATATGCTTCAAAACAGCTTATTTAATCAAGCTGATAAATAACAATGACTAAAATCAAATGAGGACAAATCATGACTTATACCTTTAACCGTCAATTCCCTGAAACGCGTCTACGTCGACTACGCTACAACGATAACGTACGCGCGATGATTCGTGAAGTTGAGCTGCATCCTAAGCACTTTATCGCCCCTGTCTTCGTCTTAGAAGGCAAAAATAAGCGCGAAGCAATCGCTAGTATGCCAGGCGTTGAACGCTTATCGATTGACCTACTGATCAACTATGCCAAAGAATTATTAAGCGAGGGCGTCACTACCATCGACATCTTCCCTGTTATTGATAATTCCTTAAAAACACCCGACGGTAAATCAGCTTATGATGAAAATGCCCTTACTGCTCGTACCGTAAAAGCGATCAAAGATGCTGTGCCTGAAATGGTGGTAATGACCGATGTGGCGTTAGATCCTTATACCTCACACGGTCAAGATGGACTGCTGGATGATTCAGGCTATGTGATTAATGATGAAACGGTCGAAGTATTGGTCAAGCAAGCATTGGTACATGCCCGCGCTGGCGCTGATATCATCTCGCCTAGTGATATGATGGATGGCCGTATCAAAGCCATGCGTGACGCCTTTGAAGCCGAAGGCTTTGTGAATACCGCTATCATGGCTTACTCTGCCAAATATGCTTCTGCATACTATGGCCCGTTCCGTGATGCCGTCGGCAGTGCTGGCAACCTAAAAGGCGGACACAAGAAACAGTACCAGATGGATTTCGGCAATCGTGCCGAAGCGTTGCACGAAGTGGCGATGGACATAGCCGAGGGTGCAGACATGGTCATGATTAAGCCGGGTCAGCCGTATCTAGACCTTATTCGTGAAGTTAAAAATACCTTTGGCGTACCGACCTTTGCTTATCAAGTGTCTGGTGAATATGCGATGCATATGGCTGCGATTCAAAACGGCTGGCTAACCGACGCGGTGATTTTAGAATCGTTGATTGGTTTCCGCCGTGCGGGCGCTGATGGAATTTTGACGTATTTTGCGCTAGAAGCCGCTCGTCAATTGAATAATGCGTAATATAAATTAAGCAGCTTTTTATTTATACCGTCAATTTATCGCGCCAACTGTGATCAAGCAGCTGGCGCGATTTTTTATTGGTCTTATTTTAATACCTCAATAGAACTTATAAACGTGTACGCTCGTGTGGCTCATTAAAATCAAGCACTGGACCAACAGGAATGATACGCGTGGGATTGATATTGGCATGGCTAGTATAATAATGCTGCTTGATATGATCGATGCTTACCGTCTCTGCAATACCCCGCACTTGATATAAATCACGTAAATAACCCCAAAGATTGGGATAATCAACAATACGGCGAATATTACATTTAAAGTGTCCGACATATACCGCATCAAAACGCACCAGCGTAGTAAATAAGCGCCAATCCGTCTCAGTAATCGTATTGCCTAGCAAATAACGCTGGTCTGTCAAACGTGCCTCTAGCGTCTCTAATGAATCGAATAGCTCCGTCACTGCTTCTTCATAGACGGATTGTTTGGTGGCAAAACCCGATTTATAAACCCCATTATTAATCGCATCATAAACAAATGCATTGATCTCATCGATTTCCGCTATGTAATCTGCTGGTAAAAAATTACCTGCTAGTGCCCCAACCTCATCAAAAGCTGAGTTAAACATACGAATGATCTCAGAGGACTCATTACTGACGATGGTATTGGTTTTTTTGTCCCATAATACTGGCACCGTCACCCGTCCTGTATAGTCAGGCTTTGCCGCCGTATAAATCTCATATAAGTAATTAGCATTTAAAATAGGATCAGCAATCACGCCCTCGCCCTCTGCAAACGTCCAGCCCTTATCGCCCATAAATGGATGCACCACTGACAGCGAAATCAGGTTTTGCAAACCCTTTAGCTGACGGTAAATAATGGTACGATGTGCCCAAGGACATGCAAGCGAGATATATAAATGATAGCGATCAGCTTCGGCTTTAAAACCGCCAACACCTGACGAGCCTGCGCTGCCATCGACCGTGACCCAATTTCTAAAGCCGGCATCTTCTCGCTCAAAGCGTCCACCGCTCGCCTCCGTGTCATACCATTTGTCTTGCCATTGACCATCAACCAACAGCCCCATATCACTCTCCTCTACATTCTATTTTGATATAATTTTTGTGAACTATGAGTACTGTGAAACTATTATCACAATCCTCACTTTATTTTGAGAATGATGATACCAGTTATATATCACCTAGCTATTAGGGTTTGTGGTTCTACTGACAATAAAAAATAAACCAATTTCAATCACTATTTAATATAACTACATAAAAAAATATTAAAAGTCACTTAATATAAAGTGTGATAATCATTATTATGCTAATAAAAAAAATTATTAGAAATAAAGCTTGTAAAATCTCAAAAACTTGATAGAATACTCAACCTAAATAGGCGTATAGCTCAGTTGGTTAGAGCGCTACCTTGACATGGTAGAGGTCAGCAGTTCGAGTCTGCTTATGCCTACCAAATATTTAGAAAGCCCCAATCTCACGATTGGGGCTTTTTTTGTCTGTAAAATATGAGCTGTCCAACCAATAAAAAGATCACCATGAATAGTATTATATTTTGCAGTAGCGTCATGACGGAATTGCCCTTGACCCATGTAAGCAATCCAACGCCCCACTATTCCCCAGTTGCTCGGTGGAATATTAAATAAATACTTCCTGAGTAATGATCATAAGTCCATCACAGCGGTAGCGCCAATACCGATTAATATTATAAAAACGACGTTATCCATGATGACTCTCTTACTGGTTCCAGTATCAATGTGATGATTACATACAATTTTAAGTCAAGCGGGCATTATGGATATTTCGCAGATTGCTAAACAGTCTGGTGTTCCTGCTTCAACGTTACGATTTTATGAGAAAAAATGCCTAATTCGCTCTGTTGGTCGGCACTGTATCCGCCGAATTTTCAGCGAAGATATATTAGAGCGCCTGGCCTGAATTGCTTTAGGACGTGTTTCAGGGTTTTCACTGGAAGAGATTGCTGGGATATTAGGGTCTGGAAAAACCCTAGATGTTGATCGAGATTTGTTGCTGAACAAAGCCTCTGAACTGGATGAAACGATTCAAAAATTAGTCGCTATCCGTGATGGGCTGCAACATGCTGCAACTTACACAGCGCCTAGCCACTTGGAGTGTCCGAGGTTTCGACGTCTAATGAATCTAGCAGCCACTGGCGCTATTAAAGGTAACACCTTGCATAAATAAGCAATAGAGCCGATTTTACTAGGTGATTAGGTCAATCAAATAATATTGAACTGCTTAACAAATACACTGCGCTTATCCAAAAAACCTAGATTACTAGTATCACCTGCCTACGTTCTCTCTATTCAATTGTGCCAAACGTATAGAGTAGCGTTAGTAAATAAAGACAAACCTACTCTAAAGCCTGCCCCTTCATACGATGTTTGTTCTTCGCAACTGCCGTTAAAGCTAAACTAGCTATTTTTTATTCAAGTTATCACTCAAAGTTGGTTTTAAACTTCCAAAATATAACACTTTCAGCCATATGAAATCCTAAACTCTGGTGCTGAAGTCCTGCAAACTGTCATTAGTCCAGACGATCTATTGTTGATTTATTGCCTACCGTTTCCATTTCTTATTTCTTCAAAGACTGGCTTACAAAGTGCTCTATATTTCAGACGTATCAATTCATTGACCAGAGATCTATAAGGCTTTTTATGATTGATATTCTCCTGAACCATAGCTCTTAACACATTCATTTTTCTAACTTTCGACATACTCATTATTATCTCAGTACCAACACATTCATTGAATGACTGTGACATTTATCACTCACAAAGAAAGTCAAATATTGAAGTTACCTTGTGTAAGCGTAGCTAATATGAACACCTTACTGAAATATAAGGTTTGTATATCGTTATGTTATATTATAACATAACGAAGATATTTACTTTTATCGTTATTTATCCCTATATAACTTCTTATTTTGGTAATCTCATGTCTACAATTTTTCACATCAACAGATTAAGAGAACCTGATTATACTCCTGTGTCTTCAGTTAATTTTAGTATTCGCCGGGTAACGACTGTATTCTCAGTAACGACAGCTTTAGGTATGGCAAGTTTGTCAGTAAATGCGAAGGATACGATCGTAGATATCAAACCTATGACATCCCCATCTTTTCACCTAAACTCTCCTGATACGACCCACCCTTCGGTGACTCTAGACACCATAGTGGTGACGTCTAACCCTTTATTGCCACAAGCGAATGAAATGGCAACCGCAACCAGTATTGTTACTGGCGATGTGCTCACTACTCAGACAAGCAG
Source organism: Psychrobacter cibarius (assembly GCF_904845955.1). Lineage (GTDB taxonomy): Bacteria > Pseudomonadota > Gammaproteobacteria > Pseudomonadales > Moraxellaceae > Psychrobacter > Psychrobacter cibarius_B. The sequence goes on from NZ_CAJGYX010000009.1 coordinate 52,523, forward strand.
TACGCTTGGTGATGCACTAGCAAATGAAGTGGGCGTGTCTACTGATAGTTTTGGACAAGGTGCAAGCCGACCCATTATTCGAGGGCAAAGCGCACCGCGTGTCCAAGTCATGCAAAATGGTTTGAACGTACAAGATGCGTCACAAATATCACCAGACCATCAAGTGGCGGTACCTGTACTAGGTGCCAAACAAGTTGAAGTAATCAAAGGCACGTCAGCGTTGATGTATGGCGGCGGTGCTATAGGCGGTGTGGTCAATATCGTCAATGACACTATCCCTAAAGAAAAGCCTAAAAACAACATCAGCGGAAAAGTGGCATTGATTGGTCAACAAGCCACAGATGGTTATTTGGGTTATGTAGAACTCAATGGCAGTATCGGTGAAAACTGGTTATGGAGTGGGTATTACCAAAAGACGGATAAAGGCAATATCCAAGTACCACATTTGGATACCGATGAGATTGCCAACAGTTGGTACACGCAAGACAATGGTAGCATTGGCTTGTCTTATGTGACTGATATGGGCTATATCGGTGCATCATATCAGCGCCTATCCTCAGAATATGGCTTGCCCTTTCATGTGCATAATGAATGCTCACCTGATAGCGCACTGACTCACCAACTGAGCTGTGAGGCGGATCACGAACATGACCACGATCATGGTGAAGCGCCCTATGTCGATATGACGTCAAACGTCTATCAGCTCCATGCAGAGCGAAAATTACCCATGATAGGCGTCGATAGCATCAATACGAAACTCAGCTATACCGATTATCGTCACGATGAAATAGATGAAGGTGCGGTGGGCACAACTTTTGAAAACAAAGCCATTAGCGCTAAAACGCAAGCCACGCATAGCACGTATAAAACAGGCAATCTAGGCTTTATGAAAGGTGTGGTCGGTCTAGATTACACAAACAGCCGGTTTTCTGCTGTTGGGCTAGAAGGTTATTTGCCGCAAACCGATCGTACACAAGTCGGTTTATTCTTCATTGAACGACTCACGCCTGATTATTTTGGCACAAAAATACAGAATGCTGATAAATTTGCAGGACAACCATTATCTGCAAGTGATGCCCATGCTGGTCATAATCATGGTGAGACGACGAACGACGCTCCCCTCGATACGTCTAGTATTTTAAGAAAACAAGGCAAAAGTCCTTGGTATATTGAGTTTGGCGGTCGTCAAGATTTTCAAAATCTAATAGATAACGACAATAACATCGAAAAAACACATGCCGGAACATCTGTCAGTTTAGAAGGTGGCAAATATCTTACGCCTAATACGCAGTTGTCAGCCAGAATCAGTCATTCTGAAAGACTGCCTTCTCCACAAGAGTTATTCTCTAATGGCGCTCATCTTGCAACCAATACTTGGGAGCGTGGTAATGGGCAATTAGAAGAAGAATCTACTGATGGCGTGGAATTCACTTTGCGTTACGACAATGGCAATCGTTTTGATAGTAGTATTTCTGTCTTTTATAACGACAGCGCAAATTATATTTATGCAAAAACTCAAGACATTGCTACTGAAGGAGAGTCTGCTGGTTTCCGTTTAGTGGATTATGTCCAAAGCGATGCCAAGCATTATGGTGGTGAAATTCAATCACGCTATTATCTCAATGATAATATTAGTATTGGCAGCTTTGCCGACATTGCACTCATCACGCTAGATGATAGAAGCCTTACACGGAAATACGCACCAAGATTGGTAGCGCCCCGTATTGGTGGTGATATTACCTCTCAATTTGGTCAGTTTGACTTGGTGCTGTCTGGATATCATCGTTTTGAGCAAGATCACATTGCTGATTTTGAAACCAATACGCCGAGCTACAACATGGTTGATGCCAAGCTTGTCTATCACAGTTCGAGCGCTCATGATTACACCGCTTTTTTTCAAGTCGAAAATATTCTAAACGAGCTTGCCTATAATCATGCCTCTTATTTGGCTGAACAAGTGCCAATGCCAGAACGCTCGTTAAACGCAGGTATCACCTATAACTTCTGACAGCTTACTCTCTTTTCATTAGTCACCAGTAACTAGCAATCCGTAATCAATTGTCATAAGCCTCATAACTTATGACTGGAGTCCTTTATGAATCAAATAAATCCTTTGAGCCGTGCCATCGCGCTCGCTTTCTCTTCTTTAATCGCCGTTTCAGCACTTAGCGGCTGCGGGTCATCAGATGATAGGAAAACACCAATCATAGATTCAGAACACGACCACGACCATGGAGACGATCATGACCATGATGATGAATCTGCTGTCAGCACTGAAATGGAACAAGGTCGTTTATTCATCACTGCAAAAGATGGCAATCAAGCTTACATTTATAGCCTTGCTCAAGATAAAGTGATACAAACCTTACCATTAACCGGTCAAGCCGATGCCGCACAAAGTAGTCCAGATGGTCATTACGCCGTCATCATGGATCGTACTAACAACGCGGTCAATTTTTATCATAGTGGGCTTGATATTGAAAACCATGGCGATCATGATCACCCATATGCTCGTGATGCGGCAAAAATGCCATTACAGCTCAACTATACTCGCCCAGTACATTTTCAAACGTTTGGAGAGCAAGCAGGGCTGTTTTTTGACGGCTTAGGTGCGACAGGCAATCCTATAGAAAACCCTGTACAAGAAGCTGGATTTGTACTTGTAACAGATACCGGTATAGCTGACGGTACACTGCCTTATCAAAAGCTTAATACCAGCATGCACGGTACAGCGGAACCTAGAGGCAATTATGTGATTGCCTCGCAGCGTTATCAGACAACTGGTAGCTCACTGGCTGATACGCTCTCTGTATTTGAACAGCATGGTGATCACTATCATATAAGCCAAACCTTTGAGACAAAATGCATGGGGTTGCATGGCAGTGGCAGCGTCACAGATTACAGTGTCTTTGCTTGTAGCGATGGCGTTTTAAGCGTCAAACAAACCGGAGACATTTTCAGCGCCGAAAAAATTACCTATCCCAGCAGCCTAACCAATATTCAATGTGATGGTACAAGCGGTAGTCCTGCTCGAATTGGCTCATTCATCACTAACCACCATCATAATTATGCCATTGGCAGCGCTTGCGGTCAGCCTTACCGTGTTGATCCTGTCAGTAAAAACATGACACCTATTGTCTGGACAACAGACAGCAGTCGCCGTGTTGTCAGCTATGATTTTGATGCCCATGGAGAGTATTTAATGCTACTCGATGATACTGGCAAGTTATACATACTGGATGTCGCACAAAATTATAAGCAAACCGCCGTATTAAATATTTTCCCTAATGGCATCGAAGGCAAAGCGGTTCCCTCATTTATTGTTAACCCAAACACGCAAATGGTTTATATGATGGATGACTCAAACCAGAAAATTATCGAGATTGATCCTCATGATGGTAAAATCGAGTCAAAAATAACACTAAATTTCACACCCTCTCATGTGACTTGGTTTGGTGTGAAAGCTGGGCATGATGATGAACATAGCCATTAGCGCTTAGCACCTCATCTAATAAAGCTACTTTAATGACTGCTGACAGTAACTGGCTATTAAATATATCTATAAACGCTAGTATTCAAGATAACCCTTAATCCGACGCTTTTTAAATTCCGAAGCATCCGATTAAGGCGCTCGCTGATCTTGAATTCTTCTATAGGCATATCTTAAACAACTGGGCTAGTAGGATTTACTACATTAGTTATAGTCTGCTATAAAATCATATTATCCCAGTTTATAGTTATAAAAAAACCAATGAAACCGCTACGATATTTTCATAGCAGTTTCATTGGTTATACGGTCTTTAACGCTAAAAATTATTCGCCGAATACTTTCATACGCTCTTCAACTGGCTGAAACGCTTTGTCACCTGCTGGCTGCTCAATAGCGCCGAACACCATTTGAGCATTCAATTCCCAATCTTCAGCGATGTCCCAAGCATCAGCAACTCTCTGATCGATGACAGGATTATAATGCTGCAAGTTGGCACCGACATCAATGCCTGCCAATGCCGTCCAAATCACATACTGATGCATCGCGCTGGTTTGATGTGCCCAGATTGGGAATTTATCCGCATATAAAGGGGCTGCTTCTTGCATGTTTCTCACGACGCCTTTGTCCTCGAAGAACAATACTGTACCCGCACCCGCTCTAAAGCCTGCGATTTTATCTTTAGTACCTTGGAACTTCTCGTCATCGCCGACGATAACCTTGAGTGTCTCTTCAGTGATGTCCCATAATTTTTTATGATCTTCACCGAATAATACTACGATACGCGTCGATTGTGAGTTAAAAGCGGATGGCGTATGCAAAACCGCATGCTCAACTAACTTAACGATTTCGTCATTTGATACTGGCAATTGATTACTCAATGCATAGATAGAGCGACGTTTTTCTGCCAATTGCTGTAATGTTTTTAGGTCTGACATTATTTTCTCCAGTGATTATTTATGAGTTTACGTGATTAAGAACTAAGTTATAAAGCTAAATGCTAATTAACCTTTAAAGCCTTGAGGTAATTCAGGTGCTGGCAAACGTTTCATATTAGAGTCGACATTACCAAAACGCTCATGACCATTATTCCAGTCGATGATGGATTGCTCGATCTCTTCCTTATTATCAGCAACAAAGTTCCACCACAGTAGCACTTGGTTGTTTAATGGCTCACCGCCGATAAACATCACACGGGTACCTTTTTTGGCGACCAGCTTGATGCTTTTGTTATTAGCAACATCGCTATCGTGGAAGCGAAATAACTGATCTTGCTTACAAATATTACCTTCAGACTCTATCTCACCTTCTGAAACCAATATACCGTATTCAAAGCTTGGTTCTAAAGTGAGCGTCACCTCACCATCTTCGGTGAAGTACACGTCGATACCGACCAGCTTGGAGTATTGGATGGTAGGCGCTTTAAAGTGCTGACCTGAAGCATTGGTATAGCTACCGGTGGTCAAAATCATCTCAACACTATTTTCCGTCCACGTTGGTAGCTCTGGATAATGATGAAAACCGCGCTCAATCTCTTGATCCGTCGGTAGTGCAATCCAGAGTTGTACCATACTGATAGCACGCGCCGCCTCTGACGAACCACCAGTGTCTGGAAAGACGCTTTGTTCCGTATGACTGATACCTTGATTCAAACCTGTACCTGCAGTCATGACATTGACTTGGTTTTTGGTAATGACTTGCTCGTTACCTAAGCTATCTTTATGCAGTACTTCGCCATTTAACATCCAGCTAAAGGTTTGCAGATTGGTGTGCGGATGACGACCGACTTGCATACCGGTTTCATCTTCACCAAAGTCAGCAGGACCAGCGTGATCTAAAAAGCACCACGCACCGATAGGCTGTTTACCTTTATTGGGTAATAAACGGGCAATCGGAATACCGCCGACATCAGCCAACCTTGGCTCTAGGGTTTGAATACTCATCATCCACCTCTTATGATTTATAGTTACAGATTATTGAATACATGATTATGAATTACTACTATTTTTTGTATCAATTAATACATAGGTACTTCCATTAGTAGTACTCTTGCGTCCTCGGTCGCATCCATCGTGAAGCTTTTGGTATCTGAGATACCAAGGCCGTCACGAGTATCAAGAACGTTACCGTTGATAGTAACTTTACCCTCTAGTACCAAGACATAAACACCGTTATTGGCATCTTTTAAATCATAAGTCTGAGTCACGCCTTTGTCAAAATGACCCATATGGAACCAAGCGTTTTGATGAATCCAAACCCCAGCGTCGTCCGCATTTGGCGAGAGCACTTGGTTAAACTCATTAGCTTTCATGTGCTCATCCATATGTACTTGCTGATAGCGCGGCGTCACACCCATTTTATTTGGAATCACCCAAATTTGTAAAAACTTGACAGGTTCATTGGCACCGCCATTCATCTCGCTATGAGTAATACCTGTGCCCGCTGACATGACCTGAATCTCACCCGTTTCGATGATGCCTTCGTTACCGATATTATCGCCATGACCAAGCTTGCCAGATAGGGGAATACTGATAATTTCCATGTCGCGGTGTGAGTGCTTGCCGAAACCTTGACCACCAATAACAAAGTCATCATTGATGACTCGTAGTGCGCCAAAACCCATACGCTCTGGATTATGATAATTGGCAAAGCTAAAAGTATGACGGCTTTTGAGCCAGCCATGGTTAGCATCGCCACGAGAATCTGCTGTATGATAAATCGTTTTCATAAGTTATCCTTTATTTTTAATTGGCTTGTTTAAGCTATGGTCCTATTATAATTGTTGAGCAGATATAGATAAACAGTGCTTATTGCAAATAACTATTCTTATTTATAGAACAATAGGTGCTTAGAATTAACGTAATATAGTAGTCACGCCATCATTCGCGTCACCCGTTAGTACCAATAAGTAGGTGTAAAAAATACTAATGATAAAGAGAGGGAAACCATGTCAAATCTACATACATTAAATAATGAAGTTATCGACAATAAAGCTCAAAAACGTTTTGAGATTCATATCGACGATCAGGTTTCTTTTGAAGAGTATGAGTTTTTTACCACATCCACAGGTGAAGAAGGTATTGAGTATAAGCACACATTCGTGCCTGAGTCGCTTAGTGGTCGTGGTATTGCTGGTTATTTAGTCAAAATCATCTTAGATAATGCCGCTTCTAGAAATTTACGCGTTAAACCAACCTGTCCTTATGTGAAATCCTATATTGATAAGCATCCAGAATACCAAGCCAATTCGGTGTTTCATGGCGCAAAGGCTTAAAATAGAAGCTAAAAATAGTTACAGTGACGCTCAACAAAAAAGCCATGATAAATCATCATGGCTTTTTACGATTAATGACATTACTCAATGTAGGTAAAACTTTTATTAGCTAATATGCTGTAAGAACTCTGAATTACGCGCTAGTAGTGATAAGTACAGCACAGGGATGACAAACAAACCGACTGCCCAATAACTGAGATTGACGTACAGTACCGCACCGAGTAGCGCGCCAATCACAAAACTGATAACCAATGCCGCGCTATGCCCCAACTTTTTGGCATTATCAGCGCTACGGTTGGCAATATAATCTGACAGACCAATACCCAATTGGGTCGTATTACCTGTCATTAATACCGTTGGACTCATATGTTTGATGACTATTTTACTAGCCGTATTACGAATGGCAAGTGCCGTTAAGCCCAAACCACCAGTGATGGCGACGGTTATATCGCCTGCTTCAGTGAAAGGTTGAAAGGACAATCCTGCTATCATAAATGCGCTTAAAAATAGCGCTTCTGCCAAAAATAAATGACTGAGTACTAACGTTTGCTTCCGACTTTTATCAATGTATATTTTGGTAATAACCACCGTTATTATAAAAAGTGGCACCGATGCCAGCTTGATCCATAAGCCATCTTCACCTTTAACCAAACCGCTACCAGCCAGTACTAAGTTACCCGTGACATGAGCGGTAAAAAAGCCAAATAAAGTAATAAAGCCAATGGTATCAATCGCTCCACCAACTATCGTTAATAGTATAGGCGCTTGATAGCGTTGCCAAAAGCTTGGTGTCTTACGATCTAGAGTATTGTTATCAGCGACAGCTTTAGGCACTGGTATTCCTTGCAAAATCCACAAAATCAGTCACAAAGCGCTGTAAGAATTTCTGTGTGCGCCGGCTAACACTGCCATCATCATTTAAGCTGTCAGTTGCACGACTTAAATGAATTTCAGGATCAATCATCATTTGTGCCGAAAGCATTTGCATGCTTTTTCTGACATCAAGGCCACTATTGATACCGCCAAAACTGCCTGGCGAGGCCGTCACTACCGCAACTTTTTTATGGGTCCACACGCTTTCTTTATAAGGACGTGAGGCGATATCTACGACATTTTTCAAGGCGGCAGGCATAGTGCGGTTATGCTCTGGTGTGACAATTAATACGGCATCAGCGCCTTTCAGCTGCTGACGCACACGCTCATAGCTATCGATAGTCGTATCATCATAATCCTGATTATAAAGCGGTAAGTCTGCGATATAGACTTCTTTTATAGACACGCTTTCAGGCATCTGCGACACCATATATTCTGCAAATTTACGATTGATAGATTCTTTTCGCAAGCTGCCAATAATTAAGGCGATGTTTATGGATGCGCTCATAGCGGCTCCTTGATTATGATGATAAGACAATATTTTCTCAGCCATTTACTCTACTATATTCTGCGATGATTACTGTTATCAATTGAATAAGCACCTGCTCCATGAGCAAATATCATCAAGAAACCACCCGCCATCGCAATGTTTTTCATGAAAGGGTTCATCTGTGATTCATCTATCCAGAATCGATGAAAAAGCAGCGCTGAGACAACGCTAAAACCAGCCATTAAAATCGCTACTAAGCGCGCTTTAAAACCAAAGAGAATAGCAAGGCCGCCGAAAAGTTCAACAGCAATAACCAAAGGCAATAGCATCCCAGGTACACCCATTGCTTCCATATAACCTTGAGTAGCGGCATAACCGGTAATTTTGGTAAAGCCTGAAAAGATAAAGATCATTGATAACAATAGGCGCCCAATTGGCGCGCTTAACGCTTGCAGGTTGTCCATGGGTTTTCTCCAGTAATAGGTAATAGAATGTTTCTTAAGCTTTTATTTGATTATGAGACGGTGCTATTGTATTCGTTGCTTATGCATAGATAAACCGTGATAATTGCAAATGTAAGTTCTTATTTGTAGAACAATTAAGAGGTGGTTTACATGGGACAATTAGAAGATATGGCAATGTTTGTGCGTGTTGTCGAAGCAGGCAGTATTACCAAGGCTGCCGAGCAACTGAACATCGCAAAATCTGCGGTAAGCCGGCGTTTAAAGGAGTTAGAGACGCGCTTGGGCAGTCAACTGATTAGCCGAACCACGCGTCAATCAAACTTAACCCAAGCTGGTGAGCAGTATTATCAAAAGGTGCACCATATACTCAGTGAAGTGGATGCGCTGAATGAAGAGACGAGTGGTACTCCGACACGTATCGAAGGAACATTAAAGATGACTGCGCCATTGTCCTTTGGTTTGATGCATTTAAACGATGTCATCGATGAATACGCCAATCAGCATCCTGAGTTAAAGTTTGAGCTGGATTTTTCTGATCGGCATACTGACTTGATTGAGGAAGGGTTTGAATTAGCGATTCGGATTAGGGAGCTGCAAGATTCCAGTTATCAAGCCAAACGTCTGGCACTGATTCGTTATACCTTATGTGCCAGTCCTGAATATCTAGAGAGAATGGGTACGCCAAAGACTTTTGACGATCTGTCAGAACATGAGTTTTTACAATATGGTATGAGCAAATCTAGCGCGATAGAATTGATAGATGAGCAAGGTAAGAAGCATCAAGTCGCCGTAAACGGTAAAATAAAAGCCAATAATGGGGACTTTTTGCGGGAGATGGCAGTCAAAGGTCATGGTATTGCTTTTTTGCCGACCTTTATTACGTATCAAGCCTTAATCAGCGGTGAGCTTGTGCCTATCCTGCAGCAATATCAATTACCCACTTTAAACGCTTATGCGGTCTATCCTAAAAATCGATTCTTATCGCAGCGTTGTCGTTATTTGATTGACTTTATTGCCGAGCGTTTTGGTGATAATCCGTACTGGGATAATTTTTGATAAGCATTTACGGCTCAACACTTAACGGACAAGCTTAAATGAACACTATACCTGCTCTCAATAACATAAGTGCCCGCGATCCCAATGAGCCATATCGGGCATCAACAACGCTTGAGTTATTATTTGATTTAGTCTACGTCATTGCTGTTTCAGCAGCAGCAAGCGGTCTTCACCAGCGCTTGCTTGAGCATGACTTTTTAGGGTTTTTGACCTTTATTATAGCCTTCTTTATTTTATGGAATGCTTGGACGAGCTTCACATGGTTTGCTTCCGGCTACGATCCTGATGATTGGTACTATCGTCTCTCAGTATTGCTACAAATGTTTGGCTCATTAATGATTGCCGCCAATATCAATCAGTTTTTTGAACAAGGGCTAACATGGATAGGAGTCACTGGTTACGCGATCATGCGATTGGCCAGCTGTAGCCAGTGGTGGCGTGTCTATCGCCAAGTAGAAGGTCACAAACGGGTGGCTGGTCGCAGTATTATTGGCTTATTAACGCTACAAAGTGTTTGGATACTTTGGTTGTTTCTACCTGCTTCGATACAAACGCCTGCGTTGTTTTTATTTATAGCTGCTGAATTACTGATGCCTATATGGGCGCGTGCTGCACAGAATATCAATTGGCATCCTCATCACATGGCTGAACGTTATGGTCTGTTGACCATTATTGTTTTAGGCGAAGGCGTGCTAGGGGTCAGTAACAGCATTCGAACCTTTTTAGTCAACTCCGAGTCTGCTGCTAGCGCTATTATATTATTAGGTTCAAGCCTTGTAGCATTGGTTTTCGCCTTATGGTGGCTCTATTTTACGATCCCGTTTGGTACTATTTTGGACAATGAGCGTCGCCGTTATGATTTATTCTTATTTGGCTATGGACACTTTTTTGTTTTCGCTACGCTTGCAGCATTAGGCAGCGCGCTTAATTTAGTGACCGATGCTTGGGCAGAGGCTCTAAATCGTACGGTCACCCAGCCTTATGCTATGGGATTATTGATGATGATGCTATTTGGCTTTTTAGTGACCCTAACTTTACTTCGAGCCTTGATGTGCCGCAAATCAAGTCACAATATGACCGCTCTTATTCTTGCCACCGTTATTATTTTGCTGAGCTATACCATAGTAGCGCAAGGGCTATCGATTACTTATGGTATTTGGCTAAGCCTGCTCGCACCTATAATAATGACGTGGTACTTTCATCAAGATAACAAGCAGTGGCAAGCCTAAGCTCTAATTTAATATTGCACGATAACAATGACTTGCAGAAAAACTCTAGTTTGCGCTATCATAATTTTTTTTAAGGGGCTGTCCTAGATAACTAGTTCAGTTCTTGTTTAACCCATTGTTTAACCCATTGTTTAACCCATTGTTTTAGCTGATATAATTGACGTTTTGGTTCGCTGTAGTTAAAACGCCACTCACATTCCTTCAAAAACAGATGGAAATGCTCTTTTGGGATGCCATTATATTTACGCATATGTCGCTTGGCTTGGCTCCAAAAGTTCTCTATTCCGTTGATATGGTTTCTGTCTTGTGCAAACTCTTTTGAATGATTGATACGGTAATGGGTGAACTCACTGACATCAAGGGCGTTGTAACTTCTAAAGGAGTCAGTGTAAACAATACTATCAGGCTTTACTTTCTCTCTTATAATAGGGATTAAGGTATCGGCTCTGGTATTAGGGATAATACATGCGTAGACGCTACCATTACGCTGAAGCAGTCCAAACACAGGCACGTTGTTACCAGCACCGCGACCACGTTTGCCTTCGCGCCCGCCGCCAAAGTAGCTCTCATCGACTTCTATTTCGCCTTCTAGAAGGCCAGGCTCCTGACTATTTTCATAAATCAGTAGTCTTAGCCTGTGAAAGTAATAGCTGGCTGTTGTTTTATTAACACCCACTAAGCTTGATGCTGTTCTTGCGGTAGAATCGGCAACAAATAGTTCGATAAGCTTAGTTTGTTTGTACCAACTTAATCTACTCTTTCTCATATGACTATCCTAGATTATTTTACTTATCTAGGACAGCCCCTTAAATAAAGTTGTTATAAACACTGTATCAGTTTTACATATTATTAATTGCATAACCCCTTTGCAAATAATCTGAATGAGTTGACCACTACTTTGATAGACCGCTAAATAATATTAATCTCATAACTGAATTTTTCTGCCAGTCCATATGATTCTCTATATTCGATAGGATCGCCTTCTAGATTCTTCGCAATGCGGCATACCTTAACTAAGTTTTCTTGCTTATTGTTGCCCAGATAATCATCACTGTGATCGGTTATAAAATACAGCGTCTCTACAGCAGACGATACGAATTGACCACACTTTGTATAGTAAAACGGATAGAGAAGATTCTCAAAATCTTCAGGATTTAGGGTTGCAAAGGCTTCGTAACGACTCTTAGGTAACCAAATCTTTTCACTTAACAAGACTCTGTCTTCAACCATACGCGTACGTTCTATATAAATGAGCGCTTTATTTTTACCTATATTTAGTTTTTTATTAGTGTCATCAATACCGTTTATGACCATGGTTTTTTTAATTATGCCCTTCGGTGTGACATAGCGAGCATCTTTATCACGAAACTTAAAAAACTTTAATAATGAGCTTGCAAAATCTGGACGTTTTAAGAAGGTGCCTTTGCCTTGCTGCTTTATTAACACCCCATCTTCTACCAATTTTTCGACAGCTTTTCGGACAGTTCCTACAGATACTTCATACTTATCTGCAAATTCCTGTTCCGTCGGTAAGGGCGTGTTTTAATCCCACTTACTCTCTGTCAGTAACGTCTGTATATGCCATCGCACTTGCTCATAACGTGGCATTTTAAATTCTTTGAAATTATTTAGCATTTTTTTCACCACAGTGGAAAGGTTTTTATTAACTGTTTCAATCTCGTCAAGCACTGCTATTGCTGTAAAACTACGTTATCCCTGATCAATTTCTCTTAAGCTTTCAGCGCATTCGATAGGTATCACATTAATATTAAAGCATTATTATATTTTTATGATTAATCTTTCCTAATTAACGCCAACTTTTTTGCTATCATTCTACTCAATGATACGCTTTTAAAGCTCAGATGAGCTTTTGATATAAAAAGCTATCCGTCAATATTAGTGCAATGCTCTTTACTCTGTAAAAACTGCTATGGTTTTTTATAGAACTCATACAGTTAAGGTCAAGGAGTAGTCGTGACTCTTTATATTCTCGCCGCCATCGTGATATGTATCATTTTGGGCTATACCACTAAGATTAATATTGGCCTATTTGCTATTGCATTTTCATATCTGATCGGTTGTTTCGGTATGGGGATGAAGGCACATGAAATTGTTGAGCTATGGCCTCTCAAAATTTTCTTTGTTATTTTTGCAGTGACGCTTTTCTATAACTTTCCCCTAGCTAACGGTGCTTTAGAGAAGCTATCTAATCATTTAATCTATAAGTGCCGTCACTTTCCCGCATTCTTACCTTTGGTTATTTTCCTTGTTGCCACGATTATTGCAGGCCTAGGAGCCGGCTATTACACCGTCTTAGCGACGATGGCACCAATGATCCTGCTGTTGTCTAAACGCACTAACTTGAATCTTGTCATTGCTACTTTATCGGTGAACTATGGTGCCTTAGCGGGTGCTAACTTTATCACCTCACAAAGCGGTGTTATTTTTAGAGAGCTGATGCGCGGCGCAGGCGTCGCAAATGACAATACCTTTACTTATGTGTTAGGGGTGTTCGCTGTCACTTTTATCATGCCTATGATTGTATTGGGTGCTTATAGCTTTATCAATACCAAAAATAGCAAAATATCGATTCAGACGACCATACCAGAACCCTTTAACAGTAAACAAAAACAGTCTCTTATACTGATCTTTATTATGATGGCTATTGTACTTATCGTGCCCATTTTAAATCTACTCATGCCACAAGTATCAGCGATTCAGTTTTTGAACGCTCGGATTGACATTGGTTTTATCGCCATATTTTTTGCTTTAGTGAGCTTATTTTTAAAATTAGGCGATGAAAAAGCAGTGATTGCTCTAATACCTTGGAATACCCTCATTATGATTTGTGGTGTTGGTATGTTAATCAGCCTCGGAGTAGAAATAGGCGTTATTTATGAGCTGACAGAATGGCTAAGTACCAATGTACCTATCTGGATGATACCGATTTTAGTCTTTGTTATTAGCGCCATTATGTCAATATTTGCTAGTACGCTCGGGGTAGTCGCCCCTACTTTATTTCCTATGGTCCTGCCCCTAGCAGTTGCCTCTGGACTGAGCCCTTTATTACTATTTACCTGTATTGTTGTGGGGGCGCAAAGCTCATCACTCTCGCCTTTCTCATCAGGAGGTAGTCTGATGTTAGGCGCTTCTCAAGTCGTTATAAACAAAGACAAGCTTTTTAATGCGCTACTATTCAAGGCAGTGCCCTTAGATATTGGTATCGGAATACTCGCAATTTTACTTATCCAGCTGATATTTTAACTTCTCATAGGTAAAATATACCGTGATTTTTTAATATTTTTAAATATGCTTACTATATTTTGATCCCAATATATCTATTTTTCTCACTAAATTCATAACTTCTTAAATCGTTGTCATAGCCCCGTAATGGTACTGATATCAACGTTATTTTTAGGATGTCTCAATAATCTTCGCCATCACCAAATCATCTTATCTATTTGTTTTAATTAATTTAAATATTTTTTTCGAAGAAATCAATATCATTTATTCATCCTGCATATTGCTATAACAGGAGACCTTATGCCGCCTTCAATTTAATATATTACTATAAAATTCATACATACATACATATGTTTCTTGTTATTTTTAAAATATTCTGTTACTTTTGCATAGTAATGAAAAGCATACGTTTATGAAGTTAATGAGACACATTAATCGAATGCTACCTTCACCTGTAATAACTTTATATTTTGGCCAAAATTCTATTGAATTTTTACTGTAAAAATACACACAAGGAGTGTCGTGTGAAAAAACTATCCTATCTGGCTCTTAGCCTGTCTATTCTATCTTTGACCGCTTGTAACAATGCAAACGAAACTGCCAGTACAGATGCGACTGCCGCAGATGGATCAACTGAGCTCACTGCCCCTTCACGTCCAGAATGTATTGCACCTGCCAAACCGGGCGGCGGCTTTGATTTGACTTGTAAGCTTGCCCAAGCTGGCTTAAGAGATACTGGCATCTTAAAAGATCCTATGCGCGTCACCTATATGCCAGGCGGCGTCGGCGCTGTTGCTTATAACAAAATCGTTGCCAATGATCGTGACAATGGCGATGCAATTATTGCCTTCTCTACCGGCTCTATCCTTAATTTATCGCAAGGTAAATTTGGTAAGTTCACTGAAAAAGATGTGAAATGGCTCGCGGGTGTTGGTACTGATTATGGCGCTATCGCGGTCAATGCAGACTCTCCTATTAAAGATTTGGCCGGCTTAGTTGCTGAGCTCAAAAAAGATCCAAAAGCTATCAGCTTCGGTGCTGGTGGTAGCGTTGGTGGCCAAGATTGGATGCAAACGGCCATTTTAGCCAAAGCCGTCGGTGTCAAGCCTAGTGACATGACCTATGTGGCCATGGAAGGCGGCGGCGAGGCGATCACAGCGGTGATGGGCAATCATATTACTGTTGTCAGTGCTGGTATTGCTGAGACTATGCCGCAAGCCAATGCAGGTAAATTACGTGTATTAGCAGTATTTTCAGATGAAAGATTGGGCGGCACGATGACCGATATTCCTACTGCGAAAGAGCAAGGTTATGATGTGACGTGGCCAGTCGTTCGTGGTTACTACATGGGTCCAGACGTAAGCCCTAGTGCTTATAACTGGTGGAAAGAGGCTTTCGATAAGATGCTTGTTGATCCGAAATTCGCTGAAATACGTGAGCAACAAGAATTGCTGCCTTTCTCTATGACTGGCGATGAGCTACAAGCCTACGTTTATAAACGTACGGGCGAACTACGCGAGTTATCTGCTGAATATGGTCTTGTTGAAGCAGCACCAACCAAATAGTTACGTTGAGATTTAATAACCTTTAGCAATTGAATATCAAATATTTTGGTATTTCTCAAAGGGCTGGCAGGATATCTATCTGTCAGCCTTTTGCTCCAAAATCCAAGGAATGCTCCTTATGACAATGGAACGTTTGTTTTCCGGGCTGATGGCACTGGTCAGTATATTCTTAATATACTTAGCCATTGGTTATGTTGCCCCTATTGCTTATGACCCAATTGGTCCTCGTCCTTACCCTATTTTAATCTTTTCCCCGCTTGCCTTTGGCTGCTTAGTCGTTGCTTTTCGTCCCACCAGTTTTACTAAAGCGATTGAATTGGGTTTAAATAAAACGATCATCCGTAATCTTATTTTATGTGCGCTTGCCTTATTGGTCTATGGTCTCATTTTTGAAGTATTGGGCTTTATTCTTGCCACTATTCTGATGTCTTTCGCCGTAGGTTTACTGTTTGCAGGTAATCCTCTAAAGAGTTTTATCTTTTCAGTGTTAATCAGTATTGGCTTATATGTCTTATTTGACCTATTTTTAGATGTCAAATTACCACTCGGATTGTTGTCAGGGATAATAGGATAGCCAATATGGATACTTTTGATTTTTTGATGCATGGCTTTGCTGTTGCATCTACCCCCAAAAACTTACTGCTGGCACTCATCGGAGCTTTTTTAGGTACGATTGTGGGCATGTTGCCGGGTCTTGGCCCGATTAATGGTGTAGCGATATTACTGCCATTCGCTTTTGCGCTTGGTTTACCGCCTGAGAGTGCGCTCATTTTGCTAGCAGCCGTTTATCTTGGTTGTGAATATGGTGGTCGTATTTCTGCCATTCTTATTAACGTACCCGGTGATGCTGGCGCCATTATGACGACTTTGGATGGCTATCCATTGGCAAAACAAGGCAAGGCTGGTATTGCACTGTCTTTATCTGCTGTCAGCTCTTTCGTCGGTGCCACTATCGCGACAATCGGTGTGGTGCTATTTGCGCCGTTATTAGCCAAATGGGCAATCTCATTTGGACCTGCTGAATACTTTGTACTGATGGTATTTGCTATTACCTGCCTCAGTGGTTTGGTAGGTGATCAGCCAGTTAAAACGGGTATTGCCGCGTTGATTGGTCTTGGTCTAGCAACTGTTGGGGTTGATGCTGTTACTGGTATTTACCGCTTTACCTTTGATTCGGTTAATCTGTCTGATGGCATTCAATTTACTACCATTGTGATTGGTTTCTTTAGTGTGAGTGAAATTCTAATCTTGCTCGAAAAAACCACGACGGGACACAAGGTTATTGAACAAGGTAAGCGCAGTCTATTAAACTTTAAAGAGTTTACTTTTGCTTTTGGAGCCATGCTACGTAGTGGTCTAATGGGCTTTGTTGTTGGTATCTTACCAGGTGCAGGCGCAACGATTGCCAGTGCAATGACTTATGCTAGTGAACGTAAAATCGCTGGTGATACTGGAACCTTTGGTGATGGTGATCTTCGCGGTGTTGCATCGCCAGAAGCAGCAAATAATGCCTCAGCTTGTGGCTCATTTGTGCCAATGTTGACGCTAGGTGTGCCGGGTTCTGGTACGACAGCAGTCATGATGGGTGCGTTGACGTTATATAACATCACACCGGGTCCACAGTTATTTACTGAGCAGCCAGATATCGTATGGGGTCTGATTGCCTCATTATTTATCTGTAACGTGATTTTGCTAATCATGAACATCCCTTTGGTAGGTTTGTTCGCCAAACTGCTTGATGTACCAAACTACATCTTGATACCAGCCATTGCTGCGGTCAGTTTCGTTGGCGTATATTCTATCCATAGCACGACCTTTGACTTGGTATTTATGGTGGCACTTGGTGTCTTCGGTTACTTCTTACGTAAACTAAACTTCCCCTTATCAGCGCTTATTTTGGGCTATGTATTGGGTGAGCTCATGGAGTCTAATTTAAGACGAGCCCTATCTATCTCTCAAGGCGAGCTTAGTATCTTATGGAGCAGCCCTATCACAGTAGTGCTATGGTTGTTGGCTATTTTGATGGTATTCATGCCAGTTATACGTAGTATCTACCGTAGAAAATTTAAGCCTGCTATTTAAGTTTTAGTTACTCTGTTCTCAAAATACTCTCCGGTGGTGGTTATACTCTATGTATGACCACCATTTTTTTAGGAAATAGTTACACCCGATACTTTCAATGAACGCGTTGAAATTGCTAGAGGAATGAAAATGCTACTCTAATAAAACCTCTTATCATTTAGACAGATTTAGTTGACTACTACCACTTGATGTCACTCATGAAATAGGATTTTATAGTGCTCCTTGTTTTAGATTTACTACAATCCATCCCAAGTTGGCATTTAGTAGGCTTGTTTTTCGCTGGCATGGCCGCTTTTATTATCTCTACTATATCGGGTGGTGGCGGTGCTATGTTACTGATACCAGCCACTTCCTGGATGATAGGGACAGCGGTTGCACCACCTGTGATCAATTTGGCTACTTTGATTAGTAATACATCTCGACTATATTTATTCTGGAATGATATTGATTGGTCGTTGACCAAATACTATGTACCAAGTGCCATTGTCGGTGCGTGGTTAGCAGCATTGGTTTTTAGTCGTTTGGATGCAAACTGGATCCAGTTGTTGGTTGGCGTGTTTTTGGTATCTACTATATTCCAATATAAGTTTGGTAAGGTAAATAAAACTTTTGATATGCCAAAAGCAGGTTTTATACCTTTGGGCTTTATGATTGCTTTCATGAGCACATTAGTGGGCGGTCTCGGCCCTATACTTAACCCTTTTTATATGAATACTGGACTAGAAAAAGAAAACCTTATTGCTACCAAAACGGCTAATTCTTTTTTTGTAGGTATGGTACAAATCGGCAGCTATTCTTTTTTTGGTATATTCACCGTCAAGCTTTGGGTATATGGCATTGTTTTAGGATTAGGTGCCGTTATTGGCAATATCATCGGCAAACGCTTTTTGGCCGGTATGAGTATTAGTCAGTTTAGAATAATGCTACTCATGCTAATGGTTATCAGTGGCATAATAATGATAATAAGAAACCTGAATGTGCTGTTTTAATAAGCCTTTCATTTTTAATAAGCCTTTCATTCGATGCTGTGACTATTTACAGCAAATTTACATAGATAATCGCAGTGAGTTTACATCGCTTATCCTTACCAATTCAGCACATGCACATGATACATTTTTTGAAACGTACTCAGCTTGGTTATCCTTGACCTATGCTGTCAATCCTGTAGAAACTAGCTTGAGAGAGTCTAACTAACCAACTGGACAGTAAAATTCAAACCCCTAGCAAGTTTGTTCACAAGGCAACCTCGTAATTTGTACTACGCCCAGAAGCATCATATTTTTCCAACATTCCCTTCTCTATCAAGTCATTGATACTTCGTAGTACTGGGTCTATAGAACACTTGGTCATCATTGCCCATTTCTTAGTACTCAGCTTGCGATAAAAATCAGTGAATAAAGTATGACCTCTACCGTTAAATCCGTAGAAACAAAATTGGGATAATATTGATTTTAATAGTTACAAATACGATACTGGATATATTTCTAAGGTTTTGCCCTTCTCTCCCGAAATGGATATTGAATTTCCTATATAATGTGAACCATCTCTTTGTTGACAACCCCTTTAATTTAGGCTTTTTTCTTAGTAAAAAAATGCTTCTTATCAGGTAAAACGGTGCTTTATGTTTAACGCTTCCTCAACTCGTTTAAATAAATACATCAGCGAAAGCGGTATTTGCTCCAGGCGAGACGCTGACCGCTTTGTTGAACAAGGTAATGTATACATCAATGGTAAGCGTGCTCAAGTCGGCGATCAAGTGGTTGCTGGAGATACGGTAAAAGTCAACGGGCAACTCATTGAGCCGCGAGAGGCGGATGATTTTGTGTTTATTGTCTTGAATAAACCCGTGGGTATTGTGAGCACTACAGAAGCTTCAGAAAAAGATAATATCGTTGATTTCGTTCGACATAGTACACGTATTTTTCCGATTGGACGTTTGGATAAAGACTCTCAGGGTTTAATCTTTTTGACCAGTAATGGTGATTTGGTTAATAAGGTACTTCGTGCTGGTAACAACCACGAGAAAGAATATTTGGTGACGGTGAACAAGCCGATAACAGATAGTTTTATTGAGGGTTTAGCTGGTGGCGTGCCAATGCTTGGGAAGATGACCAAGAAATGCCCGGTTACTAAGGTGGCACCCACCGTGTTTAACATCACGCTAGTGCAGGGTTTAAACCGTCAAATTCGTCGTATGTGTGAGCATTTTGGCTATGAAGTGGTGAAGCTTGAGCGTACGCGGATTATGAATGTCAGTCTTAAAGGTACTCCCGTTGGAGATTGGCGAGATTTAACCGAAAAAGAGTTGTCTGTTTTACTTAAGTCCATAGAAGGTTCTTCTTCAGATGCCAGTAATCCGGGCAAGAAACCTCGTAATGCGCCACGAAAAAATAATCGTACTGATGATTCATCAAAGACAAAAATGTCTTCAAAATCAGCGGGGACAGCAAAAGGCAATAAAAAACACGCCAAGGATGATGCGAGAAAACCAGCGGGTTCTAAAGGTAAAGATAGACGTCCTTTTGGTAATGGCAAGAAGGCTGTAGGCAATGGCAAACCTGCTACAAATGGTAAGCGCCCTGCAAAAGGTCGAAGTTCTAAGCGGTAGCAGTATCGCGACTATAGATTAATGGTTAATGGTTAATGGTTAGCTAATTAGGATAGCTGATAAAAATTCTGCACAAAAAGCCAGATAATTTCAGTTGTCTGGCTTTTTTGTGGCCTGCAGATTTTCTCAACCAAATAATTTTTATTATAAATTCAACTCATAACTCGTACGACACCCCGAAGCTTGAAATTCTTGCACCATCCCCTTCTTTACTAAGTCATTAATCTCTCTTAATGCGGTATCGATAGAACATTTGGTCTTAATTGCTGCAGTGCTGCCATACTATAAAATCGTTGGCGACTATCATCACTTTGTACCAAGACTCTCTCAGTAATCTCTCGTTAATTTCACAAAGTACCGTTGGTATGGGCGGACTAAAAATAGCAAAGTCTAAGACAGTTAGCAGATGTCATTGTTTAAAAATTCGATTATAGTAGATATCACATCATACATTTAAAAGTTGAGGACAAAATAATGAAGACACTAAGTTTATGTATTGCAGCAGGACTGGGTTTAAGCGCTTGTGCTGGTGGAATGACAGGGAACACGGGTCAAAACAACAATGTCAATGGCATCGTCACTCAATACCCTGTTGAGACTGCCATGCTCAACATCTATACCAAATAACGCAGTGATAAATTAGTTGCGGTTGTCGGCAGTCAAAGCGTGTCAGCAGAGATTCAAGTGACGCCTAAAGGCAGTATGGTATTTAATAATAAGTCTGTACAAGGTACCGAAATAAACACCATCAATAAGATGAATAATCAAATCACCAATCAATCCGTCGCTATCAATTACTTCACCCTGAATCCACTGATATTCCATGGTTTTACAGACGGTACAGGTAAATACTCGCTATCTAACCAGACGACCACCATTCCTAAAATGGCGACGGTAGGCGCTTCTAGTAAGCTACTGACGGAAAATGTCTATGCCGATAGCAGCATGCGTAACAAGATAGGGACTTATAACCAAGACTGGTCTTTATCGCGTGATACAAATAATACCGCATGGTTCTGTATAGAAACCTCAAGCAATCTATTACTCAGCTTTGACCCTGCAGGCACTTCATCAGAATGCTACAAGATCAATGCCAAAGGCGATATCTTAGCAAGCAAAGTGACACTGAGTCAGCCTAGTAGTAATGGTAGTACTAAGACGGTGACTTTAAACAGTCAGTAGTGATTATCATGGTGACATGCCCTTTATCATATAGCCTTGTTACATAGCTTTCGTCACATAGCACTTATTACATAACAACGAAACAAAAAAATAGCGCCTAATATGGGCGCTATTTTTATATCAGTCAGCTGAACGATTAAGAACGATGTCCATGAGTATGCTTAGCTTGATACTTGCTTTTTGCTTTGAGATGAGCCGCTGGTTTTTTTGATTGATGCTTTGATACTACTGCCTTTTTCTTCACATGCTGATGTTTATTATCAAACTTTGCATTGACCTTTTGATGCTTCACTTGAGCAACATGATGTTTAGCAATTTGCGGCGCAGCACTTGCTTGGCTAACCATTGTGAAGCAAGCAGTAATGGCTAGTATTGAACTTATCATTATTTTTTTCATTATTTTTTCTCGTATAAAGTCATATTAGTTATGAGTTGTGGTTGAAACTGCCTCACTCAATATCAAGCAAAGCATTCACGTGATAAAAAGCATCGTGATAAAAATTTGCTCTATCGACAACGAGAATGATAAATGATTCAAACGTTAAGTAGATTTATGAAGATTGAAGAAAAGTAACCTTAATGAGGAAAGGTTTCTTAAGTGGTACGCTATAAGCGTCATATTGGCGCTTTTCTAGACGGGCAAGTAATAGCGAATGAAAAGATATCTTATATATAGATTAGGGCGACTGGCTTTGGCATATTTTTTATAAAGCGTAGACGTTGTCACGATACTTTCATTTTCACCCTATAAAATGCGTTGATTATTCAAAGCCATTGACGATATGCCGCATCACAATAAAATCTTTTAAAGAGTAAAGACCAAACTAAGCAGGCGAGATAAGTATTTTGCAAGGGTCGTTAGGGTTGGGTTTTTTTAAAGTAGCCAACTGATGGCCTTCTGAATAGCAATTTTGAAATAACTGAGAATCGATGTAATGAACCATTACTTATGTTTGACAGATTATGAAAAAAACTTGATTGATAGTGCTTTGCTCATTCTGATGAAAAAAAACATCCAATATAGCGATCAATCAAAAGAAAACTCAGTGCAGCAATACTATCAAGATTTTAATCTCACACTTTTTGAGCTGTGTGCAAAAATAAAAGCACCTGATTTTGATAAGCAAATGGATTTATCTTCGAAAGAAATCAAAGCAATTAAAAAAGCCCTAACCTCACTGTACAACCGTATCTATCAAAGAACCCTTAAGGACATAGAGGGCAATCAAGAAGATCACTATAAGAGCTGTAAGTTACAGATTATAGAATTAGAGAGAAAAATCGATATTATCGAGAAAAACAATATAGAGAGCAGTAGTTGTTAATTTGTCCTTTTCTACCGAAAAATCTCACTATTTTTAAGTCGCTAGC
>NZ_CAJGYX010000010.1:0-74763 GCF_904845955.1 Psychrobacter cibarius
AGCTCGACACCGATATAAGGTATAAACCAATCGCTGAATAAATCCATCTCACGATCTAATAACTCGGTATCATAATCTGGCAATTGATATTGCGACTTGGCTGTTTCAACTGGCACGGTCTGTAGCGCGACCAACGTCTGCATTGCCAACTGATAATGCTCATCTATCTGCGCAGGCGTCGCATCAACGAGCAGATGGGCGAACTCTATCGCACCAAAATCCTGTAACACCAAAAACCCTTTCGTCACGTCTTGCGCAATGAGCGTCGGTACATTGATCGCCGGTACCATCAGCTTAGTCACATTGATAAACTGGCGCATGGCGTCTTGTTCGTCCGCTGAATCCATGACAATATAATGTGCGACTGTCGTGTCATTACTGTCTGACAGTTGGATTCTATGGTATTGGCGAGCACTTGCGTCACCGGGTAGACTATCGAGTTGGAACGTTTGACCAGCAAATACTTGCTGTAACCAGCTCTCTAATTGTTGTAGACGGCTATTGAGTTTGGTATCGATCATATTAGGCTCTAAAAGTATTTTATCAGTCATAATGGGCATCGCAGGTTAAATATAAGTCATAAACAATTAAAGTAGTGATAAGTCAGGCAAAACCTTGTTAAAATAGCAACGTCTTGAGCCAAAAAAACTGCGGTAGCAGGCGTATTGGGATATCATTCGACATCTAGCGCTGAGCATAACCTCAGCAACCATTCAAAAAACAGCTTGGCTATATTATAAATTTTGGTAAATAGTGTAGCTGATTTGGTTTTTTTTGACTATGATTAGTCGTCATTATATGTAAAACAGCCAAATTCTTAAGATAGCATTATCAATCAGTGATTTTTTAGTCGTTTATTAACCGCCATACATGATTAATAATATGGTTACTAAATTCAGTATCGCAATTCAATAGGCTCTGCAATCATAGGTGTGCCCTTGTTATATTCTCCGCTTTACCAAAGCATCCGTTTGATCTTATTTGGTGCCTTAGGCTTGTCCAGCCTAACCGTTAGTGCTGCGCCCAGCAATGCTGACACACAGCAAACTGAGTCGCTAATCACTGACAGTAGCACCCGCTATATCTCTGATGTTACACCTGATGCCAATCGCAGTAGCGTCCAAAAAGACAGCGACTATAATGATATCCGCTATCAAAATAGCAATAATCAAAAGACTGACTTTCAGCGTAATACGTCTCAAAAGGCTGATACTGATAACAATACTTCAGACCGTAGTTTTGACAATACTTTTAATGAAAGCACCTTTAGTGAAAGCGCCTTTAACGACAGCATCTCTAATGA
The DNA here is from genome assembly GCF_904845955.1 of Psychrobacter cibarius. Classification (GTDB taxonomy): domain Bacteria; phylum Pseudomonadota; class Gammaproteobacteria; order Pseudomonadales; family Moraxellaceae; genus Psychrobacter; species Psychrobacter cibarius_B. Next base: position 1,304 of record NZ_CAJGYX010000010.1, read on the forward strand.
GAATGCTACTAATGAAAGTCCTTTAGACAACCGCCCTCTAGAAATTACCGCCATCAACGAGAGTGATGATAAAGGTTTTGTACCAGCATCAGATACGATTGCGACCACTCAGAACAATAGCACTGCCCAGCTTGCTGAAACCACTGCACCTAAAGCCGCACAGAAGACTGGTAAAGTTGATGTGAGTGATGAAAGTATTCAAGATAGTCTGCTGCGTTTAGCAGAATTTTATGAGCTGACACCCGATACAGACGCCTCAACGTTAAACAATAGTGATAATGCTAACCAAGATGTCATTCAAAACGAGCTAACACCTACCCCGCAAACCATTCCAAAAGTGGGTAAAAACTTACAGTTATTACCGAATGCCGTAGATAGCGCCCAACGCTGCGAAGGTCAATGGGTTTACCCAAAGAGCAACCCTAATTATCAACGCGCGGTCAATGAGGCGGGAGCAACCAATGGACAGCCTGCACCAAACTTAAATGGTCTTCCGAATAATCAAGCGCCGCTGTTTTCAGAATCAGATTATGGTTATTACGACAATGTCGACTATGCAGAGCTGTCGGGCAATGTCATCATCAATCAGGGTACCCAGCAGATAGAAGCAGAAAAAGTCTTGTTAGATTTGAGCAATGGCGTAGCCGCCGCTCAAGGTAAAGTCATGTTTACTGACCAAGCGACAGGTCAGCAAGTATCACGCAACAACGCACTAGATAGCAATGCGCCAAACCGCTCATCGAATAACCCCCAAGCCAATTTCACTGAAAAAGCATCAAAAGGCGGACTTATTGGGGTCGCCGATAGTTTAAATTATAATACTGAAACTGGGCAGTCGACAGCCAATGATGTGGCTTTTGCTAGTGTAGAACTGCAAGCTCATGGTTATGCCAAGCGCTTGAACAGACCGAATGACAGTCAATATGAGCTAGATGACGTCATGTTTAGTACCTGTCCACCAACCAATCGTAAATGGCAGTTTGATGCCAAAAGCATTGATTTAGATACTGATACAGGTCGCGGCGAAGCCTATAACACTACTTTCCGTATCGCTGACGTGCCTGTGTTTTATTTGCCTTACTTCTACTTTCCGATTGATAATCGTCGCACCAGTGGTTTTTTATTGCCGAATGCCAGCATTAGTAGTGAAAGCGGTCTTGAGGTTGATATACCCTACTATTTCAATTTGGCACCCAATTATGATGCCACGCTCAATACCCATATTTATACCGATCGTAATCCTATGGTGTCAGGCGAGTTTCGCTATCTGACCGAAAGTTATGGCGAAGGTATTTTTAATGGTTCATATTTGCCTAATGACAAAGAGTACAATGACGAAGACCGCTCTAGCTTCTTTTATGATCATTATTGGTCATCTAAGAGCATTCCACGCTTAAGCGGTGATGCAAAATACAGCTATGTGTCAGATTCAGACTACCTCAATGATTTTGACACGCTGGGTCTATCAGACAGCACCATAAACTTACCACGCCGTGCACGTGTCAATTATTATAATGACTATGTTGATGGTGAATTGAAGGTAGAAACCTTTCAAACTCTAGACGCTTTTACCAGTAATGGCAAACCCTTAGAAGATAAAGATAAGCCTTATTCAAGATTGCCGCAGCTCAAGCTCGATTATCGACTGCCTTGGGCGAAGAGCTTCGATATCACTGGTGTACATGATTCCGCTTATTTCAAAAAATCCATCGACGATGGCTCTGAGAATGAAAAAAGTGGCGGGCGAATTTATAATAAACTCAGCGCCGTTTATCCAATGGAAAAATCTTGGGGTTATATCAAGCCCAAACTGAGCTTACAACATCTCTATACCTCTTATGATGAGGATAGCTTAGCCGACAACCAGTTGAGTGATAAAGACGGTAGCCAGTCGGTATTTGTACCGCAAGCCAGTATCGATGCAGGTCTGAATTTCTATCAAGCAGGCTCGCCTTTTGGCGCATTCGACGACACCATGGGTGGTTACCGCTTGCTTAGCCCGCGATTGAAATACACCTACTCGCCATATGAAGACCAAAACGATATTCCGAACTTTAATACGCGTATTGCCTCTATTAACTATGAACAGCTGTTCTCTGACAGTTGGTTCTTAGGGCATGATCGCTTGCAAGATTTGCATTCGCTTACTCCTGGTATCAATTATCGTTACATCGACGCAACGGGTGTGACACGTTTTGATGGTAGCATTGCAGAGCAGTTTTATATCGATAATGGACGTGTTACGCTTGATGATCAGCAACCTGTCTTCACCTCTTCATCTTCAGGGATGGTTTGGGATACCAGCACGCAGCCTTACAACAACTTTTGGGTTGATGTTAGTGGCGCACTGACCAATGATTATGATTTAAATTATATTACGACTGAGCTGCGTTATCAGCCGTCTGACAACAGCTTATTTAATGTTGGATTTGTCAAACGTCAACGTGATGAAAACACCGATCAGCTGCCGCTCTCTGCTTTTACCGCATCGGCTGTCTTTCCAATCAATAACAGCTGGCGAATCTTGGCTCAAGGTCAATACGATTACAATCGTGATAAAGTTCTTGATTCGTTGGTCGGCGTTGATTACGAAGATTGCTGCTTTGGTTTTGCAGTTTATGGTCGTCGTTACTATAATGACTTAAATGTCAAAGACAAACCAACGCAAGCCATTATGGCAGAGATTAGATTGAATGGTTTGGGTAGTGGTAGCAGCCGCCTGACTCGCTTACTCTCTGATAAAATCTTGGGCTTTGAACCTGTCCAGACTGCTTGGAAAGATTAAGACCGTGCTTGTATAAATATTTTTACTATATATTTCATAACCCAGTTTGTAACCCTATTATGGTCAACCCTGTCTAATATTTGACTGTTAAAAGTATTAAACAGCGTTGACCAACTACCATCCGATGCGATGACATTGATGAGGAGCATCATGAGATTTTTTTCTTTACGTCAAACCAGCCGTGCTGTATTGCTATCTATGAGTGCCAGCCTTGCGCTTACATTGAGCGCCCAAGCTGCCACCGTTAAACCTGCAAAAGCACAAGCGCCTCAAGCAAATGCCGTGACCGCGCAGAATAACGTCAATCGTTTGACGCCAGCCAATAGCACCGACGGTATTATTGCTTTAGTCAATGAAAATGCTATCCTAAAGAGCGATTTGATCGATGCTATCACCCAAGCACAAGCACGTGCACAAGCGGCTGGTGAACCAATAGCAAACTCAGCACAGCTACAGTCTGAGGTGTTAAATGCGCTCATATTGCGTGAGTTACAACTATCTATGGTCAAGCGCGTCGGTTTAAACCCTGATGAAGCGGCTATTAATCAACGCCTTAGTCAAATTGCTCAAGCAGAAGGGCTGACGAGCATCTCAGCTTTGCAACAGCGTTTGGACGCAGCAAAACCTGGTAGCTATGCGGCGCTACGTGCGCAATTAATCGAAGACGCAGCCATTCAAGCCTTGCAACAGCGCCAAATCGGTAACCGCGTGCGCATTAGCGAACAGGATATTGATGCATTTTTGGCCTCGCCTGAAGCCAAGCGCTTAAACCAGAGTGAGTATCAAACGATTCATGTACGAGTGCCCTACATGGATGACTACAGCCGACTCTCAGAAGCCCAACGCAATGAGGCGTTAAAGGTAGCAGAAGCTCTGCGTACTCGCCTGCTTGCACCAAACGTTGATGTCGCTGAAGCGGTCGCTGCTAGCCAAGGCAACTATCCTATTCCGCTACAAGGTGGCGATATGGGCTTTCATAAAGCCGCGTCTCTACCTACAGAGCTATCAAGTGAGATTACCAAACTTGAGGTTGGCGCGGTCAGCGCACCATTAATAACGCCTGAAGGTATCGATATCATCAAACTTGCTGACAAAAAAGCCAGCGACACTATGCTGATACCGCAGTGGCGTACTCGTCACATATTGGTGAAAGTTGATGAGCTACAGACAGACGCGCTTGCTGAGCAAAAGATTAATGATTTGTATGAACAGCTACGAAGCGGCGCTGATTTTGCTGGTTTAGCATCGACCTATTCAGATGATCCCGGTTCCGCTGGCCGCGGTGGCGATCTTGATTGGGTGAGTGAAGAAGATATGATTGGTCCATTCGAAGCCATGATGAAAAACACGGCGGTTGGTGACTACTCTGCTCCTTTCAAAACCCAGTTTGGCTGGCATATATTGAAAATAGAAGGCAAACGCCAACAAGATGTTAGCGATCAATATCGTCGCAATATGGCACGTCAAGCGCTTTATCAGCGCTTAGCACCGCAAGCCAAAGAAGACTGGCTACAAGAGCTACGCGCAGGTGCTTACATCCAAGTACTTGGCTAATACAGGCATTGATAAGTCAAATCTAATAATGCTTTGTCAAAAAGGGTATATGCTAATGCATGTACCCTTTTTTTATTGACGTTCATTTATGCGCTAAAAATAATCAGAAGGTAATCTCAAATATATTGCAGCATATCCAAACACAAGGATATCGAATAAAATAAATGTAAGCATTACACACAAAGAAAAGCCCCGAACCTAGGGTATATTATTGATAACAACAAGTAACTTCTAATTCCTCGCAGCAATCCCCAAACCTATTGTAAATAAAGGCTTTAGCCAGTATCATATAACCTATGGTAACGCGTAGTAACTTGTCTAAACGATAAGCCACTATGTACCAAATCATGTACCATATTTTAATTGGTACATTCTAAGATAGGGGAACGATATGGCAAGTAAGTACAATCATTTACCATCAATCAAAGATGAAACCAAAGCTGAGCGCACAGAGCGACTGCAGCAAATAGAATACGACAAACAAATAAAAGCTAAGCCACTACAGCAAGAAGATTATGGCGTTAGAGTTGCAGGCTGTGAGGGCTTATATCTTAGAATTAGACCTAATGGCACACGCGAGTTTAGACACTTCTACCCCCACCCATTTATCAAGAACAAACAAATACGCTTAACCCTAGGCGAATACCCGGCTGTCAGTCTAAAACGTGCAAGGGAATTGTATTACGATAATTCATCTTTATTAGCCGATGGTATCGACCCAAAAGAGCACCGCGAACAACAGCAAAGAGCACTTGAAACGGGCTATAACAATACCTTTCAAAAAGTAGCTGAACAATGGTTAGAGCGTAGATTATCAGTAGGCAAAAATCCCAGCCTATCTACAATAAAAACTTACAACCGTATGTTGAAATATATCAATGCTAAGTTGGCTAATGTACCTATTGACCAGTTAAAAATGACTACCCTATTAACTTTCTGCCAAGACTTACAAGATGAACGCGGTATAGAAGTAGGACAAGACGCTAAAACAGTGCTGAACTATGTCTTTGACCATGCTGTCAATCGTGGACTGGTAGAAATGAACCCTGTAAGAGCATTCCCCAGTAGAAGCTTAGAACCATCAACCAATAAACCTAAACCGGCAATTAGCACGCCAAGCGAGTTTGGCCAGTTGCTTAGGGATATTGACCAAATGACACCTAGACAGCCTGATACCATAATAGCGTTAAAACTATTGGCACTTACCTATGCGCGTGTAGGCGATGTATGCAGTATGAAATGGGCTGATATAGACTTTCAAGGTAAGCTATGGAATTTTGAGCCACTCAAAGGTAAGGGACGCAAGGACATGGTGGACGAGTTGGCCATACCACTAGCACCGCAAGCTATTACTATCTTAAAAGAGCAGCATGAAAAAACAGGCAGTCATGAATTTGTATTTCATAGCCCAAAGAATAAGAAAGGCATATTACCAACTGGTAGGATCAATTACGCACTGAACCATTACGGCAATGGCGGCAAAACTTATCTAAACGTACATACACCCCACGGCTTTCGAGCTAGCGCAAAAACCATGCAGATGGAACGCCTAGGCTATGATGAATTAATAACTGAGATGCAGTTAGGCCACAAGATGATTAACAAGTACGGCAAAGCATATAGCTGCTTTAAGTTTATCGAAGTAAGAACCAAGATGATGAATGAATGGGCGGATTATATAGACAGTATGCGAGCAGATAAGATAGATAATATAATTTACGCAAACTTTAAACATGCAGAACAAAAGCAGGGCTAAGACACTGCTACAATGACCATGCAAGGCTAGGACTAATTACCCGAACGCCAGCCATTTCATGCCTTAGGCTGGCATGCCTTGCACCTTTTTTTATTAAGGTATGAATGAAAAGTAAGGCATGACTTATGGAAAACTCGAACCCCAACTTTATCCCTGACTCAGAATTAAATAAAGATCTGTATTTAGGCCTATCTAGAAGAATAAAGATTTCTTATTACTTAGATTGGATCGGCTTTTTTAGGCATTATTCAAACGAAAAAAATCCTCATAGCGAGGAGATTATGGAATTTCTTTATCGCAAAAAAAAAGAAGCTAAGAATATTATTGAAAATACAGATTTTCATAAGGAGAATTACGAATTAACCAGACTGGCATACATGAAATGTTATGAAAAATTATTGAAAGACTTGAACAAAATAGAGACTGTACCATCATCGTTATATAAAGTTGAGACGCTCATTAAGGCACTGGTTAGCATACAGTTTGCTTATACCGCTTTTAAAAATCAAGATTATTATATAGGCATTCGATTTTATGAGCGCTATAACTCATACACTTTTCATATTAACGGGTTTAACGGGTTCAGCCCTGAAGAAGTGCAAGATCAAGGCTGGCATAGAAAAGAAAGAGGTAAAAATATAGCACAATATGAACTGATGGATAAAGGAGTAAGTATTGCTTTAAGCGTGCTTAATGATGATAAAGAAAAGAACTTAACAAGCACTGATATAGCAAAAATAGTAGAAGAATGCTTAAAGTCTATACAAAACAAAAAAGTGCCTGAGTTTAAGCAGATAAGAGAAAACTGGCTTACTGACAAACGCTTTGACGATAGAAAGAAAAAAGGCAGACCCAAAGGTAAAGCAGAGGATAAAGCCAAATTAAGAGATAAAATAACCGAAAATATAATAAATAACTACCAGCACAGCGTAGGGTAATTTTTTAGCATAGTCTCAAGACATACCATTCACTTACACCTTAACAGACGTTAACTAGGAGTAAGTGAAAATGTCTAACCTATCTAGCAGTAATCAAACCACCATCGAACAGCCAGCCCCGTTAAACCCTCAAGGCTATTCACGTATCAAGCCCACAGCCGAACTTATCGGACTACACCATCAAACGCTAAGACGCTGGTGGAAAGCCAACAAATTCCCCAAACCAATAGACGTAAACGGTATTCCAATGTTTAGGAATAGCGATATTTTACGTTTCCTTGATGACCAGCAATCTATTGGTGAGGTGTAAGTATGCTTACTATTTCAAACAGTAATATAGGCATGAAAGACGGACTTTACTCACTCAATGACCTACACAAAGCCAGTGGCAGTGATAAGAAGCATAAGCCAGCAAACTTTATGCGAATAGAAAACACTAAAAACTTAATTACTGAAATAGAGCGATGCTCAGATATGAGCAACGGAACAAAATCAATGGCTTACAAGGTCATTCAAGGTGGCCAATCAGAGCAGCAAGGTACTTTTGTATGCCGTGAGCTTGTCTATAGTTATGCGATGTGGATTAGCCCACGCTTTCAACTAATGGTCATACGTGCCTTTGACTCAATCGCCAATCAGCAACAGCAACTTAGCCAACGACTTAATGGCTTATGCCGTGACTTAAGCATGGTTGATGCTGGACTCACTATAGCAGGGCGTTTCCTTTGCATTGGTGGCAAGCAGATCAAGCCACAGCTACAACAAGATATTGATAGCACCCTTAAGCAGATGCAACCCAGCCTTAATTTTGTAGGAGGTACTGACAGTGAAAAATAATAATGAAATCTTAGAACCGCGCCTAGTGGCAGTGGATAGTTATTACTTATCTGTCATTGATGAACGCATACAAGACCTATCGAACGATGCTGAGAGCCTAGCAATGGCGCTTAGTGCTATCAAAACAGATGATGACACAAGTAAGGGCGTTATAACTGCCATAAGAGCCGCCCTATTTTCTAATAGTGAGCTGGCAAGCATTGTTAGCGAGCAGATGAGTGGACTTATATTACTACCTGAAATCAAGGTGAATGATGATGAGTGATGACACCTTTATAAATCAAGTAATGGACGGGCTAAAAGATGAGGGCGTGCTGATGATGCCTGATGGCTTTATTGACCAGCTAATTATTACCTTGCACGCCAATGTGACCATCATTAACACCATGACCCAATTAGCAGAGATAGAAGTAAAAATGTTAGGCAGCTTGTTACCGACAGGCAGCCGACAAGTGGAGTCATTAAAAGAGCTATCGAAAAATATAGCCGAAATCGCTTTCAACGTGGAGGACGTAAGAAATGACCAACGATAACAAAACCAATCTAAAAGCCGACCACGGGCAGCACAGCAAGCCACAGAAACGTAAGCATAGTAACCGCGCCTTTATTGTTTGCATGCTACTAATGACCGCCTTATTTTCATTATTACTTATACCGTCATGCCAGCAAGCAAAGGCAGCTATCACTATAGGAGCTATCAATCATGCATAACTCAATTACAACCACTCAAACGAGCCAGCGCAAGGTTATAGACCTTACTAATAAAGATGATGACGAAGTGATCTTAATGCCGTCTATCATGTTGTCCGATATTGCATGTGATATTAACGCCGCTGCTACTGCCTTGCATGACATAGGTCAACTGCTACACCTTATCGCTACCCGTCAAATTGAACCCCATGCCGCCATAGCATTGGCCCGTCTATCGCAAGATGCCGCCGATACCTGGGTTAATCTACTTTACAGTCAACTGGACATTATCAACGAACCATTAGCCCAAACCGCTTATGGCAAGGAGGACGCTTGTGCCTATTGATAAGGACAACCCCAAAACATTCATGGACGCACAACTTGCCTATGCAAAGTCAAAGCAGGGCAAGGAGCAGAAAAGAAAAGACACACAAGGCGGCCGCTACTATCAAATCATGCAAGCAGCTAAACGAGCACAGGCTCAAGATGCAGACGATAAGGAGGGCAAACGATGACCACACCAACCGACAGCCAAGAAAAAACCCGCGGCAAGGCGGGCTTAGTTAGCATTTTAGGCGAACATCAACCAGCAACGGCGCAAACGCTACAAGATGACGAACTACTAAAGAGATTACACGATATTTTAGAACCTAACAGACTATTAGATATTAAGGTTAATTTGCCAGTAAATCAAGATGACGAACTACAAACCGCTGGCATGGTGGGCCTAGTATTGCATAACAAAGACTATGAGCCGGTAAACTTGTTATGTATGCCGCCAAACGGACAGCCCAAAGATTATATAGTGACTGATCCTTTTGAAACCGCCGCTTTTATCATTGGCACGATGGACAGCACAGACGAACTGATAGCCGTTAATAATATAGCTGAGGCAGTAGAGCTGTCTTATCTTTTGTTAGGTGAACCGGTGACGATACTAGCCAGCCGTGATGAGTGGTCATTTAATGACATGGTTAAGCATTTTTCACAAGATGCACCCGTTACCGTGATGACCACAGCGGACGTTAAAGACAAGTTTATCAAGCCACTAATAGGCTCAAACGTGAGGGCTATTATTACCAGTGAACGCACTGTATTAGAGCATTTAGAATATGGCGGCTTAAGTTATGCCGATATACTAGCCCTTGATGATACAAAGATAATCGACCTTAAAGCCGTGGCATGGCCAAACCCTGAACCGCTTGCAAGCGATCCCAGCAAACCGACACGCTACCCAATAGAAGCATGGGACGGACTACTACAAAGGGTTATTAAGAAAATAGCTTACTATCAGCAAGTACCTGATGCTATGGCCGGTCAATGTATCTTAGGCGCACTAGCCCACATGGGACAGGCCCACGTTGATGCACCCATTGGCTATAAGCACATGCCGGCAAGCCTGATTTTAATCACTGAGGGTGAAAGTGGCAGCGGTAAAACGCAAGCAATGGACTTAAGCCACCATAAAATAAAAGAGTATGAGCAGAAACAGTATGAGGAATATATAACAAGGCATGAGGAGCACAAAGCACAGCTTGCCAGCCTAAAGGGTGCAGACCTCAAAGACTACTTGGCAAACGAGGCAGCACCCCATAACCCCGAACGGCTATTCAAAGATGCTACGATTGAGCCGGTACTCGATAAGTTTGTTAATGGTGAAATCACAGATGCATCATGGTCCACTGATGACGCGGCCCAATTCTTTAATGGTCATACCATGAAAGGTGACACAGCCGGCAACGCACTAGCAGCCATTACAGACCTCTACAGCGGCGGCGAAGTGAACCGGACACGATCACAAAAGAACGCTTATGCCAACCCACGCACCAAAGCCTATAACGTGCGTATGACGTTAATGCTAATGGCTCAACGTATTATCTTAGAACCGGCCTTAACTGATGACATGATGAATCAGCAAGGCTTTTTAGCAAGGGCCTTAATTGCTTGTCCTAATAGCTTACAAGGTTATAGAACATGGGACGATATAGAGCGCAGACAGCAAAGCCCACACCTTGATAGTGATCTATTGGCTTATTGGAGTAGATGCAGCGACCTATTAGATCCCGTGGACAGTAACGCGCCCACCGATGAGAAAGGAGCACCCAAACGCTTTAAGATGCGCTGGCACAACAAACAGACCGAACAAGTATTCTATGAGCATATGCAGGCAATAGAGAACCAGCAAGCTAAAAGCATGCCGTTAGAATATTTAAAAGCATACGCCTCACGTATGGCAGAAAATGCCAGCCGCATAGCCACACTGATAGCATTCTTTGATAAGCGTAAGTCCATTACCACAGATGATATTAAACGGGCGTTTATGTTGGTTAGCTACTCAACGGCCGAACGCTTGCGCTATCAAGATGCAACGCCAACCGGTGAACAAACCGACATTGAGAAGTTAAGTAACTGGTTAATAGACAAAGCCAAAGGCAAAAATCCAGCGGTATTAAATAAGTCTTATGTGACACAGCATGCACCCAATGCGCTAAGAGGTAAAAAGCTAAACTTCTTACTTGATGACCTAGAAAGCATGGGCCATATTAGATTAGAAAGTGAGGGCCGCCGCCGCTTAGTGTATGTGAACCCCAAGCTTATTACTGCTTAGCGACCAGTAAAAGCCGCTAAACTTGCTAGACTTGCCTACAGCCCTTACCAGTTAAGAGCTTTACTTTAGCTGAGCGGCTGCTAAGCATTGCTAGACTTGCTAATCTTTAGCTAAACTTAGCCAATACAGACGAACTTTAGCGGAACTATAGCAACTTTAGCGACCCTTAGCAGGTAGCGAGCTAAGCCAAACACCTTATAAACAAAGGGATAGAACGAACTTTAGCAACTTTAGCGGATTTTCATAGAGTATAAAGAGATATAGGCAGGCATTAACGTCTGCCTTTTTTATGCCTGATGCTTGCAAATATCGAGGTTAAATATATTCACTATGTTATTATAAAGATGAATCTTACTAATTATTTAGATAACAATTAGAGATCATCATGCCAGCCATTGCCACTACTCGCAGTCTTAGCGACTATTCAAAGATTAATATTTCAACATATCGCCAACAGATGAAACAAGCAGCCGAACCTTTTTTAGATATTAATTATCAATACCGCGGCAAGGCTTATAACTACTCTATCAAAGTATCAAAGACAGCATGCAACTATGGCGGCTATCGTCATTGGTTTATGTGCCCGTCATGCTCGAAGCGTACAAGCGTCTTATATTTTGCTGCTACTTATGTATGCCGTCATTGCATAGGTGCTAATTATCAATCACAGCTACAGCAACCAATAGACCGCTTATTCAGTCGCTTGCATGCGATTAGACAGCGTTTAGGCTGGCAAGCAGGCATTGTTAATGGCATTGGTGAACGACCTAAAGGCATGCACCACAGCACGTATGACAGGCTAGTAAGTGAGCATGAGCAGCTAACAGCTAAGGTATGGCAGTCAACGCTTGATAAACTAAATTGCACCCACTGAGGCTAAAAAATGCGACTACCTGACATTACCGACTTGATCCAAGACTTACAGCTTGCAAAGCAGATAGCGATTGAGGATAGAAACCCAAACGCTTTAATCATGGCCACCATTAGCCAAGCTAAACTACTAGGATTAGATAAGCCACAGATTAGAGATGTTAATGCCGATGCTGTGCAGTCAATCAGTGATTTAATGAATGAGCTGTCAAACGATGAGCATACAAGGGCTATAACTTATGAGTAAGATAACGATCAATGACTTAATAAAAGAATTGGACGATGCAAGACAGACAGCCAAAGAAAACGGCCAAGCGTCTGCTATGGTGGCATCAATACTAGCTAAGGCTAAATTACTAGGACTTGATAAGGCTGATAGCGAACTTAATAACGAACCACAGCCAGTACAAATCATAGTTAATGTTAAGAACGCTCGCAAAGCTGACAGCTAATAAACTGGTACGTTATGAAAACAAGTAAATTAATGCATCTAATTTTATCTTTAAATAAGAGTTAGATAAAAACTATCATGTACCAAATTATGTACCAAATATTTACCTATCATCACGAAACCCTTATAAATCAATAACTTACACATAAAGAAAAGCCCCGAACCTAGGGCGATTGGTTCGGAGCTATGGCGCTTCATATTGTTGTTATTATTTCTTCCATGCTGACTCATCCTAAGTCATAAACAGTATCCTATAAGACAGCGGGCTGACCTGTGCTTTTATTGATACTGTCTCAACACTGCATCCATGCGTATCCTTGTGTTGATGCAGGTATTGTAGGGTAATCAGTTTAATGCGACTAGAGGCTAAAGACCTTATTTAACGTAAGCATATGCTTACAGCCTCTTTTAACATTGCATCATACGATGGCTATAGTAATGGCAGGCTATCAACCCTAACTTCTCTGCTCTTCTGCATGTTCCTTTGAGACTTTTTCACCTTCTTTTTTACCTTCTACTATTTTATGATCGGTCTCTTTAATATCTTCCGCTTCTGCAGTAGGGGCATTTTGCGCTTGATTGCTCTCCTCTTCTGGTTCGTATTGTAAAGTCGTCATAACAGGAAAGTGATCCGAGCCTATCGACGGCATACGCCGAATATCCACTACCGTAAAACAAGCACTATGGAAAATATGATCCAGCGCCCAACGTAAAAATGGGTAGCTGACATGAAACGTATTGATAAAATGTCGACCAATACGCGGATCCAACAATCCTGAGATACGTTGAAAGCGTCGAGTCGTCTTTGACCATGCTACATCATTGAGGTCGCCTGCCAATATCGCCGTTTGCTTGTTTTCTTTGATGTGTTTGCCAACCATCAATAGCTCAGCATCGCGGGTAGTAGACTTATCCGCTTCCGTCGGGCTTGGCGGCATGGGATGCAAGCAATACAACCAAATCACGCGACCACTTTGCAGGCGCAGTTGGGCATGAATAGAAGGTATGTCATCAATCATCAAGTACTTAACTTCAGGATCAATCAACTCAAGCTTAGAATAAAGATGCATCCCATATAGATTGTCTAGTGGCACTTTTACAGTGTAAGGATAATCAGCTTCGATTTGATGCAGCGCTTTTTCCCATTTTTCATCACTCTCTAGCGTAATTAAAATATCAGGCTGTCTTTGCTTCACCAAATCCACCAATTTTTGGGTGTCATCATTGGGCGTTAGTACGTTTGATACCATTATTTTTAGTTGATGCACCTGCCCTTCTGGCTTGTCTTTTGCCTTTTGAACTTCTTTTTTCCATAGCTTGGTATAAGGCAATACCATCCTGAGCTGAAAGGCTAATGTAATGCTTAAAACGGTAAATAACAGCCACTGTCCCAGCTGCCACTCTGACCAAAAAATCAGCATACCAATCCAAGCGATGACACCCAACACCATGATCTGAATACGCGGAAATTCAACACCGCGCACCCACCAATTATCCAGTGGTATCCAGCCCCAAATCGTCACAAATGCGATGAACCCTGCTAGCCACTGTATGCTGTAATATAATAGTGAGAGATCCATAGTATGTATTAGCCGTCTATTAAATGATGAATATCGCCATGGTTTTAACTGAACTGACGTTAGCTGTTTACTTTAGCATTTCAGAAGGTTATCGCCTACTGATGAGCATGGATTATTCGTTAACCGCTATAAAACATTACACTTTTAATTCGCCCACCATAACGAGTACTACGGACAAACTTTATTTTTAGGGCCATCTACTTGTGGCGAGTGAGACATCGCTACTATCGCCATTAGGTTAATAACTTAAAGTTATACTGAACATCATTAATAGTGTATGAAAAACCACTAAAAACGGCCAAAACGCCTTGCTTTTTATGGCTATTCACGGCATTGTTATCGGCTGGCAATGCAACAATTTATGGTAAAAAGGATTGAGTTTCATGAGTAATTTAACAGTAGGCTTGGTAGGCTGGCGCGGCATGGTCGGTTCAGTATTAATACAACGTATGACTGAGGAAAAAGATTTTGACGGTATTACACCCGTGTTTTTCTCAACCAGCAACGCAGGTGGTGATGCCCCAAGCCTTGATGGTATTCATACCGGCCAATTAAAAGATGCTCATGATATTGACGCGCTAACAGCTTGTGATGTCATCATTACCTGCCAAGGCGGCGACTATACCTCGCAAGTCCATCAACCGCTACGTGATAGTGGCTGGAATGGCTACTGGATTGATGCGGCAAGCACCTTGCGAATGGAAGATGACAGCATCATCATTCTCGATCCAGTCAATCGCGCCGTTATTGACAGCGCCCTAGCCAATGGCAAAAAAGACTTTATCGGTGGTAACTGTACCGTGTCACTAATGCTCATGGCGATTGGCGAGCTGTTTAATAAAGGCTGGGTAGAATGGGTCAGCGCCATGACTTATCAGGCTGCTAGTGGTTCTGGTGCTAACAACATGCGCGAATTAATCGCTGGCATGGGCGTGCTACACGATGCGGTCAAAGACGAATTGGCTGATCCTGCCAGCGCCATCATTGAGATTGATAAAAAAATCGCTCAGACTCAGCGCTCAGATGATTTTCCTAAACAGTACTTTGGTGTGCCACTAGCAGGTAGCTTGATTCCTTATATCGATGTTCAGCTAGAAAACAAGCAATCCAAGGAAGAATGGAAAGGTGGCGTCGAAACCAATAAAATCCTTGGTAACGCAGAAGCCGATAAGATTGCTATCGACGGTATGTGTGTCCGTGTGGGCGCGATGCGCTGTCATGCGCAAGGCCTTACCATCAAGCTCAAAAAAGACATTCCGCTAGAAGAAATCGAAGCCGCACTTAAAAACAGCGGCAATGAATGGTTGGACTTGGTCGAAGACGACAAAGAAGCGACTATGAACCGCTTAACGCCAGTAGCCGTGACTGGTACATTGACAGTTGCACTAGGTCGCTTGCGTAAGCTCAATATGGGCCCTGAGTATCTAGGCGCATTTACCGTTGGTGATCAACTATTATGGGGCGCAGCCGAGCCGCTACGTCGTATGCTTAATATCATCCGTGAGCAAAAAGACTAAGTTTATTTTCTTAAAAATTCAGTACAAAAAAGACAGCATTTGCTGTCTTTTTTTATGGGCATATCATTTCCAAAAATTTGAATAGCACGGCAAACAAATGCAAGTCCTACTTATAATAAGCTTAACAAATGTGACAATACTCATCTTATACTTTGAGCCTAGTATTACTTTGACTTGTAAGCAATCATCACTTCATTACGGCGCAAAAAAGGCAGCGTCCAAGGCGGATTATAACGTGCCAGTTCAGGCTCGCCCGTTATAGTCAAATTTTGGATTTGCATCCAAGATTGTAGCTCTTCCGTTTTAGTCGCTACTTTTTTACTGCCTGCCAACCCTGAAAACTTAATCACACCGTACGTCTGTGCTGGCACCTCAGTAATCGTGATGTTTGGATTATTAGGCTTTGGCAGTGTTTGCATCGTATATTGACTGGGCATAGTAAATTGTACACGCCACTTACCATCATCTTGCTGCATGCTTACTGGTGCTGTCATCGCAATTTTCTGTGATTCGCTATCACTCTTTTTGTTATTAGGCTGCATTGTAACGGGCGCAGTCATGCTAATTTTACTACTGCCGCCAGCTGGCGCTGTATTATTGCCAAATATATAGTCGGCTAACACTTTAAACCCTTCGCGACTCGCTGAGTCTTGGTCACCACTTACCAACGTTTGCGCTACTAGCTGCTTATCGTAACGACGCAGCTCAAAGTCATCCATTTGCGACAACACTGTATAATTCGGCTCTTCGGTCGCCATAGCTGCTCCTGAGGTTAATAATGAACCACTTAATAATAAGTAGGTTGCCTTTTTCATAGGATATCTCCAGCAGTTAAAACATCGCTTAGCAATGGTTGCTGTCTCGCCATTATGATTTCTACTTTACCAACTACTCATAAGTACTGTCTGTGTCTTTTGGTTATGACAAAATACTATTAACCAAAAGACACATTTGTCAGATATATCAATACCTCATAAACATCCATGTCCAAAAAAACTGCTAACAATGCTATAATTAGCACCATTTTCATAGCTTACATAGCGGTTATCATATGCAATTTGTCTTACATAAAACGGCCAGCGGTGACACGCGTGCGCGCCGTGGTACGGTTCATCTCAATCATGGCGACGTACAAACGCCAGCGTTTATGCCTGTCGGTACTTATGGTACGGTCAAGGGTATGCTGCCACGTGATATTGAAGCCATTGGTGCTGATATCATTTTGGGCAATACATTTCATTTATGGTTACGTCCAGGTACCGAGGTGATCGATAAGTTTGGCGGCTTGCATAAGTTCATGCATTGGGATAAGCCTATCCTGACCGATTCAGGTGGTTTCCAAGTATTCAGTCTGGGCGCCATGCGTAAAATCACCGAAGAAGGGGTCGACTTTAAATCTCCTATCGATGGTGCGAAAGTTTTTCTGTCGCCAGAAAAATCCATGCAAATTCAGTACAGCTTGAACTCAGACATCGTCATGCAGTTCGATGAGTGTACGCCTTATCCAGCCACTCATGACGAAGCGAAAAAGTCGTTAGAGTTATCATTACGTTGGGGACAGCGCTGTATCGATGAGCACAACAGACTGGGCAGCACCAACGCATTGTTTGGTATTGTGCAAGGCAGTATGTATCCTGATTTACGTCAGCAATCACTTGAAGGCCTGCTCGATATCGGCTTTGATGGTTATGCCATTGGTGGTCTGTCAGTTGGTGAACCAAAAGATGAAATGATAGATGTCCTAGACTACCTCCCTGATGATATGCCAGCAGATAAGCCACGCTATCTGATGGGCGTTGGTAAGCCTGAGGATTTAGTTGAAGGCGTACGTCGCGGTGTCGATATGTTCGACTGTGTGATGCCGACGCGTAACGCGCGTAATGGTCACTACTTCGTCACAGGCGATGCAGACAATGCTGGTGTGGTACGTATCCGTAACAGCCAGTATCGCAATGACGAAGGTCCATTAGATCCTGAATGCGACTGCTATACTTGCCAAAATTTTAGCCGTGCTTATCTCTACCATCTTAATAAGTGTAAAGAGATGCTGGGCGCTCAATTAGCGACTATCCATAACTTGCGCTATTATCAGCGTTTGATGCAAGGTATCCGTGATGCCATTGAACAAGACAAATTTGATGAGTTTGTCAGCGAATTTTATAACAAACGTGGACAAACAGTACCTGAGTTAAATCTACGCTAATCATATTTTTGCAATTGTCATAGCTATAAAAAGGGCTTAAGAATTATCTTAAGCCCTTTTTAGTGTGTTGCTTTTATTATTTCTAGTTAATCAGTACTAGCCCATTAACGAGGTTACAAATACCACGAGCACGGCAATTGGTGCTACAAACTTAGCAACGATTTGCCATAATTGCCATGCACCATTAGACAGACCAAGCTCTTGCTGAATACTGCGTTGATCCATTTGCCAACCAACGAAAATAATTGCAGCAAGACCAGTTAGCGGGAGAAGGAATTTACTGGTAATTTTATCCAATGCATCAAAGATACCGTTACCCATGATAGTAAAGTCAGACCATAGGTTAAATGATAATAATGCAGCAACACCTAATAGCCAAATCACCGTACTGGCAACGATGGTTGATACCGTACGACTCATCGGTGTACGTTCTTCTAAAAACTCAACGGTTGGCTCAAGCAATGAGATTGATGAGGTAATAGCAGCAAAAGTAATAAGTAAGAAGAATAATGTACCAATGATCGTCCCTGCACCCATGCTACCAAAAGCAATCGGTAGGCTGACAAAGATAAGACCAGGGCCTGAAGCAGGGTCTAGACCATTGCTAAAGATGATTGGGAAGATTGCTAGACCAGCAGCCAACGCAATAACCGTATCTAAAATCACAACGGTACGGGCGGTTTTTAGTAAGTTCACTTCACGACCCAAATATGAGCCATAAGCAATCATAATACCCATACCAATAGATAGAGTAAAGAAGGCATGACCCAATGCTGCAAGCATCACATCGCCAGTCAACTTGCTAAGATCTGGTGTGAATAGATAAGCCACTGCTTCACCAAAACCACCGTTAATAACGTTATAACCAACGATGACGAACAAAATCACGCCGAGTAGTGGCATTAAGACTTTAGCCGTAGTTTCGATACCTTTGGTCACACCAATACCGACAATCAAAGCAGTAATAGCCATAAACACGGTATGCCAAATCGTCAACGTACCTGCTGAAGCCAACATAGCATCAAAGGTCGCAGCAATAGAATCACTGTCTTGACCAATAAAACTGCCTGTACCTGCTTTAGTAATATAGTTGAGTGCCCAACCGCCAATCACACTATAAAACGATAGAATTAAGAAACCACCTAAAATACCTGACGCGCCAATGATGCCCCAACTGCGCGACTTACCTTCACTTGCTGCAACATCCGCAAAAGTGTTGACTGGGTTCTTTTGCCCACGGCGACCAATCAGCCATTCAGCGACTAGAATCGGAAAACCTACCAGCGCGATACAGAATAAATAAGCGATAACGAAAGCTGAACCACCGCTTTCACCGACCATATAGGGAAACTTCCATATGTTTCCCAAACCAACTGCTGAACCAACCGCTGCCAATACGAAGCCAAAACTTGAGCTCCACTGTGCATGTTCTTGTTTATTAATAGCCATTTTTTCCGTCCTCGTGCTTCAATTAACATCACTGATAATCTTCCTTGATTATCATAAATAGCCATGAAAAATATCAGGCTATTCAATAAACACCTCAATGTGAGGCGTCCAGCAACATTAAGAAAGAATTGTTTACAATATCGTAAAGGCTCAGTTTCTGCTAAGCCACCAAAAAAGTCAAGCGCTCATAAACATAAAAAGCCATAACAATTGGTTATGGCTTCTGGTAATTTTATCTATAACTGACAAGAGTTTGGCTAATTAAAAAAGGCATACTATATATGATTTTCAGCAAAAGCCAATCGCCGTTCTAGCGCACCACACCACGACGGCTTTTTTGTAGTGAATCAATGAGCAACTGGATTTTCGGCTCTTTTGGTAGCAGCTCATTATTCAAAACCTCAAGCGCTTGCACGGTCGTAAGACCCGATCTAAAAATCATACGGTAAGCTTGACGCAATACCTCAATTGTCTCTTTTGACCATCCTTTACGACGCATGCCTTCCACATTGAGACCATGAGTCGTTGCTGGATTACCAGATACCATGGTAAAGGCGGCTACATCTTTTAGAATCAGACTTGCGCCCCCAATCAAGCTATAGTCATCAACCGTACAAAACTGATGAATACCTGAATTACCGCCAATGATCGTGTGATTACCAATAGTCACATGGCCTGCAACGCCAACATTGTTGGCCAATACATTATGATCGCCAATCACACAATCATGAGCTACATGAGTGTTCACCATCAGTAGATTATGGCTGCCTATCTTAGTTAGCTCACTATCTTGTGCGGTGCCGCGGTGTAAACTACAGGCTTCTCGAATGGTATTATGATCGCCAATCTCAAGCCAAGTACGCTCACCAGCATACTTCAAATCCTGAGGATCTTCGCCAATGCTCGCAAATTGATAAAACTCATTGTGTTGACCAATACGAGTCAATTTGGTAACAACTACATGGCGATGCAGAACCGTGTGAGCGCCAATAGTGACCTCATCACCGATGATACAATACGGACCAATGATAGCAGTCTCATCAATTTGGGCGGACGGTGAGATGAGTGCTGTTGGATGGATCTGACTCATAATGTGGGCCTTTGTATGATCTGATGCGAGTAAATGGTAAAACAAATACAGCCAATTTAGTTTTATGAAAAAACCTAAGCATGGCTCTGCTGTTAAATGCGAGTGTCAATTATAATGCTTATGACCCGCTTTGACCTAACTCTTTAGATGCTTTGTTTAAAGAATTAGGTCGGCTACGAGGCACAATGGCTATTGGTAAACGTTATTGTTCTTGGCGAGCAATCATTATTTGCGCACTGGCGGCTAACTCATCGTCAACATGTACAGTACAGTCAAATTTATAAATACCGCGCTTCTGCATTACTGTTTTAGCATGAATAGTCAGCTGATCACCAGGAATCACTCGACGCTTAAAACGGACTTTATCAACACCTGCAAACAGATATAAATAACCATCTTCTGCGGTCAGACCAGCACTGATAAATCCGAGCACGCCTGAGACCTGAGCCATGCACTCAACCATGAGTACCCCTGGCATAATCGGCTCATCAGGAAAATGACCATTGAAAAACTCTTCATTGATAGTCACATTCTTAATACCCGTAATGCACTCACCAGGTGTGCAATCAATAATCTTATCTACTAAAAGAAAAGGATAACGGTGTGGCAAATAATGCTTTAACGTATGATAAGTTAATGGCAGCGTAAGACCTTGCTCAGCTAAGCTTTTCATTTCTTTATCATTCAAAATATCGATATCGGTGCTGCTCATAATGGTGCTTCCTTGCTATGTTTCAAATCGCTATGATTTTACTGTGTTTGTATATATGCATTGATATTTGTGCTAATCACGCCCAAGCTGACGGAAGCGTACAGCTGCCCGTCGCCAGTTAGCGGTCGGCATAGCAGCCGTTCCAGAGGAGTATGAACCAGCGGTTTTGATAGATTTGGTTACCATGGTCATCCCAGATAAAGTGACATCATCTGTAATCTCGATATGACCTGTGATACCGACCGCACCGCCAATAATACAGCGCTTACCGATAGTAGTGCTGCCTGCGATACCCGTTTGAGCCGCGATGGCTGTGCCATCACCGATACGCACGTTATGAGCAACTTGTACCAAATTATCAATAATAACGTGATTGCCAATGACCGTATCATCAATGGCACCTCGGTCAATGCAAGTTTGACTACCAATTCGTACATGGTTGCCAATTACGACCCGTCCTAACTGAGCGATACGCTCCCAGCCAGTGGTACTAGGATCTTTGGTTGGTGCAAAACCAAAACCTTCTGCGCCCACACTGACACCCGCGTGTAACCTCACATGATCACCAATGACACAATCATGCCCAATCACCACTTGTGATTTAATAACGCCATCAGTACCAATAGTCGTATTTTCTTCGATCACCACATGCGCCGCAAGTGAGCTACGCGCACCAATTTGCACATAATCGGCTATCACACAAAAAGGCCCAATATTCACCTGCTCACCAATGACAGCACTATCAGCAGTCACGGCGCTAGGATGAATACCACCAGACAGTGACTCACGAGCAAACAACTGGCTAGCACCAGCATAAGCTAAGTATGGGCTTGCGACGACTAACGCTATCGCTGTGGCGGGCACTTGGTCGCGATATTCTGCAGTAACCAGTACAGCCCCTGCCTCGCTAATAGCCAGACTAGAAATATAATGAGGATCGGCAGAAAGCTTAACTGATTATGACCCGCCGTGGTCAAACTACCAATACTACTGAATTTTTGACGTAACTGTTCAGCGCTGATTTCAGCCTTATTGGTGATGGGCTGACGCTGCTCAATCCGAGTGATAAGTTGCTCAACCGTTATCATAGTGACTATTAATATAAATATTATTATGAATAAGACAATCGCCAAGCTGAACAATCACGTTGGCGATCTACTAATATCTAACAGATGCTGCATTCATTCAAGTAACTGCTATGGTTAACGACATGAACGCAAACAATCATGCTACGTTAAAACGTATTACCAATCTGGAACTGAACTTTTTCAGTTTCATCGCCTTCTTTATCACCAATAGGTACAGCATAACTTAATGAAATTGGACCAATTGGCGTATACCAGGTTATACCTGCACCCGCACTAAAGCGCATACTATTGTCTTGCGTCAACAGTGGTACGCCCGTATCAGTACCGTCATTAGGATTGATAAAAGTGCGATCTTCCTTATCAGTCGTATCAAATACTTGACCACCTTCAGCAAACAATACTGGACGCACCTGATCTGCCCAATCGCCCTTAAACGGCATTGGCAAAATTAGCTCGCTACCGAAGCTGACTAGTGCATTACCACCGATATCTTCATCTTTGTAACGCACATCATCATTTATGGCATCATAATACGTTTGTGATTTTGGCCCAAGGGTTGAGGCCTCATAACCACGTACAGAGCCATAGCCCCCAGCATAAAAGTTTTCATAAAACGGCAAATCATTACCATAGCCAAGCTTAGTATAACCGCGTGCTACCCAGTCTTTGTAGAAGGGATAATAGATGTTGCCGCTATAAACAAGTTTTTGATAGTTGGTATCACCCAAGCCAATGGTGGCATCGACCGTATGGCTCATACCTTTGGTCGGGAACACTGGACGATCTAAGGTACTATAGTCCCAGCCAAATAGTAGGTTATAAGTATTGTAGTCATTTTTAAAGCCTGTGCGTCCAGAAGCCTAATTTTCATCATTGACAAAGTTCTCAAACGTACCGCCATCATCAATAATTTGCTGAACGTTTGATACACCCAAGAAGCGACCACCACGTACTGAAGTGTTATCAACATTCAAACCGGCACTAACACGTTTGGTTTCGTCAACAGGATAACTATAGTTCAGCGTAGCACCATAAGAATCGGTGACATAGTTACTAACGTTTCTATCATCGTATTTCGTTTCACGATAATAGGCACTAAGACCTTGTGAGACGCCGTTTTCGGTAAAGTACGGATCGGTATAACCCAAGCTATAAGAATCACGGGTTTCTGAGCGTGATAGTGCCGCTTTCACACGGTTACCTGTACCCATAAAGTTGTTTTGTGTTAGATCTAACTGGAAAGTCACACCGCCGCTTTGCGAGTAACCCGCGGCAATCGTTGAGCTACCAGAAGGCTGCTCTTCAACCGTATAATTGATGTCTACTTGGTCTGGTTGGTTCGGTACTGGTTTTACATCAACGTTGACGGCTTTAAAGAAGCCTGTACGCATCAGACGTGTCCGTGACAACTGGATTTTGTCACTAGTTGCCAACGCGCCTTCTAGTTGACGCATTTCACGGCGCAGTACTTCGTCTTGAGTTTTGATGTTACCAGTAAAGTTAATACGACGAACGTAAATGGGACGTGCAGGGTCGATGAAATAATCGATATCCACTACTTTGGTCTCGTCATTGATACGTGGTACTGGTCTCACCTGCGCCAAATAATAGCCTTCATTACCGTAACGACTCTTAAGTGCCGCGGTGGTTTCATCGAGCTTGGCTTGGGAGTATTTTTCATTGGGTGCAAAAGTCACCAACTCTGTTAGTTCATTGTTCTCAAAAGTCGGCTTACCTAAGAAATTCACTTCACCAAACTGATATTGTTCGCCTTCGCTTAGACTCACTTCGATAAACACACTGCTCTTATCTTCACTGATGTTGAGCACCGCATTATCTACTGCAAAACGCACATAACCATCGTTTTGGTAAAGCGCTTTTAAATTCTCTAAACTGGCAGCCAGTTTTTCTTTGGCATAACGATCAGACTTTGACAGCAGACGTGTCCACGAGGACTCTTTTACCGCAAAAACGTCTTTGATTTCTTCATCACTAAAGTGTTTATTGCCAATGATATTGATATCGACCACTTTGGCAGGTTTGCCTTCGACAAAACGCACGTCGAGCTTGACGCGATTGCCATCAAGTAATGTTTGATCAACCTCGATATTGCTGTTGTAATAGCCTTGGCTGATATATTGCTGCTGTAGCTCATTGGCGACGCCTTGTAGCGTGGCTTGTTTCAGCACATTACCGGCAGACAGACCAGCATTGTCCAACCCTTGCTCTAGCCCTTCTTTTGGAATGAGCTTATTGCCCTCAAAATTGACTTCAGCAATCGTTGGGCGCTCAACGACATCAAACCGTAGCTGCCCACCTTCGATACGGCTTTGAATATCAGCAAAATTTTCGGTCGCATAAAGCGCCTTAATACTGGCTGCTAAACTACTGTCATTTACCGTATCCCCTACCGAAATAGGTAGAACCGGATAGAGGCTATCGGGGGTTAAACGTTGCAAACCATTGAAACCGATGTCAGTGACTACAAATTCTGCAGCCTGTACTGGCATACTCATCATCGCTACAACTAACGGCAACCCTGCCGCGCTCATAAATAAAGGCGTACGCATAAACACTATCCGTCAATAAAAAACTTGCTTAAGTTAAGTTAATAAGCCCATATTGTCTAGCGCATTTCGCATGAAATTTAAGCGCATACGCAGCAGACTCAGAACACTTTATATAAAATGCATCACAAAATAAACTAAAAATTACGATTAGTACAGAGGCCATGATACAAAGCATGCTACCTATCATGGTCATAATCATCCCATAATAGGCGTAAAACCATTAGTATCTCGTGCCTTATCGATCATATTAGCGATTCGCTGGTCAAAACAGCCGACTAATATCATTACCAATTGCTAACACCATGAAACCTGCCAGCAAGAGTAAGCCGATATTTAGTCCAATCATTTGCACCCCTTCCGAGAGTGGCTTACCGCGAATCAATTCAATAAGATAATACACAATATGACCGCCATCCAATACAGGAATGGGTAAAAGATTGAGTACAGCAAGGCTCAAACTAATCAAAGCCGCCGTCGATAACACCATCTGCCAACTGATATCAAAACTCTGTTTGGCCACTTTGGCGATGGTAATCGGACCTGACAAATTATCCAAACCAATCATGCCTGATAGCATCTTACCCATTGAGCTGACGGTCATCACTGCAAGCTGTTCAGTTTTCTCAAATGATTTCACCAGTGACTCACCGGGACCATAGACTACAGTGGTCTTGTAAGCGTCAGGAATAACAATTTCGGACTGTGCCACCATAGCACCAATTTGCCCATAATCGTTACCCAAATTGTCTTTTTTGCCTTGCGGCATAATCTGAAGCTGTACGGTTTTACCATCACGCAATACTGTGAAATTAAGCAAAGTTTCAGGACTGTCGCGGATGATACGAGTGGCACTGAGCCAATCTTTAATTGGTTGATCATTGATAGCAACAATACGATCGCCTACTTTTAGTCCTTGGCGACTGGCGGCACCATCAGCGGTCAAATCACCTACTATCGGTGCAATATCTGGTTGCCATGGCAGCATGCCAAAGCTGGTCAACGCATCTTTACCTTGCGCGCTGCCTTGCATAAACTGAGTTACGGGCGCTTGATAAGTTTTGATCGCATTATCAGCTTGTGTCTCTGATTGCAGAGTAATACTGACATTATCTGTCTCGCCCATCCGTCCAGCAAGCCGATAGTTGATGCCTTCCCACGTTTGTACCTCATGCCCATCAATCGCAACGATTTTATCACCAACTGGTAACTGTGCCATAGCAGCAGGCGTATCAGGTAATACCTGCCCAATCTTCGTCGCCAGCTGCTCTGATGGTGTCATAAACAACACCCAAAACAGCGCAATAGCAATGATAAAGTTCATGATAGGACCAGCTGCAACAATCGCAATCTTTTTTAGCGGATGCTGACGATTAAACGCCAAATGTTGCTCAGCTTTTGCTACCTCACCTTCGCGCTCATCGAGCATTTTGACATAACCACCAAGTGGCAAAGCAGAAATACGATAATCAATACCACTTTTTTTGCTCGTCCAGCCAAAGAGTTTGGGGCCAAACCCGATAGAATAGGTCAAGACTTTAACGCCGCAAAGACGAGCGACGATATAGTGTCCCCACTCATGTAAGGCAATAAGCGGACCTAAGACAAATATTGCCGCAAGGAGCGTTAATAAAAACGTCATGATCTTTTCTCAGTATGGTTTCTCAGTATGGTTTCTCAGTATGGTTTCTCAGTATGGTTTCTCAGTATGGTTTCTCAGCATTCTTTCTTAGCATCTTTTATTAACATCATTTTTTAACGACGCAGTTGTTGATACACTTACACCAACTTTGCCACAAGTTTTTCTGTAAGGTGACGTGCTATTTTATCAATTGCGAGTATATCTTCTATGTCAGCCGTTTCGTTTAACGGTGGCAGCTGTATGTCATTTAATGCTTGCTCATTGATATCAGCAATGTCGGTCAGGCGAATTTTTCCAGCCAAAAATGCCGCCACGGCAATTTCATTCGCCGCATTTAAGACAATCGTCGCTTGTGTGCCCGCTTGCATCGCCTGTCTTGCCAAACGCAAACAGGCGAATTTTTGCAAGTCAGGCTCAATAAACTCCAAACCACTAAGTGCAAATAAGTCTAACGGCTGCGAGCCACTATCGATACGATCAGGGTAACTGAGCGCATGGGCAATGGGCGTTTTCATATCGGGACTGCCGAGCTGCGCCAAAAAGCTACCATCGCTATATTCTACCATTGAGTGAATGATACTTTGTGGATGAATCACCACATTTATCTTATTTTCAGGCAAATCAAACAAATGGCAGGCTTCGATTAACTCTAAACCCTTATTCATCATCGTAGCTGAGTCGACAGATATCTTTTGACCCATTGACCAATTTGGATGTTTGACCGCTTCAGCGACGCTCGCTTGCTGCATCTGCGCAAACGCTTTTTGCAAAAATGGTCCACCAGAGGCCGTTAACCATAGCTTGCGCACGCCGTGATTTGGCTGATGAATTTGGGTATTATCCTGCTGAATAGCCAGTGGTAAACACTGAAAAATAGCGTTGTGCTCAGAGTCAAGCGGTAGCAAAGTAGCGTTATGCGTTTTGACAGCAGTAATCATCACTTGCCCTGCCATCACCAGCGCTTCTTTATTCGCCAGTAAAATACGCTTACCTGCACGAGCAGCGGCTAAAGTAGAAGGCAGACCAGCTGCGCCTACGATCGCAGCGACAACGGTATCCGTCTGCGAATCAGTGGCAATATCAACCAGCCCTGCTTCGCCGCCTACCACATCGATGTCAAGACCTGCCGCACGGAGTCGCTGGGCAAAATCATCGACTGCGGCGGTCGGTACGCTAACGCGCTTTGGCAAAAACTGCTGGCAAAGTGCAAACAGTTTGTCTAAACGGTGATAGCCTGACAGAGCGTAGACCGTGTAAAGCTGTGGTTGCGCCGCTAATATTGCTAACGTGCTATCGCCAATCGAACCTGTCGCGCCTAGTACGGCGATGCGTTGCGTCATAACCATCGGTGCCTGTAAATGATACGGTAAAAAATTAAATAAGAAATCGATAAAACGTTTGATAAATAAGAGATAGACAATATCCAATGTATTGACTAGTCACTCATCTTAACCACTATAATTAGGGCGTATCATCGTCTATGAATTATTTTTTCAGTCCTAAACCACTATCAAACCTAACTGCTGTATCGCCCAAAAACCAAGCGCAAATATCGGTGTGGCAGATAGCAGTGAGTCGATACGGTCAAGCACGCCGCCATGCCCCGGTAAAATCGTTCCTGAATCTTTGACATCAGCGCGGCGCTTAAGCATCGACTCAAATAAATCACCAAGTACCGAGGCTAAAATGGTCAAGGCTGATAATGCTACAAATGCGACTAACGGCACACCAGTCAATTGCAACTTAAATACACTGATGGCAATGACCACGAGCAGACCGGTAACCAAACCACCAGCCAGCCCTTCCATACTTTTATTGGGTGAGACGTTCGGTGCCATCTTGCGGCGACCAAGCTTACGCCCCACAAAGTAAGCGCCACTATCTGCGCACCAGACCAAAAGGAACACATAGAGCAACCACCATGCTGACAGTTGCCACAAATAAAACATCGCCGTAATCGATGCGGTCAATATCACCGCACCCATCAATGCCAGTTTCTTGCCATACCAATTGGTATGAGTCGGGAACACTCGCACCCAAGACAGCGCCATTAGCCATATAGCCAGTGAAGCCACCCACCAAAATAACCATGTCACTTTAAACATGAGTGATACTAGGGTCAACACCAAAACCAATAGCACAAACAGCGCAGGATGACGCCACTTAGGCATCAGCTTAGTCCATTCGTGAGCGGCAATAATGACGCCAATCGCTAACAGCGGTGCAAATAAAATAGGGGTTTGGCTCGCAAACATTGCAATACCAACGATAATAACGAGAACAACTGCCGTCTTAATTCGTTGCCACATACTTATTGAGCCTTATAATAATGAAAAACGCATGGTCAAAACGTGCATTATAGCAGCTAATCTACAATAGCCCACTAATAGCAGTTGACGCTTATTGACGCGGTTTATTATTTCACAAACAAGCAATATTAACTACTTATACGATAGCGGCTTTGTAAGAGCTTTTTCCTTTACAAAATAACAGGCAAATGCTTAACACCATTAACGACTTGCTTGCTCTATCACTATCTGCTCACTGGTTTTGCCAAAACGGCGCTGCCGCTGAGCGAACTCTTTTACCATTGCTGACAGCTCATCGGCTGCAAAATTCGGCCATAATGTCTGGGTAAAGAATAGCTCAGCATAGGCTGACTGCCACAATAAAAAGTTAGAAATTCGGTATTCACCGCCTGTGCGTATCAGCATATCTACTGCTGGTGCATCTGCTAATTGTACATAGTTACCGAGCAATTCTTTATTAATATCATCAGCACGTAACTGACCAGCCTCTACTTGCTGCGCCAGCTGTTTTGCCGCATGGGCAATATCCCATTGCCCACCATAACTGATAGCAATGACTAGAGTCATGGCTTCAAAGTCTGCTGTTTTCGCTTCAGCGTCCGCCATTAATGCTTGCAAATCATCACTCAGCTGACTGCGGTCACCAATGAAACGCAGACGAATACGATACTCATTCATGCGTGGTATTTGCTCATGAATGGTCGAGGCTAACAGTTGCATGAGTAGTGCCACCTCACTGGGCGGGCGTTGCCAATTCTCACTAGAAAATGCAAATACCGTTAATACTTCGATACCCGTATTAACGCAATACTCGACGATAGGATCGAGTGCATCTTTGCCAGCCACATGCCCTTGGCCTTTGCCCAAATCATTGGCTTTACCATAACGATTATTGCCATCCATGATGATAGCGATATGGCGTGGAAGAAGATCAGGAGCCAAAACGGCTGAAGTGGACATAGGCGAAAGTGCTTATTGTTAAGGTAAAATAATAATAACGGCTGCGATAACGATTAGAAAGCGTCATAACCACAATTCACAAACTTATCATAAACCCATCTATGGGCGTGATTTAGTTTGCAAAATAGCGCTTATAAAATACAGTTTACAAATCTGAGCAAGCCTATTGCCGTATCCGATTGATATAACATTGACGCTATTATCGGTACCATCTACACAATAATAAGCAGCCAATAGTACTGACAGATTGGCTGCTTATTATAAAGATATGACATAACGGATTTTTTCTAAAATGATCGAAAAACCAGTGCTTTATACGTCCATCAAGTCAGTTTCTTTTTTGCTCAAACGTTTATCGATGGTTTCGATATACTTGTCAGTGATTTTTTGAATATCATCACTGGCACGGCGCTCGTCGTCTTCTGAGATCTCTTTTTCTTTGGCCAATTCTTTGATGTCATTCATCATGTCACGGCGAATATTACGGATAGAAACACGGCTACTTTCTGCTTCTCCACGCGCAAGCTTTTGCATGTCGCGGCGTGTCTCTTCTGTCAATGCTGGCATCGGTACACGAATCACATCGGCGGTCACTGGATTGAGACCCAAATCTGCTTCGCGAATGGCCTTGTCGATTGCTTGTACCATGGTACGGTCAAACGGCTGAACCATGAGCGTACGTGAGTCTTCAACGTTGACACTCGCCACTTGATTCAAAGGTGTAGGCGACCCGTAATAGCTAACCATCACTCCTGACAACATACCTGGATGTGCGCGCCCTGTACGGACTTTGCTAAAAGTGCTCTCAAGCGCTTCCAGTGTTTTTTGCATACGCGCTTCGCCGTCTTGCTTAATCTCTTTGATCATTAGATATCCTTATTTATCGCTGTCGATAAATCATTCATTTGTTAGTAAATATACGGTTGTCCACTACTAATTATTAGCGACTGGTAGTTATTAGCGACCAATCTAATTTTAATGACTGGTATTCTCGTATTAATATTTAGAGCGTTCAGAGCGTTTAAAGTATTCAGGCAAATCAGTGATAAACGCGTGTGCCTTCATTTTCGCCCATAATGACGTTTAATAACGCATTAGGCTTGGTCATATCAAACACTTGTAGCGGCACGTTGTGCTCACGGCATAAGGCAATGGCAGTTAAATCCATCACGCCAAGCTTTTGCTCTAATACTTCATCAAAAGTTAAACCATCATATTTAACTGCATCGTCATGTAAGCTTGGGTCTTTGTCATAAACGCCATCTACTTTGGTGGCTTTTAGAATTAAGCCAGCTTCAATTTCAATACCACGTAAGCAAGCAGCGGTATCAGTGGTAAAGAAAGGATTGCCTGTACCAGCAACAAAGATACATACTTCGCCATTTTTGAGATAGCGAATGGCATTACGGCTGCTATAGCTTTCGGTCACTTCACCGATTGGCAAGGCTGACATCAAGCGGGTTTTAATATTACGGCGCTCAAGCGCATCACGCATCGCCAGACCATTCATAACGGTTGCTAACATACCCATTTGATCACCAGTCACACGGCCGACTAAGCCTTCTTGTTGCAACTGCGCGCCGCGATATAAGTTACCGCCGCCGACCACGATACCGACTTGGACACCAAGACCACGCAAATGGGCGATAGACAAGCTCATCTTATCGAGCACTTCGCTATCAATTCCCATCTCTTTGCCACCAGCTAAGGCTTCACCAGAGAGTTTCAGCAAGATACGAGAGTAACGCGGGTTTTTGTCAGACATGAGGTCACCTTGTTAGCATTAAATTATAATTAAAATGAGCGGTAAAACACAAATAGAGTTTGCCTTCGAATTTACTCGAAGTGTCATTACCGAGGTACTATATAGGAAGCACCGCAACTAATGACAAACGTGTAAAAAGGCTAAATTGCGCTAATTGTAGCAAAAACTGCCCGCAATTGGGCAATTTTCATGCGTCTATTACAGTGACTAATCAGCTACTGTGACTGCTTAGCCTTTGTAACTGGCAAACAAATCATATTCGCTAGCGTCGTCAATCGTAACCGTTAGGAATTGTCCGACTTTAACTTGAGCGGTAATCTCATCGACATAGACATGACCGTCAATCTCTGGTGCGTCAGCATAGCTACGACAAATCGCAACGCCCTCTTCACTATCAATTTCGTCGACCAATACCATCAAGGTTTTACCGACTTTCTCTTGTAGCTTTTGCGCTGAGATGTCTTGTTGCAGCGTCATCAGACGCTCATAGCGCTCTTGCTTAATCTCTTCTGGCACATGATTTGGCAGGTCATTAGCCACTGCGCCTTCGACTTCTGAATAGGTAAACGCGCCAACACGATCAAGGCGAGCTTCTACTAACCAATCAAGCAAGCATTGGAAATCTTCTTCTGTCTCGCCAGGGAAGCCCACCACGAAGGTTGAGCGAATGACGATATCAGGGCAAATCTCACGCCATGCATGGATACGCGCCAAGGTATTTTCGCTATGCGCTGGGCGTTTCATCGCTTTTAGGATGCGATGGCTGGCATGTTGAAACGGAATGTCGAGATAAGGCAGTAGCTTTTTCTCGCCCATTAGCTCAACCACTTTATCGACATGCGGATACGGATAGACATAATGCAAGCGCACCCAAATGCCTAAGTCATTTAAGGCTTGGCACAAGTCATAAAACTTCGACTTCAGCGGCATGCCATTCCAAAAACTGGTCTTATATTTCAAATCCAGTCCATAAGCAGAGGTATCTTGCGAAATAATAAGCAATTCTTTCACGCCAGCATTTTTCAGCGCCAACGCTTCATTCATCACACTGTCAATCGGACGTGAAACCAAGTCTCCACGTAAGCTTGGAATGATGCAGAAAGTACAACGATGGTTGCAACCTTCTGATATTTTTAGATAAGCATAATGGCTTGGCGTCAATTTGATACCCGCCTCATTAATCAAATCTATCTTTGGATCATAACTAGCGTCCTGACTGCGGTCAGGCTTGGGCACATGCAGCGAAACGGCTCTAATGACTTCATCATAAGCATGAGCGCCAGTTACAGCCAGCACGGCTGGGTGCATTTCACGGATTTTATCTGCTTCTTTACCCAAGCAACCTGTGACGATGACTTTACCGTTTTTGCTAATCGCTTCGCCGATGGCATCAAGCGACTCTTGTACCGCGGACTCAATAAAGCCGCAGGTATTGACCACCACTAAATCTGCACCTTCGTAATCACTCGCCACTTGATAACCATCACGGCTAAGCTCAGTGATAATGCGCTCACTATCAACCAAGGCTTTTGGGCAACCTAGTGACACAAACCCAATCTTTGGTGCTGCATTCACTGGCGCATTTTCAGTCGATAAAGCACCTGAAGTCACATCGCTGCTTTGCTCAATGCTACGGTTTTGATTGTGATTGGCTTTATGATGGTAAGGTTGGTTAGTGTTTGCTTGACTAACATCTGCCTGATTGTCTTGTGCTATATTTGGTTTGGCAGGATTAAAAACGGTGGCAGTGTCTTTTAACATAGAATCTGTTGGCGTAGAAGTTGACGGTGAGGTAGTAACAGTCGTATTAACCGACTCGGTAGAAGTGTTGGGCATGGCTGACCTTGCTAGAGATAAATTGGCTGTGCGCATTGTACGTTTTTTTTGCAAAAATCGCCAGTTTTGCCGCTCTATAGTGTTGATTTATGGTTAAATATTATATCGCGTCTTCTTTTATTCTAGGCAATAGCCATGACAACCCATTTGACAACTGTAAAACCGACACCTGACTTAGCATTCATGTCACAGCATTTGTTCACCGCTATTTTATGGATCAATGATGATTTATCGATCACTTGGCTAAATGCCCAAGCCGAACAACTACTCGCTATTAGTAGTGGACGCTTACTGGGTCAGTCTATATTGACCCTGCTTGCATCAGAAGCATTGAAATCAGCCGATAGCAACCATGACAGTGATAACCATGACAACAATATAACTGTCGATAAAAGTAGTGGTGAAGATACCCATGAACAACTGTGCTCTTTGAAAGAAAGATTTCAGCAAGCAAAGCAGTATCAACAACCCTTTATCGATCATGATCACCTTATCAGTACACCGCTAAATGGTAATTTGTCATTCTCAGTTGATTATAGCGTGACCCCTGTCATTTATGAGCAGCAACCTTATTTTATTATTGAGATGTGGGGTAAGGATCGCCAAAGTCGTATATCAGAGGAACAACGCCAGCAGCAACAATATAATGTTGCCCGTCATATGCTGCGCTCGGTCGCTCATGAAATCAAAAATCCGCTTGCCGGTATTCGCGGGGCGGCGCAATTATTACAGCGGCAATTCATCAAATTCAGTGACACCTCGCCTCTTAATAGTGCCTCTCCTGCTATTCTTGGCACAAACCCTATGGTAAACCCGAATAGCCATCTGCAAAAAACGGCTGAAAAACTGCGTAATTATACTGATATCATCATCTCAGAAACGGACCGTCTAACCCACCTTATTGGGAAATTCCTTGGCTCCAATCAATTACCAAATTGGCAAACGCTAAATATCCATGAGCCACTGGAGCATGTTTTATCTTTGGTCGTCAATCAATATCCGCAAGTGACGCTACAGCGCGATTATGATTTGTCATTGCCTGAGTTATGCGCTGATAAAGATCAGCTGATACAGGTGTTTTTAAATCTGATTAATAATGCCTGTGAATCGATGACTGAGTTTGAGCAAACGCTGCAGCAAAGAGAGTTGTCAGAGCCTAAGCTGCAACAACCTGTCACTTCACAAATGAGCAATCACGACAGCGCCAGTTACAAGCCAACGCTACACATTCAAACCCGCATTGCCTTTCAACATACCATTGCTGGGCAACAGCATAAGCAAGTGCTACAAATCAACATTGCCGATAACGGTTCAGGCATTGATTCTGCATTGATCGGACAGATATTTTTCCCAATGGTGACCAGCCGTGCCGCAGGGACAGGGCTAGAATTGTCTATCGTGCAAGATATCATCAGTCATCACCATGGTATGATTGACGTGAGCTCCCAACAATCAAAAAGCCTTAACGACAGTGTCAAAAATAATCATAACCATCAACACACCAGTTTTACGCTGTACTTGCCTTTCAATCAGCCAGCGCACCATGCTTAAAACAGCCAGCACCCAAGGCTTAGAAACCATGACCTAACCTATGAAACAATCACCCTGAATCACTTGCTTATTAGGCCTGATAAATGACTGCATATAATGACCACGCCACATCTAACAGCGACAATCAAGGCTCTGCCCAAACATCAGACAATCAAGAATCTAGTAACCGAGAGTCTGATAATCAAGAAACTGATAATCAAGAAACTGATAATCAAGCTACAAAAGTAACGGTCAATAATGCGCCTGATGCTAACCCTGCAATGTTATGGCTCATCGATGACGATGCAGCCCTGCGTTTGGTATTGGCAGATACTTTTGAA
The DNA here is from genome assembly GCF_904845955.1 of Psychrobacter cibarius. GTDB lineage: Bacteria > Pseudomonadota > Gammaproteobacteria > Pseudomonadales > Moraxellaceae > Psychrobacter > Psychrobacter cibarius_B. Next base: position 36,382 of record NZ_CAJGYX010000010.1, read on the forward strand.
GACGCAGGATTGACGGTTATCAGCTTTACTCAAGCACAAGCGGCGTGGACACGCCTCAACGATATTTTGCAACAGCAGGAATCAGCCGCTCAGTTGCCCGATGTGATATTGACTGATATTCGTATGCCCATGATGGACGGGTTGTCTTTTAGTGATTGGGTACATGAGCATTTCCCTAAGCTGCCTATTGTCATTATGACGGCGCATTCCGACCTCACCTCTGCTATTAATAGCTATCAAACAGGTGCTTTTGAATATCTGCCAAAACCTTTTGACTTAGATGATGCAGTCGTCACGATTTATAAAGCCATTAATTATCAACCCAATATGCTGGCAGCGGCGGTAGCAAACTCAACAGCTACACCTACTCCGAAGACAATTACCAAAAATTCATCAAATACTTTACCCAATATGCAAGTAAAACCTGATACCAAGCCCAAGCTTGCTAGCAAGGCTATTCTGGGCAGCAAAACCAATAAAACATCCAGCCCTAAAATCAAAGTTAAACCTGCCATCAGCGCTAATGACAATCCGAGCGGCATCATTGGGCAATCACAAGCGATGCAGACGGTGTTTCGTGCCATTGGCAGACTGGCACACTCACCCATTACTGTCTTGATTACTGGTGAATCAGGCACGGGTAAAGAATTGGTCGCCAGTGCGTTGCACCAGCATTCACCGCGTCACCAGCAGCCTTTTATTGCCCTAAATATGGCCGCCATTCCACATGATTTGATTGAATCTGAATTATTCGGTCACGAAAAAGGGGCGTTTACTGGTGCGACGACGACGCGACAAGGGCGTTTTGAGCAAGCGGATGGTGGAACATTGTTTCTAGATGAAATTGGCGATATGCCTTATAGCACCCAAACTCGACTACTACGAGTACTGGCCAATGGTGAGTTTTTTCGCGTCGGTGGACAGCAGCCGGTCAAAGTGAATGTACGCATCATTGCCGCTACTCATCAAAACTTAGAAGAACTGGTCAAACAAGGCAAATTCCGTGAAGATCTATTTTATCGCCTTAACGTTATTCGCTTGCCCCTGCCACCATTACGGACACGACCTGAAGACATTCCAGCATTAGCCCATTACTTTATGCAGCGGGCTGCTGAACAGATGAACAGTGCAGAGAAACAGTTACATCCGACAGCACTACATATCATGCAGGCTTTTGAATGGCGCGGCAATGTCCGCCAACTTGAGAACGTCTGCCTTTGGTTGACCGTGATGGCCACAGGCGACACCGTGATGGTGGATGATTTGCCACCAGAGCTACTTGAAAATATCTCGTCTGATTTAGAAGAATATCAAGAGCAAAATCAGCCTTCACAAGCCATGACTCACAATGAAAAAATACGCCCTCATTCCCACAGTTCAAGTTGGCAACAAGCATTGGCTGCTTGGGCTGAGCAATCGCTACAAACAGGAGAAATCGATATTTTGCAGACGGCAACCCCTGAGTTTGAACGTGTTTTATTGACGGCGGCGCTCAACCATAGTGGTGGCAAAAAGATCGCTGCTGCCAATTTACTCGGTTGGGGGCGCAATACCCTGACACGTAAATTACAGCAATTAGATATTTCTTCAGCAGAAGGACAAAACAATCGTTATTAAAGGCGCAAATCCATAAGAATAAACATCATTAATATCAATAACTTATAAATATAAGTGAAAATAAATGATAAATATTTAAAAATAATTGCAAATAGGGGTTGCCAAACGTTTCAAACTCTATCAATATTAGCTAAACTCAAACACAATATAGACAGTTAACTGTCTATATTGTGTTTGAGTTTAAACGCTAATAATGATAGAGTAACGGAAAATGGGGCTGTGGCGGAATTGGTAGACGCACCAGATTTAGGTTCTGGCGCCGCAAGGTGTGAGAGTTCGAGTCTCTCCAGCCCCACCATTTTCGGATAGTAAATCTTAGACCAAATATCAAAGCCTGCTTTCTAGCAGGTTTTTTTGTGTCTGTTCTTTTTGTATTTAGAGTGTGTTGGATTTATATTTTCCGATTTATTTTCGTAGAGCCATTACCTGGCAATATTTTCTAAATCTAAAAGTATCTGCTTCATACTCTGATACCTTCTCTCCACCCGCTTTGCCAATGCATTATTAATGATACTTTGATAGTGACTATATTTTAATGGCAAGGTTGGAATAGGTTGTTGGCAATGCTGAATCGCCCATGCTTTTAATTTATCATCGCTGTTAGCACTTATCTGAAACGGTCGCTTGCCTGTTAGTATTTCAGCCATCATGATGCCAAACGCATAGATATCACTTTGCACTGTCGCACTCTGACTTTGCCAGCGTTCAGGGGCAAGATACGCAGGTGTACCAGCAGGGCTTGCCAAAGTTGGGGCATTAAGACATTCTGCTAAGGCAAAATCGGTTAACAATAAATCAGCCTTGATACAGCTATCATCCGCATGATTTAGCAAAAAATCATCTAGCAAAATATTGCTAGGCTTAATATCATTGTGTAGCCAGCCAGCGCTATGTAGAGTGGCGATAAGGTGCGCAGATTGCACCATAAAATGATGCTTTCGTTGAGAATTTAATGACGAATGATTTCGAAAATTAAGCTGAGTTGCTAAGCTACCACTGAGATAATATGGCATGGTAAGTATCGTCAGCTGCGAAAACTGATCTAGTACCTGTACCCTTAGAGTTTCATAAGCGAGCATTGGCGGAGCAATAGCAAAAAGACTGTCTTGAAATCTCTTTTGATTGACTGATAAATTATTGATAGATTTTAGAACACCGATTTCATGGGCTAAGCCAGCCAAATTTTGATTGCTAGCAGCCGTTAACTGCCATTTAATCATCACTCGACCAAACTGTGTATGCTGGGCACGCGTCAAGCCTTGGTAGTCATTCTCGTTATTATTATGGTTACTTTGCTGGCTGATACGCTGATGCGATACCTCGCTATAATTCAAGCTTGAGAATAACGCAGTCAATGTTGGCAACATTTGCTGCGCTTGCGTTTGTAATGCTTGTTTTGCACACGCTTTTATATTGGAGGAATTACTGGCATTATGTTTCATGGTAAAGTGAAGCCTTTATACGTCTAGTATGCCACACGTTATTTTAATTTTTATGAGCGACTGAGTATTATGCCCCAATCCACTAAGCCTGTTACGAATTACGCCCTACCTGACCATTTATTAGATTTACTCGGACAGTATCTACAAGAGCAAGTCACGCCCACTATCGAGATTGACCCTGCACAGCTCGCCTATCGCTGGGTCGGTGGTCATAATGGACATTTGGAGCCATTGGCAGTGAACTTATTTTTGAGTTTAGACGACTTGCACGGTATCGATACCCAAAAGGCAAAACTGGTACAAAACACACGGCAATTTCTAAAGGGCTATCCTGCCAATCATGTCTTGATGACAGGGACACGTGGTGCTGGCAAATCATCGCTGATTCGGGCATTGCTACAAGCCTATCATAGTGAGGGACTGCGCATTATTGAAATTGCCCGTGATGACCTGCGCGTGCTTGATAAGATACGCGCCGCCATTAATGCACTGCCGACCGAGTGTGGTTGTCACTATGTGGTGTACTGTGATGACTTGGCGTTTAACGGTCAAGATGAAAGTTATCGGACGTTAAAAAGCGTATTGGACGGCTCGCTAGACTCAGAGCAAGACAAGTTATTGGTTTATGCGACCAGTAATCGCCGTCATCTATTGCCTCAGCTAATGAAAGACAATGTCAATATTTATAATGGTCAAACCGATGAGGTCAATCCTTATGAAACCATTGATGAGACGGTATCGCTGTCTGATCGCTTTGGGCTTTGGTTGTCCTTTCATCCAATGGATCAAAATACCTATTTACACATCGTGCGCCATTATTTATCACTTTCGCCAAACCGCCATCTAGATAATGCAAATGACGTTGAAGAAAGTAATAACGAAGAAAAAAATAAGACGCTATCTGATAACATCAGAGCAGCAGCGTTGCGCTGGGCATCAGAGCGCGGTGGACGTTCAGGACGAGTGGCGTATCAGTTTAGCCGCTACTGGATAGGACAGACACGATTAGCAGCTGAAGACAATCCATCGTAAAGCTTCATTAAAAGTTATGTTTATGATGACGCTCAGTGCTTAACGACCGCGTGCAGAACCCAAATATTGTACGCGGTTATTTTCGTTAATACCTGCCAAATCAACGGCACCATCGACCATATATTGGTCAAAATCTGCGGCTAACCAAAGATTACCTTGATAGACACTTTCGGCATCTAAGCGAATATGCGCCATGTTGGGCGTGCTGCTGCTTGGATTATCAAAGCTTTGATAACGAGCGCTGAAGTGAGTCAAAATTAGATTATTTACGCCACTATTTTCTACAAAACCCGCCACCAGTTGCGCACTACTATGCATTGGATCAAACTCTGGATTTTTGGCTTGAATCTTAGTCAATACCTCATGCGTATATGTCGCTTCATGCACCAATAAATCCGTATCAACCAACGCCGCAGTGAGACACGCTGGCGTATCGTTATCACCAGCCACCACTACTCGCGTTCGTGATAGTTCATCATTGACATAATCACCTGCACATAATTGCTGACCATCTCCAGTGATGACATCGTGACCTTGTTGCAATTTACCCCATAGCGCGCTTGCAGGAATACCTTGCGCTAGCAGTTTGTCCGTATCAAGCGTGCGATGATGGATGGTTTGCGTGATACCAAATGCATGAGAAGCAACCCGATGGGCTAGCGGCGTGATATCAATATCAAGCTGCTGCTGGTCGCTTAATCGGATATTCACCTTGTTTGTATCACCTTGCTCAGATAACACCTCTTCAATCGCTATAAAATTAAGAGCAGAGGGTAAATAAAATTCCGTGGTTAAGGTAATGGCTTCAAGCAATGTCGCGACTGCTTTTGGGGCAATCAGGGTCAACGCCTCGCGGCGTCCTGACATCGCGGCACTCGCCAACAGTCCTGGCAGACCATAACAATGATCGCCATGCACATGGGTAATATAAATCGCTTGGAGCTGATGCAAAGACAGTTTGGTATGCAATAGCTGCTGCTGCGTGCCTTCACCGCAATCTATCAGTAGCCATGGACGCGATTTTTTATTTTGATTGGTATTCTGTTGACGACTGCCTTGCTGTGACCCAGACAAATAAGGATTCAAGCATTCAATCGCCAGTGCGGTCACATTACGCTGCATGGTTGGCACACCGGCAGAGGTACCCAAAAAAGTCAGCTTCAACATAGATTACCTCTCTTACACATGATACTTATCTGCTATGACAATTGGCACATCATGGTTTTTTTCGCTGCAACCATCTGCCCACCATTGGCCGTACATTCACTGACCATATTGGACTCATAAGATTTCCAGCCGCCATAAAAGCTGGCAATACATAGAATCACTACGAGCAATTTTTGTGACCATGCTTTAATGGATACCTGCTGATGGTTCACATTGTCAGCGGTAGTATCAAGCGCGGGCTTAGCAGCAATGCCAGTATCGATATCAGTATGCTTGTTATGCGATTTATTTAAGTCTGTCATTTCTTATCCTAAAAAAGGTTTTGTCTATGAATAAACAAAACCCTTCATTTTAATATCAAATCAGTCATTTATGAACGATTAAATGCGCCGCTTTTAGAACTGCAAACGACCACCCTTTTCTTCTGCACGCTTAAAGGCATCGCGCTCTTCACAACGTTTTAGCCAAATTAAGATATTGGCGTATTTACTGCTATCTAATCCTGTACCAGCATTGGCACCTACAACCGCAAGATGCATTTGGATATCAGCGGCACTAAATTCAGCCCCTGCAAACCAATGATTGTCTTGCAAATGCTGCTCCATCATCGCCAATATAGCATCTAGACTTTTGCTTATCATATTTTTTTCGACTTGGTTGCGGATGCTTTTGCTCACAGGCTTGATGAGCATGGGCGACTGCTCAACCACTTTGGTAAATACCAAACGCATGACCAATGGCGGCATCACGGATGCTTCAGCGAAATGCAACCAAAACGTGTAAGCCTCCCACGCCGCTTCATTATCATCCACAGGCTTGAACTGTTTCTCGCTATCATAATGCTTCAACAAGTATTCGATTATAAACCCTGATTCGATGAGCACACGGTCATTTACTTCTAACATGGGTGCATGACCGAGCGGATGTATTTTTTTTAAACTGTCAGGCGCACGGTATGCTTTATTGCGCTCATAGCAAGTCAATTGATAATCGACGCCAAGCTCTTCTAACAGCCAAATAATACGAAATGAGCGCGAATTTGCTAAATGATGAAGGTGTAACATAAACCATCCTAGTTATAATGTGAATAAGTTATCGTGTGAATAAGTCATAATATGTATAGTTGGTGCCACGCATTCCATTAATAAACGTTGTTAAGCGTGGCAGCAATGCTATCGATAATAGCGTAATTAATGCCTCTTTAACACAGAAACTGTGTAGAGTAATGACGAAAAATCCTGCCCGCTAAGTCAAGTCTATATCGACTTGCTGGCAGGTGCTACTTTGAATGCAGCTCTTCAATTTTGCGTGTCATCTTATGGATTTTTTGCTGATACTTTCTAATTTTACGGAAACGATGCGCAGTTAACACACCTTTAATACGGCGGTTTTTCAGACGGCGACGTGGCGGGAAGCTACCCACTTGTGGCTCATTATAACCATGCAAACGGTCATCACGCTTACGTGCCAAGTAACCAAGCGCACTATCCACAATCATCATCATCAACGCGACAAAAATCATGCCGTACATAAATAAAGAGCCGCCCTCATCGATACTTTGATGCAAAATCGTGATGGAAAATACAAATAAAAATATCGGCTCAAGGTAGCATAAGGTGCCAAATAATGAGACAGGCAGCTTTTGACTGGCAACCATGGTCAATGACATCGCAGCCGTACTGATAATGCCTAATAGTGGCAACAGATACCAAAACTTATCGGTAGATATCGCCAGCGCAAACCCGCCATTGAGATATAAAGCAATCAACACCACTGGCGTCAATAACACAAGGTCAGAGATAAGCCCTGTAATCGGCGGCACTGCCAATTTACGACGCAGTAGATAATAAGGCGGATAACCCAAGCAAACAAATAAAGTCGCCCAAGAAATACTGCCGTACTGAAAGACATCATAGGCAATACCTGCGCCTGCGCAAATGGTGGCAATCCATTGTAACAAGCTCATGTCTTCGTTATAAAAAAACCGACCAACCATAATCATAATCATTGGATATAAAAAGTAACCCAATGTCACCTCAAGCCCTAAATCATTGACAGGTGCCCACATAAATATCCAGATTTGCGCGCCCAATATTGGTGTGGGTATGATAAATAAAAACCATTCTTTTAGCGTCTTTAGGGTTTTTAAATAATCAAAAATATGCTGCCACTGCTTCAGCACACTAATCAGCAGCACCAGACTCAATAGCATCATCAATACGCGCCAAGAAGCGACTTGCGTGCCTGACAACGGCTGCATCAATAGACCAAATAAGAATAGCAATGAATATAAAAAATTTGCTGCCACTGCAGCGATGGTACCCTGCGACGTTTGATTCGTGGTGAGCATAACGACAACCTTGAAAAATGAGCGCACGTCCTTGGCAATTTTAGAAAAAAAAACAAAAGCCTCCGACGCGGACGTCGAAGGCTTTTTGATCTATAAACTCTGTTATCTACAACATTATCATATAAGATTGAGATAAATACTTGGAATATATCGTGTTTATCTTATGGTTAGTATTATGTCAAAGTCAGAATAGATAAGCAATACACCTGCTTCACTAAAGCGTGCGCCTATTCATTCAGCATCTTACTTTGCACTCAACTGCTCGATTTTTTGCTGTATTCTATCCATCTTTTTTTGATAGCGCCGAATCTTACGAAAACGATGCGCGGTTAAAACCCCATCAATACGCTGATCTATGAAACGACGACGCGGCGGAAACCCACCCACTTGTGGCTCTCGATAGCCATGCAAATGATTGTCACGGCGGCGCTTAAGATAACCTTTTATACTATCAGCAATCATCACCAGTAATGCCAAATTTACCATACCATACATGAATAAAGAACCGCCCTCATCGAGGCTTTGACTTAGAACAGTGATGGATAAAACAAACAGCAGCATAGGCTCGACATAGCTTAACGCCCCAAATAATGACACGGGTAATTTGCTACTGGCAATCATGGTTAAGGACATCGCCAGTGCACTAAAGGCTCCTAGCAGTGGTAATAAATACCAAAACTTGATGTCCTGTGCCGCCGTATTAAAGCCGCCGCTAAAATACAACATAATGAGCACCACTGGCGTTAACAAAGCCAAGTCAGACAACAGCCCTGTGATAGGCGGCACAGCCAGTTTACGCCGCAATAGATAATAGGGTGGATAGCCCAAGCACACAAACAACGTTACCCAAGATACTGAGCCATATTGAAAGATATCATAGCCAATACCTAAGGCTGCACATAGCGCGGCCACCCACTGCAACGCACTCATATGCTCGTGATAAAAAAATCGACCAAGTACAATCATCACCAGCGGTAATAAAAAATAGCCCAAGGTGACATCCAGACCAAAGCCATTGACCGGTGCCCACATAAATAGCCAAATTTGACCACCCAAAATCGGTGTGGGCAAAATAAATATCAGCCACTCTTTCGGAGTTTTTAAGGTTTTCAAATAATCAAAAACATGTTGCCATTGCTTGGTAAAACTGACCAACAATAGCAAACTTAGCAGCATCATGAGCACGCGCCATGAGGCTACCTGTGTACCTGTCAAAGGCAGCATAAATAGCCCAAACACAAACATCATCGAAAATAAAAAGCTCGATGATATCGAAGCAAGGGTTCCTTGAAAAGTTTGATTGGTCGAGAGCATAACGACAGCCTTAAAAATAGAACTTTATGGGCATTATTTATAAAAAATTAGAGCAGCGGAAACTTAAAGGCAGACTCTAACAATAGATGGCGTACAGAAAAAAATAAAAGCCTCCGACGATAACGTCAGAGGCTTTTTATAGAACAATCATATAAGACTAGATCAAAAAGCTAACTACTGAGACATTTATTCGTCGTCTGCGTTTTCACCGTCTGTACTATCAACATCTAATTCATTGTCAGTAGCAATATCCATAACGTCATTCGTTGCTGTGTTGCCAGTCGCCGCATCAATATCTATCTGCTCTTGACCTGCCACATCAAATGTACCGTCTTCTCTCATGGCATCAACCAGCTCATCGTCACCTTCTTCATGCTCAACACGCGCCATAGCGACCAGCTTCTCGTCTTTTGATAGACGAATCAGCGTCACACCTTGCGTATTACGACCAGAGCTAGCGACATGCTCAACGGGCGTACGAACCAACGTACCTTTGTCAGAGATTAAAATAATATCGTCTGTAGAGTCAACCTTAGTGGCTCTTACTAGCGCACCGTTACGCTCACTGGTTTTGATAGCAATTACACCGCCGCCGCCACGATTTTGGGTATTGAACTCATCGATAAAGGTACGTTTACCAAAGCCGTTTTCACAAGCAATAAGGATTTCGCGTACATCATCTTCGATCACAACCAATGATTTTATCGACTCATTAGCCGCCAAACGCATACCACGGACACCTTTAGCCGTACGACCCATCACACGAGCATCATTTTCATCAAAACGAATGGCTTTACCACTGGATGCAAACAACATCACTTCTTGGCTACCATTAGTGATACGAGCACTGACCAGCTTATCGCCCTCTTCTAGTCCAACCGCAATCAAGCCGTTCGAGCGAATATTGGCAAACTGCTTAAGCTCTACCCGCTTCACCGTACCATTGGCGGTTGCAAAGAACACAAAAGGTGGCTCTGCTTGCGTGCTAACGTCTAATGAATCATCATCCCCATCTATTAGATCATCTGTTAATGCGTCACCTTTTACCGATAGCTCTTCCACTATTTTTGGAATCGGTAGTATCGTAGTGACGGTTTCATCAGGATTTAAGCCAATTAAATTCACTAATGGACGACCGCGAGCACCGCGACTGGCAATCGGTACTTCAAAACCACGTAAGCTAAAGACACGACCGCTATCCGTGAAGCACAATACGGTAGCATGCGTTGAGGTCACAACCAAATGATCAATCACATCATCTTCTTTCATTGCGGTTGCAGACTTGCCTTTACCGCCACGTTTTTGTGCGACATAATCATCAATCGGCTGAGTTTTTGCATAACCAGTACGCGAGACCGTCATGACAACCGTCTGTTCAGGAATCAAATCTTCACGGTTAAAGTCAGTACGTGAGTCAATAATATCGGTACGGCGCTCATCACCAAAGTTATCACGAATCTCAATCATCTCATTGGAGATAATGGTCATTAGCTTATCAAAATCACCAAGAATAGATTCTAAATGAGCGATTTCACGTAGCAAATCCTGATATTCTTCGGTCAATTTGTCTTGCTCAAGACCCGTTAGACGATGCAACTGCATATCCAAAATTGCGTTGACCTGCTCAAGTGATAAGCGATAACGTTCTTCGCCCTCAATCAAGCCAAATGGTGCTTTAGGATCTTCGCCTTCGATATAGTCAGGACGCACAGATTGGCTACCAGCAGCGGTAAGCATCGCCACCACGCTACCTGAACCCCACGTATTATTTAATAGGCTTTCACGTGCCAAACCGCGGTTAGCAGAGGCTTTAATCGTTGCAATAATCTCGTCGATATTGGCTAACGCAACGGTCAAACCTTCGAGTAAATGACCACGTACGCGCGCTTTGTTTAACTCATAAATCGTACGGCGTGTCACCACTTCTTGGCGATGACGTACAAAGGCGGCAATCAGCTGACGCAAAGTTAATAATTTTGGCTGACCATTATCGAGCGCAACCATATTGATACTAAAGCTTGATTCGAGCGGCGTTTGCAAGAACAAGTTATTAACGATAACTTCAGCTGTCTCACCACGGCGCAAATCAATGGCGATACGCATACCATCTTTGTCAGACTCGTCACGAATCTCGCTAATACCTTCAATCTTTTTATCACGTACCAGCTCTGCGATACGCTCAATCATTTTGGCTTTATTAGATTGATAAGGTACTTCGGTAAAGACAATACGCTCACGATCGCGGTTGACACCCGTATCACTCATGGCTTCAATATGATAGCGACCACGGATGTGCAAACGACCTTTACCCGTGCGATAAGCATCTAAAATACCAGCGCGACCATAAATGATACCGCCTGTAGGAAAGTCAGGACCTGAGATGTGTGACATCAACTCTTCAGCTGATACTTGCGGGTTTTCGGCATAAGCCAAACAAGCATTAATCACTTCTGTCAGGTTGTGCGGCGCCATATTAGTCGCCATACCAACAGCAATACCAGTCGCACCATTAATGAGTAAGTTTGGAACACGCGCTGGCATGACGCTAGGCATACGCTCAGAACCATCGTAGTTGTCTTCCCAATCAACCGTGTCTTTGTCTAAATCAGCAAGCATCTGATGCGTCAGCTTGGTCATACGTACTTCGGTATAACGCATCGCTGCCGGAGGATCATCATCGATCGAACCAAAGTTACCTTGACCGTCAACCATCGGATAACGCAAACTAAAATCCTGCGCCATCCGCACAATGGCATCATAGACCGCACTATCGCCATGTGGGTGATATTTACCAATGACATCGCCGACGACACGTGCAGACTTCTTATATGGCTTATTATAGTCGTTAGATAGCACGTGCATGGCGTACATCACACGGCGGTGTACAGGTTTGAACCCATCACGCACATCAGGCAGCGCACGCGAGACAATCACGCTCATCGCATAATCCAGATAGGATTGCTTTAATTCTTCGACGATGCCAATAGGACTGACCGATTCGCTCATATACACTCCTTCACTCACAGTCTTTTTCTACTGCTAACACGCGGGCTTAAAATACTCATGAGCCATATAAAATTGTCGCGGCATAAAGTAAAGATGCAGCGACTATCAAAATATAAACCCTAAAAAAGCACTACTAAGCGTGCAAAACAATAGGAAAATGGTGATACGGTTTTTGTTAAAAGTAACGTTTACTAAAAGTAAGCTATTTTAGCACAAATTTGCTGATTTAGGGGCGTTTGACTGTCATTAAAATCAAGCAAAACAGCTGATTAGCGCGCTTTTTTTATCTTAACAATAAGAGTAAAAATGACTTTAATTACAGTGCATTCTATTTTAAGTTTTTAATCGCTTTTTAATAAAAAAAACTGCATCCAGTGGATACAGTTTTTATTGTTAAAATGATGATTACCGTTCAATTTAGACCATTTTAAGATTGGTTAAAATTTTGCTCAAAGAACTCACGTGTGGCTTGCGTACAAGCTGGACTCACCAAGCCGCCGTGATAGTTGGTATAAAAGGCCAGTAACGGCACGCTACCTTGTGCAGTTGCGTCCGCCTTAACTTTTTCGACACTGTTAGTGAATCTCGTTTGTACGTTGGTCAACACATCAGTGGCATTCCATTTATTCATTGACGCCTGTCCAATCATCGTAAAGGTCGATTGATTTGGACGCTCTGCGGCATTGTCCTTATCAACATCCAATACGGTAATATTCAGCTTGGCAGCAGGATTATTGGCTGAGGCGGCTTGTAAAATATCGACCATAGAGCCTGTGTTGGTATCGAAATATACGGTTGGATCTTGATTACCTCCACAAATGAGCGTCGGCATGGTGGGCACATAGCCGCGTAAGTCATTGTCTTTTAGTGCCTTACGTAAATTATTCTCAGGCGCTGCCGCTGGCATTTTGTTGCCATTTTCTACCATTAACCCATCAGGATGCTTAATGGTATCAGCCACATATGCCGCTCGAAAGTCGGTCTTAATGAGATAGTCGTTCTGATCATAACCGCCTAGCACGGAGAACAGTTTGCCCTGCGATAAGCCTGTAAAGATTGGATCGGTAGGATTTTTTTCAAACAACGCATTGTTAGGCAGTTTGCCCGCAGCGACTAAATCACCAAATGGCGCGTTATTTGGTAGTTGAGCATCGGCATATTTATCCAAGAATATATCTGACTTTTTATCATAAATATTGCCATACTTTTCTTGCAAGCCAATGCCAAGTAACGGCGCAAATCTAGATGCACCAATATTGACGTTGCCTCTAAATATTTCGTCACCAAACGCAGCAAGCGCATAAGGCCCTGATGAAGACGCAATAGCAGTAATTGGTTTTTTCTGTGATTCAAGCAATCTAGCGGTGGCCATAGTGACATAGCCGCCTTGCGAGTAACCGGCGATAAACAACTTGCCTGAATCATCAATATCGACGTAAACGGTATCATTTGCGCGTTTCTTTTGCTCGATGATTGAGCGCGCACTATCCAACGCATCAACCATATCAGTCGACTGCTGCTGTGCAACGAGGTAAGGGTGGTAATCGAGTGTTGAATCATCGTAACCAGCATAGTTAGGTGCGACGACGATATAGCCTTGTGCGGCGAAGTTTGCTGCAATGAGATTGGCTTCGGCTACCGCAGCATTTTTGATATTGCCCACTTGGGCAAAGTCATAAGTCTTGTCGGTCGTAGTGCCATGCGCATATAATAGCACTGGGCGATCACCCTGACATTCAGCAGCATCGCCAGTTGGTAGCATCAACGCTGCCGTGGCATTGGTCTTTTCGCCTGCGGCACCTTTGGTATCGTAAGTGACTTTTTCTATGGTTACGCCGCACTTAGCAGCAGGCGTTGCCGTGCCGCCAAGACCAAAACTGCTGTCGACTTGGCTTGAACTAAAGGTTTTAACAAACTCAGCGGTGGCTTGCGCTGTGACCGACTCAACGACATCAAAGTCATTGTCATCGCCGCAACCGACAAGCAGTAAACTACTGGCGATGGCCACTGATAATAGGCAGCGTGACATTAAAGGTTTATGATTGCTGTCTATAGTTATTGAGTGTCGAGTGGTGATGGTTGACATCGCGGTGTCGCGATCAGATTTTGAGAGAGGCATAAATGCTATCCTTAGCAGTAATAAAATAGAAGTGTGCTGAAAGTTATTGGCAATAGATAAGTTTCGTTTAGTATTTCGTTTGATATACAGTTGGTTGAAGATGAGCGGGTTTAACACAAGTTGGATACAAGTAAAGCAAGTGACAGTACGACAAACCATAAAATAAGCGTGCCCGATACTATATTCAACTTAGTATCGGGTTGAATATAGATTGTTGCTTAAACCTTACTACTTATACCGTAAAAAAAGATGAAAAGCTACAGAAAAACGTGCAACTGTTGACCTCTATCCTTTTAAAACGAGCATTTCTCTTATGACTATCCTAACCTAATAGAGGTTTTATTTAACAGCGTAGATAAACAAATGAAGCGTTAATGAAGCGTTGTAGTCACTGAAAAACAAGATCGATGTATCACATACGGCTGGTATAATTTTTTCTTACTTGCTGTGCCTACGCAGACAAAGGCTACGAAAAACTGACACCAGCCGTAGCGTAGCGCTCTTTAAGGTATTTTGATTATATTTAAATAAATACCCTACCCATTCCATTATTTTTAAGACAATGTGACTTTTTATGCAAAGCAATATTAAAAAACAAGCAGAGCAACTATTAGATAAATCAGCAGAAAAACCAGTAGAGGATGCGCGTACCGATCGTAGCTTTGACCCCATTGCCGATCATTTTGAAAAAAAGGTCTACGGTGGTTTAAAAGGAGAGATTCGACTGGCGGTATTGCGCCGTGATATTTTTGAATATAGTGCACAGATGAGCAAAAGTCTTGGACGACCGCTGCGTATTTTAGATGTAGGCGCAGGATTGGCACAGATTGCGATAGGGCTGGCTACTCAAGGTCATAGCGTAGTTATCAATGATATCTCAGCCAATATGTTAGAGAAAGCCAAAGCGAGTGCCGCCCAAACTGAAGAAGCGCTGGATATCACTTGGTACGTTTGCCCCTATCAAGAGCTAAAAGAAAAGTTGGCGACAGAAGATGATGATAAGTTTGATTTAATCATGTGTCATGCGCTGCTCGAATGGTTGGCAGAGCCTGCCGCAGTGATGGACTTTTTTGATCAGCAATTAACGGATAATGGTGCGCTATCTTTATGCTTTTATAACCCAGTAAGCTTTGATTATCGCAACCTGATCATGGGGAATTTTAACTTACTCGATAATACAGAATATAAGGCGGACAACAAAAAAAGCCTCACGCCCAACCATCCTGTCGCCAAAGAAGAAGTTGAATCTTGGTTGACGGCGCATCAATACCAAACCATATGCACCAGTGGTCTGCGCGTCTTTCATGATTATGCCCCGCTTAAGCGTGGTGGTCACAATGACCCAGAGGCCGTGATACGCATGGAGCTGCGCTACTCGCAATTAGAGCCGTATAAACGGTTGGGACGTTATTTGCACATATTGGCGACGCGATAAGCATAAGTGCAAGCCGCTGTTGTTTGACGTAAACATAAATTAATATAGTCGCCGCAGTTTAAAGTAGATACAAGGCAGCCAAGCGTCAATAGCATACCGTGTGCATGTCGCGAGGTTAATACTCTAATCACTTATAAATACTGCGACTATTCTGTCTCATCAACTCTCTCTGACCTATCATACTCTGACCAAGTCGTCGCATTGATGTCTTTTTCATCAAATACCACGACATGCTCTAGGATAGGTAAAATACCAATCTTCGATCCAATCTCGTGATTATGGTGGCTGGCGACTAAAGACAGTACCGTTTGCCCGTCATCGAGCTGCAAGCGATATAAATAGTTGGCACCGCGAAATACGCGTCCAACGACTAAAGCGGTTTGGTTGCTCTCATCGTCATGAATGATATCATCAGGGCGCACCAACACCTTAATCGGTGTGCCATTAGGATAATCGTACTCGCAATACTGTGGGTACCCTGATTCATCGTACACTTCCATACGCCGATAGATATCGCCTAATGCCGTCTCAACATGGCCTTCTTTGATGATGCCATCTATCATCGCGCCTTCGCCGACAAACTCAGCGACAAAAGGACTGATTGGCTCATGATATAGCTCGCTTGGGGTTGCCCACTGTACCAGTTTACCTTTATGCATCACCCCCACTTTATCAGCCAATGCAAAAGCTTCGTTTTGATCATGAGTGACCAGTATTGCCGTGGTATTGGTGCGTTTAAGAATATCACGAACATTCATTGCCAATGATTCACGTAGCACCACATCTAGATTAGAAAACGGCTCATCGAGTAGTAATAGTTTTGGCTTTGGCGCTAATGCGCGGGCTAGTGCCACCCGCTGCTGCTGACCACCTGACAGCTCATTTGGACGTTTGTCAGCATGCTCAGACAATTCAACCAGCTCTAGCATCTCAGCGACACGGGATTTTTTGTCAGCGGCAGACCATTTATTCAGACCAAAAGCGATGTTTTTTGCCACGCTCAAATGTCCAAATAACGCATAGTCCTGAAACACCATGCCCATACCGCGTTTGGCAGGTGCGACGGCAAATGAGTTACGGTCAGTTTTATCAGTAAGACATTGATTGTTTAAGAGAACCGTACCATCACGGCTTTGTTCCAGCCCTGCAATCGCTCTTAGTGCCGTGGTCTTGCCGCAGCCGCTATAACCCAAAAAGCAACCAATCTCGCCTTGCTTCAATTGCAATGACAAACCATTGACGATAATCGTATCGTCATAACCGACGATTAAATCTTGCACACTAAAATAAGGACTAGTAGCCGTAGCTGCCTCAGTATTTGTCTCAACATCTTGGCTAGAAGCACTGATTTTTTCTAAAGACTTACTAGGCTGGGCGGGCGACGTCTTAACTTGAGCAACTGGTAATTTTTTTATATGCTCCAGTCTTGCCTTGGCCTTTATTGACTTGGCATTGATTGATTTAGAGTCTGCTGAGGCTTTCATTGAATCAGTGTACATAGACGGTACCAGTTAGCTATTAGTAAATAAAACCCATAGATAAAACAGTGAAAACAATCATAAAATGGAGCGCTATCGGATAATGCAGATTCACTCTAAAAACACCTTAACCTTGCTTATCGCTTTGACGCAATAATATCCAAACAGGCAGCAGCCCAACCAGCACAATCAATAAACTGGGCAACGCAGCTCGTCCCCACATGCCTTCACTGGTCATCTCAAACACCCGCACCGCCAGCGTATCCCAGCCTTGGCGACGCGTCATTAAGGTAATCGGCATCTCTTTCATGACTTCAACAAACCCCATCAACAGTCCAGTCAATATTCCCGGACTAATAACAGGCAACATCACTTGCCGCCAGCGCTGGTAAGGACTGTCACTCAGTAATTTAGCAGCGGCTTCTTGATTAACCGTTAGTCGCTGTAGCTGTCGATCAACTGGCTGAAAACTCACCGTCATAAAACGCGTCGATAATGCCAATAGCATCACAATCACACTGCCTGATAGCACTTGCTGCGTGGTAATCCCAAAGGCAATCATTTGATTATCTAGCCAAGCAATTGGAATAAATATGCCCACTGCCAATACGGTACCCGGCACCACATAACCCAAATTTGCCAAAGTAGTCATGAGCTTGGTCAATTTATCAGGATACTGCCGCTTAATCCACGCAATGATAATCGCCAAAAAGGCAATAAAAATCGTGGTCATGCTAGCAATCATGAGGCTGTTGGTCACAAAATCAATATAGCGCGCATCAAAATCTTGGCGAAAATTCAATGCCGTCCAGTAGATAAGCTGCAAAAATGGGATTAAAAAAGCGCCAGCAAACACCAAGGTACACAGTAATGTCATACCCAATTTTGCAGGCGTGGTGGCATCAAAACGTTGACTGCTGCCTTGAGTCACGTTATTGCCGCGCTTGGTTTGCCAATACTGCTCAAACAATACCACAATAAAGATTACACCGATGAGCAAAGCCGCCAATTGTGCCGCAGTGGTCAAACTAAAGAAACCAAACCATGCTTTGTAAATAGCCGTGGTAAAGGTATCAACATTAAAGACTGATACGGCACCAAAGTCTGCCAAGGTTTCCATACTGGCAAGCAGTAGTCCGCCAATAATCCACGGCAAGGCTTGTGGTAATGCCAACCGAAAAAACACGCGGCTACGGCTTAAGCCCAGCATTTGTCCCGCTTCAATCGCTCGCCTGCCTTGCGATAAGAACGCTTGACGTGCCAGCAAATAGACATAGGGATAAAATGCTAGGGACAATACCAAACCTGCTCCCCAGACATTACGGATCGAAGGAATCGCTGCATCAAAGCCTAGGTCGCGCAAACCTGTCTGTAATGGTCCACTAAAATCAACAATACCAATGGTGACAAATGCTAATACATAAGCAGGTATCGCCAGTGGTAACATCAGCGCCCACGAAAAAAACCGCTGTCCAGGGAAGCGGTACATACTGGTTACCCAAGCAAGCGCGGTGCCAATAGTGCCAGACACGACCGTTACCATCAGCAATAAAATCGCGGTATTTTTAAGCACTTGCGGCAGCACATAATCCGCCATGTGCGTCCAGATATCGGCAATTGGCTGCGTCCAAGATAGCAACACAATCAAAATTGGCAAAAGCATAAACGACGAAATCAGTCCTAAGACTGATTTTGAGATAATACGTTTACGGACGGCGTGGTCTTGGCTGACAGTCTGCTTTCCATCAATATTATGATTATCCATATTGTTGACATTAGCACTATCATTGACTGTATCGTTTTGACGTACAGACGCGTCTGGCGTTTTGATCATATCATTATTACCGTGTCATACGCATAAAGACCTTATAACATTATACCAAACTCAAAAATACGGTTAAAAACACTGTCTGCTTTGAACATAAACACTATCATTTAGCCTATCAAGCTTGATACTCGTGCTTGATAGGCATTGTCATTTTTGAGAATGGTATGACTGTCAATACCTTATTTATAGCCTGCTTTGTCCATCAACTGAATGGCTTGGGTTTGTAGCTCACCAAACTTTTGCACATTGATATCGTCTTTTTTGAACTCACCCCATGATCTGAGCATTTCTGACTCATCAATCCCTACTTTTACTGGAAATTCTTTGTCTGAGCTGGCATAAAGACCTTGCGCCTCATCAGAAGACAACCATTCTATCAGTTTAAGCGTCCCATCTGGATTGTCTGAACCTGCGACCACACCAGCACCTGAAATATTTACGTGTGTACCAGTCGTGCCTTGGTTTGCCCAAAATATCTTCACAGGGAAGTTAGGTTTTTCATCGAGCAGACGACCGTAGTAGTAACTATTGGCAATGCCCACTTCACGCTGACCAGCAGCGATGGCTTCTAGCATACTGGTGTCACCGCTGAACACGTCAGTCGCTAAGTTAGCGACCCAACCACGGACGATTTCTTCGGTTTTTTCTTCGCCCAAATGCTCCATCATACTGGCCACAAGCGACTGGTTATAGACCTTTTTAGAAGTACGTAGGCATAACTTGCCTTTCCATTTTGGATCGGCTAAATCTGCATAAGTAGACAATTGGTCGGCACTGACTTTACTTGGGTCATAAAAGATCGTACGAGCACGCAATGATAGCCCTGTCCACTGACCTTTTGGATCACGATATTTGGCAGGGACATTTTCTTCTAACACAGTAGAGGATACTGGTTGTAACAAGCCTTGCTGAGCGGCTTGCCATAAGATGCCGGCATCAACCGTGAGCAGCATGTCGGCTGGCGGGTTCTGACCTTCAGCTTGCAAACGCGCCATGAGCGGACCTGTACTATCTGTGACCAGCTCAATCTTCACACCTGTCTGTTCGGTATAACGGTCTAGCAATGGCTTAATCAGCTGCTCATTTCGCGAAGAATAAATGGTAATCGTTTGACCACCTTCACTCGTAGCACCATCATTAGCAGCTGGTTGCTCAGTAGCCGCCGCTGATGTCTCCGCCTCCACGCTCGCTTCTGTTGTAGATGAATTGCTACAACCAGCCAGTCCCAACATCATGCCAAATACGGCAACAGGCAAGATAAGCTTAGTAGAAGTTAGGTTAGCGCTAATGGCATTCAATGACATGGTTTTCCCCATAATGATGCTACGAAAAGGTGAGATAAATAGACGAGATGACAATAAGATAAGACGGCGCTAAAGACCTATAATAATAAGGTTCAATCACGCGATAATCTCTGAAACAACATACTAATAGAAATGAGATTAATTATCAATACATTTGTTTAACTCAGAAATGCAAGGATAATTTGGCTCAACTGTCTCTTTTTAAGGATAAATTTATAGATCTTCATGAATCAATCTATAGCTTTTCTAAGTGATGGCATGTCTTAATTATCTTTCAACGATCTACTGATTCACGACAGCAACCATTGACCTAAAATCACATTGACGGCGGCTTCTGTACGCAGGATACGCGAGCCTATAGTGACTGCCGCGCAGCCTTGAGTGGCGAGCAGTGCTATTTCATAATCAATCCAGCCGCCCTCGCTACCGATACAAACCAGACTTGGCAATCCTAACGATGGCGGCTGTTGTAGATACTTTGTAAAGGATAGCTCACTATACGGGTGCGCCACGATGGCTCGATTGGTTACCAAACCTGCCAGCTCATCTTCCACGAATGGCTTAAAGCGTTTTTGTAAAGTGATACGAGGCGCTATGGTGTCAACCCCTTGTTGCAGCCCTTCTAATACAAACTCATCAAGGCGCTCAAGCATCGGACTTTGCCAATAGCTTTTTTGCGTGCGATAGCTGTTGATTAAGATGATATCGCGTACCCCAAGCGCGGTCATATCCATGATTAAGCGGCGTAGCACTTTAGGACGCGGTAGTGCCAACACAACGGTCAAATCTAGCTTTAGTGGCGGCGCAGTGGTGAGCTGAATATCACGCAACTGAATAGCATCAGAGCGGATGCTCTCAATCACAGCAGTGCCCAAATGACCGCCCATTTGACCGATTTTCAGCGTATCACCAACTTTTGCTGTTAGTACTTTATTGACGTGATTTATTTGTGATAATTCATCAATATATGCCGCATCCGAAGAGAAGTTTTCAATGGGTAATAATAAACAATTCATAGCAGCTCTTGGCTTGGTCGTTGAATAGCATGCTGCTCGACAACCTCTTTAATCATGGTAAATTGGCGGGTCAATACGGCTTGCTGTTGTCTCGTCATTCGCGCGCCAGCTTGCCCTGCTTGTGCCGCTACCTCAAGATCACTGAGCCAAGACACTAGCTGCTGACAAATGAGCGCTACCTCCTCTTTAGCGGCAGGCTTCTTACGAGAGGATTGTTGATTTGTATCATCATTAGTAGTAGCTGCATTAACAGTAATGGGACGATAGAAAACATTGTTTGGCTGATATAACGCGCCGACCTCCGCCAATTTATCTACCACGCTTTGGCAAGACTGCGTATAGCGCCCCATGAGTACAGGCGTTGCCACACTGGCTGGCTCAACGGGATTGTGCCCACCGACATCCACTAATGAGCCGCCGACCAGTGCCACATCTGCCAACTTATACCACGCCATCAGCTCACCCATGCTATCAGCCAGATAGACTTGTGTGTCTACATGAATGCTATCTTCTGCACTACGCCGTGCCATTGTTAATTCAGACGCTTGAATGAGCGCTGCTACTTCATCAAAACGTTCAGGATGTCTAGGTACAATGATAAGCAGCGCATCAGCGAGCGCGGGATGAGACAATAGCTGTTGATGCAGTGACAGTGCCGTCTCTTCTTCGCCACTATGGGTACTTGCGGCAACCCAAATCGGTCGACCAGTGATATTCATCTTTTTCGCTAATGTGGACTCTTTGACCGATTCAGAATATTGGTTTGGTACGCTCGGATTTTCTGTATAGTTATCTTCTATATCAGCTTCTATATCAGCCGCTTTATCTTCAATTTGAGGCGTATTAATCACCCATTTGAGTGAACCTGCGACACGAATTTGCGCGCTATTCGCACCCAATTGTCGAAAGCGTTTAGCAGAGTCGCTGTCTTGGGCGATAATCAAAGTCAGATTTTTCATCATACTGGCACTGACCGCAGCAATTTTTTGATAACTTTTAAAAGAAGACGCTGACAGCCGACCGTTGACCAAAATACTGGGAATATGGTGTTCGGATAATTTGGTTAGGATATTTGCCCACAGTTCCGTTTCTACAAACAGAGCAGCGATGGGCTTGACATGCGCCAAAAAAGCCTCAATCACAGTTGGGCTGTCGACAGGTACGTAGCTATGGCTCATCCGACCTTGAGCAATATCATCGGCGAAACGGCTGGCACCGCGAGCAAAACCTGTCTGCGTGGTATTGGTTAACCATATTTGATAGCCATCAGCCAATAATGTATCTAATAATGGCGCGACAGTATTGGTCTCGCCCAATGACACCGCATGACACCAAATCACACCTTTAGCGGTTTGCGCATTAGTCACTTTAGCCACTGGTCGTGGCGGATATTGTTTGCCAAAACGCTGCGCCACTTCTTGCTGATAGTTGTCGCGGTTGTGTGAGCGCTGCCAAACTTGTAGTCGATATAGCGGCTTAAGTAAGCCAATGGCGCACTGATAATACAAAGGCGCAGTATAAACAGTGCGGCTGGGCAACGATACTGGGTCAGTCGCTTCCAAAGCACAATCAGAGGATATAGGAGAAGATGGCATAAAGTTGCCCAGATTAGTAATGGCTTAAATAATATAGTCAATTCACTCTAAAAGAGTGACGGCATTAACCTCGTTTGCAGTATCACCTATACATCTGCACTCGGTTGCCTTTTACGTCTTTAAATTAAATCGACTATAGTAAGGTGACGGTAAAAAATGCGCCAATTCTACCTGAATTTAGCGATTAACAATACGCTTTACAGCGTGTTGCCATAAAAT
Organism: Psychrobacter cibarius; assembly: GCF_904845955.1. GTDB lineage: Bacteria > Pseudomonadota > Gammaproteobacteria > Pseudomonadales > Moraxellaceae > Psychrobacter > Psychrobacter cibarius_B. The sequence continues at coordinate 59,304 of NZ_CAJGYX010000010.1, forward strand.
ATTTTAGACAATAATTAGGATCAATATTGCCACTACGAGTATGGCGGCGAATAGCAGCTGATAGCGCTTCATGCTATGTTGCTCTTGTTTTTGTGTCGTTATCAGCGCTTGCGCCTGTTGCCATTGCCCTACTACGCTCGCCGCTTCCGCGTGTCCATTCTTTGCTGCTTGCTCTAGCCAATATTTGCCAGTGTCTATATCTTGCGCCACGCCGACCCCTTGGTAATACATCTTGCTTAGTAGGCGCTGCGCACGACTGTCATTTTTGCTGGCTGCCTGCTTAACCCATTCAGCACCTGACTCTGTAGCAGCACGCTTATCAACGGCTAACCCTTCACCAAGTAACTCATACATTGCCAAATGTAGCATGGCAGCGCTATTACCCGCATGCGCTGCTTCCTGTAATTTTAATAACGCTTGCTGTTTTGCCGCCAAATGACTCTCTGAAAATTTTATTTGCGCGCGTGGCTTACTTTGCTTGGCAATATGCTGTTCTAACTGCTCTAGTACTTTATGGGCTTGCTGATATTCGCTATTGCCAGCCGTTTGAACGGCTTCTATGTTATCCAGCTCTACGAGCAATTGCGTAAAAATCGCGGGCGTTGGCAATTCTTGAAGAGAAGGCACTGCCGATGGTAGTGGCTGCTCTAATACCCTGTTTTCTGAGGTTGTATGAGGTTGCACTGTTTCTGATTTAGACAGCACAGGCTTAGTTTGGTTCTCTTGCTGAGACAGATTCTGAGATTCTGGCACAGCATGTGGCGTATGACTCAACCCTTCTTTTTCTAACGGTTTCTGACTATCAACCGTTTTAATGTGCTCTACACTAGCGCTTGTATTTGGTGTGCTGATATTAATGACTGGCGTGATCGAATTAGCAACGTGATTGTCGTGCGCATGTGGCAGCCTTGCACTAACCGCCTGATATAAACCGCTAGCCACTTGACCGCCTTGTACGGCTGCAAACGGCCGATCAATATGACCAAATAACCGCAAACCTATCGGCTCTAGGGCAAAAAACAATGACGTAACGCTATTAGCATCAGCCGACTGACAATAGATAACCGCCATATGTTGATAAAAATCATCGGTTGTAAGAGCCAGTTCAGGATAGCGCTTATGTAGCTCAAACTGTCCATACCAATGCGGCGTATTTTGCCATTGCTGTGCCAATACTCGCCCTGCATAAAATGCCAAAAATACCATAAAGTTACGATAGCGTTCATCGAGCAATAATGTCTCTTCATGCCATCGACCAGTTTTAACCATCTCACGGCGTATGTGCGACAGCAGCGTATCGACTCGCTGTAAGCTTGCCAATGACTCATCTAAGATACAATCACGAAGCTCGCTTTCGTAAGCAATGCCACCAGCGATAGGACGATCCGCTAGAAAGTCTTGCCAATAGCCTGCTGCAATATAATCAAAGGGCGTTAGAGGTGATGCAGACGATGCATACATAGACAAGCGCATCCTTTATCGGGATAAATTAATAGTAATAAAAATAAGGTCATCATGGCACTAAACTGACATCAGTCGTTTACCTTACCCTAAAATCGAAAATGCTACAATAAAGGACTAAATAAGCGTACCACATTATCAAATAAACGCTCTGCACCATGGCGCTGTTGCCACTGCTCTAAACTCAAAAAACGGCAACTTTGTAAGTAGGCTTCTTGGCAATCAGCGACTTGAGCGACCATCTCTGGTGTATAAATGGCCAAGCTCACTTCCATATTTAGATAAAAACTGCGCATATCGATGTTTACAGTACCAAATAAACAATAATCATCATCGATAACCACTGTTTTGGTATGCAACAGACCACCCTTAAACAAGGCAATCGTCACGCCTGCCTCGAGCAGCTCTTGATAATAGGCTTGTGACGCATGCTGTACAAGAAACGAATCCACCTTTTCAGGGACAATCAGCGTCACCTCAACCCCGCGTTTAGCAGCGATCGTTAATGCTCCCGAGAGCGCCTCGTCAGGTACAAAATACGGTGTGGTAATGCGAATGCGTTTATTGGCGCGATGAATAACGGTCACCAATGTATTGTAAATCACATGGGCAGTCACTTGCGGTGCGGAGGGTATCAGCTGCGCCAGCACCCCTTCTACCATCGGCATCTTCGGTATCACAATCGATGTCGAGCCAATATTTGGTTGCTTATAATAGTCGATCTCACCAGCCAATACCTTTACCCGACTGTTTAAATCATTAATGGTTGGGTTCATCACATATAGTTTACGAGTATAGCCATTCACTCGCTGATTGAGCGCGTCTAAATTGTCGTTATTTTCCGCACCAATATCCGTGGCCACCACGATCGCCATGGCGGTCGTAATACTAATAGAGTGTTGACTGGTCGTGCGTATCGCCACATCGATCCACTGTCCAACGTTTTTATTTTGTTTAAAAAATCTTGGATCGACCAAGTTAAAGCTACCGATATAGCCAATGTGCTCATCAATCACCACAATTTTACGATGATTGCGCAAGTCAGAGCGCTTAAATAGCGTTTTAAATAAACCCACTGGTAGTGACTGATGGACAAAGACACCTGCTTTTTCTAATGTACGATGGGCGCTACTATTAAAAAAACTAAAGCTGCCCACGCTATCAGCCAAGATATGACACTCAATGCCACGCTGCGCTGCCGCTGACAGCGCCTCTATCACTTCTAGTACTTGTCCTTTAGGATAAACAATATAAAACTCCATCAAGATAATACTCTGAGCGGCATTGATATCTTCGATTAATCTCTGAAAAATAGTATGAGGATCTGTCAATAGCTGCATATTGTGATTAGGAAACACGCCCAGCCCCGTCCAACGCGTACCTATTTGACTGACACCGCGGTATTTGGCTGGCAGCAGCTCTTGTCCCTGATCAAAAACCAAATTCTCACGCCGTGCCATATCATCCATCAATAAGCTTGCTTGGTCTACCCGTTGACGATAGCGCCGCCCTATCATCGGCTCACCCAATAGTATATAAGCGATGAAACCAAAAAGAGGCAAGGTATAGAGCACAGCAATCCAAGCAATGGACACACCGATATTGCGCTGCACTGACACAACACGTAGCGTCATTACTATCATGAGAACAATATGCAATACCAGACCCAAGCCTGCAAAGTCTCCCCAAGACCAAGTCGTAAAAGTTTGTTCAATAGTGGAATTTTCTATGCCCGCCTCCAACAATCAACATAAAATAAAGCATGAGTCGTAAAACACCCTCAATAGTATAGTAGTTTTTGACCATCAAACAATGACTAACCATAATAAGTTTTTAAGCAGCAACCTTAGGAAACACGTGCCTCACACTACTATTAATAATAACTTTCAGACAGTATTTTCAATTATTTTTCAAAATAGTTAAAAAACTGTTTGACAGCCATGTGTAAATCTATATAATACACACCCACAGCAGCAGAGCTTAGTGACAAACTTAGAGCTCAGTTGATGTTGAATAAATTGCATAGCAATTGTTCGAAGGGTGATTAGCTCAGTTGGTAGAGCGTCTGCCTTACACGCAGAATGTCGGCGGTTCGAATCCGTCATCACCCACCACTATTTAGTATAGCGTTACTCTCAAGTAGTAAGCTAAGTGGTTAAATAAACTAAGTACGACCTAAGCAGCGGTAGTTCAGTTGGTTAGAATACCGGCCTGTCACGCCGGGGGTCGCGGGTTCGAGTCCCGTCCGCTGCGCCATATTTAAAACGAATTTAAACTCTCGAGTTTAAGCAAGTTTCGCCTCAAACATTAGATTGTTTGAGGTTTTTTTGTGTTTATTAATTCTGCCATACCCTTATTCACTTTCCTCTCATATCATTTGTTCCAAACTACCCTACCAGCTCTTTTCACTACTCTGAATCGTAATAATTATTGCTAGTGGTTTAGCCTACCAACTACTTCAACACATCTCCTTGTTTACAAAAATAATAAAGCTGACCATTTAGTCAGTTAATTTAATAAAATCATAAACTTAGGTAATATCAAATACTTAGAAGGCTTGATAGACCATTATTTTTAGCTAGCTTATGGTTGTTACTCATTATAAAACATGCTTAACTGTTTCAAAGTGTTAAGAATTATTGCGGATAACATAGCCAACAGAGCATTTTTTATACTTTTGACAATACTTATATCGATAGCATTTATCTTAATTGTTTTAGATTGCTATCGAAAATTGACCGCGCTTTATCCTTAGCAGCATTGACCCGTTTTGACAGGAAGTTAAAACGCGCTTCTGTCATATACCCAGCCTGCTAGGATGACCCACTCTATATAAAGGAATATTACTGTGCGTTATCACTTATTTGCAAACCTGCCACTGGCTAGCCAATTATGTAGAACCAATATTCAGAAAAAACTGTTTTTTAGTAGCTCATTAACCACCGCTTTAGCCGCGATCGTTGCCTTGGGTACGATGAGCAGCAGCCATGCAAAGGTGCTTTTCACCGATACCAGTCTTTCTGTACTGTATGGTAATGACTATGAGCTGGTAGAAGACGGAGAATTGACGACCATCACTCTGGAGCACGCATCTACCCACAGTTGGGGCGGCGTATTTTTCTTCGTCGATCGTCATCAAGGCGCAAATGATATTGAAAACAATAGATTTAAAGAAACGTATGGTGAGTTTGCGCCCAAGCTTAAGCTCACAACTTTCGATGATAGCTTTATCAAACAGCTCAATCTAGCGGGGCAATATGAGTTTGGCTCGAACAGCAAAGGCTTTAGCCAAGACAACTATATGATAGGACTAGGGGCAGATTTGAATGTGCCTATTTCAGGTATGAAGTACGCCTCTGCTTCCCTATATCATGTCTTCAATGATAATACTGATGATGACCAGCAAATCACCTTAACTTACGGTTGGGAGAAAAACAATTTTGTGGTCGATGGTTATGTAGACTACTCTTTTAACAATGATGACTTAAAAAACCAACTACATATCAATCCGCAAATAAAGTATAACTTACAACCACTATTAGGCATTGATAATCGCTTAGAGGTCGGTATGGAATATAGTTACTGGAAAAATAAGTATGGCAGTGATACAACTCAAAACGTGCCTAGCGCTCTAGTGAAGTTTCATTTTTAACTGTCTAATTGGTTTGACGAATAGTTCTAAAACAGATCTCAACTCTTTCTCACTAAAATAAATAGTTTGTTAATAAAACAAATAGTCCTCATGCAAAATTGACAGCTTGCATGAGGATTTTCATTTTATATTTGGTAGATTAACCCTTAGGATTCCACTGATTCTCAAGCTGGATACGCATTCATACGTTTGATAAGACTGTTACGACGTATAATTACTGGCTAATTATAGCCGCTAAATAATCATTTTTAACTGAATTTATTAATGTGTGTATTTCAAACTTATTCAGCATTTTTTTATTATAAAAGGGACAAAATATGGAATGTAACCACATACCCAGACAAGCATTGGGCTTCTTCCCCACTCCATTGATAGAGCTTAGCAGATTGAGTAAAGCGCTTGATGGCCCTACTATTTTTATGAAACGAGATGACAACACGGGACTGGCATTGGGTGGCAATAAAACCCGTAAGCTTGAATTTATTATGGGTGATGCCCTTGCTCAAGGTGCTGATTGCGTGATTACGGCAGGGGCCGCACAATCGAACCATTGTCGTCAAACTGATGCCGCAGCGGCAAGCTTGGGACTTGACTGCCATTTAGTATTAGGTGGAGAAGAACCCGAACAAACAAGTGGCAATCTTTTATTAGACAAAATTTTTGGATCACATATTTACTGGGCAGGCGCCAATCGCAAAGGAGAAGACATTCCTAAAATCGTTGAGCAGTTAACAAAACAAGGCAAAAAACCATATGTCATACCCTATGGCGGCTCCAATGAGCTGGGTGCTTTAGCGTTTGTAGAAGCTTTTAAAGAGTTAGAATCGCAACGCGAAAGCATGAACCTATCATTTACTCATATCATTTTTGCTTCTAGCTCTGGGGCAACACAAGCCGGTTTGATGCTTGGCAAAAAAATACTCAATTCGCCCGCCCAAATCGTAGGTATCAATATCGATAAAGGTGAAACAGACAAAGTGCCTTTTGATCAGTATACCGTCGCGCTTGCCAATAGCACGGCCTCCCTTATCGGTGCCGATCATCAGTTTTCAGAAACCGATTTAACACTCAACTCTGATTATGTGGGCGAAGGTTATGGCGTGGTTGGTACATTAGAAAATGACGCCATTGCGATGACAGCTCAAACAGAAGGCATACTTTTAGATCCTGTCTATACGGGTCGTGCGATGGGCGGACTCATAGATATGATTCGGTCTGGCAAAATCAAGAAAACCGATCGTGTCTTATTTTGGCATACGGGCGGTGCACCAGCTTTATTTGCCTACTCAAGTGACTTAGATATGATGAAAAGAAATGGATAAATAAATTTTGACGCATTAACTCAAGCTATAGGTATTAACTGCAATCTTATGAGCGTTGATTCAGCCGGCTCACACTAGCAATCAACGCCACCATAATCACTCCCATAATGATGAGAATCCCAGACATCATGTGCGCTGCCTCGTAATTTAGCGCCTCTACTTGCTCATATATCGCAATCGAGACCACTTTAGTCTCATCGGATATACTACCCCCTATCATCAAAACCACGCCAAACTCACCAATAGTATGGGCAAAACTTATTAAGCTGCCGAGCACAATACCGACACGCGCTTGTGGCAGAGCGACTCTGAGAAACCGTTTGAAACGGCTTGGCTCCAATAAATGTGCCACTTCCATCACGCTTTGTGGAATACGTAAAAATTGGGCGTAGACAGGCTGAATATAAAAAGGCAAAGAGTAAATAATCGAACCAATGACAAGACCTTCAAAGGTAAATATCAAGGGGCTGATATTATGTTCGCTAAGCCATTTACCAATACCGACACTAGGGCTTAACAGTAATAAAAGGTAAAAGCCGATGACGGTAGGCGGCAAAACCAATGGCATGGCAATGATGCCCATAAGCAAGACTTTAAGACGTGCCACAACTTGCCTACGGCTGGGCTTAGCGAGCCAATAAGCCACAGGCGTTGCGAACAGTAATAAACAAATGGTAGTGACACCAGCAAGCTTAATACTTACCCAAAACGGACTAAGCATATCGGACATAAGAGACTGGTCTATCATAATGTCACTGCTCGTTGCCATTCGTTATGAGGATAAAGGATCTATTGTATCTAATATTAAAAGATTGAACAGACAAATATAATGTCAGCTCTTATAAATAGCGCGTTGATAAACAAAGCGCGTTGATAAACAAACAGTGTAGCGTTTATCAGTCATAGTATCAGTCTTCTTGTGTCGATATTATTTATTAAAACCTAACAAGATTAAAGTCTGTTGAAAAATAATCATAGCGAAAAATAAAAAAGCACCTTATTAGGGTGCTTTTTTATTTTATCCACTAAGCTCATCGTATTAAATATTACCATCAAAAATGATGGTTAAAAAATTTCTTTTAATACGCTAATATTAGAATCAATACGAGTCAAAAGCAGTGCAATCAACCTGCTTCACCACGAAGCTAACGATGACGCACTACGCTGAGTAATAAAGCCGTCTGGAGTCTGACCATTGTCTGCTTGCCAGCGCTGGAACGCCAATCGAGTATTGGTACCCACGATACCGTCAGCGCCTTTAGTATCATAGCCTGAATTGGTCAAACGCTGCTGTAAATTTCGTACTTGAGCTGTGGATAATGGACGCTCATAACGCGGCCATGATTTCTGTAACCCGCCTTGTCCAGCAAGCGCTTTACCCAATAAGCTGACACCTAGCGCATAGCTCGATGAGTTATTATAAACCTTGATCACATCAAAGTTTGGGCTGAGTAGCAGTACAGGACCATCCTTGCCAGCTGGTAGCCACAGCTCCATTTCGGTATTGGCATCCAAATAAACATCAGCGATGGTATCAACACCCATCGCCGCCCATCTCGCGGCAGGCTGCTTACTACCAACCATGGAGTAATCGAATGAGGCAGGAATGGTCGCTTCGTAAAATGGCGCTAGACCTCGAACCCAACCTGAGTTGCTCAAATAATTAGCGGTGGACGCCAGTGCATCGCCCGTTGCCCACGGATTACGGTGACCATTACCATCACCATCCACTCCGTGCTTCAGCCAAGTATCAGGGATAAACTGCGTCTGTCCCATGCCGCCTGCCCAAGAACCATCGAGCTGCGACCAAGACACATCACCGCGCTGCAATAGCGTCGCTAATGACAACAACTGAGTTTCGGCAAATTCTTGGCGACGACCATCATAAGCCAGACTCGCAAGCGAGCTTGGTATGCTGCTATTACCCGTCACCACGCCGTATGACGACTCCATGCCCCAAATGGCAGCGATTATTTCTGCATTGACACCGTACTGCGATTCTAATTGCGACAAAAATGCCCGTTGCTCGGCGAACTTACGCTTACCAGTACTCACACGCCCATCAGATACGGCAGAATCGACATATTCCCATGGCATCTTAGAAAACTCTGGCTGTCCTGAGTCAAGTGAGATGACTTGCTGATTTAAATAAGCGGTATCAAGTAAACGACGCACCGTCGCTGCATCATGGCCTGATGAAATCGCCCGCATAGAAAAATCAGACTTCCAATCAGAGAAGTTGTTATAGCTTGGCTTTGCCACTGGCTGCGGCTTGATGACAGGCTTCGGTGCTGGCTTCACTTGAATGGTTTGAGTTTGGGTAATCTGAACGTTGCCTTGACGCACAGGTTTGCTAGGTTTTTGCATCGCCTGTTGGCTGGTACACCCAACCATCACTAACGCAGGAAACAGGGCAAGATATTGTTTTTTTAACATCATAAAATTCTCAAGTATGAATAAGTAAAGCGACTCAAATAAACCGATTTAGTTAAGGTGGCTTTATTCAAACGCTCTGAAATTCAAGCGCTCTGAATAAAGCTACTAAACTTGCCAAATCAGTCACAACTTGGCATCACGTTTAACGCCCTAGTACCGCACGTGGATCAATAGGATTGCCATTTAAGCGCACTTGGAACTCTAAGCCGACCTGATTGGTCTGGCCACTGTTACCCATGTTTGCAATGCGCTGACCGCGCTGTACAGCATCGCCTTCTTTGACCAGTAGCTGACTATTATGCGCATAAGCGGTGATGTAATTATCACTATGACGAATCATAATAAGATTGCCATACTCTGGCAGACCATCGCCCGAGTACAGTACCGTGCCAGATTGGCTAGCAAGTACGGGATCACCGATATTACCAGCAAACCACATACCCATCGTGCCCGCTGCCGCATCAAAGTTACGAGTCACTTGATTGCGACTTGGATATTCATAACCTGACGTTGCGTTAGCCGTCACTTCGTATACAGGGCTTTGTGAGCTATTATTAGGCACGCTCGTTACAGGTGGTCTGTACGTTGGCTGTGTCGTTGTAGGCGCGTTATAACGATTGTTATCGGCTGGCGTACCTTGCCACAGCTTGAGCCATTGACCACTATAAATCGTATACTTGCTGTCCAAACCATTCAGCGAACCGATTTGACGGTAACTGAGACGATAGCGCTCAGCGATCTGGCTGACCGTATCGCCACGCTGTACACGATGGTAGTTAGGAACGCCTTGTGCATTGGTAATAATCTTAGGTCCCGCTTGGTTGGCTGATTGGTAAGTAGGCTTGGTTGCACAGCCCACAATCGTTAACGTTGCTGCTGTTAAAGTACCTATCAATGCCACTGTTGCAAAGCGCGATCCAGCAATAAGCTTCTTCATACAAGATTTCCTATTCTTTATGTTACTCACAAACTCCTTGTGTTACTCACAAGCATTTTGCTAACTTTTATACCGTTTAGTATTTAGTATTTGGCAAATATCATTATCAATTACTCGATAGTAAACCATTTTTTAAGGCGTGTCCTCATTTTGAAAATGGTGATAAAAATGAGATAAATGGCAGCCAAATAAGAAAAATAGTGCAGATAATATCAGGATATTGACCAGCTGTTTGACGCATTTTGGCAGCGTAAATTTATAGCATTAACGCCGACAGCGTTTTAAGCGTGTCTGCTGGCGTATGATGCAGGCGCACTGGTGATAAACTGATATAACCCGCCGCTACCGCTTGATCATCCGTCATATCTATTGCAGAGGACTGCAAATCTTCAGTTTCTAATGGCAACTCATGTGGGCGTTTACGTAGCGACAACCAATAAGCATCACGCCCACGTGGATCGACCACATGATGTACAGGACGCGCAATCTGACGGTGCCCTAACGCCGTTATTTTCCGACCTTTGATATCATCAGCACTATCCACATCAGGAATATTAACGTTTAATACATGATAGGGCAAATTTTTGCAAGCATCTAATATCGGTGTTTCTATCAATAATTTAACAATTTCAGCTGCCGCCATTTGATAATGACTGGTCTGCTCTTGCTTTTCTCCTTTGACACCGCCGCCCACTAGGGAGGTCGCAATGGCAGGTATTCCAAAGAGCTGTGCGGTTAATGCAGCACCAAAGGTACCCGAAAATAAAACGTCTTGACCAAGATTGGCACCAGAATTAATGCCAGTAATCACACAATCAAAACGCATATCAGGATATAACTCATGCAAAGCCAAATGTACACAGTCAGCTGGCGAACCGTTTACCGCTATAAAACCAGAATCCAATCGATGAGTATATAATGGCATCGAGAGGCTCAAAGCACTCGCGCAGCCACTTTGTTCACTGTTTGGCGCAACTACTACCAACCCTGCAATATCAGACAGGGCTTGATGTAATGCTAATAACCCTGGCGCATAAACCCCATCATAATTACTAATTAAAAATTTCATTCTCACTCAATATACTCATTAATGACCGCCTGTCCACTTATGAACTTTAGCCGCATAAAATTGCTATAACCAGACCCGAAAATGGTGGTTAGATTGTGTGATCATACTTTTGATGCTGACACCTACATTGACTTTTTCTGCATAAATAGTATGTATACACAGCATTTGGCAAGCGTCAAATGATAGCTGAATTTACTATCAAAGTTAAAAAAGCCATACCGCTATCAAATAAAATAACACTGTGTTTATATCACAGCATGGATATGAACAAATTGATAGAGCAAAACGCGGATGCCACCATAATTTTGGGCGATTATACCCTAATAATACGCTGACACGAACCCAGTCTTTGCGCAGAATCTATCCAATTTATAATTTTATCACGATGATATCTGCATCAATAACAGCAAAAAAACTTGGCTTGACGTTACAATAGGCAACACCTTACAACAATACAAACTTATATTTTTATGCTGACGTAACTTATGAGTCTATGCTGCTGATATGTTGCTCAAAAAGAGCTTTGGCTCACAAGATATCTACACATAAATCAATATTTTATGTGACTTTTGTTTTTTTACCCATTAACATATCACCATTAATTAAAGATAAGCGAGTGTAATACTGCATGAAAAATCAATCGATATTATCTATAGCTTCTGTGATAGCAAAGACGGCGTCCAAAATTAGTCTTGCAGGACTGGTAACGTCTGTTGCCATGCTGTCTCAAGCATCCTTTGCGGCGAATAATTCTGCTACGACCATACCTCTAGATATGTCTGGCATCAATGTTACCAAACATGAAATTGCGGTCATGCAAGTGCTATCAGAGATATGTCCACCGATGCTCAATGGCAAACAAAAACAGCGCTTTTATAAATCTTATAACGTGCAGCTTCACGAGTTGATGCCGTCTTTAGAAGATCCAAAAGCAGCGATTCAATATCTATCCACTCGGCAAGATTATCGCCAGATATTACAAGGCATTCGTAGCTGGACAATGGGCTTCTCTAAACAAGATAACAAAGCTCTATGCGAAGACTTGGCGAATGCTGAATACCAGTAGTGGATCATCATAATTAAGCACAACAATTACAACATTATAATTGGCTTACTTATCAGACATCCTATCGTCTCTCCTACAATAGCTATGCCCCAGCATTGATTCTAAATTGATAAAGTCAGCTATAACTAATGACAATAAATCATGGCATTATCTGTCTTGGAACGCTGATTATGGGCTATTTAGCGAAAACTTATAAGCTTGTTCATCAGGCTTGTAAGTAACAAAAAAGCTTACGATAATTCTGTTTATACCAACAGGATGACCGTAAGCTTTTTTATGACAGTCGAATTATTTCTATTCGAGACATTGTGGCAGTCTTAGTCTGAGCAAACGTTTACTTCTTACCACTCTTTCTTTTTAATCGGGTCTTTTTTTGCATTTATCGATTCCCCATCGGTTGGCATTTTGCTAAGATAAGGCGTTAATTTTATGTCTGTCGCTCAGCCATCACCACTCTTATTAATACATTGTTTTTAAACAGAATGTTTAAGACAGGCTACTTAAAATGATGCATAAGATTTAGTGCAAGGTACAAGCGGTAGATACATTTGGTTTCATGATGCGGTGTAACGATATATGACAGTAAAGCGTGTAAAAAATCAGCTGGTGCAGCTGGTAGTCGGTGTGAGTATCTCTATGAGTGCAGTGATGGCAAACGCAGCCATCCAGCCGCCTGAGATGGATAATACCGCCTATGTATTGATGGATTATAATACTGGTGAGATTTTGGCACAAAGGAACGCCAATGAGTCGCTACCGCCAGCGTCTTTGACAAAAATGATGACCAGTTACATCATTGAGCAGCGCTTAGCATCAGGCGACCTCAAAGAAGATGACCAAGTCATAATGAGTCCAAATGCTTGGTGTCGTGGTAGTAGCAGCCAGTCTTGCATGTATGTGCCGGTAAATAAATCTGCTAGCGTTATCGACATGCTACGCGGTATTATTATTCAATCAGGTAACGATGCCTCAAAAGCTATGGCGGAGCATATCGCTGGTAGCGAAGCCTCATTTGCTATCTTGATGAATGAGCAAGCAGAAAAGCTTGGTATGAAAAATACCCATTTCGTCAACTCTACTGGTATGCCTGACGAAGGGCATGAGGCATCAGCACTAGATTTGGCCAAATTGTCACGTGCTATTATCAAGAATAGCGGCGACTATTATGGTATTTATGCAGAAAAAGAGTTCACCTATAACGGTATTACTCAAGGTAACCGTAATGCTCTACTTGCAACCGATCCAACCGTTGATGGTTTAAAAACTGGCCACACTGATGCCGCAGGCTATTGCTTAGCGGCTTCAAGCAATCGTGATGGCATGCGCTTGATTTCCGTGATTATGGGAACAGAGAGCCAGCAAGCACGTGCCGATCAATCACGTGAGCTGCTCAACTGGGGCTTTGGCCACTTCACTACTGTCACCAAAGCACCTGCCGGACAATTTGTCAGCAAAGTTCCAGTTTGGTTCGGTGAAACTGATGAAGTTGAGCTAGTCACTGCGGATAATTTGCAAATTCTAACCAGCAAAACGCAAAAAAACAAAATCACGACTGTGGTAGATATTCCTGAGAGCCTAGAAGCACCCATCAAAAAAGGTCAAGAAATTGGCAAAATGATGGCCGTTATTGATGGTAAAGCGGTGGCTTCAGTGCCTATTATAGCGACCAGTGATATCGAGCAATCAGGCTTTATGAGCCGCACTTGGCAGCGTGTCGTACGTTGGGCACAAAATCTGTTTTAGAGAATATTAGTAGAAGCTATTTCTCCAGAACATTACTGACAAAAAAGACGCCTCAAAACGGGGCGTCTTTTTTATGTCCTCATTCACCGCACAGATTTTATTATTGCTATTAAGTAGTGTCCTCATCAAACTGTGATAAACACTGATTTATTAGAATTAGCAGGTTTGCCCTCGCTCATCATATTTTTCAGATTAAAAGCAAGCACCCTTGTCGAAAATACGATTTTCGAAACTATTTACAGTAAATGAAAGGCAACGGATTACATTAAACGAGGTTAGTACGGTAAGCGTGACAAATACTTTGACCTATTACGTCCATACCAACCAGCGCTTAAGCAAGTCGCTTAATGCTTTATCTTTATAAGTGGCGCTATAACAGTAATCGACACCAGCTGCTTTTAAACCATGCTCAAAGCTATCTAACTGCTTCGCTCGATGTGGTGGATACCAATATACCAATAAAGCCCGATGTTCACTTTCAAATTGACGAATACGCTTGGCTAACGACTCAGCTTTACTTGGAAAAATATCTTCCGCAAACATCACCATATTCACCTGTCTTATACTCATCTCCTCTATAACCAGTGCTTCATGCTGACGATAAATGACCGTCGCGCCTAAACGCTCTAACTCTTTCGCTAAAAACCCAACTTCATGATAATAATAGTAAATAATAGTCAATCCAGCCAATAAATGCTGCTGCCGAGACTGCTGTTTATTGGTCATCGATATGGTCAGCATGAATTGGGTACCTGACCCTAACGTGCTATCTACCTCTATAGTAGCGCCCATCAGCTGAGCCATTTGCTTGACGACTGGCAAACCAACACCTGAGCCTTCATATTGACGAGTTTGTGATGAATCTACTTGGAAAAAAGGATTAAAAATATCATCGATATGAGTACTATCGATACCAATACCTGTGTCTTTCACGCTAATTTGCCAGCGATTGCTTTTATCAAAATGAGTCAATTGCGACGTAATAGTCACCTGCCCCGCTGGAGTAAACTTAATCGCATTACTCAGTAATATCGATAATATTTGTTTTATTTTTTCCGCATCCCCTTCCAGACCATAGTCTATATGATGAATACGGTTAATCAACTCTAGCCTTTTTTGCCGAGCAATAGGCTCATATTCTGCCAACAGATCGGCGATTAACTGCAGTGGATTGAACGCAATACAACTAATACTCATCTGACCTTTTTGTATTTGATTCAATTGGATAATATGATCAAGCGACGACACCAATTTATCACTACCGTCACTGATAATTTCAACCGCATCTTTTTGTTCTCTATTGAGGGTATCGTAATCTAACAGCTGTAAACCGCCTACGATAGCATTTAGCGAAGTTTTCAGCTCATGGGTGATCATGCTTTGAAAGTTGTGCAGCTGCACATCGAGGGATACGTCTTTGTTGTGTAATTGCTGCTCAAAAATAGCAAGCGCCTCATAATCTTGTTGGACTTTCTGTAAACGATCAAACAATACAGCCAAAGTTTGCTTGATTTGTACCAGTTCCTGAAATTCAAAAAGCTGTGGAATCACTGGTAACTGCTCAAGCTCTGGGTTTTTCACGACGATGTGACAGACTTCTTTCAAAGCTTCAATATCTCTGATTGGCCATTTGAGTTTGCGCAGAATGTACAATACCCAAAGTACCGTCAATATCGTGGTAATAAGCCATAGCAATATATTGCTTCGAAACCAATGTGAACGCAGGGTGTTCAGCTCATGGGTGATCATGCTTTGAAAGAAGTCTGTCACATCG
>NZ_CAJGYX010000011.1:0-13796 GCF_904845955.1 Psychrobacter cibarius
CTTACTGGATCAAAGTGAGGCGGTGATCGTGCAAGATGATGATTTATACGATGAAATCATAAGTACCAAGACTACTCAATTGAATGCAGGTCGGCTTGAGGACTGGCGCAGCCGTACTATGGCGCTGCAATATCAGCTCAACAAAGCGCATGAGCAAGCAAAGCTTAAGAAAGAGGCTGAGCGCGCACGAGAGGAGGCTTTGATCAGGCGGCGAGAAACCTTAAAACAGAGACGGCAGCAGGCATCTCTTAAGCGTCAGCGAATCAATGAGACCAAAGCATATCGAGTTCGATTTGACAATTTAGTGGTACGGGTGCGTAACCGCGTTAATACCCTTGATTTTAAGGCCGTTGATGCACCGATCGAAGTGATCAACGCGGCTGAGGCGGTTGCCGCACAAGCATTTATATTCACTACTCTAAAACACACTGACAGCTTTACGACACTACAAAAAAGTTTACGAGACACCGATGCTAAAAAAATTGCAACGCAGGTGCAGAAGGCAGCAACGACGCTATGGCAACAGCTTGAGCGCTTGCCTGACAATCAAGATAAGGTCGAGGTGTTAACGAAAATCAATGAGCGCTTTGAGCACGTTCCTGCTATCACCATAGATGGGGCAACGCTCACACAAACTGTGACAGATCACCTGCAAAAAACGAAGAACGCCATCCAAGCGCATGAACAAGCACAAACACGCCGCTACTCCTCACCACGCCCATTTTAGGCGGCATTATAATAATGAGTACCCCATGAATAAAGACAATAGCAATGAGCAAGACATACACGATCAACTTGTTAACCTAGTGACTTCATTGACTCCGGTCATTGGGGCCTTGCGTGAGCTGATTAAGCGAGCCGATGATGCGGTAGCGAGGCGGCTTGAGCGTTCGCTTAGCGGTATTGATAGCAAGGTGAATGAGGTGTCTTCTGCCATTGAAGAATTAGGTAGTAGCGCAAGCACGACTTCGCAGGCATTGAGCCAGTATCAAGAACTCGTGTTAAAGCAGCTACAAGCGGCAGTGACTGCTTTTACTGACAATGAGATGCCGCGTCGTTATGATGACAAAATAGCGGGCATCATCACCGATATGAAACAGCAGATTGATACGGCTGTAGAGTCGGTCGTCACTGCTAAAAACGATAGCATAGAGGTACAAATCAGTACCATGCAAGGAGTTGCTGATAAACTTAGCGCAAGCGCGGACAATCTAGCCCTATTCACCAATCAGTACCAAGCTGGTCATAAGCAGATTATTGAAGATATTGAGACCTTTGAGACCACCACCAAAACGCGGATTGAGCAGGTCGAGGCTAGAGCTAGTAAAGACTTGGACAAAATTCATAAGTCCATTGAGACTATGAGTATTAAAAGGATTGCAGCCGCTGTCGCAGCGGGTACGATGGCTGTGATAATAAGTTTGGTGGCTCTGGTATTTTGGTATGTGCCAAGCTTTGATGAGATTGCAGAGATGAAATACCAGCAAGCAGAGCTACAGCGCGGCATCGATGAGCTTGAAACGGGTTGGAAACAGGCCTTTAATAATGCTCAAAGTGCGCAGTTTATTTTGGCTTGTGATGTTAATAAAGAGCAGCCTGATGCAATCAGCTGGTGCGTTAGAGCAGACAGTAAGAGTGTTTTGAGAGATGAGAGAGGCTTTGTTTATTATAAAATAGCTGGGGTGCCGCGTGCAAAGCCGACTGAGTAAAGACGTATGGTAATAGCGAGCTATATTGCCCAAAAGTGCGTCTTCTGAAACATATAAGACTGAAAAAAGGCTTGTTTGATTGTCGTTATCTTTGTCTATATTAAAAAGCCAGATAATGACACTTTATCTGGCTTTAAGGGTTATTGTTTCTTGTTAAACAAGAAGTCTGTAAATATAAGCTAAAGTGACTAGGCTGCTTGGTCAGTATGAGCTGTGACCAACTCTATAAAAGCAGTTTCAAGGGTACTTAACGCATAATCATCAATCATAAGACCGTCATCTATCTGTCGTTGCACCCAGACATAAATCGCTTCATCATTATAAAGAATAGCGTCAACACCAAGTAATGATGCCGGTTGTACGCCTTGCTGTACTTGTAAGCTGGATAACAGCTGAGAGGCTAAAGCTTTAGTCTGTTCACTAAACCAAGCGCAGCTGTTGAGCCGAGATAGATTGTTATTCATTGGTATTCTCCTGTAGATTATTGTGTATAAATAATGGATAAAATGACTTACTACAGGTCAAATTATACCTATATTTTAATCTATTGCAAGAGAAAATGACCTTCTATAGGTCTTTTTATACTTTTAAAGGTGATAATGTCTTATGAGCGAAGGTGTTCACTCAGGTGATTCACTGCTGTCCTCATTTATGATTTCATATAAATCACCAACATTGATTCTAAGATACGTGCATAAAGACTCGATGATATCTAGATCAACTCGGGTGGCTTCTTCATGATACATGCGAGTAATGGTGCCACGATTGATACCAGTATCTCTTGCGACATCGGCAATTTTAAGGCGTCTTTCGCCCATGATGGTCGATAAGTGACACTTCACCATAGTGGTTTCCTCATTAACGATTAGTAGTTTTTGATTGGTGAACGGATTATAACGAATATGAGCGGCTAAAGTATTCCTTTTAGTAGCTCAAATTGGTATCCAATAGCGCAATTTGCCTAGTAATAGGCAGTTTATTATGCTGTCTTTGATACAGGACGTCTATCATGATGGATATACGCTAGTTAGAAAAGGCGATGCTATTTTTACTATGAAGTATTGCTATTAATAGTGATGTGACGTACATTTTTAGTTATACTTATATACTTATATACTTATATACTTATATACTTATATATACTTATATTTATATACTTATATACTTATATACTTATATACTTATATACTTATATACTTATATACTCAATACATACTACAGGGATCTGTATTTATGAAGGTAATCGCGGTATTAAATCAAAAGGGTGGTAGCGGTAAGACTACCATCGCAACGCATTTGGCTCGTGGCTTACAACTAAAAGGTCATAGTGTTTTGTTGGTGGATAGCGACCAGCAGGGCAGTGCGCGTGACTGGAGAGCGGTTGATGAAGACAATCCGGTACCAGTGATCGGGCTTGATAGACCAACACTTGATAAAGATTTAAAAAGCGTTTCTGATAAAGATTACGTGGTGATCGATGGATCGCCGCAAGCTACTAGTTTGGCCATTTCAGCTATTAAAGCCGCAGATTTTATATTGATTCCGGTGCAGCCGAGCCCCTATGATATCTGGGCGACCAGCGATTTGGTTGATCTGGTGCAGCAGCGTATAGAGATGATGGATGGTCAACTAAAGGCGGCGTTTGTCGTATCACGTGCTATTCAAAACACCAATATAGGTAAGGAAGTCGCGACAGCACTACTGGATTACAATCTTCCAGTGTTAGAAACTAGAGTTATACAGCGTGTTGCTTATCCTAACAGTGCTGCCCTTGGTAAAACTGTATTTGATACCGAATCGCCTACCAGCAATGCGATACAAGAGATAACTGCATTAGTCAGTGAGGTTCAAACATTTTTTGGTGAGGAGTAGGTCATGAGTTTATCAGCAGGTCGCCCTAGTAAGAACGTTAAGGATCAGTTAGCTCTATCGGATGTGACGGACAGTCCCAAAAAGACGGTACGCGTGAATTTTAATCTAGATGAAGATAAACACATTGCGCTCAAACGGTACGCGCTTGAAAGCCGAAAAACGGTTACTGAGCTGTTGACTGAAATGATTGATGAAAAGTTGGTTGAACGATAGATATAAAAAATCGGATTTTTTATACCTAAAAAAAGGATATGTATAAAAAACTCAAAAAACTATATATATCATCGAACGCTGTGTACCTTTCTAGTATCATCAGATGCTCGTTTTCTTAAGCCAGACGTAGAAGCAAGCTGCAAAAAAAATGCCCATGGCAAAACAAGCACTGTTTCCTATATCAGTACCATATAATAGAACCAAAAACGGTTAGCAGTGCTAAGGTATATTGCCCTTAATCAAAGCGTACTCAATAACGATTTAAGTTACACAAAATATAAGGGGCTTCTAGCCCCATCATTATTCTGAACCGCCCCGAGATTGTCGGAGACTCAACATTCTGAGAGAATACGACAATGAAAAGACAAACCTACACTCCTGAGATTAAAGAACGCGCCGTTCGCATGCTGATTGAAGCATTAAACGATTACACCTCTATGTGGTCAACCATTCAAGTTATAGTACTGAAAATAGAATCTACTTTTGGAACATTGTGGTCATGTCATAAAAAGCGCACTAATGAAACCATACTAACCAACATTCAAGACTAAGCTACACATACTAAAGAGCTTGAACGTGAAAATAAGAAGCTTACGTAAGCCAGTTAGATTACAGTAAAAGCCGCTTTTTTCGCCCAAGGAGAGATAGGACATACAATCCAGTTGTGGCTCAGTTTATTGATAACAATAAGTGTGTCTACGGTATTAGAGCAATATTGACTGTGCAATATAGAAGATATGCAATAAAATTATTTTCTACCTTTAATAAAATGCAGCAACCTAAACAAGGGTAAATTATGAGTAATTCAGATAACCACAGTCACCAAGCTCCAAACCCTAAAAATATGAATAAGGCTTTCTATATTGGAATTGGTCTAAATTCTGCATTTACGCTCATCGAGTTCATAGTGGGCTACTCAACTAATTCATTAGCTTTAATCGCAGACGCTAGCCACAACTTAAGTGATGTTGCCAGTTTAATAATCTCGTTAATTGGAATGAAATTAGCACAGAAAGCATCTACTACGCTTTATACCTATGGCTACAAAAAAGCTTCTATAATGGCTTCTCTTATTAACGCCATATTGTTAGTTACAATCGTTATAGGTATTGCGTATGAGGCCTTGGGTCGATTTGATACCATACCGGAAGTTGCAGGAAAAGTTATTATTATTACAGCTCTAATAGGTGTATTTATAAATACTGTTTCTGCTTTGCATTCTACAAAGGTCAAAAAGACGATATTAATGTTAAAGGTGCTTTCTTGCATCTAATGGTAGATGCATTGGTCTCTGTAGGTGTCGTTATCTCGGGCATTATTATTTACTATACAAGTTGGAATATCGTTGATCCTCTAGTTAGCTTGATTATTTCAGTCGTGATACTGTTATCGACTTGGGGTCTACTAAAAGAGAGTATCAAGCTTGCTATTGACGGAGTACCTCAAAATGTTGATCTCAGTAAAATCACTGCTATCTTAGAGAGCTATAAATTTATTCAAAACTTTCATCATCTGCACATCTGGGCCTTGAGTACCACTGAGAATGCTCTGACAGTTCATATCGTACCGAAGAGCGATGTGACATTAGAAGAGACTCTTATTATGAAAGAAAATATTAAGGAAGATTTGGCGCATCAGAATATACAACATGCAACTATTGAATTTGGTATTAAGGCAGATGACAATCAAAAATCGCGTGCATTAAATGAAAGTATCAACTAAAAGATGATAGACCGTATATAGCTATCTCTTTTTAAGTATGAGGCGCGTGCTTTATGTCGACATAATTTTTTCAATCAGTTCTTATGTGATCAATAGTTTAAAACTTTTATATTTACGTGCGTTAGGACGTTACCTAGAAAAAATAAAAAACTTACGCTGATTAAATTATTATAATTAAGTTTACTATTACCCTCGTCCTCTAAGTGTGGTTAGACCTTTGCCAAAATAGCTTAGTAGTAATAACAGAGTTATTATTATCAAGATAGGATAATTTCCCATAAGCATAAAGGGAGTGTTACCAACCCGTGCCTGTATCTCACCACGTAGTACAGTACGCTCAAACTGCGGTGCGCGTTCTACAATACGACCTTTATGGTTAATGATAGCGGTAACACCAGTATTGGTCGCTCGAATAAACCAGCGCCCGTTCTCAAGCGCGCGCATTTGTACCATTTGCAAATGTTGCAATGGTCCTGCTGAAGTGCCAAACCAGGCATCGTTAGAGACCGTCAACAAAAAGTCAGTATCGATGGCATTTTTACGCGTGGTATCTGGATAAGCTACCTCATAACAGATAGCCGTCCCTATATTGTGTCCACGCACCTGTAGCGGTGACTGCTGATCACTACCGCGACTATAGCTCTTAATATCCTGACTACCGGCCAAACTTGGGAAAATATCGAGCACGCCTTCAAATGGAATATACTCTCCAAAAGGCACCAGACGCTGCTTCTTGTATAGGCCTTCCGCTTCTACACCTCGAGCAATCACGCTATTGTAAAATGGGGGATACTTATCCGTACTGGCATTGAATGCCGCTTTATCCTTATAAGGGATACCAGTTATCCATGTCGTATTGGTCGCATTAGCCATTTCTATCATTTCACTAATAAAGCCCGCAGCCTCATCCTGAAACATCGGAATAGATGATTCAGGCCACACCACAACATCACGTCCCCACTCAGTGCGCGTTAACTTCGCATAAATCTTTAGCGTTTCTACTTGATATTGAGTCAGCCACTTTATATCTTGTGAAATATTACCTTGAATCAATGACACTGACAGATCAGGTGTGCCCTTAGGTTTTGTCCATTGCGGATTGACCAGCCATAATGATGTGCTAATGGCCAATAACAGTACAGAAACGACGGCATAACTACTGCGCCGAAGCAGTAGCTCTACTAAACTTGCAGCCAATAGTATGGCAACAAAAGAGACGGCAAAAACACCAGCAACGGGTGCTAAGGACGATAACCAATACTCTTCAGTAAACGCATAACCAACAAACAGCCACGGAAAGCCTGTGAATAACCAAGTTTTTAACCATTCTTGTAGCACCCAAAGAGCAGCAAATGAAAAGGGTTGTTTGCCTACCATACGGTTAAAGGCTAGTGCTAAAAATCCATGAAACAGTCCCATACCGAGACCCATCAATCCAATCATAATCAATGCGAGCCACGTTGGAGTATCGCTATAATCATGGATAGCTGTATAGAGCCAAAAGCCGCCGACGCACCATAGCCCCATACCGTAAGCTTCACCGATAATAAAAGCGCGACGACCACTCATATTTGGCACCAACAGCGCATATAAAATCGCTGGTGACACTATTGCTAGCGGCCAGAACCCATAAGGCGATAATGCAAATAAAAAAATAGCCCCTGCAAGCCATGCTGCTACTAGCGTAAGCCATAGCGGTAATTGATTTAAGTGAGTACTCAAACGCTTTTGTAGACTAATAGTAGACAGGTGCATCGCAAATTATCCAAAATTATGAGCCTTGAATTTTTAATCAAAATCCAAAACTCAGATAGACCCGTTAATACTACAGGCAGCATTTCAAAATAAAAACTGCTTATGATACCAGTCCGCACTGCTCAATGTATAAATTTACGTACCCCGTTTGATGGTTTATTATGCTACATTACCAAACGATATGAAGTGTTACTTGACCTTCTATAGCTCACAATATCTACAGTACATGAGAGAGCACTATGACCCCCTTAAAAATAAAATCCAGTCTTATATTCAATCGTCATCTGTCTAAGGGGTTGCGTGGTACGCTGGTGTTACTTGCCGCCTCATCACTATTTGCTTGTAGCCAACCGAGTAGTGGCGTATCTGATGCAAACACAACATCAGTAACAACCGAAAATGCAACAGCTATCACTTTAAAGGAAGATGAACCAAACGCTAAAAGTGCTCACATGATGACAAGGTCAGTAAGTAAACCAGACCTACTAAAAAACGTCTCAGCTACGGTCTATAAAGATGCCAATTGCGGCTGCTGTAAAGAATGGATAAGTCATGCAGAAGATAATGGTCTAAGTGCAACCGCGCAAGATGTTGCGGACTTAGCCGTATTTAAAGAGCGCTACAGCGTTCCAACTGAGATGCGTTCTTGCCATACTGTAGTCACTACTGATGATTACGTCTTTGAAGGTCATGTACCTGCTAAGTATATGGCGCAGTTCTTAGAAAATCCGCCAGTACAAGCTATGGGTCTTGCCGTACCTGGCATGCCTGTTGGTAGCCCAGGTATGGAGTATCAAAATAAATTCATGCCCTATCAGGTTATGCAGCTCAATAAAGACGGGACGACCCAAGTTTATGCTGATATTGAATCGGTAGAGCAGCAATTATAGTGTGTTAGCAGTTAAGAATACTTTGATTATAGTGTTAGCGTTAAAAGTAAATGAGGCAGGTATAAGACTGTTCTATTGCTTATAAAATGATTCTTCATCAAAAAAATCATTAGCTATTGCGACTTTAAAAGCAAAAACAACTTTGAATTTGTAACTTTTGATGACAATGTAAGCGGATTTATCGGTTATTAACCCTTAAAATAGATAAATAATTAAGGGTTAATACAAGAATATACAGGATGTATCGAAACAATTACGTAATATTACATAAGCCAGTAGGGAATTAACATCTATATTAATATTATAAATTATTATATTATCTTAATAATTAGTTAGACCCTATATAGGGTACTACTATCCATTGTGAAACGTCTGAGGGTTAAATCTGTAATTTAGATTTAACCCTCAGACGTTTTTTGCTTATAAAACAGTAGAAATTGTTGTCAATTTAGTCAGCTATATTCTGTATATGTTACACAAACTTACATTGTAAAATGTGGAATATTAGCAATTTTTTCAACATCAAAAAAGTATTTTTGGGGTTTTTAAGGGTGATGACAGGCTAAACAGCCTATGCTAAAGTCGGCTTTGTGTTTTGGCCAGCAGCTTGATTTGCAACAGCTTCGTAAGACTTCAATGATGCTGTGATCGCCAATAATCATTTTTTATATGAATAATATGCAGCAGAAGTATCAGTCACTATGACGTATATATACTTGAGTTGTTGAAATTTAATTGACTGCGCTGTTGTTGATAACAGACCATTTTGAATTAACCGTAGGTATTAGATTTATGAAACAGGCTTTATTGATTTTGTCAGTACTGGGTATGGGCATAGCACAAACGAGTGGTGCTGCTATCACAATCTCTCAAACAAATAATACCATCACCAATACTTCTGTGGCATCAAACTACGGTTCATCAAAAAACATCTATAGCACTAGCAGTGGTGCTTATGTTTCTAGTAATGACGAAATCAGTCAAGCTATTAGCAACCTAAGTGCGCAGGCTAAGCAAAAAGAGAGTCGGCTTTCATCATTAAACAGCCGCTTATACGCTGAAAAACAACAGCAGCAAGTCAATACAGTTCCTGATAGCAATTCAGCCCCCGCTATCGCTGCTGCTCGTGCTTCACGAGTGGCTCTATCTGGTAGCTCTGGATACTGTGCCCGTTACGTACGTAAAGCACTACAATCAGCAGGTTATGAGTTCACCCCCAATCCTTCAGCCTATCAGTACGCCACTCGTGGCACGCTTGATAAAGCAGGTTTTAGCAAAATCAGTAATGATATGCCAACCCAAGTAGGTGATGTTATTGTCTATGATCGCTCATCAAAGCGTCCACATGGCCATATCCAAATCTTTGATGGCGAAAACTGGATTTCTGATTTCCGTCAGAACAGCATCAGCCCATACAGTGGTGTCTATGCTTATACCACATGGCGTGATTCAAAATACGTGGATGACGCATCCGCACCAGATCGAAATATCTACCTTGCTATGAATGATAAATAAGACCTGATAAGTCAGCACAACATAGTTATTATTTCCTCCAACCCCAGTAGTGATCTTAATATCATTGCTGGGTTTTTTTTGTGCTTAACATCAGGGTGTATTTAACCTTTCATGATTTGATCAGTCAGAAATGAACACTACTAATATCATTACTCATGACAAGAATTATCGGCAAGAGCCTTTAATATCCCACATGATACCGCTGGTGCACTACTTGCACATTTCTGGCGCAAAAACAGTCAAGTGCTGCTTTAAGTGCATCAGTTCTTCCATTCGTATTTCTACAGCATAAATTTGCTTATCTAGTAAGGAGCTCACATCACCACAGTCTTTATCAGGTTCCTCCCAAAACTCAAGTAAGATTCGTACTTCGTCTAGAGCCATGTCAAGCGTACGGCAGTGTAGGATAAATTGTAGACGCTCAATGTGCTCTTCATTATATAAACGATAATTCCCTGCGCTGCGAGAAGGCTCAGGTAATAAGTGCTCCTTTCGTAATAGCGAATGGTTTCCACTGTGGCACCTGTGCGTTTAGCGAGCTCACCAATTTTGATTGTCATAATAACCTCTATGATTTAAATAATTAAAGTGGCTGTAAAGACTGGCGCTAGAGAAATTAAATTTACAAAACTGTAGATAGACAACCTTGACTCTAAAGCCACTAGAGGGTTCATAATACCATTATTCAAAGGGTAAATTATTATGAAATATCATATTGAAGGTATGGACTGTGCCAGTTGCATCGGCAAGATTGAAACAGCTTTGAAACGTATGCCTGGGGTTTCTGATGTTGAGCTAAATTTTGCTACAGAAACGCTAGAGCTAAGCTTGGCCCCTGATGCGCCGACTCAGGCTAGTGATATTGAAAAAACCATCAAAAGCCTAGGGTTCGGTATATCTGCCAATACTGGTCAACAAACTGTATCGGCTATTGATATTGACAGCGACAATCAGATGGCTCCGCAGGATAAGCGGTGGTGGCAAACTCAAAAAGGCAAACAGGTTGTTGGTCTCGGTATTTTGATGGGCAGCGCTTATGCACTGTCACTACTGTTCCCCGCTTATGGGATATGGGTGTTTGCCATCGCTGTGATTGTAGGCGTTTTTCCATTTGCACGCAAAGCCTTAGCACTGGCTAAAACAGGTTCATTCTTTCAATTGAAACGCTGATGTCCGTCGCCGTGCTTGGCGCACTTATCATTGGTGAAGCTGAAGAGGCCGCAGCGGTTGTCTTTTTGTTCTCAATCGGTGAACTGTTTGAGAGTATCGCTGCTGATCGCGCTCGCGCTGGCATCAGAGCCTTATCATCGCTGGTTCCGAAAAGTGCGATTTTACTTGATGCTCAAGGTGGGCAGCGTAACGTTCCAGCGACTTCACTACAAGTGAATGACCTTGTGCTGGTGCGTCCTGGAGATAGGGTATCTGCTGATGGTTCCATTGTTCAAGGTGCGTCCAGCCTTGATGATTCGCCCGTGACGGGAGAGTCTGTTCCTGTTGCCAAGACGATGGGTGACAATGTATTTGCAGGGTCAATTAACATCGATGGTGTGCTCCAAGTGCGCGTAGAAAAGACAGCCGCCGATAACACTATTTCGCGCATTATTGATTTGGTAGAGCAAGCGCAAGCTTCCAAAGCACCCACTGCCCGTTTTATTGAGAAATTCAGTCGTTACTATACACCGGCTGTGATGGCTATTGCCGCCCTAATTATCATCGTCCCACCGTTAACCATGGGCGGAGATTGGTCAACTTGGTTATATCGAGGTCTAGCCTTATTATTGATCGCTTGTCCTAGTGCTCTTGTGCTCTCAACACCAGCTGCTATCGCCTCTGGTCTAGCGGTCGGTGCGCGCCGCGGCTTGCTGATCAAGGGCGGTAGTGCTTTAGAAACCATCGGCCAAGTGAAGACAGTCGCTTTTGACAAGACAGGCACTTTAACTGAAGGTAAACCACGCGTGACCGATGTTGTTGACATTACACAAGAGTATTCAAGTGTTCAAGGTCAGGATTCTCAGGATCAGGGTTCTCAAGGTAAAGATAAGGTATTGGCGCTCTTTGCCAGTGTGGAGACAGGTTCTAGTCACCCGCTTGCTGAAGCTATTGTCAGTCATGCCAAAGCCGCCAAAGTTGTCATACCTGTGGCTTCTAAAGCTTCTGCTACTGCGGGTAAAGCGGTACACGCAACTATCGCTGGGCGCGCGCTAGCTATCGGTTCGCCTGTTTATGCCGCAGATGAGGCATCAATTTCAGCCGAGCAACAGGCACAAATCGAGGCGCTGCAAAATGAGGGCAAGACCGTCTCAGTTCTTTTCGATGAGCAAAGTCGAGAAGTGCTTGGATTGGTCGCACTAAGAGACGAGTTACGAGACGACGCTCATGAAGGTGTGGCTCAACTTAAAGCGATGGGTGTGCGCTCCGTCATGCTAACAGGCGACAACCGCTTAACCGCTCAAGCACTTGCCAGTAATTTAGACGTGGAATGGGAAGCTGAGCTGTTGCCTGAGGACAAACTGCGCTTGCTTAACGAGATGAAGAATAACAGCAAAATAGCGATGGTGGGTGATGGTATTAACGATGCGCCAGCACTAGCAACCGCTGATGTTGGCATCGCGATGGGTGGTGGCACCGATGTGGCCATTGAGACGGCCGATATCGCATTATTAAAAAGTCGTGTTACAGACATGGCCCATCTGATTGCACTTTCGCGTGCCACCATGCGCAACATTCATCAGAACGTCATTTTCGCTTTAGGTCTCAAAGGCGTCTTTCTGATCACGACCGTATTCGGCATTACTGGACTATGGATTGCGGTTCTAGCTGATGCTGGAGCAACAGTGCTCGTTACTCTCAATGCGTTACGTTTACTGCGCTTTAAAGGCGCGCCTCCACTGGTAACTCCGCCTAAAGTAGTTAAATAAAACCCTTCGAAATCAATTAAAAACTAGAGATAGCAGCAGATTTCGGGGTGGGTTCTAATAATAAAAATTCCACCGCTACAGTAAACTGCAACCGCATTAGAGTAAATAAGGTTAGACCGTATGTTGATTACAGAATTGGGCTATTTTGCCTTGCTTACCGCTTTTGTATTGGCGTTATTGCAGGTAATTCTGCCAACTATTGGTGTTATTCGTAACCAGGTTGCTTGGCAACGACTAGCCCCTAGCTTAGCTTGGGCACAGTTTGCCGCCATGATAACGTCATTTGGCGCTTTGATAGCAGGTTTTTATTATAATGATTTTAGCCTCAGTTACGTCGCGCAGCATTCTAATACGCTGTTGCCTTGGTACTATAAGTTATCGGCGACATGGGGCGGACACGAGGGCTCTTTGCTGCTATGGATGACCATCATGGCCACATGGTGTGCACTGGTATCATACTTTAGTCGCGGCTTGCCGTTATCAATGCGTGCGCGGGTATTAGTTATTTTGGCCGGTGTACAGTTAATGATGCTAACAATGCTGATATTTACCTCGTCACCGTTTGAGCGTACCTTACCCAATCTAGCGGTCGATGGCGCTGATTTAAATCCTGTCCTACAAGATTTCGGTCTGATTATTCATCCGCCCATGTTATATATGGGCTATGTGGGTATGGTAGTGCCTTTTGCATTTTGTATGGCGGCATTGTGGGAAGGGCGTTTAGATGCTGCTTGGACACGCTGGTCACGTCCATGGGCGCTCGCGGCTTGGGGATTTTTGACCATTGGTATTGCACTGGGCTCGTGGTGGGCCTACTACGAGCTTGGCTGGGGCGGTTGGTGGTTTTGGGATCCGGTAGAGAACGCCTCGTTTATGCCTTGGCTTGTCGGCTTAGCATTGCTGCATTCATTAGCAGTCACTGAAAAGCGCGGGGTGTTTAAAGCATGGACCATCATGCTGGCTATTTTCGCTTTTGCCTTAAGCTTGCTTGGCACGTTCCTGGTACGCTCTGGAGTCCTTACCTCAGTGCATTCGTTTGCCGCTGATCCGACGCGTGGTTTGGTCATCTTAGCTATTCTTGGCATTATCATCGGTAGTGGTCTATTAATGTTTGCCGTTCGCGGTTGGCGTTTGACGGTTGAGAGTCAGTATCAGCTGGTTTCGCGCGAGTCTTTCTTAGTCATTAATAACGCTATTAGTCA
>NZ_CAJGYX010000012.1:0-13228 GCF_904845955.1 Psychrobacter cibarius
TCTTCTTGTGAGATAAAAAGTAATGCCAATAAAGTGGTTCAGTTACCCACAATGAAGAATACAGACTTTAAAGGTGTGGGTTCTACCCAAGGCGAGCAGGCCTTTGATATCAATATCTTGTGTAATGGGGGTAAAAACATTCAGACACCTGATAAAATTAGTGTCAGCTTTGACTATGAAGCTGCTAATAACAACAATAGTGTTCTAAAAAATATTGCTCCTACTAATACACAAGCAAAAGGGGTGGGTACGCAACTGGTATCTAAATATAATAAAGCTGATAAAGTTATTGCCAAGGGCGAGCCGCTAAGCCTTGGTACACTTAATGCCAGTCAAACCATAAGCTATACACTGCCAATGGTAGCCCGTTATTACCAAACCGATCGTGTGGTAACTGCAGGTGAGGTGAGGTCGATAGCCACAGTGACTATTGATTATGATTAGATTTGATGGCTTATCTTCAAAAGTAGCCTGAACCATACAGATCATTTTCTGTATTGCCTGAGCTGCACCCAATCATAACGATAGACGCTACTGCAATTAACCACCTGGACATATTGATTCGCATGGTACGCCGTCCTTATCACGGTCTAGCTTGGTATTTCCACATTTGAGTGCTTGTTTGGCTTGTTCACAGCTAACCATCTGCCCACAAGTGCGCGGTAAGCCTTTGCATTGAGAGCCGCCAGCACTTTTAGCAAACAACGGATGCTCTACCTCAACATCACTATAAAATGGATTATTAGTGACTGTAACTGCTGCCTGAGAAGATAAAGCAAAGAGAGATAACGCCATACTTAAAATAACTTTTTTCATAAAACCTACTTTTTTTGATATCTAGAACACTGCTTTCAAGCATTAATAATACCCTATATTTGTTCAATAAAGTGAGTGCTATATAACTAACCGTCAGATTTACACAGCAGATTATTTATAATTTGCCTGATAGACGGGTTAATGCCATAGTTGTTCACTGAACGTTCTGGACAGTTGTACTGTACAGGTCTTAAAAACGTACTTGAACACTAGGTGAATAATGAACATATCGGTGACAAAAGCGGCAAAAGAATGGGGTGTATCAAGAACGACGATCTATCAGAAAGTCAATGACGGTGAGCTTTCCAGAACAGCAGATAAGAAAATAGACGTTTCAGAAATGTTGCGCGTGTTTGGTGAGCCAATTTCTAAAAAACGTACTGAACGTTCAGTGAACACTGTCCAAAGTACACCTCTGAACAGTCAAAGTGTTCAGTACAATACGGACATTGAACACCTATTAGCGCTTGAAAAGCTCAAGAATGAACACCTCAGCCAACAGGTAAATGATCAAAAGAAGTTAATTGAAAATTATCAGCAGCAGATAGCACAGCTGAACAAAACGCTGGATAAAGCCAACGCCAGTATCCAGGATTTCGCACAAGTAAGACTGCTAGAGTTTAAGCAAGCTGAAATGAGCGATGAGCCGCTACTTGAACCAGAGCAAGAAAAAAAAGACGATTCAATCGTCGCGACGGCTAAGAAGAAAAAACGGTGGTTCTTTTGACTTTAACGGATATTTGAAAAAACATTAGTGTTTAATCTTTGGTAAATAGCTCTCTAAAGCCTTATTAGGCTTGTTAAAGCTTTCAGGCTCTCGTTGTATGATATTAATCATTTCGCGCTTAAATGCGTCAGTCTGCATTTTGCCGTCATAACTTAGGCTTGGATGGTTGTTATAGTCATTCATAAACTGCACGTTATCAACGATAGACTGTATGGTAGCTTGTGACAGGGTGCCGTCTGCACTGGTTAGCTTGTCTAATGTTTTCCGATGGAATTTGAGCGTTAGGCCCTCGTAACCTTTGCCTCTACTTTTTTTATGGTACTCAACAGTAATTTTATAGTTTGTACTCTCATTTACCTCATCTATAGCAGTCTCAATCACACGCTCTCTAAGCTGTCCAAATTGCTTATACTTACCTTTAATGCCCATAACATAGCGAAAATCGTCTAAATCCATAGATTTAGTATATTGGTACCGACCTACCCAACAAACAATTAATTCATATAAGCGCATAGAGTGAATACTTGAGAGCTCAGACACCTCCATCAGCCTATATTTTGTGAAGTTAGCTTTTAGCTGTGTCAAATAAGGCAGTACATCCTCTGCAAATGTTATTGTTATCTGTTCTCCATTGGGGTCGTAAAGAACACCGCTAACAAAGCGAGTACGAAGCGTTTTATTATCCTCCAGTGCTATCAGTACCTCCCTATCAAAAAGCCGATTACTAGCTTGCTCTAAATCTCTAAAAGCATTCTTCTTGGTGCTATCGGTATAGAATATTTTTGCTACTTCCTCAACTGTCACCGTAAACTTGGTTTGCTTAGTAATATTTGGCGCATCAGGTCTACTGTCAATACGACTAATACAAGTCAGTAATAACTGCTTTTCTTTAGTAGTCATGGTATAAGCTGCTAGAACAAGCTCATTGGATTGTACGACTAGATTGTTTTCCATATTTTTTTCGAATCCTTGCTTAATCTACTGTTATTTCCAATAATAACCAAGATTCACTTTAGCATATAAAACTACAAATAGTATCAGTATTTTTTTGTTGTGTTTATTCTACTCATTTTGTGTTTATTCTACTCATTTTGTGTTTATTCTACTCATTTTGTGTTTATTCTACTCATTTTGTGTTTTTTCTCTTTGTAAGCTATTGATTTTAAAGGTGAAAAAAGTCTCTTAAACAGGAGTAAACAGGATTAAACAGGATTAAATAAAAACCCTTAAAGAAACGGGTGATAAAATTTTTTGTGGATAAGTGAAAAATCATCACTTTAACAACGTAGCTTGCCTCAGCAATTTATCCCTCAGTAATCGTTTTTTTGAGGACTAGATTAAGGACTAAACCCTCGACTGGGTGTATTAGTTCTACTCACTTGATGATGATAGGACTCTAAACCACCCTGTAACGCTTTGTGTTGGCTTTCAGACAGCTCTTTGCCATATTGCTCATTAAACGTCTCTAAAGTGGCTTTAAGCGCCTCTGAGTAGGTTTTACGCTGGGTTGGTGGTAAAGAGTTAACATCACGCAACGCAAGTTTGAATTGCTGACAGGTTTTATCCAAGGTATCTGCTAAATATTCTTTGGCAACGTCTCTGGCCTCAACTGAATGACTATCATTATTGATGTAATGGTTTAACCCTTCTATGTAGCTAGACGATGAGATGATGTCCCGAGTCATTCTGCCAACCCCTCCTGCGCTACCGCCTAGCTTGTCGATGATGCTGGTATTAAATGCCGCTCGTTTTTGATCGATATTGTCTCTGAAATCTGTAAAATGCTTGGTAAGCGCTAGATACTGCTCACGTTCAGCGTTAGGATCACGCAACAGCTTGATAATGGCTTTGTTGTTTTCAACCAGCGTGTAATCAAAACGTTTGGCCACTTGGCGTAAGTGCGCGGTAAATTCCACGGCTTTATCGTGGTCCTCAATACCATGGCGCTGTGCAAACTCGCTAAGTTGCGCCACTTGACGCTGATCAAATTTATCAGGGGCGTCAGCCGCGGTTTCTCCTTGCTCCCATCTGATAGCCATCGCCTCACCATGACGTTGTATCAAGCGCATCGCTAGGTGCAGCTTCATACGTTCAGCATACTCAAAGATTCTCTCATCTTTAAAACGGTTTGCTCGAGTGTCTCGATCAATACGTCCTTCTTGTCGATCAAGTCGAGCAGCTCTTGCTCGTCGTGCGTCGTCATCGAAGGGGCTGGGGGCTGGTCTTGCACTTCGCTCAGTTGCTTTGTTAATTTCAATATCTGACTTTCCGATAGCTTCAGTGATTCCCTCAATTGCTTGTTTTGTGTCATCACATCGCTTTGGTAGGTTTTCGCATCGTTTAGCTGCCCAAGCAATGCCTGATTTTGCCTCTTCAACGCATCGTTTTGTGTCGTCAACTCGAATTGCCGTTCTATTATTTTGTTCTGTGCAGTACGTAATGTGAGGTTCTGAGCTTCCAGAGAGTTGTTTTGCAAAATCAGCTCGCTGTTTTGTGCCTCCAATGCTGCCAGGTAGTCTTGCATTTTTATTAGTTGCCCAAGCAAGTCCTTTTCTAAGTGCGCTAATTCGTCGCTCATTGTCTGCCTCCTGTTTGATATGGTTCTCAGCCACCAAGTTATTACGTGCTTTGATGGCGCGGTTGGTATTACCTTTTTCGGTCGTGATGCCTCGGCGCTCCATTGCCGTCGCCTCTACTCCCATTTTAATGGTGGGCTGCTGATCAAGCCCCTGATCCTTGTAACTGCGCGCATCCATCAGCGGTAGATGATATTCGGCCAATACCTTATTGGCGGTATCTACCCACATCTCACGAATACGCTTAATCTCCTGCATCGATGACGGCAGATCATGCGCCTTACGTTTTTTATTGGACCACTCAAACGGGGTCTTAAGCTTTGGATCAAATGCCAAGGTTTTATTTGGTCCAATGGTAGGCGCTCGAGTAGTGACTAAAATATGCGCGTGAAAATTACGCGGATCAGGGTTTTCCTCACCCTCACGCAAATACTTAGAGCTTGGCGGTACATTAGGATCAAAAGGCAACTTCATCACCGGACGATGGATACACACATCCGCAATCACATCCATATCGTCACAAAGCTTTTGAGCAAAGTTGATAGCCAGTGCATGACGCTCTTCCTCAGACAACTCGTGAGGCAAATTAATCAGCCACTCACGCGCCACTCGACTGTCCGAACGGGTCTCTGCCGCTTCGGCAGTATTCCAAAGCGTCTCTCGATCCACACTCACACCCAGCGCCTTTAGCGAAAATGGTAAAACAATATCGCTACTCATCACCCCAGACTTTTTACTATAGTCATGGGTCTTGCCATATTTGGCATCATCAAGCACATCGCCAGCACGATAGGCGGCACACGCCACAGCCGACTGTCCTGCTTTTCGAGAAATCGCCTTTGTTGCAATGTGTACCATCGTCATAAAGAGTCACCTGCTATTTTTGCTTTTTGCACACCACCGCTTTTTGTGGTGTGCGGGGTTTGGGGTTTCCCCAACGAAGAAGGATTCAAAATTAAGAATAGTAACGAAGTGGATAGATTAAATTTTGAGTCGTTACTTCGCCCTTAGTCAGGGAGACGCCACTATTAACCCTTAGTCAGGGAGACGCCACTATTAAATAATAAACTAAGCTATCTAAGGTTTCGGATGCGAAGTAGCGACTCAAAATTTAATCTTACCACAAGTGATTGAATGATAGTGAGGTGCTTGCTATGCTGAGTAAAATTTAATCGATAAGGGTAAATGCAATGTCAGTATCTAATAATAAAGCGCCTGTGTCTATTTTTGATAGTCAAGACTCTAATGAGCTAAAAGAGCGTCAACGGTTAGAAGAGTTAAAACGCCAAGCTAAGGTTCAGCAGGTAAAGCTAGATAAACGCTTGAACAAGCAGAAGATTCTAATGGGGGCATTTTAGGTCAGGTATTGGCAACTGATGGTGAGAGCGAGCAGATGATTCGAGAGTATTTTGCGATTCATTTTCCAGATTTTTTAACGAGAAAATCGGATAAAGAATTGTTTAAAAGTATGATTGAAAGTTTGGGTGGCGATGTGGCCTTGGGTGAGGAAGAGAGTCCATTTGTAGCCAACGCAAAAGAAAATAATCAAGAGGCGGTTGATCAAAATATAGGACTTGAAAATAATCAGCCTAGGAGTAGTCACCAAACGCAATCTGACTCTATGGCTAATTATGGGGAGCAGGATTCGCTACTAGATGACAATAGTTATGCTACTGGTGTAAATAATCCAAACTATCATGGGCAATAGGTTATGTTTGTTGAAGAGCATAAAGCTACGTTAAATAAGCTTGTATCAGCAGGCATTAAAAATTTTCTTATTTATTGCTTAAAGTATTTGTCATAACGTCTGTTATAGAAGCAAGAACGGTACCCTAGTGAGGACTTGAATCTTGGCTGTAGACTATATGCGCTAGTAAATATATCTATTAAAATAATGACAGTGTACTTCGTGGTGTACACAAACTGAGCTATTCGAATATAAATATTAACTAAAGGCTTTCTGCTAACAAATTATGATAAATACTATATTTACATCAAAGATTGATTTTTGGTTGGCGTTTTTAATATTGGGTTCTAGCTACTACTCGTTTTGGTGCCTGTATGGGAATGGATGTACAACAATAGTTCTATTAAAAGAATAATATTTATAAGCCTTTTTACCATACCAACTGCGTTACTGTTATTGGTACTGTTTTTTAATATAAAGTACACTTTAACAGCTGACACATTGTTAGTGAAAACGGTTTTTCTATTCAGAGTATCTCGTTAGAAGACATTACCCATATCACTCCTACTAGCAGTACTTTATCTGCTCCAGCACTGTCTTTAGATAGGATTGAGATAAGATATGAAGGTGGTAGCATAGTGATATCACCAAAAGACAAAGATAGGTTCAATCATGCCATACAAGAACGTGTACCAGCATTAAAAACCGATGATAATAATGGGCTGATAAAGAGTTAGCATACAGATCGATGCGCTATACAGGCATCGATCTGCTAGTGTTCGATATGAAATTAATAACTATAAAACACACGGCACAAATCACTTCAACATTCAAACAACATTTCTGTTTCTAAGCATGGTGTTTTACTTATAAGAATCATCCAATTAGTTAGTATTTTATAAAAGCTAGAAAAATTCATTGTTTCTTCTAGTTCTGTATCATCATAACCCCAATAAATTAATACTTCATCCTTTCTAACCTCTGCTCCCCATAATTAGCCATAGAGTCAGATTGCGTTTGGTGACTACTCCTAGGCTGATTATTTTCAAGTCCTATATTTTGATCAACCGCCTCTTGATTATTTTCTTTTGCGTTGGCTACAAATGGACTCTCTTCCTCACCCAAGCCCACATCGCCACCCAAACTTTCAATCATACTTTTAAACAATTCTTTATCCGATTTTCTCGTTAAAAAATCTGGAAAATGAATCGCAAAATACTCTCGAATCATCTGCTCCCCAAGATTGCCCCCACATGTCATAAAAGTTCAAGCTTCCTTGTTTTACCTTTTTAATTTCTTTAAGCCCTTCATCCATCCAGTTTTCTAGATAGCTCAATCCAAGTCCTCCATCATCATTCAAGAGGTTAAAAATTAGTCCCTTTATATTTGAACTGTTTTCTAAAATTATACCTTCTGGATATAAATCTCCATTATTCCATCTATCAGTCCAAAACAACTTAACTAACATACTATTGTCCTTTTAAAAGGGTATACCCTAAGGGAACCACCTATTTCACCCTTCAAACCTATTAACAGACCACTTAAAACAGACTGGTATAATGGAACCACTTATAACAGACTATTTTAGGTGTTTATGTTTATCAGAGCGTATCTACGAGCGTCTACCAAAGAACAAGATGCTAAGCGTGCCAAAAGCGAGCTCATAGCATTTGCCAACGATCATGGCCACAAAATTGCTGCCTTCTATGTCGAAAACGAATCAGGCGCTATCTTGGCGCGACCAAAGCTGATGCAGCTGATTGAAGACGCTCATAAGGGCGATGTGATCTTAGTTGAGCAGATTGATCGCTTGGCGCGTTTGAACCAAGCTGATTGGGATACGCTAAAAAGAATGCTATCAGAGAAAAAGCTCTCTATCGTATCAAAAGAGCTGCCGACCTCATATATGGCGCTTCAATCTGAAAGCAGCACTGAATTTATGAGCAGTGTATTGCAGGCCATTAACTCGATGATGCTGGATATGCTCGCAGCCATTGCTCGAAAAGATTATGAGGATCGCCGTAACCGTCAGATGCAAGGGATTGCTCGTGCTAAGGCAGAAGGTAAGTATTCAGGACGCAGGAAAGATATGGAGAAGCGTAAGATTATTGCCAGTCTACTCAAATCAGGTCATAGCTATTCTGAGATACAAGGTATGACCAAGTGCTCACGGCATCTGATCGCTGATGTGGCCAAGGAAAGACCGAAGATGCTCAGTAGTCATTAAGTGGTTCCAATATAGTAGTCTACTATGAGTAGTCTATTAATGGATTAATGAGCCTTTTAGAGGGTCCCTCGGTGTACAACTATAAGCAACTCGACGGCAGCCATTACTATCAAATTCTTACATATAAATTGCTCGATAGGAGTCAAATCTATTATAAATAGAAGCTCGCTTACTACCTGACTCAAGTAGATTAGGGCGGTTCAGTTTTTACTATGACAGCAAACAAGCGTATTAAATACCGTTATGACGATGATACTTTTATTGTTATTTATTGTAACTAAAAAGCTTAGAAATTTGACTACTAGTTTCCATTAGAGTATAATACTGCACCTAATATATCCTATTTGCAACATACATAAGTTAACCTAACTTATGGGCCATCTTATTAAATTAAATCTTTCGAATAGAAAATTATTTTAATACCCTTTACCATATCTCTTTTTTAAAACTCAGTTAGTTAATGTATTTGGTCTATCATGTTAGAACCATTTATAAATAACCGAACGCCTATCCTTTTGTAAATTTTCTAGGAACTAGGATGAGTTTTGTAGAGCGACCGTTAATAGGGTTTAAATGCCTTGTGTATTTATTGATACAACATAGCCACCTTTTTTTAAATGGAACCCTTATGAAAAAAATTCTTCTAGCTACCTCTGCAATCGTTCTAAGCATTTCAAGCGCCTTTGCTTCTGATGGTAATATCACCATTACAGGTCAAATCACAGACAGAACTTGTACTGTAGATAGCAAGTCTAAAGATTTAGCTGTAGTGCTGCCTACTGTATCTGCTGTGTCATTAGCG
The DNA here is from genome assembly GCF_904845955.1 of Psychrobacter cibarius. Taxonomy (GTDB): domain Bacteria; phylum Pseudomonadota; class Gammaproteobacteria; order Pseudomonadales; family Moraxellaceae; genus Psychrobacter; species Psychrobacter cibarius_B. Next base: position 8,836 of record NZ_CAJGYX010000012.1, read on the forward strand.
CCAGGTCAAACTGCAGGTCGTACCCCTTTTACTATTAGCTTAACCAACTGCTCGGAAGGTAAAGTGGCTACTTACTTTGAGCCAGGCTCTACTGTAGATTATGATTCAGGCCGTCTAAACAACGCTACCGGTACTGCTGAAAACGTACAAGTTCAGCTACTAGGCGACAACAACCAAGTTATCCCAGTACTTGCAAAACAGCAGGCACTCAAGCTAACTCTCAAGAAATTAACGTAGCCGCTGGTGGCTCAGCCGCTTTAAACTACTATGCTGAATACTATGCTAAAGCTCAAGCTACAGCCGGTAGCGTAGCCACTTCTGTTAAATACACGATCGTTTACCCATAGTCACTACTTTAGTCACTAGAAAGTTGACCATGTTGTAAGACTAAATGAGCTAAGGTAAGCAATTACCTTAGCTTTTATATTTTAAATTACAGAAGAGGTACAACATCATGCTACTGAATTGCAAATTATTAAGCCGCAAAATGTGTAGAACAGCTCTACTGACATTAATGCTACCTTTTACAGCTGCTAATGCTGATGTGGTTATCCATGGTACACGTGTTATATACCCTTCTGATGCTCGTGAAATAACCGCTAAGGTACTAATGAAGGCACAAGCCCAGCCTTAGTGCAAGCTTGGATCGATGAAGGCGATGCTAAAATCACTCCCGATCAATCCAAATCACCATTTGTTATTACCCCGCCTATCACTCGTGTTGAGCCGGGTAAAGGCCAATCGTTACGAGTTAGTGCTTTGCCTGGCGTTAATTCGCTTAGCAAAACTCAAGAAAGCTTGTTTTGGTTGAATGTATTAGATATTCCGCCGAAACCCACTAAAAAAGATGCTGATAGTGGCTCAGATAACTTTTTGCAATTGGCGATTCGCTCACGTCTTAAGTTCTTTTATCGTCCTGCAGGACTTAAGGGGGATAGCTTGTCTGCGCCTAAACAATTACAGTGGTCAGTTCAAGGCAATACCTTGACCATTAAAAATCCCACTCCTTATCACGTTACTATTACTTCTATTGTGCAAAAACCTGTCGGTGCTGCAACAGATAAAGTAGAGGTACTAACTGATGGGATGATGCTAGCTCCATTTTCTGAACAAAAAATTAATGTTAAAAACCCTAATCTAAAAGGCATGACCTTTACCACAATCAATGATTATGGTGGCCGAGTACAGCAGGTAGCTGAATAAAGGGTTATTTTCACCCCTTTAACTATTTATAATCATACGTGTTTTAATCATGCGTGTGCGATAAAGGGTGACTGAAACCATGGATAAGGCAAAAATAATAAAAAATCCTATAAAACGTACGCTTAGCTACTCACTATTACTGGAGTGGTAACCTTAAGTCTTTCAAGTTTGACAGTGGCTGCTGCTGAAAATGGGGACTCCGGAGCGATATCTGCTGATTTTGATGCAGGTTTTTTGATTGGTGATGCCAAAAAAATTGACATCAACAAATTTGCTAATGGCAACCCTATTTTACCAGGTGAATATAGCTTAGATGTTTATGTTAACGGCAACTGGTTTGGCAAACAACGCTTGGTATTTAAGCCTACCCCAGATGACAAAAGCTCATTCACTTGCTTTACGCCCAAGCAACTACTTGAGTACGGCATCGAAGCTGAGCTGATTAAAGAAAAGGCCAAAGACTCCACCAATAACTGTCTACCGCTTGAGCAGTGGGTAGATGCTGCCTTTTATAACTTTGATATGTCAAATTTGAAGCTTGAGATCTCTATTCCTCAAATTGCCATGCAAAATAATGCCCGAGGTTATGTCGATCCTAGTATCTGGGATAGGGGAATCAATGCCGGTTTTGCCTCTTATAACGCCAGTGCATACAAAACCTTTGATAACGCTCTCAATCAAGAAAATACGAATGCGTTTGTCTCACTCAATGCTGGGCTTAACTTGGCTAGCTGGCAGCTTCGTCACAATGGACAGTGGGCCTGGTCCGACCGTGAGGACAGTAAGTCTGAATATACTGCAGTAAATACCTATTTACAGCGCGCTTTTCCTAAGCAGCGTGGAGTGCTTACTTTAGGCGATAGCTTTAGTGAAGGAGATATATTTGATACTTTCGGTTATCGCGGCGGAGCTTTTGCCAGTGATGATCGTATGCTGCCCAGTAGCTTAAGTGGCTATGCACCGCGTATTCGAGGCAATGCCAAGACCAATGCTAAGGTAGAGGTGCGCCAACAAGGTCAGCTTATCTATCAAACCAATGTATCAGCCGGCAGCTTTGAGATTAACGACCTATACCCCACAGGCTTTGGTGGACAGCTAGAAGTGTCTGTCATTGAAGCCGATGGGGAAGTACAAAAATTCTCTCTTCCTTATACTTCGGTGGCTCAAATGCTACGCCCTGGCTTAAGCCGCTATGCGGTGGTAGCCGGTAATTACCGCAACAAAGAGATTGATAAAGACCCTTTTATTGTACAGGGTCAGTATCAGCGCGGTATCAATAACTTCATTACTGCCTATGGCGGGGCACAAGCATCTGAAGAGTACAAAGCAGTGGCTCTGGGCAGCGCTTTTGCTACGCGATTGGGCGCAGTGGCTTTGGACGTAACCCACTCAGATACCGATTTTAAAAACCGGGACTCAGAAACCGGACAAAGTTACCGTGTCAGTTATAGCAAGCTGATTAGCCCAACCAATACCAATGTAACTTTGGCCGCATATCGTTATTCAACGCAAGGTTTTTACCGTCTGGCAGATGCCTTTAAAGCCCAAGAGCAGGACAGAGAGGGTCTTGGCGCCTTATATATTGGTAAACAGCGCAGTGAGTTTCAGGTAACCTTAAACCAAGGCTTACCTAATGAGTGGGGTAACTTCTATTTAACTGGGGCTTGGGTGGATTATTGGGACAAACAAGAAGATACTAAACAGTATCAGTTCGGTTATGACAATACGTACAAAGGTGTCAGCTACGGCTTATCTGCCAATAAACGAGTGGTAGAAAATGCCACATCAGGCAAAGTTATTGACGACACTCAGTATATGCTTACCTTATCGCTACCGTTATCTATTAAACGCAGTGCGGTTACCCTAAATTCATACTCCACTCAAGACAATTCCACAGTCGGTATCAATGGCTCGCTTGGCAACAGAGCAAGCTATGGTGCTACGTTATCTACTGACTATGGCGAAAACCCAAGCTTAAATACCAATGCTCAGTATCGCAGTAATTATACTACCTTATCAGGTACTTACTCTGTGGCCGATGGCTATCAACAACTGGGTCTGTCTGCTGGAGGTAACGTAGTAGCACACCCAGCCGGTGTGGTATTTGGTCCTGATCAGGGAAGAACCATGGTATTGGTTTATGCACCAGGTGCTGAAGGTGCTAAAGTGAATAATACCGATCAGCTTACCATTAATAAATCCGGCTATGCAGTTATCCCTTACGATACTCCTTATCGTATTAACGATGTATCATTAGATACCGTAGGCATGTCCGATGATGTAGAGCTTGAGGGTGCAAGTCAACGAGTCGCTCCGTATGAAGGCTCAGTGACTAAGGTAGATTTTTTAACCAAATTAGGTAAGGCGATATACATCCACACTGTTGATGACAGAGGAAATACTCTGCCTTTTGGTGCAGATGTCATTGATTCGAATGATGAACATATTGGTATAGTTGCTCAAGGAAGCTTGGTATACTTACGGACACCAAAGTTATCTGATACCATCACCGTTAAATGGGGTGATGAACAAAATGAGCAGTGTCAAATGGCGTATGATATAACCAATTTAGCCAAAGATAAAACCCAATCAATGATTACCCTAGAAGGGGTATGTCATGGATTGTAAGAGCTACTTCTTGTCAGCGGCTGTACTTGTGGGCTGTAGCCTTGGTGCAACCCAAGCACAGGCAAGGTGTAGTCTAAGCTATGGCTTTACTACGGTAAATATTAATATGGCTATTGGGAAGGTAACGGCTAAGCCGAACGACCCAGTGGGTAAAGTTTTATACACTCGGCGCGTTAATATACCTGCTAATCCTAACTCTCAAATGGTTTGCGATTGGTGGAGTGGGGGCACAGTACAGGCAGTTATCTTGAATAATCAGGGGCTTGCAATGCAGCCTAGTATATATAAGACTAACGTACCAGGTATTGGTATTCGCTTGTATCGAGAGTTGATAGGTGGAGATGGTTTTTCGGGATATTACCCTTATTCTTCAAGTTTAAATAGGGATACAAGATACTCTTTAGGTGAAGGGTACTTTGTTATTGAAATTGTTAAGACGGGCGAGGCTACTGGTACAGGCAGCCTAGCGCAAGGTCTATACAGTAGTTATTACCTTGAAGGTTATTCCAATCGTCCCATTCTAACCAGTACCGTAACTGGTGATACCATTACGATTACCTCT
>NZ_CAJGYX010000013.1:0-7482 GCF_904845955.1 Psychrobacter cibarius
CCTATAGCCCTTATATTCCTTTTTTTAAAGACGTTGCCGATTACAATGTGGCGTTTGGGCATCTTTATCCTTATCAATTTATGGACTGGAAAACAGAAGTCCTTTCATGGAAAGAGAGCTGCTACTTGCACGCTGGGCTAAATCCGCCAATGCCTGCACGCATCACAGGACCCGATGCATTAACATTGTTTCGCGATCATTGTATCAACGATTTTAGCCGATTTAGCGTTGGTGCATCAAAGCATGCCGTGATGTGTAACTATAAGGGTAATGTGATGGCGGATGGTATGCTGCTTCGCACAGAGGATAATGCATTCGTATCATATTTTTTATCGCCTTACCTAGAATACATTACCAGTCGTGGCAACTATGATGTCAATATCGAAGATTTGACAGGCAAATCCTTTCTGTTCCAACTGGGTGGTCCCTTATCTTTGAAAATTCTTGAGGCAGCCACCCAAGAATCCCTCAGTGATATTAAATTTATTTGGCATCGCACAGTGCATATCTACGGGGGTGAACTACCACCAACAGGTATTGCTGTGCGGATTTTTCGGTTGGGCGTAGCAGGCACACTGGCGTATGAAGTGCATGGGGATATCAAAGATGCTCCATTGGTTTATCAAGCCTTAATGGCAGCAGGACAACCGTTTAACTTAGTTCGTCTAGGGATGCGTGCTTACGGCATGAATCATACGGAAAATGGTTTTGCCCAAGCCTTTATCCACTTTTTACCTGCTTGGGCCCAAGATGAAGACTTTATGGACTATTTAAATGGCAAATACGATGCTTTGCTTGCCAAACTGCCAGGCAGTGCAGGTGTCGATATCACCCGTCGTTATTTTAACCCTATCGATTTAGGTTGGGGGCATATGATCACCTTTGATCATGACTTCATTGGCAGAGCCGCCCTTGAAGTTGCCATGCAGCAGCAAGCAAAAAAAATTGTAACGCTTGAATGGTATGCGGACGATATTAAAGATATCTATGCCTCTTATTTTGAGTCTGGTGAGTCTTTTGAGTTCATGGAATTCCCAGCCAATCCTATTTGGACAACGCAGAGTTCTATTGTTGTGGCAGATGAGGTACAGATCGATAATCGCAGTATAGGTATTTCAAGCGGACGTATTTATTCGTTTTATTACCGTCGTATGATTTCTTTGGCGGTTATTGAAACTGAGTATGCTATCGAAGGTACCACCTTAGAGGTTATCTGGGGTAATCCAGGCAAACGACAAAAAAAAATACGGGCCAAGGTGAGCCGTTTCCCTTATCTTACCCTACCTCGCAACCGTGATATCGATACTAAGGCGTTGCCTTGAAAGGCAATTTGATATCAGCACAGAAAACAAGAAAATATATGAAATGTTGCCTGATGATTATATAAGGTGTTGCTATCCGTTCGCATTAGTCGCTGATAGTTACTTTGGGCTTCAATGGGGTAGCCCTCAACATCTGCAATAGTTTCATTAGGCAAATCACTAATCGCCTGTTCACAGATAATGAAGCTTTGGGTGGTAGGCTCTGGAAAAATAAAGATTTTACCATTTTTTAAACCAATAGAAAAAGCACTACGTCTGTTTTGGGGTACAACATATTCAGAAGCCAATAGTATTTTATAGGTTACGGTATAGTTATTCAAAACTAGATAAAAATTATATTTTTAAGGTTATAGTATGGAATCTGATACATCATTTTTATTAATAGGAGCTTTAGCAACACAAGCTAACACAACCAAAGATACTATTCGTCATTACGATGAGATGGGACTACTGAAATCTCGAAAACGCCAAGCAGGATCACGCCTATACACCGAATTTCATCCTGAATGTATTGAGCGTATTAAAATGATTAAAGACGCACAAGCTATCGGTTTTACTCTTAACGAATGTAAAAGATACCTGAATGATCATTTCAATGGCACTCTCAATATTGATAAAGATTTAATTACTATTTCCGAAAAACTTACTAAGGCGAAACGTCAAAAAACTGAGATCATCAATACTATTAACCAGCTTAGTGCTTGTTATACTATTTTAGAAGAAATAAAGTCAGAAAATATTGGCTTCATTTCTAACTCTGAATGGGAAAAACGAATAGCGGCGCAGCTCTCCTTAACCTGAATCGCACCGATCACGAACAGAATATGTATGATAAGCACACTGTGACTATTTCAGCGAGTTAAAACGTTGATACCATTAGATTACAGCTTAGCGTTCAAGTCCTCACTAGGGAACCGAACCCATCTAACACACTCATCAGACCTAGTATTCAAGATATTCTTTGATAGGACGTTTATTAAACTGTGTAGGGTCTTTTTTAAGGCGGTTAATCATTTCAAATTCCCATCCTTGTTGTGACTGTCCAGCTAGGCTGGTAGGACTTACTAAATGATTGTATTCCGCCATAAAAGCAGGGTTACGAGCAATACGCCCTAGCTGCTTATCATTCAGTCCATCAACCGTGAACATATCTGCTGTACTGGCGTCGCGCTCCTTACTAACTACATCAGTCTTAGCTTTTGGCTTTTCATGAACAGTGAAAGTAAAACCTATAATTTTGCGTCCCTTTTTTACGTTCTCATATTTGACTTTAAGATCCGATTTTTTGTTAATCTCATCTGTAGCAAGGTCTAAAACACGTTTCTTAAAATCACACATCGCTTTGTATTCATTGATTCCTAGCCCCATCTGGTCTCTAAAAACCCCTATCTCAAAACATGGTGTTTTTTTAGCTGTGCGCCATTGCGTCAATAACTCATAAAGGCGTACTGAATAAACACTATCAAACTGTGTCGTTTGCTCTAGCAAATACGAGGTAAAAAACTGTTCTAAGCCATTGATACGGCTGATACCTTCTACAACAGCAAGAGTAAATACTATTTCTATTGCGCCCTCACCATCATGATATTGTACCTGCTGCAACCAACGGCTTTTAATCGGCTTACCATTATCATCAAGGTAGGTAAAACGTCTATTAAATAGGGTTTCTTCAGCTTCTTTCATGCGTTTATAGCCATTTTGCCGTGTAGTTTCAAATACCTCTGCATAACGAGTGGCATCAATTCGTAACGGCTTGTCTGTACTTAATCCTGTGGCTGTCTCTCTAGCATCAACTATGGCTAGTTGAATAATTCGCACTTCAGCCAATGATAAAGTTTGTAATGCCTGATTCAGTTGATTAGTTTTTACGACTAGGTTTTTTTTAGTGTGCATAACCATCTTATCCATAAGTATTTAATGACATATTACATTAAGTCATCTAAAGGTCAAATTATAAATAGTCCTTTAATGGTAACTAAACGTCCTTTAATGGGTAACTAAACGTCCTTTAATGGGTAACTAAACGTCCTTTAATGGGTAACTAAACGTCCTTTAATGGGGTCTGAAAGTCAGTAACAGTAAGGGCTACAGCGAGCTTAAAAGCTATTAAAAGCATTAAAAGCATTAAAAGCATTTTCTTATTTTTTTTACTAACTGAAAAGATAAAAGAAAAAAGCCCTAGTTACCTCGAAATATCAGAGGCTTTTTTGTTCTCTTTTGGATCAGATAATCGATCAACACTTTCAAAATTATTTATCAGTTTATTTTTGACTTCATCCAAAGCAGTAGGTTTTTTAAAATTTATAAATTTTTTAGCATTCTATTGATTTTATTTTTCTTTAACCTTAGTAATGAGGTATAGAAACCACTCTATATGCCTACGTAATTAGATTTAACAGCCTTCATTCTCTATTTTGATAGATACCTAGCCCTTTCATATTTAACTCTCTCTATGGCGATTTTACGGCTTTCTAGCTGCATTGCTTCATTCAATCTAGCGATTTCCTCTTGATTTAAACCTTGAATTGCCACTAGGTAAGGCTCAACACGTTTTTTAAGGGTGTCATAGCTCGCTTCCGCAACGTTTTTATCCAATCTAGCCTTCTCGTAGTCCATCAGGATGCTGTTTGCTGCCTTCACAGTGGGTTCTACTTGCTCAATAACGGCTATTGTGACCTTTTCCCCATATCTAGCCTTGCTTTCAAACATTTCAGGCTTAGGCGCTACGGTCGTAATACTAAAATCTCGCGCGTGATTGATGTCGTGGTAATACTCCTTGATGCTGGTATGTTTGGCTTTAGAGCCTTCCTTGCCCCTCGTTAGCCCTAAATCAGCGACCGTGTTGGCAAAATCGGTTTGCATCTGATTTAACTTAACCCTGCCGCCTAGAAAACCCTTACAGTTGAGCTTCCCTTTTTGGTCAATAGGAACGACATAAGCGACCAGCTGCGGTGTACTTATGTCCCGATGAATACTCATACCTGCAATATTTCCTTCTCCATGTTTATCCATGAGCCACTGAGCAGATCGCTTAAAAAATTCAGCTTCTTGGCTTTTTCCCCAACCTTCCCATTCAGGACTGGCGGTGATCAAATACTCAATACATAGCACCGCATCAGCGCGTCTTTTTTCAGGAAGTCGATCTTTTATTATCTGTTTGACGGCTTCAGGGGTAGCAACGCTATGATGATTTTTAGGGGTGAGGTTGGGGTCAGCATTGGGCGTTTCTATCATTCGGTAGCTGTGTGCAAGACTGCCACCAATGTTGCCCATCGTCTTTAATTTTGCCGTCCTCAAAATTGCATAGTTCATCGCCACTTTTTTCCTATAATTGGGTGTTATTTCACTGAGGTGTACTTACTACACCATAAATTCGCCTGTTAGGAAAGCGTGATTTTTGCAGCAAAAGGCGGTAAAAAAGGGCTATTTTTCACTGTTTTTCAACTTGGCTGTTTACAGATTGTAAACACCTTTTTTCTTTATAAATCAATAACTAAGAACGATTTTGTTTGCACTTTGCAAACACTTCAATTTCAATAAACCTAACAATATCAGCTATTTGGCAGTCCCTTTAGGGTGCGTATGGTGTAGTCATTAAATTAGGTAGAAAATAACGGGTCTTTTATCTGTCGTAAAATCTGCTACAAAAAAGGGATTATAAGAGCGTTACTTCTCGTCATTCACTGGCATAATCTTAGGCTGGTACAAACAACTTATTAACCTAAAAAAATCATCTGTAGCTACAGATGATTCTAGTAGCGGAGTTATTTATGAGCATGATCGGTGTATCAGTAGCTAGCAATAAAAGCCTTCAACTTGAAGCCACTCAAGAAGCCTACAATAGAGCTGTCGTGAAGCTTAATTTGCTGTTGATTGACGATAAAACACACGAAGAAGTGGTCAGAAGCAAGCTGTTTGAAGTCATGGATGAAAGAAATCAGCTGGGGAAGTACTCCACTTCTGATCTGTATGTCATGCAAAAAAGCATTGAGAAAACGGTTGATGATTTTCTTGCTGGATTAAATGAGCAGACTATTACCCCTTAGATTAGCGAGAAGATAGAACGCTAAAGTTATTGAGGTTTAATCACCTTTCGCTTATATTGGGGGTACGAATATAAGCGAAAGGTGATTGCTATGACTACAACTAATTATAATATACGGCTTGACCAGGATCTGAAAGATAGGTCTTTCTCTGTTCTTGAAAGCTATGGTCTAACGCCTTCACAAGCCATAAGACTGTTCTTGAACCAAGTAGCCGATACTAATGCGATTCCTCTGTCTTTTGACTATCAACAACCTAAGCTCAACGCGCAAACACTTGCTGCTATTGCAGAGGTCGCGAGCGGTAACGGCACTAAGTACGATAGCTTTGGTGATTTGATGGATGAGCTAGAAGGCGAGGCTGATGAGATCCATTGAAGTATCCAGTCAGTTTAAGAGAGATGCCAAAAAGAATTATCTAAGCTTGCTCACTCCTGCATGGGGCGAGGTGCTTAATTGTTTGACGAACGATATACCGCTACCGGCTAAATACAAAGACCATGCGTTGACCGGCAATCATAAAGGGTTTAGGGATTGCCATATTAAGCCTGATTTGGTGCTTATCTACCGTGTTCAGAGCGATACGGTAGATTTTGTTAGGCTGGGTAGCCATTCAGAGGTGTTTGATTAGCCTGTTTTAAGTGGTTCCACAATGACAGTCTGTTTTGAGTAGTCTGTTAATAGGTTTTTGGAGTGAAATAGCTAGTTCCGCTGGGGTATACTCTATTCACAGACCTGATATCAATTTAGCTGAAGGTACACCGTATATAGCTTATAGTAGCTGTAAAAATTCTTAACCTTTTGCCACTAGCCAAGTTCCTGCAAGTCCCATAAACGATGCACCAGCTCGGTTGAAATTCTAACGAGATTTTGGGCTTTTTAATCGTTGTCGAGCATAGCCTGCCACAATGGCATATATCATTATACCAATACAGTTAGTGTCACTACGTCAGGTTCTGTACAGGGAAAAAACTAGTAATATACTTAAAGAAAACAAGATGGCTTGAGAGCTTTGCTTTTGGCTCATCAACTCAAAGAAATTACTTAGCGGGCTAATCTTTCCAGATTCTATGCTGACCCCATTAAAGAAATTTAACATAAAAAAGTCACAAATTTTATTATGTATACCAACTAGTTGGTATGTATAATAGGATTTTTTCCTACTGGTTAATTTTATGAACTCGCTTTTATCCTATGCTGCTCTGTTTTTTGCCATCGTACTTGAAGTCATCGCTACCACGTTTTTAGGCAAATCTGAGCATTTCACTCGCCTTGTGCCGACTCTTATCTGTGGGGTATTTTATGCAGGATCATTTTTTATGCTGGCACAGGCATTACGCACCTTACCCATTGGCATTGCTTATGCAACTTGGGGTGGTCTCGGGATTATCTTAACAGTGGTTATTGGCGTCTTGGTCTTTAAGCAAAAACCAGATATGGCAGCTATTGTAGGTATTGCACTGATTGTGATTGGGGTAGTAGTGATTAATGGCTTTTCTAAAATGAGTGGGCATAGCTAATGACTAATCTGAATAGACCTAAAAAAAACCCTGACATGGTGCGGCATCGCTTATTACAAAGTACCGCAAGTTTAATGACTACGCACGGCTTTGCAGGGGTAAGCATTGATAAGGTGGCAACTGAAGCAGGGGTCACTAAAGGAGCTTTATTTCATCATTTTCCCAATAAAAAGGCTCTAATTGAAGCTGTATTTGACCGTGAATTAGCGATGCTTGACAAGTTGCTTGACGATTTATTAGCTAAAGATACAGTCGATTATGGTCGTTTTACTAGAGCCTATATCCATGCCACTTTCTTTGCCTGTATTGATGATAGATTATCTTCAGCTTTGACATTTTCGCTGTGTGCTAGACCTGAGTTAGTTGAGCGTTGGGATGTGTGGATGGCAGGACGTATGGTGAAGCATCAAAAGACCGATAACAGCCTACAGCTTGAAGTAGCTAGAATGGCAGCCGATGGCATTTGGTTCACCCATTTATTACACGGCGGCAAGCTCACTACCAAAAAAGATTTACATGCCCTTAAACAGCAATTACTTGAGATGACGCATGCTACTTAATGACGGGAGTCACCGATGAAGCAAGAGAATACTATTC
>NZ_CAJGYX010000014.1:0-6775 GCF_904845955.1 Psychrobacter cibarius
TGCCGCAAACTGACTGACCGCTTGTGTCATCGTTTCAAAGCGAGTCAGGTAATCTGCCGCCAATGGCTGATAGCCATAGTTGCTAAAGTCGAAATTGCTGTCCTCAACGTTAGTATCAGCAGTCGGTGTGACGCTCGTTTCAATGTTAGCTGATTTGTTAGCTGATTTTGCTTGCTGCGTATGTGCATCGATAGCAGCAATAAAGCAACTAATGACACCGTCATTTTTCAAACGACTTTCTGCATCTACTAATGCTTTACGAACAAAATCACCAACGGTGCCACGAATAGTCGATGGGCTTACTACTGCAGGCTCAGCTACTGGTGGTTGTTCAGTTGCTTGCACTTGCTGACTACGAACCACACGTGGATCATTGCTAGCCTGACCAAACTTCTCAGCAGTCACGTAGCGCTTGGCAAATAATGCTTCGTGCGTTAGTGCCAGTGCTGAGTTGTTCTTATCATTTGCGCTATGACCACTTGCGCTATGACTGTCATTGGCATTGCTAACATCGGCGTCACTGTCGGTAGCGTCAACAGTGTCACTATTCGCTTTTTCTGTCGATTCTGCTTCGGGCTGTTTTGGCGTTATTGCTACGCTGTCCACGTCAGTATCCACAGATTTTGAATGGTCAGTTTGGTCTTTGGTAACGCTGTTAGATGCTGGTTGCTCATCTAGAGCAGGTTTTTTGTCAGCAGTGTTACTGTCTGTTTTCGGGGCATTATTTTGTCCCTTGTCCTCAGTGGTGCTAACATTAACATCATGTGTTGCTACAGTGCCTTCGTCGTTACCCTTCACAGCAGCTGTTTCAGGAGCAATTTTTTTGTCATTGCTCTGCTGATTATCACTTTGCTGTGTATGAGCTTCTTTTTTGCTGCTTTCTTTATTAACATCATTTACTGACTTTTGCTTTTCAGTAGACTGAGGTTTTGTCTGTATAGACTTACTGTCATCTAGAGACAAGTGCACGACTTCTGGCGATTTCAGCTCAATGGCTGCTTCATTGACCTGTAGCACGACTTCATTAGGATCTTGATTTCGACGCGTGTTAGAGTGATTTTTTCGGCCGTTTGCACCTGTCGTCGCTTGCTGATTGGGTTGCTTAATATTTTCAGCTGTTAGTGTCTCGCCGCGCTCTAACTTGCCACGTGAACCGCGTTGATTATGCGATTTACGCTTCGCACGAGTTTGCTCATCTGCCGTATTACTGTCTTTATCAGCATCATCATTGCGCTCGTTTGCATGGTGGCTACTGTCTTGACGATTACTGTTTTGCTGGTTATTGTCTTGACGATTGTTGCGGTTACGCTCATTCGTGCGTCTGGTCTCCTGCTGACGTTTGTTTCGATTGTCAGCCTGCTTGTCATCAGCGTTATTTGCCGCATTATTTGAGGTGTTGTTCTCGGTATCGCCGCTTACTTCATTGCTCGACTCTTCTGCCTGATCTTTTCTTTGACGAGGTTTAGATGATCTAGATTTACGTGGCTTACGTCTTCTTCTATCTTCATTACTGCTATCATCATCGGTGTCGCTGTCTGAGCTACGACGCGCTTGTTGACGATTGGCGTTGTTGTCGGACGGTTGTTCGTCATTTTTCTGACTGTTCTGCTGATTTGCTGGTACATTGTTCGATGCACCCGTTGATGAATTACTCAGGGCACTGCTATCCACTTGTCCAAATGAGCCTAAGCTTTGTGCGCCATTATTTACTAGTGCTTCAATGGCTTCTGCTGCATCACGACTACTGACGCTAGGCGTCGTTGAGGCTTGTGGTGCTTGCGCAAATAGGTTTGATAACCACGCCACTGCTTGTGGCTGAGCTGCTGTCTCAACATGTGCAGGAGCTGTAGTTGCTGCTATTGGAGCAACAGGGGCAGGGGCTGCCACACTCTGGTTGTTGTTTGCTTGTGGCGCGCGCGCCGATGAAACGTTGGTCGTATTTTTATTGTTACGATGGTCGTTGCTGTGTTTACTATGATCAGCTGTACTGGTCGGTTTGTTTGATTGGCTAGCAGTATTAGTATCATTGCTCGCTACCTGACGTGGCTGGCGCGTTGGCTGTTGCTCTGGACGCTCTTTTTCAGCCGTTTGCCAGTCAACTTCATAACCCAAATCGCTATGTTCTTGGGCTGTATCCGTAATACGCTCATAACTTGAAGGCGCAAAGCCATCACGGTTAAAGTGTAGTTTAAAGTTAGGCGACTCTAAATGCGCGTGTGGCAAAATCGTGATACGCGTGCCACTGTCTTGCTCAAGATAAACTAAGGCATCACGTTTTTCGTTTAATAAGAAGGCGGCGATATCTGTTGGAACTTCTGCTTGTACTTCGCCTTGACGTTCTTTTAGCGCGATTTGTTCAATCTGACGCATAATTGATAGTGACAATGAGCGCAAATCGCGAATCATGCCGTTACCATGGCAGCGTGGGCAGATATAGCCGGTTGATTCTTCTAGTGAAGGACGTAGACGCTGACGGCTCATCTCCATCAAACCAAACTTAGAAATATCACCAAATTGCACACGTGCACGATCATATTTAGTGGCATCAATCAGACGTTTTTCGACTTCTTTTTGATGCTTATTGTCATTCATATCAATGAAATCAATGACAATCAAACCACCCATATCACGCAAACGTAGCTGACGGGCAATCTCATCGGCTGCTTCTAGGTTGGTGTGATATGCAGTTTCGGCAACGTCTGAACCTTTGGTCGATTTGGCTGAGTTGATATCGATAGAGACTAGTGCTTCTGTTTGGTCAATGACGATCGAGCCGCCTGATGGCAGACGCACTTCACGCTGATAGGCGGTTTCGATTTGCTTTTCGATATTAAAGCGCGAAAACATGGGCTCATAGTCGGTATATTTGCGTAGCTTTTCTGCTTGTTTTGGCATAACCGCATCGATGAAGCCAGCGGCTTCAATATAAGCGTTTTCATTATCAATCCAAATCTCAGCGATATCATCACGTAGATAATCACGGACAGCACGGGTTACGACGCCTGCTTCTTGATGTACCAAGCGCGGTGAAGGGTATTTTTGATTTTGTTCTTGAATGGCTTGCCAGATATTCAGCAAGTGGTTTAAATCGTGCTGTAAGTCTTCTTGAGTTTTACCAATACCCGCAGTACGAATGATGACACTCATACCTTTTGGCAAATCAAGATTGCTTAGCATACGCTTCATATCTTCACGAAGTTTGCCTGAAATTTGACGTGAGATACCGCCGCCACGAGGGTTATTTGGCATCAATACCAGATAACGACCAGCTAATGAGACATACGTCGATAGGGCAGCGCCTTTGTTACCGCGCTCCTCTTTTTCGACTTGGACGATTAATTCATCGCCTTCTTTGATCAGTTTTTTGATGTTTTCGTCACGTGGATTACCGCTTAAATATTCAGCAGAGATTTCACGAATTGGTAAAAAACCTTGGCGCTGTGAGCCGTATTCGACAAACACCGCTTCAAGCGATGGCTCGACACGGGTTACATGACCTTTATATATATTGGATTTTTTTTGTTCACGAGTACGGTTTTCAAGATCGAAATCGTAAAGATGATTGCCTTTACATAAGGCGACACGAATTTCTTCGTTTTGAGTAGCGTTGATCAAAATGCGTTTCATATTTGTATCCTATGAGTACGCATAACAACGACGAGACGGGCTTTAGAGCGCAATGGCAAGTATGGCTAATATTTAAATTAGCATGGGCAGATGTTAATCAACGATAGAACGTAAATCATGGGTTAATAAAGCACTTGGGCTTTGTCAATGGCTTGTTTTTTACCTAAAGTGTGTTAGCAAAACTAACGTAAATATAAAATTTATAGGGTGTAAGGCTATCTATTTATATCCTATTATTGATAGGTTTGGTACAAATATTAATGCGTCAGCATGCGATTCAGTTTTACTATCAGCAAGCTTTATTGGTAGTCATGCCAGCTTACTTTGTAAGAGCAGGCGACGGGCAGTGACGAGATTCAATATACTGATACTCAAAAGGCGTTATGCTGCTGCAATCCATCCATCAAAGTCTAGCAATAATATCGCTGTTATAAATACCATTATATGAAATGGTGATATTCAGCAATTATTTGTTTAGGTAAAGCAATTGGTCACTCTTTATTTATCGTTCTTTCTGGTATAACGTCAATAATATCTTGGGTGTTTTACGGTTAGGTGTCGCGGCTCCGGTGATCAGCGGGGCGTACTTGGCAAACAGAATAAATGACCAAACTATCGGTGTGGTGCTGTATTCATATCTTTTTTATCGTTATCTGTTTGACCACCAATACGTAGGCAGCTATCGATATACTTCTCGATCCTAATGCTAAACAACCCATACTTGCTCAACTACACTTGCGTAAAGGACCGCCAGATAACCAGTCATTAAATCATGAATAATTATCAAATAAAGTCGTTGTCATGCAGGTTGTGAGTCAATGTAGTGTCATTATCGGTCAATAAACAGGCGCTTAGCCAAACTTATCAACGCTGAATTTATGAACACAAAGGTATTTAGTGTCACTATTTATTCTATGGTACTGAGTAAAGTCAGTACGATACTTTCATTTTACAATTTATGGGGACATATCTATAAATATCTACAAGTGATATTTCTAAACAGATACTGCGCCCTAAAATTCGATTAAACATACAATGTTGGCAGGGCATACCGCTAATACCTTTTCACTAAAAGTTCGTAAAAATGGTAATGCGCTATTTAGAACAACAACAATGATTATTGCTGCAGTCTCTGCTTAATTGTCGCTCAACATGCTAAACTATAGCAAATCTTTCTGTAAATACCTAACTAAAAATGACGAAGCCAAAAATGACTGACGACGCACCTACCCATGAAGCCCCTGCTATTTTTAATAGTAAAACACGCCCGCAAAGCGCTGATGATGAAATCAGCAACTTTGGTAAGGTAAATTATCTTGAAGTAACCCGCCATCAACACGATCAGCGCTTAGACAATTTCTTACTGAACCGTTTAAAAGGTTTGCCAAAACCGCATATCTATAAAATGATTCGCTCAGATGAGATTCGGGTCAATAATAAACGCTGCAAAGCGCATGATAGAGTACAGCGTGAAGACGTGGTACGTATCGCGCCAGTGGTACTCGCTACCCGCGAAAAACCAATCATCAGTGCCGAGTTTGCTAAAAGCTTGTTAGCGCGCGTAGTGTATGAAGACGAAGGAATGCTAGTACTGAATAAGCCTTCTGGCATCGCCGTTCATGGTGGCAGTGGTTTGGACTTTGGTGTTATCGAAGCCATGCGTGAAAGCGTGACAGGTAAAAAATACCTAGAGCTGATACATCGCATTGATAAAGACACTTCAGGTCTATTGATGATTTCTAAAAAACGCTCAGCGCTAAAAGCGTTGCAACAGCATCTCGTCGATAAAACCATCCAAAAGCATTACTTATGTATCGCCAAAGGTCAGCCAGCATTAAATGAGCAACGCATTGATGCCTCATTGCTACGCTATACAGTTGCTAGTGGTGAACGCCGCGTCAAAGTAGATGCGCAAGATCCGCAATCTAAAGACAGCCAGACGGATATCGTCGTTCATGGTCGTTTTATGATTGCTGATCAGCCAGTTAGTTTAATTGAAGCCAAACCACTGACCGGTCGCACTCATCAAATCCGTGTGCATTTGGCTCATATTGGTCACGCTATCTTGGGTGATGATAAATATAATGTGCATGATAAATCAGGCGTCCATCGCCTGTGTCTGCATGCGTGGCGTTTAGACATTCCAGGCTATGAAACTATTACCGCACCGCTACCAGATGACATGGCAGATTGGTTGCCAGAGCAAGTTAAATTACCTGAATAAGTCGCCAAATAAAATTTTTAAGCATTAACTTTAAACGTCACGAACACTTATTTTTCTTAATAAGTCGCCGTGACGTTTTCGTATCTACCATTTATTATTGATATTCGTTAAGGTCTATTTATGAGCAATCAATCTGTCGCTAGTATCTCTAGCGCTTCCAAAGGAACTCAGTTATCAGCCAGTCATCGTTTAGCGGATAAGACGCTGATTATTTTTGATTGGGATGGGACGCTGATGGATTCCATTGGATTAATCGTTGAGTCAATGCATGTGGCAGGAAAGGCGCATGGTTTTCAGACGACCGATAAAGCAGTACAAGACATCATTGGGCTGAGCTTAATGAATGGCATTGAGGTTTTGTATCCGCAAGCCAATGACACGCAAAAGCTTGCGATTCAGCAAAGCTACGCAGACCACTATATTGCCAACAGCCACAGTACGCCGCTTTTTGCGCCGATAGAAGGGATGTTGCAGACCCTACAAGCCCAAGGTAAAAGCCTCGCGGTTGCAACTGGTAAAAAGCGAAAGGGCTTAGACCGCGTATTAGATGCTTCAGAGAGCCACCATTATTTTGTGATGACCCGCTGTGCCGATGAGGCAGGCTCAAAACCTGACCCGCAGATGTTGACCGATATTTTGGATTATACGCAGCAGCAAATCGCCGATGCTGTTTTCATCGGTGACAGTATCTACGATATCCAAATGGCAACGAGACTGGGCATGACCAGTATTGCGGTGAATTATGGTACAGCATCACCTGCAGAGCTCGCCGCACAGCAACCCACGTATCAGGTTGACACGCCACAAGCGTTGGCTGAGCTACTATGTGCTTAAATAAAAGCACTTAAATAAAAGTGCTTAAATAAAGGTGCTTAAATAAAAATCTTTTTAGATGCTAAAAATGATAATAAAAAAAGGGCTTAT
>NZ_CAJGYX010000015.1:0-6152 GCF_904845955.1 Psychrobacter cibarius
TATACAGAATCTGTGACTCGACGAGAGCATAGAGACTATTTAAAAACATAGATATGAGTCTGGGTTAGGAAGAGCGTGTTCACGCGCACTTCCTAACCTTAATCACTCACCTCTTAACGACATCAGTTGTTATCCCAGGGGTGAGTTATTAAAAAAGTAATAAGAGAACTGAATCAAGCGTATAAACATAGGTGATATCGTTATCATAATTAGACTTTATGACACTTTGAAGTCAACACTTATTTATAAGTTAGACTACTTGGGGTTGTATGGTCAAGTAATGAAGCGCACATGGTGGATGCCTTGGCAGTCAGAGGCGATGAAAGACGTGACAGCCTGCGATAAGCTTCGGGGAGGCGGCAATATCCTGTGATCCGGAGATTTCTGAATGGGGAAACCCACCTACCATAAGGTAGGTATCTTGTACTTGTACAAGAAGCGAACGAGGGGAAGTGAAACATCTCAGTACCCTTAGGAATAGACATCAAATGAGATTCCCCTAGTAGCGGCGAGCGAACGGGGAGAAGCCGATTAATGCTAATGTAGAAGAACAGCGTGGGAAAGCTGACCGTAGTAGGTGATAGTCCTGTATTCGAAACATTAGCGTTAACATATTAAGTAGAGCGGGGCACGAGAAATCCTGTTTGAAGATGGGGGGACCATCCTCCAAGGCTAAATACTCCTGACTGACCGATAGTGAACCAGTACCGTGAGGGAAAGGCGAAAAGAACCCCTGTGAGGGGAGTGAAATAGAACCTGAAACCGTGTGCGTACAAGCAGTGGGAGCCTTAATTTATTAGGGTGACCGCGTACCTTTTGTATAATGGGTCAGCGACTTATATTCTGTAGCAAGGTTAACCGTTTAGGGGAGCCGTAGGGAAACCGAGTCTTAATAGGGCGTTTAGTTGCAGGGTATAGACCCGAAACCGAGTGATCTATCCATGAGCAGGTTGAAAGTGCCGTAACAGGCACCGGAGGACCGAACCCACTGTCGTTGAAAAGCCAGGGGATGACTTGTGGATAGGGGTGAAAGGCTAATCAAACTCGGTGATAGCTGGTTCTCCCCGAAAGCTATTTAGGTAGCGCCTCGGACGAACACCATTGGGGGTAGAGCACTGTTTCGGCTAGGGGGTCATACCGACTTACCAAACCGATGCAAACTCCGAATACCGATGAGTGATATCCGGGAGACACACAGTGGGTGCTAACGTCCATTGTGGAGAGGGAAACAACCCAGACCGCCAGCTAAGGCCCCAAATTCCTAGTTAAGTGGGAAACGAGGTGGGAAGGCATAGACAGCTAGGAGGTTGGCTTAGAAGCAGCCATCCTTTAAAGAAAGCGTAATAGCTCACTAGTCGAGTCGGCCCGCGCGGAAGATGTAACGGGGCTCAAACTAGGAGCCGAAGCTGCGGATTTGAATTTGTTTTCAAGTGGTAGGGGAGCGTTGTGTAAGCCTGTGAAGGTGTGTCGTAAGGCATGCTGGAGGTATCACAAGAGCGAATGCTGACGTGAGTAACGATAATGCGAGTGAAAAGCTCGCACGCCGGAAGATCAAGGGTTCCAGTCCAACGTTAATCGGGGCTGGGTGAGTCGACCCCTAAGGCGAGGCCGAAAGGCGTAGTCGATGGGAAATCGGTTAATATTCCGATACTTGTTTATAATGCGATGGAGGGACGGAGAAGGTTATGTCAGCCTGGCGTTGGTTGTCCAGGTGAAAGGATGTAGGCTTACAACTTAGGTAAATCCGGGTTGTTATATGGCTGAGATCTGATAGCAAGCTGTACTTGTACAGTGAAGTGGCAAATACCATGCTTCCAGGAAAAGCTTCTAAGCAATAGTTATAAACGAATCGTACCCTAAACCGACACAGGTGATCAGGTAGAGAATACCAAGGCGCTTGAGAGAACTCTGCTGAAGGAACTAGGCAAAATGGTACCGTAACTTCGGGAGAAGGTACGCTGCTGATGGTGATAGGACACGCTCCTTGAGCTGTTGGCAGTCGCAGATACCAGGCTGCTGCAACTGTTTATTAAAAACACAGCACTCTGCAAACACGAAAGTGGACGTATAGGGTGTGATGTCTGCCCGGTGCTGGAAGGTTAATTGATGGGGTTAGCGTAAGCGAAGCTCTTGATCGAAGCCCCAGTAAACGGCGGCCGTAACTATAACGGTCCTAAGGTAGCGAAATTCCTTGTCGGGTAAGTTCCGACCTGCACGAATGACATAATGATGGCAGCGCTGTCTCCAGCAGAGACTCAGTGAAATCGAAATCGCAGTGAAGATGCTGTGTACCCGCGGCTAGACGGAAAGACCCCGTGAACCTTTACTACAGCTTTACATTGAACTTTGACCTGACTTGTGCAGGATAGGTGGGAGGCTTTGAAGCCGAGACGCTAGTCTCGGTGGAGCCAATCTTGAAATACCACCCTGGTCATGTTGGGGTTCTAACTCAGGTATAACAATACCGAGGACAATGTATGGTGGGTAGTTTGACTGGGGCGGTCTCCTCCTAAAGAGTAACGGAGGAGTACGAAGGTGCGCTCAGACCGGTCGGAAATCGGTCGTAGAGTATAAAGGCAAAAGCGCGCTTAACTGCGAGACCCACAAGTCGAGCAGGTACGAAAGTAGGTCTTAGTGATCCGGTGGTTCTGTATGGAAGGGCCATCGCTCAACGGATAAAAGGTACTCTGGGGATAACAGGCTGATACCGCCCAAGAGTTCATATCGACGGCGGTGTTTGGCACCTCGATGTCGGCTCATCTCATCCTAGGGCTGAAGCAGGTCCTAAGGGTATGGCTGTTCGCCATTTAAAGAGGTACGCGAGCTGGGTTTAGAACGTCGTGAGACAGTTCGGTCCCTATCTACCGTGGGCGTTGGAAATTTGAGAGGATCTGCTCCTAGTACGAGAGGACCAGAGTGGACGAACCTCTGGTGTTCGGGTTGTCACGCCAGTGGCATTGCCCGGTAGCTACGTTCGGATGGGATAACCGCTGAAAGCATCTAAGCGGGAAGCCCACCTCAAGATTAGATTTCCCTAAAGAGCCGTTGAAGACTACGACGTTGATAGGCAGGGTGTGGAAGTGCAGCGATGCATGTAGCTAACCTGTACTAATTGCTCGTTTGGCTTGACCATACAACACCCAAGTGGTTTGTATGAAAGCTCTAATTAATCTATCTTGTATGACTGTAGTGGTCATAACGAAGAAAGAATATTTCGATATCACCTTTAACCTTGATTCAGTTAGGTTATAGTTGGTCGACAACAAGCTAAAACTTGAAGTCAAACAATAAAAACATCAGACTCATATCTAACCCCCTTTGCTGACGACAATAGCATGATGGCACCACCTGATCCCTTCCCGAACTCAGAAGTGAAACATCATTGCGCCAATGGTAGTGTGGGTTCGCCCATGTGAGAGTAGGTCATCGTCAGCTCTCTATTCCTGAAATATCCCCCGACTAGGTAACTAGTCGGGGGATTTTCTTTGCCTATGAATAAGTGCCAATGCGGATTTGAGAAAATCAGTTAGATCTCAAGTTTCTTGATAGATAATTTAGAGACTAGAGACTGATTTGAACCTGTTTTTTAACGATGAGTACCAACCAAGCCGATCAGATAAGCTTTATTTCAGGCTATTTAAAGTGTTTTTTAGGTTTAAAGAAGTCATTAACTCATCGAATGCCAACTCAATATAAGATCTACAGGTATTTCCAGCGTTTAAACCCAAATACATCGAATTCCTATTTCCCCTTAACCCATTGAAAACTATGCATTATTAAAAGTCTTATCAAATAAACCCAAAAACCCCTGATAAAGCGGTTGACACACCTCTTAAACTCTATATAATACGCCCCACAGCAAAGGAAGCTAGGCGATAAGTTAACCAACTTATTACTTAGATTACCAAGCTAAGACAAAACATAAAAAAGCTTGACAATTCAAATCTATATGATAAGATAGTCGGCTCGCTAGATAGCTTGACCTGAAAGGGATTGAGACTAAACAGCAAGAGAATTACCCTATATATCAGTTACTGGACGACAGTAATTGAGCACTATTTAAAAGCATAACTAAAGAACAACTTGTGTGGATTTTTGCTGATTCAGAATGCTAAAAAATAAAGTTGGTTTTAGCTCCTTTTCGGAGTTCATTCTAACTATAAAAATTATCATTTAAGACAGCAGAAAAACTCAAAGTTAATTCATTACGAACATAATTTTTAGCTATTTTGCCAGATTAGATGAGCCAAGTTTAGAAGCTTCTTTAAAGAGCTTCATAGCAAGATTAAACTGAAGAGTTTGATCATGGCTCAGATTGAACGCTGGCGGCAGGCTTAACACATGCAAGTCGAGCGGTAACAGGAGAAGCTTGCTTCTCGCTGACGAGCGGCGGACGGGTGAGTAATACTTAGGAATCTACCTAGTAGTGGGGGATAGCACGGGGAAACTCGTATTAATACCGCATACGACCTACGGGAGAAAGGGGGCAGTTTACTGCTCTCGCTATTAGATGAGCCTAAGTCGGATTAGCTAGATGGTGGGGTAAAGGCCTACCATGGCGACGATCTGTAGCTGGTCTGAGAGGATGATCAGCCACACCGGGACTGAGACACGGCCCGGACTCCTACGGGAGGCAGCAGTGGGGAATATTGGACAATGGGGGAAACCCTGATCCAGCCATGCCGCGTGTGTGAAGAAGGCCTTTTGGTTGTAAAGCACTTTAAGCAGTGAAGAAGACTCCATGGTTAATACCCATGGACGATGACATTAGCTGCAGAATAAGCACCGGCTAACTCTGTGCCAGCAGCCGCGGTAATACAGAGGGTGCAAGCGTTAATCGGAATTACTGGGCGTAAAGGGAGCGTAGGTGGCTCTATAAGTCAGATGTGAAATCCCCGGGCTTAACCTGGGAACTGCATCTGAAACTGTAGAGCTAGAGTATGTGAGAGGAAGGTAGAATTCCAGGTGTAGCGGTGAAATGCGTAGAGATCTGGAGGAATACCGATGGCGAAGGCAGCCTTCTGGCATAATACTGACACTGAGGCTCGAAAGCGTGGGTAGCAAACAGGATTAGATACCCTGGTAGTCCACGCCGTAAACGATGTCTACTAGTCGTTGGGTCCCTTGAGGACTTAGTGACGCAGCTAACGCAATAAGTAGACCGCCTGGGGAGTACGGCCGCAAGGTTAAAACTCAAATGAATTGACGGGGGCCCGCACAAGCGGTGGAGCATGTGGTTTAATTCGATGCAACGCGAAGAACCTTACCTGGTCTTGACATATCTAGAATCCTGCAGAGATGCGGGAGTGCCTTCGGGAATTAGAATACAGGTGCTGCATGGCTGTCGTCAGCTCGTGTCGTGAGATGTTGGGTTAAGTCCCGCAACGAGCGCAACCCTTGTCCTTAGTTACCAGCGGGTTAAGCCGGGAACTCTAAGGATACTGCCAGTGACAAACTGGAGGAAGGCGGGGACGACGTCAAGTCATCATGGCCCTTACGACCAGGGCTACACACGTGCTACAATGGTAGGTACAGAGGGCAGCTACACAGCGATGTGATGCGAATCTCAAAAAGCCTATCGTAGTCCAGATTGGAGTCTGCAACTCGACTCCATGAAGTAGGAATCGCTAGTAATCGCGGATCAGAATGCCGCGGTGAATACGTTCCCGGGCCTTGTACACACCGCCCGTCACACCATGGGAGTTGATTGCACCAGAAGTGGATAGCTTAACCTTCGGGGGAGCGTTCACCACGGTGTGGTTGATGACTGGGGTGAAGTCGTAACAAGGTAGCCGTAGGGGAACCTGCGGCTGGATCACCTCCTTATAGATGGCATTCGGTCAGCAAGAATTCACAACAAGTTGTTCTTTAGTTTAAGCTTACGTTTTAACAAGCGTAATTGGGTCTGTAGCTCAGCTGGTTAGAGCACCGTGTTGATAACGCGGGGGTCAGTGGTTCAAGTCCACTTAGACCCACCATTTTATAATGGGGCCATAGCTCAGTTGGTAGAGCGCCTGCCTTGCACGCAGGAGGTCAACGGTTCGACTCCGTTTGGCTCCACCACTATAGACGAATAAGCTTTAAGTGCTAATAGTATAAATAGAAACAAGTGATTTATCTTTGAATAAAGACACGATTACTTCTTTCTGTTT
>NZ_CAJGYX010000016.1:0-5752 GCF_904845955.1 Psychrobacter cibarius
CTATCGTTCGATAGCTGTGTGCAAGACTGCCACCAATGTTGCCCATCGTCTTTAATTTTGCCGTCCTCAAAATTGCATAGTTCATCGCCACTTTTTTCCTATAATTGGGTGTTATTTCACTGAGGTGTACTTACTACACCATAAATTCGCCTGTTAGGAAAGCGTGATTTTTGCAGCAAAAGGCGGTAAAAAAGGGCTATTTTTCACTGTTTTTCAACTTGGCTGTTTACAGATTGTAAACACCTTTTTCATTTTTAAATCAATAACTTATAACGATTTTGTTTGCACTTTGCAAACACTCAAATTTCAATAAACCTAACAATATCAGCTATTTGGCAGTCCCTTTAGGGTGCGTAAGGTGTAGTCATTAAATTAGGTAGAAAATGACGGGTCTTTTATCTGTCGTAAAATCTGCTACAAAAAAGGGCTTATAAGAGCGTTACTTCTCGTCATTCACTGGCATAATCTTAGGCTGGTACAAATAATTTATTAGCCTAAAAAATCATCTGTAGCTACAGATGATTCCAATGGTCTGATTAGTTATTCTTTATAAATAATCAACACTCTACAAGCTATATAAAGCTTATAGACACGAGGAAAGAATCATGAAATTTGATTTAAGAGGTTTTGATCAACTAGAGAAGAATCTTTCAGAGTTATCTGGCACTCACAGTATCCCACTGGATGATCTTATGACCCCTGATTTTATATCTAGTTGCAGTCAATATTCGAATTTTGAGGAACTAATAGAAGCTTCTGGGTTCAAAGTAGAAACAGAAGAAGATTTTGCAGCCATCCCAGATCAGGAGTGGGAGCAGTTTATTCAAACAAATACATCTTATGAAAGCTGGATAGAAATGCAAGAAGCTGCTGGGGTTAGTCATATAGAATCAAAACTACTTAAAGGCTTAAAGTAGAGACGTATAATCAAGGTTTTCCCTAACTCTATGTCATACAAAAACTCAGAAAGAAAGCCATTAGCCTTTTTCTGGGTTTTTAATAAGAAGTATAAAATACTAAAACTATTGAGATCTAATCACCTATCGCTTATATTGGATGTACAAACATAAGCGATAGGTGATTACTATGACTACAACTAATTATAATATACGGCTTGACCAGGATCTGAAAGATAGGTCTTTTTCTGTTCTTGAAAGCTATGGTCTAACGCCTTCACAAGCCATTAGACTGTTCTTGAACCAAGTAGCCGATACCAATGCGATTCCCCTGTCTTTTGACTATCAACAACCTAAGCTCAACGCGCAAACTATTGCAGCTATTGCTGAGGTTGCGAGCGGTAAAGGCACCAAATACGATAGCTTTGGTGATCTCATGGATGAGCTAGAAGGCGAGGCTGATGAGATCCATTGAAGTATCAAGTCAGTTTAAGAGAGATGCCAAGAAGAATTATCTAAGTTTACTCACTCCTGCATGGGGTGAGGTACTCAATTGTTTGACTAACGATATACCACTACCGGCTAAATACAAAGATCATGCGTTGACCGGCAACCATAAAGGGTTTAGGGATTGCCATATCAAGCCTGACTTGGTGCTTATCTACCGTATTCAGAGCGATACGGTAGATTTTGTTAGGCTGGGTAGCCATTCCGAAATATTTGATTAGACTATTTTTAGTAGTGTGCTAATTAATCGAATATAGGATGATTGAGAGAGAGACACCATTCATCATTGTAGATCGAAGAATAAGGGTTGCTCGATAATAGTTTTCGACTTCCTCCTCTGGATACACTGTAAGCTTTCCAAGCTAAAATACTACTATTTATAATGTTCAGACGTACAGAAAGTATGTATCCGATACGACATTTATCTATATCTGAGCCATATACATTAGTAGCTTGGACTATATCATTTAAATACAATGAAGCTGACTCTTCATAGATTTTCATGACATTAGTAAATCCTCCACATAGTGCTGGATAACGTATCATCTCCAAGAATAGCTCACCAATACCTATCACTCGTATATTAGTATCAAACTGTATAGGAATATAGGCAACTGATCGAGCGTATACATTTAGGTAACGATTTTTTATCCTAATATTTTCTGAAGGGTAATGTAATAAGTAGTTCTTTTTTTCTCTTTCATAGCTAACTTTATACTTTTTCCATTGACTCCTAACGGGAGTAGAAAAATCTATTCTAATCGTCTTTTGTTCTGTAAAACCATAAAGATACATAGCGCTCAAGTAAGATATATATCCAATTTGATAGAGAGAACAAACTATCTCAAAATCACTATAAGATTTCGTACCAATAGTAAAGTAACTATGACTACTATCTTTTATTAAAGCTCTGTTTAATAGAAATTCGCTAACTTCAACGAACTTCTTATTAATATTAGTATTCTTCCTCATCCCTGTGACTTGCTTATCGTTAAAGGATTTGCTGTGCTTTAACGTTTTAAGAAAGTTTATCAGCTCTGATTTTAGAAATGCAATACGTCCATCTAGACCTTCCAACCAAATCAGTACTACTTCAAAAATATCTATTTTCTTCTTTTCCATAGTATGAAAATAACCCTTCAATAAGTTAACACTTCTTTATTAAATTAATTCAAAAATTGACTTAAAATCGTTAATCAATTAAAATGCGTCCTTAGGACGCATTTTAATTGATTAACAAATTTTACACTATTTTTATGATAATATAACCATATAATAGTTATATATTAAGAAATAGTAGACAAATTACTATTATCTGACATTCCTGCTGAAGTACAAAAGTTGGAGAACAAAATGAACACTCAACAATGTTTAACAGAATCGAAAAGAATGAATAACCGTTCTAAGCGTAGAAACAATCATGTCAAAATAAACGTGGAAAGAATGCGTGTAGCCCTAGATGCGGAAGTTTTTACTATGCCTAAAGGTCTTACTAGAGAACAAAAACGCCAGTTCATAATTGGAAGTGCTGATTAGAAATAGTATACTATCGTCTAATTACGGTACATCTTTTAGGATAGCTCATTGGAATACATATTTGATTACGGAAAGCTGTTCGCCAATGAGTTCAAGCATTACCCTCAAAATCAGCAAGATGCTATCCTTGATTTTTTAGACATATACGAAGTACATGGTCTAAGGAGTTTTAAACTTTATAAAGGTAAGATAGCTTTTTCTTGGAAGGGCTTAAATTATAAAGATCCAGCTTACCAATATGCGAAGAGCAATGACCTATGGCACGCACATATAGGACTACCTAGTTTTCGTAAGAGTGACTTTGGTCCATATTATACATCAGATATGATTTTGCACTTTCAGTGGGTAAATAGAGGTAATGTTATAAAAGTAGTAGATATTACTCCCCACTACAAAGCGGATCGTCAGTTTTGGTTGCCAGCCCCAAGCTATTTGAAGTAATTTAGGAACAAAAAAAAGAGACCTTAAAGGTCTCTTTTTTTTGTTCCTAAATCAGTAAGCTGTTTAATAAAAACTAACGCTTTTTGCATCTGTAGGTACACTGTTTTAAATCCTTACTAGGAAGTCAAATGTACTTAAAAATCCTAGTATTCAAGATATTCTCTGATAGGACGTTTATTAAACTGCGTAGGGTCTTTTTTAAGGCGGTTAACCATTTCAAACTCCCACCCTTGCTGTGACTGACCAGCTGGGCTAGTAGGGCTTACTAAATGATTGTATTCCGCCATAAAAGCAGGGTTACGAGCAATACGCCCTAGCTGCTTATCATTCAATCCATCGACTGTGAACATATCTGCCGTACTAGCGTCACGCTCTTTACTAACTACATCAGTCTTAGCTTTTGGCTTTTCATGAACAGTGAAAGTAAAACCTATAATCTTGCGACCTTTTTTCTTTTGAGTATAGTTAATATTGAGGTCTGATTTTTCGTTTATCTCTCCAACGGCAAGGTCTAGCACTCGTATTTTAAAGTTACTCATTGCTTTGTATTCATCATCTTCAACTCCAAGCTGCCCCCTAAACTCTTGCAATTCAAACATAGGAGTTTTTTTAGCTTGTTTCCATTGGACTAGCAGCTCATAAAGTCTTACCGAGTAGTTACTGGTCATCGTAGCCGTCTGTTCTAATAAGTATTTAGTGAAAAACTCTTCAGCACCATCAATTCGAGTAATCCCTTGTACTACAGCTGGAGTAAATACAACTTCAATTGCTCCTTCGTCATCTAGGTATCTAACTTGCGACAACCAACGAGACTTAACCAACTTACCTTCATCATCAATATAACTAAAACGTCTATTAAATAACGTATCTTCAGCTTCTTTCATCATCAAGTAGCCATTCTGTCTTGTCGTATCGAAAACCTCTGCATACCTAAGAGCATCAATACGTAAGGGCGTTTCTGCTGTCAAACCTTTTCCTGTTTCCCTAGCATCAACAACCGCGAGTTGAACGATACGTATTTCAGCAAGCTTTAGATTCTGTAGAACTGTGTTTAGGTGGTGGGTTTTTACCACTAGATTAGATTTAGCCATTCCTGCTACCTTTTAGTTACTTTATTAAGATCTGCAATTAAGATAACATAGATATATTAGTAATTAAATACCTTAAATATATTAGTAGTTAAATGGTAAGTAAACGTAAGCTTATGGGTAAGTAAACGTAAGCTTATGGGTAAGTAAACGTAAGCTTATGGGTAAGTAAACGTAATTAAATGGAGGTTGCAGCCCTTTAATACCAATGGATACAGAGGGCTTAAAAGCTGTTAAAAGCATTTAAAAGCATAAAAAGCATTTTTTTATTTTTTACTAATGAAAAAGACAAAAGAAAAAAGTGCTAGTTACCACAAAATATTAGGGGGTTTTTATACTCTTTTGGATCATGTGATCGATCAATTATTTATTTCTAACTTATTCATTAGTTTGTTTTTAACCTTCGTAATGATCTATAGAAACCACTCTATATGCCTACATAATTAGATTTAACAGCCTTCATTCTCTATTTTGATAGATACCTAGCCCTTTCATATTTAACTCTCTCTATGGCGATTTTACGGCTTTCTAGCTGTATTGCCTCATTCACCCTAGCAATTTCCTCTTGATTTAACCCTTCAACTGCGCCTAAGTAAGGCTCAACACGCTTTTTTAGAGTCTCATAGCTGTCTTCCGCCACGATTTTATCCATCTTAGCTTTTTCGTAGTCCGCTAAGATGCTGTTTGCTGCCTTCACAGTAGGTTCTATTTGCTCAATAACGGCTGCTGTTACCTTTTGACCATACTTAGCCTTGCTTTCAAACATTTCAGGCTTAGGTGATACGGTTGTAATACTAAAATCACGCGCGTGATTGATGTCGTGGTAATACTCCTTGATGCTGGTATGCTTGGCTTTAGAGCCTTCCTTGCCCCTCGTTAGCCCTAAATCAGCGACCGCATTGGCAAAATCGGTTTGCATCTTGTTTAATTTAGCCCTACCGCCTAGAAAATCCTTACAGTTCAGCTTCCCCTTTTGGTCAATAGGAACGACATAAGCAACTAGGTGCGGTGTGCTTATGTCTCGATGAATACTCATACCTGCAATGTTTTCTTCCCCATGCTTATCCATGAGCCACTGAGCAGATCGCTTAAAAAATTCCCCTTCCTTGCCGCTTCCCCAGCCTTCCCATTCAGGACTGGCGGTTATTAGATACTCAATACAGAGCACCGCATCAGAGCGTCTTTTTTCAGGAAGTCGGTCTTGTATTGCTTGTTTGACTGCTTCAGGGGTAGCAACGCTATGATGATTTTTAGGGGTGAGGTTGGGGTCAGCATTTGGCGTTT
>NZ_CAJGYX010000017.1:0-5195 GCF_904845955.1 Psychrobacter cibarius
ATGGGCACTAGGTGGGTGGTCGCTATTGGGTATTTTTGCGATCATTATTTGGATATTTTTGCGATTGCGGCTTGGTTCGTCTAGTCATCAAGCCATTGTGCCACCTACCTCTGGAGCGTCTGACATCTCCATGTGGCGTACACCTTTTGCTTGGCAAATTGCGGTATTTATGGGGCTGCAATCACTATTATTTTATACTGTTGCCAGTTTCTTACCCTCTATTTGGGTCAGCAAAGGGCTATCCGCAGTGCAAGCAGGACAAATGGCTTCAGTGTTTCAGTTTATGGCGCCAGTCTCTATTATGAGCCTGACGTGGCTGATCAATCGCGGCCGCCCTATTCAGGCGCTGGCGGTGTTTGCAGCGGTGCTGAATGTTATTGGTATTTTAGGAATCAATTATTTATCTACCGACCTCGCTTGGTTGTGGTCAGGTCTGATGGGCATTGGCTGCTCCGCTATTTTCACCTTGAGTATGATGCTGTTCTCCTTACGTACTTATACGACCAACCAATCTAGTGAGCTGTCTGGTATGGCGCAATTCGTCGGTTATTTGATTGCGTTTTTTGGTCCCTTAGGGACAGGTTGGCTACATGAAGCGACTGGCAGCTGGGATTTACCCCTATTCATTATGCTCATTTTGATGGTTATCAACGTCGTCATTGCTTGGGTAGTGAGTCGTCCAGTGATGGTCGATGGCAAAACGCTGTAATATCAAAAACTACAGTAACCTTAGGATAATATTGGTGTCTGTCTTATTTTGCTACACTGGTTTGATTGCTTATAGGACAGAATAATCATGATGAATTTATCCATTCGTTTCGCTCGACACTTACCAACATTGGCTATTTTAACAGCCGTAATGGCGCTCGGTGGTTGCCAAAAACCATCTGAACCTAGCACCGATAACGGCATGCAAAACAGTACTCAAACTGCCGAACCTCAAACGACAAAATCTGAGCAACCGGCAACATCCACTGCACAGCAAGCGCCATTAACGATCTTGGCATTGGGCGGCTCTCTGACAGAAGGTCTTGGGGTGGATAAAGATGACAACTATCCTGCTCAGTTAGAAGATCGTCTGCAAGCAATGGGTTACGAACAATGCCAAAGTTATCAATTCAGGATTGAGCGGTGAAACCAGCACGGGATTGGTCAATCGCTTAGACTGGGTGTTGCAAACTAAGCCTGATGTGACGATTTTGACTATCGGTGCTAACGATGCCATACGCGGTATCGATGTGGCGACAGTTGAAGCCAATATTCGTACCGCGGTCAAACGTCTAAAGGATAATGGCAGTATCGTCATTTTGGGCGGCATGCAAATCTATGACAACCTTGGCTCTGAGTATGTGAAGTCATTTGCAGCGATATATCCTCGCGTCGCCAAAGACATGAACGTGACGCTGATTCCTTTCTTCTTGGATGGTGTGGGCGGTGATCCTGCGCTCAATCAAGCCGATGCCATTCATCCGACTAAAGAAGGCTACGCAATTATCGTTAATGACAATATCTTGCCTATCCTAGCGCCTAAACTAGAAGCGCTAAAAATAGCCGATGCAGACAACGCAACTGAAAATGCTCAAGATGAAACGACAAAAAATACGATAAATGAGACTACTTAACGAGACACTGTAATGACATCATCACCTTCGATTGCCGCTTCAACGCCACAAGCAGATTATAAAAAAGAAGTCCTACTCACCGCCTCACAATTAAACAAGACCGTGCAAGTCGGCGAGCAAACCCTATCAATCATTAAAGATGTAGATATCTATGTCAATGCTGGCGAGTTTGTGGTCATTATGGGCAAATCAGGCTCAGGTAAATCTACCTTACTAGGATTACTGGCGGCGCTAGATTATCCAGACAGCGGTACGGTGTCGCTAGCAGGTCAAATGCTCAGTAGTCTTGACGAAGATGCTTTGGCGGTGATTCGTCAACGTGATATGGGCTTTGTCTTTCAGTCGTTTCACCTACTGCCAACCTTGACAGTAGCCGAGAACATCGCCTTTCCACTTGATATTGCCAGACGTCCAAACCCAGCACGAGTAGACGAGCTTATTGACGCCGTTGATTTGGGTCATCGACGTCATAGCTTGCCCAATCAGTTGTCAGGTGGTGAACAACAGCGCACAGCGGTGGCACGAGCGCTAGTATCGCATCCAAAAATCGTATTCGCTGATGAACCAACGGGCAACCTCGATGAGCAAAATGCAGATCAAGTCATGCAGTTGCTATTGGACTTACGCCAACAGGTTGGTTCAGCACTGGTGGTCGTGACCCATGACCCTGCACTTGCCGAGATGGCAGATCGCGTCATCACCATGCATGATGGTCGAATTGTACCTACATGAATAACTGGATTGTATCTTAATGAATCGTAAGCCCACAGACAATAAACCACCAGCTGATACAAAAAAGACTGATACCAGTATGCATCAAGCGTCCAGTTATCCTAGCGGCATTCCCAATCAACTATTTACCCGTACCTTAGGTTTTCAAACACTCGGCTCTCAAGCACTCAGCCGTAGTTGGTGGCAGCGCTGGGTATATCCGGTATTGTTTCTACTGACATTAACCCTGTCGCTTGCAACTTACCTAACCCTCGACTCTGTGCAGCAGTCTGTTGATCGCTATATCAATGACAATCAGCGCGCGCTCGTTGGTGGCGATTTAATTCTAAACAGCAAGCAAGACTGGCCAAGTGAAGTATTGACGCAAGTAGAAACAATCCCCGATACGCAGACGGTGTATGACTATCAGTTTAGCGCCATGCTGGTCAATGATGAGCAAACCTTGCTTGCCAGCATTAAAGCGGTCTCGCCGTCGTATCCCTTATACGGTAAAGCGGAGCTTGCCTCAGGACAGCCGCTGTGGGAGCAGCTAACCTCTGACAGTGTCATCGTCGCGCCAGAAGTGCTCAGTAGTCTACAGGCCAATGTCGGTGACCGTATCACCATTGGCGATGCGCAGTTCACAATAAGTGATGTATTGACCAAAGAGCCTGATCGTCCGCTGACCACCTTTGGGTTTGGTGGACGTGTCTTAATGCATGAGGACTCACTCGCAGCGACCAATCTGTTGGGTCAACGTAGCCGCATAAACTATCGTATTGAGATGGCAGGCGACCCAAAGCTGATAACCACGCAGCGTGAACAGCTTACAGATATTCTGACCAATTACCCTGATATCGAGCTCTCTGACGCAGAGTCCGCAGATACTTCGGTCTCGCGTATCTCTGATAATGTACTGATGTTTTTAAAATTATTGGTCATCGCAGTGTTGCTACTTTCTGCGGTCGCCATGTACGGCGTCATTAGTGCGTTTGTCACCAAGCAGCAGTCTAGTAACGCCATTCGCTTGGCATTAGGTGAACCGCTTGGCTCACTCAAGCGCAGCTACTATCAACTGCTTATCGTCACGACTGCCATTGCTTGTGTCGCCGCGATTATACTGAGTCTAGGTTTGCTTAAAATTGGTCAGCCGTATCTGGTGGCTATCTTGCCTACCGATGTTGGGCTGTCCATCAATCTAATCAGTGCAATTAAGACTATTGTGATTGCCTTGGCCCTAACGTTGCTGATTGCGCAGCGTGGTTTGAGCGCGCTTAACACCACCAAACCCGCTACCCTACTCAATCAAGGTGCGAGTACGCAAACGCAAAACTTGCCGTGGTATCGACGCGTGCCGCTACTGTGGTATGGCTTGGTGCTGGCAGGGCTATATGCCTTCTTTGCTTATGAAGTGGGCTCACTGACATTAGGTGCACAGCTATTGGGCGGCTTGATTGGCTTTGTGGCGATATTTTGGCTATTGGCGCGTGGGTGGCTCTGGCTACTTAACAAGTTGGCGAGCAATACCAAAGTCAGTTGGATGCAGCGCATTGCCATTCATAACCTTGCACGTAAAGGTAACCAATCTGCTTTGTTCTTTGTCACCTTATCGCTATCGGTGGCGGTGCTGACGCTCATCACCACCCTAAATCACAGTATCAACGCGCAGTTTATCAATGCCTATCCCGAAGACGCACCCAATCTGTTTTTGCTCGATGTGCAGAGCGATCAACATGACGATATTGATGCGATCATTGAAACACCTGTCACTTATTATCCCGTCATTCGTGCGCGTGTAGAAACGGCGAATGACGTACCGGCAAAAGATATTGAGCCTGAGGATGGCTTCGATGATCCTACGCGAGTGTTTAACTTAAGCTACGCAGATACGGTCATGGAGACCGAATATATCACTGAATCACTCACGGATGACGCGCTATACACCCCTATCGATGCGACAGATGAGCAAGTCAAACCTTTGTCTATCTTAGACACCGCTGCCAGTATGCTCAATGTCGGTATGGGTGATCAGGTACGATTTAATATTCAAGGGATCGAAATCATCGGGCAGATTACCAGTATTCGAACGCGCTATGAGCGTGGCCCAAGCCCGTATTTTTACTTCTTGTTTGGGCCGTCTGTGCTGTCCGCTGCCCCGCAGATTCAGTTTGCTACCGCCCACGTACCAGAAGATGCAATTCCAGAGCTACAAGGCAAACTGGTACGTGAGTTCCCTGCTGTCACCACGATTGACGGCACTGCTATTGCGAAGCAAATCCAAGAGCTAGTGGTACAAATGAGCCGCTTGGTCTATGTGTTCACCTTGCTTGCCCTGCTCACTGGCGTCATGGTGCTGATCAGCTCGCTACTGTCTACCTCACAAGATCGTATGAAAGAGAGTGCGTCCTTCCGATTACTGGGGATGCAAAAGCGTGACTTGTATATGCTCAATATCTTAGAGCTAGGTGTACTTGGTATTAGCGCAGCGACCTTTGCCGTGATTATAGCCACTGGTGGTGCTTGGCTGGCTGTTACTCAGTGGTTTAATCTACAGTTTAGTATGCCGTGGGCAAATCTGGCTATGGGTGGTGCAGCGTTAGTCGTATTACTGTTTGCCATTGCCATTATTTACGTGAGATTGGTGATTGGACGCGGGATTATGGCAAGGGTAAGGGCGATGGTTTAGTTGTAGCTATAGTCGGATATAATAACGTCTACTTCTTGTTTTTACAATTTTCGACTATGCACTGTGTCATATATTACGGTAACATGGTATCGGAAGACAAATGTCTTGAAAAACGAATCTATAATTGATTGGAGGTTTAAAATGAAGCTTTTGAGATTAAACCCTATCGATATTGC
>NZ_CAJGYX010000018.1:0-4652 GCF_904845955.1 Psychrobacter cibarius
TGAAAATCCGCGTGAGCTTGCACCGACTAATCAATGTTAAATGCTCTGAGGAGATTAAAGGGAGTGCTAGAAGTCATAAGATAATATTTAAATCCCAGTTGTTTGTCATTTTAAGCCCCTGATATACAGTGCTATTGAGCTTGATATTAGCCTAAATATGCGCATGACAACTGTGTATGAAGTATAGATTAACCAGTATAAGCGACTGTTTAGAATGGATTTACAATAGGATTTGCCTAATATGCATTTGACAGCCCTTTTTTGACGTTCTAGCCGTCTGTAGTACCTCACTATCAAAAACCATTTACGAGGCTGTCAGCGTCAATCTGTGAGCACGTTTTTACTTAACCTTGCTCTTTGCTACTTTAAATCCTAACTTTGCCAAGTGCTTGTGGTATTTCTTTTGTTTGTCAGCGTCTTTGAGGTCATCAGCAATCATTGCAGCGAATTGCTCAGTGCTTGCACCTAATGGTGAATTACTACCAAGCTCAGGCAATGCAGCCAACCTTTTGCTAAACGTGCTTATCTGGTCATCTGTCATATTGTGGAATAGGTCAGGCGTGGCATTATC
The DNA here is from genome assembly GCF_904845955.1 of Psychrobacter cibarius. Lineage (GTDB taxonomy): Bacteria > Pseudomonadota > Gammaproteobacteria > Pseudomonadales > Moraxellaceae > Psychrobacter > Psychrobacter cibarius_B. The sequence goes on from NZ_CAJGYX010000018.1 coordinate 572, forward strand.
TCTATTCTTATTTGTAGCAGTAGCGAGCTGCTCAGGTGCTTTCTTTTGCTTGAATGTGAACGTAAAGCCAGTAATCGCTTTGCCAGTTTTGTGCTGAATATAATCGGCTGCTACATCGGTGAAGTCGTTAATCTGTTTGATAGCGAGGTCAATTACTCGAGCCTTGAAGTTATTCATTGCCTTGTACTGCTCAGGCTGAACGCCTAGTTTTGAACGCAAGTCATCAAGTGCTATCTTGTTTGTTTTACCAACTGACTTCCATTGCATCATCAATTCATACAGCCTGATTGCATATTCGCTTTGCAGCTCGCTAACCTGTTTTAGGTCGTATTCTGTGTATTGCTCGCTAAGCCTTGTTATCAGTGGAATAACGGCATCTGTGAACTGCAATTCAATCATGCCAGCTGTGTCTATGTAGGTCGCTTTCTGCACCCATCTAACAACGTGCTTAGCTGGTTTTCCTGTCTTTTCGTGTATGTCGTCATACTCAAAATAAGCCTCAAATAATCCAGTAACCGCACTCTTAAGTGCATTGTATGAAGTGTGCTTTTCTACCTTGAATTGTTCTTGATAGCTGCTTGCATGGATTTGCAGCACACCCCTAGCATCAATCATCTGCTTTTGCGCTCGAGCCTCAACGATAGCCAAAAAGATAATGCGCTGCTCAGGTATGCCAAGCGAGTAACTGGCATTGATTAATTTATTATCTTTGGTGATTAGCTTACTCATTATTTTTGCTCATTTATGGACGGCATAAGCATTATAATCACTTATAGATACAACTTACAACCTAATGTAGCGTTAAGGTCGATGAACGTAGCTTTATGGGTCGATGAACGTAGCTTTATGGGTCGATGAACGTAGCTTTATGGGTCGATGAACGTAGCTTTATGGACTCTACAGCCCACTAATGGCGTGGCTCACAGCGAGCGTAAAAGCTTTTAAAAACTCTTAAAAACATTAAAAACATCAAACGCCCTTTTTTTTGTGGATAACTAGGTCTTAATTTAGTGAATAATCAGGCTCAGAACATCATCAAAAATTGATTAATCCATTGCTGGATAGATTGGCTCAGGTTTGAATTATTGGTAACTTTCACATCATATGGAAGTCATCAACCAAGCTCAGGCAATCATCAGATAATAGCCAACTGCTCAGATTTGCCCTGTAAGCATCTTTGCTTGCTCAATAGGTAACTTACTAGGTCTTTACCCTTAGAATTGAAATTTGAGCCACTCAGACAGCAAATTACTGCTATTTCAGCTCATATCATTGGTGATTAGTTTGGCTATGGAATGACGAGGCAATGAAATTATCAGTAAATTATCACTTAGACTCGATATTGAATGTTCACTGATAATAATGGGTAATTACTATCGTTTAATAACTGGAATAGGTGCAATGATAGACGAGCTATCACTTACTGATTTTATGTTTTGGGTATAGGCTAATGATAGATTGACTCGAAGTGTTTTGATGGGTTCGCCTTGATGGCTAAGTGTGAAGTTCTTAACGCCCAGTTTTGGCTGTTGCTACTGGTCAAAACATGGGGTGACTTGTCGCGAAACTAATCACGCGCGCGTATTGTTCCATTAACTGCCTCGATACCTGTGCAGAAACTAGCCTTTCATGGGTTTGTTTTCGATAAGCAGCTAAACACAATATTTAGGCAATAAAAAACCCGCTCTAAATGGCAAATTTTTTAGTTAGGGTCAGTTAATAAACTAATTCATGTTGTGTGATTGGCACTATTTTGATTGGTACAGCATGCAACCATGGCATACCGCCACTACAATAAAAGCAGCCGTTTTTAAATTCCACGATGTAAGCTGTAAAGTCATTACCGCTGAGGTAAGACATCGTTTCTTGATCACTCTCATCACCAACAGCACACCATATATTTTTATCACCATTTCTTAGCATGGCGTGCGCTAATTCACTTCCTGTCAAATTGTTATCCACTATACATTTTTCATCTCCTAGTGGTGAATTTGTAAAGCTCTTATAACGATATCAAATATACAATTGTCTGTATATCCATAATTTTATATGTTGGAAGAGCATCTGCTTTACCTGTCAGATAAGTTGCTTTTTAATGTTTGATCGGTAAGTAAGGAAGTAAACAGACAGCCGTAACCTTTGATGGATAAGGCTGCTCGCTTTCTGTCTTTGAAATAGACCGCATTTTATACCGCACTTTGCAAAAGTCACTTGCTGTCATTTGTGAGTTTGGTCGGCACTGTAGGAACTAAACAACACGCTGCAGCCCAAGTGTTTTCGGGCTTTCTTGATTTTGTTTTTTGACAAGCCCAAGAATAATACCAACAAGTGATTTGAGAATGGCTGTTTTGACTGCTAATGCACTCGCTCAGGATTGCGAGCATCAACGGTTTGAATGACAATCTTAACTGGCTGCACTTCGCTGTCTTTGTCATCAATGCCTTTATCCAACCCCAGCAATTTGGCTTTTGACATTGTGGCAGATACCATAGCAGACGCTTGCCCATTGGCTTTGGCGGTCAATCTGGCATCGTCTAATTCTGTCATCAGGTCATCAATACTCATTTTTTGCATGGCTTATCCTTTGAGTTAGCAACTGGTCATCGTTTGCCAATTCATTCATCAGCTCGCTAATGGTCTGCACCGCATCGGCGTTTACGTCTTTAATCACTGGCTTATCAAAACCAAGCAACTTCGCCTGACTCATTGTGGCTGTGACTATGCCGTTTGGATTGCGGTCTGCTATTGCGATTTGTTTGGCTGTCTGCAAGTCGGCTATCAGGTCATCAAGTGTTAATGATTGCCTCATCAGTAGAATGTCCTTATCAGTTTTTGTTCTAGTCGCTCATACTCGTTAATCAGTCGCTCATACGTGCTGTGGTGCATGTAGCGAGGCTTTGAACCTATGCCGTTGATAATGCCCACTGACCACCCTAGACGGTCACGTAAGGCGTTCAGCTTGCTGTAAATGCGGTCTGTCTTTGTCTGTAGCTGTGAGCCGTAAGGAACGCTCAGGCAATGTCTGCAGACGTAAGTCCCTGCACAATAAAGCACCGATACTCTTTTGCTGCATTTAGGGCATAACCACCAATGGCGATAATGACCAAAGTGACAAGCTGTTTTATCTAATCGTATGCTGTAGCTGTAAGCCTTGCCACGATAGGAATAATTAACGTCAATCTTGTTTGCTCTGTCTGTCTGCCTCAACTGGTCACGATAGCGTGAGATACTCAATCGAGGGTAATTGCTCAGGCTTGAAGTGGTAGCAAGTGCTGCCATGTTTTCCCCTTTTCAGACCTAAATCATTAAGCAAATAACGGTAACTGTCGTTCGTCATCGGTCATCGCTGCTATCAATGGGTTAGGTGCTGATCTCACTCGTTTGGCTTTGGCTGCTATCGCTTTCTTGTAATCATCACCTGCAGTGAATATATCGCCATGCTCATTCAGTCGTGGCTTGATACGGCTTGTTTGATATGAATTGGCGCGTTCAGCTTTGATTGTTTTGCCACGCTCTTTGGCTAAGTAAGATAGACGTTCGAATGCCTCTTTATAGGTGCTGTAATCGCCTTTGGCTAAGTCTGTACGCTTGATTAGGTACGATGCGTTATCACAATATCCGATACTTAATTTTTGATGTTTTGCCACCTCATCAGCCATTCTTAGCAGTTCGCTACTTACTTTAGTGGCATTGCTGCCATCAACCATAATAGCCAAGTGATAGTGCTGCTTTTTTACCTTCTCAACCTCACGACACCAAATAGTACCGACATTCTTTGTTTTGTAATTCCTTTGAATGCGTGACACGTAGCTACGTAAAAACCTAGTCATCTTTTCATTGGTTGGACTGTGAGCGTCAACATGAACGTCCATTCTAAGTATGAACACCCTATTGTGATGTGACAGCATTGCGTCAATCTCACGCTTAAATCTTTGCAATGGCTCAACGTAGCAATTGTATATCTTGCCGTCTTTGCCAGTGTTCAAAATAGGCAACTCTAAACCGTCAATAATTACTGTTGGTTCGTTCGTAAGTTCTCGCATTAACAAAACCTTATCCAGTTGGAAATGAAAATCGGAAA
>NZ_CAJGYX010000019.1:0-4425 GCF_904845955.1 Psychrobacter cibarius
AAGCAATACCATTCCCATATATCGGGCTATGTCAGGGCTTATTTTCTCTTCTTCGTCTACCCAATTGGCTAAAATTTCTATGAACGTATCAAAATCTATCGAATACATATCTCTATCTTCTTCGGTAATAAACAACTCGCTGAATAGTTTAGCGTCTGGCTGATCTTCTAATTCTTCGATATGTCCATTCTGTGATTTTTCATTCATGCTCATACTCCTTTAGCCATGTAGATACTGTGTTTCTGTGGGTTACTAGGGCTTTCGATATGTGGCTGATATTATAACCTTGTTCGTGCATTTCTTGAGCTTGTTTTCGCTTATCTTCGTACTTAGCTGACCTTGCCTGACCGCCCTTGTTACAAGCCCCTTTACGGTTTGCTCTCTTAACCCTGCATGACTGAATACGGCTGAAACGTGCTTTTGATTTTTCACTGTATGCCCCAAACCGCCCTGATTTGCAATAACGTGTAATGCTGCGGACAATGTACTTCAGCTCGTTGGGAAATAATGGCACGTCAAAACGTTGGTTAAATTCTTCTGCAATAGCAGTTAAAACACGCTCTAGCTCCCTTAGGGTAAGGTCTTGCGCTATCGGATAGGCTTGGTGTCTAACATGGTTAAACACGTTCACATTGCGCCCATAACCTTCGTCATTGGCTGGCTCTTGCTGTTGGTATGGTTTTAAATCTAAATATTCGGCTAGCTCGGCTAGGGTATAAGACGGCTTAGCCCCTGTTATATATACTTCGTGCGAGGTATGGCAAGGGTTTTTTATAAGGTTACCGCTATAGCCTTTGTCTGCTCCTAGCGCCAATCGTAGCGCCTTTTGCACACTGGCTAGATACTCTACTGGCTTAGTGCTTGCTTTACGCCACTTATCCACTGGTTTTGTTAGCCTGTAGGCGTAGTGAGCGTGCCCGTTTTCGGGATTTTTGATAATAATTTGCGGTCGTGGCAAATTATTATCATGGTAAGCGAATAGGGCTTGTGGATCGTCAATGTCAAAGACAAGCCACTTGATAATCTCGGGGTGATTGGGTTGTATGTAGGCGTGTTTTATGGCGTGTGACTTGGTGCGAATGTGGCTAAAACCCTTGCTATTAGTGCAATAAGGCTTAGTCGCTAGGTCTGCGTAGAATTGGGCTAGAGTGCTAACGCTCTGCCAGTCGGTCGGGTCTATTTGTTTGATTGCGTACACTATAAAATTTCAGTTTTGCATCAGGTAGTAGTATGGGTTACTTAAAAAATACTGAAACCTATCCCACCAAATACAAAAAAGCCTTGTCTTAGTGTGTGCGACCAACTAAAATACGCTTACGATACGTGGTTTTTAGGTGGTCGCACACTTATTAATTACATTAAGCCCTAACAGCGTCCAACTGTTGGGGCTTACTCGTTTCTAGCGTTTGAGTTTACGCCTATTTTTATCTTGTTGTAAAGGTCGAGCGGTGTTCGTGTGCATTCGTTCGCACATGAATCAACGCTGACCCAACAACTGTTAGAGCAAATCTAAACAAATAAAGTGCAATATGGATTGTTGTTTTCGTCAAACTCTTTTCCAAGTAGCCTTACTGGCTTAAGTGTATGTCCACCATCATCTGAAACCATAACTATTAGCTCTTGGTCTTCGAAAGTTTTTAGCTCCTCAATAACTTGTGAAATACTCTTATTCTCACCCCATTCCCTTTGTCCAGTCATATAATTGCCTTATATTCATTTGAATTTTCACTACAAAAATTTGTTTTAGATTAGTTTGCATACTAACAACTGCTAAAATATTAGTCTTTCAAATCCAAAACACAATAATCCTTCGATGCCCCAAAATCACATTTCTTTTTCATCACTCTAACGCACAACTCACCCTTGCATCGGCTAATATCTAAGTCACCATTTTGGTTGTTAAGCTCTGCTATCGTTGCTTTACGGTCTGCTATATCATCAAGAGTTGGTACGTAAACCACTAATCCCAAAAGTAAGGCAAAGGTAACAGCTAAAAGCCCTCCTATGTACAAAAACACAAATTTCCAACTAAGCGCCGTTCTCGCTTCTCTGATTTCTTGTGCTGCTTTCATTGCCTCCCTAGATGCTTGTCTAAGGTCTTGAGCCGCTTTGGTTGCATGGTTACTTAAATCACTTTCTATGGATGTTCTAGCGCCATTGAGAGAGTCCGTAAATAAGTGCTGAGCGAGGTTTGGTAGTTGTTTGTGCAAGCTCTCTATCTGGGCTTGTTGTTTGTTGATTATATCGATGGTTTGGTCAATATTCTTTTGCTGTTCTTCTGCGTGTGCCATCAGTGCAAATAGATGCTGTTTTGTGCTGTCATCGCTCATGGTTCAATACCTCTGTCCTGCTGCTTTTCGTGGGTTTTTTCTAGTTCCTGACTGACTAATTTTTGTTGCTGCTGCGCTTGTTTAAATAACTCATATTCTGCTTTGAAGTCCTGCATCCCTTTGGCTTGCTCTTTGATGTTCTCTATCTCTGTCTTAGCCTCTGTAAGGGCTGCAAACTCTATCTGTAAATCACGCAACTGCTGATTATCTGCGGTAATCTCTCGGTTTAGATCGCCTTTGTCGGTCGCAATACCCCTGCGCTCCATTGCTGACGCTTTCCAACCAATCTTAATCGTTGGTTTCTGCTCTATCCCTTGCTGCTTTAGGGTTCTGTGGTCGATACGTTCATCAATACCTAGTTTTTCTAACTGAGCGTTTACGATGTTTTCCCACTCTTTGCGTAACTCTTTGATTTCGGTGGTTGAGGAACTTAGCCCCAACGCTTTACGCTTGGTGTTGGATAGCTCAATAGCTGCCTTGTCGCCTAGCTCAATGCCATTATCTGTAAGACTAAATTCTCTTGTCGTGGTCATAATATGGGCGTGATAATTGCGGTTATCGCCCTGCTTATCAGGTGTATGAATAGCCACATCAACGGCTACGTTATATCGCTCTGCTAAGACTTTGGCGAACCTGACCGCTACCCTTGCGCCCTCATTTTTTTTGAAGTCTTTGCGCTTGTCTTTGTCTTTGGGTATCAGCTCGTGAGGTATCGCTAAAACCCACTCCCTAGCAGTGCGCCCATCTTTACGATTTTCGGCAAGCTCCGCCTTATTCCATAACTCGCTGCGGTCAATTTGTTTAAAGTTCTTATCGAAAGCAAACGCCATTTCTACACCGCCACGCTTGCTATAGTCGTGTGTTTTACCTGAGCGTTTATCCTCAATTTTCACTCCTGCACGATACGCAGCCGATGCAGTTGCACTTCTGCCACTGGTACGACTAATCGGTTTTGTGGTCGCATAGTAAATTGCCATTTCCAAAATCTCGCTAGTAAGGTTTCTAAGGTTTTGGCTTTTGCTCCGCAGGACGTATTTAGGATTTGAAAATTTATGCAACAACGTGGAATAAATTTCTCAAGTCGTAAATGCGCACTTATCTAAAAAGACAGATAAGTGAAAAGACAAAACTACAATGATATACTAGCATAAACAATTTAATTTAAGGACGACACCATGCTAACCATAGAACAAAAACTAGCAAGAAATGAAGCCGAAAGAAAGCGCTTAATGGCTAAAAAAAATTCATTAGAAACAGGTCAAAAAGTAATTATTGGCGGTATGTTTCTATCCCTTGCTAAAACCAACACTGGTATTGCCAAATTTATACTTGAAAACGCTAGCACTCACATCACCCGTCCAGCTGATATAAAACGGATCGAACCCCTACTCGAAGAATTAAAACAAGCTATGGTCAGTGATACTAACGAAAATAACTCACTCTAAATCTAACTTGCCTTGTCCATTTTTTTTGACGTACTCAATCATATAATCACGTACTAATTGGCTTGCAGTACGATTGTTGTCTTTCGCTATACGCTTGAACGACTCAATCAGGTCTTTGTCAGCTCGACAAGTAAACGTGCTGTCATTGGTCTTGGTTGTCATAATTTTGCCCTTTTGGTGCAATGTTTACGCATTATATTAACATTGTTAGTGCATTGCAATAAAATACTGAGTCAGTCAGAGAATTATCAAAAACCCAAAAACAACAGGCGTTCTTAAATGGGCTATAAGGGCTTAGAAATTACCAAACGATACTAGGGTAGCAGGAACACCAAATAAACAGCAGTAAGGGGCTAATTTAAGCCAAATAGACGTATAATCAAGATAGGTTTGAGGGGATAGATACGAAACGGTAGAACATTAGGCTTGTTGGCAGGGTCACGGCAATCGACTGCGGCCGATTGAAAAAGACGGATTAAATTTTTATCTATTTTAAATTAGCCTAAGCACAAAAGAATTGATTAGATATTCTTAACGGCAACAAAAAAAGAAAAGCGCCCTAACGGGCTATTACCTGATTACGGTGGCACTTGTGCATTTTTGAAATGATTATCATTATCATTACTATCCTCTAATCTTTGGGCGACTCC
>NZ_CAJGYX010000020.1:0-4335 GCF_904845955.1 Psychrobacter cibarius
TGAATAAGTGAATTTTCTTTTACCACTAATGAATTCAAATTCATTTAACTATACCTTTTTTTAATTAGTTTTAACTATATAACATATAGTATAGTTAAATGCTCGGAATTTATAGTTTTTAAAATCGGAATTTATAGTTTTTAAAATCAATTCTGCTCGGAATTTATAGTTTTTAAAATCGGAATTTATAGTTTAATGGGCGCTGTATGTCTTGGTATTAAAGGTCTGTAGCGTTCCGACAAATAGTACAAATATCTTTAACAAATAAACAAATAGGATTTTTTTGTTTATTTAGAAAATAAAAGACAAAAAATAAAGACAATTATATCGAGATATCAGGATCTTTCTTATGATCTCTTTCTTCAGGTAAATCATTAATTATTTTTGGCTCATTCATCAATTTAGTTTTAACATCATCAAGAGCAGCAGGATTTTTCAAATTCTCAAGTTCTTTTAGTATTCTAGTCACTTTATTCTGTTTAGACCTTGATAATGATCTGTAGAAACCACTCCATTTGTCCACACGTTTAGCATTATTAGCTGTTTGACTCTCTTTTGATACATCCATAGCTTTTTTACTTTCATCCCTCTCTACAGCGATTTTACGGCTTTCTAGCTGCATTGCCTCATTCACCCTAGTGATTTCATCTTTATTTAGCCCCTCAGTAGCTACCAAGTAAGGCTCAACACGCTCTCTAAGGGTGTCATAACTGTCCTCAGCAATTTTTTTGTATAACCTAGCTCTCTCATAATCGTTCAAGATACTTTTGGCAGCCTTAATCGTGGGTTCTACTTGTTCAATGACTGCTGCTGTGATCTTTTCACCATACCTAGCCTTACTTTCAAACATTTCAGGCTTTGGCGTTTCGGCTTTGATACTGAAATCCCTAGCGTTATTGATGTCGTGGTAATACTCCTTGATGCTCGTATGCTTTGACCTAGAGCCTTCCTTACCCCTAGTTAGCCCCAAATCCTTCACTTGGTTGGCAAAATCGGTCTGCATCTTGTTTAATTTAGCCCGACCACCTAGAAACTCCTTGCAGTTAAGCTTCCCTTTTTGGTCAATAGGAACAACATAAGCGACCAAATGCGGTGTTGTTTCATCCCTGTGAAGGCTCATAGCAGCGATATTTTCCTTACCATGCTTATCATAGAGCCACTGACCGGCTCGCTCAAAAAAATCATCTTCCTTGTCTGTTCCCCAGCCTTTCCAATTAGGACTGGCGGTTATTAAATATTCAACGCACAGAACCGCATCAGACCGTCTTTTTTCAGGAAGTAGATCTTGTATTGCTTGTTTGACTGCTTCAGGGGTGGCAACAGTATGTTCATTTTCAGAGGTACGTTTTGGATCAGCATTAGGCGTATCTATCGTCCTGTAATTATGTGCAAGACTGCCACCAATGTTCCCCATTGTCTTTAATTTTGCAGTCCTTAAAATCGCATATTCCATAGCCACCTTTTCCCATTGATTTAGCGTAATTTCTTAAAGGTGTACTCACTACACCTTTATTATTTAACTAGCAGCGCTAGGTTAATCAATAAAGGTTACTTGAGCAAGGGGCGAACCCCTTTGAACCCCAAAAAAACCATAACTGATAATTTGGATTGGATGTATGCTACTCGGCGTTAGTTTAATAAAAACTACAATGGACTGACTTAATAAATAAGTCAGATAAAAGACAACTAAATTGGATGATTAAAACATAATGACACGTAAACTTTTAATTTTTGGTAACGGCTTAGGCATGGCAATCGACTCCAATCATTATTCATTACCAAATGCACTGAACACGGTTTGGAAAGATGACAGTTTATGGAGCAATACAGTACAACGTGACCTTATTCAAAACTGTATCCCTTCAAATAGCTGTCCGGTCTCGGAAGATGAGTTAGATAAATTACACTTAGTATCTACCTCTTGTGACTATCTTAAAGAGTTTTCTCCCACAACTAATGGAGACCATTGGTTGTCCAGTTATGGGCATGATTTTACTAGCTCTACACAAGAATATATCCATACTGTTTCTTCATATTTATTTGAATCTACAAACTCTTTACCTACATCATTTAGAGACCCGTTGATTGATTTTGTTAGAAATACCAAGTCTCATGTAGCAACTTTAAATTATGACAAATTACTTTACGAAGCATTTATCAATGCAGGTATTTGTAATGGGTTTGGTGGACAATTAGTTGATGGATTTCTTGACTCTGGATTTGATAGCGCAAATTTAGTTCGTAAATTTAATAATAGATTTGGGTACTACATGCATTTACATGGTAGCCCATTATTTAAAGACATAAATAACATAACGTATAAGTTAGCAATTTCAAGTATTGCGACAACAAACATTTTTGGCAGTAAACATATTGTATTGACGCATATTCCACATAAACCTACTGTTATTACTGCTTCTCAAGTCCTATCAACGTATTGGAGTTATTTGACGCTTTCATTGAGTGAAGTAGATGAAATTATTTTATTCGGTTACTCAGGATGTGACACACACTTAAATAAAATTTTGAAAATGTATGCTAACTCAAAAATAAAAAGAATTGTCGAATGGGATGGTGACTCCTTTACTGACCAACAAAGACAAAAATTTTGGGATAGTGAATTAGGTAATAACGTGACATTAAACAGAATGCCTGATATCACTCAATTTATATCATGGTGAAGATATCAACAAACATAGTTTATTGATATTTAGACTGTAAGTACCTTGGTTTTTTTGTTCTAAAAACTCTTTTTGGGCATTGGTCAGTGGTTCGCCTAATCGCTGCTTTTGCTCGATAAGTTCTAACTTCGTATTATCCATGAAGCCGTTGCTAGGGTTATCACCATACTCTTGCATTTTCCTGAAGAAACTAGATGCTGGCATTTTGCTTGCTCCGTCAATCTGTCATATTTAAAGCACCACAACCAGTGGTCTGCGATAGTTAACCGTCAATCTGTCATAGTTAGTCATCATTGCTATTTCTATGATTGTCCAAAAACGCTTGTTCTTCTTGGGTTAAAGCCTTACCTAGTCGCTGTTTCTGCTTAACGAGGTCTAAAAAAGCATCGTCCATGTAGCCGTTTTTAGGGTCGTTACCGTATTCTTGGAAGTTTTTGATAGAGTCTGAAATAGACATTTTGAACCTCTCTTAGTTATTTGATTTCTAAGTGTGGTGCTTGTGAGCGTCTTATTTTCTGCTCCACTCGCTTTTGTATGCCCTTGCCCCAGTTGGTTGCTCTCGATGCCACCAGCTGACGAAAGTTCTCGTCCTCGCTCATTTGTATGGCGTTCAATGCTGACTGGTCTATCCAGTCCTGTACTAGCTTATTTGGCTCTCTTTTCTCGCTCATTGTGGCACTCCTTATCATGACTTAATGCTTAAAATCTATCCGCCTGTTCATCATCAAGATATTCTTTAATAGGTCGCTTGGTGAACTTGCTTGGATCTTTCTTAAGCCAAGTCGCCATGTGCGTAATCCATGCACTAGATGAGCTGTTAGCAGGATTTTGTGGCATTACCAAGTGAGCATAATCAGATATGAATTTCTTACTATTCACAGCTCTAGCAATCTGTTTGGGAGTGAGAAGTGTACTAGTTTCAGTATCAGTCTGATTGTTTATCCAATCTATAGTATTAGGGTCACGGTTTTTTGCTATTGTCTTTTCTTTTTTCTTCTGTTTAATGCTAAACCAAAAGCCAGCAACCCTACGCCCTTCCTTGTATTGTTTGAGTTCAACAGTGATATCAGTATGCTTGTTTATTTGCTTTATAGCAGGACTTACTACTATGCGCTTAAAGTTATCCATTCGTGGGTATTGGTAAGGACTTAGTCCTAACTTACTCTTAAATTCAGCAAGTTCCATTCTGGGTGTTTTTGCCTGATTTTTCCATGCAACTAACACCTCATAAAGCCTTAAGGCATAACCGCTTGTAAGCTGGCTTACTTGCTTAATCTCATAGCTCGTTAAATTCTTCTCTAGCTCTGTAATTAAAGGAATAACAACCCTAGAAAAAGTAAGTTCTACCACTGCTTCATTATCAATGTAAGCAACATCAGACACCCAACGGCTGGTGATATTAGCTACCCCCTTGCCTCTTTTCTCTTGGTAACTGAACTGTCTTGCAAATAGCGCCTTGCAAGCGTCTTTTAAGCCTTCATAGGCTGTTGAACGGCTGCTTATATCGAACTGCTTGATATAGTCTTCAGCAAACACCCTTATAGGTTTATCAAAGGCTATGTAATCAAGCTCATTTTTATGTGTATGCTCTCTAATTACGATGATAGCCAGTAATAACAATCTTTGCTCAACCAGCGTTAAGTTGTAAGTTGCT
>NZ_CAJGYX010000021.1:0-4307 GCF_904845955.1 Psychrobacter cibarius
CCACCGAAACGAGAAAGAACAGCAGAACCGCAAGAGAGATAGTCGTTAATCTACCCCATGAACTATCAGGGCGTTTGCGGATGATGCTTGTTAATGACTTCGCTAAGGACTTAGCCAATCAATACGGTGTTGCCGTTGATGTGGCAATACATACGCCTGATGCACAGGGCGACAACCGCAACCATCACGCCCATATTATGTTGACCACACGCAAGCTGGAACGCTTGGAGAGTGGCAGAGTCGCTTTAACCAGCAAATCACAGCTAGAAATGAGCAATACCCAGCTTAAAGAGCGTGGTTTACCAAGTGCTAGGGAAGAATTAAAGGCAATCCGTGAGCAGTGGGCTAATATCACCAATAAGCACCTCAAAGAAGCCAAGATTGATGCCCGAATTGACCACAGAAGCCATAAAGACAGAGGGTTAGAGCAACTACCCACCAAAAAACTAGGTTGGGAAGCGTCAGCCCTAGAGCGCAAAGGCATTAAGACCTCGACAGGCGACTATAACCGCAAGGTTGAAGAATATAACCATGCAATGCAGCAGCTAGCGATTATTGAAAAGAGCCTGAACGCCGTCACAGAGCAGAGAGTGCAGAGTAATGACAGACTTAGAGAAGCAATTGAAAGAGCAGTTAAACTCATTGAGAGCGCAACATACAACACAGCTTGGGCAGATAAAAGAGCTAGACAGGTCAACGAAAGAGTTAATGACAGCCAACAAGGAATTGAGGGAGCAGAACGAGAGATTAACGCTTCAGCTAGCGCAATCGACCAAGCGGATAGAAGAATTGCTGAACATCAACAATCCAAACTAAAAGCTGAACGAGAAGCCCAACTTCAGCAGCAAGCTAAAGAGCTATTGCTTCAGAACTCACAAGAGCTACACGCCCAAGCCGTGAAGGGTGAGAAAGCTGTAAACGCTTATGAAACAAGGCTTGCAAACATTGAAAAGCAGTTTGAACAACTAAGTCTTAAACCCTTGAAAAAAGAGTTAGCCGAGCTTCAGCAAGCCTACGATACCGCAAAAAAACCTTTTACTACGAGAGAAAAAACGTGGTCAAAGCAGCAGTTAGAAAAACGGACGGTATTGCGAAGCCTAGAACGCCAAATAAGCGTTAAAGAGGTTCAAGATAGAGGAAAATACAAGCAACACGCTAAAGACTGGATAGCCAAAAACGAACCGCAGACAGTGCAAGAAGCACAGCAAGGTCAACAAGCTATCAAAGAATACAAAGAGCAGCAGAAGCAGCAAGAACCAAAGGTGGAACAGCTACGAGTGCGTACCAGTCAGAGCAAAAATAAAGGCATGGAGCGATAGAGATATGAGCGATAACGAAGATAAAACGGATTTAGTGCAAGACTGGTTAGACAGGTCAGCACTGAACGCCATACAAATGAGCGAGGACGAGAATTACCGCCAGTTAGTAGCAGTCAGGGCAACCAATTGGGGCAAGGACATAACAGCGAAGTCCGACCTACGGATAAAACAATCACAAGCACCTCACTTAGAGATTTAACAGATAGAAACGGGTCTTAATGGGAAACAGCCCCCATTCAGATCCGCTTCTATCTCAAACCGTTAAGCATACTGGTAATCATCATCTTTACCGTTTAAATATTCTCTAATGGGTTTTTTCTTACTAAAGTTGCTAGGGTTTTTCTTAATCTCATTCACCATAAATTCAGTAAACAACTTCCAGTCACGCCCATTGTCACCAGTCGCCAAACCCCCATAAGTGCTGATAAATTCTTTATGAAGAACAATGCGCTTCAGCTGCTTGTCTGTTAAGCCGTCAATGGTGAACATATCCGCAGTATTAGCATCACGCTCAATACCCACTTCTTTTTTATTTGTCTTTTTATTGGTTAAAACAGCGAACTCAAATCCAACAATCTTACGCCCTTTTTTCTTTTGCTCATAACTAACTTTAAGGTCTGTTTTTTGGTTTATCTCATTAACTGCAAGGTCAACTACATTCTTTTTAAAGTCATATATTCGGTTGTATTCAGTAGGCTCAACACCTAATTGCTCTCTAAATACTTCAATATTAAATACTGGTGTTTTCTTAGCAGTCTTCCATTGCACCAGCAGTTCATACAAGCGCACAGAGTAGGCACTATTCATGTGAGCCGTTTGTTCTAGCAGGTATTGCGTAAAAAATTGCTCATATCCATCTATACGTGTGACTTCCTTAACTACATCATAGGTTAGTATTACTTCAATACTAGCTTCATCATCAAGGTATTTGACACGTTGAACCCAACGAGATTTAACCATTTTGTCATCGTCATCAAGGAATGAGAAACGGCGGTCAAATAAGGTTTTTTCAGCTTTTAGTATAACTTCGTATGCTGTTTGTCTTGTCACTCCAAAGGCTTCAGCATATCTTGATGAAGATATAGTAAGAGGACTGTCTGATGTTAGCCCTAACCCTGTTTCCCTTGCATCAACAATAGCTAATTGCATGATGCGAACTTCAGTAAGTGATAGGTTTTGTGTAGCAGTATTTAAACGGTTGGTCTTCACAACAAGGTTAGACATTCAATGCTCCTTTTTAATTTATAACGAAAAATATATACTGTTCGTTATAACAAAGCAAATAATCCTTTCGTTATTTGTCAGGTAAACCTCGTCTTATTGTCAGGTAAACCTCGTCTTATTGTCAGGTAAACCTCGTCTTATTGTCAGGTAAACCTCGTCTTATGGACTCTGAAACCCTTGCTACTAAAGGTCTGTATAGGGGCTAAAAGCTTTTAAAAGCATTTAAAAACATTAAAAACATTTTTGGTTGTTGATAACTAAGAAAACAAACAGAAGAAAAGCCACATGAAAAACTAGAAAATACGGTTGTCTGATTAGGTCTGTTAGAACCAAACAGAGCAGGGTAAACGTATTCAAATAGAGCTAAAACCCTTTGATAGCAAACTTTCTAGCTTTATAAGGCGACAAATTCCTGACAATAAAACGAACTTTACCTAACTAACAAAGGCTAATCTCAACCAATAGTTAATTATCTAGTAATGATGATTGTATATTATCGTCATAAACAGCTCTATTTTGGCTCATATTGCTTTGATTACTACTTTCTGCCACCTTACTACCTATTTCAGATTTAAAGCCCTCTAAACGGCTAATATCGGCTTTTCTAGTCACATATTTTTCAATATCAGCTAAAATTTGCGGTATTCTGTCAGGTTCATCTTCGGCAATCTTCATCAACATACCCCCAAGTACAAATTTTTGACCGTTGAGAGCCTTATCAATTTGCTGTTTCATTCGATTGGCTTTGTCTAATGCTTCTTGTCTTTTTTGTTCTAGTTTTTTAATATCAGCCATATTACCTACTCCTTGAAGAGTTTTTTAAATGAAAAGAAATATTTTATCCATTTTTATATTAGTTGGTGTTGGGTTGCTTTTTTATATTTTATTTATTCAAAAAAGCAATCAGGAGCAACCACTACTTACATCCATATTAGTAGTTTTCTTAGTGATTGCAACATTCCTAAGTACAAGAATAAAACCAAAATGAGTATTATATATAATTAAAAAACCTATCTTTTTTAACGTGATATGGTTGTGTCCCTCTGACTAAGAGCGAACTTACGAAAACTATGCTAACATTCCACTACGTTACAGTATAGATAGTTTTCTCATTTCGTAATGGGGAAGCCCCCTTAACCCCCAAAACACAAGAGAATTCAATGAGCAACTATATAGAATTAGAAGACTATGACCGGAAGCTAATTGACGATAGTCTGAGAAATATGATGAAAGAAAATGATAGAAGTGGCTCAGGCACTAGGGAAGAACTAACGAGAAAATACTATCAGGATATCAATGTAACGCTGTTTGAGTTGCGTTTAAAAATCCAATCGCCCGACCTTGATAGTAAAAAATATAAAGACTTGTCTTTAAGTGACCTTAAATTAATTAAAAGTTGCCTACTAGGATTGGACGACTCTAATCATCAAAAGAGCTTAGTAGAGCAAGACGAAATAGAATATTACAAGCGTTGCAAATTACAAATGAGCGCACTACTTGAAAAAATAAGTGCAATTGAACAACATACGATGTATAGCGGTCTTTTATAAATGGCAATCTATCACCTATCGACTAAGCCAGTATCACGCAGTAGCGGAAGAACCGCCACTGCGTCTATTGCTTATCGTGCCGGTATCGCTATCAAAGATGAACGCACAGGCAAAGAACACGACTACACGAAACGAAAGGGTGTGGCGCACACCCGACTTCACACCCCAAACGATTTAAAGATTGAGCGCAACGAGCTTTGGAACTTGGCAGAAA
>NZ_CAJGYX010000022.1:0-3853 GCF_904845955.1 Psychrobacter cibarius
AGCCTGTCAGTGATTGTAGAGCGTACACCGTTCGATTTGTTGGGTATTCAGATGCGTTCCATCGTTAGGCGGAGTGACTTTGGCAGGGTAGAAACCAGCTTGTCAGGTGATATAGCTATCGGGGGAATAATAGGACGTATTATTACAGCTGCGAACAATGGTTATAAAATTGATTTGCGTGAGGGTAATAACGAGCATTTGGCGGGAAACAAGACAGCGCAAGGCATCAAGGGTTTTATGCTCAAAAATCTTAGTTCTTCTAGTGTCAGGTATGATTACAGCAATTTAAGCATCGAGAAGTTTACTGATAAATACGAGCTTAGATGCGATTTAAACGACCTTCAAAAACTGAATGAGATAAACCCACCTGAACCAGTAGCAGCGCCAAAATCAACCAATCATCAGCCCTCAGCAGCCACAATAGAGCCACAATCAACAAATAACTATGATTTTTATTTGTGACACCAATTTTTTTTAAAACTTCTCGCGCCATGCGTAGCAAAGAACAGGCGCTAAAAATAACCTCTATCACTAAATATGACCGAACAAAAAAACGCCCAATCTAGTTGAATAGATTGGGCGTTTAGTATTACTATGTGGTTAACGGTTACAGCGTGTTTCAGCACACTGTAACGGACAAATAAGCAGTGGCACTGCGTTATTCGACCAGTATATAAATACCCGCTAATAGCGCTATTTTATCCATATCCTGCTCAAAACTCAACTCCCTGTTACGATTTATCATATATAAACCGTTTATTTCTCCGTTACAGCCTAGTGCTGCTCTCTCTGTATCTGTGTCCGTTAAATGGGTGGCAGGCCTCGGTGACGACTGCGTTTAACACAAGGACAAAGATCTCGACAGGGGTTACTAGACATATTGATCAACGCAATGAGTGGTTATTTGTGCATATCGTAGCGGTATATTGGGTGTTATCCCTTGCTAGCGTATGACAGCACAGTAGCGGTTAAGAGCGTGTCTAGGCGGTGCTATCAGCCGTAATCTTAACAGGGTCAGCTTGATACAGTGATGACCTCTTGGTATGCGATGGGCGATGAAGTCGGCATCACAACCAAAGTGACGCACTAAGTCTTTTTTATAGAAATTTTATAAAAAAGACTTAGGGTGAGTGTTGCTTGGATTCTGCTCAAGGCTCCAAAATCAGCATCGAGACTTACTTAGGCTATTAAGTGTTATATAGCCCCCTAGGCTATATAACATAAGGACTCACAAAAAAAATTAGAATAAATAAACATACAAAAAAAACAAATTAACAGAGTCGCAATTCTAATCTAGGACTCACAAAAATAATGTGAAAAGAAACCAATCTAAACCCTTAAAAATACCCTAACTATACTGAAAACGTATATACGCTGTATATATTTTAAACGCGATTTTAAAAATTCGATAAAAACATCAATAACCCATTGCACAACGTATATACGTGTTATATACTGTGTATATACTTATTATATAAGAGTATGCCATGCCAGAAATCAAAGAAAAATTGTTCACAGCGAAAGTTGAAGAAAACTTACTTGCAGCGTTTAAACACTCTTGTGAAAATCAAGATATTACCGCAAGCAAGGCAGTTCGGGACTTTATGCGTGAATATGTCAAAAAATACGGACAAGCTGACTTGTTCTCCAACTCGAAAAAAGGTAAATAATTATGACCAAGAATACTATCGTTTATGCCGATGACATTGGTATGACTACGATTGAAAATGCGACTGATGCAAATATGGAACAAATGACGCAAAGGCTCACAAATAATTTATATTTGGAGCTGTTAAACATTAGCGCTCAGTACGTCAAAAAAAATCCTATGCGTTTCGGTATAATGACAGTCAACGTAGGTAGTGAAAAAATTAGCGCTGAGCAGCTGAAGATGTTGACTGACGAGAGTTTAAATTTAGTACGTGCTTATATTGCAGATACAGCGGACGCAAAAATGTTTATCAATAAATACACTAAACATGAGCGCTCAGAAATGCTGCTCTGGATATGTAAGATATTCGATCCTAATGGTACTTTCAAAAATTCCGTATCTGACATGATGCGCGAATGGGAGCGTCTAACCGATGCTGGGATAGACACATTAAATGAGATGCTTACTATCATTACGGATAAACGAAAGCAGCTAGTTTAAGAATTTAATAAGACGTTGTAATCATCTCTTACAGCGTCCTTGTCCTTCTCCGCTATAAACCCTTCATCATACAATTTCTTCATCATATCAGCGAAATATGGGCTTGTCTCACTAGCTGTTTTCAATGCAGCCCCCCAAATGATCTTTTTTCTCACATCAAGTTTTCGAGCAGCTGTTTTTTCAGCGTTCATAATTTTGTTTGTGGCGGCTCTAGCTTTTATTAATTTATCAGCGGCTTTTTCGGCTTTGAGGAGTACAGCGAGTTTTTTATTATCCTCGTCTGAACGCTCTAATTTGCTCCCTAACGCAATAATAAGCTTCTGTGTGTCGTTGGGTGACTTGAAGCCCTTAAAGCGTGTTATAAGCAATTCTAAGTGCTCTGTGTCGATGTTAGCCATATCTCGTTAATCCTTATTTTTTCAATTATCGAATGATCCTACCATTATGTGATAATATTTGCATAGCGATATGTTTTTTTCTTTGACTGAGGAAGACAAAGCACGGTTAGACGTTTCTATCTTTCTCCACTGCGTTACGTAAATTAGAAACTCCGTGTCAAGGGGAAAATGCCCCCTTCGAAATCCCCAATCAGGCAAAGCCTGACAACTACAAAAGAGCGAAAAATAATGGCAATAGGGCGATTAAGTGTTTGCACGGGAGCAAAAGGAAAAGCGTCAGCACACGCGCAATATATTGCGCGTGAAGGAAAGTACGAGAAAGACCCAGAGATCGAAAAGCTAGAACATACCGAGTCAGGAAATATGCCGAAGTGGGCAGAGTCCGACCCCAACTTCTTTTGGCAGATGGCTGATGAGTACGAGCGAAAAAACGGCTCAACGTATCGAGAACACGTTATCACGTTGCCGCGTGAACTGAACGAGGCGCAGCGATTGGCACTTGTTCAGGATTGGATCGAGCAAGAAATCGGAGATAAATTCGCTTACCAATTCGCTATCCATACCCCCAAAGCGATGGACGGCAAAGAGCAGCCGCATTGTCATCTGATGTTTTCGGAGCGTACTATTGATGGTATCGAGCGCGATCCCGCCCAATATTTCAAGCGGTATAACTCAAAAAATCCCGAGCGGGGTGGAGCTAAGAAAGCGAATACAGGCATACCCCCAGCTGACCGTAGAGCCGATTTGTCAGCGCAGCGCGAGCGATGGGAGCAGACCTGCAACAAGCATTTAGAATTAGCCAATAGTGACGCACGGATCAGCATGAAAAGTCTTAAAGCGCAAGGTATTGAGCGAGAACCAGTTAACTTTTCGATGATAGAAATCAACAAGCCGAGCATCAGACAGACATACATGGATCATCTGAACGCTACCACAGCTTTCAAACAGGCAAAAATTGATAGCCTGACTATTAATATTATTGATGAATTATCAGCAATTAAAATAAGTGAGAAGCATAGTGAACAAGCAGCTACAGCAGCTAACGGAGCAAGTGACGCTATTAACGGATCAATTAGAGCAATCGAAGACTCACAATATCTCATTGACCTCCGAGTTCCAAGCAACGCTTGGGCGGATAAAAAAACTCAACTCTTTAGCCGAGTCCTTGACGACAGCAAACAGCGAATTGACGGCAGTAAACAGCTCGCAGCAGACGCAGATCAGGCAATTACTAGAGCAGATCAAGCGATTAACAAGCGATTAGCACAACAAAGCCTGTCAGTGATTGTAGAGCGTACAACAA
>NZ_CAJGYX010000023.1:0-3302 GCF_904845955.1 Psychrobacter cibarius
GACATTTAATCGAGCTGCGTACGCACTTAATAAGAATATGCGTGGTCGTCTTAATTATATCCTTAGTATTGGTGGGATTTTCACGCGAGCTTTATAATCTTTTATCAGACCCATTAGTGGCGCAGTTACCCATCAATTCGACCATGATTACCACTGATATAACGTCAAACTTTATGGCACCCATTCGCTTAACGATATTCGTCGCCGCATTTTTAGCAATGCCTTATATCCTGTATCAAATTTGGTCATTTGTAGCTTCCGGCTTATATAAAAAAGAGAAGAAAATTGCCATTCCTGTACTGCTATCTTCGATATTTCTATTTTATGCTGGTGTTGCTTTTTCCTACTTTGTCGTACTCAAAGGGGTATTGAAATTTTTTATTATGTTCGCTCCGCAGAACGTTATACCAATGACCGATATTGACAGTTATCTGAGCTTTGCCCTCAAGCTATTTATGGTGTTTGGACTGACTTTTGAGATTCCAGTGGTTACCTTATTGCTGATAATGGCCGGAATCGTTTCTACTCAAATTTTAGAAGATAAGCGTCGTTATATCATAGTCGGCTGTTTTGGGATCGCCGCGGTAGTGACACCGCCTGATGGTGTATCAATGCTGTTGTTGGCGATTCCTATGTGGCTATTATTTGAGCTGGGTTTACTCTTAGCAAAGATATTAATTAAAAATGAACGAAGTAATGATTTAGTCTCAGGGAATGAAACATTAGAAAGTAGCTAGCACTACTTAAATACGCCAAGAACCTTTTTTACTTTTTACTTTTTACTTTTTACTAGAGTATGTCAGCGTGAGTACTCTACTTAGCGACGGACTCTAAATGGAACACCCAACTAATAACAACGAAAAAAATGACGGTCTTGCAAATCGACTTAACCAAGAGTGCTACTGCATTACCCTTGATCGTAAAGCGCTTAATACAAGCCTTCAAGATCAATTGGTAGAAACTAGAAACAATCCAATAGGAGCGAACGAGCTTAATAAGCTTTTTTCAGCAACACCCGTGTTCGTTCCCAAAACAGAGATAGAGGCGATGGAGCGAATCGTCAGGGCTATCGAGTCAGCTGCCGAACTGCCATTGTATCAAGAGCAAGTGCTGTCGTGGGCACCAGAAATAGCTGCTTTCGACCCAGGCCCAATAGGGGCCCTCATGGGTTATGACTTTCACTTGGGTAGCGATGGACCTCAGCTCATCGAGGTCAATACTAATGCCGGCGGCGCATTTCTGAATGTGTTGCTCGCTCGCGCACAAAAACGCTGTTGCAACCCCTCAGAGCAAAGCGCTGCAACCAATCAAATGCTAGATAGGTTCGAGGAAGCAGTGTTTGACATGTTCAAACAGGAATGGCAGCGACAGTCCGCTGTTGCTATGCCCAATCGGATAGCCATTGTGGACAATGACCCCGAGAGTCAGTTCATGTTCTTAGAGTTTGAGTTAGCCTGTCAACTGCTCCAAGCTAGAGGTATTGATACTGTGATACTTGATCCCTCTGAACTCGAGTATATCGACGGTACGTTAACAGCCCATGGCCAGAAAATCGATATGATTTACAATCGGCTTGTCGACTTTGCATTTGAGGACCCTGACCATGTATTGCTTAAGCAGGCTTATTTAGAGGGTGCTGTGGTAGTGACACCCAATCCCCGCGTACATGCTATGTTGGCCAATAAGCAAAACCTGACATTGCTATCAGACTCCCAAATATTGCGCTCTTGGGGTCTGGATGAGGCTGCAGTGGAGTGCCTCGAAGGTCTGTACCGAGGACTAAGATTGTATCAAGAGACGATGCAGCAGAGTTGTGGCTTACTCGGCGGCAACTGTTTTTAAGCCAGTTGCTGGTCATGGAAGCAAAGGCGTTTATCGCGGTAGCAAACTGACTCGACGCGTCTTCGAAAACATTCTGGATGAAGATTATATCGCACAGACCTTTGTCCCTGCAGGAGAGAGATCACTCAAAATTGATGACATCGTAACAACAAGAAAGGTAGATATACGTCTTTATACGTATGGCGGAAAACTGTTACTACCTGCTGCGCGTGTGTATCAAGGTCAGGTGACTAACTACCGTACGCCAGGCGGTGGATTCGCGCCTGTCTTTCAGGTGTGATCGTCTAGGTCTTATTTAGATGGCATTAGGCTGTTATAAGTCCGGTTAACTAATTCAATATTCTTCTTACCTAACCCCAGTTCGGGATAAGCCACATTGTAACTCATTGATACTATTTACAATGTAGCCACCTGCCCTTGCTGAGGCATGTTTTTGATGGTGGGTTTATAGGGAAACCAGCGATAAGCAATCAAACCTGACAGCAAGTTTGTAATAAAACCCGTGACACTACGATGGCGTGAATGCTCAATCTGACACAAGTTTTTCAGCTCCCCAAACACCGTCTCAACCAAAGAGCGATGATTGAGTAGCGCCTCATCTATCGGCTTGAGTACTTGCGGTTTCATATTACGCCGAAGTTTCGTTATCAGCCTAGTATCACTGTGTTTTGTGAGCCACTCGTTTAGTGCTTTACTGATATAGCCTCTATCCCCAAACACCTTGCCAAACACAGGCGTTGCCATATCCTTAACAGGCACTCTGTCATCCGTATTACCCGCAGTGACTTTAACAGATACAAGCTCGCCCTTGTGATTGATAATGGCGTGCAGCTTAAAGCCGTAAAACCAGCCCATGCTGCTTTTGCCTCGGGTTGCAAGTCCCTTAAAGACTTTATGACGGTAGATACGTTTGTTATGACAAACTGCTATCTTGGTTGAATCAATATAGCTGATACCTGTACAGTCGCCCATCATGCTTTGCAAGTAGGCACACAGTGGCATGATACTGCGCGGCATAAGCTTTATAAATCGTGAGTAGCTCGGCAGGTTTGGAAACTCCTGTTTCATCATGCCATGCATATGGTGGTAGTAAAAAGACTTAAACTGTCGATACCGCCGTTGATGAAACAGTACCAAGATGGTCATAATCTCTGCTACACTTATCTGGCATGCTCTTAACCTTTGGTGTCCCGTTGCGATTAAGTGAGCGTCAAACTCAGGTTTGAATTGCTAATAAAAGTCGTCAATATGGCAGTATAGTTCGGTTAGGTTGTCCATGTAAGAAGTCCTTGTTGTGAAGTTTGTCTTGGTAAACTTACTTTAGCAACTTTGGACTTCTTTTTTTATCTTTTTTTTGAGCGCTTATCCCGAACTGGGGTTATCATAACTAAAGAAGCGAAGTAATACTCAAATACTCAAATACTCAAATACTCAAATACTCAAATACTCAAATACTCAAA
>NZ_CAJGYX010000024.1:0-1929 GCF_904845955.1 Psychrobacter cibarius
GGTTTGGTACATGAGAGCCTTCCAGAGTAGTGTTTTTCGCCATTGACACGTTGTACAGTGGCGTACACGACAGAAACCAGCTTGTTTTAATACCAAGCCGTCATCCTCGTTATATCCAAACTTTAAAAATCCGCTACACTCATCCATACGCTCGCTATATCGCTCAAATTCGCTGTTTAAGGCGTATATTTTACTTACATAGGATGTATGTAGCCTGTGAGTGTCCCAAACGCTGTCACGGGCAGATAAGGACGCTAGAGAGACATCTACGCCTTCGGGCAAGTCGTTATCATAGAGAAAATCAATTAATTCTGCAGAAGGGATATTTTTATCAACGTTTTCGTTATGCTTTTTAATATTTTCGTTGACAGTGGTTGCGTGATTTGGGAACATAAATAAAGACCTTGTATTCGTTTGTTTCTAGACAATTCCGACGATACGAGGTTTTTTTACGCCTGTCAATTATTCTTTTTCCAGTTTTTTACCCAATAATTTTAATATAAACCCTTATGTCATATAGCCTAAGAGCAATCATAACCCCTATTTCTAATCCGCTACTTAGACCTAATGTATCAAGTAAAGGAAAAAACGCTCAAAATCACCCCTATTTTTGGATCAAAATTGGCAAATCACGCAACCATCACTCAGCATAATTCACCCCAAATAAGCCAAAAATAAAGCCGTATTGGATACGTCACTACTTTTCGGTAGTGACGTATCCAATACGGCAATTATCAAAATCTCAATGAATTAGGGCTGATTACCCACACACCCAAGCCAATCTTTTTAACTGGTTAGGGCATGGTATCAAGGTAGTATTTTGGCAAAAAAGACTGCCAAAATCTCCACCTTGACACCATGCCCTAACCAGTTTTTTTGTGGCTATGGGTTGCGATGGGTAGCAATGTTTCAACCTCGTAGAGCGGACGGAGTTATCAAACAAAAATAGCGCCCCTTGTGGGTCTTTTGCTTGGTAACTCCTAAGTTCGCTCTTAGTCAGAGGGACGAAAAGATTGCACGCTGTTTCATCCTGTAAGGTGAAACGTCTAAGCGTGCCTTGTCTTATATTTTGTCTTTTCACTTGTCTGTCTTTTTGGATAAGTGCGCACTTACGACTTGCCTAAACGATTCCACTCCGTTTCATAGTTTGGTCAAATCAAAGTACGCTCTACGAGGTAAAAGCCAAAACCAAAAACACTACTCGTTATGGTTCGGGTTATACATGTAACCGCCTTTTGACTCATAAAACGTAAAGTTCAAACGGCGGTCATCGGTTTCGGTTGTTTCGTCATCGTTGCCAGTGTCGATCATATCCTCATTGGTAATATCATCATCTTGCTTCAGGGCGTCTTTGAGCAATCCACCAGTAGCCACAAAACGTAAGCGGTATGTTTGTCTTGTCAACTCATAAAACCAGTCACGACTTCTAGGATTTTCGGCATCATGGGTAATATCATCAGGCTTTGTAGCGTATTTCAAGGTTTCAGCAATCGCCCCACGCATACCATCATCATCAGCACCCTTTTTCGGTTTAACAGTTCTAATATCTACTTGCGGCATATAATCAATACGAAGACAATCAGCCCAAAGCTCTTGCCACCGTTGACGTTTGATATAATTCCTACCAAAGTAAGACGGGTCAACCATCAAAATAACGTGAAAATGTGGGTGTGCGTGGGTGTTGCCAGTTATCGGACAAACCCTTTTGTATTTCTTGTCTTTGTCTTTGGGGTCTTTGGGGCGTGTGACTTCTGTTGTGCGTACCCAACCCTTAACAGCCGCCATAAATTCCTTGCGCTTAATCAGCCTTTGCCATGATTTGTTCATGTGCTGCAAGGTTTCGCGCAAGTCATCAATGGGCGGATTTTTGAGCGTCAAGGTTAAAAATATAAAGCGGTGTGTAGGGTGTGTTTGTATGATGCGGTCATA
>NZ_CAJGYX010000025.1:0-1524 GCF_904845955.1 Psychrobacter cibarius
TGAGGACATGCCCTAACATAAATAAAAAACTACCTACCCACAAGGATTAGTATGGCAACGATTTTAACATTAGCGGGCGATGGTATCGGTCCCGAAATCATGACTCAAGCCATTGACGTACTGAATGCGGTCAATAAGAAATTTGCGTTAGATTTGACACTTGAATCTGGATTGATTGGCGGTGTGGCCATTGACGCAACGGGCGAGCCTTTGCCAGATGAAACGCTAGACCGTGCCCGTGCAGCAGATGCGGTATTGTTAGGAGCGGTCGGTGGCCCTAAATGGGATGGTATTGAACGCAGCAAGCGCCCTGAACGTGGTTTACTTAAAATACGTGGTGAGCTTGGTTTGTTTGCTAATCTACGTGTGGCAAAGCTTTACCCGCAGTTGGTCAATGCGTCTAGTATCAAACCTGAGATTATTTCAGGCTTGGATTTGCTTATCGTTCGTGAGTTGACTGGTGGTATCTATTTTGGTGAGCCACGTGGAATCCGCACACTAGAGAATGGTGAACAGCAGGGCTACAACACCATGGTCTATAGCACAAGCGAGATTCAGCGTATCGGTAAAGTTGCTTTTGAATTGGCAAAAACGCGTGCGCAAGCAGCAGGCACAGCAGCGAAAATTTGCTCAGTGGACAAGGCAAACGTATTAGAAGTCACCGAGCTGTGGAAGCAAACGATGACCCAAATGCAGCAAGCAGATTATAGCGACGTAGCGTTATCGCACATGTATGCTGACAATGCTTGTATGCAATTGATCAAGAATCCTAAGCAATTTGATGTCATGGTGGCAGGCAATATGTTCGGTGATATCTTGTCTGATGAAGCTGCTATGCTCACTGGATCTATCGGTATGTTGCCATCAGCCAGTCTTGATGAAGCAGGCAAAGGGATGTATGAGCCGTGTCATGGTTCAGCGCCTGATATTGCTGGGAAGGACAAAGCCAACCCATTGGCGACTATTTTATCGGTTGCGATGATGCTGCGTTATACTTTTAAGCAAGAAGCAGCGGCACAAGCGATTGAGCAAGCAGTGAGTGATGTCCTTGATGATGGTTTGCGTACGCTTGATGTCTTGGACAGTAGTGAAGCTGGATTGAAGCAAGTGGGGTGCCAAGAGATGGGTCAAGCAGTGTTGGCTAAATTACTCTAGTCCCACTATAGTGATATAGATTGAATTTTCCCCTGTTTTATTTCGATAGGGATAAACTCTCATCTTTATCTTTAATCGTCGTTCTAAACCCATAGTTTGCTCAGCAAATTATGGGTTTTTTTTATGTTCATTTTAATCACTTTCTAGCGGTAACACACTAAACCAGATAGTTGTAAAAAAGTACTTGTTTTAACACAGACACCGCAGGACAAGGGCTTTATTAACATAAAGCTGTTATATGCTCACAAGGTAATATGACACTATAACAGCTTACAAACCACTAGAATCGCAGACTTTCGCGTTAAAAGAGAGCTGATGAAAAAGTGTTTGAGTAAAGTTGGTTATGAAGGCGTTACAACTCAAAATAAC
>NZ_CAJGYX010000026.1:0-1499 GCF_904845955.1 Psychrobacter cibarius
GTAAGGGTTTTAATAAGTTTAAAGATTTTACAGTAAGAGATTATAGAATACATTGGATTAATTGCCTATTCGCTCCGAAAGATATTGAATATGTATTCGAAACTTATAATAGCTACGTTAATCACAAAGATGATTTAGATCAAGTTGCTAGTGTAAAAGGTATTTTTACTATATTTGCAACAGGTGGTATAGGATTTTTGGCATCTTATCATGCAAATGTACAAAGTAAAAGTCCAGATTTTTTTCAAAAGACCCACAATTTTTCTTTAATTTATCATTTATGATTTTTTATGCTTTATTATTTGTATCTTTGATATATTTCATATTTTACCTTATGAAGGATTTATTCTTTGATTTTATAGACCTCTTTAGAAAGAATAATGAGGTTACGGAGGTTAGAAAAAAAAGACTTGCCTATTATATATAGTTAAGTCGTTATAAAATCGTTACAGCCTATATAGTTAAGTCGTTATAAAATCGATACAACCTATATCATGAAATAGTTTAGGCAGATTATTCTCCATCCACCCTTGGCGTAGAAACTTAGCTTGAGCCCATTTCTTTTCAATGGGGTTTAGATCAGGACTGTAGGGTGGCAGCCATAGAATACGATGACCGTGCCTGTTCAGTAGTTTTTGAATACGCTTGCTCTTATGAAAGCGGGCATTATCCATAACGATCACGCATTTAGTCTTGAGACTTGGAATTAGCGTGAACTTGCACCAGTCATAAAATATATGGCTGTTGATATTTTGTTCAAAGTAATCAAGCGCAAACAGCATCTTTTTATACAAAGCACCGATGACATTAGTGCGCTTTTTTGCTTGCCAGTTGAAGCTGTCGATACAGGGTTTGCCTATCGGTGAGTATCCGTAAGGTCTTATAGTTTCAGCCTCAAAGCCGCTCTCATCCATATACACAATGGGATAGCCTTGCTGTGTAAAGCGATCAAGCTTACTCTGATACGACGCTCTTTTATCAGGCAGGCTTTTGGATGCTCTAAGGTCTTTTTTTTGACTGATACCTAGGCGTTTTAAAGCAGTGTGCATGCCGGTCTTACTACAGTTGAATCGCCTAGCTCGCTCATACAAATAGTCATCTGGATGTTGTTCAACGTCTTTTAAGAGAGCTTCATTCGGTATTTTAGTCGGTGGTTTATTCCGGGTTTGTTTGATACTTGAATCTTTGAGCCAGCGCTGTAATGCGGTTTTGCTAATATTATAAAAAGTACAAGCCTGACGGATACTCATGTCTTTGTTTTTGACACTTTTAATCACTTGTGCTCGAAAATCTGCTGAATAGGTCATTTGTTATTCTGCCATTTCGCTTGTTTTAAAACGATTGTATCTTATTTAAAAAGAACTGACTATAGCGTTTACTTTGTGGATTTTGTTAGTTAATGGGTTTTTTTCAATGTATTAATAAATAGAGAGATATACTTTAGAGGTCATTAGAATAATGCCCAACATCATTGGATTATAGATTCTTAATAAAAAAAA
>NZ_CAJGYX010000027.1:0-1433 GCF_904845955.1 Psychrobacter cibarius
CTGCGTAACTGAACTGAACCCCAAATGTTGGACGGTTTAGTTTATAACAAGGACTGAGTTCTGTATTGCACAGGACTCAGTCCTTTTAATTTAAGTTGAATACGCTCATGATTATAATAATGCATATACTCATGAATCTGTTTCTCTAACTGCTCAATAGTTTTCGGTTTCTCAATATAAATCGTCTCGCACTTCAGCGTACCGAAGAACCCCTCTATCAGTGCATTATCCAAACAGTTGCCTTTTCTGCTCATACTTTGCTTAATTCCATGCTGTTTAAGCGTCGTGCTAAACGGTTTCATTTGATAATGCCACCCTTGATCTGAATGCAGCATTAATCTTTTACCACGGCACGCCTTTGTCTTATCTAAAGCACTAGCTAGCATCTTACCAACTAAGTCATAAGTGGGTCTCTTTGAGAGCGTATAGCTGATGATCTCATTGTTATAACAATCGAGTATGGGTGATAAATACAGCTTATGATCACCCACCTTAAACTCAGTAATATCGGTGAGCCAGCGTGTGTTCGGTTTATCTGCAGTAAACTGGCGCTTTAAATAGTTCTTTGCAATCTTACCTTGTTGTCCTTTATAAGAGCGGTACTTCTGACGTCTTATCTTGGCGCTAAGCTTCATGTTACGCATCAGCTTAGCGATGAGCTTGTGGTTGTAATGACTACCTAACTGCTTTAGAGCCTCAGTGATTCTGCGATAGCCATACCTGCCTTTGTGCTGATGATACAGCTTAGCAATACGCTGTTTTAATTCAGTGTATTTGTCATCACGCTCAAGTCTTGCTCTATGATAGTAAAAGACACTTTTGGGCATACCAGCGGCTTTAAGTAAGTCAGATAAACAGCAGCGCTCTCTTAGTCCTTCGATGAGCCTTGCTTTTTCAAAGCTTGTTTCTTCTTCTGTTTGAGCAAGGCATCTAGCTTTTTTAGGTAGGCGTTCTCCGCACGTAGATACTCATTCTCACGCTTAAGCTCTGCTAAGCTCTTTTCATCATCTGGCTTGTCTGTGATAAATGGTTTGCTCATGGCGGTTCTACCTTTATGTTTAGATACGAGTCCAGACATACCCTGTAGTCGATAAGCTTTGTGCCAATGACTAATGAGCGCCGGTGAGCTGATGTTAAACTTCAGTGCCACCTCAGATTGACTTAAATCTTCTTTAAGCATGGTGGTTAGTACGTTAAGTTTAAACTCACTGCTGTATTTGGCCTTACTTGTCTTTGGCTTAATGGCATTTATGCCACCGCTTTGGTATTGCTTAACCCATTTGAGTACAAACTCTGGATTGACGTTAAACTTCTTAGCGGTGGCGTGACTACTATGGCCTTGCCGATAGTATGCGATGACTTGCATCTAAAGTCTAGATCGTAACGCATAAAAATACCCCATAAGTTGTGTCCAACTTATGGGGTTCAGTTCA
>NZ_CAJGYX010000028.1:0-1316 GCF_904845955.1 Psychrobacter cibarius
ACTTAAGATTTTTAGTATCGCACTATGGGAGTTTTTGGCATTAGCACTGTTTTTCTTAGTGACCATGGGAGTAGGATGGTTACTCAGTAAAGGCACGGAAAAAATCATCAGTCGTTATATCGACGATGAAAAATACAGCAATTATGTTGGTAGTACTAATGGCGTGGCAGATTTGGTTAATAAGCTGACCGTGCCGTTGACTTTTACCATCAGTTTTTTGCTCGTCTTTACTTTGGTGTCAGGGGGCTTTCCTTATTTGGATGCGGTAGCTTCATCGACTCGTCCGCTTATCTGGATTGGGCTAGTATTTAGTACCTTATGGCTTGGCATTCGCATTATTAACTTTTTTGCTAATCGCTATCAAAGCCTACAAATTGAAAATCTGGCTGAAGAGCACTTTGATAAAGAGCGCCGTCGCCGTACTTATGTATCGATATTTCGCCGCGTCTTTATTTTTGTCATGATTTTGGGCAGTATTTGGATTGGTCTCAGTGAATTTGCCAACATGGAAGGCCTTGGTAAGACGCTATTGACCTCGGCTGGTATTGCAGGCGTGGTCATTGGAATTGCCGCGCAGCCGATACTGGGTAACATCATTGCTGGGGTACAGGTGGCCGTGACCCAGCCGGTACGGATTGGCGATAGTGTGATAATGGATGGCAACTTTAGTACCGTTGAAGACCTGCGTTATACGTATGCGGTACTCAAAACATGGGATGAACGTCGATTGATCGTGCCGATGCGCGAACTGATCACCGAAATGGTAGAAAACTGGTCACATACCGAAGTACATCAGACTTGCCCTGTGTTTTTATATGTCGATTATGGCGCAGATATTGACACCATTCGCCAGCAATTTATATCGGCGGTTAAAGACAATAAGCTTTGGGACAATAAAACTGAGCCTGAAATGTTTGTCGTTGAGGTGACTGCCAACATTATTCACCTGCGCGGCGCTGTTTCAGGGGTAGGTCCCATAGAAGCATGGACACTGGCCTGTGAGATACGTGAGCAGATGCTGAATTATTTATATAGCAAACAAAAAGCTTATCTGCCTGCTGAACGTTTAATATTGAAGGGTCAAAACCAGTAACCGACGATTGAGTATGTTTTCTATGTTTTTAAATAGCTGGGCTCTACAGACGTCGATATCGATAGATAAGCGCTAGCAAAATAAGCTGACAAATATAGCATGCGATTTGTCTGATTATTTGTTATAATATGGCGTTATTTTTAAGGGATAAATGAGCGATTAAGAGTAGGGGCGCACTATATTTGTGCAAACTTATTAGTATCAATCAATTGCAATTTTCGAG
>NZ_CAJGYX010000029.1:0-1242 GCF_904845955.1 Psychrobacter cibarius
AGCCACTTTCTGTGATGTTATCGATGCTCGTCATTGGTATGACCTCCAGCGCTGCGATGGCTGAAGGCGCAAGCGTCGTCAATACCAGCCTAGCCAATGCTAGCCTACCTAATGCCAGTTTACCTAATATTAGTCCAGCCAATAGCGAGCTTGTCAATCGCGGTGCTTACATTGCCCGTGCGGCCGATTGCATGGCATGTCATGGCGAAGATTATACTGGCGGTACAGCGATTGAAACGCCGATGGGAGATATCTATTCAACCAATATCACTCCGTCTAAACGTTATGGTATTGGCGATTATACCGAAACGGATTTAAAGAACGCGTTGCAAAAAGGTCGTACGCCAAGCCATATGCTTTACCCTGCCATGCCATATCCTTCTTATAGTGGCATGAAAGAAGAAGATATCAGTGCGTTGTTTGCTTATCTGCAAACCGTACCTACTGTCGATGAAGCACCAAAATATAAAACTGACCTGCCATTTCCCTTTAACATTCGCAGCTTAATGATTGGCTGGAATTTTCTCAATGTCCCGTCTACTGAAAACCGTGATGGTCTCACTGAGACGCAGCAACGTGGTGAATATATTGTCAATAACTTAGAGCACTGCGGTACTTGCCATACCCCGCGTAATAGCACTATGGGTTTCGATAAAAAAATGTATCTATCAGGTGCTCAGCTTGGTCATTGGCATGCACCAAATATCACGCCTGACGAGTCGAGCGGTATCGGTAGTTGGAGTGAACAAGATATTGTCACTTATCTGCGTACTGGTGAGCTTGACCAGCGTGCCTATGCGGGTGGTCCTATGGGCGAGGCGGTTGCACATAGTACGCGCTACTTAAAAAATGAAGATTTGAATGCCATTGCTTCTTATCTAAAAGCGGTGCCTGCTATCCAAACAGATGATAAGGTCGCAGCCGTTGATGTCTCGCGTTTGCCAACACCCATTAGCGAATCTATCACTCATGATTTACTGGTGCAAAAAGATTATTTAGCCCAAGCCAAAGCGCAGGTGAGTAATGGCAGCAATTCACCAGAATCGCTATATTTGGCAGCCTGTGGTAGCTGCCACGGCGTTGATGGTTATGGTCAGCCTGATGCGCGTTACGCCCCTATCGTTGGACTCAGCAGTATTCGCCGTGAGAAACCTGATGCGCTGGTCAATATGATCCTTCATGGGGTAGAAGGCGCGACTAACACGTCACCTATCATGCCAGGGTTCTCAGATGAGCTAAATA
>NZ_CAJGYX010000030.1:0-1234 GCF_904845955.1 Psychrobacter cibarius
CCCAGTTTAAAGAAAAACGGCATAAAAAGCTATGGCAAGCAGAACTACCAATGTAAGGACTGCAAACGCCAGTTTATTGGCGATCATGCGGTAACCTATAACGGCTGTCACTCTAGAATAGAAGATCTCATACGACTGATGACTGTCCGAGGTTGCGGCGTTAGAGACATAGCCGTTATAGCCAAGGTTAGTATTGGAAAAGTGCTTAGTACTATAGGCTCATCCATTTACAAGATTGTACCTAAGAAGCGCTACTATGAACGCTTAGAGGTTGATGAGTTCTGGACTTACGTATATCGCAAGAAGCGTAAAGTTTGGCTTATTTATGCTTATGACCGTGCTACTAATGAGATTGTCGCTTATGTCTGGGGCAAGCGTGACTTAAAAACGGCTCAGAAACTAAGAGCACGTCTTAAGCAACTTAAAGTGAGCTATGACTCTATTAGCATGGACAATTGGGACAGTTTCATAACGGCCTTTAAAGGTGATAACAAACGAGTTGGCAAACAGCATACGGTAGGTATAGAAGGTAATAACTGCCGTCTTAGACACCGATTAAGACGATCGGTTAGAAAGACTTGTTGCTTCTCAAAAAAGCTTGATAATCACTTTAAAGTATTCGATCTGGTGTTCTTTTATGTCAATTATGGCTACGTCTGATGCCAGCATACTTTTTAGAACACCACCAAAAATTCTAATAAGAACATCGAAGACTCATCTGTCGCTGACTTCGGCTTGATTGATGAAGAGGTTGCAAGTGAAACATATGATGATATATTCCAAGATCTAAGTGATCAATTGGATGCTGACATGACATCCATATCAGACATGAGTGAAACTACTCATGAGATCTCAAATGATGACTACTACGATAATGGAACCGGTGATCACGCTGTAGAAACGACCGAACTACTGACACCAACGCAAGCAGCACACATTGATTACCTCGTTAATAATGATATTGAAGTATCACAAGACATGGTAGATTTATTAAATGATTTTACACTTGGTGGCGGCACAGATGCTGATCTGCGTAAATTCGTGATTGAACGTTCAGGTTATGACGACGGATATGATCCGTTAGCCGATTGTCGTAACCCAGATCTGACAGAAGCACAGCATATGAACAACTGCACTTGATGATTAATAATTCAAAAAAGCCACCTTAGCATTTTGCAAGGTGGCTTTTTTATGGATAGAAGGTTGTGAGCAGTTATACAGTTTTTGGGAACCT
>NZ_CAJGYX010000031.1:0-1195 GCF_904845955.1 Psychrobacter cibarius
TTAATATAAAATTGTCCTTATTTCATGCTGTTATAGATGATTTATACTAAATAACAGGGCAAAAAACGCCGCGTTTGTAGTGGTATTTATTTTAAGGTAAAGAGACATATATGAATTTGCAGCGGGTAGATTTAAATTTATTGGTACATCTAGATGTGTTGTTACGAGAAAAAAACGTCACTCGTGCAGCTGAGCAGCTTGGCATTACCCAACCTGCCATGAGTAATATTTTGCGCCGTTTGCGTAAGTTATTTAACGATCCTTTATTGGTGCGTTCATCAGAAGGGATGACGCCGACTGAGCGTGCGCTTGAGCTGCAACCACGCATTCGTGAGATACTGGCGGATTTGACACAAGTATTAGAGCCACGCACAGAATTTCGTCCTTATAGTACCTCGCGCGTTTTTCGTATCATGACCTCAGACTATGCTGAAGCGACATTGGTACCAAAATTGGTCAAAGCATTGCGCTCAGAGGCACCAAATGTCATCTTAGATTTTTTAACGCCATCGGACGTCTCATATCGTGATATGGAGCAGGGGCGAGTGGATTTGGCGATCAACCGCTTTAATGAAATTCCGCAAAGTTTCCACCAAGTTTTGGTCTGGCGTGATACCTTTAGCTGCCTATTGTCCTCTGACAGTCCCTATGCTCATCGCTTTAATCTAAAAAATTATCTTAAGGCGCAGCACGTTTGGGTCTCTAAAACTGGTATGGGTGTGGGATTTGGTGTCAATCCAGAAAAATCTGGTGGCCTAGGTTCAATTGATCAAGCACTGCAACGTTTAGGTCAAAAACGTCAAATCAGTGTTTTTACCCGCCACTATCAAATGCCAGCCATGCTTGCAGCCAATAAAGATTTGGTTGCAACTTTGCCTACGCGTGTGGCAAAAATGCAGGCTAATAACGACAGTATCATGATGGTCGAGCCACCATTTTTTATCCCTGAATTTGAGCTAACGATGGCGTGGTCGCCTTTGTTGCAGCATCATCCCGCCCATCGTTGGTTGCGTCAGCTTATCATGCATGTGGCTCGTCAAATTGTTGACGAAGAAGAGAATCCACCACAAGAAATTCCTGTGATGAATCATTTGTTTTAAGCCATTTGTTTTAAGCCATTTGTTTTAAGCCATTTGTTTTAAGCCATTTGTTTTAAGCCATTTATTTTTGGTTATCAGTTGCTTATTTATTAAAC
>NZ_CAJGYX010000032.1:0-1112 GCF_904845955.1 Psychrobacter cibarius
GCTCAAAAGTACTATGTGAAAACTTGGTACGTCGTTGCCCACCAGAAGAGCTAACAGCTGCTTTAAAACAACATATTGAGGGCAAACAAGATTTAGATTTTCCTTGGTACCCTGCCCGCGTGGTTTGTCATGACATCTTAGGTCAGACCGCGTTTGTCGATTTGGCAGGTCTACGTGATGCCATCGCTGAGCAAGGTGGCGATCCGTCTAAAGTGAATCCAATCGTGCCAACGCAATTAATTGTTGACCATTCACTAGCCGTTGAACATGCCGGCTTTGAGGAAAACGCTTTTGAGAAAAACCGTGCTATCGAAGAGCGCCGTAACGATGATCGCTTTCACTTTATCAATTGGTGCCAGTATGCCTTTGATAATGTCAACGTCGTACCGCCCGGTAACGGCATCATGCATCAGATCAATCTAGAAAAAATGTCGCCTGTCGTCCAAGTCGTCCAAAACAAAGCCGGTGAACAAGTAGCCTTTGCCGATACTTTAGTCGGTACAGATAGCCATACGCCTATGGTCGATGCGCTTGGCGTTATCTCTATCGGTGTTGGCGGATTGGAAGCTGAGAGCGTTATGCTAGGCAACCCGTCTTATATGCGCCTACCAGATTACGTTGGTGTTAAATTAACTGGCAAGTTGCAAAAAGGCATTACTGGTACGGATCTCGTACTTGCGATGACTGAGTTTTTACGTGATGCAGGCGTTGTCTCTACCTATATTGAATTCTTTGGTGAAGGTGCACGTCAGCTGAGTGTTGGTGACCGTGCTTCTATCTCCAACATGACGCCTGAGTATGGCGCAACTGCTGCCATGTTCTATATCGATGAGCAAACCATCGATTACTTACGCCTAACTGGTCGTAGTGAAGATCAGATTAAACTGGTTGAGCAGTATGCCAAGCAAGTGGGTTTATGGGCTGATGGCATGGAAAAGGCCGAATACGCACGTGTACTTGAATTTGATTTATCTGCGGTCGTGCGCAATCTGGCAGGCCCATCTCGCCCGCATGCACGTGTATCGACAACTGATTTGGTTGCAAAAGGTATCGCTCATGGCGCTGATGAGAAGCTACCAGAACCAAAAGATGGTCTCATGCCAGATGGTGCG
>NZ_CAJGYX010000033.1:0-908 GCF_904845955.1 Psychrobacter cibarius
TATAGTAGATATTTTATAAAAGTGGTACAGTAGTTTTAAAACAAGCGAAAAGTAAAAAGATTATGACTTATTCAGCAGACTTCCGTGCTCAAGTGATTAAAAGTGTCGAACAACAAGATATGAGTATCAGACAAGCTTGTGCATTTTATGACATTAGTAAGGCCACGCTACAGAATTGGCTCAAAGATCCTAGTATTAAACTCACTCGCAATAAACCACCCAGTAAAATACCTAACGAAGCTTTATTAAAAGATGTTGAACAGCATCCAGACGATTACATGTACGAGAGAGCACAGCGTTTTGGCTGTAGTAAGTCGGGCATCGAGGCCGCTTTAAAACGTCTTGGTATCAGTCAAAAAAAAGACCTTAGAGCATCCAAAAGCTTGCCCATTAAACAGAGCTAAATATCTAAGTAAACTGGGCGACTACATCGCTCAAGGCTATTCAATTGTATACATGGATGAGAGTGGCTTCGAGGCTGAGACCATCCGCTCTCATGGCTATGCACCTATTGGTACCCCTTGCATCGATAGCTATAACTGGCAAGGTAAAAAACGCACCAATGTTATTGGTGCCTTATATGAAAAAGCGTTATTTGCACTTGATTACTTCGAAAAGAATATCAATGGCGACATATTCTACAACTGGTGCAAAAACACGCTAATACCAAGTCTTAAAATAAAATGCGTAATCGTCATGGATAACGCCAGCTTTCATAAACGCGTTCAGAGATTACTCAACAGGCATGGTCATCGCTTGTTATTTCTACCGCCTTACAGCCCTGATTTAAACCCTATTGAAAAAAAATGGGCACAGGCTAAGTTTCTACGACAAGGGTGGATGGAGAATAATTTACCTAAGCTGTTTCATGATATGGGTTGTACCAATTTTATTCTGGATTGACTATA
>NZ_CAJGYX010000034.1:0-884 GCF_904845955.1 Psychrobacter cibarius
GAGACCATCCCAGATTCTGTGTAACTGCCATTTAGATTAAATGCCTGCTGATACGATCATCAAACATAATCATAAAACGATTCAGAGCAGACGTCCAGTTACGGATTGGCATCGACCACTTTTTGGATGCCTGCTGGGTGGCTAAGTACACCACTTTGAATGCTGCCTGATCAGAGGGGAACACCTTACGCTTATTCACCGCTGTCCGAATCACGCTGTTTAAAGACTCAATAGCATTGGTGGTATAAATGGCTTTTCTGATGTCTTTAGGGTAATTAAAGAACACCGTTAAGCCCTCCCAGTTATTGCGCCAAGACTTGACCACGTGCGGGTACTCTGTGCCCCAAGTCTCATCAAAGTGTTCAAGATTGGCCTCGGCTATCTCAAGCGTATCAGCTCCGTAGATGGCTTTTAAATCAGCCGCTACTTTCTTCTTATCCGTCCATGGCACAAACTTCATTGAATAGCGCAGCATATGCACGATACACAGCTGAACCTGAGCGTTTGGATAAACGGTGTTGATAGCATCAGGGAAGCCCTTTAAACCATCGACACAGGCAATGAGGATATCTTGTACCCCGCGGTTTTGTAGTTCAGTGAGAACGCCTAGCCAGAACTTAGCGCCTTCATTCTCTGAGAGCCACATACCAAGCAGCTCTTTTCTGCCGTCGAGTCCCACGCCTAAGGCCAGATAGATCGCCTTGTTGATGATCTGCTTGTCTTGACGTATCTTCACGACGATGCAGTCCAAATAGACGATAGGATAAACACTGCTCAGCGGCCGGTTCTGCCAAGCGGTGATGTCCTCTAATATGTTATCGGTGACTCTTGAGACAAGAGAGCTTGAGATGTCGACATCGTAGAGCTCTTTAATGCTCTCTACG
>NZ_CAJGYX010000035.1:0-544 GCF_904845955.1 Psychrobacter cibarius
ACGCAAGGTAAAACAGACGTCGAACCACGCGCCATTGGTAAGCGTGCTGGCAACGATCCACGTGGTCAACATCCTAGTTATCAGGAGCCCGCAGTGTTGAGTCTACCGACCGAACAAGCGGCTGATACTGAGCAAACGGTTATTGAACATGATGATAACAATGTGGATGCTCATGATGTTGAGGCAAATGCGCTAGCCAATCAAGCTCAGGCTGATAATATCAGTGTTCACAGCGAACAATTACTAGAAGCAGATCAAGCGCTAGTAGAAGTAACTAACGAGCCGTCGAATGAAGGCACTGTTATAGCTGAGCACGTAGCAGCTGAAAAGATTGACGAGGCACATGACGATAGCGAAGCTGCTGATATTGAAGAGGCTAATATTCAAGAAGCTGACGTTGAAAAAACTAAGCCAGCAGATGAGCCTAAGGTAGAGCAACCTATCAATATCAAAGAAGCGGGCAAAGACGACAGTCAGGCTGCTAAGTCAAAAACCACGATTGCCAGTTATAAAAACATGATTGAGAATGTGGCTGAACAACTGC